>CAVRCI010000007.1:0-226986 GCA_963719495.1 uncultured Verrucomicrobiae bacterium
CGAATCTGACGAACCGCCATGGACCTCGCCAAGCGCATCGACAAGGAATCCGAGCCGCTCCTTCAGCGGATTAAAGAACGCCTTCCCGACCTCGAGGAACTCCTCGATGAAGTCAACGGCCACTGGCAGTTTCCAGACGGCTTCTACCGCTTCTATCATCAGAGTTGGAAAGTCTTCGGCCTCCAGCGTAGCACCGAACAAATCGTCTCGTTGCTCCGCACCTTCAATCCTGACGGCGATCTCAATCCCTGGTTTCAACAAATCATCACGGAAGGCACCGGTAACGAGTTCACCATGGAATCCAACGAGAACTGGCTGGCCGAGACCCGCCCGATTCTCGAAGCCTTCTTCCACGCCCGAGCCATGCTGGAACTCGCCATCCAAGCCGCTCGCGAACTCGATCATGCGCCGTGCATGATGCCAAGCGGATGGGCCGCACTGCTCTACCTCTACAACGCCCGCTACTCCTCGCCGCTCACAACGCCCAATCGCCAACCACCCAACCCCGAGCCGTTCACCCTCGACTGACTCGTCCACCCGCCCCGCATTATGGAAGAGCTATCCAACGACGAAGCCCTTGCCTTCTTCGCCCGCCTCTTCCCCGCCGGACTCCGCGACCCCGCGCTCCTGGCCGAACTCTGCCCCGACGGCTGGTCCGCCTCTCCGCTCCACCACGCCCTTCATCCCACCGCTGAGCAACGCTACGCCGAACACGTCCGCCTCGCCGAGCGGATGCGAGGTTTCCGCTCCAAGTTGGCACCTGCCGAAATCGAAGAACCCACCCCGTCCTTCGAGCAATTCATCCGCGATGAAGAGGCCGACCAACTTGCGAAACCCGCGACGCCAGCCCCCCCAACAACCGACGAAGACGAATTCGCCGACCTGCTCGGCCAGTGCCTCTGGGACGTTTTCTCCGACAACCACGACGTCATCGCCGCCGATGGCCGCATCGTCTCGCTCGGCTCGTTTCGGGGCAGCGGCGGATTCCTCGCCGATTTTCTCGAATATGGCCCGACGCCTCCGCCTCCCGACGACCCCGATGACTTGTGGTCTTCCTGGGATCGCTCCGACTATCTGCGCTTTTACATGGGCACCGCCTTCATCAGCGGTCGCGCCGACCTCACGCCGGTCTACGCCCTCATTTTCCGGCGACTCAGATCCCTCGGAGCCGATTGGCAATACGCCTTCCCCCGCATCCACATCGTCGATTTCGGTGATCGACCGGAAGACCAGGACGCCCCCGACTACGACCCCTCCGCGGCAATCCAACGCGAAGAAGACCGCCGGAAACGACGCGGAGAAACCGACCGACTTCGCGCCGACCTCGACCGAGACACCCTCGCGGCCCAACGCGCCGCCCGCGCCGCCGAGCCACCCGCCACCGTCCGCGCCCACACCGCCGTCTACGACCGCCTCCCAACCGGCTGGCCACCCGATCCTTACACCGTGGACTAACTTCCCCATCCCCCCGCATTCCCAATCCGCGTAAATCTGCGAGATCCGCGGTCAATCCTCATTTCATGACCGAATCCCTCCCCATCTCCGCGCTCCAGCACCTCCTCTACTGCGAGCGCCAGTGCGCCCTCATCCACGTCGAACGCCTCTGGACCGAGAATTTCTTCACCGCCGCCGGTCGCGTCCTCCACGAACGCGCCCACGAAGGTCCCACCGAATCCCGCCCCGGCCTCCGCACCACCCGCGGCCTCGACCTCTGGAGCGAGCGCCTCGCCCTTCACGGGCAAGCCGACGTCATCGAATTCCACCGCGACGGCCGAGTCATCCCCGTCGAATACAAGCGCGGCAAACCCAAGTCCCACCGCGCCGACGAAGTTCAACTCTGCGCCCAGGCCCTCTGCCTCGAGGAAATGCTCACCGTCACCATCCCCGAAGGTCACCTCTACTACGGCAAGACCCGCCGCCGCACCACCGTCGCCCTCGACGCCGATCTCCGCACCCTCACCGAAACCCTCGCGGATCGTCTCCACCAAATGATCCGTAGCCGCGAAACCCCGCCCGCCATTTACGAAAAGAAAAAATGCGCCGCCTGCTCCCTCATCGACGACTGCCTCCCCCGGCTCACTCAGCGCCCCACCGCCTCCAAGTGGTTCGAACGCCAACTCACCACCCCCCTCGTCGATCCTGTGAATCCGGTCGATTCCGCCAAAGCTGAAAGGAAAATGGAACCGCGAATGAACGCGAATGAACGCTAATAATGAAGCGTTGACCGCCATCACCAAACTCACCGACCAGATGAAGTCTCAACTCGACACCAATCACCCGCTTCACGGCATCCATTCGCGTCCATTCGCGTCCATTCGCGGTTTCTAGGCATTTAAAACCCCCACCTCGCCCCATGAAGACCCACCTCAACACCCTCTTCGTCACCCGCGACGACGTCTACCTCGCCAAGGACGGAGCCGCCGTCGACGTTCGCCAATCCGGCCAATCCCTCCTGCGCGTCCCCCTCCACAACCTCGACGGCATCGTCGCCCTCGGTTACGAGATCGGAGCCAGCGTTCCCCTCATGGCCGCCTGCGCCGAGGCCGGCGTCACCCTCTCCTTCTGCACCCCCAACGGTCGATTCCTCGCCGCCGTCCGCGGCTTCACCCCCGGCAACGTCCTCCTCCGCCGCGCCCAATACCGAGCCTCCGACGACCCCAGCCTCTCCCTTCACATCGCGCGCCCAATGATCGCTGCCAAACTCGCCAACGGCCGCACCGTCCTCCAACGCGGCCTCCGCGATCACGGCGAATCCCCCGCCCTCACCACCGCCGCCACCACCCTCGCCCGCGCCGCCGAGCGCGCCCTCCGCGCCCCCGACCTCGACACCCTCCGCGGCATCGAAGGCGACGCCGCCGCCCGTTACTTCGAAGCCTTCCCCAGCCTCCTCAAGACCGACGGCATCACCTTCCCCGGTCGCGTCCGCCGACCCCCCACCGACCCCGTCAACGCCCTCCTCTCGTTCTTCTACACCCTCCTCGCCCACGACTGCCGCTCCGCCCTCGAATCCGTCGGCCTCGACGCCGCCGTCGGCTTCCTCCACCGCGACCGCCCCGGACGCCCGTCCCTTGCCCTCGACCTCATGGAAGAATTCCGCCCCGTCCTCGCCGACCGCGCCGCCCTCACCATCCTCAACCGCCGCCAGCTCACCGCCAAAGACTTCCGCACCCTCGAGACCGGCGCCGTCGAACTCCGGGACGACCCGCGCAAACTCGCCCTCACCACCTGGCAGGAGCGCAAACGCGACGAGATCACCCACCCCTTCCTTGACGAGAAAGTCACCCTCGGCCTCCTCCCATTTCTGCAAGCCCGCCTCCTCTCCCGCCACCTCCGCGGAGACCTCGACGCCTACCCCGCCTTCCTCTGGCGCTGATCCCCCTCGTCAAACCAACAACCAATAATCAACAACGAACCACCACCTTGCAAACCCTCCTCACCTACGACGTCGCCACCTCCACCGACGGCGGTGCCCGCCGCCTCCGTCGCGTCGCCAAAGTCTGCCTCGATTACGGTCAGCGGGTGCAGAACTCCGTGTTCGAATGCGAAGTCAACCCCGCGCAACTGGTCGAAATGAGATCCCGCCTCCTCGCCATCGTCGACCTTGAGCACGACTCCCTCCGCTTCTACAATCTAGGCGCGGAATGGGACCGTCGCGTCGAACACCACGGCACCAAACCCTCCTTCGACCCGAAAGGATCCCTCATTATCTGACCCCGCGAACCCCAAGCGATCATCGACCGCTTCACGGTTTCGCAACGCCCGCAAAGCCCTGCGAGCGAACGCTCTCTGACAATCGAATCTCATCAATGTTCCCACGATCCACCGGATCGGAGAACATTCGCGCAAAAATCGAAACTGGAGCCTGACGCCCAACCAGTTACGCTAACCACAGTCGCGCCCTCACGGGCGCGCGGATTGAAACTGCGGTCTCGTCACTGGGTGCGCTCGGTGGCTCGGTCGCGCCCTCACGGGCGCGCGGATTGAAACCACCCCTAGACATCTCTGAGGATGCTTTGCGTAGTCGCGCCCTCACGGGCGCGCGGATTGAAACTTCGGTGAGGTTCTGAAGGAGCCGCTGGGGGATGGTCGCGCCCTCACGGGCGCGCGGATTGAAACGTTGTCGTGGGTTGCGTCCCCGGGGGCGGATCGGTCGCGCCCTCACGGGCGCGCGGATTGAAACTCGAATGAGATTGTCGACTCGTCGTAGTTGTCGTGTCGCGCCCTCACGGGCGCGCGGATTGAAACACCGTGATCTCGCGGATCTCCGTCTTCAGACCGGGTCGCGCCCTCACGGGCGCGCGGATTGAAACATCAGCCCGATGCGCGCCGCCCAAGGCGCGCTCGGTCGCGCCCTCACGGGCGCGCGGATTGAAACGCTTGGGCCGCGAACGCCGACGAACAACTGGACGCGTCGCGCCCTCACGGGCGCGCGGATTGAAACCCAGTCCGCCTCCGCTTCGTCCTCGCCACCGGCAGTCGCGCCCTCACGGGCGCGCGGATTGAAACTACTTCCCCCACCTCGAGCCCTCGCAGCAGATGCGTCGCGCCCTCACGGGCGCGCGGATTGAAACTCCGTGGCGGAGCAGGGTGCGGTCGAGGATCCGAGTCGCGCCCTCACGGGCGCGCGGATTGAAACTTGACTGAGCTGGCGAACGAGGCGCTTGGGCAAGTCGCGCCCTCACGGGCGCGCGGATTGAAACCCGGAGGAGCGGGAGGTCCCGTTCGATGGTTTCGAGTCGCGCCCTCACGGGCGCGCGGATTGAAACTTCCGACTGCGATGATGTCTGCGATTTTCATTTGTCGCGCCCTCACGGGCGCGCGGATTGAAACTCGCCGATGCCGGCGCTCTGGGTGATGCCGACGGGTCGCGCCCTCACGGGCGCGCGGATTGAAACCTCTACCAGGTCTACGCCCGCCACGCCGCCGGCTGTCGCGCCCTCACGGGCGCGCGGATTGAAACACCCACCTGGAACTTCTCAGGATGAGCGCGTGTGTCGCGCCCTCACGGGCGCGCGGATTGAAACAGCACTTTGTCGGGCTTACGCGGCAAGTTTACAAGTCGCGCCCTCACGGGCGCGCGGATTGAAACACCGCCTCGCAACGGTTTAGCCAAACGGAGACGGTCGCGCCCTCACGGGCGCGCGGATTGAAACATCGCATCACTTGCTCAATCGACTATCACAGTGGTCGCGCCCTCACGGGCGCGCGGATTGAAACGGACTCCTCCTCATCCACCTCACCGCGCACGAAGTCGCGCCCTCACGGGCGCGCGGATTGAAACACGCTCACAAGCGGTGCCTTGTCGCGCACGGTCGAGTCGCGCCCTCACGGGCGCGCGGATTGAAACTCCATCCCCCTCACGGCCGCGTCGTCCTCCGCCGGTCGCGCCCTCACGGGCGCGCGGATTGAAACTTTCGATCTCCCGCGACGCGCGAACGGGTCGAAGTCGCGCCCTCACGGGCGCGCGGATTGAAACCTCTGATTGCCTCTAAACAATGCGGCCTAACCAGTCGCGCCCTCACGGGCGCGCGGATTGAAACTTTCCCCGTGGAGTCGATCAGGCAGGAATTCGGGTCGCGCCCTCACGGGCGCGCGGATTGAAACCGCGCCGCCTACTCCGGCCAGTGGGTCCGCCTCGTCGCGCCCTCACGGGCGCGCGGATTGAAACACGATCGGGCCGAAGATGTCGGCGAGCTCGCGGAGTCGCGCCCTCACGGGCGCGCGGATTGAAACCCCGAGCGCGGCTCTGATGCGCACCTCGTCCTCAGTCGCGCCCTCACGGGCGCGCGGATTGAAACCTCGGGCGTGAGCCCGGCCCACCGTTTCGCGGCGGTCGCGCCCTCACGGGCGCGCGGATTGAAACGCCCGGTCGGCGTCGTTAATTCCGAACGTCTTTGTCGCGCCCTCACGGGCGCGCGGCTTTTTCCGCTCTTCGGTTCGAAGTCGTCCGTGAATGTTCATCCCCTTCGCTCCCTTCCTTCCCTTCTGTTTAAACTGAGCGACCCGTCGGTAGCTGAGGGCTGAGCGGTTAAGGGGAGATGACGACGACGATTTCGGATTGCTCCTCGCCCGATCTCGCGAATCGTCACGAGATTCCGGCGCGCAACCAATCCGGCAGCCGAGTCCGCACGCGCGCCCGGAGACGGCTCAGCAAGCTGTAGAGACCGAAATACGCCCGGTTCACGTAAATGCTCTGCGCCGATCCGCGCACGCCCCGCGACTCCTTGAGCAACCCACTGTCCCGGTTCTCCAAGCCAAGTTCGTAGATCGCCTTGAGAAAGGCCTCGCTCCCAAAATCGAATTCCTCACTCCGAAACGGCAGCGCGACCATGTCGATGGACTCGACGCACAACGCCGTCACCCGCCGTCGATAATCCGCGCTGTCCTCCGGCAACAGGATGTCCATCGCTTCCAACGCCGCCTCGAGCCGCCCCGGATCACCCGTCAACGTCGGATCCAGAAACGCGAAGTGCCGCCGATAAAACTCCGGCTCGATCGCCTTCGTGCATCCGAAATCCAGCACCCAAAGTTCCCCGTCCTTGATCAGAAAATTTCCCGGGTGCGGGTCGGCGTGGAACAGGTGCAGCGAGTGGATCTGATAATCGTAAAAATCCCACAGAGCCTGCCCGACCCGGTCCCGCTCCCCCTGCGACGCCTCCCCGTCCGCGAATTTGTCCAGCGGCGTCCCGTTCACCCAATCCATCGTCAGCACCCGCGACGAAGAAAGCTCCGGGTGATACCCCGGGAACCGCACCCCCGCCACGCCGCCGCATTTCTCCGCCAGCTCCATCGAACGCCGCAGTTCCAACGCGTAATCCGTCTCCTCGAGCAATCGCTCCTCGACCTCCTGGAAATACTGCGCCGTGTCCCGCTCCCGCAGCCCCAGCAATTGCAACGCCACCGGCTTCACGACCCGCAGATCACTGCTCAGACTCTCGGCCACGCCCGGATACTGCACCTTCACCGCGTATTCGCGCCCGTCCTTCGCCGCCCGGTGGACCTGACCAATCGACGCCCCGTGCGCCGCCTTCGGCTCGAACGAATCGAACATCTCCGTCGGCTCCCGCCCAAACTCCCGCCGAAACGTCCGCACCACCAGCGGATACGACAGCGGCGGTGCCGAATACTGGGCTTGGGCAAAAACTTTCCCATAAGCCGGCGGCAGCAACCCCTGATCGATGCTCAACATCTGCGCGACCTTCAGCGGCCCACCCTTCAGCTTGCTGAACGTCTCGTAAACGTCATCCGCGTTCGCCGCGTGCAGCACCGCCGGATCCATCTCCCGCCCCAGCGCCCGGCCACCGTAGTGCCGCGCGTAGTTCAGTCCGACCTTCGCACCCGTCCCCGCGAGCGCGACGACCCGAGACACCCGGGAGCTCCGGATTGAAGTCTGCTCGTCCACCGGACGGCTCAATGGCGACGCTTCGGGACGAAAAACCGCACCAGATCCGCGGCGGAATCCAAAGCCGATTTCCCCACCACGTCGAAGGCGAGGTGCACCGTTTTCTCGATGAACGCATCCGTCCGCTCGAACCGCTCGCTCTCGTCCCGCAGGTAATACGAGATCACGCTCCGAAAATGCAGATACACGCCGGAAGGGTAAACCTTCGCCACCGGCCCACGCTCGGCGATCTCCCCGGTCTCCATCCCGCGCACCAGAATGTCATCGGCAAAACTCTTGAACCGCCCCTCGAACTTGCGCAGCACCGAAGGATTCTCAAACGGCCGAATCCCGCCAAACCGCAGCAGCAGAGTCGATCGGAAAGCCAGCGCGTCCTCGACGAACGCAAAGAGAAACGCCAGCAACCGCTGCTTGGCCGTGAACCCATCCCATTCCTCCGAGGCCTCGACCCGAGCGATCACCCCATCCAGCGCCCGCACCCAATGAGCCGCCTCGACCGCTTCCAACGTTGGGAACATCGCGAAGAACTCCCCCTCGCCGATCCCCACCAACTCGCACAAGGCGACCACCGACCCGGGATACTCCCCAGTCCGCTTCCAATGCTCCAAAAACGTATCAATGACCCGGTCGCGATTCTCCATAGACCTACCTTACGATCAAAACGCCAAAAGCGACGGGGAAAACCGGCATCCTTGCCTGTTCAAACGGGCATCCTGCCCGTTTGCCGCCAGCAAGCACCAGCACCGGCCCACCAAAAACCCGCCGCAATCACCCCCACCATTCACAATTCACCATTCCCCAATCACGGCAAGCTCCCTACTCCGCCCAAGCTCCAGCGATCGCCATCGACAGCTTCACGTCATCCGCGACCTTGTCCTCGCTCTCCCCCGGCTTGATTCCAAATTCCCCGCGCGAAATCGTCCAATCGGCGCGAATCACCAGCAGATCTCCCTTCGCGTCCGGAATCCGGTCACCGAGCCGCCCCTCGAGGTAAGTCACCTTCGCGGGAACCGTGATGTCCTTCGACACACCGTGGAGCGTGAACGTCCCCGAAACATCCGCGGTTCCCGTATCCCCATCCCGCTCGACATTTTTAATTTCTTTCACTTCGAACGAAATCGTCTCGTGAGTCGCCACGTTCAGCCAGCCCTCGCCGTGCATGTGGCTCTTCATCAGCGGATTCGGCACGTGCAGCGACTCCGCCGCCACGACGATGGTTCCTTCCACCTCACCCGGATTCTCCGGATCGAGCGTGAGCGTTCCCGACACGTCACTGGCCGTCCCGCTGATCGACTCCAGCGGTGCGTCCATTACGAACGCGATGTTGTTGACCCCCTTGGGATCCTTGAAATCAAAGGTCTTCTTTTCGGCGTGAGCGGAGAACGCAACGGCGAGAGCGAGAACGGCAACGGAGGTCTGGATTTTCATAAACAAGGTTTCAGTCTTTGGGTTTGGTGATCGGAATCAAGAGCGTGAAAGCAAAAATCAACCCGGCCCCCAGCACCCCAACGGCCAAAAACTCCACTCCGGGCACGAACTGATCCCGGTAAGACACCCCCTCGATCCCCGTCACCGGATCCTCCGTCCGCACCTCCACCGAAGTCTTCGTCCACCCGACGGAAGACCCCATCGCCGCCCAAATCGCCACGGTCACAACCAAGATCAGCACCGCAAAACCTCTCACCACCATCTTCACGCCCAAGATCTACCCCAACAATCGAAACCCCGAAAGCCTCAATCCCCTTCGGATGGACCAGAATATTTCGACAGGATTTACAGGATCAACCGGATTGATGAGCTGAGGAACTGACCGTCACCTGGATTCACCCTCACCAATCCTGAAAATCCTGTTAATCCTGTCCAACCCGCATTCCAGCCCGTGAAAAACCCCATCCGCCTCGCTGTCGACATCGCCACCGGCATCGCCTTCGACCAGCGCACCCGCCGCCGCGCCATGTTCGTCCTCACGCTCACCGCACTCGTCATCCTGTTCGTCGGCACCACATTCCTCTGGCCCGTCTTCCCCGCACACCCACTCTTCTTCGCGATCTACTGGCTCGTCTGCGCCTGGATCACGGTTTGCGTCATGCTGCTTTCCATTTACGATCTCATCGCCGTTGCCCGGACCAATCGCCGGGATCGCCGCAAATAGACCGTCACCATGTTCAAGACCCGCGAGCAAATCGAAGCCGACGAACGCGTCCTCCTCGCCCCCCAGGCCGTCCTGTCCGCCGAGACCCTCGGCCGCAAGCACCGCGAGACCCGGCACCCCTACCGCACCGACTTCCAGCGCGACCGCGCCCGCATCATCCACTCCGCCGCTTTCCGCCGCCTCGACGGCAAGACGCAGGTCTTCCTCAACGGCACCGGCGACCACTACCGCACGCGCCTCACCCACACCATCGAAGTCGCCTCCGTCACCCGCACCATCGCCCGCGCCCTCGGCCTCAACGAAGACCTCGCCGAAGCCGTCGCCCTCGCCCACGACCTCGGCCACGCCCCCTTTGGCCATTCCGGCGAAGAAACCCTCGACCGCCTCATGCGCGGCGATGGCGGCTTCGACCACAACATCCAGTCCCTCCGCGTCGTCGAAAAGCTCGAGGAAAAATACCCCCGCCACGCCGGGTTGAACCTCTCCTACGAGGTTCTCGAAGGCCTCGGCAAACACAACGACACCCAGACCCTCCCCGACGGCACCGTCACGAAGTGGCCGTCACTCGAGGGTCAGATCGCCGACCTCGCCGACGAGATCACCTACTACAGCCACGATCTCGACGACGGCCTCGACGCCGGGCTCATCGACCCCGCCGCCCTCGACGACCTCGCCATCTGGGCGGACGCCCGCGTGCTCGCCGAGCGCGATTTCAAAAAATTCGACCCCCTCCGCCACCGCGGCTACGTCATTCGCTGCATCGTCAACCGCGAGGTCGAGGACCTCGTCATGACCACCGCCCGCGCCGTCGAACGATCCGGAGTCCAGTCCGTCAACGACGTCCGCACCCAGCCGAAGCGCCTCGCGCAATTCAGCGCCGAAACCCGCAAAGGCAACGCCGCCCTCCGCAAGTTCCTCTACAAAAATTTCTACTACAACCCCGCCGTCGCCGAAGTGAACACCCGCGGCTGCGGAGTCCTTGAGGGATTTTTCCACCGCCTCGTCGAAAAACCCTGCCTCCTCGGCGGCAAAGCCACCCGCCGCATCAAGACCGAGGGTTTTCCCCGCTCCGTTGCCGACTACCTGAGCGGCATGACCGACCGCTACTGCCTCGCGGAATTCGCCAAGCTGAATTGACCAATAACCAATAACCATCAACCAATAACTTCTCACCATGCCCACCGACCTCGACATCCACCACGTCGCCCACCTCGCCCGCATCGACCTGACCGAGGCGGAGGAAACCCAATTCAAGAGCCAGCTCGGGCAGATTCTCGAATACGTTGACCAGCTCAGCGAACTCGACGTCAGCGGAGTCGACCCCACCGCCCACGCCAACCCGGTCGTCAACGTCTTCCGAGCGGACGAGCCCAAGCCCAGCCTGGAAAAGAAGGCCGCCCTGGCCAACGCCCCCCACCAAGCCAACGGCCTGATCATGGTCACCCGGGTCATTGAATAAATCTTTTCACCCTTGGCGACCTTCGCGACGTTGACTCGCTCGCTCCCGCTCGTCTTGCACCTTCGGGCTGCATCGCAAAGCCGTTGCAGTCTGCCCCAAGGCTTCCCAGCCTCCGGTGCTCTGTTACAAAAATAGCCAATTGAGTCATCAGCGAAAAAGTCGGTTGCATTCTTCTTCTCAACCTTTGCGACCTTCGCGACCTTCTGTTCAAAAAGCATTCTTACCATGAGTCTACCGACCATCACCGACCTTCAATCCGCCCTCCGCGCCCGCGACCTCACCCCCGTCGAGGCCCTCGACCAACTCGAGGCCCGCATCGCCGCGACCGACCCGCACATTCACGCCTACCTCAGCCGCGACTACGACACCGCCCGCGCCGCCGCCGAGGCCGCCGACGTGGAACTCCCGCTCGGCGGCATCCCCATCGGCATCAAGGACGTCATCAACGTCACCGGCCAGCCCTGCACCGCCGCGTCCCGCATCCTCGAAAATTACCGCGCCCCCTACGACGCCACCGTCATCGCCAAGCTCAAAGCCGCCGGCGCGATCCCCTACGGTCGCCTCAACCTCGACGAGTTTGCCATGGGATCGTCGACCGAGAACTCCGCCTTCGAACCCAGCCGCAACCCCTGGGATCACTCCCGCATCCCGGGTGGCAGCTCCGGCGGCAGCGCCGCCGCCGTCGCCGCCGACATCGCCTACGCCACCCTTGGGTCGGACACCGGCGGCTCCATTCGCCAGCCCGCCGCCCTCTGCGGCTGCGTCGGCCTCAAGCCCACCTACGGCCGCGTCTCCCGCTACGGCCTCATTGCCTTCGCCTCGTCCCTCGACCAGATCGGCTCGTTCACCCGCACCGTCGCCGACTCCGCCCTTCTCCTCAACGTGCTGGCCGGACCCGACCCCATGGATTCGACCTGCCTCAATCACCCCGTCGACGACTACACCGCCCGTCTCGGCCAGGACCTCAAAGGCGTCAAACTCGGCATCCCCAAGGAATACTTCGTCGACGGCATGGACGAGCAGGTCCGCCTGAGCGTCGAGACCGCGATCAAACACTACGAAAGCCTCGGAGCCGAACTCGTCGAAGTTTCACTCCCCCACACCGAATACGCCGTGGCCGTCTATTACATCATCGCCACCGCCGAGGCCTCCGCCAACCTCGCCCGCTTCGACGGCGTCCGCTACGGGCATCGAGCCGACAACCCGACCGACTTGATCGACCACTACAAGAAGACCCGCGAAGCCGGGTTTGGCCCCGAGGTCAAACGCCGCATCATCCTCGGCACCTACGTCCTCAGCTCCGGCTACTACGACGCCTATTACCTCCGCGCGCAGAAGGTCCGCACCCTCATTCGTCAGGATTTCACGAACGCCTTCGCGCAATGCGACGCCCTCGTCTGCCCGACCAGCCCAGACCTGGCCTTCCGCGTCGGCGAGCGCAGCGACGACCCGCTCAAGATGTATCTCGCGGACATCTTCACCATCGCCGCCAACCTCGCGGGCATCTGCGGCATCAGCATCCCCTGCGGCTTCGGTCAGGCCGAGGGCCGCGACCTCCCCGTCGGCCTCCAACTCCTGGGAAAACCCTTCGAAGAAGCCAGCCTCCTCAAAATCGCCCACGCCTACGAACAAAGCACCGACTGGCACAAGATGACCCCGGGTCCCGGTTATTAGTCATTAGTTGAGAGCCAATTCAAGGAGCGGCGATTTGCAATCGCCGACCCAAGCAAAAGGCGAAGCCTCATCCCACCAGCCACTTCAAGGAGCGGCGGCTTCCAGCCGCCGAAGATCGAATGCCCAAATCCCCCGCCCTCACCCCGGACCAGTGGTCGAAAAAAATCCTCACCACCACCCGCGAAGCGGGCCGCACCGGCCTCCCCGCCACCAAGCTCGGCACCGCCGCGCAGCGAAAGTCCCCGGCGTTCCAAGCCACCCTCGACGCCCTCCTCGCCAACGGCGACCTCATCGCCGCGACGAAAGGGAAGACGACCCGCTACCACCACCGCGACGCCCCGCCGCCGACCCCGGCGGAGCTTTTCACCGCCGCCGCTCTCGCCAAGATCAACCCCGGCACGCTCTGGACCGAGACCGCTCTCACCGGCGGCGGAGCCGCCGCCCCCGACCGCCGAGCCACGCTCCGCGCCCTTGCGAACGCGGGCCGACTCACCCGCGCCACGGTCCACACCTCCGCCCGCAAATCCGTCCCCGCCTACGGAGTCGCCCCGACCTCGCACCAATCCGAAATCCGAAATCCGAAATTCGAAATTCCCCCGCCCCCCTGGTCGACCATCGAAGCCTCCGCCCGCGCCGCCGCCGCCGCCCGCGTCGACGGCGCCCCGTCCTTCGAAGAAGTCGCCCGTCGCGCCGCGACCACCCCGCTCGTCGTCCAGACCGCCGTCCTCCAAGCCCTCTCCCTCGGCACCCGTCTTCAGCTCGTCGCCGGGGATCCGCGCGAGGTGAGCGATCCCGCCACCGCCGCCCTTCACTACGACGACCGCAAATTCTACCGTTTCCGCTTCGCCGAATGAGTCCCAATCCCTACGCCAGCGTCATCCACCGCGACCCCGAAGTTCGCCCGCCCGCCTCGGTCTAGTCCTACCACGCCGAGTCGCTCGCCGCCATTCTCGCCCGCCTCCGCGCCGGCGTCACCACCCGCGACAACCTCAATCAGGCCAGCGTCCTCATTTCCACCGACCCGGGATTCGGAAAAACCCACCTCCTCGCCCGTCTCATCGAGTCCTCCCTCGCCTTCGCCCACTGCGTCTTCATTCCGCCCGTCAACGCCGGCCGCAACCTCGCCGGTGCCGTCCTCGACCGCATCGCCGCCCGACTGCGCCGCCCGGAGACCGCCGACGGCGGCGCGACCCGCTTCGACCGCCTTGTCTTCGAACTCATCGCCACCGCCTGCGAACCCGACACCGCCGCCGCCCGACCGTGGCGCGACTTCGACCTCGCCGGACTCCAGGCCGACTCGGTTCAGACCGAACTCACCGCCCGCCGCCGCGAACTCGCCGACTTCCTCACCGCCCGCCTCCCCGATCTCACGGAACCCCTCAACGAGTCCGCCCACGCCTGGGCGCTCGCCCTGCTCGACAGCCTCACGACCGACCGGCTGCGCGAGACCCAGGCCGTGGATTGGATCAAGGGCCGCGTCCGCCAACTCCCCGACCTCGCGCCGCCGACCGCCGACGACGACGCCCCGCCCGAGGAGGAATGGACCCGCGCCGAGCACCGCCTCCACGATGCCGCCAACCTCTTCGCCGCCGCCGGACGTCCGCTCGCGCTCGTCTTCGACCAGGTCGAAAATTTCCGCAGTTTCGGCCCGGACGCCCTCCGCGCCTTCCTCAACCTCATCGAGCGCATCATGGCGGCCTCGCCCGCGACCCAGGTCGTCATCGCCGCCAACGCCGCCGATTGGAATCTCTTCCTCGACGACGCCGGGATCACCGAGCATTCCAGCCTCCGCGACCGCCTCCACGCCCCCCACGTCCTGCGCGGCCTCACCTTCGCGGAAGCCCGGGAACTCCGCGATCTGCGGACCGCCCCCACCGAAACCGACCAAGCCCGCGCCCGCATCCCCGACGAAGCCATCGCGCGCCAACTCATGGTCGGACCCACCGGCGACGCCGCCATCTTCCTCTCCCCCCGCGCCTTCCTCCGCTGGTGCGCCCACCGCTGGGATCAGGTCCCCGACTCCCCCCAAGCCCCCCAAGCCCCCGACTCCCATCGGTCCGAGCCCGACTTCGAAACCGAGTGGGAAAAGGCCTGCCGGACCGTCGAGCGCGAGTCGTTCGGATTTTTCCCCGACTGGTTTCGCACGTTCATCCTCGAAGTCCTCGGCGGCACCGCCCGCACCATCAACGGCTACGAATTTCTCGACGACCCGTCCGGCCGCACCCACTTCGCCGAACCCAGCCTCAACTCCAACCGCTGGCAGGCCTGGACCCGCCGCGTTCGCGAAGTCGGCCTCGACCCCGGTCGCATCACCGCGTTGCGCCCCTCCGAACGCCTGGCCGAAATCGAACGCGCCGCCTGGCACCCCGTGCCCCGCGACACGTGGCGGGCGGCCCATCCCCTCCGCGCCCTCCTCGCCGAAGGCGCGACCATTCGGGAGATCGACCCCGAGCCGATGCGCCTCATCGCCGCCGCCAGCCGCTTCCTCGACGCCGCCACCGATTTCGGCACCGACCGCCCAACCGCCGCCCAATGGCTCCGCGAAAAACTCCCCGCCACCCCCCTCGATTTTTTTTTAGCCAAACCCGGTAAAATCAACGTCCCACCGACCAAACCCAGTGGCATCGGCTTCCAGCCGATCACCAACCCACCGCGAAGCGCAATTCCCCCCTCCCACCCCATCACTGCGACCCCCCGCCACATCGTCCAGCTCAACGTCACCCACCTCGTCTACCTCCTCACCAATCCGGCCGCCACCCTGCCCGCCCGCCCGCACCTCCCGCCCCGCGAGCGCGGCGTTCTCTTCCACAGCCTCGCCAGCCGCTTCGTCCGCCACCTCCTCGCCGCGCCCTCCGCGCAGGCCGCGCCGCCCGAGCAGACCGACCCGCCCGCCCGCCTCGCCGCCTTCCTCGCCCGCGACCCGCTCTGGCAATCCTTCGCCCCCCACGACACCGCCGCCCCGCGCGTCGCCGACGCCCTCGCCGCGCTCGCCCGCCACGTCGCCACCCTCGGCGGAGCCGCCGCCGACTGGCGCGACCTCTACCTCGACACCGAACTCGACGTCCACCAGACGCTCGGCAGCTTCCACGGCATCACGATTCTCCTGAGCGGTCGCTGCGACGTCCTCCGCCGTCGCAGCCCCGGCGGCCCACCCGAGGTCGTCGATTACAAACTCGCCGCCACCCCCGACCACGCCGTCGAGAATCAGCTCCAACTCGCCCTCTACGCCCGCCTCCTCGCCGACGCCCCCGAGCCGCTGCGCTGCGACGGCGTCCTCGAAATCTACTCCCCCGGATTGACCGAAGTCCGTTTCCCCCACGAATCCCTGCTCACCTTTTATAACGACCAGATCGTCCCAGTCCTCGACCGCCTCGCCCGCGAAGCCGCCACCAATCACCCCTCGCCGACCACCATCCAACTCGACACCCACGACACTCACGGCACCACCGAACCCACGCCGCCGCTCCCCGCCCTCACCTCCGCCATTCCGCCCGCGATCACCGCCGCCTTCGACGGCTTCGTCGGCAACTCCGCCATCGTCTCCCGCCTCCAGACCGCCCTCGCCGACAGCGCGCACGGCCACCTCCCGACCAACCTCCTCTTCACCGGACCCGGCGGCCTCGGAAAAAGTGAAATCGCCCGCCGCGTCGCCCGCGCTCTCGCCCTCCCGCTCGTCGAGATCCCCGGCAGCCGCGTTCGCTCAGTCGACGACCTGCTCGCTCTCGTCGACGCCACCCTCGAGGCCGCCGACCAATGCGCCACGACCGACGGCACCGACTCCGGCCTTCCACTCCTGCGCTACCCACCCGTCGTCATCTTCATCGACGAAGTCCACGAACTCCGCCGCCGCGCCGACGCGTTCCTCAACCTCTTCGAACCCCGCGAACGTCGCGCCGTCGGCAAAAAGGTCGTTGGCGATTTTGCCAACGCCACCCTGCTCGCCGCCACGACCGACGCCGGCCTTCTCCCCCGTCCCTTCCTCTCCCGCTTCCACCCATACGCGCTCGAACCCTACTCCGCCGAAGAAGTCGCCGCAATGCTCACCGATCTCGGAGGCACGCCGACGTTCCGCGCTTCCCTCGCCCGCGTCGCCCGCCTGAACCCCCGCCTCGCCAAACTTCGCGCCGCCGAATTCCTCCAGCACCACCGCGTCCACGGCCACCCGCTCGACGAGCACGGTCTCGACGCCATGCGCAAGATCTGGCGCGCCGACGCCGACGGACTCGAACCCCGCGACCACGCCTACCTCGCCGCCCTCGCCGACGGCCCCCGCGGCGTCCAAGCCCTCGCGGGCATCCTCCAACTTACGCCCGACGAGATCACCCGCGACATCGAACCCCACCTCGTCCGCCTGGGAAAAATCACCACCTCCCGACAAGGCCGCCGCCTCGCGTAGCGCCCGAGCGTCGTGACCTCCGCTTCTACCCGGCTTGCCGGCCGCCCTCGTAGTCGTTGACGTCAGGAGACCCCGCGCCCCGCGCCGTTCAACTCCGTCAGGGCACCGCCCTCATCGGCTGACGAATGATCGTCTTCCACTTCGCCGGAGCCGCGCGGCGGACGTCGCTGAGGTAGATCTCGTGGTGCTTCCCAGCTCGTTCCCCCTTTTCGTCGATGAACGCGTGGAGCCGCTCAATCGTCGGCCCCTCCTCCGCAAACGGCCCGACGTGCAAAATCTGCGCCGCCCGCCCCTCGGCGAACCGTTCGAAGCGGAGGTCCGCCAAGGCCGGAAGGTCCTTCTTCCGCCCCGTCTCCTCGATGGCATTCCGAATGAATTCCTCCGGCAAAAAGTCCGGCTGGAGGATTATCATCGTCCACTTCCAGTTCGCCCGATCATCCGACGTAAAAACCGACCAATCATCCGCCCACCACAAACCTTCCAGCGGCATCACCCCGAAGTCGATCCCCCCCGGACTCCGCTTGAACGCAAACTTCGCCCGATAAGAGACGCTGAAAAGCGCCTCTACCGCCCGGGCGTAAGCCAGAGAAGTGTTCGGATCGCCCGCCCCATCGATCATCAAAAACGAAAACGTCGGAACGTCGACTTCAACCACGCGTTTCGCCGAAGCCGAATAAAGCTCCCGCCACTCCCGTTTCAGATCCCTCCGAATCAATCCTGTTAATCCAGTTAATTGCCTTTCAGGCTCTCTCCGCTTCGCTCCGGCTCCGTTTAGTTGGCACTCAGGCTCGGAATCTCCCGCAACGGTTCGCTCTCCGCCTCGTAGTCCACCCCCGGCAACCCAAACCCAAACAGCTTGAGGAAATCCCGCTGATACCCCGCGAAGTCCGCGACATCCCCCAGCGTCTCCGTCGACACATCGTCCCAGACGTCGGCGACTCCCGCCTGCACGTCGTCCCGCATTTCCCAATCGTCGATCCGGATCCGCCCCGCGTCGTCCAGCGTCGGCCCGCCCGCCACGCAGTAATGATCCGCGAACAGCCGCTGCATCTGCTCGATGCATCCCTCGTGGAGACCCTTCGCCTTCATCACTTTGAACAAAATCGAGATGTAGAGCGGCACGACCGGGATCGCCGAACTCGCCTGCGTCACCAGCGCCTTGTTCACGCTCACCAGCGCCGTCCCCGCGCCGAAGCGCTCGCTCATATCCTTCGCCGTCCGCTCCAAATGCTGCTTCGCGCGCCCGATCGTCCCGTCCGTGTAGATCGCCCACGTGATTTCCGGGCCGATGTAGTTGTAGGCCACCGTCCGAAAGCCATCCGCCAGCACGCCCGCCTCCGCCATCGCGTCGATCCAGAGTTGCCAATCCTCGCCGCCCATCACCTGGACCGTCTGCGCGATCTCGTCTTCGGTCGCCGGCTCGATGGTCACACTCTCGATCTCGCCCTTGTCGGTGTTGAGGTTTTTGTTCGTGTAGGTGTCGCCCGTGGGCTTGAGCACCGATTTGTAAACTTCGCCCGTCTCGGGATCGACCCGGCGCGGCGAGGCCAGGCTGTAAACGATCATGTCGACCTGACCCAAGTCCGCCTTGATCGCCTCGATCACCGACGTCTTCATCTCGTTGGAGAACGCGTCGCCGTTGAAACTCCTCGCGTAAAGCCCGGCCTCACCCGCCGCCGCTTCGAACGCCGCCGTGTTATACCACCCGGCGGAAGCCGTCTTCTTCTCGGTCGGCTCCTTCTCGAAGAACACGCCAACCGTTGCGGCCTGACCGCCAAACGCCGCCACGATCCGGGACGAAAGTCCGTAGCCGGTCGAAGCTCCCACGACGAGCACCCGCTTGGGCGCATCCACGAGCGCGGGCTGCGCCGTCACGTAGTCGATCTGTTCCTGAACGTGCGCCGCGCAACCTTCGGGGTGAGCGGTCGTGCAAATAAAACCGCGAATCTTGGGAGAAATAACCATTCCCGTTTTTCGGATTTTCCCGACCCCCGTGCAAGTCTGCGAATCCAATCGCTCACCGGTCCCTTTTCAGCGGAGCTGGCGGGACCACCTCGCCGTCGATTTTCGTTTCCAAGCGGGTCAGAAGCCGTGGCCGGACCCACCTGAGTCTCCGTCGCTGTCTGGGAGTATTTCAAATCGAGAGTGCCGTCGAGTGATTCGGACGACGCCAGAGACGAAGTGGGGGCAGCTCAGCAAATTACCCGTCGACGAAGCTGACTCCAACCAACTGGTAGGGAAGCCGCGCCGCCGGGTTCCGTCGCCCTCACGCTCGCGCGCCCGATCCACCCGGAAAGTGCGTCAAGCCACCACCGTCCCCGGTATTGCCCACCAACCGAAGCCGTCCGCAACCGGAAACCAGAAGTGGGCGCCCGGCGGCGCGACCGCCCCACCAGCTTCCCACGAAGCAGCGGCTCCGCCGCCCTTCCCCGGCGAAGCCGACTTCAACCAACTGGTAGGGAAGCCGCGCCGCCGGGTTCCGTCGCCTCCACGCTCGCGCGCCCGATTCACCCGGAAAGCGCGTCAACCCACCACCGTCCCCGGTATTGCCCACCAACCGAAGCCGTCCGCAACCGGTAACCAGAAGTGGGCGCCCGGCGGCGCGACCGCCCTACCAGCTTCCCACGAAGCAGCGGCTCCGCCGCCCTTCCCCGGCGAAGCCGACTCCAACCAACTGGTAGGGAAGCCGCGCCGCCGGGTTCCGTCGCCCTCACGCTCGCGCGCCCGATCCACCCGGAAAGTGCGTCAAGCCACCACCGTCCCCGGTATTGCCCACCAACCGAAGCCGTCCGCAACCGACACTTGTAGCGACCTTTCGACGAAGGCTCCGTCGCCTTCTTTCGGTGCGTTACGGACGAAGGTCTCGGCCCGGGGCGGCGAATCTCACGAATCCATCGAGCCGTCGCTACGACGAAATTTCTGAAAATTACCGACGAGCTCCCGCACTTTTTCGAATCGCTCACGCTGCCCGAATTGCTCGGCGACAGTGCCCCACGCCTCGGCCTTGGAGTCGGACGGCGGCTCGTGAGCGGCTTCCTCGCGGGCGGCGAAAGTCCCGCTCCTCGGGCTTGCTTCGGTGCCGCTCGGCACCGAAGCCTCCGCGGCTGGGGCATCCGCTCCGGGCCGCGCCGCCAGCAGATCGGTCATCAGCGACTCACCACGCCCGGCGGGCACCAGCGTGAGATGCACGCCGCTTTGCACGATCCGGTTCACTTCCAGGATCTCGAGGATCGCGTCCAGCACCTCGGGGTCGCGCGAGATCTCGTCCATCACGCTGCCGACGTATTGCGGTCGCATCGTCGCGGCCCGGGCGAATTCGCTCGCCGCCGCTTTCTCCGCCGCGCTCTTGAGCACCTCGACCTGGTTCGCCCCGGCCTGCCGGATCGCGGAGGTGACCTGGCGCAGGCGGTTCGAGACCTTTTCCTCGATCTGGCGGATCATCGTCGCATCGCGGAAGTGGACCTTTCGCACGTAAACCGATCCGAGCTGGTAACCCCATTCCGTCGACTTCGGCGACACCTCGCGCCGGACGACGTCGCTCATCGGATGCCGATCGCGCAACAGATCGTCGAGCGGCATGTTGCTGAGCGAGCGAACCGTGGAATTCGAAACGTTCGCCCGCAACGACCCGGCGGGGTCCGTGTTTTTGAAGAGAAAATCGACCGGCTCGTGGACGAACATCTCATACCAGACGCCGATCCCCATCGGCGTGCCTTCCTCGGAATTCACCGGCTGACTTCGCAGGTAGACCTGGTCGAGTCGCACGTCGACGTCGAATTGCTTCCCGAAAAACGGCAGCAGAAAGGCACTCGGCCCAAACGTCCCGGCGGGGAAGACCAACCCCGGCTCGGCGAGCACGCCGATGACTTTGCCGAAGAGCGTGAAGACTTTGCAGTGCCCCTCCGCGACGGTCGTGTAGATGCCAAGCGCCCGCGCGATCCCGAGCAGCAATGGCACGGCGATCATGCTCCCGACCAGCCCGGCCACCATTCCCGCGAGAAAACTCATGCCCGGTGCTCCCGAATGATTTGCGCCGCCTTCGGTAGCAGGTCGAGCCGCACGTTGCGCCGGTAGGCCTCGATGGCCGCCGGGTTGCGGCGTTTGATTTCGGTGATCTGCTCGGCCAGCTGACGCAATGGCTCGACCTCCGCCTCGGCGCGCATCGTCTCGATCTCGACGGCGCGCTTGGATTGTTCGATGCGCTGATCGGCCATCGCTTGGGCGACGCTCACGTCGGATGACACTTCGTTGTGCGCGGTGTTGATCGCGGCGAGCGCGGATTCGATTTCCTGCGGCGGATCGATCTGCGTGATGAGCGAGGCGTCGAGAGTCACGCCGTAGCGCGCGGCGGAGGACCGGCACTCATCGTCCATTTGCTCGTTGAGGCGGTTGAGGTTTTTGCGGAGATCATTGATCGAGACGCCGTCGATTTTGATGTGCTCCTCGGGCGCGTTTTCGCTGCCTTCGATCTCGATGGTCTGCACCGTGGCTTCGAAATTCGCGATCCGCTCGCGCAGCACCGAGATGAAGTAACCCATGACGTGGGCGATCGGATTTTTGACGCCGAAGAGGTAGGCGTAGATGTTGTCCTCGCAGATCTTGTAGCGGAGCTGGCCGGTGATCCCGATGTTGAGCTGGTCCTTGGTGACGGCGTCGAGGACTTCGCCGTGTCTGTTGGCCGACGGGTTCTCCGGGTCGTGGGCGACGCTCACGGTGTTGATCGCGATGTTGACCTTGTGGACCTTCTGCCACGGGCGCTTGAGGTAGGGGCCGCCCGGGCCGATCACCCGGAGCTGGGGGTAACAATAGCGGTCCTGACTCGACGGCGCGAGCGTGTCGGCCAGCGGCCCGTCGAGCGTGGTTGCGTCGCCGCTCCGCTGCGCCCGCCCGAAGCTCGTGATCACGGCCCGCTCGTTCTGCTCGACCTGATAGATCCCACCCAGCACGCACCGAAAGATCACGTAAATCGCTGCGCCGATGGCGAGGCCGGTCAGGAAGGACATCGCGGAAGGTTGTGACCGAATCACCCGCGGCCTGACAAGCGCAATTGCGATTTCGCAATTGCGATCTTGGGCGTCGAACCTCCCCGAGAGTCAGTTCCTGGAATCAAACGTGGAACCTAATCGCGCATTCGGCGACGACTCAGGGGCGATGCAGCCGATTATGATCCGCCACTTCCCCGTCTGTCTTCTGGTCCTCGCGGCGGTGGGCGTTCCGACCGCTCTCCGGGCCGAGTCGACGCTCGATCCCGCGGCGCAACTCGCCGCCGCCACCAATTCGAAAGACGTCCCGTCCCAGATCGAGCTCCTCCGCCGCGTCCTGGAGCAACGACCGGACGACGTCGAAAGTCGCACCCGGCTCGTCGAACTCTGGTCGCAGCTCGGCGACTCCGAAATGGCCCTGGCGACGCTCGAAGAATTTCCCAGCAAACCTCCCGCCGGCCTCGCCGCCCGCACCCGCGCCGCGGCCTAGACGGACGCCGACAAACCGGACGAGGCCATCCGCACGCTCACCGAATACCTCGCAACCGAGCCCGACGACGTCGCGGCCCTCGCCCAGCTCGCCGGGCTTCAGTCGGCCGCCGATCAGCTCGACACCCTGGACCACCTCGTCGAGCTCCGCCGCACCTCCACCAATTTGATAGCGCAGGCTTTCGCTCGGCGCGAAGCCGATGATTTCGCCGGAGCGATCGCCGACGCCGACGCCGCTTCCGCACTGGATCCCGAGTGGACCGGCCTCGCGCATTTCGAGCGTTTGGAAATTGCGGATCGCGCCCTGGCCATCGAACCCGACGCCTCCGACGCGGCGCTCCTCGGCATCACGTCCTCCATCAATCTCGGCGACCTCGAAGACGCCGCCGCCCTCCCCGCATGCATCGAAATCCTCAACCCCAACCTCACGATGTTCGGGAGCCGCTACGACATCCCCACCGACGCCGACACCGCTCGACTCTCCTACTCCGAGATGCGCGACGCCCAGACCAACCTCTACTTCGACGCCCTCCCCAAAGGAGTATCGAACACCGCCACCCTCGCCCGCGCCACCGCCACCGGCACCTTCACCTGGCCCGCCACCCAGATCGCCCCCATGCATGACGCCCGCCACCACGCCCGCACTGCGCCATCAAAATGCGCCATCACCGAGTAGGGGAGCGCGGGCTTCCAGCCCGCCGTCTCGAGCTTCCAGCTCGAGACCCGTAACCCAAAGGCGAAGCCTCAAACCCCTCACCCGCCGCGCCATCCCCGTGCGTCGTCACCAAGCGAATGAATCTCGCACGGAGGCGCACGGGCGCGGAGAATTTCTCACGACAATCTCCTCTGCGCGATCATCCTCCCCCTCCCCGAGGTCGCCATCCGCACCGCCCCCGCCCGCCCGACAGAAAATCATACCAAATCTCACGATCGACCTGACCATTGCTGTAGCGGCGGTCTGTGACCGCCGCCGTCGTCTCGAGCAGCGTCAACTTCCGGGGCGCAAGATCTGCGGCGGTCTTAGACCGCCGCTACACTTTGCGAATTGTCGGCTTATTTACAAAAGATGGTATCAGTCAGAATCCGACTGACCCTTGCTGCGCTCAGACCCTGCCGGACCCGAAGGGCGAGAAGCGGGAGCGACCGAGGCAACCGCAGCGCCCTCGGGACTCCCGACTCGCGCGCGAGAAGATCAGGATCATACCGAACTGGAAACCCATACACGGTCCGTGCATCGTCAGCGTCTGGCCACGAAACCAATTTTCATCGAGCTCGACGCCTCCGAATTGCTCGAGAACGAGAAGCGATCCGAGCGCAAATCCTTCTCGATGGTCGTCCGCCGACTCGCCGCCGAGCGTCCCGCGCTAACCGCGGGTGAACTCGAGGAGGCCATGCAACCCTTCATCGGTAGAGGAGCCGGACGCAAGCGGGCGACCGCTTGATACGCGCTTCTTGATCGAATACGAGGCCGAGCTGGTGGCCAACCGCATCGGCCCCGCCCGCGCCGCTCCTCGCTCTCAGCCAAATTCTCCCGTAGGAATCAGTCTGATCTCCCTCGGTGAATTCGCCGAGGGATTCGAGGAATACAGAGACGTGGAAGCCTTTCTCTCCCGCTTCCGCGTCATCACGCTATCACGAGCAATCGCCGACAAAGCCGCAGCGTTGCAATCGCCGACAAAGCCGCAGCGTTGCAATCCCGCCTCAGTCAACGCCTCGGTGAAAACGACACTTGGATCGCCGCCACCGCCCTCGCCGACAACGTCGAACTCCTCGGTCGCGGACGCGCCTTCTCCCACGTCCAACGCTTGAACAACAGGCCGATTAAAATTCGCCTGCTAATCCACCAACCCCAGCAATCTAGACCCTTTGATGTGTCAATATGAATGACCCTTCTCTTGACCGACCCTTCTCTGAATCTCGCGCAGAGACGCAGGAATGAATTTGAAATTCTCTGCGCGAGGCCCACATTTATCCCCTCCGAGTCAACCGCTTAGCCCTCTCGACCGGCAACGCAACGAACCATCGAACGCCCCTTCCACGAAACACCCGCTTGGCGCAAGCGTAATTTTCTGGCACTGATCGTTCGATGCCAAAAATGATCCGACACCGGTATTTCCTGTTTGTCCTGATGCTGGGCCTCGTGCTCCCGGCGATCACCGAAGCGGCCCCACGCTACCGCGTCGAGGAGATCGTGGTCCCGGGTTCGGGCGTGCCGTTCGTATCCGGCATCAACAACCGGGGCGAGGTCGTTGGGAATACGACGGACCCCGCCGATGGCGTGCGGAAAATGTGGCTCTATCTCCCGGAGGCCGCTTACGGATACTCCACCGGAGTCACCATCATCAATATTCCCGGCCGCTCGAGCCAAGCGCTCTCGATCAACGACAGCGGCGTAATCGGCGGATCAACGAGCGACCTATCAGGGCCATCCTTCGTGACCCGCGGGCTGCTTTTTCAGAATCGCTCGGTGATCAGCGAATTCAATTTCACCTCCGATCGCGACGACCGATCATTCGTCAGATCGGTCGCGAACAACGGATTCATTAGTGGTCACGCCCTGGTTCAGGGAGACCCGGCCGTCAACCGACGGGACGGTGCCGGCGTGATCAGGAATCCAGGCCAGGCCGTCCTCGCCGTAGCGGGTTCAACCCTCAGCGCGTCAGTCGGAAAAATCAATTCCAGTGGTCAGGCGGTAGCAATCCGAACGGTCGACGGTCGGACCGAAGTCGGGACATTCGATGGAACGTTCGACCCATTTTATTCCGAACCGGTCGCTAGCTCCAACTCGAGGTGGCTTGGCACCGACATCAACGAAAAAGGCCAGATCGTCGGTATCACCTACGACAGCCAAGTCTTCATTTATCTGCCGGAGCCCGAATACGGGCTCCCGGCTGGCATGAATCTCCTCTTCGAAGAAAGCCAGAGATTCTTGTATCCAGTCCTCAACGATCGCGGGCGCGTGATGACGATCAATCACGTGTGGGACAATGGGGAAGTCTATCCCGCCAGCGAAGTCTTTCCGGGGATCGAAACTTACGCCGGCGACACCTCGACCAACTCCAGCAATTACGTCTACGGGATCAACAATTCCGGAGACGCCATTGCCTCCGTTCGAAATCCCGCGAACTCCAAAACGTCGATTATCCTGCTCAGCTCCGAAGACGATTCAAGCGTCGAGATTACCCTGCGGTCCAGCGACGCCGCCGAACCTGACGAATCCGCTGAACCCACTGATCCCGGCGACGACCTCGAACCCGACGAGACCGCGATCGCCACGGTCACCGTGACCTACGTGGGCGAGACATCCGCGACCTTCTCGTTTCCAAATGGCCTCCTGCGGGCGGAGGATCCCAATCGGCTCGAGATCGAGGAGTTCGAACCCGTCGTGCCGTTCACGCTCACCGTCGAGGACCCCGTTCGGACGTTCGACGTCGCCATCAAGCCGCTCACGCGGGGACTCCACGTCCTCGAAACGGACGTGACCGCCGTGTCGACGGAAGGCACGGAAGAACTCTCTGCCACGAAGGAATTCTTCATGGATCCACTCCAAGTGACCGTCCAAATGAAGCCACTGATCGACGGGAAGCCGATCGTGAACCTACAGCTCGACGAAGAGGGGAACCTCACGGACGAAAATGACAATCCGGTGGTCCCCAAGGTCGAGGTGACCGTGAAAAACGTCGGCCCCGATCCGGTTACGACATCCATCATCGGAGTCGATCCCTTCGCCCGCGACCGATCCGACGCCGCGGCCCGCATCCGCACGGTCGGCGAGTTCCCGATGGACCTCGGCGACATCGCGCCGGACGCCGAGATCAGCCGCGAGATCGGCATCGAGGTGGCGGCGGACGGGCGGTTTGAATTTCACGCCCTGCTATCCGCCGGGGTCGCGGGCGAAAGGCCATTCAACGAACTCGAAAAAGGCGCGCCCATCGCGGTCGGCGATCCTTACCCGGTCGAGCTCGAGCTGACTTTCGCCGCCTCTCCGGACATCACCAGGGAAAACAAAGGTGCCTTTTTCCTCGTCCCCGGAAGCCCGCTGGAAATCGTCGCGTCCATTACTAACCTGACCTCGAACAGCACCCTGGAATTCCTCGGGGTCGAAGCCAAGCAGGAGGGGAACGTCTTCGGTTCGAGCCTCACCGATTTCGACGGTTTACTGGTGGGACCTCCTTACATCCACGATTACGCGGTCGAAGCGAACGCTTCGGTGGTGCTCAACGCGCGGATCACGACCGCCGCCGACGGCGTTCCGGCCGGCACGGTGACCTGGCAGGAGTTCGAGAATTTTAAATTGGTCGACGACGAGACCGGCGAAGAGACGGAACTCACCATGAAAGACGTGTTGATCACCGGCAACGCCGGGGGCTGGCGCCGGGACCCGATGGCCATTCGGATCATTCAGGATTACAGCCGACCGCCTCGGCGCGTGCTCTCCGGGTCGGAATACTTCGCGAACTATTCCTACGGAACACTCGAGGGCATGGGAAACTGGACCTACGATACATTCGATGCGATCGGCGGGCTCGGTCGCGTGGCCGGCCGCATCTCCGCCGATCCCTCGCTGTTGACCGATGCCCTGGGTGATGCGTCCCGTGCGCTCTGGGAAACCGCCGAGCTCATCGGAACGACGTGGGAAGAAATGTCGGACGCTGAGAAGCAGGAGTTCTTCGACGCCGTGAACGCGGAGGTGACCCGTCGGCTTGCCCTGCACGTTAAACACGGCATTCCGGTGGACCGGGACGATGCGGTTGCCGTCTTGAACTTCACCCAGCAAGCGACCTACGGACTCTTCGGCGGGGTGACTCAGGCCTACGCTTCCGACGATCCCGCCCAGATCGCCCAGCTCCATGGACGAATCGCGGGGAACGTCGCGATGGAAGTCGCGGGCGGCTACGTCACCAGCGCAAAATTCACCAAATACATCGAAGCCGCCGAGCTGAGCAAACTCGGCAAAAGCCAGGACCTCGTCGTGTCGATCACCAAGCAGGAAGACCGGCTGCGGGCGATCCCATCCGGCCCGATCGACGAGGTCGTCACCCTCAAGACCTTCGGTCCCGGGCCCGAGGACATCAGCGGTTTTCAACGGGTCTTCAAGGCGTTCGGCGTCAAAGGCTACGCCCGCGAGCGCTCGCCGATCGCCTACAAGCTGATCAACGAACTCAAGGAAGCGATCTGGAAGCCGGAAGCGATGAAACCCAAGGGCCTGTCGAAACTCGACAAACTCATCCTCGGCGACCCCCTCCCAACGGTCACCGGGAAGCCGCCGGGCAACGCGCAGTTCGATCTGGAAGGATTCACCGGAATTTTCTTCCCGGAGAGCGACGACATCATTCGGGCCCGGGTCCGCGCGAAAGGCGAACCGGAGGAAGTCGTCGAACTCGCCCTCGCGCGCGCCGCGGACCGCCGGGAGGAATTTCAAAAATATCGACCCAAATTCAACGAATGGAAAAGGGACCGGTTGCCCGTTGAGAAGAACTACAAGGACAACGGCGTGCCCGACCCCGAGTTCCAATCCGAAGTCAGCCGCGCGTTCGACTTCGAAACGATCCAATTGGGCGGCGGCAAACCTCGGATCTACCTTGCCAAGATGGCCGACGAGAACGGCGCACTCCGCTTCATCTCCGGCGACATCGACTGGGTTCACTTCAGTTTCCTCAACGGATCGCCGCTCGATCCCGCGACCGCCGCCAAGCTCTACACCGTTCTCATGCGCTGCTGCGGCCTGCAGCACCCGGAGACGGTTTCGTGGATTCTCAAGGGCCAGACCGTCTTCGCGGGCAAGGCCAACCAGATCGGGGAGTATCTGCGGGGTCAGAAAGCGCTGCTCGAAGTCTCCGAGGCCGGCACGCGGGCCGTCCGCGTGAGCGAGAAGCTCACGCGTTTCGCGGCGGACGGTCGCAATCACCTCATCTTCTTCGACAACGGCCTCAAATCCCGCGCCCTCTCCACGCTCGCGGACGTCGAAACCGCCTTCGCGGATTTTCAGCGCAAATACCCCGTCCGCCTGGTCAACCCGATCCTGTGGCTCACCAAAGCCTCCGACATCGGCGACGACACCACACTCGGCGGCAACGAGTGGAAATTCCACAACACCAACGGCGACGAATTCCTCCTCCGCCGCGAACCCGACGGCACGATCCAGCGATTCAACGGCACCCGTTGGCTCCCCTGGCAACCACCAGCCGCGAATCGCTCCCGAAGCTTTCGTGCTCTGGCCGCCTCGCCGCCATCCCTGTCGCTCACTCCCACCACCTCGCTGGATGAGTCCACGCTCGCGGGCGAAACCGTCCTCGTCATCAACGACCTTCCGTCCCAGTGGCCGGACGAATTGGCGGGCCGCGTCGACAATTGGTTCGAACCAGGCCAACGCGTCGTCATCGCCCCCGGCGAGCTCGAGCAGGAAATCCGCACCATCGCCTCGATCAATCCCCTCACCCTCACCGCGCCGCTGGAATTCGATCACGTCTTCAACACCCTGGTGGCGGTCATCCCGGGCAGCCTGACCATCACCCCGGTCTCGGGAGGAGCCAGCAAACTCCTTTCCACCGTGATCGATCCGATCTCCGGGGCGTCCATGAACTGGGAGAGCCTGCGCGGCCGCACCTACCAGCTCGAATTACGGGCTGCGGCGGGTTCTTCCGCTTGGATTGCGGTCGGCGACCCGATCACCGCCGACGGCGACATCCTCACCATCCTGCTCGGCACTTCCGAATACAACGCAAACGGGACCTACCGACTCCGCGATACCAGTCTCGCCGTCGTCGAACCACCACCCACGCCCCAGCCACCCACGCCTCAACCACTCGAGACCGATTCGTCCCGCCCACTCCTCAAAGTCCAGGGACGGACTAAATACGAGACCACCCGCAAACGAATCGTCATCCGCGGCAAATCGACCGACGCCTCCGGGATCATCGAGATCGACGTGCGATCCAAAGGGGCCACCGTCAAAAAAGTAAGGCTCAAGCCGTCCGGTCGCTTCAAGACGATCCTATCCGTCGACCGCGATCCCAAAAAGATCCGCGTCAAGATCACCGCAATCGACGGAGTCGGCCTCCGCTCAAGACCGAAAAAACTCACCATCATCCGGCGCTAAACGGCACCCGACGCGGTGCGTTTTTGAACAGAAGAACGCAGAGTTCGCAAAAGGGGGTCAAAAAATCCTGAATACGTTTCTTCCAGTATTCCCTGCGCCCCTGCGTCTCTGCGTGAGAACCGTATTCACTCCTCCCGAGATAACCGCTTAGCCTTCTCCACCAGCGTAAGAAATTCCGCCCGATAGCTCCTGGGGTCCGCTCCATTGCTCCCCGGGCGATCCGCTGCACGTCATCCCACCCGAGATCCCCAGCGTTCTCCGACCCGCGCAGCCGCATCCCAAACGCCGCCACCGCCGCCGCAAACCGCAGATCCTCCGGAGCCGCGTCGAAGCCCACGACCTCCGGCCCCACCACCCCTTCAATGAGCCTACTCACATCTCCATCCGGCTCCTTGTAATACCAAATCTCACGATTGACCTGACCATTGCTGTAGCGGCGGCCTGTGACCGCCGCCTTCGTCTCAAGCAGCGTCAACTTCCGGGTCGCGTTGCGGGGGCCGACTCGTCGGCGCGCATCAGAATTGCACCGGGGAAGGCTGGGAGCCGGAACGTCCTCGATCTCCCCCGAGCCATCCCCCAACCGACGCCACCCGCTCGGGATTCGCGTCCATTCTACATTTCAAATCCTCACCGAACCCAACGCCTCATCGCGTCGCGTCGTCAGCCACCCACGCCGCGCCACCAATCGCCCGCCGACATCCGCTTTCGCCCCTCGGCCTGAACCTCCTGGAGAATCAACGCGCCGGCCCCCGTTCCCACGACCACGCATCCCTCAACGCCCTTCACTTCACCCACCACACGAGACTCCAACCCGTCCGCACCCGCGACCCGCCACACCTTCAGCCGCCGCGTTTGCCCGCCAACCTCCAGCTCACACCAAGCCCCCGGCCACGGGTCCATCGCTCGCACCAACCGTTCGATCTCCGCCGCCGACCAGTCCCAATCGATCTTGCCGTCCTCCCGAGTCAGCTTTTTCGTGACCGTTACCGCCGATTCGTCCTGCGGCACCCGCGGCGCTTTGCCAGCGACCAACCGATCCAGCGCCCGCCCCAGCGACACCGGTGCCAGCTCCGCCAGCCGGTCGTGCAGACTCCCGCCCGTCTCCTCCGGTCCGATCCCGATCTCGTCCATCAGCACGATGTCGCCAGTATCGAGCCCCTCCGCCATGTGCATCACCGTGATTCCCGTAACCGCGTCGCCCGCCGCGATCGCGGCCTGAATCGGAGCCGCCCCCCGCCAACGCGGCAGCAGCGAGCCGTGCAGATTCAAACAAGCGAGCGTCGGAATCGCCAGCACCTCCCGGCTCAGGATCTGGCCATAGGCCATCACCACGATTACCTCCGGCCGCAAAGCCGCCAGCTCCGCCACGGCCGCGGAATCCCGCAACTTCACCGGCTGCAAACACGGCACGCCCGCCTCGCGAGCCGCTTGCTTGATCGGCGACTCCTTGACGTTCAACCCCCGCCCAGCCGCTCGGTCCGGCTGAGTGACTACCCCGACCACCTCGCATCCGCCCCAAACCAACAACATCCGCAGCGACGGCAACCCGATCTCCCCGGTGCCAATGAAAACCACCCTCATACCCTGTCCCCCCCACGATGGTCCGACGACGTCGAACCGCTCAGCCCTCGCCGCATTCCCAATCCGCTGCCACGACCCGAGTGATCTCGCTCAGCACCTCGACCGGCGATTGCAGCGCGTCGATTTCACAAATCAAATCCGAGCCGTAGTAGTTCAGCAGCGGCTTGCTCTCCGACTCGTAGGTCTCGAGCCGTCGCCGAATGACCGACTCGTTCGCGTCGTCGAGCCGGTTGTCCTTGAGCGCGCGCTTCTTCAGTCGCTCGACCAGCTTCGAGCGGTCCGGGCACGAAAGGTGGAAGACCTTCCGCACCTCGATGATGTCCTCCATGATCTCCGCCTGCCTCACGTTGCGCGGAATCCCGTCCAGCAGCAAATGATCGATCTCGGGCTTGAAGATGTGCGCCTCGACACCATGCTCGATCCGCACCCGCCACAGCTCGACCGTGATCTCGTCCGGCACCAACTCGCCGCGACTGGAATATTCGAGGAAAGCCTGCCCCAATTTCGTCCGCACGTCGATCGACCGAAAGACGTCGCCACAGGCGCAGTGAAAATAACCCGGCACCGTTCCGAGAGTCTTTCCTTGAGTTCCTTTCCCGCTGCCCGGGGCTCCAAAAAACAAATACGTCCGATACTTCTTCATCATGTCTGGGACCCAAGAAGTAAGCGGGAGACGTTCAACTTGCAACGATTCCCATTGCCCGGATCCCGGCCCATCCCAGCGGAAAAACCGGCAATTCCAAAATCGACAACCTCGGATTCCCGCATTAATCCTAGCGAAGACCTCAATCAGGAGACAACCGACCGTGCCCCTCAACGACGACTACATCATCGACATCCTCATCGAAGCCGGACTTCTCACCCGTTCGCAAGTCGACGAGGTCCGAGCCAACGCTCCCGAAGGCACCACGATCACCGACGCCCTCGTCCAGGCCAACCTCCTCAGTCACGAAGACATCGCCCGCACCCTCGCCGCCAACGGTGGCATGGACTTCGTCGACCTGACCGCCATCACGGTCCCGCCGAACGTCACCGAGATTCTTTCCGCCGAAGACGCTCGCCGCTACCACGCGGTCCCGATCTACGCGACCGACAGTTCGGTCACCATCGCGGTCGACGACCCCATGGCCTTCGAAACCTTCGACAGCCTTGGCTTCCTCCTCAAACGCGAAGTCGAATTCGTCTGCACCACCCCCGAGCAGCTCGAACAGGCCCTCGGACAATACTACGGCGCCGCCGAGAGTCTCGGCAGCGACCCGACGTCGGAAATGGATCTCAGCGACGACGGCGAAGGCGACGCTCCCATCATCAAGATGGTCACGAGCCTCCTGCTCGAAGCCTACAAGGCCCGAGCCTCCGACATTCACCTCGAGCCGCTGGAAAAATCGTTCCGCGTCCGCTTCCGCATCGACGGTGTCCTCCAGGAAATGCAGTCCCCGCCGAAGAAGCTCCAATCCGCCATCGTCTCCCGTCTCAAGATCATGACCGGCACGATGTCCATCGCCGAGAAGCGCCTCCCGCAGGATGGCCGCATCCAGGTGAAGGTTGGCAAAAACGCGATCGATCTCCGGGTCTCGACCATCCCGACGGTCCACGGCGAGTCGATCGTGATGCGAATTCTCGACAAGTCGGCCCTCGTCCTCGGCCTCCCCGAGCTCGGCTTCCTCAGCGACGATCAGCAGAAATTCGAAAACCTCATCGCTCTCCCCGACGGCATCATCCTCGTCACCGGACCGACCGGTTCCGGCAAGACGACGACGCTCTACGCCTGCCTCAATTACATGAATCAGCCGGATCGGAAGCTGATCACCGTCGAAGATCCGTGCGAATACCAGATGGGCGGCATCAACCAGGTCCAGGTCAACGCCTCCATCGGCATGACCTTCCCCGCCGCCCTCCGTTCCATTCTGCGTCAGGCGCCCAACATCATCATGATCGGCGAGATTCGTGACGCCGAAACCGCGAACATCGCGATCAACGCCTCCCTCACGGGCCATCTCGTGCTCTCCACCCTGCACACGAACGACGCCCCCGCGGCTGTCGCCCGTCTCGTCGACATCGGCGTCCAGCCCTTCCTCGTCTCCTCCTCCGTCCGCGCCGTCATGGCCCAGCGTCTCGTCCGTCGCCTCTGTCCGAAGTGCAAGGAGCCCACCGAGATCGCCGACTTCGAACTCATCGCCCTCGGCCTCGAGGCATCCCAACTCACGAACGCCCAGCCCATGAAAGCGGTCGGTTGCGACGCCTGCCGCGGTCGCGGATTCAAGGGCCGAATGGGCATCTTCGAAGTCTTCATCATCGACGACGAAGTCCGCCACATGATCAACAACAACGCCTCGACCATCGCCCTGCGCCAGCGCGCCCGCGAACTCGGCATGCGCACCCTCCGCGAGGACGGCATCCGCAAAATCCTCTCCGGCTCCACCACCGCCGACGAAGTCATCACCGCCACCGCCGCCGACCTCGCGTGAACGAGTCCAATGTCAAAAGTCCGACGTCGAAAGTCGTGAGGCCGCAGGCCGCATTGTCCCGACCCGCTTTCACCAACTCGCCGACCTTTGCCATTCCGACCCTCCGACCTTCGACTCTCCGCTCCCTATGAACGCCACCCAAGTCACCGACATCTTCCAGGACGCCAACCTCATCACGCACGGTGTCGCCAAGGAGCTTCAACGTGAGTGCACCGAAAGCGGCAAGCCGATCTATCAGGTCATGGTCGACGGAGGTCACGTCTCCGAGGATATTTTCTACCAGACCATCGCCGACACGCTCGGGGTCGAACGTTACGACCTCACCGAGTTCGCGCCCGGCCCCGAGATCCTTCAGCTGATCCCCGGCGGCCTCGCCCGCCTGCACGGAGCGCTGCCCATCGGAGCCTCCGAGAACACGATCTTCGTCGCGCTCACCGATCCACTCGACGGCCAGGCCGCCGAAGATCTCCGCTTCGCCCTCGGTCGCGAGATCCAGGTCGGCGTCGGCCAGAGCATTCCCCGCGTCGAAGCCCTCATCGCCGAGTCCTACGGCAACGAGGATTCTTCGATGGAGGACATCCTCTCGCAACTCGGCAGCGGCGGCATCGAATTCGGCGAAGACGGCGTCGTCACCGACGATTTCGATCCGAACGCCGTGGCCGCGGAAGCGAACGCCACCCCGATCATTCGCTACGTCGACCTCATCCTCGACAAAGCCATCCAGGCGCGCGCTTCCGACATTCACTTCGAACCCTTCGAGACCGAATTCAAGGTCCGCTACCGCGTCGACGGCGCGCTCTACGAGATGGACCCACCCCCGCGCCACCTCGCGCTCCCGGTCATTTCCCGCGTCAAGGTCCTCTCCAATCTCAACATCGCCGAGCGCCGCCTCCCGCAGGACGGTCGCATCCAGCGCGTCATCAACGGAAAAACGGTCGACCTGCGTGTCTCCAGTCTGCCCACCCAGTTCGGCGAATCCGTCGTGCTGCGTATCCTGGATCGCTCCGCCGTCAACCTCGACCTCGAGACGCTCGGGATGCCGGATTACATCTACAACTACATCCTCGAAGTCATCCAGAAACCGAACGGCATCTTCATCGTCACCGGCCCGACCGGCTCCGGCAAGACCACCACGCTCTACTCCTGCCTCCGCAAGATCAACACGATCGACTCGAAGCTCCTCACCGCCGAGGACCCGGTCGAATACGAAATCGAAGGCCTCATTCAAGTTCCCATCCAGGACGGCATCGGCCTCACCTTCGCCCGCGTCCTCCGCGCCTTCCTCCGTCAGGACCCCGACAAGATCATGGTCGGAGAAACTCGTGACATCGAAACGGCCCAAATCGCCATCCAAGCGTCACTCACCGGGCATCTGGTATTTTCCACGCTCCACACCAACGACTCCACCGGCGCCGTCACCCGACTCGTCGACATGGGCGTCGAGCCGTTCATGATCTCGGCCTCGCTCGAGTGCGTCCTCGCGCAGCGCCTCATCCGCCGCGTCTGCCCGAAGTGCAAGACCGCCTACGAGCCCACGGAAGCCGTCCTCCAACAGCTCGGCCTCTCCGCCTACGATATCGGCGACAAGACTTTCTACTACGGAAAGGGTTGCGATCATTGCAACCACACCGGCTACCGCGGTCGCAAAGGCATCTACGAACTCCTCAAAATGTCTGACCCGATCCGCGAGCTCATCAACAACCGCGCCCCCGGCGTCGTCCTCCGGCAGAAAGCGATCGAGCTCGGCATGACCACCCTCCGGGAAGACGGCCTGCGAAGCATCTACGACGGCGACAGCACCATCGAAGAAGTCCTCAAATACACCTGACCAAAACCGCCGCGCCAGCGCCCCCAAATCCCCAACCGGAGGGCGAGGCTCCCCCCGGAGGGCAGCCGGAGCGAAGCGGAGACAGTCGGGCAATTTTCCGACAACGCTCCCGCCGAGCCGTGATCCTCACCCGGACCGCCCAACGCCCACGCGAAGCGATCCGCGACGAGGAGCCTTCTCTGCGACTCTGCGACTCCGCGCAAGAACCAATCGGCAATCCCCCGGTCGACGACAGCAACGACCCGGTCAACCATCGCAACCCCCTGACCGCTGACCGCAACGACCCGGTCGACGATCAAAACGACCCGTTGAACGACAGCAACGACCCGATCGATCCTAGCAATGGCCCGCTCGACGACAGCAACGAACCGGTCGATGGCAACAACGGCGCGTTCGACCATCGCAACGACGCCGCAGCTCCTGACAACCATCCCCGCGGTCGAGGGACAATCGGACGTCGTCGGCTCCGCAAGCGTCAATCTGTGATTGCGAAAGTCGTCAGTGCCAAGTGCGCGCTGGGAGAAAAGGTGGGCGCGGAAGGCACTCCGCGCCCCACCTGCGTATGCGTTGAGCGCCGCTGTCCCGAACAGGGGGGGGGGAGGACGTCTCGTCCTCCCGATTCGAACGTGCGGACGAGACGTCCCCACCCCGTTTTTTCCGATCCCGAGGGAAATCGTGCATCTCCGGCCATCCAACCTCTCCGACACGCAGAATCACGCTATACTGAGATAGGAAGTTGAGAGTCCATAGTTGAGAGTTGAATGCCTAAAATCAACGGCTTGCAGGAAATGGGGCATTCACCTTCTGGGTGATCTCGCAATCCGACGCAAGTCGCCCATTTTCAACTCTCAACTACCAACTCTCAACTATCCACTTTTCCTTTCAGGTTTAGCGCCGCTGTCCCGGACGCGGGGGGAGGACGTCTCGTCCTTCCGATTCGAGCGTGCGGACGAGACGTCCCCACCCCGTTTATTCCGATCCCGAGGAAACTCGTGCATCTCCGGCCATCCACCCTCTCCGACACGCAGAATCACGCTAAACACATACCCACCTGCGGTAGGGCAGCCAGTCCCCTGTCCGCCTACTTCTCCGGCGAGGCGCGGTGCAGTCAGCCGGAGAATCTGGACCCCAGCGGTGACCATTTTCGCAATCACACCCCAAACGTCATTCGGCAAACTATTTGGCTAGCTCTCTCGCAGTCCGGGCGCGTAAAACCTTGTTCCGATGAAAGACGAATTCGCCAATCGCGCCGGAATGCACCGCACGGTGCTCGAAACCCTCGATCAACCCGCCTATCGGACCATCTGGGAGGATCAGAAGCCCAAGGCCTTCTCCCGAAAGGCCCTCGAGCTACCCGGCATGATCACCCGCCTGGAGGAGTTCGCCGCCTCCCAGACCCGCGCCATCACCGGCCACGCCGGGCGCAAAGCCGACGAAGAAGCCGACGTCATCGACCTCTGCCTCACCATCGGCAAAGCCCTCGCCGCGTATTTCGAAGAAACCGGCCGCCTCGACCTCGCCACCGAGGTGGAGAAAAGCCCCACCGCCCTCGAGCGCATGCGCGACGAAGCCCTCCTCGCCCACGCCGTCACCCTCAAGCAACGGCTCGACGAAGCCCTCACCGCCGACGCCGCCACCCTCGAGGACGACTACGACCTCACCCCCGCCGACGCCACCACCCTCGGCACCGAGACCCAGGAATACCGCGACGTCATCGCCTCCCCGCAAACGGCCATTGCCCAGCGCAAAGCCCTCACCCGCGTGCTCAGGCCCGAGTTCGCCAAAGTCTCCGCGCACTTGGCCAGCATGGATCGCCTCATCCCCACCTTCCGCAAAACCGACCCCGGCTCCCGCTTCGCCGACGCCTGGACCACCGCCCGCGTCGTCCGAGACTTCGGCCGCGGACCGAGTGCCAAAGAGGGCGGACCAGAGGCTTAGGAATGAAATGGGCGGAAGGCTCGAAAGCATACTCGAAAGCATACGAGACAATTCTTCCGCCTATTCCGAAAGCAACAACATCAATCTAATCAACTGTTCGACTCATTGTGAGCCTCCGGCGGATGACTATATTTCGCTCTTACATATTCGGACGCCGTCAGGGGACACCACATCTTGTTTCAAGCGGTCGGGTTCTTTTTTTTCGACCAGCGCAGGACGGAGGATCGGGGCCTAGGCAACAAACCCAGTTTCTCAACGGATAGAATATTTTGATTTTCGACCAATCGTTCGGAAGTCACCAGATGTCCCAACAATCGTTCCAAGCTTCTATTTGTGAGCTTGATGCCCCCTCTCTATTCCAATTCAGCCTCTACCCCCTACAATCTTCCTGGCGTATATTTGTGAGCTTGATCCCAAGCCCCCCGCTCCAGTTCAGCCTTTACTCTCTACAATCTTCCAATCGCATTTCAGTGATTCCAATCGCGAAGCCTCTTCGAAGGTTTGATCGTCATTATTGGAGTGCCTTCGGTAGAGATACGGAGGGGTTGGCTTGAGGAAGTCACGATATGCGTAGTTTGAACAGATGCGCGTCGAACAAGGCGCTGCAGCCAACCCCTAGCCGCTTCGCGGCGGGGGTTGCGCGGACCCGCTACTCGCAGCCCACCTCAGGGTTGGCTTGGTTCCCCGCTCAGGGTGGCTGAGCTTGACGTTAGGCCTTATACAAATGCGAGCATTCATTCTTTAAGAGCGATTTCGCCCAGAAAATTTCTCCGTAAGTGGAAAATATCCAACTGCCTCTCCCGCAAATTCATCCCTTTCGCACTAAGCTAAAACCACACACTTTGGCAAGCGCACTAACTCAGCAACACACCTCACTAAACCAAACACCCTAAATATCATGTCATTTCTTCCTGCCGTTTCAGCCCGTATTGCAGCGTTACCCCCCACCGAACCAGAAAGGATTTTTCTAGAATTTATGGAGGTCAATGCGGTAGGGCGCGCAAATTCAAAAGCTTGGTCGATCATTGAATCGCACCTCCATACCAGAGGGATCATTTTGAATCAGAGACAGTTTCAACAAGGCATTCTTAAACGAACCCGTGAAGGCAACGTATATATTGGATCGAATGATCATGGAGTTGGGAGGGGATACTTCATCATCGACGAAATCGAGGATGCCGAGTTGATGCGAAACTGGTATCAGACGCGGATTGACCGAGAGAATGTTCGCTTGGCTCATTTGCGTAGTGTAGCCGCTCTCTCCGGATGGACGATTTAGGCCTAACAAGGCGCTGCAGCCAACCCCTAGCCGCTGCGCTCTTGGGGTTGCGCGGACCCACAACTTCCAGAAAATCACCAGACAAATTCGGTTGCCCGTTCAGGGTGGCTGAGCTTGACGTTAGCCTAAAATATGAAATCTCTTGCCATGCTTACACTTAGCTTACTGCTGATTTCGTGCGGAGAGGATGCACAACCATCTTCCGAAACCTTTGCGTTTCCCGATGTAGGGGTTATATCGGTTAAAAATGGATGGAATAGATCCGAGATTGGAGCTAGAAATAACTTTATTGGGACGTCGTGGACGAAATCGAATGCTCAGTGTGCCGATTATAATGGCGATGGAAAGATTGATTATTTGAGAGTCGTTTCTCCTCCCGATTCCTATGAACATTATATTCTTATTGATGGTGATTTTGATGGCTATTTTGACGAAGCCGCAGGTTCCACTAGCGATACTGTTTTGAGTGACAAAAACTTATCTGTGCCACGTCTGATAGATAAATGATAAACTCGGCTAACAAATCCGTAGACTCAATTCTCTCGCTGCGCTCGTTCTTGAGTCACGGATAACGTTAGCCTCTGATACAATGAATAAAATTAGTGTATTAGGAACGATGACCATGAGGATCGACCACAACCGCTCCGGTTCGACTCTCTCGAGCACCGTTCTCACATGCCAAGACGCCGACATTCAGTAACCCTGTCCAAAACCTAAATGAGGAGGAACGACGAATTCACTTTTACGCGTAGCGCCGAATTTTTTTGGCCGATTTTCGCATTTTTATGCAGACGTTTTTCTTGGGATCAGGACATACTACTTTACCGATAGAGCGACCGGGAAGACATGATTCAAGATCGCCACAACTACTGTAGCTTCACAACCCGCATCGACACATCAACTTCACCAGAAACCTTTGAACGCGATCGATAGCGCCTATCGAGAAACACAATACAGGCTAACAAGGCGCTGCAGCCAACCCCTAGCCGCCGACTGTCACTCCAAACTTGCATCCGCTGTGTGGCGCAACTGCGTTGCGCGGCTCAACGCCCGTTCAGGGTGGCTGAGCTTAACGTTCGCCTGATTTATTGGAGTTAAGATCAAGGGAAAGTTCAGAGTTGCTCGATTCCCTTCGGCATACGATTGAGCACGATTCTGGTTTTCCATTGATCACTCCCGATTCGACGCCAAGGGTTATTCGCCTGCCATGCACGCTTGAGGCGCTCACGCGGCATGAGTAGATCCATCCAAAATCCGTTCCGGCCTGCTCTTGTCACGAGCAATATATTTATAATGCGGAGTCAATCTGGACCACAGAAGCATCGTCTACTGAATGCTCTAACGAAGCCGCTTGCTGGGTTTGACCATCGTCGGCCTGTCGGACGATCGGGTCCTCCATTGTGCAGTCACCTCTTTCGACGAACAAGGCGCTGCAGCCAACCCCTAGCCGGCCTACGGCAAGCCTTGGCCGACCGATCCCCCTCCCGCAAACACCTTTCCTAGACGTTCGTTGCCCCGCTCAGGGTGGCTGAGCTTGAGGTTAGGGCATATCAGATACCAATAAATACAACCAACACCAATACAACCATGTCACTCAAAACTGAAGTTACCAAACTTATCGAAGCAAAATCGGTTCTCGAAAACGCGGAGAAAGATTACGAAGCACAACGACTCGTCGTTCGAAACGGACTGATCGAAGAAAGCCGCAATACAATTGATCACGATGGATTTCGCATCGCCCGTGTAGATGATAAGATCGTTCGACGATTCAGTATCGCGGAACTTCGGGAACAACTCCAATGGCATTATCTCACAGACCCCGCAATCGAGGACATTATTTCCCATTCGAAGGCTGAAAGCGTTATTAAGGGAGTTCTCAGAGTAACTCGAATCCCCCAGAAAAACAGAAGTGCAATCTGAAATTAGCTACTTCAAGCAGGACATGCATTCTCTGCCGCAATTAAATTTCCGCTTTAAGCTTCAACATCATCGGTTTTAAAACAGCATATTTTGGGAATTGGTAAGGAGCAAAGTCAGCTTTGACTGACATCTCTTAAATTTCTTCTAATATTCCCTTGTCTCGCCCTAACAAGGCGCTGCAGCCAACCCCTATCCGCTTCGCTCCTGGGGTTGCGCGGACCTTCTACCGGCAGTTGATCACCAGTTGCATCCGGTCGCCCGTTCAGGGTGGCTGAGCTTGACGTTAGCTTTTAATACAGAAATACAACACGATACACACAACATGAAATCGACCATCGTAACCTCAGCCATCGCCCTAATCTCTGTATTGCACGTCTACGGAGATTCTTCTGTATCGCCCATCGCGACACTCCCCTCAGGCACGGTGACCATCAACCAACAGTCGGGTGAAGCAAAACTGTCTATAAATGTATCCGGGCCACCAATCTCAGATTTCTTCGGGACCACAGTATTTTGGAGGGCTGTTCCTGGAACTGCAGAGTGGGTTCGCGATTTCGATTCATTGACCGGATCAGTAAAGTTCCTCACGGGTGAGACAACTAAAGACTTAATTATCGGAATACCCGTTTCACCACCATTTGCAGGAACACGAACGTTTTCGGTAAGACTTGAGAATAGATCGGATTATTCAGTCGGCACACCAAGCTCATCAACTGTTCAGATAATCGGCGCAACCAGCCAAGCCCCTCAACCGGGACCAACGATCACCGTTCGTAGCAAGGAGTTACGTTGAATTGAAGGGGTCAGTCCGGAATGGCACTGCTTTAAGCCAGTTTTCGGGGAGAAAGATGGAGGGAGATCCGCTGATTTGGTAGATTAAAGTGTGAGCAGCAACCAACCATTTCTCAGCGGATTCCCAACTCAAATATGTGGCAAAATGCGGCGGCGTCTGCAAGCGGTCATCGCGGAGCGACGGAGCGCATTGGCAGAGTCATCCATAGCGACCTACGCGCTGCAGTTTTCCCACATCCTGCCGGCCGATTTTTTGGAGTCACTCTCGCTCACGCAACGGGTTCGGCAGTATTGCAATGTGGTCGTCTTCTGGGTGTGGCTGGCTCAGATTTTAGAGGCCAATGCGTCGCTCTCCAAAGCGGTGAGTCTGGTCCAATGCTGGTGCGGCGAGGCGGGTCTGCCAGTTCCCAGTGGGGATACCGGAGCCTTCAGTCGGGGTCGGGGACGACTCGGAGAGGCGTTTCTGGCCGGGGCGAGCCAACGCGTGCGCACTCATCTGGGAGCCCGGATCAGGCCCGAGGATACTTACAAAGGACACGTGGTCAAATCCATCGACGGCAGCTCGTTGACTCTGGATGACACAGCGTCCAATCAGGAGCAATATCCGCAACCCACGAGCCAGAAAGCGGGTTGCGGCTTCCCGGTCATGGGCATCATGGGCGTGCTCAACCACGCCCATGGCGGATGGGAGGATTTCGTTGAAGGGCTGCAGAGCGCGCACGATGCACCGATCTTTCACAAGCTCATGCACTGCTTCGAACCCGGGGATTTACTTTGCGGTGATCGCGCTTTCTGCACCTACGAGTTGATGTCCACTCTGGACCAAAGGCAGGTCCATACGCTCATGCGTTTGCACCAATCCCGGCACCGCGTCCTGAACTGGAGCCGTGGCAAAAAGCTCGGCAAGCACCAACGCCTGGTTACTTGGAAGAAGCCCGCTAAACGCCCCGTGGGCAGCACCTTGAATGATTTGGAATGGGCGGCACTACCCGAAGAACTCCAAATCCGTCTCATTCGCTTTGAATACAAGGATCGCGCCGGGAGCAAACGCCGCATGGTCCTGGCCACGACCATGACTGACTCCCTTCGATACGACTGGCGCGAACTGGCCGCCATCTACGCCCAGCGCTGGGACATCGAACTACGTCTGAGGGACGTGAAAACCACCCTCGCCATGGATCACCTGCGCGTCAAAACGCCCGCGACCGCCCGCAAGACTCTCACGATGAGTTTGATCGCCTACAACCTTCTCAAGGCCACCAGCCAGCAAGCCGCGCACAGCACCGGGCAGGACCTCCGACTCATGAGTTTCAAAGCCACTCTGGACACCATCGTCGCCAACACCGCTCGCTACCTCCGCCGTCAAAAACACGCCCGCCTCATCAAGGAAATCTGGACCGACACCATCGAAATGATCGCCGCAAAAATCATCGATCTCCGCCCCGGCAGGCACGAACCTCGTGCCCAGAAGAAGCGACCTAAAAACTTCAGTTATCTCACCGCTCCTCGCGCTCTCTACCAAGAAATCCCTCACCGCGGCAAATCCCGATCCTTCGCTTAATGCAGTGCCATTCGGGTCAGTCCGTTCATTGGTTCAGAATCGCCCGCCCAAATACAAGTTGAAGGGGTCAGTCCGGAATGGCGCTGCTTTAAGCGAATTTTCGGTGAAGAGGGCAAGGCGGTGAGGACGGCTTGGAGGCCGTCCCGCGCGAGACCATTGGCAACCCGGGTCTTTTCGATCAACGCTGGCGGTGTTGGTGGGGTGAGCGCGAAGTTGTCGCGGCGCGTCTGTGACCGCCGCGAACCATCTCGCTGAGTTTGCGCACCCGAGTCTGACGGCTCCGGCGGTCACAGACCGCCGCTACAGCCCTGCCGACGATCCGCTTAAAACAGTGCCATTCGGGTCAGTCCGTTCATTGGTTCAGAATCGCCCGCCCAAATGACCCTGAGATTCCGTAAAAACGTCTTCTGAACCAATGCACGGACTGACCCGAATGGCGTTGACCCGAATGGCGTTACAGCTCTGTCTTGCTGCGCCACGCTGGACGAGTTCCTCGCGGATCTGGACGACGGTCCGCAGGAGGTCTACGTGCGGAAACCGTCGGTGCCCGTGATCTACGACCCCTATTAGAATCAGGCGAAAATCTACCGCCGACCCCGGTATTACGAAGAGACGGCGAGAAAAAAAGGGCGACAAGGTGACGAAGACCTGGACGATCAAGAACGAATACGGTCGGACGGTCTACAAGGAGAAGACGACCGAAACCAAAAAGAAGAAAAAGAAGAAATGAGCCTCTCGAAACCACTTCTTTTTCTCAGCCTGCTCGGCCTCGGAAGCGCCGTGGCATCGGACCTTGATTTCACGCTCGTGAATGGGACCGGCCGTAGCTTCGAGGCCGTCTACCTCTCCGCTTCCGACGACGCGGACCGGGATGGCAATCTCCTCACCGACGGCAGCGTCCTCGCCGTGGACGGCGAACTCGTGGTGACGTTCCCCGAATCGTCGAGATCGGCGGCAACCTAAGATCTGAAAGTGGTGGATTCCGATGGCGTCGCCGTGACCTTCTCAATCCGATGCAAGTCGCTCATTTTCAATTCTCAACTCCCAACTCTCAACGATCCACTTTCCCTTTCAGGTTAAAACGAAGATGACCACTCCGGGAAAAGTCATGGTGATGCCCGACAAGGGGAAGCGTGATCCGCGCTTGGTCACGATCCGACGTGGCGGCGTGCTCGTTGATTCCGATCATCGTCTTCTCGCCGTCTGGGCGGCGGATTGTGCCGCGCATGTCCTCCACCATTTCGAGGATCGGCATCCCCGGGATTCCCGTCCACGAGAGGCAATTCATCAAGCGCGTGCCTGGGCACGCGGCGAGATCAGCATGACTCGGGCGCGCACCGCTGCCTTCGCCGCTCACGCCGCGGCGCGGGACGCCTCCGGGGCGGCGAAGGAAGCCGCTCGAGCTGCTGGCCACGCGGTGGCGGTCGCCCACATGGCCGATCACGAACTCGGCGCCTCAGCCTACGCGATCCGGGCGGCGCGGGCCGCAGTCGGATCAGACTTGGAGACGGAAGTTGGCCGGGAGGAGTGTCGTTGGCAGCGGGCTCAGCTCCCGGTCGCGATTCGCGATCTCGTTTTGGACGATCAGCGACTCCGGAATGCCAAGTGTTGGTCTCTCTTCGACCAAGCCGAACCAGCTGTCCCTCCGGAAGCCTGCCCCGACGCCGCGGTCCCGACACTCGATATTCCTTTCTGCCTGGGCCCGATTTCGGGCAGTCTCCTTTCCAATATGGCAAACGCAATGGTTATCGGCATCGGCGGAGTCGGCTCCGTCATCGGCCAGAAACTCCACGAATACGACTGCTTTGACCGGATTGTCCTCGCCGACATGGACCCAACGTTCGCGAAGCAACTCGCCGCCCGCACGCCGAACAATCGCTTCACCGTCGTCGCCGCCAACGCGATGGATACCGCGCGCCTGACCGCACTCATGCAGGAGCACTCGATCGACGTGACGTGCAACGCCTGCGTCTGCCAGACGAACTACTCCGTGATGGAAGCTTGTCTGCGCGCCGGTTCCCACTACCTCGACATGGCCGCCGACATCTACTCGGCCCCCGGCGTCAAGCGCGCGGGCAAGAATTCCTTCGAAGCCGAGATCGAGATGTTCAACCAGTCCTACCTCGACAAGGGACTGGCCGGCATCCTCTGCATGGGCATGGACCCGGGCGCCGTCAACGTCTTCGCTCGCTGGGCGATGGACCGGCTCGACACCGCCAGCTCGATCCGCGTCCTCGACGCCGATAACGCCGAAGTCCGCGGCTACCGGTTTGCCGTTCTTTTCTCGCCCGAAACCTTCTTCGAAGAGCTCGGCGCCGTCCCGTATTTCGTCCGCGACGGTCGAGTCGTCTCCGGCCGTCCGCTCGAGACCGAGGTCGAGTGGGTCCGATTCCCGGATCCCATCGGGTTGCAGAAAACCTACGCGGTCGCTCACGAGGAAGGCGTCTCGCTCGGCATCTACCCGCCCTTCGTCGAAAAGGGCGTCCGCTACTCGGTCTTCAAGTATTCCGTCCCCGACAAGGTTGTGAACATCTCGAAAAGCCTCGCGCTCCTCAACCTCGACACTTGGAAAAAGATCAAAGTCGATGGAGTCGAAGTCTCGCCCGTCCGCGTCGCGTCCGCGAGCCTGCCCAAACCCGCCGCCCTCGGCGCGACTGTCGACGGCTACTCCTGCGTCGGCACCGAGGTCCGCGGCACGAAGGACCGCAAACGCGTGGAATACTTCGTTTATTCGATGGATTCCCACCGCGAGACCTACGAAAAATACGGCTACAGCCTCACGCTCGTCCAGACCGGCATCCCCCCCGCCCTCACCGCCCGACTCCTCGTCGAAGGCAAAATCCCCGAGCGCGGTGTCATGATGCCCGAGCACATGAACCCCGACGCCCTCATGGAAGCCTTCCCTCGCGAAGGCCTTCCCATCTTCGTGGAAAAGCGCGAGGTCGAGCGGCTCTAAAATTCCTCGCAGAAACGGCTTGGCTTTCCCGGCACCGTGGCGAATCTCCAACACGGCTTCCGAGCAGCCAACGGTCCGCGTAAAGGGTCCAACCCACTCGTGCCCATTCCACCCAAGTCGACCTGACTTCCCAGCCCGTCTCGCGGACGCCGGGCGCAACCGGAAGCAAGGTTATGTCCAAAATTCAGCCGACCCGGGCGATCCGTCGCTCGCTCCCCACCCGTCCGAATCTCGATCATCTTCGCGCGGCCGCCAAACGCCAACTGCGCGACCTGCGCGCCGAGAACCCCGACGCCAAGCTCTACGACGCGCAGCTCCGGCTCGCCCGCGAATACGGATTCCCCAGCTGGCGAGCGCTCAAAGCCTACGTTGAAGCCGTCGTCGCCCCGGCCACCGATTGGAAGGACCATCCCAACTCGCTCCCCGACGCGGCGGATCGCAACAATATCCAGCTGGTCCGGACGCTGCTCCAAGCCCAGACCTCGCGGGATATCACCCAACTCGATCTGGATCTCGCCCTCGCTCGCGGTCTTTGCGGTCAAGGCGATGGATCCACCCGCGAACTTCGACTGGCCATCGCCGATCTCCTGATCGAAGCCGGCGCGAATCCCAACGGCCAATACGGCGGCGACTACGGCCCCATCGTCTTTGCGATTTGTGAAGGGCTGGACGCCGACGCGTTGGAATACCTGATCGACCGCGGTGCCGACGTCAGCTTCGGACCGATCGACACCCAATACGGTCCGCAAACGCCCCTGTCCCACACCTTCACTTACGTGCGCGGGCGCAACGCCGCCAAGCACCGCTGCGTGGAGCTTTTGGTGCAAAATGGAGCCATTTACGAAGACACCCCGGCGTTTCAGATTCATCGAGGCGACGCCCAGGCGCTGCTCGCCAGTGTCCGCGAGGATCCGGCATTATTGAGTCGGCGTTTTCCGGAGTGGGATCAGATCGGAAATCTGGCGCTCGAGGGAGCCACGCTGCTCCATTTCGCGGTGGAATTCGGAGAAACGGAATGCGTCGAGGTGCTTCTCGACGCGGGCGCGGACATCAATGCCCGGGCCGAAGTGATCGATGGGACGGGTGGGCAGACCCCCGTTTTCCACGCCATTCAGTCCTGGCGATCCGCGCACTTCGCGCTGCTCAAACGTCTCGTCCAGCGGCAAGGGGCCAGGATCGATTGGCAAGCTCGGGCCACCCTCCGCCTGTTTGGCCAGAAGCAGGATGGACCCGTCACCGCCCTCGAGTTCGCTGCGGAGAACGAACGGGAACGCCGGATGCTTCGCGGCCTGGGAGTGCCGGTGCCGGGCGGGAAGCCGCCTCGCGAATGGCCACCCGACTTGCTGAGGACGTTCCGCGAAGCCATCAGCCATGGAAGCGGCGACCCGCGAACGACGCACCGCTTGCTGAACGAGAACCACGAACTCGCCAACTGCCAACCGTGGGCACCGGACGGGACCGCGACCGCCATCGAAGCGGTGGCAAACCGCTGCGTCTGGCATCGACCGCTCCTGCCGGAGATCGCTCGCTTGCTGGTCGCCTACGGAGCCGTCGCCGATCTGCCCACCCTGGCGCGCGGCGGATTGCTCGCGGAAGTCCGACGACGCCTCGGTGAGGAACCGGAGGCGCTCGACCAGCCCGATTCCCGGCACCGGACCCCGCTCTACCGGGCAGCTTGTGTCTATGGCGCATTTCCCGAGGGCGAAGCGGTGGCCGATGACTTGATCCGCCGGGGGGCGCGCATCGACATCTGGACCGCCTGCACATTCGGCCTACTGGACCACGTGCGGGATTTGTTGGCGAAGGATCCCGCGCTTGCGAATGCCCCCGATCCCGAAGGCATCCGCCCCCTGCATTGGGCCTGCCGCAATCGACGGAACCCCCAATCCGAAGTCGCCGTCGTTCGGATGCTCTGCGCGGCGGGAGCGGACGTCTCCGCCACCAATCCCAGTGAGGACGGAATGCAGCCGCTCCATCACTGCGGCGAATGGATGGCCCAGGTCAGTTCGGCCGAGGTGTTGCTGGAGTTTGGTGCCGGGATCGATGCCATCGCGCCGGGCAGCGGCTTCACGCCGCTCGACTACTCGATCGACCGCGGACGTCATGCGATGATCGCCTTTCTTTCGAAACGCGGAGCGAAGCGCGCCCCGGGACACGACGATGGCCCCCGGCAATTTCTGCAAATCGTGAGCGTAGGCCACGTCCAAGCGGCGAAAACGAGACTGAAGGAACGCCCCACTCTGGTGAACGTGCCGGGACCGCACCCGCTGTGGGGCGGTCGCCCCCAACCCCTGCACGTGGCGGTCGAATCCGGTCACGCCGGACTCGTCGATCTCCTCCTGGCCGAAGGGGCCGACGTGAACGGGGACGGCGCCGAATACGACGGCTGGACGCCGCTTCTGCTGGCCTGCCACCACTCCCGCCGCGAGTTGACCGCCAAGTTCCTCGAACTCGGAGCTCGGGTCGACCTCCCGGCTGCCCTGTTGCTCGAGGATGACGCGACGCTCGACGCCATTCTGGCGGACGACCCGGATAGCATCCATCGGCCCATGCCCAGCTTGGCGTCGCCCCTGCGATTTGCCCGGACGTTGCCCGCCGCGCAGCGGCTTTTCGAGCTGGGCGTTTCCACGACGCACGTCGACCGTTACGGCAAACCGCCAATCCAAAGCGTCGCCACGGCGGGTCCGGCGTATTTTCCCGTCGTGAGATTTCTTCTCGATCACGGGGCTGAAGCCGCCCCGGAAATCCTCGCTTCCATCGGGCGGGTGCGGGAATTGGCGGCGTCGGTCCAAAACGATCCGGAAATTCTCCACGACCCGCGGATCGCCGTCGCCGCCATCCAGAATGGCCAAGTCGCGGTCTTGCGCTGGCTGCTCGACGCGGGTTTGCCACCGGAGACCCGGGAGCAAACTGGATCTCAGGCGACCCTCCTGCACGCGGCAGCGTGGAACGGTCAGCTCGAGTGCGCCACGTGCCTCGTCGAACGTGGGGCCGACCCGGAAGCCATCGACCATGAATACGGGACCACACCGGAAGCCTGGGCGCGGACGGCATCCGAACGACTGGGTCGAGCAACCTGTCGAGAGGTTGCGGATTATTTGAGGCCCGCGGATGCCGACCTCACGGCCTCACCGATCATCGCTTCGCCCAGAGAAGCAATCGATGCCACGACCACGTGACTTTGCCTACGCCGTCCGTCCGAAGCTCGAACTCCAACTTCGCCGAATCCGGTGCCTCCACGATGAGCGCGCGCACCGCCGAGCGATTCTCCGGCGACGTCGCAGCCGTCTCGAAATACCACTCCAGATCCGGCTGATGCAGACAGCCGATCTCGCATCGCTCGACCTTCAGTCCAGCCGCTCCGCAAAAGCCGCGCCACTCCGCCGGTGGCATCAGTCTCCCGTGGCTCGGGTCGCGGAGCTTCTCGACGGCGTTCATCCAATCCGCGGCGACCGCGTCGTTGTCCGGCACGGTCCCGTCGATCACAAGCAGCCAACCGTCCGGTCGCAGCACCCGCGCCGCCTCACGGACGAACGCCGCCGGATCGCTGAAGTGATGCGCCGCCGTCCGGCAAGTCACGACCGAGAACAGCGCGTCCGGATAGGGCAATTCCTCGGCCGCGTGCCGCTCCGTGCGGCAGGTGAAGCCCTCGCCTTCCAGCAATCCGAGCGTGTTTTCCAGCATCCGCTCGGAGACGTCGGTCGCGATCACGTCGAACCCACGCCGCGCCAACCAAAGCGCCGTGTGCCCGCCGCCGGTCGCCACGTCCAACGCCCGCGTACCCCGACCAATTGGAAAATCCGTCCCGGCCACCGCCGCGTCGAGGTCGCTCACGTCGGCGAGCACGTGCGACTTCCCGTAGCGGTCGCTTTGTCGATCGAACTGCTCCCGCGACGCTTCCTGTGCCGCGTCCAAACTCACCGGACTTCCAGGATGAAGATGAGCCGTCCCTTGCCCCACTGCGGGCCGCGGATGAACAGCGGAGCATCCCGGGCCAGCTCGACGTCGGACGTCAGGATGAACCGATCGTCGGCGTAGAGCTCGAGCCCGACTTGGTAAGCGGCCTCGGTGCGTCCACGCACCCGCATCTTGAGAAAAAACCGCTTCGTCGGGACGACCCATTCCTCGGTGCCCGCAAGGATCTTCTCCTTGTCGTCCTCGAGCAGGTAATAGGTGTTGTAGCCAAAAACCTCATGGATCTGGTCCACGTAAGGTTCGAGACCTTCCGACGGTGGCTTCGGCGGTTCCTCCGTGGTCGCCAGCACCAGCCCGGTCCAGATCCGATCCGCCGCCCGCGTCGTGGGCAGACTTCCTCCGAGCAGCGCAAGGCTCAGAGCGAGAATTGCGAACCGTCCCAGCATTTTCACAACCGCTCCGTCGGGGCAATGTATCCGGCTCCCTCGACCCAGAGGACCGATCCGCGCCCACCCGGCGCGGCGAAGACGTAGGCGTTCGCGGCCGGATCCTGCGATTGAGCGTCGATCACTCGCGTGACGAATTCCGAACTCGCTGACCCGCCCGTTTGCCCGGTCAACCAGAGCCCGGTCAAAGCCGCCGCGGCGATCAGCAGTAGTGATCCCGCCCACGCCAACCGGGAGATCGGGAAGAGGCCGCCACTTTTGCGCTCGGGTCTCGCCGTCGCGGTCCGCTCCCGCTCGATGGCCTGGAGAACCTGCGAATTCAGAAAATCCCCGTGCGCCAGTTTCGCCCCCGGGACCTCGCGGCGCACGCGCTCCCGAATGACCGCCCATCCGTTTCGTTCCCGGGTCGCCGTGTCGAGGTCGGTCAACTCCCGCTCGAACTCCAGCCGCTCGGCATCGTCCATCGTCCCATCGACCCACGCCGTGTGTCGTTCCTCAAAGCTCATCGTAAAGGTCCCTCAGTTCAGTTTGCATTTTTTTCCGGGCGTAAAAGAGCCGCGACATCACGGTTCCCATCGAGCAATCCGCGATTTCCGCGATCTCCTTGTAGGACAAATCTTCGACCTCCTTGAGCACGATCACTTCGCGATGATCGGGGCTCAGCGTCGCGAGCGCGCGCTCGAAACGTTCCTGAAATTCACTCCACTCGACGCCCGCGCCCGGCGCGTCGGGTTGCGCCGGCGTCGTCCGCGAGGCGGCTTCGATGGCCATGGGCCCGACGTCGAATTCCGCCTGCGGCCGCACCTGTTTCTTACGCAGGAGGTCGATCGCGGCGTTCCGCCCAATCCGGCAGAGCCAGGCGACGAATTGCGAACTCCCGTCGAAGCGCGCGAGCGACTTCCACGCGCGGATGAACGTCTCCTGCGTGAGATCCAGGGCGTCTTCGGAATTTCGGATGATGGAATACGTGACCATGTAAACGCGTTGGCGGTGTCGCGTCATGAGCTCGTCGAACGCGGACGTGTCCCCCTCGCGACTCTTCGCGACGAGCGTCACGTCCTCCACGGCGACCTCCTGACTCATGAGGTAACGCCCCCGCTCTGGAATATATTCACCCAGGATCCGCTAAAGTTCCCCGCGCCGCCGCTTCAACTCCACGCGATACTCGCTCATCAGATCGACGATCTTTTCGCGCACCGGGAAGAGCAATTCCGTGAGCGCGCCCAGCTCGGCCTCCGTCACGAGCCCACCCTCGTGCAGCCGATAGGCGGCGTTCAGTGTGTCCGTCGCGGCCTTCAAACTGCGCTTCAGATAGGCGATGGTCATCCCGACCTCGGAGTAATCGTCGCCGCACAGCGCGGCCGCCAGTTTCGCCCCACAGATCGCGACCCGTGACGCCATCTCGACGGCCTGCGGATGGTTTTTCAGCTCGTCCTTCTCCTCGACCAAAGTGAAGACCCGTCGGTTCAATTCCATGCTCTGCAGGTAGACTTCGGAGTTCTGCAGTTCGTCGAAACTGGCGTCCTCGTCGTCCTCATCCTCGTCGTCGTCCTCGATGTCGACGATCTCGATCTCCTCGTCGTCTTCCTCTTCGTCACCATCCTCGTCGTCCTCGTCGTCGGTCGAAAACGTGACGGTTTGCCATTCCTCCGAGACTTCGTCTTCGTCGTCGTCTTCGTCCATCACGTGATTCCAACCCATCTCGCGGGCGATGATCTCGTCGCGGTCGGGGTGGTCGGAATACTTCTCGAAGAGCGCGAAGTATTGGTCGGTCTTGCGGTCCTGCTGCTGCAGAAAGCGTTCCCACTCGTACTCGTCCCATAGCTCGGGACACCCGAATTCGTCGTCCGGCATAAGGGAAAATTTTTAGAGCACCCCCGCGGCGTCTGCAACGGGTTTCTCGCGCTCGGTCTGGAGTCGGAGTTGGCCGCAGGCTGCCGCGATGTCGTGGCCCTTCTCGCGTCGCAGCGTGGCCGACACTTTTGCCGCATGCAGCACGTCGACAAACTCCTCGCACACCTCGTCCGCCGGACGCTCCCATTCCAATCCCTCGACCGAGTTGTAGGGGATCACGTTCACCTTCGCATTCAGCTTCCGCACGATCCGCGACAGCGCCACGGCTTGATCCGGCGAGTCGTTCACACCTGCGATGAGAATGAACTCGAACGTGATCTTCTGCTTCTTGCGTTCGCAGTAGTAAGCGCACGCGTCGAGCAGCTCCGCCAACGGATGCTTACGGTTCACCGGCATGATCTGGTCGCGCACCTCGTCGGTCGCACCGTGCAGCGAGACCGCGAGTCGCACCTGCAGCGGCTGATCCGCCAGGTCGCGGATGCGCGGTGCCAGGCCGCTGGTCGAGACCGTGACGTGACGCGCGCCGACGTTCGGCCCCCACGGCGCGTTGAGAATCCCGATGGCGCGCATCACGTTGTCGTAATTCGCAAATGGCTCGCCCATGCCCATGAACACGAGGTTGTTCACCCGCTCGCCCGCGATCGCCTCGGCCTGCAGCAGTTGGTCGACGATCTCACCCGCGTCGAGGTTCCGCCTGAAACCATCGATCCCACTCGCGCAAAACCGGCACCCGTAGGCGCACCCGACCTGCGACGACACGCAGAGCGTCCGCCGGTCCGACGCCCCGCCGTAGAGCGCGGGCGACGCCGGGATGAGCACGGTCTCGATCAATTGACCGTCGTGCAGCCGGAACAAAAACTTCCGAGTCGTGTCGACCGATCCCTCGGTCCGCACCAGCTCCAGCGGCCGGTCCCGATACTCGCCCGCCAGACGCTCGCGCATCGCCAGCGGCAGGTTCGTCATTTGGGAAAAATCCCCCACCCGCTTTTCGTAGAGCCACTCGATCACCTGTCTCGCGCGATAGGCCGGATCACCCGCGTCGCGGAAACGGCCCGCCAGTTCGTCGAGTGTGAGCGCCTTGATCGAATTCATCGCCTCGCAATCTAGCATCGACTTGCCCGGCGAAAAGTCGGAACCCTTCCCCGGTCTCCATGTCCGCCGATCCGACCGACATTTTTGTCATCATGGCCAGATTCCGGGCCGACCGACGCGAACACGTCCTCGTCCTCGTCACCGCGACCCGCGGCAGCACGCCCCAGGACGCCGGAGCCCGGATGATCGTGACCAGCGACGGCCTCGCCGCGGGCACCGTCGGAGGCGGCAAAGTCGAAGCGGCGGCGATTCGCCAAGCGGCTGAATTGTTGACCGCCTCGTCCGCCCCCCGCACCTCGACGGTCGAATGGAATCTCCAACGCGACGTCGGAATGACCTGCGGCGGCACGATGTCGTTCTACTTCGAAATCCACCGCCCCGCCGCCTGGACGATCGCGCTCTTCGGCGCCGGCCACGTCGCGGCCGCCCTCGTCCCCGTCCTCGCGCCGCTGGAGTGCCGCGTCCTCTGCCGGGACCCCCGGCCGGACTGGATCGCGTGCCTTCCCACCGCTCCAAACGTGATGGCCACTGTCACCGATCCCCTGGCCGACTCCGTCGCGGATCTCCCGGACGACGCGTTCGCCGTCTTGATCACTCAGGGCCACGCGACGGATTTTCCGGTTCTCCGTCGCCTCCTCGAGACCCGCAACCTGCCGTTCATCGGCGTCATCGGCAGCCGTTCGAAGCGCGCCGTCCTCGAGCGCGAACTCCGCGAAGCCGGTCTTTCAGCCGAACGCGCCAGCGCCTTCGAGTGCCCGCTCGGCCTCCCCGTCGGCTCGAACCATCCACCCGAGATCGCGATCAGCATCGCCGCCGGCCTGCTGGCCGCGCGGGATCGTCATCGTGGAGAATAATCCTGCTCCGAGACGATCTCGAAATTCCCGTCCGCCTTCGCTCTCAAGCGGAACTCTTTCGTAAAGTAAAATGCGTCCCGCTCCGAGAAGCTCGCGATCGCTTTGACGCTCCCGTCCGGCATCCGCTCGATCGAATCCACCCGCAGCACGACTCCGCGCTCCAGGGTCCGCCGGTCCAGGATCCCGTCCCGGGACGCCAACATCGCCCGCGAGACCGGCAGCATTGTCAATCCGGCTTCCCCGGCATCGGACGCTTGCTGCAGACGCTCGATCACCAACGCCGGCGGTTCGTCCCCGAATTCTCCCGATCCGAGGAAAAAAGTCGTCACGTCCTCCGCAAAGCCGAGTTCACGGTACTGCAGCATCCGGCGGAACACGGCCTCCATCACGGCGACATCCTCCGCCTTGCCGGGATAGGCCGGCTCCCGGGCGATACTCGCCGCGAGCCGGTCGTCCAGCGAGGCCGGCTTGCCGGGCGATCCCAGCAACACACCCTCGACGCTGCTCGCCGAACGAGCCGGACCCGAGGCCGACTTTTTCACCGTCAAACGTTGCCGATGGACGGCGGTCTCCTGAGTGTCCCGATTCGCTTTGAGCTCCAATTCCTCCGAGCGAGTCTCGTATTGCCGCTCGTAGAGCTCCGCATCGGTGATCTCCCTCACGGTGTAGGGATACGGTTTGTCCTGGGCGGGTAGGACGACCGGAATGAGGAGACAGACGACCGCCAACGGATACTTCATCGACTCTATTTATCTCGCCATCACTCCGAAGTCGATGGCGGAAAGACTGGCGCGCCCTCCGGGATTCGGTATCGTCCTGCCGATGCGTAGACAGCCAGTGCCGGTCGGCAATCGCGAGATTGGCGGGAAAAAACCGCTTTTCGTTCTCGGACCCTGCGTCATCGAGAGCCCGGCGTTCACGCGGCGAATGGCGAAAAAAATCCACGCGATCTGCGGCGACCTCGGCGCCGACTACGTCTTCAAAGCCTCCTACGACAAGGCGAACCGGAGCTCCGTGAAATCCTTCCGCGGCACCGCCACCCGCGACGGGTGCCAGCTCCTCGCCGAGATCGGAGCCGACCTCGGCGTCCCGGTCACGACCGACGTTCATTCGCCCGAGGAAGCCACGATCGCCGCCGAGTTCATCGACCTACTGCAAATCCCCGCTTTCCTCTGCCGCCAGACCGACCTCATCACGGCCGCCGCCGAGACCGGCCGCACCGTAAACGTGAAGAAAGGCCAATTTCTCGCCCCCTGGGACATGCGCAACGTCGCCGACAAACTCACCGCCGCGGGCTGCAAAAATTTCTGCTTCACCGAGCGCGGCACCACCTTCGGCTACAACAACCTCGTCGCCGACATGCGCTCGATCCCGTGGATGCGGGAGCTCGGCGTCCCAGTCATCTTCGACGCCACGCATTCCGTCCAACGTCCCGGCGGTGGCGGCGACACGACCAGCGGCGACGGCGAGCTTGCCCCGGTCCTCGCCCGGGCCGCGGTCGCCGCGGGTTGCGACGGTGTTTTTATTGAAACTCACGAGAATCCCTCTAAAGCCTTGTCCGATGGCCCGAACCAAGTCCCGCTGCGGAAGCTCCCCGCGCTCCTCCGCCAACTTCAGGCCCTTCACGATGCGGTCCACTAGTCGCTTCCTCCTCGGGGCCGTCGCCTTTCTGACGCTCACTTCGTCCGGCTTCGCCGAGTCGAAAGCGAAGGAAGCCGACGCGGAATCCGCCGCGCAACCCAGCGAGGAGGAAGCCATGTTCAAGGAGCTGCCCGTCGGCGAGACTTTCGAGGGAGTCCGAATCCCGCAGATGGATTCCAACGGAAATCTGCGGATGCTCTTCGACACCAAAAAGGCGACCCGGATCGACGACAGCCACATCGACATGGAGAAACTGGCCATCGAGATCGTCAACGACGACGGCACCACCTTCAACGTCTCGATGCCCCACTGCGTCTTCGACCTCGACACCAACATCCTCGACAGCGACACGCCGGTCGAAATCCGCCGCCAGGATTTCATCATCACGGGCGACACCGCGAAGTTTCACACCAAGACGAAGTTCGGCCGCATCATCGGCAACGTCAAAATGATCATTTTCAACACGGAAGACATCGAATGAGTAATCGCCTGATCCCCATCGCCACCGCCCTCTGCTTCGCCTTCACCGGCTCCGTCGTCGCGCAATCGAACTCCGCGACGATGAACCCCAACGGCGGCAAAAAAGACAAAGCCGCCGGCCTCGGCCTCCTCCAGAAGGACCGCCCCAAGGGCGCCAAGACCGAGATCACCGCCGAAGACGAAGCCACCTTCGACAACGAGGCCAACCTCGCCACCTTCAAGGGACGCGTCGTCGTCAAGGACCCGCAATTCACCCTCTTCTGCGACGTCCTCGAGGTCTTCCTCAACGCCGAGCGCAAGGGCATGGACCGCGCCGAAGCCACCGGCAACGTCGTCATCATTCAGGAGAACGTCGACGACCAGGGCGACATCGTGAAATCCATCGGCCGCGCCGGCAAAGCTCTCTTCGAACCCGACACCGGCGACATCACCCTCACGATCTCGCCGCAGATCCAGCAGGGGATCAACAACCACGTCGCCGCCACCCCCGAGACGGTCATGATCCTCAACCGCGCGGGCAAACTCACGACCGTGGGCAAGAGCCGCACCACGATCGTCGACGCCACGGAAACCCCCTGAATGAGCGCCGCCCCATCGAACCTCACCGAGAGCGCCGATTCCGCCAAAAAGGAAAAAGGCGACCACGCCAAGCCGCTCCTCCAGACCAGCCAGCTCGTCAAAGTCTACGGCGGCCGCGCCGTCGTCAACGGCGTCGACATCAACGTCAAACAAGGCGAAATCGTCGGCCTCCTCGGCCCCAACGGAGCCGGCAAAACGACGACGTTCTACATGATCGTCGGCCTCGTCCGGCCAAACGGCGGAGCCGTCCACTTCTCCGGCAAGGACGTCACCCACCAACCCATGTACAAGCGCGCCCGCGAAGGCATGGGCTACCTCCCGCAGGAGGAATCCATCTTCCGCAAACTCACCGTCGAACAGAACATCCTCGCCATCCTCGAGACCACCAAACTCAACAAGAAAGCCCGCAAAGCCCGCTGCGAAGAGCTCCTCACCCAGTTCGGCATCGAGCACCTCAGCAAAAACTACGCCCTCACGCTCTCCGGCGGCGAGAAGCGCCGCCTCACCATCGCGCGCTCCCTCGTCACGAACCCCACCCTCCTCATGCTCGACGAACCGTTCAGCGGCGTCGACCCAATCGCGGTTCACGATGTCCAGCAGATCGTCAAAGACCTGCGCACCGCCGGCCTTGCCATCATCATCACCGATCACAACGTCCGTGAGACGCTCAACATCGTCGACCGAGCCTACCTCATCTTCGAAGGACAAGTCGTCAGCCAAGGCAACAAAGACTTCCTCCTCAACGACCCAATCAGCCGCAAACTCTACCTAGGCGAAACCTTCACGATGTAGAAAAGCGGAAGCCGGGTCACGCCGAATCAGCGGCCCCTCCCCCCAACCTGTCATTCTGAGCGAAGCGAAGAGCCATCGACCGCCTTTCACTTCAGTCACCTCTCATAAAGGCAATCTCTGGCTTACACTTCCAACCGTCCGCACACGAATTCCGACCTAACCTCACGTAGGTCGCCCGAACACACCAGCCAAGCTCCACCAATCACCATTCACGAGTCACCCATCACGGGTAATCCCTCCTCCCCCCCCAGAATGCCCACTCAGATCGTCAAACACATCAAGGTCGGCGACTTCTACGCCAACCACGCCGACATCCTCGGCATGCGCCTCGAAGGCCTCTCCCTCGGCATGAACCGCCGCATCCGCGAGCCCACCATCAACCGCCCCGGCCTCGCCCTCTCCGGCTTCTACAGCTATTTCGCCGGGAAGCGCATTCAGGTCATCGGCAGCGCCGAGCTCAGCTACCTCAAGTCCCTGAAAGGTCCCGTCCTCAAGGAACGCGCCCGCGAACTCTTCTCCCGCAACATTCCCTGCCTCGTCATTGCCCGCAACGCGAACGTCCCGGAGATCCTCCTCCAGCAGGCCGCCGAATTCGAGACCCCCATCTTCCGCACGCCGATGATCACGATGAAGTTCATCAACGCGGCCACCATCGCCCTCGAGGCCGAGTTCGCCCCCAAGACGTCCGAGTTTGGCAGCATGGTCGACATTCAAGGCATCGGCACCCTCGTCCGCGGCGACAGCGGCATCGGCAAGAGCGAGTGCGTCCTCGGCCTCATCGAACGCGGTTACAGCCTCGTCAGCGACGACATGACCCGGCTCCGCGCCTTCGAAGGCCGCGAACTCATCGGCACCTCCCACGACCTCACCCGCTTTCACATGGAAGTCCGCGGCATCGGTATCATCAACGTCGCCAACGTCTTCGGCGTCGGCAGCGTCCGCCCCGAGAAGAAGCTCGACCTCGTCGTCACACTAAAGGATTGGCACCAGGTCGAGAACGTTGATAGACTCGGAATCGATCGTGAATACTACGAGATCCTGGGCATCCGAGTGCCGCACGTCATTCTCCCCGTGCGCACCGGGCGTGATTTGGGTCGCCTCGTCGAAGTCGCCGCGCTCGACCAAAAACTGAAGACCATGGGCCACAACACCGCGTTGGAGTTCAACGAACGTCTTCTCAGCCGAATGAATCAGAATCCCGATTAAGTCACATGGGTCTTTTATCCAGGAGAAAACCGGCCGACAACGCCGCCAGTTGCACCCGCGAAGTCGTCGTGCAGAATCGTAACGGCCTCCACGCCCGCCCAGCCGCCATGCTGGTCAAAATCTCGAGCCGCTTCCGGTCCGAGATCTGGGTCGAGAAGGACGGAGAGCGGGTCAACGGCAAGAGCATCATGGGCCTCATGATGCTGGCCGCCGGCAAGGGATCGAAACTGAACCTCATCGCTGAAGGTGCCGACGCCGAGAAAGCGCTGGAAGAAATCGGCACCCTCATCGAAAGCCGCTTCGGCGAAGAATAACCGCGCGGCGGGCAAAGGCGAAGCCTCCCCAATCCCGGAGGGCGAGGCTCCCGCCGAGCCGAAACCATCTCCCAAGACGTTCGCCCCACGACGACCCACTCCGCCTCAACCAGCAAGGCTCCTCCAACCCTGTCATGTTGAGCGAAGCGAAACATCTCTGGCTTACGAAGTCCTAACCTCCCGTTCCGGCACGACGGCAACGCTCGGAGAATCCCAGGCCCCGCTCACCAAAGCACGGACTCGCCGTCGAAAAACCATCAGTCCGTCCAAACTCCCCCGACCCGCAACCCATTCTCTGGACGCACCTAATGATTTCCGCTACGTCTGCCGGGTGAACGACGGCGAGCAAACCAAGCAGGAACAACGGTTCGAAGGAATCGCCGTCGCCCCGGGCATCGCTCACGCGGAGATCATCATCCAAACCGCCGAGGTCGAAGAGATCCCTCGCCGGATTGTCGCCCCCGAGGATATCCCGGCCGAAATCAACCGATTCGAGTCGGCCCTCATTGCGACCCGGGCCGAGCTCCTCGAGATGCAGCAGAGCATCGCGCAAGCCATCGGCACGAAGGACGCCAGCATCTTCGACGCCCACCTCCTCGTCGTCGAGGACCGCACCCTCATCGACGAGGTGCTTCGCTGCATTGCTTCCGACGGCGAAAACGTCGAATACGCTTTTCACAAGATTTCGGATCGATACTGCAAATCTCTCGCCGCCATCGACGACCCCTACCTCCGCGAACGCGTCGTCGACATCGAGGACGTCGCTCAACGAGTCATCCGCAATCTGCTCGGCAAGTCGCAGGCGCTCACCACTCACGACCAGCCCCACATCCGCGTCGCCCACGATCTGACCCCCTCCGACACCGCCCAGATCGACCGCGACCTCGTCCTCGCGTTTGTCACCGAGGCTGGCAGCAAAACTTCCCACACCGCCATCATGGCGCGCTCCCTCGGGATCCCCGCGATCGTCGGACTCGGCGACATTTGCTCCCACCTCACCCCCGGAGATGTCGTCCTCGTCGACGGCTACCGCGGCGTGCTCGTCGCCAATCCCTCGACCGCTACGCTCACCACCTACGAAGCCTTCCGAGCCGAGCGCGACGAAGTCGACGAAAGGCTCGAACTCATTCGGGACACCAAAAGCCTCACTTCCGACGGCAAACACATCGTCCTTTCCGCCAACATCGAGCTCCCCGACGAGATGGAGGACGTTTCCGAAAATGGAGCCGAAGGCGTCGGTCTATTCCGCTCCGAATTCCTTTTCCTGCAGAGCGAAACCCTGCCCGACGAGGAAACCCAATACCTGGCCTACCGCACGGTCGCCGAACGCTCCCAGCCTCACTCGGTCATCATCCGCACGCTGGACATCGGCGGCGACAAGGACTTCCGGCACATGGGTTTTCCCGTGGAGGCCAATCCCTTCCTCGGACTTCGCGCGATTCGCTTCTGCCTCCAACACCCGGACATTTTCAAAACCCAGCTCCGCGCCATCCTCCGCGCCTCGATCTACGGCGACGTGAAAGTCATGTATCCGATGGTCTCCGGCGTCACGGAAGTCCGCCAGGCCAACGAAATCCTGGCCCAATGCAAAGCGGAACTCCGCGCCGCGGACGTCCCCTTCAACGACGACATCGAAGTCGGCATCACGATCGAAATTCCCAGCGCCGCCATCAGTGCCGACCGCATCGCGCCCGAGGTCGATTTCTTCAGCATCGGCACCAACGACCTCATCCAATACACGATCGCCGTCGACCGAGTGAACGAGCGCATCGCCCACCTCTACAAACCGACGCACCCGTCGATCCTCCGCCTCGTCCGGATGACCGTCGACGCTGCTCGCGCGAACAACATCTGGGTCGGCGTCTGCGGCGAGATGGCCGGCGACATCGCCCTCACCCCCCTCCTGCTCGGCCTCGGAATCGAAGAGCTCAGCACCAGCCCCTCGCTCGTTCCCCGCGTAAAAAAAGCCGTCCAAAGCCTCGACATCCCAACCTGCCAGCACTTAGTCGGCCAGGCCCTGGCCGCCGAAAGCGCCGCCGACATCCTCGAGCTGACAAGCGCCCTGGCAAAGGAGCGCTACCCCGACCTCCTTTAGGTTCAAGGAGCGGCGGCCTCCAGCCGCCGGGGAGCGCACGCGTCCCCGCGTGCGAGATGCGGCGTCCCGCCGCATCACTCGGCAAGTCGAGCGAAGCGAGAGAGCCGAATCCACCCACTAATCACCCCTCACCAGTCACCATTCACCAGCTACTCCGCCTCCAACCCCTCCTCATACTTCAACCGATCCTGAATCGCGCGATCCTTGTAAAAAAGGATCCCATACCGCCGCATGTTGTAAACCAGCGCCCGCAAATTATCCGCAATGGTCTGATCCGTCAGCAGAGCCCCCACCGGCCCTCGCCCATCCTTGGCGTCCGCGATCACCGCCCGCAGTTCGTCCATCGTCTTGGTAAACGCCTCCGCCGACTCCTTCGCCGCGGCCACCGTCTCCTGACTCTGTTGGACCGTCTCGTCCACGGTCCCCGTCACCCGCTCGACCGAGGCCTGCACGTCCTCCAACGCCGTCGATGCCTTTTCCATCACCGCGTCAAACCCCTTCGAAGCTTCCGCGAACTCGGCGCTGGTCGTCTCCAGATTTTTCAACGTCTCGTCGATCGCCTTGACGCTCGTCGGATTGAGCACCTCTTCGTTGATCCGGGTCACCACGGTGTCGATGTTCTTCACCGCCGTCTCCACGCTCTCCAGCAAGTCCGCGCCACCCGCCGCCAGGTCGCTCAGCCCCGACTCCCGCCCGCCCTGCACGACCGCGTCCGGCGGAATCGGACGAAAGCTCTCCACGTCCAGATCCGACGGCATCGTGATCGAAACGTAGCTGTCCCCCAGCAGTCCCGAACTCCCGATCGTGAACTTCGAGCCCTCCGGAATCCGCACCCCCTCGTAGAGTTTCAGCAGCACGTAAACCCCCACCATGCTCTTGAGCACGTAAGGCCCCTCCTCCACGGACCCGATCTTCGCGCCAGCCAGGAGCACGTCCGCCCCGACGAACAGGCCACTTGCGTTCGGATACTCGACCCGGATTTGATAAAACTCCTTCAGCCCATCCCCGAACCTCCCGAAATACACGACCATTCCGCAGATGAGTCCAATCCCGAGCAGCATGAAAAACCCCACCCGCACCTGCGTCACTTTTTCGCCTTTCGTCATAATTCCTTCCTCAAATTTCTAATCCTCGTCGTGCGAGCGGCCCTCCACGAAGTCCGCGATCACCGGGTCCCGGCTCGCCCGGAGCTCGGCGACCGTTCCGTCAAAATACACCTTCCCCTCGTAAAGCAACGCCACCCGGTCCGCGATGTGGTAGCAACTCGTCATGTCGTGCGTCACCACGATCGACGTCGCGTGCAACTGCCGCTGCAGCCGCCGGATCAGCTTGTTGATGCTGTCCGAAACGATCGGATCCAACCCCGCCGTCGGCTCGTCGTAGAGAATCACGTCCGGCGGCGACACAATCGCCCGCGCCAAGGCCACCCGCTTCCGCATTCCACCGCTCAGGTTCACCGGCATCTTGTCCTCGCTCCCCCCCAGATTCACCATCGCCAGCGTCTCGGCCACCTTCCGCCGGATCACCTCCTCGTCCCGCTCCCCCCGCTCCCGCAGCGGAAACCCCACGTTCCCCGCCACGCTCATTCCGTCAAAAAGCGCCCCGTCCTGGAATACCATTCCAATCTGACACCGGATCCGCTCCAGCTCCCGCTCGTTGAAATCCACGATGTCGACGCCCTCGACCAAAATTTCGCCGGAGATCGGCTTCATCAACCCGATCAAATGCCGCAAGAACACGCTCTTCCCGCCGCCGCTCCGTCCCAACAGAACCAGCGTCTCACCCCGTTTGATCGAAATCGAAAATCCCCGCAGGATCTCCTGCGCCCCGATCCGCTGATGCAGATCCCTCACCTCGATCAGCGGCTGATTCGACGCGGTCGTCATCCGGCTGGAAACACGATGTTGAGCGCCATGGTGAGGAAAAAATTCGCAATGAGAACCGCCAGCGAACCCACGACCACCGCCTGAGTCGTCGCCCGTCCGACGCCCACCGCGCCATCCTTCGCGAAGAGCCCCTCCCGGCTCGAGACGAACACGATGATCGCCGCAAAGAAAAACCCCTTCGTCACCCCCATCACGATGTCCTCCATCTCCGTGAATTTCCACGTGTTCATCAAGTAGTAGGCCGACCCGACCCCCAGCATTTTCGTGGCCACGATGTAGCTCGAAGCAATCCCGAAGAAAATGCACTCGCCGACCAGCAACGGCAGCGAAACGAAAATCCCGATCGCCCGCGGCACCACCAGATAATCGACCGGACTCACCGCCAGTGCCCGCAGCGCGTCGATTTGCTGGGTCACCTTCATCGTCCCGATCTCCGCACTGATCGCCGCGCCCGTCCGGCCCGCGACCATCAACCCCGCCAGCACCGGCCCCAATTCCCGGCACATCGACACCGAAATCACCGGTCCCACCGCTGTCTCCATGTTCAGCGTCGAAAATTGAAAAAACGTCTGCGCCGTAAAAACCGCCCCCGTAAACGCCCCGGTCACGATCACCACCATCTGCGACCCAAAGCCAATCTGACTGATCTGCCGCAGGGTCAGCCCCCAACGAATCCGGCCCCGCAGAACGGCTCCAAACGTCTCGCCCGCCAACTGCCCCACCTGGCCCAAGTAAGCGCAGAAGCCCAACCAAGCTTCCGCCAGATAAACAAAAACCCCCATCCCCTTTGGATCAGTCGAGCGACGAAGCGTCAAAGAGCCCAGCCGCGTTGCGAGTCGACTCGCCGCCGATCACACGTCCAATCGCTGCGTCTTCTTCTTGGCGCTGATCCCCTCGGGCAGCGCACCGACGAACTTCGCGTTCAACCCCGCCTTGTTAAAAAGGGATTTCAGCGAAGACACGGAAGGCGATTTGTCGTCGAACTCCATGTAGACGATGTCGTGGTTCGTATCGACCTTGTAGCGAAGGCCGTTGAGCGTATCGAGTTCGAGCGCCAGGCCCATCATCTTGTCCGCGTGGCGGACGCCGGCTGCGTAAACTTCCAACTCGATCATGCGCGTTATGATCCTCCCCCGACCGATCCCAAGCAAGTGAGAAATGGGCCGAAGCGGGAGTCCCCACACTTTCGCGAGACACGCCCGCCGCCCCGCGTTATTCTCCCGGCACACTATGCGTTTTCTCATCTCCGACACCACGTCCGCCCCCGCGAAAAAGACCCCGCTCCGCTCCGAAGTCGCCTCCGCCGACACCTGGGACCTCACCCCGCTCTTCGCGGACGACGCGGCTTGGGAGTCCGAATTCCAAGCCCTCCAAGCCGACTACCCCACGATTGCGAAATTCCGCGACCATCTCGCCGAAGACGTCACCACCCTCCTCGAAGCTCTCGAATTCGAAAAGTCCGTCGATCTCCGCATTGAATCTCTCAACCAATACGTCGCCCTCCGCACCACCGAGGACAGCTCCGACTCGACCGCTCTCTCGCGCGAAGCCCGCTTCCAATCCGTCCTCGTCCAGCTCGCCGAAGCCTTCTCCTTTCTCGCTCCCGAGCTACAGGCCATCGACGACTCGCTCTTCGACCAATGGCTCGCCGACCCCGCGCTCGCCGACTGGCAGATCCCCCTCCGCAAGCTCCGCCGCCTCAAGCCGCACACGCTCTCACCTTCCGAAGAGCGTCTCCTCGCCCTCGGGTCCGCCGCCCTCGCCGGACATCAGGAGACCTTCTCTCAGCTCACGAACGTCGACATGAAATTTGGCACCGTCCGCGACGCCAGGGATCGCGAGATCGAGCTCACCCAAAGCTCCTTCTCCTCGCTCCTCAACAGCAAGGCCCCCGCCGTCCGCCGCGACACCTTCCATCAATTCTACGAGGAATTCGAAGGCCACAAGTTCACCCTCGCCTCGTCGCTGGCGAATTCCGTCCGCACCGACGTCTTCCAAGCCCGCGCCCGCAACTACCCGAGCGCCCGCGAAGCCGCTCTCTTCCGCGACGACGTCCCGGTCACCGTCTACGACAACCTCATCGCCTCCGTGCGAAAGAACCTCCCCGCCCTCCATCGCTACTACGACCTCCGCCGCCGCGTCCTCGGCCTCGACGAGATCCACCACTACGACACCTACGTCCCGCTCGTCTCCGAGATCGACACCGACATCCCGTGGCAGGGCGCCGTCGACCGCGTCCTCTCCGCCGTCCGCCCGCTCGGCGACGACTACGCCGCCACCCTCGGTCACGGCCTCACCGACGGCCGCTGGTGCGACCGCTACGAGAACAAAGGCAAACGTTCCGGCGCCTTCAGTTACGGCACCTTCACGAGCCCGCCTTACATCATGATGAACTACAAGGCCGACGTCTTCTCCGACGTCTACACCCTCGCGCACGAGGCCGGCCATTCCATGCACACCTGGTTCTCGACCCGTGCCCAGAGCTACCAGAATTACCACTACCCCATCTTCCTCGCCGAGGTCGCGTCCACCTTCAACGAAATGCTCCTCACCAAGCACCTTCTCGACGAAAACGCCGACGACCCGCGCATGAAGGCCTACCTCATCAGCCGCCAGATCGACGACCTCCGCGGCACCCTCTTCCGGCAGACGATGTTCGCCGAGTTCGAGCGCGAAATCCACGCCATCGAGGAACGCGGCGACGCCCTCACCCTCGACACCATGCAGGAGACCTACCAGAGCCTGCTCACCGCCTACTTCGGCCCGAACTTCGCCCTCGACGACCAACTCCGCTTGGAATGCCTCCGCATCCCGCACTTCTACAGCGCCTTCTACGTTTACAAATACGCCACCGGCATCAGCGCCGCCGTCGCCCTCAGCCAGCAGGTCCTCGAGACGGGCGACGCGACCGACTATCTCGCGTTCCTAAAAAGCGGAGGCAGCCGTTTCCCGATCGAAACCCTCGCCGCCGCCGGAGTCGACATGAGCACCCCCGCCCCCATCGACGCCGCCCTCAAACTCTTCGCCACCCGAGTCGAAGAACTCGAGACCCTCATGGAGTGAGATTTTGATTCTCACGCAAAGACGCAGAGGCGCAGAGAATTTCAGGTCCGGAATGCATTCCCTCTGCGTCTCTTCGCCTCTGCGTGAGAAAAATCACTCGTCCAACTTCAGATAGGTGTAAGACCCGAGCACCTTCTCGTAAGTCTTGAGAAGCCGCATCGCCTCCTTCGGCTTCAGCCGATCGCTCTTGATCGCCGCATCCGTCTGAGCCTTCACGCGTCGGATCAACTCGTTCGTGTCCCACTGGGTCAGCGAAAGCACCTGCCCCACCGTGCTCCCAGCCAGGGCCTCCTCGACGTAGTAACCGCTGTCCTCATCCTCATCGAGGAACACGTGCATCTCGTTCACGCGCCCGAACAGATTGTGCAGGTCTCCCATGATGTCCTGATACGCCCCGGTCAGAAAGAACCCGATGTAATAAGGCTTTCCCGCCTCCCAACGGTGCAGCGGAAGCGTCTCCTTCACGTCCTGGAGGTCGATGAATTTGCTCACCTTCCCGTCCGAGTCACACGTGATGTCGACCAGCGTCCCGTTGCGATCCGGCATCTCGTTCAACCGATGAATCGGCATCACCGGAAACAACTGCCCCAGCGCCCAATGGTCGAGCAACGACTGAAACACCGAAAAATTGCACAAATACTGATCGCCCAACGCGACCTCCATTTCCTTCACTTCCTCCGGCACGTAGCGCATCCCGCGAAATCCCTCGACGATCCTCACCGCGATTTCCCAGTAGAGCGTGTCCACCTTCGCCTTCGCCCGCAGGTCCAGCAGCCCCAGATCAAACATCGACTGCGCCCGCTCGCGGATCTCCAGCGCGTCGTGCAAATTCTCCAGCCGGTTCTTTTTCCCGAGGTTCGCGTGGATTTCCACCATGTCGTGCACCGGCGGCGGATCCCCGTCCTCCGGCACCACCGGCTCGTGCTCCGCGCTCTTCTCGATCGACCCGAACGCCTCGACCACCAGCACCGAATGGTGCGCCACCAGCGCCCGCCCACTCTCGCTCACGATCGTCGGATGCGGCACCTCCTCGGCGTCGCACACGGCCTTGATGCTGGCCACGATGTCGCGCGCGTATTCGTCCAACGAATAGTTCGTCGAACTATCGAACGTCGTCCGCGACCCATCGTAATCCACGCCCAAGCCACCCCCGACGTCCAGATAGCCCAACTCGTGCCCCATCTTCTGAAGCTTCGAATAAAACCGCGCCGCCTCCCGCGTCGCCCGCTTGATCGTCCCGATGTCCGGCACCTGCGAACCGACGTGAAAATGAATCAACCGCAACGCGTCCGCCATCCCCTCCGCGTGCAGCATGTCGCTCGCCCGCACGAGGTCCGCCGTCGACAACCCAAACTTCGCGTTCTCCCCGCCGCTCGTCGCCCACTTCCCCGCGCCCTTCGAAAGCAATCGCACGCGAAGCCCAATGAGCGGACTCCCGCCGAACGCCTTCGCTACCTCGAGGATGTGCTCGAGCTCCTCGAGCTTCTCGACCACGAGGATGACCATCTTCCCCAGCTTCCGCCCCATCAACGCGATCCGGATCAATTCGGAATCCTTGTAGCCGTTGCAAATGATCAGGCTCTCCGGATCGGTGTGCATCGCGATCGCCGCCATCAGCTCCGGCTTGCTCCCGGCCTCGAGGCCAAAATGATATTCCTTCCCGCCGTCCAGGATCTCCTCCACGACCTCGCGCAGCTGATTGACCTTGATCGGGAACACCCCCTTGTAGCAGTTCCCGTAGCCCTCCCCCTTGACCGCGTCGGCAAAAGCTCGGTTCACCGTCGCCACCCGGTGGCGCAACAAATCCTGAAAACGCAGCACCATCGGAAACGCCAGATCCCGCTCCTTCGCCTCCTCGACCAACTCCATCAGGTCGATCGATTCCTTCTTCCTGCCCGTCGGCAGCGCCGCCACGTGACCCTTGGAATTGACGGCAAAATACCCCCCCCCCCAACGGTCGACGTTGTAAAGAGCGGTAGCGTCGGCGGGGCCAAAATCAGACATCGGACCGCGAATAAACTACGCTTCGACCGAATGTCCAACCCCACAAACAAACAAAATCCGACCGACCACCCGCGCCAAAGCCACCCCCCATCCAAAACCCTGTCATGCCGAGCGAAGCGAAGCATGTCTGGCTTCTCACCTCACCACCCGCCTCCGCACACTCGACGTTGACGCCAGGCGCCGCATCGTCGACAGAACACCATGTTTCTCAGACACCTTCTCACCGTCACCCTGCTGACGGTCGCCGCCTCCAGCACCCGCGCCAGCCAATTTAGCGGCATCATCGCGTTCGGCGACAGCCTCAGCGATCGCGGCAACACGGTGGCGGAATTCGGTTTCCTCCTCAACGGCACCGACAGCTACAACTCGAACTTCTACGCCGACGGGCGCTGGTCGAACGGTCCAACGTGGATCGAAGTCGTCAACGACCAACTCGGCAACGGCACCTGGGCCCGGAACAACGGAAACGCGCTTTCCACCGGCACCAACTTCGCCTGGGGCGGCAGCACCAGCGGCTCCGGCCGCACCAACGGCGTCCTCGCCAATCTGCAAACCCAGATCCTCTCCTACCGCCTGAATGCCGTGGTCGGACCGCTCATCAGCTCACCCGGCTCGAGGCTCTTCGCCATCTGGAGCGGCGGCAACGACGTGATCAACGCCGTCCAGGGTGACTCGTCCGTCGACGTCGACGCCCTGTCGACCACCATGGCCAACAATATCGCCCAGGCGATCACGACCCTCTACGACCTCGGCGGCCGGCAGTTCATCGTTCCGAACCTGCCCGATCTCGCCCAGAAGCCAAATTACCTCACCAACAATTCTTTCGCCCGCCAATCCCGGGCCATTGTGAAAGCGTTCAACGCGAAACTCGCCACCCAGTTCGCCAACCTGCGCGCCGACCTCCCGGGCATCACGATCCACGCCTTCGATACGTTCGGCATCCTCAACGAGATCTTCGCCAGCCCCCGGCAATTCGGTTTCACGAGCATCGACCTCCCGGCTTACGTCTCGGATCGCTCGCTGCCCCTCCGAGGCTACGTCCGCCCCCTCGCCGACGACTACCTCTTCTGGGACACGACCCACCCCACGCAACTCGGCCACTCCATTCTCGGGATCAACGCCCTCCAGCTCATCGCCGGCGGCGGACCCACGCTCGGCCGCGACGTCACCGATCCCACCGTCAACTTCAACCGAAAGAAAACCCGCGTCCGCGGCAAAACCCTCCGGCTCGTCGGAAACGCCCGCGACAACCGGTCGATCGATCGGGTGGAATACAAAGTCGGCCGCCGTGGCTATCGCACCACCCGAAGAACCGAACGCTGGCGCGTGAGAATCCCGCTAGAATCAGGTAAGAACGTCATCCGCGTCCGAGCCTTCGACTTCGCCGGAAACGTCTCCCGAGTCAAACGCTACGTGGTAAAGCTAAAGCGATAGGCAGCCAAGGAGGCGACAGCCTCCTTCCATCCAACAACCTGTCATGCTGAGCGAAGCGAAGCATCTCTGGCTTACACTCCTCACCTCACCTCACCTCACCTCACCCACCCATCACCAGTCACCCATCACTCATCACCAGCCAAGCTACCAGTTCACCACCGTAAACTGCCCCTGACTGATCGCGTTCGCTTCCTCCAAGGTAATCCACCGCTCCGCGTAGCTCGGCCCCCACGAATCCGAAATCGCAATCTCATCGGTCTCGTCATTGTAGCCAATGATCATGCACATGTGCCCGTTCTCGCGATCCGGACGAATGCTTCGCGCCGCCTTCCGATAAGGCTGCAACAGCTTTTTGTAAGCCTCCCAATCCGACACCGACTCCCGCTGCGCCGACCGCTCGGTCACGCTTTTGTCGACCGACCGCTCGACGAACATCGTCCACATGATCGGCAGCCCGTCGTCGATCTCCCGGGCCACGCTCTGGATCGTGATCCGACCGCCGCTCGTGTTCATCCGCCGACCGTATTGCCGCACCAGATCGTTCACCCCCGCCTGCATCGCCCGCACCGAAGTCCCGCCGCCCACCTCCGTCGACCCCGCCATCGCCAGCGAATACATGTCCGCCTCGACGCCGAGGTAGCGCAGCGCCCGTTCCCAGGTCGCCGGCACGCAGTAGCCCTTCGGTCCCTGGTCCACCATGGGGATTTCGGAAAGAACCACGTCGCCATTTTCCCGACGGACGACCCGACCCGCCAACCGCTCCTTGAGCACCGTGTCTTTCACCCGCTCGATGGCGACCCCATCCGCAACCACCGTCGGCACGATGCGCAGCGCGACGTATTCCCCGTCCGGAGCCGCGAGCAGGATCGCGTGGCCATTCCAATCCCACCGCAACACCCGCTCACTCGCGTTGCGTCCCTGACCGAACGTGTCATTCCCAGGTTCGCCCAACGTTTCCGTGAGCCGCTTGGCGAGCGCGTTCGCGTCCGCCTCGATCAATTTTTTGTAGTCCCGAAGCTGCCGCTGCAGCTCCGTCCGAGCCCGCGCCTCGCTCAGGCCCGGGTCGATCTCGATCATCGCGGCCACGTCACCCTTGTTCGCGAAGATCATGGAAATCCGATCCGCTTTGCCATCGTCGCCGTAGAGCGCCAACGAAAACGGCCGCGATCCCAGCACCCGCTCCTTCGCCCCGGAATAGCGCCGGAAGCTCGCGCTCGCCGTCGTCCGCGACTCCATCGGCCACTCCAACCGCTCGGCCACGTCCGCGTCCGGGTCATCCCAAAGGTTCGCGTCGGCCCAGATCTTGATCCCGAAAGCATCGTTCATTTCGTCGACGCCGACCTCCTGCGCGTCCGCCGGGAGGACGGCGAAAGCCGCGATGACGTTGCCGACGATCAGAGCGTGTGTCAGTCTCATGCTTCCGAAGCTAATTGATCCCAAGACCCATGCGCACCCTTTTCCTCGACTGTTTTTCCGGCATCAGCGGCGACATGAGCGTCGCCGCGCTCCTTGACCTCGGCCTCGATCCCAAGGCCCTCGAAGCCGAACTCGCCAAGCTTGGCCTCACCGCCGAATACCGCCTCCGAGTCCACCGCGCCGCCCGCCAAAACATCGCCGGAACCAAATTCGACGTCCTTCTCACGCCGTCACCGCGCTCCCACCAATCACTCCTCACCAGTCACCAATCACACACCCACGGCCGCGACCACGCCCAGATTAAGAACCTGCTCACCGCCGCCGACCTACCACCCGAAGTCAAGAAGCGCGCCCTGGCCACCTTCCAACGCGTCGCCATCGCCGAAGGAAAAATCCACGGCATGCCCCCCGACGACGTCCACTTCCACGAGGTCGGAGCCATCGACTCCATCGTCGACATCGTCGCCTTCTGCGTCGGCGTCCACCTCCTCGGCATCGAACGAATCCTTGTTTCCAACCTCTTCGAAGGCACCGGCTTCATCACTTGCGCGCACGGCCGATTCCCGCTTCCCGCCCCCGCCACCCTCGAAATCCTCGCCGGCATCCCACTCTCGCAGATCGACGAACCGTTGGAATTCATAACCCCCACCGGCGCGGCCCTCGTCGCCGAGTTCGGTGAATCCTTCGGCCCCATGCCCATTCTCCGCGTCGAGCGGATCGGCTACGGCCTCGGCACCCGCGACACCTCCCCCCGCCCCAACGTCCTCCGCGCCGTCCTCGCCGACGCCGACGCCGTCGACCCGGAGCGCGACACCATCACTCGCATCGAAACGAACCTCGACGACTGCACCGCCGAGATCATCGCCGCCTGCACCGAGAGCCTGCTCGCCGCCGGAGCCCTCGACGTCTTCACGACCGCGGCCCAAATGAAAAAAAACCGTCCTGGCGTCCTCCTCACCGTCCTCAGCGAACCCGCCGACGCCGAGCGCCTGGCCACGATCATCCTCCGCGAAACCACCGCCTTCGGAGTCCGCCTTGACGAGACTCGCCGGATCAAGCTCCGCCGCGAAATCCGATCGGTCGAAACCCCCCACGGCCCGATCCACGTCAAATTCGGCTACCTCGGCAACGAAGTCATCCAAGCCACCCCCGAATTCGAGTCCTGCCGGGAAGCCGCCAAGAAAACCGGCCAACCCATCCAGGAAATCTACCGCCAAGCCACCCGTGGAATCGGCTTCCAGCCGATCACCAACCCCTAATCGGCCCAAGCCGATTCACCCCTCCCCACCATTCACCATTCACTATTCACTGTTCACCAACACCACCCCGTCACATCATCCCATTCTCACGAAAGCTGTAATAAGGCTGCCGCCCCCCGTCCGCCGTCCCCATGATCACGTGATCCAGGAACCGCAACCGCAGCAAATCCGCACACTCCCGCAGCCGAGTCGTCAACCGCCGATCAGCGTCACTTGGCGAAGGATCGCCCGAAGGGTGATTGTGAATCAGCAAAAACCCGAAAGCCCCGCGCAACAAAACGGGCCGCAGAATCTCGCGCGGATGCGCGATGCTCTCGGTCAACGACCCAATGGAAACCAGCTCGTTCCAAATCATCTCGTATCGCGTATTGACCACCAGCACGTGAAGCCGCTCACGGTCGAACGTCGCGAAATCCGCGCCGAGCAAATCGAAAACCCGTTCCGGCGTATCGACCTTCGGCTTCCGGTCCCCACCCCGCGCCAATCGCCGCCCGACCTCGAATACCGCCGCCAATTCCGCCGCCTTCGCCGGCCCGATCCCCTTCGCCGCCGACCGGATCTCGTCGACCGAACACCGCGCCAACGTCGAAAGATCCCCCGTCGTCTTCAGCAGATCGCCCGCCACCCGGATCGCGTTCCGCCCCGGAATCCCCGTTCGCAGGAAAATGGCCAGCAACTCCGCGTCCGTCAGACTCCCCGCCCCCCGCGCCGCCAGCTTCTCGCGCGGACGGTCGCTCTCGGGTATTTCGCTGATCCGCGCCGGTTCGTCGTCCATCGGCGGAGACTGCCAGCTTTGCCGCCAATCAATCAAGGCGTCCGCCGCTCTCGGCCTTGCCCCCAACTTCCCTTTGCGCGCCACCGCTTTCGGCTTCATAGCAGAGTCGAGGATTGCGACACTCCGCACCGTCACCTTTGAAACTCGACCCAATGACAACCGCACCGCTATGGACCGTTTCTGGCTAGTCGCCGCCGCCTTCTGCTACCTCGCCAGCTTCGGCCACACGCTTTACGCCCTCGGCGCGCGGAAATTTCGCCCCGCCCGCTTCAACCTCGTCGCGATGATCGCCGGGTTCGCCTTCACGAGCGCATTTCTCTTCGTCCGCGGCGAACAGGTTGGTTCCTGCCCGATCACGAACCTCTTCGAAGTCCTCGTCTTCCTCAGCTGGTCCATCGTCCTCATCTACCTTGTCGTCGGTCCCGCCTACCGCCTCTCGCTCATGGGAGCGTTCACGAGCCCGCTCGTCCTCGCCATTCTCCTCATTGCCCTCCTCGCCCCCGCCGACTCCACCCATCACATCGCCTTCCACAACGCCTGGGTGGAATTCCACGCCGCCCTCTCCATCATCGCCTACGGAGCCTTCGGCCTCGGAGCCATCGCGGGCCTCATGTATCTCGTCCAGGAGCGCCAACTCAAGCGCCACACCACCAACGAGCTCCTATACAACCTCCCACCCATCACCGACCTCAGCCGAGTCAACGGCCGCCTCCTCTTCGTCGGATTCCTCCTCCTCACCGTCGCCTTCGGAGCCGGAATCGCCGCGGGCCTCCCCGTCGCCAACGTTAAATCCGCCACGTCCCTCGTCATCTGGGGCGTCTACGGCGTGATCCTCGTCGTCCGCCACGCCAACCGCCTCCCCCCCCGCCTCACCGCCACCCTTTCCATCGCCGTTTTTACCGTGGCGCTCGTAACGCTTCCCGTGATCCAGGCCCTCTCCGTCCGAACGTGAACGTCCTCTGCGCCGGCCTCAATCACCACGTCGCCAGCGTCGACGTCCGCGAGCGTTTCGCCGTCCGCGACACCGACCTGCCCGGCCTCTTCGCCGACCTTCGCGCCATCGACGGCCTCGACGAAGCCGTCGTCCTCTCCACCTGCAACCGAGTCGAATTCTACGCCGCCACCCTCTGCCCCGAGCGGACCCTCGCCGACCTCCGCGCCACCCTCGCCAACCGCTCCGGCATCGACGCCCCGCTCTATCACCACGTCGGCCCCACCAGCGTCCGCCACCTCTTCCGCGTCGCCAGCGGACTCGACTCCATGGTCCTCGGCGAAACCGAAATCCTCGGCCAGGTGAAGACCGCCTACGCCGCCGCCGCCACCCACGGAGCCACCCGCCGCACCCTCAACCGCCTCTTCCAACACGCCTTCCGCGTCGCGAAATCCGTCCGCACCGAGACCAACATCACCCGCGGTGCCACGTCCGTCGGAGCCGTCGCCGTTGAAATGGCCGGCCGCATCTTCGGCGACCTCGACCACCGCCGGGTCATGATCCTCGGAGCCGGCGACACCAGCGAACGCACCGCCCGCGCCCTCGTCTCCCGCGGCGTCCGCACCGTCATCGTCTCCAACCGCACCTACGAACGCGCCGCCACCCTGGCCGCCGACATCGGCGGCATGGCCATCCACTTCGACCACTGGCACAAGGAATTCCGAGACGTCGACATCCTCATCAGCAGCACCCACGCACCCCATTTCATCCTCACCCCCGAGAAACTCGCCCCCGTCGTCAAAGCCCGCAACGGACGCCCCCTCTTCCTCATCGACCTCGCCGTCCCCCGCGACATCGACCCCGCCGTCAACGCCCTCGACGGCATCTTCCTCTACGACATCGATTCCCTCCAAACGATCGCCAACCGATCCATAGCGAACCGCCAGCAGGAAGTCGAACGCTGCGAAACCCTCATCGACGACCAGGTCAAAACCTTCCTCACCTGGCTAACAAAGGCCCCCTTCAAGGAGCGGCGGCTTCCAGCCGCCGAAATCCAAGAATCCAAAGCGGCCCCAGCCGCTCACACCTGACCTTCAGACTTTCAAGACATTGGACCTTCCGACCCACCACCTCACCCTCGGCACCCGAGGCAGCGCCCTCGCCCTCACCCAATCCCGCCTCGTTGCCGCCGCCCTCGTCGCCGCCCACCCGGCGCTCGAGATCACCGAGCAGATCATCCGCACCGTCGGCGACAACCGCCTCGACGCCCCCCTCCACGCCCTCGCCCCCCTCGACAAAGGCCTCTTCACCAAGGAACTCGAAAACGCCCTCCTCGCCGGCACCATCGACTTCGCCGTCCACAGTCTCAAAGACCTGCCGACCGAAAACCCACCCGGCCTCACCCTCGCCGCCATCCTCGAGCGAGCCGACCCCGCCGACCTCCTCATCAGCAAAACTCCCGGTGGCCTCGCCGCCCTCCCGCCCCACGCCACGGTCGCGACCTCCAGCCCCCGCCGCCGCAACCAGCTCCTCCACCTCCGCCCCGACCTCGAAATCGTCGACATCCGGGGCAACGTCCCGACCCGCCTGCAAAAGCTCGCCGACTCCGACGTCGTCGCCGCCACCGTTCTCGCCAAAGCCGGCATCGACCGCCTCGGCCACCACATCATCCCCACCGGCCTCCACGCCACCCAGGTCGCCGGCATGCTCCCAGCCCCCGGCCAGGGAGCCATCGCCGTCCAAACCCGAGCCGACGATCAAGCGACCATCGCTCTCCTCGCCCCGCTCCACCACGAAGCCACCGCCCGCTGCGTCGAAGCCGAACGAGACGTCCTCCGCCGCCTCGGCGGCGGCTGCCACCTCCCCCTAGGCGTCCTCGCAACCGTCAGTCCCGACGGTCAACTAAAAGTCCAAGCCACCCTCTTCGAACCGGGTGCCAAACCGGTCACGATCCCCCAAACGTAACCTCGCACCACAGGTTAGGCGGCGCAGCGGATCCGGCGGCGCAGCCGCCCCATCCACCAACCAGCTGTCATCCTGAGCGAAGCGAAGGATCTCTGGCAGACACTTTCACCAAAACGCGACAACCACGCCGCAAGACACCCCTACCCCGTCCAGTCCGCCGCCGAGCCGCGCGTATCGATGTGCGTAAAATTCGAATACCGCCCGATCCCCCCAACATATTTTCCGCGAGCCCGCACCTCCTTCGCCGCCGCGGCCACCTCCCGCGGCGACGCCTTGAAAACCAAATCCAACGCCACGTTCCGCTTATGCTGCGACCCACTCGCCGCCCCCGGACACTTCGCGTTGTATTCCGGCGAACGGTAGGCCGAGATCACCTCCTCGACATCCTCGTCCAGCAACTTACCGATCTCGTCGACCATCAGCAAAGTTGGCCTCATATTTTTCCAGAGTGCCGTCGGGGGCAATCCACACCGCACGTCCCCCCGCACCTTGAGATGCGGAGCCATCACCTGCCGCACGGAAACGTGCTTCAGTTGCAGCCCACCCACGAACGCGGAATAACCGATCAGAGGTTGCCCCAAAGTCGGCAGCCACTCCTCCGGCACGCCAAGCGCCAGTTTCTTCGGACCAAAGACCGACGCCAGCCAGCTGAAAATCGTTCCGCCGGACCCACTCGCGCCCGCGGCCAGCAAACCAACTCCACCGAGCCCCATCATCCGAACGAACTCCCGCCGCTCCAGCCCGGAGGCCTCCTCGAGCCCGCCCAAAACGTCTTTAGTTCCCAACGGCATTCCCATCGCGGCAAACCGATAGCGAAAAACTCGCCAACCGAAAGGATTATTTCTCCTTTTCCTCTCCCTCGTCCGCGTCCGTCATCGGCCCCGGATACTCCTCCTTCTTCGCACCCTCCGGAGCGTCCGCCACTTCACCCTCATCGTTTGCCACCGCCTCATCCGACTCGGCCGGCTTCGTGTTGCCAGTCGCCTCCATCCGGGGATCGTCTTCCTGCTCGCCGTCGTAGGCCTGCTTCGCTTCGTCACTCATAATTTCAATATCGCACCCTACCCGCCCATCAGCCGCCCCTCAACCCACCAATTTCCGCAAAACCGCGGTCGCCGCCATCCGATCCAAAGAGCCGGAAGCCACTCCCAAGGTCAGCTCCTGCCACGCGTCGACATCGAGATCTTCATCGGGCAAAAGATCATTCTCCGAGAGAAAAACCAGACAGGTCGCCAGCGCACACCGCTTATTGCCGTCGACGAATGGATGATTGTTACAAAGATAAAAGAAGTAGGCCCCGGCCACCTCGAAAGGGTCCGACAACATCGGCACACCCATCATGCTGGCTTGCGGAGCGGCGACAGCAGATTCCAAAAGCGCCTGGTCCCTCAATCCCGCCGATCCTCCGTGAGCGGTCAACACCTCGGCGTGGATCGCCTTGACCGCCTCGACGGTCGGGTGAACCAGAATCCCGCTCACGAGAGCCTCCGAAACAGCTCGGAATTCTTCGAAATCAATCGCCGCGCCGCTGCCGCGGCCGCCGGAGCCTCGATCTCCTCCCGCACCGCCGCCACCGTCATCGTCCCGCCTTCGTGAATCTCCACGTTGAGATCATCCCCCGCCTTCAGCCGCATCAAACCCATCAACGTCGAATCCAAAATCAGCGCGTGCGAATTCCCAACCTTGGTAACTTTCTTGATCATGCGTAAAACAATATATGACTCTTCCCCGCGGTCAATCGCCCCGTCACGCCCCGTCACGCCACTCACCCATTTCTCATTCCGCATTTCAAATTTCTCATTACCGTGACTCCATGCATGGCACCTGTTATCTCGTCGGCGCGGGCCCCGGAGACCCCGGCCTCCTCACCCTCCGCGCCAAAGCCCTCCTCGAACGCGCCGACGTCGTCATCTACGACTACCTCAGCAATCCCGAATTCCTCCGCTTCGCCCCCGCCGCCGCCGAGACCATCTACGTCGGCAAAAAAGCCGGCGCCCACACCCTCGAGCAGGGCGAAATCAACGCCCTCCTCGTCGAAAAAACGAAAGCCCACCCCACCGTCGTCCGACTCAAAGGCGGCGACCCCTTCGTCTTCGGCCGCGGCGGTGAGGAAGCCGAAGCCCTCGTCGCCGCCGGCCTTTCGTTCGAGATCGTCCCCGGCATCTCGTCCGTCATCGCCGGCCCCGCCTACGCCGGCATCCCCGTCACCCACCGCGGCCACAACACCACCCTCACCATCTTCACCGGCCACGAAGACCCGACCAAACCCGAGACCAACCTCGACACCGCCGCCATCGCCCGCACCCCCGGCACCAAGGTCATGCTCATGGGCGTCGAGCGCATCCGCTCCCTCGCCGACACCCTCATTCACGACGGCCTCGCCGCCGAGACTCCGACCGCCCTCGTCCGCTGGGCCACCACGGGAAAACAACGCACCCTCTCGGCGACCCTCGGCACCATCGCCGACGAGGTCGAGCGCACCGGATTCAAGGCCCCCGCCGTCTGCGTCATCGGCGACGTCGTCACCTGCCGTGACCAACTCAACTGGTTCGAAACCCGCCCACTCTTCGGCCAGACCATCGCCGTCACCCGCACCCGTCAACAAGCCGGCTCCCTCATCGCCCAGCTCCGCGACCTCGGCGCCGACGCCTACGAACTCCCCACCATCCGGATCGAACCCGCCCCCGACAAACGCGAGTTCTACGAATCCGTCGCCGTCGCCCACACCTACGACTGGCTCGTCTTCACCAGCCCCAACGGCGTCGACGCGTTCTTCGAAGCCTTCTACTCGATCTACAAGGACGCCCGCTCCCTCGGCGGCGTCCGCATCGCCGCCATCGGCCCCGCCACCGCCGCCCGCGTCCACGCCAATCGCTTCGAAGTCGACCTCCAGCCCGAAAAATACGTCGCCGAGGAAATCGTGAAAGCGTTCCAAAAAGAAATGGACGTCGAAAATCTCAAAATCCTCCTCGCCCGAGCCGAGGGCGCCCGCGAAATCCTCGCCACCGCCCTCACCGACCTAGGCGCCATCGTCGACGAAACCGTCGCCTACCGCACCGTTCCCGAAACCGGCGACCCCACCGGCGGAGTCGAGCGCTTCCGCACCGAAGGCGCCGATTGGATCACCTTCACCAGCAGCTCGACCGCCGAAAACTTCGTCGCCCTGAATCTGCCCCTACCCGAGCGCTTAAAGACCGCCAGCATCGGCCCGATCACGACCGCCACCATGAAAACCCTCGGCCTCGACGTCGACATCGAAGCCCAAGTCCACGACATCCCCGGCGTCGTCGCGGCGCTAATGAAGGCCGCGGCCGCGCGAAAATAATGCGGGACATGTGAGATGACGGGGCCGTGAGTTCGGACGATGGTGTTCGCCATGACCCGAAAAAACCTCACTCGGACCGCCACCACGCTGGCACTGGTCGTCACCCTGCTCCACAGCGCCGCCCAGGCCGCGCCCCCCTTCACGACCACGCTGCTCGAGCAGCCGCTCTGGGCCGACGGCAAAGCCGAATACAATTTCTACGACGCCGTCGAAGTCCGCTACGGTGTCCCGCGCGACACGGAGGTCCGCCACATCATCGTCCGCGAAAACTTCCTCCCCAACGACAAGGTCAAAGCCAATGACTGGAGGACTCCCGGAGCGTATCCCATCATCAAGCTCAATCAGATCATCCGCGTTCCCACCGGCGTCTACCGCTACGACCAGATGCACTCCTCGTTCTGGAACGCGGGCGACGGCAACCTCGAGAAATTCTCCCTCGCCAGCATCGACAGCTGCGGCAACAGCTACAAGGAAGCCCGCCTCGCCGGCCAATCGCTCGCCTACCAAGCCCACACCTACTGGCAGGGCCAGGACAACGTCCAACGCGACGTCCCCCTCCCCGAAGGCGCGCTCTTCTACGACGAACTCCCCTTCAAGCTCCGCCTCCTCGATTGGGAAAACGTCGAGACCTTCGCCGCCCCGCTCACCGGATCGGTGATCGGCAGCCAGGCCGACGCATTGGAATTCAGCCCCGCCACCTTCACGGTCGGGAACTCGCCCGATGGCAGGATCGTCACCGTCGAGCACCTCGGCGGCACCGACAGTCTGACCTTCGCCACGGACTCCCCCTACGTCCTGCAATCCTGGAAACGCGCCGACGGTAGCTCCCTCGTCCTCACCGGCACCACCCGCCTCGACTACTGGAACCACAACTCTTCCGGCGACGAAAAGCTCATCGAGAATCTGCACTGATCTCTCCACGGAGCAACTCGTTGTCGTCGCCCACCTCCATCCGAAGCCCATCGCGACCGGAGGGCGAGGCTCCGCCGGGCCGTCACCCCGCGCTCCAACCTCCCGATCCTCGCTCGGCGAGTCGATGCGCAACTTGATCGACCGCCTCACGAGGCGAATCGGGAATCTGTCTTCGCCGGCCATGAACCTCTTCTCGCTTCCGGGCATTTTCGTTTCAGATTGAAATCACCCCGCTTGGGTCGCAAAACTATTCGCCCAATGACGACCCGTCCGTTCGATTTCCCGCACCACCTCCGCTTCCGGCAGGTCCACCTCGATTTTCACACCAGCGAAGCGATTCCCAACGTCGGCTCGCGGTTCTCGAAAGAGCAATTTCAGGCAGCTCTCGAGCGCGGTCGGGTCGATTCGATCACCCTCTTCTCGAAGTGTCACCACGGCTGGAGCTACCACCCAACGGAGGTCGGAAAACCGCACCCGCACCTCGAGCGCGACCTTCTCACCGAACAAATCGAGGCCTGTCGCGAGGTCGGCGTCCGTTGTCCGATCTACCTCTCCGCCGGCGTGGACGAACTCGCCGCCGCCACGCATCCCGAATGGCAGGTCAAGGATCGCAACGGCCGGACCGACGCGCCCGACTTCGAGGGCAACGGATTCTGGTTCAAGCTCCTGCGCTTCGATTCCCCGTATCTCGATTACCTCTGCGCCCAGATCGAGGAGGTCGTGCGCCGCTGGCCCGACAACGACGGCATCTTCCTCGACATCATCGCCGAGCGCCACGACTACAGCCACGACAGCCTCCTCGCCATGCGGACCGACGGGCTCGATCCGGCCAACCCGGCGGACGTTAGCCGGCACGCCCAGCGGGTTTTGCTGAATTACTACCGCCGCACCACCGCGTCCGCGCAGAGCGCCCGCGCCGACACCCCCGTCTTCCACAACGGCGGTCACGTCCCGATCGGCGCTCACGAGTTCAATTTCTTCAACACCCACTTCGAGCTCGAATCCCTCCCGACCGGTGGCTGGGGCTACGACCACTTCCCGCTCTCCGCCCGCTACGCCATCACCCAGCCCCGTGATTTTCTCGGAATGACCGGAAAATTCCACACCACGTGGGGCGAGTTTGGCGGCTTCAAACGCCCCGAAGCCCTCCGCTACGAATGCGCGTCCATGCTCGCCCAAGGAGCGAAGTGCTCGGTCGGCGACCAGCTGCACCCCTCGGGAGAAATGAATCCCGACACCTACGCGCTCATCGGCGCCGCCTACGCCGACGTCGAAGCCGCGGAGCCCTGGTGCCGCGACGTCCGCCCTACCGCCCGCATCGCGCTCGTGAGTACCGAACGCAATCAACGGAGCGCGCGCGGCCACACGGGCGCGTCGCTCGCCGACGAAGGCACCTCCCGCATGCTGCTGGAACTTCACCAACCCTTCGTCATACTCGACGAGCAGGCCGATTGGGACGGATTCGACGTCGTCGTCCTGCCCGACGGCGGTCAGCTCGGCTCCGCCGCGTTGGCCAAAGCCCAGGCCTTTCTGGCCGCCGGCGGGCGCATCGTTGCCGCCGGTTCCGCGCTCCTCGACGAGGCGCGCGAGAAATTCCTCATCGAGCCCGGCGCCAACCTCGTCGGACGCTCGACGTTTGATCCCGATTACCTCGTCGCGACCGACCTTTCGCCGAAGGTCCCCGTTCGCACGCCCATCACCGTCGGCGGCGGTGCCTACGAGCTCGCCGCAACCGACGGCGAGATCCTCGCCACCCGCCGCAACCCCTATTTCAACCGCACGTGGGAGCACTACTGCTCGCACCAGCACGCGCCCGACGCGCCAGAGGACGCCGGTCCGGCGATCGTCGTCGGTCACAGCGTCGCGTATTTCGCCCACGACATCTTCAGCGAATACCGCCGCGGCGGCCAACCGCTCCTTCGCGACTTCTTTCGTGCCGCGCTCGAGCGACTCCTCGGCGACAGCCTCCCGGTCGAGACCAATCTCCCCACCGTCGCCCGATTCAACCTCCTCGAACAACCCGGCCACAACCGCTTCATCGCCCACCTGCTCTACGCACCCATCACGCACCGCGCCGACATCACGCAACACGGGAAATCCTCCCCGATCGAGATCATCGAGGACCTCATCCCGCTGCACGACATCGAGGTCTCTCTGCGCCTCGATCGACGAGTCACCGCCGTCCGCCTCGTGCCCGGCGACGAAACCCTCGAGTTCGAATCCCACGAAGGCCGGACCCGCTTCACCGTCCCGTCCTTCACCGCTCACCAGATGATCGCCCTCGAATCCGACGCCGCCTGAGCGGAATCAGACCCGCTCGACTCCGGTAAGAATCCCCGGACGATCGGGATTAATTTGAACAAAGCACGACCGACCGACGTCACACCATGCGATGAATATTCCCCTGTCCCGCTTAGCCGCCCTCGCCACCCTCGCCGCCGCCATCCTTCCATCGTCCAGTTGGGCCGGGGAAAATTGGAACACCGATTACGAAGCCGCGCTCGCCACCGCGGCTTCCGAAAAGAAGATGGTCCTCCTCGATTTCACCGGATCCGACTGGTGCCCCCCTTGTCAGATGCTCGAGGAAGAGGTGCTGACGAAAGATGAATTCAAGACCTTCGCCGAAGAGAAACTCGTCCTCGTGGAGCTGGATTATCCGAACGAGAAAACCCAATCGGACGAATTGAAGCAGCAAAACGCGAAGCTGGCGGAGACCTACGGCATCGAAGGCTACCCGACCCTCATCGTCCTCGACAGCGAGGGCAACGAACTCAAGCGCGAAGTCGGCCTCGCCTGGAGAACGCCCGAAGAACTGATCGCCTGGATTCAGGAGAGCTGACCCAACAATCGAGAAGCCGCGCCCGCAAAGCGTCGGCCAGCCACCTTCACCCGAAGCGGCGCTCATTGAGCGCCGCTTACCGTCTCGCCGGATCTCGCGGCAAAGGGGTCAGCGAAGGGGTCGGTCATTCATATTGACACATTCGCAAATTGCACCGGTTGGTCGAAGTGTTTCGCAACCTTTAAATCGAACTTCCTCAGAATCCCAAATATGCCCATATCAATGACCGACCCCTGTTATGTTCGACCGACCCCTGTTCGCGCTTTTCCCTGCCCTGATTTTACCCATTGGGCGCTTTCTTCTGCGTTCCCCGCCCCACTCGGGCCAAGAACCCTCTAAATTAGACCCTTGACAGCCCTTCGACCCTTTTTTCAGAGAGGTCATTCATATTGACACATTTGCAAATTGCACCGACCGGTTGAAGTATTTCGCACCCTTTGAATCGAACTTCCTCAGAACCCCAAATATGCCCAAATGAATGACCGCCCCCTTTTTGTCGCGCGTCTAAGTCCGACGGGCTGCTAGGAAGATTAAAATATAGCACCAGTCCAAACTTTTTCTATCGCGATCCTTTTTGACGCGTCGGTCCTGGCTCCGCCATCCCCTCGGGTTGTCCGGTCCCAGCGAGCTGAAACGCGCTCTCAAGTAAATCGCGTAATGGCGAGATGCGATCGAACGTCGACCAAGCCGCCGGGTAGTTCTGATTGTAGCGAATGAGTTTCATTGGATCTGTTTTTTTCGGTTGAAGGTTCAAGTGACAATCGATCCCTCCCGCTTTGCCCGTGCCAAACCCCCAAAACCGAACATATAAACGACCCGAAAACGTTATAGTCCAATTGTTTATAGAGGTTGTTGGTTGCAAAAACGCGCTATTTAATAGCGTCCTTATGACTCATAAATAGACAAAACCCGCGCAATTAACCTGCGCCAATCTGCTACATTTGCTCGAGCAGACGATTCACTTGGTCGAGGTAGCCGACGTAGAACGTGACGATCCGGTAGCCGATGAAGATCGCGATTCCGGAATAGATGATCTTGGGAGTCCATGCCGCCAGCGCGGCTAATCGATCCTTGAGCTGCTCGTCGTAGCGGGTCGCCAACCGCTCCATTTCGTCGTCCAAACGTCCCGAATCTTCACCGATTTCGAACCCACGGATCACGTCTTCCGGGAATGCCCCGCTCGCCTCGACGGCCTCGCCGAGGCGCTCGCCCCTTCGCACGTCCTCGGTCACCGAGCCCGCCCCCTCGCGGAAAAGAGCGCTGCCCCCCACCTCTCCGGCGCGGTCGATCGACCCGAGAATCCCCGCGCCGGACCGAATGAGAATGTTGAGCGTCTGGCAGAATCGCGACGCGACGAGCGCCCGACGAGCGCCTCCGATGATCGGAATTTTCATCACGATCCGATCCGCGAGCGCACTGCGCTGAACCGCTCGACTCACGACGGCGACCAGGAGCCAGACCACGATGAGCGCCGCGTAGAAGACACCCAGCACCTGGGCGACCGCCCAACCAAATGCCTCCGGCCCGTCGCTCACGGCCTTCGGCACCGCCAGCAGAACCGCGGCGACGTGCAGAAGAACGATGGGATACGTCAGTCCGCCAATGATGCGCCGCCGCGTGCGGGCCAGGGATTCGTAGTAGCTCGAGAGGTATCCGGTGACCGCGTCCAGGCGTCCCCCGGACGCTCCGGCGACGACCATTTCGCAATCGAGATTGGAAAACGTCCGCGGAGCTGCGCCGAAGTATTCCGAAGCCGACCCCTCCCCCGAACCGGCGACCATCTGACGCGACAGCTTCGGGATGGTGCCGAACCGCTTCTTCGCACTTCGCTCCAGTGTTTCCGGCAGCGACTTGCCGCTGCGCAGGGATTGCGTCAGCTCATGAAAAAATTGCTCCTTCTGGGCGAAACTCAGCTTCACCCCGGGACGATGCTCGTGAAAGGGTTCGAGCACAAGCCAAGCCACAAAGTAGCGCAAGCGGGGTGCCCGCTCGAATGATGCAAGCAGGATGCCTGCGTCACGGGATGCGATCTACCGCTTCCGCATCAGCCAGTAGACCTCGCCCGGCCACCACGGGAACGTGGCGCCCCAGCGGAGATTCCAACGCATCCACCCCGGGGAATTCTCCAGCGGGCTCCCCTTGCTGCGCATGAGGAAGGCCCCGGAGAGAAATTCCGTCGTGCAACCCGCCGCTTCGCCCATCGCGACGACTCGCTCGGGCGAGAAAATGCTCACGTGGCCCATCGGCCCCGCCGTTTTTCGGACCGCGACCTCGCGCTGCTTGATGAGCGCGTTCGGCAGCACGGGAAAGCCGCCGATGAGCACGCCGCCGGGCCGGATTTTTTCCGCCACCCGCGCCAGCACGCGCTCGGGCTCGGACAAATGCTCGAGAAGGTGGAGGAGCACGGCGACGTCGTATTCTCGTGGCAAATGAAAGGAATCGTCTTCGAGGTTGGCCTCGCAGAAATCGTCGTAACCCGCCTTGCGAAGTTTTTCGGTCAGCATCACGGCGTCCACCGCCGTCCAGGCTCCAAGCGCGGGCACGACGGGAGCCGAGCGAACGAACTCGAGGAATTGCCCGGTGTGCACGCCGATTTCGGCGACGTCGACCGGACGCCCCAATCGCTCGGCCTCGACACGGAGCAAGTGGTAGCCAAACCAATAACGCAGCAGGCGAATCGGGTATTTGACGCCCTTGGCTTCCTTCGGCATCCCGAAGCGCTTCGTGCGCACGACGGGGTTGGTCGACAGGAAGTCGATGTCCCACTTCTGGTGCTGGTAACTGGAGCCGATCAAGGTCGCGAATCCTGCGAATCGGCCCGCCCGAGGTCAAGCTCGCTCGGACCGCACGGCGGTGCCAAAAGTAGCGTAAGCTTCCAGCTTTCGAGTGCCCGTTCGTGCAAGCTGGAAGCTTGCGCTACCCTCCCGGTGAAGGCGCCGCCTCGCGCAGCTCAGTCACCACCCGGCGCACGTCCTCGCCGGTCACCGCGTCGGACACGAACGCGCTGCCGAGCCGCTCGGTCAGCACGAAACGAATCGCCCCGGCTTCGAACTTCTTGTCCCGCCCCATCGCTTCCAGAATCGCGTCGACCGAAAGATCCGCCGGCACCCGCGTCGGCAATCCAAACGCGCTCAACTTCGCCACGACCCGCTCGCAAGCTGCTTCGGTGAGCCCGGCGTGATCGACCGACAGCCGGAGCGCGGCGTGCAACCCGATGGCGATCGCTTCGCCGTGCAGAAAACGACCGTAGCCCGCCGCCTGCTCGACGGCGTGCCCCACGGTGTGCCCGAAGTTCAGCAGCGCCCGCTCACCGGTGCGTTCCCGCTCGTCCGCGACCACCACGCCGGCTTTGATTCGGACGTTCCGCGCGATCAGTTCGTCGAGCCCGCCGCGCCGATTGGGGTCGAGCTCGCCGAGCATGTCGGCGTCGGCGATGACCGCGTGCTTGATCACCTCGGCAAAACCCTCGCGGAATTCCCGGTCCGGCAGACTCAGCAAAGCCCCCGGGTCCGCGAGAACGGTGAGCGGTTGGTGGAAAGCGCCGACGAGATTCTTCCCACCCCGGGCGTTGATGCCCGTCTTCCCACCCACCGAACTGTCCACTTGGGCCATCACCGAAGTCGGCATCTGAACGAAGGGAATGCCTCGAAAATAGACCGCCGCCGCGAAGCCCGCGAGGTCTCCCACGACTCCCCCACCCAGCGCGACGAGCAGCGTCCCACGATCGAGTCCCGCCGCGATCATCGCGTCACAGATCGCTTCCACGCACTCGAACCGCTTCGACTGCTCGCCCGCCGCGACCGTGACGAGGGTCACCGCGAAGCCCGCCGCCTCGAGCGACTCCCGCACCGGTTCGCCGTAGATCGGCCCGACGTTCGAATCGGTCACCAGCGCGACCGACCGGCCCGCGAAAAGCCCCGCAACCCGCGCCCCGCACCCGCTCAGCACGCCATCGCCGATCCACACGTCGTAAGCGTTCGCGGCCAACGCCACCTCCACCGATACCAAACTCGCCATCGCGATATTCTGCATTTCTCATTCCCCATTTCCCATTTCTAATTTCTAAAGAACCGTGTTCGTCGAATCCCTCCTCGCCCTTGTCACCATCCTCTTCCACGTGGCGGGTGGTTTTTTTGCCCTCCAGGGCGTGCTCATTTCCCGCACTCCGCAGGCGGCGATCGGCTGGGCGCTCGCGCTTATCACCTTCCCCTACGCGGCGATCCCGCTTTTTCTCGTCTTCGGCGAATCCCGCTTCTCGGGCTACGTGCACGCGGGCTCCGGCGACGTCGAGGCTCTCGACCGAGCCCTCGCGAATGCCCGCGCCGCACTCGAACCCCACCGGGCGGACTTCAACGGGATCTACCGGGAAATTTCCGAGCTGGTCGAACCCCTCTCGCGCCTCCCGACGACGCGCGGCAACGACGCGCAACTCCTCGTCGACGGCGACGCCACGTTCGACGCGATCTGCGCGGCGCTCGACCGGGCCACGGAGTTCGCACTCATCCAGTTCTTCATCTTCCGCGACGACGCTCTGGGTCAGCGCATCAAACGCCACGTGCTCGCCGCCCGCGCGCGCGGCATCCGCATCCACCTGCTCATCGATCAAGTGGGTTCGCGGAAGCTCTCGAAGGCGTATCGATCCGAAATCGAAGCCGCCGGGGTCCATCTCCAGGTCTTCATGACGAACCGCGACCGGGGCCGCCGCTTCCGGATGAATTTCCGGAATCACCGCAAGCTCGTGATCGTCGACGGCCGCGAAGCCTTCCTCGGCGGTCTGAACGTCGGCGACGAATACCTCGGCCTCGATCCGAAGTTCGGCCCGTGGCGCGACACGTTCGTCCGGCTGACCGGTCCCGTCGTGCGAGCGTTGCAGATGCCGTTTCTGGAGGATTGGTATTTCAACACCCGCGAAGTGCTCGACCTCCCGTGGGACATCGAGCCGCCGACCGGCGAAATGCTCGCCCTGCCGGTGCCGACCGGACCCAACCGACCGTGGAAAGCCGGCCCGGCCGCCTACCTCGAGATCATCCAATCGGCCCGCCAACGCCTGTGGTTCGCGTCGCCGTATTTCGTGCCCGAGAACGCGTTGGTCACGGCGATTGCCCACGCCGCGATCCGCGGCGTCGAGGTCCGGCTGCTCCTCCCGCAGATGGCCGACCACCTGCTCCCCTGGCTCTCATCGTTCACGTTCTACCCGGGAATGCGCGCCGCCGGAGTGAAGATCTACCGCTACCAACCCGGCTTCATGCACCAGAAGGTCGTGCTCGCCGACGACGACCTGGCGGTCATCGGGTCGATCAACGTCGACTACCGCTCGTTCATGCTGAACTTCGAACTCTCGACCGTGATCGAGAGCAAGCCCTTCGCCGCCGAGGTCGAGAAGATGCTGCTGGCCGACTTCGCCAACGCCGCCCCCGCGGACATGTATGCTTATGAGAACGCGAACGTTTTCTTCAAATTGAAGTGCCGGGCGGCCGCGCTGCTAAGCTCGCAGCAGTGATGGCAAGCGGCGGCTCGGGCCGCGACTACCTCGGCGAAGCCGATCCAGATCCTGCTCCTGTCACTCTGAGCGAAGCGAAGATCCAACGACCGCCTTTCACTTCTGCATTCCTCTTCAAAGGGGCAATCTCTGGCTTCTCCTCATACGCACAAACAGACAGCGCGCCACCGTCAATTTAGGACGCTGAACAAAGTGTAAGCCAGAGATACTTCGCTTTGCTCAGCATGACATCGGGGGCTTTGCGAACTCTTGTCCCGCGCCCCCCCAAAAGGATCACACCCGCGCCAGCACTTCCTCCCCGACCACGTCCTCCATCGCCGGACACGTGCAGAACACGTTACGATCGCCGAAGACGTTGTCGATCCGCCCGACCGCGGGCCAGAATTTGTATTCCCGCAAATATTCCAGCGGAAACGCCGCGCGCTCCCGCGAATACGCCCGATTCCAATCGTCACCGCAGACCGCCGTCGCCGTGTGCGGCGCACGTTGCAGCGGATTATCGTCGCGCGGCAATTCGCCGGTCTCGATGGCCAGCAACTCGCCGTGAATCGAGATCATCGCGTCGCAGAAGCGGTCCAGCTCGTCCTTCGATTCGCTCTCCGTCGGCTCGATCATCAGCGTTCCCGGCACCGGCCAGCTCATCGTTGGCGCGTGAAAGCCGTAATCCATCAGCCGCTTGGCGATGTCCTCGACCTCGACGTCGGCCCGATCCTTCCACTCCCGCACGTCCAAGATGCATTCGTGGGCGACTCGGCCGTTGCTGCCGCGATAGAGCACGGGAAAATAATCCTCGAGCCGTGCGGCCATGTAGTTGGCGTTGAGAATCGCGACTTTCGTCGCTTCGGCCAGCCCGTCCGGCCCCATCATCGCGATATACATCCACGAGATGACGTCGATACTCGCACTGCCCCATGGGGCTTGCGAAACCTCGCCGATCGCCTGATCTCCGCCGGTCTTGATGACCGAATGTCCCGGCAAAAACGGCGCGAGGTGCGCGACGACACCGATCGGCCCAACGCCCGGGCCTCCCCCGCCGTGCGGGATGCAGAAGGTCTTGTGCAGATTGAGGTGACACACATCCGCCCCGAAATCACCCGGGCGGCACAAACCGACCTGCGCGTTCATGTTCGCGCCATCGAGGTAAACCTGGCCACCCGCCGCGTGCACGACTTCGCAGATCTCCCGAATCGAGGCCTCGAAAACCCCGTGCGTGGAGGGATAGGTCACCATCACCGCCGCCAGCGCGTCGCGATTGGCCTCCGCCTTCGCCCGCAGATCCGCCACGTCGATGTTGCCCGCATCGTCGCACTTCACCGGCACGACTTTCATTCCGGCCATCACGGCGCTCGCCGGATTCGTCCCGTGCGCCGACATCGGAATGAGGCAAATGGTCCGTCCGAAATCGCCCCGCGCCCGATGGTAGGCCCGGATCGTGAGCAGCCCGGCGTATTCGCCCTGGGAACCGGCGTTCGGTTGCAGCGAGACCGCCGTAAATCCCGTGATCTCGGCCAGCCAGCTTTCCAGCTGAGCGAACATGCGCTGATACCCCTCGGCCTGCGACACCGGCACGAACGGGTGCAACCAGCCCACTTTTTCCCAGGTCACCGGCAGCATTTCCGCCGCGGCGTTGAGTTTCATCGTGCAGGACCCCAGCGGAATCATCGACGTCGTGAGTGAAAGATCGCGGTTCTCGAGCCTCTTGATGTAGCGCATCAGCTCGGTCTCGGTGTGATAACGATTGAAAACCGGGTGCGTGAGGATCGGCAGCGAGCGGCGCAGCGATTCCGGGATCTCCACGTCGATTTCGACGGCTTGATCGGGTGGCTCGTTGCCGTGATTGAAGATCCGTAAAAAGTCGTCCAGTCCCCGCGTCGTCTCGTCCAGCGAGATCGTGACCGTGTGGGCGTCCAGCGCCCGCAGATTGATCCCGTAACTCTCCGCCAGCCGCAGGATCTCGACCGACTGCACGTCCCCGAGCTCCACCCGGATCGTGTCGAAGAACGGCGCCTCGGCGACCGTCCAGCCGAGGCCACGAATCGCCTCCGCCAACGCCACCGTCTTCCGATGAACCCGCCGCGCGATCGCCAGCAAGCCACTCGGCCCGTGGTAAACCGCATACATCGACGCGATCACCGCGAGGAGCACCTGCGCCGTGCAGATGTTGCTCGTCGCCTTGTCGCGGCGGATGTGTTGTTCCCGGGTCTGGAGCGTCAGCCGCAGCGCCGGATTCCCGGCCGAGTCTCGCGAGACTCCGACGAGGCGGCCCGGAAGCCGGCGCTTGAACTCATCCTTGGTCGCGAGAAACGCCGCGTGCGGCCCACCGTAGCCAAGCGGAACGCCGAAGCGTTGCGACGAACCCACGACGGCATCTGCGCCGCACTCTCCCGGAGACTGCAGCAAAGTGAGGGCGAGCAGATCGGCTGCGATCACCGCAAGCGCGTCGGCCTCGTGAATTTTCGCAATGATCGGCCCGAGCTCGCGAATCCGTCCATCGGTTGCCGGATACTGCACGAGCGCGCCGAAGATCCCTTCCGCCGCCACGTCGAAATCCTCGATCTCCCCCACCCGGATCTCGATCGCCATCGGCTCGGCCCTCGTTTGCAGGAGCGCGATCGTCTGCGGATGACAATCCGCGGCCACGAAGAAGACGTTTCCCTTCTTCGTCGCGTGGCACATCGCCATTGCCTCGGCCGCGGCCGTCGATTCGTCGAGCAGCGAGGCGTTGGAAATTTCCATCCCCGTGAGGTCGCAAATCATCGTCTGGAAGTTGAGCAGCGCCTCGAGCCGACCCTGCGCGATCTCGGCCTGATAAGGCGTGTAGGCCGTATACCAACCCGGATTTTCCAGGATGTTCCGCCGGATCACCGCCGGTGTGTGACAATTCGCGTAGCCCATCCCGATGCACGACTGAAACACCCGGTTCGGCTCCAGCGTGTCCGCCAAAGCCCGCAAGGCCTCTTCCTCGGACCGGGCCGTCGGCAAATCGAGTCCGCCTTCCAGCCGAATCGCCGCCGGCACGGTCTCGTCGATCAATTCATCGAGTGAACCGGCGGACACCGCCGCGAGCATCGCCTCGATTTCATCCGGCTGAGGCCCAATGTGACGCCGCGCGAAGCGGCCTGCCGTGAAAACGCTTTCGCCGCTCATCAGGAGATCTGCTCCCGGTAAGCTTCGGGCGATTTGAGCGCATCGAGCTCCGCCGCATCCGACAGCTTCACCTTGTAGATCCAGCCTTCACCGAAGGGATCCGTATTCAGCAAAGCCGGATCGGCATCGAGTGCCGCGTTCGCTTCGACGATCTCGCCGCTCACCGGCGAATAGATGTCGCTCGCCGCCTTCACCGATTCGACCACCGCGCTGGCCGCCGTGGCCTCGACCTTGTCCCCAACCTTCGGCGGCTCGACGAACACGATGTCCGTCAACTCCGCCTGCGCGTGATCCGTGATTCCCACGGTCCCAATCCCATCCGCGACCCGCACCCACTCGTGCGACTCCGCGTATTTCAAATCATCCGGCACGTTCATACTTCGAGGGTGTTATTGGTTGTTGGTTATTGGTGATTGGACAGGAAGGAACCCCTGGCGTTCTTCGCGACCTTGGCGCGAGGCCGCATTCCAGACGCTACGCCGGGCGCACGTAAAGCGGTTTCTTCCGCACGCTCGCGCGGTAGAGTTTCCCGCGCACCTCGATCCCGACTTCCTGCCCCGGTTTCGCGAGCGCGGGCGGCAAATACGCCAACGCGATCCCGTAACCAAGCGAAGGCGAAAGCGCCCCGCTGCACGTCTCGCCGACCTCCTCCCCGTCGAGCATCACGCGGTAATGCGGACGAATCGGCGGCGATTTTTCCTCCACGGCCAGCGCCACCAACCGCGAAGGAGCCCCGTCGATTTTGTGTCGCTCCACCGCGTCCTTCCCCACGAAATCGTCCTTCGTCAGATCGACGAAATACCCCAGACCCGCCTCCATCGGCGACCGCTCCGGCGACAAATCCGACCCGTTGAGCGGATAGCACATCTCGAGCCGCAAAGTATCCCGCGCCCCCAGCCCACAAGGCACCGCCCCGGCCCCCAGCAACGCGTCCCACAGCGGCACGATCACGTCCGCCGGAGCCACCACTTCGAAACCATCCTCGCCCGTGTAACCCGTCGTCACCACGAACACCGCCGACCCCGCGAAGACCGACGACACCACCCGGTTCCGCGCCTCGGCCAAAGTCTCGTTGAAGACGCAGGCAAACAATTCCCGCGCTTTCGGCCCCTGCACCGCCAACGCCGCGAAATCATCGCTCCGATCCGCGAATTCCACGCCGTCAACGAGCCGGCCCCGCAGCCATTCCCGGTCCTCGTCGATTTTCGCCGCGTTCACGATGAGGAGAAACGCCGCCTCGCCCGTGCGATACACGATCAGGTCGTCGATCACCCCACCCGCCTCGTTCAGCATGAGCGTGTATTGGGCCTCGCCCTCCGCCAGTCGCGCCACCCGGTTCGTCAGCAACCCGTCCAACCACGCCACCGCCCCCGGCCCGTGCACCGTAAATTCCCCCATGTGCGAAATGTCGAACACCCCCACGGCTTCCCGCACCGCCCGGTGCTCGGCCATGATCCCCACGTATTGCACCGGCATCTCCCAACCCGCAAAATCCACCAGCCGCCCCCCGGCCTCCACGTGCTTGTCGTAGAGCGGCGTCCGGCGGGGTGGCGAAGCGAGTGAAATTTCCATCGCGGCAATGAGTAATTCACCCGCAATCCCCGCGCGACGGAAAAATCAGAAGAGACCGAGTTCCGTCCATCGAGTTTCCCAGTTCGCCGCCAGATGATACGCAGATTATTCTTGCAAATAAATGCATCCGGCTTCGTAATCGCCGCGATGAAAACGAAATGCCTTCCGATCCCCCCGCTTGCTGCCCTGGTTGCCGCCCTCGCCCTCATCGCCGCACCGAACCTCGCTCACGCCCAAAATGGATCTCTGACCACCACCTTTGGTGGCGTGAACTCGGCGGATGGATTCATGTTCGACGTGATTGCCGCTCGCCCCCTCCAGATCACCGGAGTGCAGTTCGCTTTTGCTTCCTTGCCGCTGACTGACACCTTCGAGGTCTACGGAAAGTCGGGCACTCACGTTGGCAGCGAGCTGGTTGCCGCGAATTGGACCCTAGCCGGGGCCGGTTCGATCACTACCTCCGCGCTGAACGTTCCCACTCCGATCTTACTTCTTTCGAGCCCAATCACGATTCCCGGAGGAACCGGAGCGGCCATCTACGTTCGCCGGGTCGATGTTAGTGAGGCCATCCGCTACTCGAACGGGGTTGGAACTGGAACCGTCCAGGCCGCCGATCCGAACTTATTCATTCTCGAAGGTAAGGGAATCAACGGACTTTTTGGAAGTACTGACGTCTATGGAAACCGCATCCCGAACGTCACCATCCACTACACCCTCGCCGACGTCACCGCCCCGTCAGTCTCCGTCATCGGAGCCAATCGCATCCGCACGACCGAGCAACGCGTTCGAATCGACGGCATCGCCTCCGACGACGTCGGCGTTGCCAGCGTCAAGGTCCGCTTCAAGCGGCAGCGCAACAACGGCACCACCCGCAACGTCACCCGCTTCCTGCCCTTCGATCCTGCCACGGGTCTCTTCCGCATCAACGTCCGCACCTTCGTCGGTCGCAACCCCGTCCGCTTCAACGTCACCGACACCGCCGGAAAAGGCTCCGGCGTCGCCCGCGCCGTCATTATTCGCAAAGAGTAGCGGTGTGCCCGGGTCGGCAAAAGCCGACGTCATCCCGTAGAAACGGAGGTCACGACGCTCCTGCCCCAGCGCCTCGCCCCCCAGGGCAATTGCATCTAAAAGCCGAGAAGGTTCAGGAGATAAGAGTGATCCCAGGCGGCATTCTTCTGTTTGCCTTCGATGCCGCGTTTTTTTGGAGGTATCGAGTTTGAGGACGTTGAGGGTGATGTGGCGCAAGATGGCGAGGTTTTCGGCGACATAGCCGCGGCGGACGCGGCAGGAGCGCCTCGGCGAAGGCGACGTCCAGAGTCCAATGGAGGGAGGTCTCCACGGCCCAGTAACCACGCACGGCATGGGCGAACTTTTTGGCGGCGGCAGGTAAACTGCTCAGATAAAAGCGAACCTCGCGAGCGTTCGCACCATTGATCTCACGCTGGCTCTCGACCATTCCAAAACTGCGCAACCCTTCCCAGAGATCGGTATCGGCAAACCAGTCGATGGACTCGGTGATCCGATAGCGACGAATCTCGATCCGCCCGTGGTCTTTTTCGATGGTCTCGTGGAAGGCATGGGCGGTGTGGGCAAACCCAGCAGTTCTCATTTTGGGGTAGCGGCAGACAGGGGGGAGATGTGAGAGGGTTGGAGCAAAGGGATGAGCGTGGAGTGGCCGCCGGGATTGATGGGCGGCGGGTGGGGACGGTTACAGGCTGCGCCAGCGCGGCAGGCTGACGCGCGATTGGCCGCAAAAAATGGGGCTCAGTTTCGAAGCGAGGCGTAGGGGCCGATTTCCAGACCCCGGAGCATGAAGTCCATGAGATGGTCCCAGCTTTCGAAGTGCAGGTAGGTGGTGAGCGTGCGGATGTGCTCGAAGAACTTGCGCCGAGCGCCCACGGCGGAGCGAACGAGGCGGTAGTTGCCGTCGGTGAGTTCGAGCAGGGTGTGCAGGCCGTTGCCTTCCTCCAATTCCCCGACCCACTGGGAGTGTCCGGGGCTCACCACGACCGGGGTCAGCGCGCTGTGGTAATGCGTCGTGCATCCATTGGTGTGCTCGATGCGCGAGCAGTGCGGGCAGTGGATGTTCTCGGACTGGGAGGAAAAATACCAGGTGCCGTCCAAGGCTATTTCGTAACATTCGCGCCCCTTCCAGCGCCGCCCTCCAATTCGCCTCCCCTTCGAGTCAGCCGACCGCCCTCTGGCACTTCAACAATACCAAAATGAAAACTGCTGGGATGACTCGATCAACGGCAGCGAACCCCATTCTTCCAAATCTTTGCGACCTTTGCGGCCTTCTGTTCAAAGCCGCGTTTGTATTCGCATTCCCCTTCGTTCCCTTCGTTCCGTTGACTCGCTCGCTCCCGCTCGTCTCGCCCTTCTGGCACCATCGCAGAGCCGATGGCGTCTGCCCCGAGCCTTCCCAGGCTCCGGTGCTCCCAGCCGCCGGCGCTCTGTTCAAAACAATCCGTGTCATTGGCAGCGAAGCGAAGCATCTCGGGCTTTTCACCTCGCCCGCGACCTTCGCCGTCAGTCCTCCCGCGTGACCATTCGCACCTCGAGCGACTTGAACCCAACCTGCCGACGGTAATCCGCCGCGCTCGCCTCGTTCCGCTCGCACCGCACCAGCTCGATCGACCCCACGCGCTCCGAAAGCTCCCGCAGCACCGTCCGAATGATCAACCGCGCGTGCGGCGCGCCGAGGCAAAAGTGTGGCCCGCTCCCGAATCCGACGTGCGCATTCGGCTTCCGATCGAGCCGGACGTCCTCCGGGGACTCGAAGACGGTCTCGTCGTAATTTGCCGAAGCCCAATTGAGCGACACCCGTTCCCCCGCCTTCACGTCGAGGCCTTGAACCTTCGTGTCGACCGGACACGTCCGCCCGATGTGGGTGAGCGGCGAAATGGCCCGCACGAATTCCTCCCCCGCCAGAGCGATCACCTTCGGATTGATTCGCATCGTGTCGAGCGCCTCCGGGTGCTCGGCGAGGTATCCCACGATCGAAGCCACGGTGTTGATCACCGTATCCCGCCCCCCCGCAAACGTCAGATTCGCGAATCCGACCATCTCGTCGCGCTTCAGCGCCCGCCCCTGAAACGTCGCCCGCGTGAGCGCGCTGAAAAAATCCTCCCCAGGCGCTGCGCTCGCCCGGTCCAGCTGGGCGTGAATGTAATTCTCGAGGGCCTCACCCTTCCGCTCACCCGGCTTTCCGTCCCGGAAAACGTGCGTCCCCCAGCCGATCCAGATCTCCGCCTCGGCCTCCGGCACGTTGAGAAGATGCGTCAGTGCCCGGGACTGGAGCGGCAGCGCGAACTCCCGCACGATCTCGACCGAAGCCATTTTCGACGCGGCGACGACAAGCTCCGCCACGAGCGCGGAGATGCTCGCGGCAAACTCCGGCTTCGACGGTCGCTTGAAGAATGGCTCGACGATCTTTCGGTATTCCGGGTGCTCCGGCGGGTCGGTTTCGATGGGAAGCTGGCGCACGCCCCGCGCATCCTCTTCGGAGGGAATCGGCACCCGAAACGGCGCGTCCGAACTGAACGTCCCGGTGTCCCGCGCCGCTTCCCTCACGTCCTGATAGCGCAGGATCATCGGGATCGTCTCGCCGTCGAACTCTCCAGCGAGCACCCCGGCGTCCCGCCGCTCGCCTTTGAATGGGTCGTGGAAGGGGCAGGTTTTGGACATTGGATCGGGGGCCTCAGGGTTCCGGGCCGTCGCGAAATTCGCCGAACGGTCGCGGGAGGCTACGAATTGTCTCCGAGAGTTTCAATTCGAGATCGGCGGGAAAGGTGAGTGCCGAGTCGAACCAGATTCCAATCTCCTCCCACTTGCCATTGCCGATCACACCATCCCACCCGATCCTGCGCCGCCGCCCTTCCTCCGCAGCCGCCCCCGCGTCGTAGGCCATGTCGGGCGCGATCGATTCCGGACCTCGGCTCCAGACCGGGTAATCCCTGAGCCTCGGTGGCGAACAGGACAGTCCGCGACGGCCGCAAGATCGTCGACATCTTCACGCCCGTCATCGACTTATCGCGAGAGAGCGGCGGCCGGCACGGCTTTTTGACATCCCGCCGGTCCGCCCCTACCCTCACCGCAACCAAGACCGATATGAAAAAATCCCTCCTCATCCTCGCCACCGCCGTCCTCGCTGTTTCCACCTCCCTGCAAGCCGAGGTCAAGACCGCTCAGCCCAGCCCCTACTCCGAACTCGATCAAGTCGTCGGCGTCACCAATTTCACCGTCCAGTATTCGCGCCCCGGCGTGAAGGACCGCACGATCTACGGCGACCTCGTCCCCTACGGCGAAATCTGGCGCACCGGCGCAAACGCGACGACCAAGCTCAAATTCGACACCGAAGTCACCTTCGGCGACAAGGCCGTTCCCGCCGGCGAATACGTCCTGTTCACGATCCCCGGCGAGGACGAATGGACCGTCGTCCTCTACGGCGACACCGGGATCGCCAACGCCGGCCTCTACGACGAATCCAAGGACGTCGCCCGCGTCACCGTGAAGCCCATCGCGCTCGACCAGTCCGTCGAGACCTTCACGATTGGCTTCGACGCCCTCCGCGACGACTCCGCGACGCTCTACCTCGACTGGGCCGACGTCCGCGTCCCCGTGCCGATCAAGCTCGACACCAAAGGCCTGTCCGCCGCCGGGATCGAAAGCGCCATGACCGATCAGGATTCTTGGACCGCCCGTGACTACGCCAACGCCGCGGAGTTTTATTCGGAGAACGACGTGGATCTCGATCAGGCCGCCACTTGGATGGAAAAGGCCGTCGCGATGAATCCCGACGCCTTTTGGTGGCAGCACGGCTACGCCCAAATCCTCGCCAAGCAGGGTAAAACCAAAGCAGCCAAAGCCGCCGCCGAGAAGTCCATCGCGACAGCCGAAGCTTCCGAGGGCGGTGACTTCGGTTACGTCCAGCGGAACGAGGACCTTCTCGCCAAGCTGAAGTAACCGCGCCGTCCTGCCGTCGGAACGAGTTCGTTCAAATTCCATGCGTGCGTTCGCCTCGGCGATTTTGCTGTCGATGCTCACGCCTTCCCTGGCTACCGCCCTCGAACCCTGGCCGAGCGGTCGGCTCGAGTTGGAACTCGAGAAGCTCCGCGTCCTCGGCAGCGTTCTCTACGTCGCCGCCCACCCGGACGACGAGAATACCACCCTCATCGCCTACCTCGCGAACGAGGCGAAAGTCCGCACGACCTACCTCTCCCTCACCCGCGGCGATGGCGGCCAGAATCTCGTCGGCGCCGACCTCGGCGAGAAGCTCGGTCTCATCCGGACGCAGGAACTCCTCGCCGCGCGGGAAATCGACGGCGGGCAGCAAATCTTCGGGCGCGCCATCGACTTCGGCTATTCGAAGACCTCCGCCGAATCACTGGAGATCTGGGGGAAAACCGAGGCGCTCGCCGATGTCGTCTGGGCGATTCGCTCGACCCGGCCCGACGTGATCATCACGCGCTTCTCGCTCCTCGAAGGCTTCACCCACGGCCACCACACCGCCTCCGCCCTCCTCGCCAGGGAAGCCTTCACCGCCGCCGCCGATCCCAAATCCTTCCCCGAGCAACTCGCGTTCGTCGAGCCTTGGACCGCCAAACGCCTCCTCTGGAACACCTCGTCCTGGTTTTACAAACGCCGCGAGATCGAATTCGACCCCACCGGCCTCCTCCGAGTCGACGTCGGCGGCTACAACCCACTCCTCGGCGAATCCTACCCGGAAATCGCCGCCCGCAGCCGCAGCGCCCACCGCTCCCAAGGCTTCGGCACCACCGCCGAGCTCGGCGAGTCCTTCGAATACTTCACCCCGCTCGCGGGCGACGCCACCACCGACGCCCTCCTCGCCGGCGTCGACACGACGTGGACCCGCGTCGCCGCTTCCGCCCCGGTCGCCGCCGCGATCGATCGAGCCATCGCCGCCTACTTGCCCGCCGATCCGTCCCGCGCCATCCCCGACCTCATCGCCGCCCACCGGGCCCTGACCGCTCTCCCCGACCAATTCTGGCGCACCGAGAAACTTCGCGACCTCGAGCGCGTCATCGCCGCCTGCCTCGGCCTCGACCTCGAAAGCCTCGCCACCACCCCCTCCGCCGTCGCGGGCACCGAAGTCTCCGTCACCCTCCGCGCCGTCCAGCGTTCGCCTTTCGACGTGAGCATCGCGTTCGATTTTGCCGATCCAGTTTTCCTCCCCTCGAACCAACTCGTCGAAACCACCCGCACCGTCAGCGTCCCGGCATCACCCGCCACGACTCAGCCCTACTGGCTCACGGAGCCTGCCGGACGCGGAAGCTTCACCGTTACCGACCAGCAACTCATCGGTCGCCCGGCAAATCCGCCCACCCTCCCGCTCACCGCGACCGTCACCGTCGACGGAACGCCATTCACCCACACCCTCGCGACCACCCACAACTTCACCGATCCCATCCGCGGCGAGGTGAAAGAGCCGTTCATCGTCACCCCGCCCGCGATGATCAAAATCGGAGAAAATACCGAGATTTTCGGCACCGCCGAGCCCCGTCCAATTTCGGCCCGCATCCTCGCCCGCTCCGCCATCACCGGCGGCCAGCTCCGCTTCGTCACCACCGACGGCTGGAAGATCGAGCCCGCCACCTTCGACTTCGACGCCCAGCCCGGCGACGAGATCCCAATCACCGCCACCCTCACCCCACCGCCCTCACCGAGCCAATCCACCCTCACCGCGGAACTTGTGATCGACGGCCAGACCACCAACCGCGGCTACGAGCGCATCGACCCCGGCCACATCCCGGCTCAAACCCTCTTCCCCATCGCCCAGGCCAAACTCGTCGCCCTCGACGTGAAACTCGCCGCCACCCGCGTCGGCACCATTCCCGGCGCGGGCGACGAGATCCCCGAAGCTCTCCGCCGCATGGGAGCCACCGTCGACACCCTCGGCGAATCTGACCTCACCCCCGCCAACCTCGCCCGCTACGACGCCGTCGTCCTCGGCATCCGCGCCGTCAACACCAACGACCGCATCACGTTCCACCTCCCCGCCCTCTTCGACTACGCCGCCAACGGGGGCGTCGTCATTTCCCAATACAACACCAGCCAAGGCCTCCAGACCGAGGCCTTCACCCCCGCCCCACTCACCCTCTCCCGCGACCGCGTCACCGACGAGACCGCCCCAGTCGAAATCCTCGCACCCGACCACCCGGCAATGACGTTTCCCAACGCCATCACCGCCACCGATTTCGAAGGCTGGGTGCAGGAGCGCGGCCTCTACTTCGCGTCGAAGTGGGACCCCGCCTTCACCCCCATCCTCGCCATCGCCGACCCCGACGAACCCGCCTCTCAAGGCAGCCTCCTCATCGAGCGCCACGGCGAAGGATGGTTCGTCTACACCGGCCTCTCGTTCTTCCGCCAACTCCCCGCCGGAGTCCCCGGAGCCTACCGCCTCTTCGCCAACCTGGTCTCCCTGGGCCACTCCAACGATGAATGAGAAAGCCAGCTGGCGCGCCATCTACGCCACCGTCCTCATCTGGCTGGCAGCCCAGATCGCCCTGATGACCTGGTTCACCAGAATCCACCAGTGACGCCAAACCCGACCCGGCAAATCGAGCAAAGCGAGAGAGCCGCCCGCATTTCAAGGAGCGGCGATTTGCAATCGCCGAACCAACCCAATCCGGCCACCGCCGGACACTTTCCCCCCGCATGACCCCCGCCGACTGGACAGTCCTCCTGGTCACAGTAATCGGCATCGTCGCCTACGGCCTCCACACCGCCCGCCGCGACCACACCTCCAGCGACTACCTCCGCGGAGGCAACGACCTCAAATGGGGCACCATCGGCCTCTCCGTGATGGCCACCCAGGCCTCCGCCATCACCTTCCTCTCCACCCCCGGCCAGGGCTACACGCAGGGCCTCGGCTTCGTCCAAAACTACCTCGGCCTCCCCATCGCACTCATCGTCATCGCCGCCGTCTTCGTCCCGATCTACTACCGGCTCAAAGTCACCACCGCCTACGAATTCCTCGGCCAGCGCTTCGACCAGAAAACCCGCCTCCTCGGCGCCGGCCTCTTCCTCCTCCAACGCGGACTCGCCGCCGGGATCACCATCTACGCCCCCGCCATCATCGTCTCCAGCATCCTCCACTGGCCGCTCGGCCCCACCATCTTCTTCACCGGCTTCCTCGTCATCCTCTACACCGTCACCGGCGGCACCCGCACCGTCAGCCTCACCCAGCGCACCCAGATGCTCGTCATTCTCCTCGGCATGACCATCGCCTTCGGCTACGTCGTCGCCGGCCTCCCCGCCGACGTCTCGTTCGACGACGCCCTCTACCTCGCCGGCATCAACGACCGCCTCCAGGCCATCAGCTTCTCCGTCGACCCCGGCGAACGCTACACCATCTGGACCGGCCTCATCGGCGGCACCTTTCTCGCGCTCTCGTATTTCGGCACCGACCAATCCCAGGTCCAACGCTACCTCGCCGGCAGCTCCGCCACGTCCAGCCGCCTCGGCCTCATGTTCAACGCCGTCCTCAAGATCCCGATGCAATTCGCGATCCTGCTCCTCGGCGTCCTCCTCTTCGTCTTCTACCTCTTCCAACCCCCACCCATCTTCTTCAACGAAGCCGCCGTCGCCCAGGTCGCCGAATCCGCGCCCGCCACCCTCGCCCCGATCGAATCCCGTTTCAAAGCCGCCGCCACCGCCCGCGAAACCGCCGTCCGCACCGCCCTCGCCACCCGCACCCCCGCCACCGAAGCCGCGATCCACCGCCTCACCGCCGAAATGGACACCGAGCGAGCCGCCTTCCAATCCGCCCTCCTCACCGCCAATCCCGCCGCCGACACCGAGGACTCCGACTACGTCTTCCTCGGCTTCGTCCTCGCCTACCTCCCCTCCGGTCTCGTCGGCCTTCTCGTCGCCGTCATCTTCCTCGCCGCCATGTCCTCGACCGCGTCCGAACTCAACGCCCTCGCCTCGACCACCGTCAACGACGGCTACCGCACCCTCGTCCGCCCCGACGCCACCGACACCCACTACGTCTGGATCGCCCGCCTCCTCACCCTCGCCTGGGGAGCCATCGCCGTGAGCTTCGCCATGACCCTCACCCTCTTCGACAACCTCATCGAAGCCGTCAACATCATCGGCTCCCTCTTCTACGGCGCGATCCTCGGCCTCTTCCTTATCGCCTTCTTCATCAAACGCGTCGGCGGCACCGCCGCCTTCATCGCCGGCGTCACCGCCGAACTCACCGTCCTTGCCCTCTACTTCTCCCCCGTCGAGATCGGCTACCTCTGGTTCAACCTCATCGGCTGCGCCCTCACCATCGTCACCGCCCTCGTCCTCCAACCCCTCCTCGAGCGCCAAACCCGATGACCCCCATCATCTGCTTCGGCCAACAACCCTGCGGCTTCCTGCCCCGCCGTTTCCTCTTCGCAAAAATCCAAACCGCCCGCCGTCTCCAAGCCGACCTCGGCGACGCCCGCATCGTCCTCTTCTACCACGACAGCGACCACGACCCCCGCGAAACCCAAACCATCCTCATCGAGGCAAAAACCGGCGACGAACAACGCCTCAACTTCACCTTCGCGAACAAGACCCAGAAAAAATACTCCCCCCTCTACGCCAAACGCATCCTCCCCGACTGGCAACCCACCACCGCCCGCCAACTCCCCAAATACCTCCGCCCCGCCCACGTCGCCGCCTTCGAGTCCATCGAAGCCACCAACCCCGCCGACTTCTGCCTCGCCATGTATCGCGCCCTCGGCCTCCTCGACGGCATCGAACTCGCCCGCTCCAGCGACCCCGCCTTCCGCACCGCCGCCTGCGACATCGACGACTACTTCGTCGACGTCCCCCACGAAGGCGAAACCGTCCGCGCCCGCCGCAAACCCGACGACCGCCTCCGCCTCCACAAAGGTGGCCAAGCCTACGTCGACCTCCCTCCCCAATCCTGGGAACGCCACCAGATCAGCCCCGCCCGCGACACCCGCCTCCCGTGGATGCAATCCGTCATCCACTGCACGCACTACGTCGCCGGAGCCGGCGAAATGGACTACCTCGACCAAACGCAGGCGCCCGAAATCGAATTCGTTCGCCGCGACGACATAGCCAACGCCAGCATCGCCTACCTGCCATGAAAATTCTCGCCCTCGGCGCCCACCCCGACGACCTCGAGTTCGGCCTCGGCGGAGTCCTCCTCACCGAGCGCGACGCCGGCGCCGACATCACACTCGCCATCACCTCCCGCGGCGAATCCAGCAGCCACGGCACCCCAGCCGAACGCGAAGCCGAAGCCCGCGCCGCCGCCAAGCTCCTCGGCGCCGACCTCCACGTCCTCGACTTCGGCGGCGACGGCTACCAAACCGCCAGCCCGGCGAACGCCACCGCCATCGCCCGCCTCATTCGCGAAGTCCGACCGACCCTCGTCTTCGCCCCCACTCCCCACCCGAACCAACACCCCGACCACGCCGCCGTCGGCCAGGCCACCCGCGACGCCTGCCGCCTCGCCCGCTACGCCGGCCTCGAACCCCTCCGCGACCTCCCACCCCACACCATAGATTCCCTCTGGTTCTACGCCATCACCCCACCCCTCGATCCCCACCCCGCTCCCACCCTCCTCGTCGACGTCTCCTCCGTCCTCGACCGCTGGCGTCAACTCATGGCCTGCCACGAATCCCAACTCACCCACCGCAACTACCTCGACCTCCAACTCACCCAAGCCCACCACCTCGGCCTCCAAGCCAACTGCCAAGCCGCCATCCCCCTCTGGCCCAACGACCCACCGATCGTAAAGAACCTGTCCTCGTTAACGAGAGCAACTCGCGCCTTCTGACCCGGTGGAGCGGGCGCTCCGCGCACGCTGGCGACCGACTCCGTGGTCCATTGAACCGCAACTCCCAAGCAACGGCGCTTCAGACCTTCCGACCTTCCGACCTTCCGACCTTCCGACCTTCCGACCTTCCGACCTTTCGACCCGCATCCCATGACCCCGCTCCGCATCGGCATCGTCTGCTACCCCACCATCGGTGGCAGCGGCATCGTCGCCACCGAGCTCGGTCTCCTCTTCGCCGCCGCCGGCCACGAGGTCCATTTCATCAGCTACGAACGACCCATCCGACTCGGCGAGGACACCCCGAACCTCCGCTTCCACCCGGTCATCGTGAACGAGTATTCCCTCTTCAAATACCCCGATTACACCCTCCCGCTCTCCGTCCGCATCGCCGAAGTCTGCGCCACCCACCGCCTCGACATCCTCCACGTCCACTACGCCGTCCCCCACGCCACCGCCGCCCTCCTCGCCCTCTCCATGCTCGGCGACGCCCCCCGCCCCGCCCTCATCACCACCCTCCACGGCACCGACACCAACCTCCTCGGCCAAGACCCCCACTACCGCCCCATCATCCGCCACTCCATCGAGCATTCCGACGGAGTCACCACCGTCTCCGCCAGTCTCCGCCAACAAACCCTCGAAACCTTCGCCCTCGACCGCCCCATCGAAGTCATCCCCAACTTCTTCGCCCCAACCCCACCCACCCGCTCCCGGGAGGACGTCCGCCGCGAACTCGACATCGCCGACGACGAAATCCTCCTCCTCCACCTCTCCAACCTCCGCCCCGGCAAACGCGTCACCGACCTCCTCGAAGCCATCGCCCGCGCAAAAAGCCGCGCCCGCCTCCGCCTCGTCATCCTCGCCGGAGACGACTTCACACCCTACGAGCCCGAAGTCGCCCGCCGCGGCCTCACCGCCCAAGTCACCGTCCGCGAAGGCGTCCAAGCCATCGACGACTACCTCCACGCCTGCGACGTCGGCGTCTACGCGTCCGAGCAGGAAAGCTTCGGCCTCAGCATCCTCGAGACCCTCGCCCACGGCCACCCCGTCGTCGCCACGAACGTCGGCGGCATCCCCGAAGTCGTCCGAGACGGCCACACCGGCCTCCTCGTCCCACCCCACGATCCCACCGCCCTAGCGAACGCCATCGACAACCTCGTCGACGACCCAAGTTTCCGCGAAACCCTCGGCACCACCGCCCGCACCGACGCCGCCAACCGCTTCGACCCCGCCACCATCCGCGACCGCTACCTCGACCACTACCGGACCTTCACCAAAGCGCCCATCAAGGAGCGACGGCTTCCAGCCGTCCACCAACCCAATCCGGCGACAGCCGGACACTTCCCCTCCCCCTAACTCAACTTCGAAAACATCCCCCGGTTCCGAGCCACGAAATCATACCCCGCGTCCGCCAACCGCCCAAACCCCGGCACCCGCGCGTAAGCCCAGTGCCCCAGCCGCCCCAGCCAATTCCCCACCCCCAGCGCCCGAAACACCGCGTCCGCCCGCTGCGTCCGCGTCCCATCGACCTCGACGTATTGGACCGAAGCGTCGAAGTCCCCGTCCGGAATTTCCGGAAACCGTCCCCGCCCCTCGCTCGAAGGAATGTATTCCACCCCATCCCCCGTCATCACCCGCCACCGGCCCACCCACCGTTTACAGAACGAGCAATCCCCATCGTAGACCATCACTGGCCGTTCGAGCCCACCCTTCATTTCCCGTCCCCTCCGCTCAAAAAACCTTCCATAACTCAAATCGTTACGCCCGCCGAACGCCCCACGCCACCCAGCATTTCCACCAATCACCAGCCACTCATTACCAATCACCGAGGCGAAGCCTCCCACCCCCCGCTACTCCAGCGCCACCAACCCCCGCCGCACCGCGTAGCGCGTGAGCGCCGTCACCTCCCGGCACCCCAGCTTCTGCATCACCTTCGAGCGATAGTGCTCCACCGTCTTCGGCGAGAGTTCCAACCGTGAAGCGACCTCCTTACTGCTGCTCCCCTCGGCCACAAGCTGCAGCACCACCCGCTCCCGCTCCGTCAGATCATCCCAACCGCACGTCGACTGACCCCGGCGCGCATCGAGCAACCGAGTCGCAAACGGGCAAAAATACGTCCCTCCCTGCGCCACCACGTCCAGCGCCGCCCGCAGCGTCGCAAACGAATTCCCCCGGTGAACGAACCCCTGCGGCCCCATCCGCAAAGCCTCCACGGCGAGATCCTCGTTCCGTGAACCCGAAAAAATCACCACCCGCGGCCCCCGATCCAACCCCCGCAAATAACGCAGCACCCCCAACCCACTCGCCTCGGGCAATACGAGATCGAGAATGACGACAGTCGGCATAATCGTTTGCAGCAACTTCATCGCCTCCACCCCGGTGCCCGCCTCGGCGACCACGCGATACCTTTCACCCAGGGCCGGTCCCATCATCTGACGAACGGCGGGGTGTCCGTCTACGACCACGAGCGACGCGGTCATCGATCCCGCGTCCTTGCTTGATTCAGTTTGTGAGTAAATACCGCCATCCGTGTCGCCGCCTCGACCGACCAGAACACAGCTATCCAGACAGTTGCACCCCTGACAAGCTAAAGAAAACCTTCGAGTTGCCCGGCTTCGCATTTGAATCCGACCCTTCAATCTCCCGGATGATATTCAGGGACTTTCCCCCGCGATCTCGGCATTCTCCCCGTATCCGAGACTCGGACGCCCGACGAGCATTCAAGCGATGCGAGGCCCATCAACCCACCGCCGACTTGTCCGGATTGTTTCCTACGCTTTCATTACCGTGCTCCTGAGCGCCTGCGCCGCTCACCAACCATTCTCCTATCGCCAAACGTGGCCCGGAGGCAATCCGGAGATCCTCTACACCTACAACTACGCGGACCCGGCGGCGGAAAATTACTTCCGCACCGCCGTCGACTCCACCCTCGTTCGGAACAGAGTGCTCTACGAGTTGATGGGGATTTTCGACGACTACTATTACAAGAATACCGTGAACATCCGCGACGGCGTCGTCGGGAAGAATCTGCTGGTCAGTTTTTCCGGCATCGCTACGAGCTTCGCCGCCGCGCTCGCGGGCGGCGAACAGATCAAAACTGTGCTTTCGGCGATCTCCGGCGGGCTGCAAACCATCAACGGAACTTTTGACAAAGAGGCCCTCCTCAACACCAGCGTCCAGGCTCTACGCTTTCAAATGGACGCCTCCCGGGCGGTCGTCGCCGCCGGCATCATCGAAGCCATGGACAAGAACCTCGCCGATTACCCGCTCGAGGCAGGCCTCCGCGACCTGATTCGATACTACGACGCCGGCACCGTGACGTCCGCGCTCACCGCTCTCGCCCAGACCACCGCTCTGCAAAAAGCGGCCGCGGAACAAATGGAGGCCCGGGTAGCGGGCAAGCCGAGTTTCTACCTCGATCTCGTTCCCACCGCGCCGGGCAACCTCCCAGCGGTTCAGACCCCCGTCGAATCCTCGTCTCCAAACGCTCCCGGTGGCAATTGATGCACGACTTTTTTTGCCAGATTCCATGAAGACGAAGACCTACAAACTGCACTTGATCGACGATATCCCCCTGCGTGATTCGACGGGAAAAGCGATTCCCGACGCTCTCGGAGCCCGCATCGACCGCATCTACGCCGCGGAGCCCGCCCTCTCGGATTTCCGCCTGGCGACCGCTTTCGAGACGAGCGCGCCGGTCGCCGGGCTGGCTTCATCGCCCCCGCCAACCCACCTCGTCTTAATCTTCCAAGCTCCGTGACCTCACCGTGATCACCAAAAAGCAGGCGATCGAGTTGGCGGTCTTTTCCTCCGCGGGAGCTGTCGGCGGAATCTTCGCATTTCTATCCGGCGTTTCCACCGGCGGCGTCACCGACAGCTCCGCTTTGGGGTTTTTGACCGCAATGCTCGGAGGAGCGATCGCCGCGGGAATTGGAATTTACCTCCTCACCGCCGCGGATACCCAACGCTTCGTTCACTGCATTTTCTTTGCGATTGTCTGCGGGATATCCTGGGAACCGGTGATCAAGGCGGCGCAGACGCTTGTGGTTAATTCCGCCCTTGAGAGCCGCGTCAATTCGGCCAATTTCGCGATCGAGAGCACCCCGGCCAATCCGGATCCGCTCCAGATAAGTCGTCTCACGCGAGACACCGCCGACGTCATCACCCGCATCCCCTCGAGCGAAAACTCCGCGCTGCGCGTCCGGGCCAACGACACCGCCTCCGCGGCAGTCGCCGAGCTCGCAACTTCGGCGTCGACCACCCCCGAAGCAATCGAAGCGATTGCGATCCTTGGGCGCACTGCCGCCGAATCCGGCGTGCCCGGCATCGCTCGACAAGCCCGCTCCGCCCTCGAATCCGTAAGCGGTAGCGAAAGCGACTCGACGCCAGAGATTCGTGACATCGCTTCCGACGCTCTTCAGCTGATGCCGCTCTGAAATCCCATTCGGCCCAAGCAGACTCGATCCCAACAACCTTATGACCACCCAGGAAGCCCGCGCCCTTCTGAATCTGACCATCGACTTCCTACCAGTCGGAAGCAGCAATCGTCCGAGCACTCCGCTCCGCCCCGCCCAGATCACCATCCACAACACGGACAACGCCGCCCCCTCCGCCGACGCGAGCGCCCACGCGAGATATCTCAAAGGTCCCGACGCCCGGCAGCGGCAAGTCTCGTGGCACTTCACCGTCGATGATCAATCCGTTTATCAAAGTCTGCCCGTCTGGGAGATTGGCTGGCATTCCGGCTCCGGCAATGCGACATCAATCGCCGTCGAAATCTGCGAGAATCACGGCATCGATCAACCCGCAGCCAACGACCGTGCGGCCCAACTCGTTGCGATACTCGCGAGGGAACACGGCATCTCGCCATCCGGCGGAATCTTGCAGCACCACTACTGGAGCGGGAAAGATTGCCCGAAACTCCTACGGCGTGGGTCCGGCTGGGACGATTTTCTTGCCACCGTCGCCACGTATCATCGATCCCTCGAAGCCTGTCCCGGTAACGAATGCACCATCCTGGTGGAATCGGCTTCTTCGGAAGTCGCTGCATCTCTAAACGCCTCGATCTCCCTCGCTTCAGCGCTCGAGCTCTTTGAGACGCCCCCGTCATCCGCCGCAAATTCAGCGGGATCGTCGCGCACCACGGGACTCCGCGGGTCCGTTCGAAGGGCGGATGACGGGTCCGTCGTGACCGACGCTTCGGAGACCATCTCGGCGAGGCGCGAACAAAAAGATTTCGGCTCGAGGACGGCCCGGCAGGTCCGCACCTCCAGAGGTGACTACTCCTCGGTCGACCAATTTGGATACAGTTGGCAGGACCGCGATCTGCCTCGAGTGGAACTTCTGACCAATCGGAGTGGCCTTGGTGGCCCTCCCGTCATCGCAGGAAAAGCGACCTACTTTGGCAAATACGATCTCGCGGACGAAGGCACCGGAACGCCGGCGCTCAAGATCGTACAAACGAACAGCAGCGTATTCGGGGTCTCGATCCCCAAGGGCAAACTAATTGAACTCGGCCTCGCCAAAATTTCAGGATCTACCTGGAAAGTTCTCGGAGCGGGTCTCGTCGCGCTGGTGGAGGTTTATTGTCCTGCGACGCGACGGCTCGCACGACTACCGCTCGTCGACGTTGGTCCCGGATCCTCGTCCGACGCCAAGGCCGATCTCACGGTAGCCGCGGCCGCCTGGCTGCTCGACGACTTCGAAGAAAAGGCCAAAGGCTATCGCCTCGCCAATCTCAAGGTAGAAATCCGGATCGTCTGACTCGCGCCGTCGCGCCACGTCCACTCGATGCCCCGGGGCCACCGACCGGGGTCCATCCGCTGTTCAGCTGCCTACCTCGGTCATTATGCCGCGCCCTCCGGCCCTTGGTGCTCTGTTCAAATCACCCTCCTCGTGTAACCTCCGCCCGATGTCCCTTCTCGCCACCCTCGAACGCCGCTTCGGCCGTTTCGCCATCCCCGGCCTCATCCGTTACGTCGTCGTCCTCAACGCCCTCGTCTTTCTCCTCGTCAAGCTGGACCCCCGCTACGTCACCGCCCTCGTCCTCGACCGTGATCTCATTCTCCAGGGCGAGGTCTGGCGGCTGGTCACCTGGATCTTCGTGCCCAATACCCTCGACTTCCTTTGGATCCTCCTCGTCCTCTACTTCACGTGGTTCCTCGGTGATCTGCTCGAGGGCGCGTGGGGCACTTTCAAGCTGAACCTCTACTACCTCGTCGGCTACTTCGGCTGCACCCTCGCCGCCTTCCTGCCCGGAATCCCCTTCGCCAACGGCGCGCTCGTCGCCTCCCTCCTCTTCGCCGTCGGCACGGTGCTGCCGAATTTCCAGATCCTGATCCTCTTCATCATCCCGGCCAAAATCAAATGGGTCGCCCTCATCTCAGCCGCCCTCTACGCGCTCACCGCCCTCACCGGCGATTGGGCCACCCGCGGAGCCATCGTGATCACCTTCGCGAACTATCTCCTCTTCTTCGGCCCCGCCTTCGTCAACCAACTCCGGGATTCCCAAAAAACCGCCACCCGCCGCGCGAAGTTCGAGTCGGCCAAGGATCGGTCGGAGACCCTGCACCGCTGCGAAACGTGCAACCGCACCGAAGTCAGCGATCCCGATCTCGATTTCCGCGTCACCGCCGCCGGCCACGAATACTGCACGGACCACCTGCCGAAGTAGGCCCGTTTCCGGGTTTGGATCATCGCGCCCGGGCGACGATCACGATCCGTCATCACACCTCGAACCCCGCCGCCGACACCGCGGCCCGCAATTTCTCCTTCCCCGCGGATTCGATCACCTCCCCATGGCCGACGATCACCCGGTCGAAATCCCATTCCAGAATCGCCACCACCGCCGCCTGAAAAGCCGCTCGATCCTTGATTCCAGCCTTCACCGGACGCGAGACGCCCGGATTGTGATCGCTGCCGACCGCCCCCCACAGCAGCACCTTCGTCCAAAGATCCTCGCCGGGGCCGAAATTGAACAGCAGCTCGGTGACGATCAAAGTCCGCGACGGCACGTGCAGCATCACCGTCTCGCGCATCGACGGCATCCCGCCCACCTCCAGCGTCACCAACTCGCCGTCCCATTCCGGCGGAGCCGGGACCAGCGCCCCGGTCTCGAACCCCACGATCTCCCCGAATCCCGGCGGAGCCAGATAGGGAATCTTCGGAAACGCCTCCCGCCCGGCGCCGGCGAACGTGTCGTGTCGCAGCACTCCGTCCAGAATCCAGCCCGGCTCGCCCAGCTCCCGGATCGCCGTCACGTCCGCCGGGGAGAAGGGGCCCGTCGAGTGAATAACGGTCCGCCCCGACCCGAGCCGGATCACGGTCACGTTCCGCCGGAAATCCGCCCCCAGCAGCCGCAGCGGATAGGCTCGCAACCACAAATTCGCCGCAACCTCTTCGAAAGAATCCTCACTCATCCACCCCCAATACCCCGCGGGCCGTCCAACCCCAACCCAATCCTTAAAATTCTGTAAATCCTCTCCGCATCTGCATTAGGTTTCGCTCCATGCCCGCCCAATCCGGAAAAGTCAAAATCGGCCTCGTGCAGAGCCGAAGCAGCTCCGACCCCGCCGAGAATCTCGCCATCGCCGAGCGGGCCATCCGCTCCGCCGCCGAGCGGGGAGCCCAGATCATTTGTCTCCAGGAGCTCTTCCTCACGCCCTACTTCTGCCAGAACGAAGACCACGCGAATTTCGAGCTCGCCGAGTCCGTCCCCGGCCCCACCACGGAATCTCTCTCGGGCCTCGCCGCCGAACTCGGCGTCGTCCTCGTCGCCTCACTCTTCGAGCGCCGCGCGCCCGGCGTCTACCACAACACCGCCGCCGTGATCGACGCCGACGGCACCTACCTCGGCAAATACCGGAAGATGCACATCCCGGACGACCCACTCTTCTACGAAAAGTTCTACTTCACGCCCGGCGACCTCGGATTCCAGGCCTACGACACCAAATACGGTCGCATCGGCGTCCTCGTTTGCTGGGATCAATGGTATCCCGAAGCCGCCCGCCTCACCGCCCTCCGCGGCGCGCAGATTCTCTTCTACCCCACCGCCATCGGCTGGCATCCATCGGAGAAAAACGATTACGGCGCGCGCCAACACTCCGCCTGGGAGACCGTCCAACGCGGTCACGCCGTCGCGAATGGCTGCTACGTCGCCGCGCCGAATCGCGTCGGCCTCGAGACGCCGATCGGCGGCGATGGCATCGAATTCTGGGGGCAATCGTTCGTCTGCGACCCCTCGGGCATCATTCTCGACAAAGCCCCGGTCGACGAGGAAGCCATCCTGGTGACCGAGATCGACCTCGGTTCCGTCGACACGCAGCGCACCCACTGGCCCTTCCTGCGCGACCGCCGGATCGACGCCTACGGGGAGATCACCCGGCGGCTCATCGATTGATCCGGATGCCCGCACCGCACCCGATCCGGCACTCCCGATCCCACGATTTCCGACACCTCATCCGGCGTTGGCGCACCGCGATCCGCCCGACGGGACTCGTTCTGCGGAAGTTCGGCGAGGCCTCCGATTTCCCACTGCATTACGCGGAGACCCGGCGCCCGCTCCCCGACCGTCCCTGGATCTACGCCTCGGCCGGCATTCACGGCGACGAAACCGGGGCAACCGAAGGACTACTCACCTGGCTGGAGCGCCATCCCGAGCGGATCGAGCAATTCAACTTCCTCCTCTTCCCCTGCCTCAACCCGTGGGGACTCGTGAACAACGTTCGCACCGACGAGGCCGGACGCGACCTCAACCGCAGCTACCGCGACGACTCCATCCCGCAGACCGCCGCGCACAGAACCCTCCTGCGGGGACGGCATTTCGCTTGCGCGCTCGCGCTGCACGAAGACTACGACGCCACCGGGGCCTACGTTTACGAGGTCCAGCGATCCAAACCCTTCTGGGGCGAAGAGCTGCTCGCCGCCGCCGCCCGGCACGTTCCGATCGACAACCGCAAGTCCATCGAGGGCCGCTCGGCGCGCACCGGCCTCATTCGGCGGCGGGTCGACCCCGAATTGATGCCGCACCATCCCGAGGCGTTCGTGCTGCACTTCCACCACGCCGACCGGACCTTCACCATCGAGACCCCGTCGGAATATTCAATCGACGTCCGGGTCGAGACCCACGTTCGCGTCGTCGAACGAGCCGTCGAACTCTGCGCCGAAGCCACTTGAAACTCATTGGCGCTATTTACATCCCGCCCAATCTCAATAACGTAAACCGAGTTTCCAATTCCCTGTGCAGCGCACCGCCCTCCTCCTCGCTTTTCTCGTCGGCCTCGTCCCCACCTTCGCCGACACCGTGCTCACCAAGTCCGGTCAGCGCATCGACGGGAAAATCATCGACGAAACGCCGGAATTCGTGACCATCGAAGTCCCATTTTCCGAGACGATCATGGAGAAAAGGATCATCGCACGCGCCGACATTGCCGCGGTCGAGAAAGTGGCGTCCGAAGACATCGCCTTCAAACGCCTGCAGGCCACGCCCGACCCCGACACTGCCCTTTCCCCCGACGCCATCAACGCAATGCTCGACGGTCGGCTCCGCCCCTTCGTCGCGGAGCATCCAAATTTCGCCCAGCTACCGGAGCTGAAGAAGCGCATCGAGGCGCTCGAAGCCGAGGCCGAGCGCCTCGAGGCCGGCGAGGTCAAACTCTTCGGTTGGTGGATCCCGCCGGGCGAACAAACCGCGGAGAAAACCCAGATCGAAGCCACCCGACTCTTCGTCGCGATGCAAAAATCAGCCGACAACGACGCGTTCGGCGCCGTGTTGAACGAGTTCGCCATTCTCGACGCGAGGTATTCCGGCACCATCGCCTACGTCCGTGCGGTGCCCCTGGCCCGCGAGGCCGCCGAGAAACTCATCGGGCAGCTCGACTTCGCCATCTCGAACGTCGGCCTCACGCTCGCCGAGCGTCAGCAGACTCTGGGTCGCGCCGGGATCGCCGATCGTGCGCAGGTCCAGGCGGCCCTCGATCGGCAGGATGCCTACGCGGTCACGCTCGCCGACCGGGCCCGGACCACCAAACAGGAGTTTTATCAGATCCTCGCCTACGACGAAAAGGGACTCCAAACGATGCGTGACGCCGCGACCAAAGTCCTGGCCAATCTTCGGAAAGTCGACCTCGCCCCGCTCGAGCGAGCCGTCCCGGACGTCGTGCGCACGAACGCCTTCATCGCCGACGGCAACCTTGCCGCCGCCCGGACGACCCTCGCCCGCGTCGAAGACAATTGGCCAAAATACGAAGGTCTCGGTCGGCTAAAACTGCGCATCACCGCCGAAGAGCGAACCATCGCGGACCGGAAAAAAGCCGCGGAAGCCGCCGCCGAGGCCGCCGCAAAAGCCGCCGCCACGTCACCCAAGCCCACTGCGAAACCCGCGCAGTAACCCGACATTCCTGCCATCAGCCCCGAGCCACCAGCCCCGCGCGTGGGCATCGTCGACTACGGCAGCGGTAATCTCCGCAGCGCCTTCAAAGCCGCCCAGCGGTGCGGCGGCGATTGCTCGTTCGTCCGGAATCCGTCCGACGTCGCCGCCTGCGACGCCCTGATCGTTCCGGGTCAGGGTTCGTTCGGCGACTGCGCCCGCAACCTTCTCGCCTCCGGCCTCTGGACCCCGATTCAGGATTGGATCGCCGCCGACCGGCCCTTCCTCGGCATCTGCGTGGGTTATCAACTCCTCTTCGAGACCAGCGAAGAATCGCCCGACCAACCGGGTCTCGGCGTGTTCGAAGGCACCGTTCGCCGTTTCCCGCACAACCACCTCAAGGTGCCTCACATGGGCTGGAACCGCCTCACCTGCCAGCCATCCGACCGCCTCTACCACGGCCTCCCCGATCCGGTCGAAGTCTACTTCGTCCACTCCTACTACCCCGACCCCGCCGACCCGGCCATCGTCTCCGCCACCTGTGAATACGGCCTCACCTTTGCCGCCAGCGTCTCGCGCGGCAACCTGAGCGCCACCCAGTTCCACCCGGAAAAAAGTCAGAGAACGGGCCTGGCGATCATGACAAATTTCATCACGTCAGTCTCGCGACTCGAAAATCGAGAGTCAAAAATCGAAAGTTAAGATGCTCCTCCTGCCCGCCATCGACCTCATGAACGGCGAGGTCGTCCGTCTCCGCCGCGGCGAGAAGACGGAGAAGACCGTCTACTCCTCCGACCCAGCCGCCTTTGCCGCCAAGTGGGAAGCCGAGGGCGGTGACTGGATCCACGTGGTCGACCTCGACGCGGCTTTCTCCGGCGAGACGACGAACCTCGATTCCGTCCGCGCGATTTGCTCCGCCGTCGGCGTCCCCTGCGAACTCGGCGGCGGCATTCGATCCCACGACGCCATCGAAGCCGCCTTCCAAGCCGGCGTGGCCCGCGTCGTCCTCGGCACCCGCGCCAGCGAGTCGATCGACTTCGTCGCGGAAGCGTGCCGGCGTTTCGGCGGCGACCGCATCGCCGTCGGCATCGACGCCCGCGATGGCCTCGTCGCGGTCAGGGGATGGACCGAGACGACCAACCAGCCCGCCAGCGAACTTGCCCACGCCGCCCAATCAGCCGGAGTCGGCACGATCATCTACACCGACATCGCGACCGACGGGATGCTGACTGGCCCGAATTTCCCCGAGCTCGACCGGCTCGTGGCCGGACTCGACTGCCAGGTCGTCGCGAGTGGCGGCGTATCCTCGGCGGACGATCTTCGTCGCCTCGCGAAGAACCCGAAACTCTACGGAGCGATCATCGGCAAAGCCCTCTACGACGGCCACATCACCGGAAATCTTCGGGAAATCATCGGAAACTGACGGAGCCCGGCCAACGGTCAGCCGCAAAGCGGCCTCCACCCCCCCGTCATGTTGAGCGAAGCGAAACATCTCCGGCTGACACTTCCTGAACTACCTGAGTGAAGGACCGCGACCGTTCCTCGGAATACGGTGAGAAATCAGAGATTCTTCACTCCGTTCAGAATGACAGCATTGGACGACTCGTCCGCTTCGCGGGCAATCCGACCGCCGCTCGCGAAGCAGAACCAGTCGATCAGATCAGCTCGTTCACGATATTCTCGAGCCGCTCCTGCCGTCCGCTCGTGTGTTGGACCGGATCGGGATGGTTGAGCGCGTGCGCCTCCAGCTCCGCGAAACCGGCCTTGCCCGCTTCGACGTCCGCTCCGATGCCGCTGTCCCAGGACGAATAGCGATTCTTCACGATCTCGGCGATGCGACCGTCGGCCCGGATCGCGGCGGCGATCTTGAGTCCGCGGGCGAAGGCGTCCATGCCGCCGATGTGGGCGTGAAAGAGATCCTCCACTTCGAAGCTCTCGCGGCGCGGCTTGGCGTCGAAGTTCATTCCTCCGGTCGTCAGCCCGCCCATCGCCAGCACTTCCAGCATGATCTCGGTCGTGAGGTAGAGGTTGGTCGGGAATTGATCCGTGTCCCAGCCAATGAGTTCGTCGCCGGTATTCGCGTCGACCGATCCGAGCGCTCCCGCGTCCGCGGCGACCCGCATCTCGTGGCGCATGGTGTGGCCGGCAAGCGTCGCGTGGTTCGTCTCGAGATTCAGCTTGAAGTGCTCGAGCAGATCGAATTCGCGGAGAAAATTCAGGCACGCCGCGGAGTCGGAATCATACTGGTGGGTGGAGGGTTCGCGGGGCTTGGGTTCAATGTAGAATTGGCCGGTGAAGCCGATGGATTTCTTGTAATCCACGGCCAGATGCAGGAACCGGGCGAGGTGCTCGAGTTCGCGCTTCATGTCGGTGTTCCACAGGGTCGAATACCCCTCGCGCCCACCCCAGAAGGTGTAACCTTCGCCGCCCAATTCGTGGGTGACCTCGATCGCTTTTTTCACCTGCGCGCCCGCGTAAGCGAAGACGTCGGCGTTCGGGCTGGTCGCGCCGCCGTGGCAGAAGCGAGGGTTCGCGAAGAGGCAGGCCGTCCCCCAGAGGAGCTTGATGCCGGTGCGCTCCTGCTCCTCCTTGAGGACCTTGACGACGGCGTCCAGGTTGCGGTTCGACTCGGCCAGGGTCGCGCCTTCCGGAGCGACGTCGCGGTCGTGGAACGCGTAGTAGGGTACGCCGAGCTTCTCGATGAACTCGAACGCGACGCGCGCGCGGTTGCAGGCGTTCTCGACGGAGTCGGTGCCGTCGTCCCACGGGCGGACGGCCGTCCCGGCGCCGAAGGGATCGCTGAGCGTGTTGCGGAAGGTGTGCCAATACGCGACCGAAAAACGGAGGTGATCCGTCATGGATTTGCCCTCGACCAGCTCGGTGGCGTCGTAGTGTTTGAAGGCGAATGGATTGCGGGAGTCGGCGCCTTCGAAGGCGATCTTGCTGATGTCGGGGAATGCTGGGTTCACGGTGTGGGAGAGGTTGGATTTTTACAGATCGAGCGCGTCGGTGACGCGGTCGAGCACGGTTTTAGCGGCCTTCACCCGGGCGTGCCATTTGAAATTTCCCGCGATTACCTTCCACGGGGCGCAGCCGGTCGAAGTCTTCTCGAACATGTCCTGCGCGGCCTCGACGTGGACGTCCCACTTCTTGCGGTTGCGCCAATCCTCGTCGCTGATCTTCCAGTGCTTGTAGGGATCGCCTTCTCTGGCTTTGAAGCGCTCGAGCTGCTCGTCCTTGTCGATGTGAATGAAGAGCTTCACGAGGATCGCGCCGTCGTCGGTGATCTGGCGTTCGAATTCGTTGATCTCGCGGTAGGCGCGCTTCCACTCATCGTCGGTGGCAAAACCCTCGGCCCGCTCGACGAGCACGCGTCCGTACCACGACCGGTCGAAGATCGCCGTGTCGCCGTAGGTCGGCAATTTGCTCCAAAAGCGCCACAGATAGTGGTGCTGATACTCTTCGGTCGTCGGCTTCACGATCGACCAGACGCGGACGGACCGCGGATCGAGTTTTTCGGTGATCCGGCGGATCGCTCCGCCCTTGCCCGCGGCGTCGGGACCCTCGACGACGACAATCAGCGAGCGCTTCCGCTCCTGCAGTTCGCCCTGGAGGTTGAGTAGCTTGAGCTGATGCTTCTTGAGCTGGTCCTTGTATTCGCGGGACTCGAGTGAACGGGTTTGATCGAGGTCTTCGAGGAGAATTTGCTTTTTGGCCATGGGAGGCCACTGGGTTGCCCGAAAAATCCCGCCGACGCAAGCCCCGTGGGGGCGCTTAAAGCACGAGCCAGGTCGCGAGGCCCAAAAACGTCCCCATGCTCACCACGTCGGTCGCCGTCGTCAGAAAAATACTCGACGCCGTCGCCGGATCGGCCCCGACGCGCCGCAGCACGAGCGGCACCAGCACACCCGCGATCCCACTGATCACACAAGACCCGATCATCGCCAGAAACACCACGAACCCGAGCATCACCGCACTGTGCTCCTGACCGTCGCCCGATCCGAACCATGCAAAGAAAAACATCCCGACGCCGGCCGTCACGCCAACGAGCGCGCCATTGAGCAGACCCAGCAGCGCCTCCTTCCAGACGGCGGCGCCGCCTTTCCCTTCGACCAACTCACCGAGCGTCATCCCCCGCAGGGTCACGGCCAGAGCCTGGCAGCCCGTGTTTCCCGACTGCCCCGCCAGCACCGGCAGAAACACCGCCAACACCGTGATCTGCTGAATGGTCCCCTCGAACACACTCACGATCCCCGCCGCCGCGAACGCGGTCAGCAGATTCAGCTGCAACCAGGGATGCCGGAAGAGCAGACTCCGCGCCCACGGAGTCGCCAGGCGCTCCTCCTTCGTCACACCCACCATGCTACCCGCCTGAGCGCTCAGTTCGACGGCCTGCTGCTCGAACATCTGTTGACCGCGCACGAGCCCCATGAGCGTCCCCTCGTCGTCGCACACGGGATAGACCGGATAGTGCCGGTCGAGCGTCTGCTTCATCGCGTCGATCAGCGGCGTCGTCACGTCGAGCGCGAAGACGCCCTTCAGCATGATGTCGTCGAGGCGCTGATCCCGTTCGGAAAAAAGCAGATCCCGCATCGTGGTCACCCCGACCAATTTCCGGTCGCCGTCGACCACGAAGACGTAGGTGACGAACGCCTTCTTCACGACCTCGCGAAGCTTCTCGATCACCTCGCCGACGGTATTTCCGGGAGCGAAAACAGCCACCGGCGGCTCCATGAGGCGGCCGATCGAATTCTCCGGATACTGCTTGTCAGCCTCCCAGTGGCTCACCCGCTCGGGCGGGGCCGCGGCGAGAATGCGTTCGCGATCCGCGTCCCCCAGCTCCTTCAGAATCTTGCGCGCCTGCGAGGGAAGCAATTCGACGAGCGTCGCCGCCGCCGCTTCCGACTCCTGATCGGCCAACAATTCCGCCGCTTCCCGAGGTCCCATTGCTTTGCACCGGGCGAAAAGGTCCCCCACCGCCAAACTTGGATCCTTGTCCGATTGCTCCCCCATCGCTGTCATTTTGTCCCCGATCATCGCGCGAAAGGGAAGCCACTTTCTGCGAAGTTGAATTCGGAGCATCGCGCCAGCACGTGTCGAGCCGCAAGCAAAGCCCACGCCCAGATGGCCACCACCACCCACGCGGCGAAGCGCCCCATCTCCCGCCATTACCTGTAAAATGTGACGGCCGTCACATTTTACAGGTAATGGATTGGCGGCGAAATGCTCGCGGGGGGCCGCGGCTTGCCGCTCGCAAATCGGAGCGTACCCTTCAGAAGTCCGCCGATCCAAGGCTACCCGGCCGGAGGGCGGCGACCGAGCGGATGAATCCGCTCCCGATAAAACGTAACGGCCGTTACGTTTTATCCGTCGACTCCGCCGGGGCTTGGGAGGGGGGGGATTGGGCTGGAAGGCGCTTGAATGAAGCGGGTGACCCGATGCCACCAGCCTTCGGATCACGGCGGTCTCTTACGGATTGGTCGCTGGCTTCCTGACGTCCCCCGGTCGGACGTGGTTGGCGATCACGAGACTCTCCTTCCGATCACGACGCGCTCTCGATCACTCCCCACGCCCATACGGATGGAATCCGGATGGAATCCCCGCTTGCGCCCAGCCGAAAGCGGGGCTATCCGCTTACTCGTGTTGACCGGTTGGCGAAAAGCGGCAGTTTTCGGTGCCAGCCTGATCGGGCTCGGCGCGAGCGAAGCCCGGGCGCAGCTGGAATATTTCGGCGTCAATCTCTCCGGCGCGGAGTTCGGCGACGGGAATCTGCCGGGCTCGGTGCCGACCGACTACTCCTACCCGGGATCGAGCGACATCATCGACTTCGTCAGCAAGGGGTTCAACACCGTCCGCCTCCCCTTTCGCTGGGAGCGCATCCAGACGTCGACCGGTCTCGCTCTCGACTCCACCGAACTCGGTCGGCTCGATAATTTCGTCAATTTCGCGACGGCGGTGGGAGCGAACGTCATTCTGGACGTCCACAATTTTGGCACCTACTATGGCGACGTCATCGGCCAGCTGGGATCACCCGTGACGGACGCGCACTTTTCCGATCTCTGGACGCGCCTCGCCGACCATTACAAGGCCAACGACAAAGTGATCTTCGGCCTGATGAACGAGCCGAAGGGCGTGAATTTCGGCGGGGCGAGGACCGAGGAATGGCTGACTTCCGCAAACTCCGCCATCGCCGCGATTCGCGGCACCGGCGCGGAAAACCTCGTTCTCGTCCCCGGGAATGGCTTCACCGGCGCGTGGAGCTGGACGAATCCGCCGGGCGATTTCTACGGCACTCCGAACGCCCAGGTGATGGGCGGCGTCGTCGACAGCTTCAACAACTTCGCCTACGAGGTGCACCAATACCTCGACGCGGATTCGTCGGGCAGCACGGATGGCATCGTCAGCGAAACCATCGGCGCCGAGCGGCTCGTGGATTTCACCAACTGGGCGCGAGCCAACAACGCCCGCGGATTCCTCGGAGAATTTGGCGTCTCGTCCGGGGCACCGCAGCTCGCCGCGCTGGACAATATGCTGGATTACGTCGACGCGAATCAGGACGTCTGGCAGGGGTGGACCTACTGGTCGGCCGGTAAGTGGCCGGCCGAATATTCGTTCTCGGTCGCCGACAACGCGGCGAGCGGCCGCCCGCAGCTCGCCATCCTTGAGGACCATCTCAACCCCATCCCCGAGCCGCGAATTTGGTGCCTGCTCGCACTGGCGGCACTCATCGGTTGGTGGAGACTCGGCGGCGAGCGTTCCAAGCGAGCAGGCTGAGCGCGATCACGACCAGCGCGATGGTCGACGGCTCCGGCACGACCGTCGCGCGGAACGCCAGCTCGATCTGGGCCAGATTCGACGTTCCCGATCCGTTCGCGCTCGTCGGATCGTAGAAAAGCGACTCCGCGTAGACGCCGTTGCCGAGCGGGCCGGGGTCGATCTCCACGTTGTAGCCCGTCCGCTCACCGCCGCTCGCCAGTCCCGCAAAGGCGGCGAATCCCGTCGCGTCGAACGCCGTGAGTCCCGAGAGGTCGAAGGTGCCGCCAAGCGCGTCCTGAAAAACGGGATCCCTCAGGAAATTCTCCAGCGCCAGATTGATCGAGCGCAAGCTGTCCGCCACGTCGAGCGTCCCGAAATCGATCGTGTAGCGCGTCGCGGAATCCATCGTGAAAACGGCGTCCCCGGACGCTTTCGCAAGCACGGGCTCGGCGAAGAAGTTCACCGCCCCGGTGATCGCCAGATCGATTGCCGCCACGTTGTCGAAATTTGTCGCGACGTGAATCGACTGCCCCGTCAGCGCTCCCGCGGTCGCCGCGGTCAGGGTCACGTCCCGAGCCGCCGTTGCCCCACCCGCTGCGACCGGGCCGAAGTTTCCCGCCGTCACTCCGCTCCCGCTCAGCCGGGAGTCCGTGAGGTTGCCGCCGTTCACGTTCGTCTGCAGAGCGCCGCGGATCGCCGGGCCACTCGTACCGGTGTTCGCCAACGCGTAGGACTTCGAGACCGTGTCGCCAACGTGGACCGTCCCGAAGGCGATCGTGCCGCCCGCCGCGTCGACCGTGGCCACGAGCGCCGCGTCGCCGCCCGCGAGGATCTGTCCGGTGCCGGTGACGTTCGAACGGCGGTCGAAGGCGTTGCCGCTGCCGAAATTCGCGTTCGTGTAATCGGCCGAGACGACGACGTCGTTCGCGCCGAGCGCAAGATTCGCGCCCTTGTGCTGGAGCTGGCCAATCTCGCTGGTGTGAACGTTCTCCGAGAGATCGAGGACGGCGTTCGCGTTGATGTCGACCGTCCCGTTACCCGTGATCCCCGCCGTCGCCGCCAGCGTCCCGGCACCGACGATCACCGTCCCCGTGTTCTCCAGCACCACGTTCGTCTGGTAGGTCCCCGCGCCCGTCTTGTTGAGGAAGCCCTGATTGATGAAGCGGTTGCCGGGATCCGCTTTCCCGAAACCGACCGCGGCGATGCCCGTCGTCACGTCCGCGGTGAAGAACGCCCCCGTCGCGTTGCGAAAGGTCGCGGGCCCGGCCGAGTCCGAGTTAAGAACGAGGCTGCTGAGGCCGGCCCCGGTCCGCCGCTGGGTGAAGCTCCCGGTATTCACGACCTGCGCGCCGCCCCGGACGTCGATAAATTGATCCGTCGCCCCCGCCGCGATGACCGTCGTGCCGCTGAACGTTTTGACCCCGCTCCCGCCGAAAACGTAGCTACTCCCGTCGAACGAAGTCGTCCCTGCGAAAGTCGTGGCTCCCGAGCCCGCGACCGTGCCGCCGTTGGTGAAAGTCGTTCCGGAAAACGCCTTCGCGACGTTCGACTCGAGCGTCCCCCCGGAGATCCGCAACGCCGTCGCGCCGATCGCGCTGCCCGCGTCGAACGTCGTCGTCCCCCCGTGCAGCTCGAGCACTCCCGACGCGAACGAACTCCCCGCCGCGAAGCTGGTCGTCCCGCCCCGCACGACCACCGACCCGGCCCCGGTGAACCCGACCGTCGACGCGAACGAATTCGTCCCGGCCAGCCCCAGCGTCGCCCCGCCCGCGACCGCGAAGTCCCCGAAGACCACCGTGTTCCCGCTCCCGGCGTTGAGATTGAGAATTCCCTGCTGCACGTTCACGTCCCCCCCGTTTCGGAAAATCACGTTCGCGTTGTAGTCCCCGCTCCCGGTCTTGATGAACTGGCCATTGTTATCGAACGTGATGTCACCGACGGCATCGCCGAAGCCAACACCCGCCGACCCCACCCGCACGTCCGCGGTGAACGTGCCCGCATTCGTGAAGCGCGACGAACCGCCCGCCCTGTCGGCGTTGAGAACGATCTGGCTGTCGCCCGCCGCGAGCCGCCGTTGGGTGAACGTCCCGTTGCTCTGAACCTTGGTCCCGCCATCAACGTTGAAAAATTGATCCGTCGCGCCCGCCTCGATCGTCGCGGAACCCGTGAACACTTTTGCCCCAGACCCACCCAGCGTCGGACTACTCCCATCGAACGTCGTCGTCCCCGCGAAGGTCGCCGCCCCACTCCCGGTGACGGATCCGCCGTTCGAAAATGCCGCGCCCTGAAACGTGTGCGCGATGTCGAGTTGCAGCGTCCCGCCCGCCACCTGCACGGTGCCGGACCTCAGCGTGCTCCCGGCGGCCATCGTGGTCGTGCCGCTCAGCAGGCGCAGCGTCTGCGGGTCGAGCGCACTCCCGGAGCTGAAGGTCGTGTCGCCGCTTCTCACCAGCAACGTGCCCGCCCCCGCGACCGAGGAGCCGCTTCCGAACGTGAACGTCCCGCTCAGCCCGAGCGTCGCCCCGTTGCTGACGGCATAAACGCCGTTCGTCGCCCCGCCGTCGCCCGCGTTGAGATTCAGGGGCCCCTGCTGCACCGAGACGTCGGCATTGTTTCGAAACGCCACGTTCGCCGCGTAGGTTCCGGTGCCGGACTTGTTGAACGTCCCGTTGTTGACGAAGACGTTCCCCGCCGTCTCCTCCGCGAAACCAACGCTCGCATCGCCGTTCAGGACGTTCGCCGTGAAGTTCGCGCCCGGGCCATTCACAAATTGCGAAACCCCACCGGCCTCGTCAGCATTCAGCACGATCGAACTTGCCCCAAGGCCCGTCTTCGTCTGCGTGAACGTCCCGCCGTTCGTCACGGTCGTTCCGCCGTTGACGTTGAAAAATTGATCCGTCGCTCCGGCGGAAATCGCCGTGTTGCCGTTGAACGTCTTCCCGCCCGTCCCGCCAAAGGTGTAGCTCGCGCCGTCGAACACGGTCGTGCCCACGAACTCGAGCGCTCCCGCGCCCGCAACGGCCCCGCCGTTCGCGAAGCTCGCGCCGCTGAACGTGTGATCGACGTCCGCCACGAGCGTCCCGCCCCGCACCGCCAGGCTCGTTCCGCTCGCCAGCGTGCTGCCGGAAGCCAGCGTCGTCGTTCCGCTCACGAGCTCGAGCCGGTCCGACCCCAGCGCCGAGCCGGACGCGAACGTCACCGCGTCGCTGTTCACCCGCAACGTCCCGGAGTCGACCGTCGAACCCGAATCGAACGTGAACCCGCCGCTCAGCCCGAGGACTGACGCGCCCCGGATGATCGCCGCTCCGGTCGTCGAACCGCCGTCGCCCGCGGTGAGGTTCATCGTCCCCTGATCGACGTCGAGCGTGCCGGAATTCGCGAACGCCCCGTCGACCGAATACACGTTTGAACCAAATTTCTGAAAAGTTCCCTCGTTCAAAAATTGATTCCCGGCGTCCGGCAGCGCCCGACCGATGCTCGCGTCCCCGCCGCTCGCGTTCGCGATGAACGTGCCCGAGTTTCGAAAAACCGACCCACCGCCCGTCGAGTCCGCGTTGAGGACGATCGCGCTCTCACCGCTCCCGAGCCGCGCCTGCGTGAATTGCGCGGAATTCACGACCTCCGTGCCGCCGTTCACGTTGAAGTATTGATCGGTCGAAGTCGTCGAAAAGTTCACGTCCGTTGCAAACGTCTTCGTCCCCGTGCCGCCGAACGTATAGGTCGATCCATCGAAGGTCGCCGCGGTCGCGAACGTCACGTCGCCCGAGCCGAGCACCGCGCCGCCGTTGGTGAACGCCGCGCCCGAGAACGTGTGGTCGGCGTTGCTCGTGAGCGTCCCACCGTTCACCGCCAGATTGGACGACCCAAACGCCACGCCGTTTTCGACAACGACGTTGCCGCTCACCAATTCCAGCGTCGCGACCGACAGATTGCTGCCCGCCGCGAAGGTCGTCGTGCCGCCGTTGTTCGTGAGCTTCCCCCCACCGGACACTCCGGCACCCGGGGCAAAGTTGAACCCGCCACTCAGCGCCAGCGTCCCGGTGACCGTCTGCGATCCCGTCGTCGAGCCACCGTCGCCCGCGTTCAGCTCGAGCGTCCCGGCCTGCACCTGCGAGGTCCCCGAATTCACGAAGGCCACGTTCACGTCGTAATCCGCCGCACCCGATTTCACGAACGTCCCCTCGTTGACAAATCGGTTACCCACCGCCGCCGCGCCGAAGCCCACGCTCGCCCCCGCCGTCGTCGTGGCCGCGGTGAAGGTCGCCGCCGACGCATTGCGGAAGGTCGACCCGCCGCCGAGGCCGTCCGAATTGAGAATGATCCCCGTGTCCGTCGACCCGCCCTGCGTGTGCGTGAACGATCCGAGATTCGCCACTTCCGCACCGCCCACGACGTTCACAAACGCCGCGCTCGCCCCACCCGAAAGCGCCGCCGAACCACCCAACCGCGTGACGCCTCCCGCGAAGACCGCTCCGTTGCCCAGCGTCGTCGCCGCCGTGATCGTTTTCGTTCCGACGGAAGCCAACGAGGCCGCCGAGAAGTTCAGCGAGTCGAGCGTGACGTCGACGTCGAGCGTCACGTCCCCGCCGGCGATGATCGCGGCGTAGGTGTCCGCGGCCCCCGGTTGGCCGTTGTTTGGGTAGACCGGATTCGTGGTCCAATTCAGCGGATCGCTGAAATCACCCGGTCCGCCGAGGAAGGTAGAGGTCGTCTGGGCACCCGCGGTCGCGGCGAAGGCTAGGATTGCGAGGATCGTTTTCATGGTTGGCGTGGATCGGGTTGGGCGTAGAAGTCGCGCACGACGTCGGCGGCGGGTTTGCCCCGGAATTGGAAATCGGTCGGCGGCTGCGGGTGGTAATCGAGGTCCGAGAACCAATGCCACCAGTAGAAGCCGTAGAACCAACCCTGATCCCAAAAAGTTCGGAACAGAACTTCAAAACTCACCCGCTGTTCTTCGAGATCGACCGGCGGCGGCAGGTCGTCCCGCCACGAGTGCGGCTTGAGACCCGCGCCCGGGATGCTGCGGAACCCGGCTTCGAGGAAGAGCACCGGCTTGTTGAACCGCGCCGCCACCTCCGCCACGTGGTCCCGCGCCTTGGCGGCTTCCGCCAGCCGATCCTCGAGCGTCCCGCCTCCGATCGGGAAATAGAACGAAACGCCGATGTATTCCAGCAGGTCCCAAAACTCGACGGTGTCGATCTCCTCCGCCCAGTTCGCCGAGTAGGTGCAGGGCCCCTTGTAGACTCCCCGCACGTCGAGGATGACCTGCCGCCAATCCGCCGGGCGCAGCTCCGTGGACGTCCGCATCTCGCTGCCGACGCTGAAGAGTTCCACCCCCTCCTCCTGAGCCATCCGCGCCCACGTCAGGATGAATTCGGTGTAGGCCGCGAACCATTCCCGCCATTCCCCACCGCTCTTCATCCGCACGTCGCCGCGCCAATCGCCACGCGCGCCATACATGCCAATCCAGATCTGCGGTGCCAGCGTGACCGCCAGACCCGCCGCGTGCGCCGACCGGATCATCCGTCGGATACTGTCGGGCGTCATCGTGAGATCCTCGCCCGTGTAGCCGAAGATCCTCGGGTCCTCCGTGTTGAAGCTGTAGCCGAGCGGGATGATCGTCACGCTGTCGACGCCGAGCTTTCTCAGTTCCTCGAGCGACCGCGCCGCCATCTCGCTGCCGTAGCCGCGCTCGACGCTGTGGTTGTGGGCGAGCACGACGCCGCGTTGGAAACGGGGCTGAAAATCCGCGCCGATGGGTGGGACGCGGCCAATGGAGAACACGGCGAGGGAGAGCATGGCAACGAGAGCGGTCATCGGATGGTGGCAGCGACGGTGTCGGTCACCGGGGGCGAGTTGGCAAGCAACCGCCAGCGCCCGGCCTCGACTTCGGGTTGGAAGAACGCGCGTTTGTCGGCGCCGAGCGAGGTCCACGCGCGGGAGATCAATTCGGAATTTCCACCCGTCGCCGACCCACGAAGCAAGGCGTGGGACGCGCAGAGATGCGGGTTCTCCAGCGAGAACCGGAACCGCGCCTCGTGGGACAGCACGAAGCGCGAGCCATCGTTCAGCAGCGCAACGAGCCCCGATCCCACCGACGCGTCGAGCAACACGTTCGTCGCGGCGGGGTTCGCGGCGAGCCGGTCCACGATCTCCCGCTCGTCGGCGAAAGTCGTGACGTCCGCGCCCCGCGCGAGCCGCGCGAAAACCCGTTCCTCGGACCGGGGCGAATCTGCCAGATCGATCCAGCCGACAGCGGCCACCGCAAGCGTCGCAACGGTCAACGCCGTGAATTCTCGCGGTCGAAACCGGCCCAGCTGGGCCCCCAGTAAAATCAGCGAGACGGCGAGCAGTGTCGCCAACGACCGCCCCTCCCGCGCCAGCGAACTCCCGCCGTTCCAAACCAGCAGAAATTCCACCACGAACGGGGTCGCGCACAACCAAGCCACCGCCGCGTTGCGCAGGCGGATCACCACGTAGATGAGAACCGGTCCGGCCAGAAGCAGACCCAGCGAGACGTGCGCGAACGCGGCCACCGGCGAGCGCAGTGACCACCGCAATCCGTCGCCCAGCCCCCCGTCGCCCACCTCGAGGGCCGCGATCGAAGCGGGCCGCGGAAACCCGGGCCACCCGGCGCCAAACGCCCAGCCCAGCCCAAGAACGAGAGCTTGGATGGTGACCATCGGCAGAAAGAGCAGCAGCGCGATGGTGACCACCTTGCGAAGATCCCGCCGGTCCCCGGGCGGCAGCAGCAACGGCGACGCGAGGAGAAACAAAGGCAGCGCGACCGCGAGTCCGGGCGTGGCGAGAGAAGCCAACCCGAGGGCCAGCGCCGCGGCCCAAAGAAACCGAATGGCGTGCGCCTGCTCGCGCTCCGGATCGACCCAAGCCGAGAGCCGACCCGCCGCGCGGGCCTCCCGCAGATTCTGCTGCTCGATCGCAAACCGCGCCGCGAGCTGAATCGCGACGACGAGCGGCAAGAAACCCGTGATCGTGGACGTGCCCGTGACCGAACTCAGAAACACACCCGGCAACACCGGCACCGCGAAGACCAGCAACGCCAGCGCCGGACTCCGGACGACGACCCCGCTATACGAATACAACAACCACCCGAGCAGGAACCCACCAGCCAGAGCCGACACGCCCAGCGAAGGGTTCGGCAGCCCGACGGCCGCGAAGGGAATGGCCGCCAGAAAGGGCAACGGCGGCTGCGGGATGCCGAGGCTGGCGAACGTCAGCAGATCGCCCCGCGCCGCCAGGATCGCCCGCGCGGAGATGAGCGCGCCTTCGTTCGTCAGGAAGCCACACCACGCCGCCAGGGCCTGGCCCGTCGCCAGCAAAGCGACCGTCAGGGCGACGACAACGAACGCTATCCCAAGCGGCGAGAATCTACGCATCGGACGTTTTGGGTGCGGCGACGTTCGCGTGAAGTCCACCGGTCATGGATGACAGGCCGTGGTCGGTTTTTTCCCAATAAAAGGGATTCACGATCAGCTGCCAGAGTCCCTTGTAAGCCGCGATGGCGTGCAGCATCCAATAGAACGGATTCAGCAACGCATACGGGCTCAACGCGTGGCGCCCGCGCCGGAAGACGGCGAGCACGCAGGCGTAGACCGCCATCAGATTCCCGATCACGAGATTCGCGATCGAAAGCGTGAGCAGCCACGGCGGAAAAATGGCGTCGATCAAGGGCGAGCGCGTGACCGCCCACACGATCACGATGAGCCAGAGGATCGGATTCACGAGAAACGTGAAGGGAGTCCCGCCGATGAAGAGAACGAACCCAATGAACCCGCGCCACCCGATGCGACCGATGATCCGCGACGGATGCCGGGTGTGCACGAGGAAGGTCTGCATGTAACCCTTGATCCAGCGGGAGCGCTGTCGGATCCAGTTGCCGGTGTGGCAATTCGCCTCCTCGAACGTCGTCGAATCGATGGTCGCAACCGTGTAGCCGCGGGCGTTGGCGCGAACGCCGAGGTCGGCATCCTCGGTGACGTTGTAGGGGTCCCAGGCACCGAGCTCGCGCAGCCGGTCGGTCTTGAAATGGTTGCTCGTGCCCCCGAGCGGAATCGGGATCCGCAGCGCCTCCATGCCGGGAAGATTGTAGTCGAACCAACTCGTGTATTCGAGCGTGAAGAGCCGCGTGAGCAGGTTCTCCCGCCAATTGAAGTAATTGAGGCAACCCTGAATGCACACGACCCGGTCGGACAGTTTGGCGAAGGAAACGACGACCTTTTCCAGCTGATCGGGCTCGGGGTAATCCTCCGCGTCGTAGATCGCGGTGTATTTCCCGCGGACGAAGAACATGCCGAAATTGCACGCCTTCGGCTTCGTCTTCGGGCTCGCCGGCGGGACGATGATGGTGTGGAAGTTCGGCGGCGGGTTGATCGCCCGCACGGCAGCGATCGTCTCGTCGTCGCCCTCTTCGAGCAGGATGTTCACGTCCAGCTTGGCCAGCGGGTAGTTGAGCGCCGAGAGCTGCCGCACGAGGCCGGAAATCACGAGGGGCTCGCGGTAGACCGGGACGAGGATCGAGTAGATCGGGAGCGCCGCCGGGTCGATCGCGTCGAGTTCTCGCGGCGACACCTTGTGCGAGACCGTCCGCGTGGATCCCACGAAGACCAGCAGCGTCTTGAACCCCACGCACAGCGTGTAGAAGAGGTTGAGCACGCAATTCACGACGATGATCGTCGCGATCGGCGCCGCGAGCAGACCCGCGAGGATGGCCGATCCGACCGCCCAGATGAATCCAAGCTGCGGCGGCGTGAAGGTCCGCCGGGCCGAGGCCGCCGGATTGGCTCTCGACAGCCCGTGCACCGCTTCGTCGAGAAAATCCCCGCCCCGGAATCGCGTGACCGCCTCGACCCACTCCTCCTCGAGCAGCAGACAGGGCCGGGCGGTCGCCGGGCGCAGCGTGGGCGGCAGCCGCGCGGGGTCCACGGCGGCCGTCGTCGGCAGGCCGTCCGGTGTCAGGACCGGAAGTGCGTGGTGGTCCCGCCAGAGATCCCAAGCGATGCTCGCGGACCGATCCGCGTCGAGCCGAAGCGCTCCCACCTCGTGCCGCACCACGTCGTGCACCTCCTCGTAGGCCCGCAGGTAGGCGGCGGCGCCGACGAGGCCCAGCGTCCGAAGCAGCGGATCGGCCTCGACGCCCCAGCTCGCCGCCGTCCGCTCGACGCGCAGGCGATCCCCGATGCCGAGGAGGCCCTGCTCGTGGAGGTGATTGACGACGCGCATCGCGATCGATCAGCGAGCGTGTTGCCGACCCTGTTTGTAGACGAAAAAAATCGTGCCCGAGAGGGCGAGCCACAATCCCCCGACCGCCCACCAGCGCCACTGCCGCCAATCGCCGATCACCCCGCCGGGTCCCGCCGAGACGATCTCGATCCCCTCTTCGGCGGCGACCGTCGCGGTGGGTGCCTCGGCCGTCCCCGGGTCGCGGGTGCTCATCGTGAGCACGGGACTCGATCCATCGCCGACGATCACGTCCCCCGCCTCGATCCAACGCGCGGCGGCGACCTGACCGGACATCGCCGCGAGCGCGGCTGGTCCGTCGGGGCCGGAAGATCCGGCGACGATGACGGGCCGCTCATCCGGGCCGGAACCAAGTTGCCAGTAACTCAGGCTTTCGTCGCTGGCGACGCGCAGCACCTCGCGCCCGCCATCGCCGCGGACCGTCACCTGTCCCGCATCAATGGCGATCGGCAGCGTGTCCGCAACGCCGTCCAAGTCCGCCGGTAATTCTCCGATCACCACCGTCGGCGCGTTGCCATCGGGCCGCTCGGTCAGCCGGGGTTCCAACCGCGTCGTGCGGTTCACCCGCTGGAGCCAGATCGCGACGGAGGCCGCGACCTCGAGCGTCCCACCGGCACCGAGCACGACGTCGTACGGCCCACCGGCAAAGGATCGCTGCGCGGCTTCGAGCAGACTCGACGGCCCGGTCGCGGGGGCGGGCGAACCGCCCCCGGCCGAGATCGCGAGCGTCTCCTCCAATTGCCAGAAGTAGGGCTTCGAGGGATCGCCCGGAATCATCACCACCCGCACCTCGCTCTCGCCTCTGAGATGCTCCGCCGGGAGCGCGACCGACCAGATGAATGTCGGACTCGCCGGATCCAGGGAGACCGAATGAACCAGCTGATCGTTGAGAAAAACCGCGCCAACCATCGGGCCGAAGCCCGACAGGTCCGACATCCGCCCGGCGAGATCGAGGATGAGCCGTCCCGGCGACGCGCCCAATCGCGCGGGTGCGAAGCTGAACTTCCGCTCGGTGTCGCCCGGTCCTCGATTCAGTTCACCGATCCGCGGATCGAGCGCCCGCAAGGTCGTCGGATCCTCCGCCTCGTCCGCCCCGGCCGCATCGGCGACCGCGCTCATCTCGTCGCCGGGGATCACGGATTGCCCGGCTCCGATCAACATTTCCCACAGCGCCGCCGCTCCCACGGCATCCGCGGCGGACAGCGTGATGACCCGCCCGTTGGGCCCGGCGGCCACGGCGATTCCGGCTTCCCGCCCCGAAGCGATCTCGATCACGATCTCGTCGCCGACCTCCGGCGGCTCGGCCGCAACCGTCACCCGCCCGAAGGGTTGCGCGTGCGCCGCCCACGTCGCCGCCCGCAGCGCCAACTCCGCCGCGACCGGATCGCCCGGCCCGGGCAACCGAATTGTGACCGTCGGCCCCAGGGTCGCGGCCAGCCGCCCCACCGCGAGCCAATCCGGATCCGCCGGATCGACGGAACAAACGAATTTCGTCTCGGGCCGGACGTCGATCCACGATGTCTCGCGAAGAATGTCGCCGCTCGCCGCCGGCTCGTCCCGGAGCGCCAGCGCTCCCCGCACCGTCAACTTGAGAACCTGGCTCGTCGGGTCGTCGGCCTTCACTTCCGCCGGGATCGCGGCCGAGATCGTGAGCGATCCGTCCTCGCCCACCGCCTTCGTCGCGACGGGGCGTTCGTTGACCAGAATCGTGACGACCGACCCCGGATCGAGAAAGGGCGACGTCTTCAGAACGACCTGAAACGAGGAAGTCCCGACGAGAAAATCCCGGCTCGGCAACGGGAAGAAAAAATCGCGTTCGACCGTCGTTCCCGCCAGACGCTCGGCTCGGACGAAGCCGATTTCGGCCAGGTTCCGCTCGACCACGACCGGAGCGGCCGTCGCCGATTGCAGGAGAATCGAAGCAAAAAGGGATCGGAGGATTTTCATTGAAGCAGCCAGACGGTGAGCGAGACGCCGAGAGCGATCAGCGCCGAGATGACGATTGGAATCGTGAGCCGGCGGCGACTGGCTCCGGAAGCCGTCGCCTCGGAGACCTCGGGGTGGCTCCGCTCGAGCAGCCGACGAAAGGCCCCGACGATCTCATCGCCGCCGCAGGGCTTGAGGAGCACGAGGTCCGCTCCGGCGTTCATCAAGCCATCGCGGCCGCCCCAATCCGACCAACCGATCAACACCACGATGGGCGCGGTCACTCCGTTCCGACGCAGCTCGGCGACAGTCTCGTCGCCCGCCGGATCGCCCAGCCGGGCCGCGATCAGGCAGCCATCGAATCTCCAAGGCTCCGTCAGATCACGACCGCCGACGGCCCGTTCGACGCGAAAGCCGGCGGCTTCGAGCGTCCGGCTGACGGCTCGGGCCGAGAGGTCGTGGGTCTCGACGAAAAGAATTCGGCAGGCCGCCGCCGCCGGGGCGAGATCAGCGGCCATGGCTTGGAGTGATTGGCAGCGTGAGCAGCACGGTGAGCTGATCCCCGTCGCGCCGCTGGACCAGGGTTTCTCCGCCGAGGAAGCGGGCGTTGCGTCTCGCCAGCGAAAGTTGGAAGGGCGTCGCGTCTTCGCCGACCGCAAACGGACGGAAGAGTCGCTTCGCCGCGTATTCGGTGAGGCCCGGGATGTTGAGAACCGAGCGGAACTCGATCGATCCGAACTTCCGTCCCACGCGCAGCTCGATCGAGCGATCCGCGCCGAGCAGCTGACCCAATCCATCGAGCAGCTCGACGAGAGTGCCGCCGAGCAGCTCCGGACACGACGTCAGCGAGCAATCCTCGACGTAGGCGTCGAGTTCGATCCGCCGGTTGGCGAGCCGGGACCGGAAATCGGTTTCCCGCGCACTCCACCAGGCGCGGATCCGGATCGGCACGAAGGCGGGTGCCGTGGCGGACTCGCCGCCGAGTTGCCCGAGAGTCCCGATGGTCGTCGCCAGGTCCCGGGCGGCGGCGTCCAGATCCTCGACGGTCGCGCCCATTTCTCGCGGTAGATTCTCGCTTCGCAACAGCTCGGCGTTCAGCCGTAGCGCGGTCGCGGCATCGTCGACGGAACGAGTCAGCCAGCGCGAGAGATCCTGAAACATCTGGAGACCATCACGTTCCAGCCGCTCCTCCAGGACGACCCGCGACGCGAGCCGGTTCTTCTCGGCCGAATGGCGCAGGAGATTGCGGACCATCAGCCGGGGCTGACGTTCGAGCAGAGCCAGGAAAGCGCTCGCCGAGATGCGCAGGACGACCGATTCGCTCCGCGCGACGATCCGAGCCCGGCGCACCACCTCCGGGACCCGGTCGCCATCGGTGTCGATCACGGCCCCCTCACCGACGAACTGCCCCACGTCGAGCCGCGCGCATTCGGTGAACTCTCCCGCCGCCGTGCCCCGCACGAGCAAAACCACCTCACCGCGGGCCACCACGTGCAGCGCGTCGATCCGGTCGTCATCGTCGAAGAGAACCTCCCCGGCCCGCAACCGGATCGGGGAGGACTCGCCGGCGAGCCACTCGATTTCGTCCAAAGGCAGACCGTCGCAGAGACAACTCCGGCACAGCGACTCGACCGGATCCAACGCATCCCTTGTGTCGCTCTGCTGGCCGAATACCGACGATTCCCGTGCTTGCAAACCGTCGGGATGATGCCTTCTCTTCCCCGCATGGCAAGCCGAACGACGATCCTTTTTCGAATCGTTCGCCGCGTGATTCACCCGCGATATCCCCGGCTCGCGGTGATCGCCGTCCTGCTCGCGATGCCCGCGAATTTGCAATCGGGTGCCTGGACCCAGCCGAAGGGCGAAGGCCTCGCCGTCCTCGCCTACTACTTTTACACGACCGATGAACAATTCGGCGACGGCTGGAAGCGCGAGGACTTCGGTTTCGACGGCCGCTTCACGAAGAACGAGTGGAACCTCTACGTGGAATATGGGCTGACCGACGGCGTGACGCTCATCGGGAATTTCTTCCTCGATGGCCTGGCGTTCGAGAATGAATTCGGTCGCGACACGAACTTCGGCCTCGCCGATCAGGTGATCGGACTCCGCTACCGGCTCTCGGAAAAAATCCCCCAAGCCCTTCAGCTCATGGTGAAAATCCCGGGCCCCTACGACGTGAACGACTCCCCGGCCCTCGGCAATGGCCAGACCGACGTGGAGCTCGACTACTTCATCGGCCAACCCTTCCCCTTCGGCAGCCGGTGGGGTTTCGTCGACGTCGGCGTCGGCTACCGGCTCCGGACCGCCGAACCCGCCGACGAGCTTCGCTGGTATTTTACGGGCGGAGTCGAGCTCACCGACTGGCTCGACGTTTATTTCCTCGAAGCCAGCGGCATCCACGGGCTCGGCAACGACACGCCGCAGTCCGTCGGCGACAACATCCTCCTCACCACCGACTTCGACCTGATCAAAGTGGGCGCGTCCGCCCTCGTCGAACCCATCCCCGGCTGGATCCTCCAAGCCGGTCCGTATTGGCAGATCGCCGGACGAGCGACCGGCGCGGGCGGCGGATTCAAAGTCGCGGTCTGGCGGGAATTTTAGCCCGCATCGGCAATTTCGTAGGGGAAACCCTGATTTTTGTCGTTTTTTCAGAAAGTGACAGCCCTCACGACGGATTTTTTGTAAGCAAATCGTCCGAAGCTTCCCGAAACGGGTTGGGGTGCAAATCGGCTCGATCACCGGGTCAGCCCACCCGCGCGGGTGCTTGACGACATGAAGCGACCATCCGACATCCCATTCAGATCGATTGCGGCCATCTCGCTGCTGCTCCTGAGTTCACCCCACGGTTCGGCGGCGTGGCGGAGTGAACTCTACCCTTCCTCCTGGGAGCCGCCGACCGACGCCGTCGCGTTCGAATAGGATAAAATCATCCAGGATTTCTCCCACGCGGGCTACCGCCGGGGAGAAGCTCCCATCCCGCTCGTCCCGGGTCCCGTCTTCGACGTGACCTCCGCGGCGTTCGGCGCGGATCCGACCGGGGCGGCCGACAGCACGGCGGCGATCCAGGCGGCGATCTCCGCCGCGGAGACCGCCGGTGCGGGCGTGGTGTTTCTCCCCGCCGGCACCTATCGCGTGGAAGTTCCGCCCGACGCGACGGCGGCCCTCTCCATCTCGGGTTCCGGTGTCGTCCTGCGGGGAGCCGGGCGCGACTCGACCCGGATCGTGAATCACACGACCGACATGCGGAACCGGGCCATCATTCGCTGCGCGCCGACCGGCGACGCGAATTGGCGCGCCGCGAGTGGAGCCAGCACCCCGATCACCTCCGATCTGCCCGGCCCGACGTCGACCCTGCCCGTCGCGAATCCAGCCCTCTTCCGCGTCGGCGAATGGGTCGTCGTCCGTAACGAAATCACGGAAGCGTGGATCGCCGAACATCGGGAAGACGAATGGTCGGGCTACGGCGAGAATCTCGGCGGCCTCGCCTACCTGCGACGGGTCACCGCCGTGGACGGCCCGAATGGTCGGATCTCCATCGATCTGCCCATCCGCTACGCGCTCAAAGTGCGCGACGCCGCCCGCGTCGCCCAGGTCGCCCCGCCCCTGCTCGAGATCGGCCTCGAATCGTTCTCCATCGCGAATCGCGAAGTGACCGAAGCCACTGGCTGGGGGGAATCGTCCGACGATTACGATCAGCCGGGCACCGGAGCCTACCAGTGCCACCGTTCGGTCGCCATCGAGCTCGTCGGACTCGCCGACGCCTGGGTGCGCGATGTTGCCTCGTTCCAACCGGTCGGCAACGCCTCGACCGCCCACCTCTCGAGCAACGGCGTCGCGCTGGAGTTCTGTCGGAACGTCACCGTAACCAATTGCTCCTTCGCCCGACCCCAATACGGCGGCGGCGGTGGCAATGGGTACATGTTTCGGGTCCAGGATTCGAGCGACTGTCTCGTCGAAGACAGCGAAAGCACGTTCTCCCGCCACGGGTTCATCCTCATCGGCATGGCGGCCTCGGGGAATGTCTTTCACCGCTGCGCCGATCACCAGACGGCGCGCTACACCGGACCCACCGGCGAGGTGGTCGCCTCCGGGTTCGGCAGCGAGCATCACGCGCGCTTCAGCCACTCGAACCTGACCGATCACTGCACCGCGGACGCCAGCGCGTTCCTGGCGGTCTACCGACCATTCGGCAACGCGCCGAGCCACAACCTCACCGGCGCGCACAGCGTGTTCTGGAACACCGAGGGCATCGGCGACCCGATCACGACGGCGGGGGGACCGTCCGTCACCATCGGCGATGGCTCCGAGGTCGTCGCCTCCCAGCAAAGCCGCTACGGCTACGTCATCGGCACGCGCGGCACCCGGACCGGCGTGCTCACCGGTGCCTACTACACGGCCGCCGATTCCGCCGCGAAAACCGACCCGGTCGATCACGTCGAGGGCGTGGGATCGGGCGACACGCTGGCACCGAGTTCGCTGTACTCCGATCAACTCCTCCGCCGCCGCGGCACCGCCGACCTGATCGCCGACGCCGGGACCAAGCAGGTGCTCCGCCCTCCGACGACCGACGGCGTCCTTGAAGCTCGGATCAGTAGTGCTCCCGCGGATTTGCTGGCGATGCCCGCGACTTTCGAGTGGCTGCAAATCGATGGCCCCGCCGAGGCGACGCTCGACGCGGCCACGTCGGCCCGGACGTCCTACCGCCTGCCGTCCTTCGGCGTTTATCGCTTCCAAGTCACCGCGACTCTGGGATCGACGTCGACGTCGTCCGCGGTCGAGGTCGAATCCCGAGGTGCGACGGCGGCGACCCAATCCGCCGACCGCTTCGCGATCCAGGATGCCACTGTCCGCAATTCCTCCGAGGTCTCCCCGACGCCCTTGGGCAGCCAGACGTTTCTCCAGATGAAGCGGGCCAACGCGGCTGACTTCCAACGCGAGATTCTCCTCGAATTCGAAATCGGCGACCTCGACCTGACGGCGCTCATCGATGCGGAGATGGTGCTCACACCCCGCGATCCGTCCGATGGCTACCACGCCCGCGTGTCGACGCTGCCCCCGTCGTCGTGGTCGGAGAGCGCCGTCACCTGGCCGTCGCGCCCCGCGATCCGGGACGCCCTGGGCGACGTCGCCGGGAGCGGACTCGTTCCGCTTCGATTTGGTGTGGCCGACGCGATCCGCGCCGCCCGCGCCGACGGCGAGAGTCGCTTGGGATTGACGCTCGCCATCGTCGCTCAGACGAGCAGCAGCGAGGTGCCCACGTTCGTGTCTCGCGAGGCGGGAAGTCCGCTCTCCCCCCGGATCGTTCTGACCCTCCTCGCGCCGCCCCCGACGATTCCACCCGCGACCGTCGTGCCGGAAGCGCTCGAGCTGAAGGTCGGCAAGCGGGTCCGACTCCGGCAAGGCGTCGCCAAACTCCGCGGGGTCGTCAAGAGCGACACCCGGCTTCGCTCCCTGCGGATCCGAGGCCCCCGGGACAAAACCAAGGCCACCATCGTCCGAAAAGGCCGGGCGTGGAAAGCGCGCCTTGAGCTGCAGCCCGGTCGCAACCGACTCGTGTTGACCGCCATCGACACCGACGGCACGCGCACGCGGGTCCGGGTCGTCGTCACCGCCCGATAACCCATCTGGATGGAACGGATCGCCCCGCTCGCTTCGAACGAACGATCCGCCCCCCAGCGGTCGGGATTCCGTGCCGAAGCCAACTGCCTTCGCCTGAATCATCGGCTCGTTTCGCCCGTCACCGTCGAACTCCGCGGTCGCGTCTTCCCGGCGCGGGACTGGTCACCAGCCGGGATCTTCCTCGTCGACCGCGACCGCGATCTGGAGCCGCTCGACGCGGAATCCGCCGAGATCCGGCTTCCCTGCGTCGACGGCGAACTCCGGATCGCCGCCACCCTCGAACTCGTCCGGTCAGTCGCCGACGGCTTCGGTTTCCGGATCAAGACGAACCCACGCCGCGAGGCGCGCATTCTGGCCCGATACGCCGAAGAAATCGAGACCGGCGTCCCCCCGTCGCTCGACGATCTGGAGGACGCGGCGAAATCGGAGGAACCATCCGCCACCAATCCGACCGATCCATCCTCACCGATCCCGTCCCCGGGCACCCCCCCTCCCCGCTGGTCGACGAAGCATTGGCTGCTCGCGGGCGCTTTCGCTCTTGTCATCGTGGCGCTGGCGTCCGCCGTCCTCCCGTCGTTCCTCACCCGCTTCGTTTCCCGACTCAGCGAACCTGAACATTACAAATTGGTCGCCGCGTCGCGGGTTCGCTCGGCCGAACTCGCCGTCCACGACATCGACGGCAAGATCCGCACCGCCAAATCGCTTCTCGGCGAGGACGGCAATCCGTCCGCCAAAGTCCGCCTCACCTCCGAGCAGGAACAGCTCCTCCGCCTCGGCGTCGACCAACTCGAATCCGAGCGCGAACGCCTTCTCGTCCACCTCAAGATCCTGCGCTCGAACGCCGACTCGGTCGGGCGCGGCGACTTCTTTTACGAACAATCCACTCTCGCCGCCTACGGTGTCGAGTCCGGCAGTGACCCCGCTCCCTACCTCACCGACGTCCTGGCGGACGTGGCCGCGAGCGCCCGCCTCCGCCCCCAAGCCCCCGAGGACATTGAGAAATTCCTGCTCGTCGCCCGCGGCCGCGTCGAGCAAGCGGAACACGAATTCCGTTCCTTCACAATCCAACGCACCGCCCTCGAAAAAATCCTCGAGCGATCCGTCGCCGGGGAGCGCGTCGGCTCCATGCCCTTCAACGCGCTGGAACTCATGCGGCGGGACATCGCGCTACTGGAGGTCAGCGAAGCCCAATCGAAAGCCACGCTCCGGCTCCTCCGTGAGAATCTCGCCGCCGTGAGCCGGGGCGATCTCACCTTCGAGATCAACCTGCTGGACCGCTTCGACCCCCGACCCTCCAGTCAGCCCATCCCCGTCTCGGCCGGATCGCTCCATCGATGAGCGCCACCGTCGACTCCGCGATCATCGATCCGTCGGACGACAGCGAATCCGTTCCCCCAACCCACTCGGTCGAATCGTTTCCGCGGTTCGTCGCCCAGGCCTGTCTCCATCTGCTCGTCGCGTGGCTCGCCTGGGAGTGCGCCCTGCTCACCTCGCCCGACCGCGATCACCACCTGTCTTTCGGCATCCTCGGCGCGCTCGGGATCTGGCGCTACGGCTGGCTCATCACGAACGTGGTGCGATCCTGGCTCTATCGATACATCAGTTTTCCCGCCCTACGGCGACGCGCGGATGCCGTGCCGTCCGCCGCAGCGTTTCCCGCTCAACTCCACGTCATCATCCCCACCTACCGCGAGCACCCCTGGGTGACCGAGAAGATGCTTCATTCCGTCCTCACGGAATTGTCCACCTTCCCCGGGCGGAAGAGCATTTACCTCACGACCGGTTCCGCGCACGAGGACGCCGTCGCCCGCCGCATCGTCGAGTCGGGGGCGCACGATGAGAGTCTGCGACTCACCCTTCTCCGGCAAAACGGCAAACGATCCGGAATGGCCTTCGCCCTCCGAGCCGCCGCCCGTGCCAACGGCGATACCCAATCCTGCGTGGTCATGATGGACGGCGACACCGTGCTGGCACCGGGCGTCATCCGCCGCTCGCTCCCGTTTTTTGCGTTCCTCGACCGACTGGGCGCGCTCACGACGAACAACACCGCCGTCACCCGGGGACCGTCCTGGTATCGGAGTTGGTATTCGCTCCGTTTCGCCCTTCGCAACCGCTACATGTGCTCTGCGAGCCTCTCCCGACGGGTCCTCACGCTCACCGGCCGATTCTCCATCTTCCGCGGGGATCTCGTGTTAACCGAGTCATTCATTGCCCGTCTGGAGCGCGACGGCACCGACGACTGGCTCCACGGACGGATCGAATTCAAGACCGGGGACGACAAGAGCACCTGGTACGAATTGCTGCGCGAGGGGTGGGAGATGCTCTACGTGCCAGACACCACGATTCTGTGCCTGGAAAATGCCGGGGCCGCCCCGTTCGCCGAGAGCCTCGAAAAGATGCGCCGATGGTTCGGCAACATGCTCCGAAACAACGGACGCGCCCTCGCCGTCGGCCCCGCTCGCACCGGCTGGTTCGTCTGGTTCATGCTGCTCGATCAACGAATCTCGATGTGGACGAGCCTCGTCCTCCCCGTCACCGTGATTCTGCTCTGCTTCGTCTTTTCGCCGGTTGCCATCCTCTTCGCTTTCGCTTGGGTCGTCGCGACGCGATTTCTTTACGTCTGCTCCCTCGTCGTCGAAGGCCATCACTTGAGCGCGCTCGACGTGCCGCTCCTCGTCTTCCAACAATGGGGCGGATCCTTCATGAAGATCGTCGCCTTCTCCGACCTTCGCCGACAACGCTGGGCCGCCACCCGCGAGGATCGCCACTCGGGCGATTCACCCTGGTTCTCCTATCTCCAAACCGGACTTTGGTTGAGCCTCTTCGTGCTCGTCACCGCCGTCGTCGTCCTGACCTGAAAAAGCCGCCGACGCCTCACGCCGTCAGACCGTCAATACCGGATCGCAACCGGCATGCCGACTTCCGCCGCCGCGAAGAAATCCTGAATCACCGTCTTGCTCACCCGGATGCAACCGTGCGACGCGGGCTGGCCCGGCACCGGGATCGGACCCTGGTGCATCCCCACGCCACCCGACGTCAAGCGCATCCAATAGGGCATCTTCGCCCCGTCGAAATAACCACCCGGCGGCGGCACGTCGGTGCGCGCATCCGCGTCGTAATTGATCACGTTGCCGTTCGCGTCGTAGATCCAGCCGTAGAGGTTCGACGACTTGTCGACGATCTTCTCCATCACGTTGAAATTCCCCGCCGGCGTCCCGTAGTTCTCCTTGCCCGTCGCCACGAGGCCCACCCCCGCGAGCCGGTCGCCCTGGTAGAAGTAAGCCCGCTGCTCGGAAAGATTGATCACCATCGATGGCCGACCGGCGTAGGCCGGCGGATCCCCATCCCAATAGCTGATGTCGTCGTTCACCTCGGTCTGCCCGGTCGCGCCCGTGTTCTGATACTGCGTCTCGAACTCCCCGCCAAGGTAGGGCGTGTTGTAATACCCTCCGCCGCAACCGGTCAGAACCACCGTCGCGAACCCAACGAGAGCAAAAATCCGAGCCGGGCGATCGAGAACCGAAAAGAACATGCGAAGGCATTAGCACACCAAATGCGCCAGCGCCACCACGGCCACCGAATTATTTCGCGCCCTTCCGCTCGCCAAAGATCGCGGTTCCCACCCGCACGAGCGTCGCGCCTTCGTCGATGGCGACGCCGTAATCCCCGCTCATCCCCATCGACAAAGCCGAAAACGGCAACCCGGTCTCCGCGGCCAGCGCATCGCGCAATTCCCGGAGTTCCCGAAAAAACGGCCGCGAGGCCTCCGCTTCCTCCGAGTAGGGCGCCAGCGTCATCAGCCCCTCGATCTGCAACCGCTTCAACCCCAGCAGCGCGTCAAGATCCCGCCGCAACCCGTCCGGCGAGAACCCATACTTCGACGACTCGCCCGCGACGTTCACCTCGATCAACACCCGCGGAAAGAGCCCCTCCTCCTCCGCGATCCGATCAATCGACTCCGCCAGATCGAGCGAGTCCATCCCGTGAAACAACTCGATGCCCGCCAGCACGCGCCGAATTTTGTTCTTCTGCAAATGCCCGATGAAGTGCCACCGCGCACCCGCCGGCATCTCCGGCCGCTTCGCCAGCACCTCCTGCACGCGACTCTCGCCGAAGACCCGCTGACCCGCGTCGAACGCCTCGCGCAGCGCTTCGACCGGCTTGCGCTTCGACACGGCGATCAGTTCGACGTCGTCCGCCGACCGACCCGCCGCCTCACACGACGCCGCCACCCGCCCACGCACGGCGGCAAGATCATCGGAGATTTGTGACATTAGAAAAATAAATGAAGGTGATATTTCTATTAGTTCGTCTAATAGTAGTCCAAACGGCATGCAAATCGAATCCTTCAAGATCTTCCGCGATCTCGTCGAAGCCGCGAGCTTTTCCAAGGCCGCCGAGGCGAATGGCATCACCCAAAGCGCGGTCAGCCAACAGGTTCGCGCCATCGAAAGGAAATTTGACGTCCGTCTCATCGAGCGCGGCCACCGTGATTTCGCCCTCACCGACGAGGGCCAAGCCTTCCTCGCCGCCAGCCGCGATATCCTCGAAGCCTACGAGGACCTCGGCAACCGCATCGCGTCCATCCAGCACGTCGTCGGAGGCGAGATCCGCGTGGCGACCGTCCTCAGCATCGGCCTGCACGAGTTTCCGACCCACCTCCGCGCCTTTCGCAAAGCCCACCCGCAGGTCGACGTCAAGGTGACCTACTGCCGCTCCAACGAAGTCTACGAGGCGCTCGAAGCCGGCGAGTGCGACCTCGGCCTCGTCGCCTATCCGTCCCGCCGCCCCGGTCTCCGCCCGTTCACGTTCTGGCGCGACAATCTCGTCGTCATCTGCCCGCCCGGCCACCCGCTCGCCGAGCGCACCAGCGTCCGCCTCCGCGATCTCGCCGACCACAAATTCGTCGCCTTCGAGCCCGACCTTCCCACCCGCAAGGAAATCGACAAACGCCTCCGCCAACAAAAAGTGAAGATCAAACCGATCCTGGAATTCGACAACATCGAGACGGTCAAGCGCGCCGTCGAGATCGAGCAGGCGATCTCGATCGTCCCCGAGATCACCGTCCGCGACGAGGTCCGCGGCAGCGCCCTCGTCGCCCTCGAGATCGACGAGCCCGAAATGTGGCGCCCCCTCGGAGGCCTCGTCCGCCGCTCGGTCTCCCACTCCCCCGCGCTCACCGAGCTCCTCGCGATGCTTGAAAAAAGCAATCTCGGCGAGGCATAATCTTCAACGCGACGAGCTCCGTCGCTTTGTCACCCCCCACCAATCACTACTCACCAGTCACCCATCACAATGAGCGAAGCGAATCAACCCCCCCCCGCCATCGCCGTCATCGGCGGCTCCGGCCTCTACGAAATCGACGGCTTTCAGGAGGACAAACACTACGAAGTCGAGACGCCCTTCGGCGACCCGTCCGACTCCATCGTCGGCGGCACCCTCCACGGACGCACCGTCTACTTTCTCCCCCGTCACGGCCGCGGCCACACGATCGCCCCGCACGAGATCAATCACCGGGCCAACATCTACGCGCTCCGCACGCTCGGCGTCCGCTGGATCATCAGCGCCGCCGCCGTCGGCAGTCTCCAGGAGCGCTTCGAGCCGCGGGACGTCGTCCTGCCCGCCCAATTTTTCGACCGTTCCAGCCAGCGCGCCGACCACACGTTCTTCGGCTCCGGCGTCGTCGCCCACATCAGCTTCGCCGAACCCACCTCGCCGAATCTCCGCCAACTCCTCGCCCAGACCTGCTCGTCCCTCGGGAAAAAGTATCACTCCGGCGGCACCTACGTCCAAATGGACGGCCCGGCCTTCTCGACCCGGGCCGAGTCCGAGACCAACCGCGGCCTCGGCTTCGACATCATCGGAATGACCGTCCTCCCCGAAGCCAAGCTCGCCCGTGAAGCCGAGATCGCCTTCGCCTGCATGGCCATGGTCACCGATTACGATTGCTGGCGCGTCACCGAAGACGCCGTCACGGTCGAATCCGTCGTCGCCCACCTCGCGGCCAACGCCGACACCGCCCGCGACGTCCTCGCCCACGTGATCCCGCGCATCCCCGAGACTCCCGAATGGCCGCCCCACTCCGCGCTCGACGACGCGATCGTCACGCCGCGCGAACATTGGTCCGAGGATGCGATTGATCGATTGCAAATCATCCTCGATCGGTTCTTGTAGTGCCCATCGCTTTTCGCACCATGTCCATTCGTCTCCTGCGCGGCACCGGCACCGCCATTCTCCTCACCCTTGCCGCCTGTCAATCCGTCCACACGCAGACGGAACCCGAGGTCGTCCCGGCGAATCCCGACGCGACCCCGATCAGCCTCTCGCTCAATCCCGAGCCCACCACCGCCGAAACAGTCGGCTCCCTGACCCCGACCGCCTCGGCAACCCCGTCCCCGACGCCGACGGCCACGCCGATCTCGACGCCCAAGCCCCCCCGACACGCTTACAATTCCGTCGAGACGGATCGGAAGATCCTGGCCATGACCTTCGACGACGGCCCCCACCCCAAGCTCACGCCCCAGCTCCTCGACATTCTCAAGGAGCGCAACATCAAGGCGACCTTCTACGTCGTCGGCACAAACGTCGTCGAATACCCCGCCATCATCGAACGCATGATCGCCGAGGGTCACGAGATCGGGAACCACACTTGGAACCACCCCACCCTCACCAAAATCGGGGCTGCCGGAGTCAAAAGCCAGATGGACCGCACCACCGACGCCATCGTCAAAACTTCCGGCGTCCGCCCAGCCACCATGCGTCCCCCCTACGGAGCCACCAACGCGAGCCTCAACAAACGGCTCGACGAGGACTACGGCTTCAAAGTCATCATGTGGTCCGTCGACCCGCTCGATTGGAAATATCGCAATGCCGACCGCGTCACCCGCGAGATCCTGGCCGGAGCCACCCCCGGCGGCATCATCCTCGTCCACGACATCCACGCAAGTTCCGTCGCCGCCATGCCCGGCACCCTCGACGCTCTCAAAGCTCGAGGCTACGAATTCGCCACCGTCTCCGAGCTCCTGAAAATGGACGGTCAATAGGCCGCCCGGGGAGCGCGACCTTCCAGGTCGCCGCTCCGAGCTTCCAGCTCGGGGCCAAGTAACCAAAGGCAAAGCCTCAAACCCGCCACGCAAGGACCAGGGATCGCAAGCGTCCCACCGCGGCACCGCATCACCCCCGCAAGTCGAGCGAAGCGAGAGAGCCGAACCAAAGAGCGCCGCGCCGCAAGCTCACCCCAGCGCCCACTGCAACATCGGAGTGTAAAGCTCCGGCTCCAGCAAAAACGAGTCGTGCCCCTTCTCGGAGTGGACCGTCATTCGCACCGTTTCCACCCCAGCCGCCTTCAGCACCGCCACCATCTCCGCCTGCTCCTCCGGATAAAACGAAACGTCCGAATCGATCGAAAACGTCAAATACCGCTGACCCCCACACCGCCCAAAAAGCTCCCCCAGATCCGCCGCCCCCGACCCCGCCAGCAGATCGAACCGCTGCCACGCCTCCAGGATCCGCAGATACGAATTCGCGTCGAAGCGCCGAACGAACTTCCGACCCTGGTGCAGCATGTAGGATTCCTCCGGCGAACTCACCCCGTAGCTCGTTAGCTCCCCACCGCCCCGCACCACCTCGCCCCGAGCCCGTTCGGTCAAGGTCCGCAACGAAATGAACGTCTTGTGTGCGATCATCCGCGCCAGCGCCAGACCCCGATCCGGCCGCTCCCCATTGTAGTAGTCCCCGCCCGCAAAAGCCGGATCCGCCTCGATCGCAAAAGCCTGCTCCAGATTCAAAATCCGCTGCAACGGGGTCACCGCCAACCCCGTGCTGATCGGAATCACCGTTCGCACCCGGTCCGGCCAACGCGTCGCCAACTCCAGCGCCAACATCCCACCGACCGAAGCCCCCACCGTCGCGTGCAATCGACCGATGCCCAGCGAATTCACCAGCGCCATCTGCGACGCCACGATGTCCGTCAAAGTGATCCTCGGGAAGGTCGATCCGTAAGCCGAGCCGGTCGCCGGATCGACGCTCGCCGGCCCCGTCGACCCGTAGCATCCGCCAAGGTAGTTCGCGCAGATGACGAAGAACTTCCGCGTATCAAGCGCCTTCCCTTCACCGACGAAGCCGTCCCACCACCCCTCACGGCACTCCTCCGTCCAGAGCTCCCCGACTCCCGGGACGCCCTCGCGCCACCCCGCCGCGTGTTGACTCCCCGTCATCGCGTGAAAGACGAGCACGGCATTATCCCGAGCCGCGTTCAGCTCGCCGTACGTCTCGTAAGCGACCTCGAAGCCCGCGAGCGCCGGACCGGAAGTCAGCCGCAAAGCCTCCTCCGACCGAAAGACGCCCGCTCGCATCACTTAATTCTTAATTCTTAAAAACTTAAAACTCATCCAGCCGCCGCCACGGCCAAAGCCTGATCGAGATCAGCAATGATGTCGTCGACATGCTCCAACCCGACCGACAGCCGCACCAGCTCGGGCTTGATCCCACCCGCCGTCTGCTGCTCGACCGTCATCTGCGAATGCGTCGTCGTCGCCGGATGGATCGCCAGACTCTTCGCGTCGCCGACGTTCGCCAGGTGCGAGAAGAGCTTTAGAGCTTCGATGAATTTCGACCCCGCCGCCGCGCCGCCTTTGATCCCAAACACGACCATCGATCCGCCGCGGCCGCCGAGGTATTTCTCGCACTTCTCCGGCTCGTCGAAGAGCGGATACCGAACCCACTCGACGCCCGCCTTGTTCTGAAGGTGCTTTGCAACCGCCAGCCCGTTCTCGCAGTGCCGGTCCATTCTAAGCGGCAGGGTCTCGATTCCCTGCAAAAACATCCACGCGTTGTCCGGCGTCGTGCACGCGCCGAGATTGCGCAGCGGGATCACCCGCATGCGCAGAATGTAGGCGACCGGTGCCAGCATCTCGGGCAGATCGTGCGCCCAGCGGACGCCGTGGTAGCTCGGCTCCGGCTCCGTCATGAGCGGAAATTTGTCGTTCTGCTTCCAATCGAATTTGCCCGAGTCGACCACGATGCCGCCGATCCCGGTCCCGTGGCCGCCAAGCCATTTCGTAAGCGAATACACCACGATGTCCGCACCGTGCGCCGTCGGGCTTTCCAGATAAGGCGTCGTAAACGTCCCGTCCACGATGAGCGGAATTCCGTTCTCGTGCGCGATCGCCGCGATGGCCTCGATGTCCGCCACGTTCAGCGCCGGATTGCTCACCGTCTCGCAGAAGAGCGCCTTCGTTTTTGGCGTGATCGCTTTCCGATAATTTTCCGGATCGCGCCCGTCGACGAAATTCACCTTGATCCCGAACTGCGGCAGGATGTCGTTGAACTGCGTGTAACTCCCACCGTAAAGATCGTTCGCCGAGACGATCTCATCGCCCTGCTGGCAAATGTTCACGATCGCATAGAAGACCGCCGTCGTGCCCGAAGCCACCGCCAGCGCCGCCGCTCCGCCCTCGAGTTCCGCCACGCGCTTCTCGAGCACGTCGTGCGTCGGATTCATCAGCCGCGTGTAAATGTTCCCCAGCTCGCGCAGGCCGAAGAGCGCCGCCGCGTGCTCGGTATTCTTGAATTGATAACCCGCGGTCCGGTGGATTGGCACGCCCCGCGAAAGGGTCGTGGGATCGGCCTCGGTGCCACCATGCAAACAAACAGTCTCGAACTTCATAAAGGGAACATACGTTGGAACCCGCGATCCTGACTCCATCCTCCGCCCCATCGCAACCAAAAGCCGTGTCATTGTCGGATCGCGGCCTGGGAAAAATTTCCCGCACGAGCCGCTTCCGTTTCGCGCCGAAACGTGAAAGATTCCCCGCCATGGATCAACCAGGCAGCATCAGTAACAGCCGCAACGTCCTCGGGGGCGACATCGAAATCAACGGCACGGTCAAATTTGGCAACGAGCTCATCCTCGACGGAAAGGTCGACGGCGAAATCCTCTCCGACGGCGCGCTCACCATCGGCAAAAACGCCAAGGTCACCGGTGAGATCAAGACCGGCTCCGCCGTCGTCTACGGCACCGTCACCGGCAACATCACCGTCAAGGACCGCGCCGAGCTGAAAAGCTCCGCCCAGGTCGAAGGCGACCTCAAAGCCGCCCGGGTCGCCATCGAAGAAGGCGCCATCTTCATCGGAAAAAGTGAGATCAGCTCCCGCCCCGCGAAGAGCTGATCCCGGAGCGGCGATTCGCAAGTCGCTTCGCCCGTCTCCGCTCCACCCCGGCTGCCGAACCAACCCACTCCGGCGAAGCTCGCCGGATCCTCCGGGGACCGGCGGCTTCCAGCCGCCCGTCCCACCCAATCCGGCCCCGCCCGGACACTTCCCGCAACCAACGCCCCCCACCCTTGAACTCCCCCCGTCCGCCCGCCTAACGTCGCCGCAGCGATGTCCCTGCTGCCGACCCTGCTGAACAAACTTCCGGCGCAGACCCGTGGAGTCGTTCTCACCTGCCTCTACGGAGCCGTCGGCAGCTTCGTCGCCGTCGCCTTTCACCACGCGATCGGCTACATCTTCGACCACGTCTGGTATCCGCTCGCCGACCTGCCCGACACCGAATTCTGGAAGTTCGCGCTCATCAGCTTCGCCGTCCTCAGCACCGGCACCCTCATCTCCGGCGTCCTGCTCGCCAACTTCGCCCCCGACGCCGCCGGCAGCGGCATCCCGCAACTCAAGCTCGCTTACTGGCGCGACATGGGCGTCATGCCCTTCCGAACGATCTGGGTCAAATTCATCGCCGGTGCCGTGAGCGTCGGCGGCGGCCTCAGCCTCGGACGCGAAGGCCCCACCGTGCAAATGGCCGCCGGCCTCGCGTCGTGGGTCGGAGCCCACTTCGGCGTTGTCAAATTCGAGCGCCGCACCGCCGCTGCCTGCGGAGCCGCCGCCGGCCTCGCCGCCGCCTTCAACACCCCCATCGCCGCCGTCACCTTCGTCCTCGAGGAAATCATCGAGGACCTCAACAACCGCGCCATCGGTCGCATCCTCCTCGCCTCCGTCACCTCCGCCTTCTGCCTCTATTTCCTCAGCGGCAACGACCCATCCTTCAGCATCAACTTCAGCGGCGAATTCAATTGGCACCTCTTCATCTACGGTCCCATCGCCGCCTTCCTCGCCTCCCTCGTCGGCGTCGCGTTTCAGAATTCCTCCCTCGCCTGGCGCTCCCGCATCAAATCCCACAGCCGCATGCCCGCCTGGTCACGCCCCTGGGTCGGTGGCCTCTTCACCTGGCTCTCCGCCTGCGTCATCTTCTATTACTTCAAACGCCTCGGCGTCCTCGGCCTCGGCTACCACGACCTGAACGACTCGCTCACCGGCACCCTCACCTGGGACATCTGCCTCGCCCTCCTCGCAGCCAAATTCATCGCCACCGTCGCGAGCTACGCGTGGGGTGGTTGCGGCGGCATCTTCGCGCCCACGCTCTTCCTCGGAGCCATGACCGGCGCCGCCTTCGCCGGACTCGCCGACATCCCACTCCCGATGACCCGCGAGGAACACATCGTCCTCGCGGTCGTCGGCATGAGCTCCTGCCTCGGCGCCGTCGTCCGCGCCCCCGTCACCTCGATCCTCATCGTCTTCGAACTCACCCACGATTTCTCCCTCGTCCCCCTCCTCATGCTCAGCGCCATCATCAGCCAGGCCACCAGCCGCTGGCTCTGCGCCGAGAATTTCTACGCCCAGGTCCTCCACGACGACGGCATTCACCTCGACAAGCACATGGGCCACCGCGACTTCGCCCACTGGAACCGCGCCCGCGTCTCCACCTTCGCAAATTTCAAACCCATCCTCGTCTCCTCCTTCGACACCGACGCCGTCCAGAAGATCCTCGACGCGTCCACCCACCACACCTACCCCGTCTGCGACGAGACCGGCCGCATTCAAGGCGTCGTCGAACGCGACGACCTCACCCGCCTCGTCGCCACCGGCGAGGAACCCAACGTCCACGTCGCCAGCACGACCTCGCCGGAAACCACCATCGGCGACATCCAACGCAAACTCGTCGAAGCCCCCCTCAACATCGTCGTCCTCGTCGACGAGACCCGCAACACCGCCATCGGCATCTTCACCCTCCACGACCTCCTCCGCGCCCAACTCGCCGAATCCGAACGCGCCGGCCTGGGCTGATCCCGCCGGATTTCGGAGCCGCAAAGAGTCGCAAAATTCGCAAATCAATACGAACCGCACCTGGACTTTGTTCGACTGACCAGTTCTCTCCGCCTCCTCTCTTCGTCCCCTGTCATCTTGAGGACCCTGAGCACGCAAGCGAGCCAAGAAGCCGGGGATGACAAATCAATGGCAGCGAAGCCCATTCTTCCAAATCTTTGCGACCTTTGCGGCCTTCTGTTCAAAGCCTCATTGGTATCCGTATTCCCCCTCGTTCTCTTCGTTCCCTTCTGTTCAAAACAGCCCATGTCATTGGCAACGAAGTGAAAAATCTCTGGCTTCTCACCATCACCGCGACACCAGCAAAATGTCAGAAGTGTCTCGCCTCCCTCAACCTGCCAGCCTCCGCCGAATGCATCCCCTCTTGAGCCTTCTGCGCCTTTTTGCGGCCATATTCCTTCTCACCGGCTGCAAGAACTCCGCGTTCAACTCCACCGGCGGCATCATCAACCCCGGAGCCAGCGCCGCCCTCCCCGCCCCCGTTCCGTTCCCCGTCAGCGTCGGCGGCCAACCCGTCATCCCCGCCTACCCTTGGTGCGCCCGCATCGTCGACCCGGTCGCCAAAGACGCCACGATTCGCATCCCGGGCGTCGAGCGCGCCACCGTTTCCCTCTATTCCTGCGACGCCGCCGGCCGCACGCCGAGCCCCAACGTCCGCGCCATCTACAACTTCCGAAACAAAGATTCCAAATCACTCGCCGACGACCCCATCGGCATCGCCCCCACCCCCGGCCACTACCTCGCCAGGGTCGAGTCGCCCGGCAAACCCGCCTTCACCTTCGTCTTCGAAGTTCGGTGATCACGACATGATTGCCGGAGAGCTTCTGGCGATCCATTCCCGATGACCGTTGACCTCCACCGCTTTGTGACGTTTTTTTCACAGATCCCCGCTCTCGTGCCCGGGAATTGCTTGCGTTAGAAAGAAATCCCGCCCGAAGTCATGAGCCGTCCCCGATCCCGTCCCCCGCTCGCCGCCCTTGGCGTCCTCCTCACTGTCTTTCTCGGAGCCGGATGTTCCGAGCAACCAGCCGAGACGCCCGACGTCATCGTCCTCCAGTCCGGTCGGATGCGAGGTAACGTCTACCCGAAATCGCTCCAGAGCATCGCCTCGCTCCAGCACTATCCCTACCTCGCGGGCTACGTGAAACAGGTCCGCGAGGAAGCGAAGAAGACCGGTGCGCGCGTCGTCCTCGTCGACCTCGGCGACAGCCTCGGCGGCTCCTTCGCCAGCCACGCGACCCAATCCAGTAACATGGTCGATTTCTTCAACGAGCTCGGCTACGACGCCATCGTCCTCGGCAATCTCGACAACAACGTCCCGCCCGACGCCCTCGCCAGACTCGAGCCGATCGTCCTCAGTCCCTTCGCCGCGCCGGACGGCACGTCCGCCGTCGCCGGCACGAAGTTCGGCACCCGCCTCGACCTCGACGGTGTCCCCATCGATCTCCTCGCAAATTTTTACGGCGACGTCTCGCGCGCGCAATTTCCCGAGCGATTCCCGACCTGGTTCGGCAACACCGACGAGGAAGTCACCCCCGTCCGCGACTACGCCGCCGTCCTGAAAAGCCTCGGCGACCGCCCCGCCGGAGCCCTCACGCTCCTCACGTGGATGAAGTTCGAATCACCCAAAAATCCGCCGGAAGCCTTCCTCAAAAACCTCGCCGACCTCGACGTCAACGCCATCCTCGCCCACCGCATCTACTCCGCCGGCGAACGCGAAGTCTGGTCCGAACAGACCTTCTACGACTGGACCCCGCCCGTCTCCGAGAACATCCTCCGCAACAACGGCGGCTTCACGCTCGCCCGCCTCGACCTCAAGCGCGACGGCGACACCTGGCGCGTCCTCAGCCAGTCGCTTCTCCCGATGACCGCCAACACCGCCCCCGCCGACAACGCCATCACGGAAAAAATCGCCTCCTTCGCCGACGCCATTTCCACCGCCGACCGCACCATCGACGAACTCCGCGACCCCGTCGCCGAAGATCAAATCCTCCGCGGCTACCTCGCCGCCCTCACCACCATCCCCGGCACCCAGATCGCCGCCTACTCCCGCCAGTCCATTCGCTCCGATTGGCCCGCCGGCACCCTCAACGCCTCCCGCGTCTTCAACAGTCTCCCGTGGACCACCAGCGTCGTTCAGCTTTCGCTCACGCCCGACCAACTCACCGCCCTCGGCCGGCTCAGCGGCATGGTTTTCCTCCGTCAGAAGGACCTCCCCGCCGACGCCACGGCCACCGTCACCACCTCCCGCTTCTTCGCCTCGCTCATCGCCGACCAACTCGGCCTCCCCGCCACCGCCCTTCAATCCACCCCCGCCACCTCCGAATTCGACACCTTCGTCGATTACCTCGTCGCCGCCCCCAAGCCGCTCACCTTTGCATTTCCCGAGGGCTGGACCTTCGTAGATCCCCGTGGTTGATACCGAAAAAAAACCTCTCATCGGCTTCGGCGGGATCCTCGCGATCATCGTCGGCTTGATCGCCATCGCCATCAGCTTCGCCGTCTGGACGCAGACGAAAAAGGGCGAATCCTCCGCCGTCGTCAGCGCCCGCAACCTTCAGCAGTGGGGCATCGCGCTGAACCTCTACCTCATCGAAAACGAGAATCAACTTCCGACCGTTGGCAACACCCCCGTCGACGACGACCAGACCGCCGCGTGGTATAATTCCCTCCCGGTTTACCTAGGCCAAACACCCCTCGCCGAGCTCCCGGCGGGCAGCCGCCCCACCCCCGGCCAACCCTCCCTTTGGATCGACCCCGCCACGAAGGAAACCCGCACGTGGGACGACACCGTCTTCTACTTCAACTACGGGATGAACCGATACCTCCAGCCCGACCCCAAGCTGCGATCGTTCAAAATCTACGAGATCGATTACCCCGGCAACGTCGTCTTCCTCACCGAAGTCGACGGCTACGAGCCCGCCGTCACCCCCGACACCGTCGTCTTCCGCCGCGGCCCCGCCGCCCCGACCGCCACCGCCCTCGTCCTCTTCTGCGACGGCCACGTCGCCCCGGTGACCCGCGACACCCTGGTTGACGACCCAAAAACGAGAGAAGCCGCCACCGCCGAAACCGGCGTAAGCTGGTTCGAAAAGTAGGGGAGCGCGCCCGTCCCGGGTGCGAGATGCGGCGTCTCGCCGCATCACCCGGCAATTCGAGCGAAGCGAGAGAGCCGAAAACATGCACCTCATCGGCATCGACCTAGCCTGGGGCGAAAAGAACCCCGACGCCCTCGCCACGATCACCGTCACCAACGGCAACGCCACCTGGCACCCCCCGACCTTCGCCCAAGGCGACGCCGCCCTCCTCACCACCATCGCCGCAATCACCGGCAACGCCCCCGCCCACCTCGCCATCGACGCCCCCATCATCTGCGTCAACCCCACCGGCTCCCGCCCCGTCGACAAGCTCACCCACCAGCACTTCCGCCGTCAACACGCCGGCTGCCACCCCGCCAACCTCGCCCTCACCCCACGCCCGCCCCGCATCGGCGCGCTCCTCGCCGCCGCCGGCTACCCACTCGACTGGAATCCAGCGCTCCCCCGTCTCGCCTACGAAGTCTACCCCCACCCCGCCCTCGTCCGCTTTCTCGACCTCCCCCGCATCCTCGGCTACAAACGCTCCCCGGTCGCCAACCGCCGCACCGAATTCAAAAAACTCCAAACCTTCGTCCGCCAAAAATCGACGGAGCACCAAATCACCACCCCACCCGAAGTCGGCGAACTCCTCGAGCGCCCCTGGACCAAACCCACCGAAGACCTCACCGACGCCATGGTCTGCGCCCTCATCGCCCACCACCACTGGATTCACCAAGGCAAAAAAACTGAGATCCTCGGCGACCGCGGAACCGGCTTCCTCCTCGTTCCTCGAGTGAATGAGAAATTAGAAGTTAGAAATTAGAAATGGCGAGCGCCCCGAAGGGCCGGGTATTTCTCATTTCGCATTTCGCATTTCAAATTTGCATCTCACCACCAGAATCGCCCCCACCCCGACCGGTCACCTCCACCTCGGCCACGCCCGCACCTTCGCCGCCGCCCACCGCCGCGCCCGCGCAGTCGGTGGCCGCATCCACCTCCGCATCGAAGACCTCGACCAAGCCCGCTGCCGACCTGAATACGTCGCCGCCGCCATCGAAGACCTCCGTTGGCTCGGCCTCGATTGGGACGGCGAGATCATCCACCAGAGCCAGCGCCGCTCCCACTACGAAACCGCCTGGACACGCCTCCGCGACCTCGACCTCATCTACCCCTGCGGCAAATCCCGCCGCGACCTCCGCTCCGCCCAAGCCCCCCACGCCGAAGACGAGGAACCGATTTACCCGCCTGCCTGGCGACCACCCCCCGGCACCGCCACCGCCCACGCGACGCCCACCGGCACCAACTGGCGCTTCCGAGTCCCCGACGACCGCGTTCTCACCTTCACCGACCACCGCCTCGGCAAGACCACGTTCACGGCGGGCACCGACTTCGGCGATTTCCTCATCTGGAACCGCGACGACATCCCCGCCTACGAGCTGGCCGTCGTCGTCGACGACATCGCCATGGGCATCACCGAAGTCATCCGCGGCGAAGACCTCCTCCTCTCCACCGCCCGCCAACTCCTCATCTACGAGGCCCTGAGCGCAACACCCCCAACCTTCCACCACCTCCCCCTCGTCTTAGACGAAAGCGGCCAGCGTCTTGCCAAAAGAAGCAACGCCCAAAGCCTGAAAACGCTCCGCGAATGCGGCGCGAAGCCCGCCGACCTCCTTCAAGGAGCGGCGATTTGCAATCGCCGACCCAACCCAACGGCGAAGCCGCACTAAAAAACGACTTCAAGGAGCGGCACCTTCCAGGTGCCGAAGTCCGCACCACCTCCGCCACCGCCCGGGCACTCTCAGCGCCCGACTCCCCCGCCCCAGCCGCAAACCCTCGACCCTCGGATCACTCAGCCCCGACTGCGCCCCGGTCGCCGGATCGATCGCGATCCGCTGCGGCGCTTGCAAATGCTCCGTAATAACGCCCGCTCGCTCCGTCCCGATTCACGGAAGCCGCAACGCGCCGATGGAACCCTCGGTTTTTGCCCGACTACAACCCCAGCTTCGCCAGCAAATCGCCCTGACCCCGCAACGCTCGTTTAGCGATCCGCCGAAACTCGCTCACCCACGCTTTAAGCGCCTTGGCCGCCGCATCGCGGTCCTTCGTCGTCCGCTGGGCCGCGCCGCCCGCCCTCGCCGCGCCCGCCGCCAGATCGCCGACGAGTTTGATGCCCGCCAGCTCCGCGTCGATCCGCGCCGCCGAGTAGCCCCGCCGCGCGAGCGGCTCCGCGTAGGGTGCCTTCTTCCCCGCGCCGTAGGACGCCTTCGCCGCGGTGAGAAATTTCTGCAAATCCTCCGGCAGCTTCCCGTTGAGCCCCAGCGCCAGCTTCTCCGCCGCCGACCGGAAGATCGCCCGCGCCGTCTCCCGGTAATCCGTGAAGTCCGCCCGTTCCGACGCCGTCGCCGAGTCGAGCATCCGCTGCGCTTCGTTAGCCTTCCCCATCGCCGCCGCCCGCGCCTCGTAAGCCGCCTGCGCCGGGGCGTGCAAACTCGTGATCGCCTCGTCCACCGCCGCCGCGTCGTAACCCCGCTCCGCCATCACCGCCTGCACCTCGGCGTCGTCCCGCAGCACCGTCATCATCGCCAACGCCTCGCTCAGGTCATTGGCCAAGCGCTGATCCTGCTCCGCCAACTTACGGCCCGCCTTCGTTTCGTTTGGTGAGGAATTTTCCATGCCCGGTTCTTAAGCTGGCAACCGGTCAGCCGCAAATCAAAAACCGCAACTCAGACGTGGCATCGGCTTCCAGCCGATCACCAACCGGGCATTGGCTGAAAGCCCACACCCCCACCCGAATGCCAGACGTCCAACCGCCGGAGACGGTCGGACGCCCCTCGCGCCCGGGAAGCAACCGCTCCCGGCCGGTCGGCGCCGACCCCTCCGCGGTCGGCGGCCCCTCGCCCCCGGTCGGGCGGCTCTCGCCGCGAGGCGGGAGGCTCTCGGAGATGGTCGGGAGACTCTCGTTTGCGGTCGGGAGTTGTTTTCTGTCGATCGGGATCCGCTCGATTCCGGTCGGGAGACGGATTCAGGCCCGGGGCCCGGCGGGCGCAAAGGCTTCCTCGAGGACGCCTGGAGGAGGTGCCCAGCTTGCGTGCGGGTCCGGGCAATCTCGGCTTCCAATGCCCGGCAATGTGGGCCACCTCATTCTGAAATTCACGCGTTCTCGTCGGCGCGACAGCGATCTTAGAAAAGTTATTTTCAGCCGACAAACGTCCGATTTACAGCGTGAAGGCGGACGCGGGGTGGGAGCGTTTCGAGATAGTCCTCGCTAACGAGAGGTTCGGCCCTACGGTCGCGACAGAACCTTTCACTTTCCCTTTCCTTGTGTCTTGAACACAACCCCGCCGATTCCGGCGGTGGCGCATGGCGGGGGCCCACCAAGGAGCCACCCATGAAAAATCGACCTCTCTTCTTCTCCCTCGCCGCTCTCGGCCTGCTCGCAATTGCCGCCGCTCCGCCGGTCGTGGCGCAGAATTTCGAAACGAATCAAGACGCCGTTCTCGTCCTCGGACAGAGTTCATTCGACGCCACCGCCCCCGCGACGCCGGCGTCGGCCACCTCGCAGAATCAGCCGCTCGGCGTGGCGGTGGACCCGACGACGGGCAAGGTCTTCGTCGCGGACTTCGGCAATCACCGCGTCTTGCGCTACGACAGTTCCCGGAGCCTCGCCAACGGTGATCCGGCGGAAATGGTGTTTGGACAGGCGAATTTCAGCGCGAACCTCAGCAATCGCGGCACGGCCAACCCGACCCCGAATACCCTCTCCGAACCCGTCGGACTCTTCGTGGACGCCGTCGGCACGCTCTGGGTGGCGGATGGCGGCAACAACCGCGTGCTCGCCTTCGCCTCCGCCTCGAATCTGGCCCTGAACGCGAACGCCATCCGCGTGATCGGCCAGCCGAACTTCACTTCGAAAACGAACACGACGGCCAGCACCGGCCTCTTCAACCCCCTCGGCGTCTTCGTCAGCGCGGCGAACACCCTCTTCATCGCGGATTCGTTCAACAATCGCGTCCTCGGCTACCGGTCCATCTCGGCCACCGCCAGCAACGCCCCCGCGGCGAACCTCGTGATCGGGCAGGCGGCATTCGGCTCGGGCGGCGACGGCAACGGCGCCTCGCAAATGTTCACCCCGACTTCGGTCTTCGTGGATGCCGACGGCCGCCTCTGGGTCACCGACCGGGACAACCGTCGCGTGCTTCGATTCAATAACGCCGGGAGCCTCCCCGCGGCAAACGCCTCCGCCAACGGCGTGCTGGGCCAGCCGGGCTTCAATGTCACGGTCCCGATCCAGACCACCGCGGCGGGAATGAGCTTTCCCTACGTCTCGATCGTCGATTCCGACGGCACGCTCTACGTCTCGGACCTGAGCTTCAACCGCGTGACCATTTTCCCCAATGCCGCGACGGCACCCAACGGCGCCTCCGCCAGCAGCGTGCTCGGTCAGTCAAATTTCACGAACGTCTCCTCGTCCATCGCGGCGAATACGCTCCCCGGCGCCGCGGGCCTGACCTTCGACCTCCAAGGTGATCTGTTCGTGGCGAACTTCAACGCCAACCGCACGACGCGCTTCACGAAGGCAGCGACACCCGCGCCGCCCTTGCCTCCGTCGCGTCCGATCCTCAGCCTCGAGGGCCGGAAGAATATTTTCACTTCCCGACCGAGACACGTGCTCCGCGGAAGTGCGCGGGTGGCGGGCGGCACCGTGCTGCGCGTCGAGGTCAAGGAAAGGGGCAAACCGGGCTTCCAGCCGGCCCGTGGCACCGAATCGTGGAAGTTCCGAACGGACCGCCTGAAGCCGGGGAAGCCCAATAAATTCATCATCAAGGCCGTCGGCACGGACGGCCGCTCCTCGAAGCGATTGAGGGTCAAGGTGCGGGTCAAATAAATCCTGCCCGAGCTTTAAGCAGCCGTCTCCGACGACCACCAGCCACCGAAACCCAATTCAACCACCAATCAAGCTTATGAAAACCCATTCCAACTTCACGATCCTCGCCACGCTCGGCTTCCTCGCACTGGCCCCTCCCGCCCTCACCGCCGCGACGCTCCAGCTCGCCAACCCGCAGACCAACGGCTTTTTCGGCTCCTCGGTCAGCCAATCGGGCGACATCGGCCTCGTCGGAGCGTGGCCGCTTGGCACCTTCGGCCGGGGCGGCATCTTTCGAAGCGTGAACACGGCCACCGGCACGGTGACGCCGGACCTCACGCTCCTTCCCCCCAACTTCACGCCGGACAGCGGGTTTGGCCGCGCGGTCGCCCTCTCCGACACCACCGCCATCGTCTCGGAGTATACCGAAAACAACACCCGCGGAGTGATCCACCTCTACCGCAATCTCGGCTCGGGCTCGGGCTCGTCGCCACAGGTCGCGACCTTCGTCGCCAGCGACGCGGCGGACGGGGATTCTCTGGGCTCGGACGTCAGCCTGAGCGCGAGCATCGGCGTGGCCGGCGCGAGCGAAGCGGCCCCCAAAGGCGCGGCCTACGTCTTCCGCGACCTCGACACCGCCTCCAGCCCGAACATCCCCCAGAACCTCAAGCTCATCCCCAACGATGCGGCCCTGGCCAGCGGCTTTGGCAACGCGGTGAGCCTATCCGGCACGACCGCCGTCGTCGGCGGTGACGGGGCGGCCTACGTCTTCCGCAACCTCGGTGGTAACGCCTCCGGCACGGTCTCGCAGAACGCCATCCTCAGCTCCACCGATGCCTCAAGCAACACGTTCGGTAACGATGTGAGCGTATCCGCAGGCCTTGTCCTCGTCGGAAACTTTCTCGGAAATGGCGGCTCCGGTGCGGTCTACGTTTACCGCAACGTGAACACGGCGAACTCCACCATCACGCAGGATACCAGGCTCACCGTCGGCTTCGGTGCTGTCGACGATCGCTTCGGCAACTCCGTGAGCGTGGCCGGCGTGACCGGCCTCGTCGGGGCGCCCGGCGTCTCGGGCTTTCGCGGTGCCGCCTACCTCTTCTTCGATCTCAAAAACGCCGGCGGGAACGTCACCCCGGATGTGACGATCACCCCCTCCGTCGCCGCGGCCGACGACTCCTTCGGCCATTCCGTGAGCCTTAGCAGCGGGAATTTTCTGATCGGGGCGCATCGGGCCAGCATCGGCGCCACCAACGACGCCGGCAAAGTCTACAGCGGCAGCGTGCGCTCCATCACCACGCTCGACACCGGCAGCACGAGCGAGACGATCGACGGAATCAGCTTCGATTTGAAGGGGGACTGGATCATCGGCGACTCGACCGATTTCAACTCCATCACGCTCACGAGCGGCGACACGGCCGCGGTCGCCAACGGCTTGAACAACGCCGTTTACGTCGGCAAAAACGCCGGCTCGGACCACAACCAGCTCACCATCGAGGGCACTCTCTTCGCAAACCAGGTCTTCATCGGTTCGCCCGGCGGCAACACCGGCAATGAGCTGCGCATCGAAAACGGCGTCACCTTCGTCACGTCGCGCACGCACCTCGCCCCCGGCGACAACCAACTCGTCCTCTCGGGCAACCACGCGCCCTACTCCGCGCTCTCGACTTACTTGAAGCTGAACGAGGACGGGAACTTCTTCCTGCGCGTGTGGAATGGCAGCGCCTGGATCGACGTGACGACCGCGACCTCCGATCTCGTCACGGTCACCTACGACGCCGGTTCGAACTTCACCACGGTCAAGGCCTTCACCGCCAACCCAACGCCCACCCCAACGCCCACAGCCTCACCGACCCCGGCGCACATCGTCGACGCGACCCGCCCGAACCTACGAATTCGCGGGCGCAAGACGATCGAGACATTGCGCAAGCGGGTCGTCATCCGCGGTCGGGTGCGCGATGACTCCTCCGGCGTCCGCAAGATCAAAGTGAATGGGGCCTCCGTCGCCAAGGCGAAGATCAAAAATAACGGGAGGTTCAAGGTCGTCCTGCGCGTTCAACGAGATCGTGGCCGCGTCGTCGCCAGACTACGAGCAATCGACAACGCGGACAACCGCTCGAAAGTCTCACGTTTCCGCATCCTCCGTCGATAGCACCCAAGAGTCATTCCAAACCCCGAACCGCTCAAATCTCCTCCCAACCGTAAAACGCACCATTCGCTCGACGCGCCATTCACACCGCCAGCGTTGATCGAAAAGACCCCGGTCGCCGATGATCTCGCGAGGGACGGCCTCCATGCCGTCCTCACCTACTTGCGCTCTTCACCGAAAATCGGCTTGAAGCAGCGCCATTCCCGTCAGCCCCGAATGGCACTGTTTTAAGCGAGTTTTCGACCGCTTTCGTCCTGAAAAGTCAGAGATCCTTCATTGCATTCAGGATGACAGGTTTGGATGAAGACGTTGCTTCGCAACGAGTGTCTCCCGTCCCCCCAAGCTGTCATTCTGAGGTAATCCGAAGAATCTCTGACTTTCTGCACACTGCGCGCCGCTGCCCTGCGAGGTTAAATAAGCCAGTTTGGACTCGAGTCCTCCGGTGAACCAGCAACCCGTTTTCCGCCGACGAACCGCTTAAAACAGCGCCATTCCCGTCAGCCCCCTATTCCCCCACCCCAGCCGCCAAACCCTCGACCCGCGGATCACTCGCCCCCGACAGCGCCCCGGTCGCCGGATCGATCGCGATCACTTGCGCCGCGCCAAATCGAGACACCTCGTCGAGCCGGTGCCCCATCGCCTCCAGCCGCTCCCTTTCCGCCGCCGGGAAGCCACGTTCGATCTTGATCTCATCCGGCACCCACTGGTGATGAAACCTCGGCTGGGCCAGCGCCTCCTCCGGCCCCAGCCCGAAGTCCAGCGTTCCGACGATTCCGAGCAGCACCTGCGTGATGATCGTCGGCCCACCCGCCGCCCCGATTGCCAGCACCGGCTTCCCATCCTCGAGCACGATCGTCGGACTCATGCTCGAGAGCGGTCGCTTTCCCGCCTCGACCCGGTTCGCCTCGCCGCCGATGAGCCCGAAGTGGTTCGGTTTTCCCGGAGCGATCGAGAAATCATCCATCTCGTTGTTCATCAGAATGCCCGTCCCCGGGATCACTACTTTCGAACCGAAGGCCGTGTTGATCGTCGCCGTGATCGACACCACGTTCCCGAGCGCGTCCGCCGCGCAGAAGTGCGTCGTGTGTTTCGAGAAAAAATCCTCGTCCGACCCCGGCGGCGTCCCGTGCGAATCGACGACCGTCGCCTTCGCCCGGTCCACCCGCCCGGCCAACTCCCGCGCGTAATCCTTGTCGATCAGCCCCCGCGGCACGTTCGCAAAACCCGGATCGCCCAGCCAATACGCCCGGTCCGCGAAGGCCAACTTCATCGTCTCCGTCAGCAAATGCGCGAACTCCGCCGAATCCGGTTTCATCGCCGCGAGATCCATTGGCTCGAGCATGTTCAGCATTTGCCCGACGTGAACCCCACCCGAACTCGGCGGCGGAAATCCCACGACCTCGTAGCCGCGGTAGGTCGTTCGTAGCGGCTCACGGTCCACCGTCGCGTAGCCGCGGAAATCTTCCGCCGTCAGCACGCCCCCGTTGGCTTTCATCCAAGTCTCCACGAGTTCGGGGAACCCGGAATCGTAAAACCACCCCGGCCCTTCCGCCGCGATCGCCTCGTAACTCGCCGCGAGGTCCGGCAGCTTCAGCGTCTCCCCCTGCGCGTAGGGCGAACCGTCCGCCTCGAGAAACTGCGCCGCCGACGCGGGGAACCGCGCGAGATCATCCGCCGCCCGCTCCAGCTTCCCCGCGTATTTCCCGTCGACCGCAAACCCGTCCCGCGCCAGCCGAATCCCCGCCGCGAAGTGCGCCGCCCACGGCAGCTTCCCGTAGCGCGAGGCCGCCTCGTGGTAGGCCGCCAGCGCCCCCGGCACCCCGGACGCCAGCGCACCGTCCTGACTCAGCTCCGTGTCCGGTTCCCCGTCGCGATAGAACATCCGCTGCGTCGCCGCTGCCGGAGCCGTCTCCCGGCCATCGATGCAGACCAGCAATCCATCCGCCAGCCGCATCACGATGAAACACCCGCCGCCGATGCCCGAGTTGTGTCCATCGACCACCCCGAGCGCCAGCGCCGCCGCGACCGCCGCGTCGATCGCGTTCCCCCCATCGCGCAACTGCCCGAGGCCCGCCTCGGTCGCCAGCGGCGACACCGTCGAGACGAACCCCGCCACCGGCTCGCGCTCCGCGCCCCGCGCCATCGTCCCAGCAATCAGCACGGCGAGCGCCAGCCCGACTCCGATCCGAGCTCGCGCTCTACTCCTGTCCAATTTGTTCCGTTTGGGGTTTTGCATAATTCGATCTCCGGCCATCCGCGACGCCCCGCGTCACACCATCCGCGCCACGCCACGCGGCGTTGACTCCACCAAAGTAAAACTCGTCGGCAGCGCGAAAATCGACCTCCCACCCCGCCTCCCGCAGATCGCCGGCGAGCCCGAATCCGTCCTCCACGTCCACCAAGTTCGCGGGATCCCCTCGCAGGATCCGCGGGCGTAAATGGAAGCGCGGGGCGTCCACCGCATCCTCGAGTGACAATCCACCAGCCGTCACCCCGACCAGCACCTCCAACACCGCGGTCGGGATTCGGCTGCCTCCCGGGGCCCCCAGAGCCAAACATCCTCCATCCGGATCGACCGCGATCACCGGCGACATCGTCGTTCGCGCCCGCAATCCCGGGCGCAGGTAATTCGGCGAATTCTCGGTGTTCACCGCGAAGTTCCCCATGCTGTTGTTGAGAATGACCCCGGTCCCCGGCGCGATCACGCCGGCACCAAACTTGAACCCCAAAGACTGCGTCGCGCTCACCACGTTGCCCGCCGCGTCCACCACCACGAAGTGCGTCGTGCTTCCCTCCACGCCCTCGTCCGAATCCGCCACCTCGGGCGTGTCCACGATCCCCTCGGCGACCCGCGCCGCAACCGACTCCGCCTCCGCCCCCGCCAACAACTCCACCCCAGCATCACCGGTCGCCACCCCCCGCGCCAGCGGATAGACCTGACGCAGGACGGCGCACACTCGCACGATCCCCACCGCGTCCCACCGGATCGTCCCCGCGGACTCCAGAGCCTGCAAGGCCAGCAGGACGGTCATCCCCCCGGTCGACGGAACGGGACTGCTCCAGACCTGCCAGTCGCGCCACTCGATTCGCAAGGGCTCGGCAATCTCCGGCTCGACGTCCGCCAGGTCACTACCCCGCAACCAGCCCCCGCCCGCTTTGCTCGCCGCCGCGATCCGTTCCACGATCACACCATCCCGCATCGCGTCCGCTCCACGCTCCGCGACCAACTCCAGAGACGCCGCCAGATCCAGTTGCGGCAGCCGCGAACCCACGACCGGAACCCGCGCCTCCGGAAAAAAGATCCGCCGAAATTCTCCGTCCGCGCCGAGCGTCTCCCGGTATTTGCGCAAAAGCGCCGCCAGGTCCGCGGTCACCACCGCACCCTCGCGCGCCAACCCAACCACCGGCTCGACGCATTCCCGCCAAGCCAACCGCCCCCACCGCTCGTGCGCTTCCGCCAGCGCCGGCAGCATGCCCGCGACCGCCGCCGCCCGCCAACCGCGCGTCAGATTCGCCCGGCCCGCCCCCCGCGCTTCCGCCGCCGTCACCGCTGCCGGAGCAGAATCCAGACCCACCACCGCCCTCACGGTCCCATCCGCCGCCGAGCGGTGCAGCAAAATCAATTTCCCGCCCAACCCCGATCCATCCGGCTCACCCACCCCGACCGCCAACGACACCCCGACCGCCGCGTCCATCGCGCTGCCGCCCCGCTCCAGAATCGCCACGCCGATCTCACTCGCCTCGCGGCTCCCGGAGACCACCATCCCGCCGTCCGACGTGACCACCTGCGCACCCCGCAGTCCGACGGCCCCGACCACCAGCACGGCCCATAACGAGAGCCAAACCACTCGCCGACGCCGACGCAAACAATCCTGTCGCCCCCTCACGCCCTAGTTGTGTGAAGGGTAATCCGCGGGTGCGACCAACTCGACATGGCCGTCGAAAAAGACGTAGTTCCGACCACCCCACGGCGTCCGCAGATCCTCCGGGATCGCGTGTTCGCTCCCTCCCGTGCCCGCCGACCCGTAGTTCTCCCCGTCGGCGTTCGTCGCCAACCAGATTCGCGACAACCGCCCGCCATCCTCGCCGTTCTTGACGTTCTCCAGCAATCCCACAAGCGGGAGCGGCTGCGACACCAGCGAAGCTGTATTCGTCCGCCGCCCGAAGAAATTCGGCGGCTCGGACTGCACCGTGTTGTTGAGGATGTAGGCCGTGCCCGCCCGGTTCGCGCCATAGTCCGACGGACTCTCCCACATCGGGGAGTTCGGGGAAACTACCCCCGCGTCTTCGAGGAACGTACTCAGCCACTTTTCGCGGTCCCCATCCGCCACCGTCCGCGGAATCCGAATCCCGCGGTTGACCCGCCCCGGCAGCACCCCGTGCTCGCTCACGTATTGATGAACCGCGATCCCGATCTGCCGCAGGTTGTTCGCATCATCCGTCCGCTGCGACTTCACCAACGCTCCGTTCACCACCGGAACGAGCAACGCGACCAGAATCGTCAGAATCCCCAGCACGACCAGCAATTCGATCAAAGTGAACGCCCGGCTTCTCAACGTGAACGCCCGGCTTTCAAATCGAAGAATGATCGGCTGACCGGAGCATCGACAAATTTTCATCGGCATTCCAATTCAGCAATCAGCGTGCCATCGGGCATTTTGGCGAAGCAACGGAATATTCTCCCCGTCCTTCCCCCCTTATTCCCTAAACTCGCCCTCGGTTCGGTTGTTGATTTGACAACCTTCGTTGGCAAATCCACAACTGAGAATCATGGCCCTTAATCGACCCCGGATTCTGGTCACCGACGACGTCTCCGAGAATCTCCGCAGCCTCGCCCGCATGCTCCGGCCGGACTTCGACGTCACCACCTGCTCCAGCCCCAAGCGCGCCGCCCGCATCGCTCGCTCCGGCGGCATCGACCTCCTCGTCACCACGCTCGTCATGCGCGAGCTGAACGGATTCGACCTCATCCGACGCCTCCGCGGCCACGGTTGTCAGACGCCCATCATCATGGTCACCGGCTACGGCGACGAGACCTCCGCCATCGAGGCCACCCGACTCGGCGTCGCCGATTACATCACCAAACCGATCTCGGAGATCGAACTCCGCAAACGCACCCGCCGCGTTCTCGAACGCCAATCCGCCGACGCCGCCCCCTCGCTCTACCCGTCCGACCAGATCATCGCCGGCGATCCGGCCATGATCGATCTCCTCGACAAGTGCCGACTCATCGCCCGCTCCGCCAGCCGGGTCCTCATCTTCGGCGAGACCGGCGCCGGGAAGGAACTCCTCGCCCGCTTCCTTCACGACCACAGCCCCCGACGCGACGCCCCCTTCGTCGAAGTCAACTGCGCCGCCATCCCCGAGAATCTCCTCGAGAGCGAGTTCTTCGGCCACGAACGCGGCTCGTTCACCGGCGCGACCGCCCGCCGGATCGGCCGCTTCGAAGAAGCCGGCGAAGGCACGCTCTTCCTCGACGAGATCGGCGAGATCAGTTTTGCCCTCCAGGCCAAGCTCCTCCGCGTACTTCAGACCGGCTCCTTCAGCCGGGTCGGTCAGACCGGACAGCAGACCTCCCACGCCCGCGTCATCGCCGCCACCAACCGCGACCTCACGCAGGAAGCCCGCACCGGCCGCTTCCGCACCGACCTCTTCTACCGGCTCAATGTCATCAGAGTCGTCATCCCCCCGCTCCGCGAGCGCCCCAACGACATCCTCCCCCTCGCCCGCCACTTCATCAATCGCGCATCCGATCCCACCCGCCCCTCGATCACCCTCTCCCCCGACGCCACCCGCATCCTCACCAACTACCCGTGGCCCGGCAACATCCGCGAACTCGAACACACGATCGAGCGCCTCGTCGTCCTCCTCCCCGGCCACCGCATCGAAGCCGCCGACCTCGCCGACCTCGCCGCCCCCTCCCCGCTCGCCCCGTCCGCCGCGGTCACCCTCCCGTATCGCGAAGCCGCCGCGGAATTCGAACGCACCTATTTTTCGACCCTCGTTCGCCAGACCCACGGCAACCTCGCCGCCGCCGCCCGCCTCGCCGGAATGGACCGCGCAAACTTCTACCGCAAGGCACTTCAGCACGGATTGACCGCGAACCGAAAATAGATCGTTGTATTTTTAACAACACCGATCCGCCGTTCTGACCATCGGCCTCGGGATCTCAGCCGAACATCATTCCCGCGAATTCGCCGGAAGACCCCTCGCTAGCAACGAAAACCGAGGAAAAAACCGAATTTTCCCACGCCCGCTCCGTAAAATACAAATCTGGCACAAAATATGTTTATGAGCGGGGCGTGAAATTTCTCCGTCCCGCGCTTCATTCGATCCTGGCAGCCAGCGCCCTCGGATTCGCTCCCGGCCTCCGCGCCGCCACGTTCGAATCCATCGAGTTACTCGGCTTCGAACTCCCGAAGGAAAACGCCTTCGTGACCGCCAAGGCCAGCAGCGACACCTGTTACGGTATCTTCGTCCTGCTCCAAGGCCAGGACACCAGCGGCCAAGCCATCGAAGGCGTCGGCGAGATCCTACCCCGCACCCTCATGACCAACGAGTCCCTCGCCGATTCCTGGGCCGGAGCCGAGGCCATGCGCAACGAGCTGCTCGACGCCACCTTCGACGGCAGCACTCCCGCCGAGGATGTCGCGACCGCCGAGACGCTCATGGCCTCACTCCGCGAGATTGCCGCCGACGAAACCCTCACGTGGAAGAATCCGCCGCCAGCCGACCAGCAGCTCCGGGCCACCCTCGCCGGGTTCGACATGGCGCTCCTCGATTTCATCGGAAAGAAGCACAACGTCCCTCTCTACGAACTCCTCGGCGGCCAGCGCCGGGACAGCGTCACCCTCGCCGCCATCACCTTCAGCGCCAACGTTGAAGCCGAAGCACTCGCCGAAAAGGCCCGCGGCCTCCGCTCCGACTACCCCGCCATCCGCATCAAGCTAGGCCTCGATCCCGACGCCGACCTCGACCGCCTGCAGGCCGTCACCCGCGTCCTCGTCGAGCAGGATCAAGATCGAGCCCTCTGGGTCGACATGAACAAATCCTGGGAGGACCTCCCCCAGGCCACCGAAGAACTCGCCCGCATCCGCCAAATGCTCCGCGACGAAAAATTCACCGCCCGCTTCATCTGCGAAGCGCCCATGAAGGACACCCGCACCGAGAGCCTCGCCGCCCTCACGACGGAACTCCGCGGCTGGGCCAAGTCCGATCCGTTCCAGATGCTCATTATGGCCGACGAGGGACTTTGGGACCTCGCGGCCATCCAAAAAATCGCCGCCCTCGACGCCGCCGACATGGTCAACATCAAGATCCAGAAATCCGGCGGCCTCCTCGAAGCCATGCGCATGGGCCGCTACCTCGAGGAAAACGCCCCCCAGATCGGCATCTACATCGGCGGTCTCGTCATGACCGATCTCTGTGCCCGCGCAAATCTCCACCTCGCCATCGCCATGCCGGAGCTCACCTTCGTCACCGGCTGCCTCCCCCGCGACGACTTCCCGATTCAACCCAGCACGAATCCACTCGCCTTCGTCGACGGCCGCGACCTCGCCGCCCCCACCGGACCCGGCCTCGACACCGGCCTCGATCGCGAAGCCCTCCAACCCTTCATCAACAAAACCATCCCCTAATCCCATGATCAAAGTCGCCCAATTCGGCCTCGGCCCCATCGGCCAGCACTGCATCCACCTCCTCGCCAATCAGCCCTGGTGCGAAATCGTCGGCGGCGTCGACATCGACCCCGCCCGCGCCGATCGGCCCCTCGCCGACGTCTGCGGACTCCCGGGCGAATCCCTCGGTCGAGTCCACACCTCCTTCGACGAACTCTGGGACGACTGCCAACCCGATGCCATTCTGCACACGGCTGGATCCCGCGCCGCCGTCTCGTTCGAGCAGTGCCGCCCGATGCTCGAACGCGGACTCGCCATCGTCAGCTCCTGCGAGGAGCTCCTCTTCCCGCTCCACCGCGCTCCCGAACTCACCGCCGAGATCGACGCGCTCTGCCAGGACTCCGGCGGCCGCATTCTGGGCACCGGCGTCAACCCCGGCTTCGTCCTCGACTACCTGCCCGTTGCCCTTTCGGGCGTCTGCCGGACGGTCAGCGGCGTTTACGGCAAGCGCGTCGTCAACGCGACGCTCCGCCGCGAGCCGCTCCAGCGCAAGATTGGCAGCGGTCTCTCGCCCGATGCTTTCCGTGCGCTTTGGACGGACGGGAAAGCCGGCCATGCCGGTTTCCAGGAATCGCTCCTCCTGCTCGCCCACGCGTTCGGCTGGGTCATCACCGACGTCCACGAGACCCTCGATCCCGTCGTTGCCGAGCGCGACATCCGGACCGACTTCTTCACCGTCGCGGCGGGCCAGACCCGCGGCCTGCACCAGATCGTTCAAGCCGAGTCCCTCGAAGGCCACCGCATCGAACTCGATCTCACCATGGCCCTCGACGAACCCGACGCGCACGATTACGTCCGCCTCGACAGCGACCCACCAATTGAGTGCCGCATCGAAGGCGGCGTCTCGGGTGATAAAGCCACCGTGGCGTCCGTCGTCAACGCGCTGCCCCGTCTGCTCCAGACCGCGCCCGGCGTCCGCCTCGTCACCGACCTTCCCGCCGCCAGCCGCCCGTTCGGCACGCAAACCGCTCACACCCCCGCCCAACCACAAACCCAAGCCACCTAAACCATGAAAAAAACCACCATCACCTCATTCCGGCTCGCGACCCTCGGGATCGCACTGCTTGCCTCCGCAACGAACTCGAAAGCCCAAATCCTTTACGGCACCTCGGGATCGACCTACACCGAAAATTTCAGCAGTGGACTCCCCGCGACGGGAAATGTTGACTGGGACGACAACTCGACGTTTGCAGGATTTTACGCTTATCAGAGCGCAACGTCGGCAGCCCCCGAGGAATATCGAAAGACCAGCAGCGGAGACTCGACGCTGGCCAATCTTTTTCAGTGGCGCCCCGCAAGTTCGACTGACGGCGCACTCGGCACAAAACCCAATGACTCGACTGGGACCATTGCCACCGGCGTGCGCTTCACGAACACCACCGGACTCACGCTGACGCAATTTAGCCTCGGTTACACGGGCGAGCAGTGGTTCAGCAGCAACGCCAACCAGAACAACCAGCTTGTTGTTGCCTACCAACTCGGAAGTCCGGCCAACTTGCTGGACGGAACGTGGACGACGATTCCCGCGTTGCAATTCAGCAGCATCTTCAACGATGGCACGGTGCGAAATCTCGATGGCTCCCTGCCCGCCAACCAGACTGTCTTAAGTCCAGTTACTGTCAGCGGATTCAGTTGGGCCAACGGCACCGACCTTTACATTCGCTGGTTCGACGCCAACAGCGCCGGTGCCGATCAAGGCCTCGCCATCGACGACGTGAACTTTACCGCCGTCCCGGAGCCTTCGACCTACGCGCTGCTCATCGCGGGAGGAATCATCCTCATTGCCTTCCGCCGCCGCGCAGCTCGGGCTTAGTCCACTTCCAACTCGTGCCGAGCCCGCCAACGATCCGCATCGCTGGCGGGTTCGGCCTTTTTGTTGCTCTCTTGCTCGTCGCCTACGGCGGCGGACTCAGCGCAACCCGCACGTGGACCGTCCAGTCGACGCCCAGCGTGACGGCTCCCGCGGAGGGATCCCTCGATCCGGCAACTTCCGCGCTCTGGGCGCTGCGGGGTCAGCGCCTGACCATTGAACCCACCGTCCTCGCGGAAACCGTCCAGCCCGACGCCGCCTCGTCGGCCTACGAAAGTCTCACCGTCTCCTCGCAAATCGGCGCATGGAGCATCCTCCCCGCCGCCACCGCGATTCTCCTCTGTTTTGTCTTCCGCGACCCCGTGGTCGCGCTCTTCGGCGGAGTCATCGTCGGCGGTCTCGTCCTGCGCACCTACGACATCCCCGGCGACATCCTCATCCCCGCCATCGGCACGCCGACCGGCGCGACCATTCTCGTCCTCTACCTTTGGTTCCTGGGCGGACTCTCGGGCGTCTGGGAAAAGACCGGCGCGACTCGCGCCTTCGCGGAATTCGTTTCCACCCGCTTCGTCCGCGGCTCCCGCTCCGCCCGCTTCGCCGCGTGGACGCTCGGCGTCCTCTTTTTCCAGGGCGGCACCCTCAGCACCGTCCTCGTCGGCACAGCCGTCCGGCCCGTCGCCGACCGACAACGCATCAGCCACGAGGAGACCGCCTACATCGTCGACAGCACCGCCTCGCCCATCGCCATCCTCCTCCCCTTCAACGCTTGGCCGATTTACGTCCAAGGACTCATCCTCGTCGTCGGCGTCCCGATCCTCGCCACCGAAACCGGTCGGATCGCGTTCTTCTTTCAATCCATCCCGCTCTTCCTCTACGCGTGGCTCGCCGTCGGATTCACCCTCCTGCTTTGCTTCGACAAACTCCCGTTTCTCGGTCCGAAATTCCGAGCCGCCATCGCGCGATCCCGTTCCACCGGCCAACTCGACGCCCCCGGTGCGGAACCGCTCAACACCGTCGCACCCACCGAATCGAGCGCCCCCGCCGACTACCGCGCCTCGCCTTGGGAATTCTTCGCGCCACTTCTCATCCTCATCGGCATCTCCATCGGCACGTTCTTCGCGCTCGGATCCCCGAAGGTTCTCTGGGCCTTCGGTGCCGCGCTGATGGCGACCATTTTCACGGCCCTCGTCCGCGGCCTCTCGCTTCGCGAAACGATGGCCGGCGTGTCGTCCGGAATCCAAGGCGTCGTCTACGGCTCGGTCGTCCTCCTGCTCGCCGTCGCGATCGGCTACGTCGCTCGCGAAACCGGCGGTGCCCTCTACCTCGCCGAACTCCTCGGCGACCGCATCCCGCTCTGGCTGCTGCCCGCCGGCCTCTTCGTCCTCTCCGCCGTCGTCGCCTTTTCGACCGGCACGAGCTGGGGCACCTTCGCCGTCACGCTGCCGCTTTGCCTCCCGCTCGCGTGGTCCCTCGCCAACGCCGCCGACGCGGCGCACCCGATTTTTTTTCTCCACCTCAGCTTCGCCGCCGCCGTCAACGGCAGCATTTTCGGCGACCAGTGCTCGCCCATCTCGGACACCACTGTCCTCTCCTGCGTCAGCACCGGCTGCGACCTCATGGACCACGTCCGCACCCAGATCATCCCCTGCCTGACCGCCGGAGTCATCGCCTGCGCGATCTGGACCGCCCTTGCCCTCCTGGCGTAATCCCCGCCACCGCCCGAGCGATCTCCACCGCGCCGGGAGAATCGGCGTGAACGCAGACCGTCCGCGCCCCCAGCCACCCCGTCCGCTGCCACTCCGCCACCCGCCGCACGATGGCATCCACGTCCTCGATCAAATCACCCTCCATTCCCCGCGGCACCAACCTCCCGTCCGCCCCGTAACCCCGCTCCGCAAACACCTCCCCCCAGGCCTCGACCCCCATCTCACCCGCCACCCGCTCGACCACCCCTCCCGCCAACGAAAAAATCCGCACGCCCGGAAACCGCTCCCGCATCACCGCGCAATACCGTTCCGCCAAATCCACCCTCCGCTCCACCGCGTGATAAAGCCCACCGTGCAGCTTCACGTGGTGCAGCTCCGACCCCACGACCGCCACCAACCTCCCCACCTGCTCGACCACCAATTCCTCCAACGCATCCCCATCCACATCCACCGCCCCGCGCCCAAACTCGCCCGCCACCCCCGGATGCGCCCCAATCAATACCCCAAACTCCCGCGCCAACTCCACCGCCACCCGCATCGTCTCCGCCGAGCCCGCGTGCCCACCGCAAGCCACGTTCGCCGCCCCGATCACCGCCATGAGTTCCCGCGTCCGCTCGAACGGCTCCCCCTCCCCCAGATCCGCGTTGAGGACGAGCGCACTCATCCGCACATCGAAAACCGGAAACCGGAGATCCCCTGCGCCACCCAGTCCAGGGAAGCCGCATCCACCAACCCGATCTTCGGATACCCACCCACCGTCGGCCCGTCGCGCATCGTCACGATCGGCTGGCCATTCGGCGGCACCTGAATCGACCCGGCCAGCACTGGCTCCGAAATCATCTCGCCCTTCGGCGGCTCCAACCGCCCTCCATCCAGCCGATAACCCACCCGGTCACTCCGCGACGAGACCGCCCACTCCGTCTCGAGAAACTCCCGCCGCACGTCCTCGCTGAACTCCCCCCACTGCGGTCCCGGCCAGACCCGGATCTCCGGCGGCGCCCCATAGTCGCGCCGATCCTCCCACCACGCCCAGGCCCCCGCCGTCCGCCCGTCACCCGCCGCATCACCCCGACTCGAAAAGACGTCACCAGCCTCCGCGACCCGTCCGATCCCACCCCGTGGATACGCGCTCGCACTCCCAAAAAACCTCGGCACGTCCAGCCCCCCCGCCACGGCCAAATAGCTCCACAAACCCCGCCGAGCCCGCCGCCACGAAATGGTCTGCCCCGCCCCCACGTCCACCGCGTGCCACGCCTCGACCTCCGTCCCCGCATCCGCACCCGTCACCGCCACCCGGCAATCCGCCAGCACCCGCACCTCCGCCCCCTGCAGCAAAAACTCCAGCACCGCCGCCCCGTCCGGATTTCCCACGAGCCGATTCGCCCACACCGCCGCGTGCCGGTCCATCGCTCCCCCCGGCGGCACCCCGAACCGCTTCCACCCCACGCGTCCCAGATCCTGCACCGAGCACCCCATCCCGACCCGCACCACTTCGAGGACCTCCCTCACGCCCCACCCTCCACGACGAATTCCACCCGGTCGCCCGCCCTCAGCAAAAACGACTCGGCCTCCACGTCGAAGAGCGGCACGTCCGTGTGCCCGATCACATTCCACCCGCCCGGACTCGCCACCGAATAGATCCCCGCGTGCGTCCCCCCGATCGCCACCGCCCCCGCCGCGATCCGCGCCCGCGGTGCCGCCCGCCGCGGCGTCGCCAACCGCTCATCCAACCCCGTCAGATACGGAAACCCCGGCGAAAACCCCAGCATCGCGACCTCGTAGTTTCCCGCGGAGTGAACCCGCACGACCTCCTCGATCGACATCCGCGCCCCCCGGGCCACCACCTCGAGATCCTCGCCATCGTAACGCACCGGCATCCTGTGAACCCGTCCCGCCACCCCCTCCCCATCCGCCAGCTTCTCGAAAACCGTCATCAACTCCCTGACCCGATCCGCGACGACCACCCCGGGTTCGAACTCCAGCAACACCTGATCGAAAGCCACCGAAAATTCCAGCAATCCATCGACGCCCACACTTTCCAACCAAGCCCCAACCTCCCGCATTCCGCCGCCCACCCGCACCAAAGCCGCATCCGGCCCATACGCCACCCAATCCATATCCCCACCCAATCACAAACCCATCTCCCCTTCGAATTCTTTGCGCCCTTTGCGCCCTTCTGTTAAATCCCCCTCATGGCATTAGCAATCGGCACCCAAGCACCCGAATTCTCCCTCAAGTCCGCCACCGCGGACGGACTCGTCGACGTCACGCTCGCCGCCCAGCTCGGCAAAAAAGCGACCGTCCTCCTCTTCTTCCCCGCCGCCTTCACCGGCGTCTGCACCACCGAGATGTGCGACGTCACCTCCGGCCTCGCCGCCTACACCGACCTCGAGGCCGAGATCATCGCCATCAGCGTCGACACCCCGTTCGCCCAGCAGGCTTGGGCCAAACAGGAAAACATCGGCCTCACCCTCGCCAGCGACCTCAACAAGGAAGTCACCAAAGCCTACGACGTCCTGTTCCCCAATCTCATCGGCATCGGCGACACCGCCGCCCGCGCCGCTTTTGTCATCAACAAGGACGGCAAGATCGTTCACAGCGAGCAGACAGAAACCCCGAAGGACCTCCCTGATTTCGAGAAAATCAAAGCCGCCCTCAGCAGCCTCTAATCCAATTGTAGCGGCGGTCTATGACCGCCGCTGACCATTTCACCGGACGTTCGAACCCAGACGAGACGACGTCGGCGGTCACAGACCGCCGCTACAAAGCTACCCGCTAGCAACCCGCCCCAACGCCGCCACCGGCCCCACACCCAGCGCCCGCACCCGGTCGAAGATCCCGGGCGCCACCTCGCTCCCCGTCTCGTAACCCTGGAAAATCATCTCCAGCCGCGCGTCCAAATTATCGACGTAGTGCAGCGCAATCGCCTCCGGCGTCTTGGGAAGCACCGGCGACCCGAATTCCAGCGTCCCGTGATGCGAAAGCACCAGATGGATCAAATGCAACCGCACCAACTCCGACGAAGGCTCGAGCGCGTCCCACCCGTCCTTCGCAAGTTCGCGCCACAAGGAATTCACCACCTCGACTCCCACGCTGATGTGACCCATCAGCTCCCCCCGCAAATCCCGCTCCATCGAGAACCCTTCCTCCGGCGGACACGTCTCCCACAGCTTGCCGCAATCGTGAAAAAGCACACCCGCGGCCAATAGATCCCGGTTGAGCGCCGGATAAGCGTCACAAATCGCCAACGCCGACCGCATCATTTGCGCCGTATGCTGCACCAGCCCCCCGCGCCGCGCGTGGTGATTCACCCGCGCCGCCGCCGCCCGGGCAAACCGCACACCGTACGCGTCGAAAAATCGAAGCCCCAACGCTCGCAACCGCGGATCCCCCAGCCCATCCACGACGTCCCGAATGAAGACGTATTCCCGCTCGACCGCCGCCCGCTCCTCGACCGACCCCGCGAAGAGCGCCTCCCGATCAGCGCCCGACAGCCGCGACAATTCCCAGCGTCGCGAGTCCAAGCCAAACGAGCCGTTCACGTAAAAATCCCCGTCGACCGCCACGCAATCCCCAGCCTCCAGCGTTTCGCAAATCCGGAAATTCGGAGAATCCGACCAGACGCGCAGGGTCAACACGTCCGTGGCGTCCCGCAACTTCAGCTCCCAGAACGGCTTCGCGTTGCTTCCCTCCTTGCGCTTGATCTCCTCGAGCTGCGCGTGCAGCACCGCCGGCACCGAATCCCCCTTCGCCTCGACCCGAAGCTCCCCAATCGTCCGCCGCTCACTCATCCCGGCATCCTGCCGTCCACCGCGACCGAATCAAGACGGAACGGGAAAAGCTCCGCCGGAACGTGACCACGATCGGAATGCGCAATCCCTCCCGCTAAGACCAAGCTCTCCCGGACCAAAAACCGAACCCCCAACTTGCAACTCCCCCCAGCCCAGCTATTGGTAAATCCAGCGCCCGCGCCCACGAGCCACCCGGCTTCGCCAAGCACCGCGCCAATCCGTTTTTCATGCGCAGCACCATCGTCCTGATCGCCCTGGCCCTGGCGGCCACTCTTCCCGTCCAATCCGTCGACGCCGCGGCCCCCGAGCTCATCCGCCGCAGCCTCGTCCGCATCCAATCGGTCGGCCAATCCCCCGACTACCGCGTCCCGTGGAACGCCGGCGGCGTCTCCCAAGGCGTCGGTGCCGGATTCATCATCGACGGTAACCGCATCATCACGAACGCCCACGTCGTCAGCGACCCGCGCTTCATTTCCATCACCAAGGACGGCGATCCCCGTCCCTACGAAGCCAAGGTCCTCTTCGTCGCGCACGACTGCGACCTCGCAGTCCTGCAACCCGAGGATCCAGCCTTCTTCGACGACACGGCCGAACTCGAGCTCGGCGGCATCCCCGACATCGAATCCACCGTCAGCGTCTACGGCTACCCGATCGGCGGCGACCGCCCCTCCGTCACCCGCGGCATCGTCTCCCGCATCGACTTTCAGGAATACAGCCACTCCGGAGCCGACTCCCACCTCGTCATTCAAATCGACGCCGCCATCAATCCCGGCAACAGCGGCGGTCCCGTCATGCAGAACGGCAAAGTCGTCGGCGTCGCCTTCCAGGGCTACAGCGGCGACGTCGCGCAGAATACCGGTTACATGATCCCGACTCCCGTCGTGAAACGCTTCCTCGAAGACATCAAGGACGGCACCTACGACCGCTACGTCGATCTCGCCATCACCTACTCGCCGCTCTTCAACCCAGCCGCCCGCCGCGCCCTTGGGTTGAAGGACGACAACGTCGGGGTCCTCGTCGGCAGCGTCTTCGGCGGCGGTTCCTCCGACGGCATCGTCCTGCCCGGCGACGTCATCACCTCCATCCAGGACCTCCCGGTCGCCATGGACGGCACGGTCGAACTCGAAGGCGGCACCATGCAAATGCCCGAAATCGTCGAGCGCAGCCTCCGCGGCGACACCGTCCGCCTCGGCGTGCTCCGCGACGGCGAACCACTCGAACTCGAGATCCCCCTCAACGAGCCATTTCCCTACAATCTCTACGCGAGCACTTACGACGTCCGGCCCCGCTACGTCCTCTTCGCCGGACTGCTCTTCCAGCCGGTCAACGAGAATTTCCTCTCCGCCTACAGCCTTGGCAACCAACTTACCCGCTACACCTACGACTTCTTCCTGGCCGAGGATTTTTACAAGGATCATCCCGAGATCATCATTCTCAGCAACGTTCTCTCCGACCCCGTCAACGCCTACGCCGAAGAATTCCAAGGTGCCATGGTCATCTCGGTCAACGGCAAGAAGATCAAGACGCTCGAAGATCTCTCCAACGCCTTCGCCAAACCCGCCGAAGACTACGTCATCGAATTTGCCGGGACCAACCGCCCCCTCGTCCTCGAAGCCAAAGCCGTGGCCGAAGCCCGCGACCGCATCCTTTCCCGCTACGCTGTCCCCAGCGAATCGAATCTCCAGCCGTGATCCGTCTCCTTCCGCTCCTCGCCCTCCTCGCCACCGCCAGCCCCGCGTTCGCCGATCTCTCGACGCCGCCACCCGCCGCCAAAGAGGGCGAGGCTCCCACCATCCCAGTGACCGCGAGCCCAGCCCAGCCCACCGACCTCTCCGCCGATTCGTTCGTCCGCGTCAATTCGACCAACCAGCGCTTCAATTTCACCCGCCCCTGGGTCAAGCGTCCCGCCTACACCCGCCGCGGCACCGGCACGATCATCGCCGGCGGCGACGTCCTCGTCACCGCCGAGGTCATCGGCGACCACACTTACGTCGAACTCGAGCGCCCCTCCGACTCTGCGAAGACTCCCGCCGAGGTGCGTCTCGTCGACTACGAGGCCAACCTCGCCCTCCTCCGTCCCACGGACCCCGATTTTCTGAAAAATTCTCAACCGATCGACCTCGCGCCGCCCCTCGAAATCGGCGACGAGATCGAGATCGCCCAGATCGAGCGCAACGGCGCCGTCGCCGTCACCGGCGGTCTCCTCACCAGCGTCAACGTTTCGAGTTATCCCGTGGACGGCATTTACCTGCTTTCCTACGCGGTCAGCGCACCGCTCCAATACCGGGACAACAGCTTCACCGTCCCCGTCTTTCACGAAGACCAGCTCGCCGGCCTCCTGATGCGCTACGACTCCCGTTCGCAGACCGCGACCCTCCTCCCATCGCCCGTCATCCGCACGTTCCTCGACCGGGCCGCCCGGGACACCTACGAATCCTTCCCCCGCGCCGGCCTGGCGTTTTCGTCGACGCGCGATCCGCAATTCCGCCGCCACCTCGGCATGGCCGACTCCGACAGCGGAGTCTACGTTTCGGAAGTCCTCCACGGCAGTGCCGCGGAGAAAGCCGGACTCGAAAAGGGCGACGTCATCCTCGCCGTCGACGACCGCGACCTCGACAACGACGGCAATTACGACGACGAGACCTTCGGCAAAATCTCCTTCGGCCACCTGGTCTCGAACGCCCCTCCCGACCGAGCCACCCTCCCCCTGACCCTTCTTCGCGACGAAACGAAGACCACGGTGGACCTCCCCCTCGGCCCGCGCGAACCCGGCTCCATCATCAGCGAAGCCTTCACCTACGACGAGCAACCGCCCTACCTCGTTCTCGGCGGCGTGGTTTTTCAGGAACTCTCCCGCCCCTACCTCGAGGAATGGGGATCGGATTGGCGCGGCAACGCTCCGCAGAAACTCGTCTACCTCGACGCCTTCCAGCAGGAACTCCCCGCCGACCGCGGCAAGATCGTCTTCGTCAGTCAGGTCCTCCCCAGCGACGCCACCCTCGGCTACGAAGACCTCGGCTCCATCGTCGTCGATAAAGTCAACGGCCAGCCCATCAAAAGCCTCGCCGACGTCGCAGCCGCCATCGAAGAGCCGACGGACGGCTTCCAAAAAATCGAATTCACCTCCGACCCCGGAGTCATCTACCTCGACGCCAAGCAGATCGAAGCCCAATCGAGCCGACTCCAGCAAGCCTACGGCCTCCCCACCCTCCAAGAACTCAAATAGCTCGAGGGAGCGGCGGCGTCCCGCCGCCGAAGTCGGGGAGCGCACGCGTCCCCGCGTGCGAGCTGCGGCGTCCCGCCGCAGCGTCCGGCGACCCGCGCCAGCGGGATTCGAAGTCCTCGAGGAGCGGCGATCTGCAATCACCGACCCATCCAAAACGGCGAAGCCGTCAAACCCCCTCACCCCACAACGACCACCCACCCCCCCCAGCCACCACCATTTGACCACCCCCCGCATCGTTGCTACCGTCCCGGCCAAATGAAAGGCCAAGGCAAACGCATCCTCGTCGGCATGAGCGGCGGGGTCGACTCCAGCGTCACCGCCCACCTCCTGAAACAGGACGGTTGGGACGTCATCGGCGTCACCATGAAAGTCTGGCCGCAGGACTGCATCTCCCGCGCCGAGGACAAATGCTGCGGCCCCAGCGCCATCGCCGACGCCCGCAGCGTTGCGAATTCCCTCGGCATCCCCCACTACGTCGTCGACGAAGCCGACCAGTTCGAGCGCCTCGTCATCGATTACTTCTCGAGCGAATACCGCGCCGGCCGCACGCCCAACCCGTGCGTCATGTGCAACGAAAAGCTCAAGTTCGGTAACCTCTGGAAAAAAGCCGCCGCCCTCGGAGCCGAATACATCGCCACCGGCCACTACGCCATCGTCGAGCACGACGGCCCCGACCCCGTCCTCCGTCGCGGACTCGACGACAAGAAAGACCAGTCCTACTTCCTCTTCAGCCTCCGCAAACAGCAGCTCGCCCGAGCCGTTACCCCGCTCGGCGGAATGACCAAACCCGAGATCCGCGCCATCGCCCGCGACCTCGGCCTCAGAGTCGCCGACAAGGTCGACAGCCAGGAGATCTGCTTCGTCCCCGGCAACGACTACAAGGCGTTCCTCCGCTCCCATCTCGGCGACACCGAATTCCACCGCGGCGGCATCTACGACACCGCCGGCAACCACATCGCCGACCACGAAGGCATCGAAATGTTCACCATCGGCCAACGTAAAGGCCTCCCCGGCGGCTCACCCCGCCCGATGTACGTCGTCGACATCGACCCCGAGCACTCCCGCGTCATCATCGGCACCGACGAGGAACTCACCCGCGAAAATTTCGAAATCGACAACGTCAACTGGCTCATCGACCCGCCCGCCAATCCGACCGAAGTCACCGTCAAGATTCGCTACGCCCACGCCGGCACCGCCGCCACGGTCGAACCGACCGAAGGCGGCGGCAACTACCGCGTCCGCCTGCACGAACCTCAGCGCGCCGTCACCCCGGGCCAGGCCGCCGTGCTCTATCAAGGCGACCGCGTCATCGGCGGAGGCTGGATTTGCCGCCAGGAAGCCACGGTCAAGCTCCATGCCGCTCCCGCCCCAGCCCTCGCCGCCTGACCCCACCATCTCGCTCGTTCTCTCGACGTTCGAGCGCGAGGAGGACGCCACCGAGATCATCCGCGCCCTACTCCGCGAAGGCCTCATCGCCTGCGGCACCCTCCTCCGCAGCGCCCGCTCGATCTACGTCTGGGAGGACGATGTCCACGACACCCAGGAGATCCTCGTCCTCTGCAAAACCGCCACCGAACTCGCCAAAGCCGCCGCCGCCCGCCTCGCCGAACTCCATCCCTACGACGTTCCGGAAATCCTCGCTTTCACCACCCAGGCCAACCCACCCTACGCCGACTGGATCAACGCCTCCACGCGCCCCGGCAACCAATCGAAAATCGAAATTCGAGATTCGAAAATCCCATGACTTTTCTCGATCAGATCCTCCGCGACGTCGCCGACGAACTCAGCACCAACAAGTCCCGCCGACCAGTCGCCGACATCCGCGCCCGCCTCGCCGACGCCCCACCACCCCGCGACTTCGCCGCCGCCCTCGCCACCGACGATTTTGGCCTCATCGCCGAAATCAAAGAGCGCTCCCCCAGCGTCGGCCCGATGCGCGCCGCCAACGTCGCCGACGCGCCGTCCGCCTACGAAGCCAGCCCCACCGTCCGCGCCCTCTCCGTCCTCACCAACGAGCACCACTTCGGCATGACCATCGACCGTCTCGCCGCCATCCGCGCCGCCGTCACCAAGCCCGTCCTCCGCAAGGACTTCTTCATCGACGAATACCAGATCCGCGAAGCCCGCGCCTTTGGAGCCGACGCCATTCTCCTCATGGCCAACGTCCTCGACGCCGCCCGCCTTCGCGGTTTTCACGAGCTCGCCCAAGAACTCGGCCTCACCGCCCTCTTCGAAGTCCACACCTCCGAAGAAATCGACACCCTCCCGTCCGACGCGAAAGTCATCGGCATCAACAGCCGCAAATTCAAATCAACCACCGGATTCGTCGGCACCGAGGGCGAATCGAAAGAAGATTTCAGTCTAGCCTTCGACGCTTTCGACCTCGTGACCGAACTCCCGAAAGACGCCATCAAAGTCGCCGAAAGCGGCCTCACCCCGGAAAACCTCCCCACCATCCGCAACCGTTTCGACGCCGCCCTCATCGGCACGTCGCTTCTGCGCGACGAGCGCGGAATTCAAGCCGCGCTGGCCGAATTCGAAAGTCAGCTTGAAAGAAATTGAAATTAGAAGTGATGAATTTGAAATGGCGCGGCCTTCGGCGAGCCGTTGAATGGGGTAAAGCCCCGTTGCCCCCCCAAACCCGCCCGAAGGGGTCGACATTTCTCACTCCCCATTTCAAATTTCAAATTCCCACCTTCACGCTGTGAAAGCCGACTTCCCGACCACCCCCGACGCTCTGAGCGGCACCCCCGACACCCCGTTCGACGTCTCGCTCCGCCCGCCCGCATTCGCCGAATTCGCCGGTCAGGAAAAAACCGTCGAGCGCCTGCAACTCATGGTCGACGCGGCCCAGCAGCGTGACGACGTCCTCCAGCACATCCTCCTCTCCGGCCCCCCCGGCCTCGGCAAAACCTCGCTCGCCTACATCGTCGGCAACGCCGTCGGCGCGGACGTGAAGACAACCTCCGGCCCGACCATCGACAAAGCCGGCGACCTCGCCGGCCTCCTCACCAACCTCCAGCGCGGCGACGTCCTCTTCATCGACGAGATCCACCGCCTCCAACCCACCATCGAAGAATACCTCTACCCGGCCATGGAGGACTTCCGAGTCGACATTCTCATCGACCAGGGCCCCAGCGCCCGCAGCATCCAGCTCCACCTCGCCAAGTTCACCCTCATCGGAGCCACCACCCGCAGCGGCATGATCAGCGCCCCGCTCCGCTCCCGCTTCGGCATGAACTGCCGCCTCGACTACTACTCCGCCGAGGCCCTCGCCATCATCATCGCCCGCAGCGCCGGGCTCATCGGCGTCGAAATCGACGACCCCGGATCCCTCGAGATCGCCCGCCGATCCCGCGGCACTCCCCGCATCGCCAACAACTACCTCCGCTGGGTCCGCGACTTCGCCCAGGTCCGCGCCGCCGGATTTATCGACCAACCCGTCGCCGCCCAGGCCCTCGAAATGCTCGACGTCGACGCCGAAGGCTTCGACGAGATGGACAAGCGCATCATCGAATCCATCATCACCAAATTCGACGGAGGCCCCGTCGGCCTCAACGCACTGGCCGTCTCCGCCGGAGAAGAACCCGGCACCCTCGAAGAGGTCCACGAGCCCTACCTCATCATGCAAGGCTTTCTCAAACGCACCCCCCAAGGCCGAGTCGCCCTGGCCAAAGCCTACCGGAAAATCGGCCTCGACGCCCCCACCGCCGCGCCTCCCGAACTATTCGGATGAGTGAGCGCAAGGACCGGAAACAACGCCAAGAAGCTTAACGTTCAGAAAAGCGCGTCTCCGAAACCCCAAGCTCCCCCAAGCCCAAACCTGTCATGCTGAGCGAAGCGAAGCATCTCTGGCTTACACACTGCACTGAAGCTAGAAACCCCCGTAGAACTCCCCCTACGAAGAGTAACGTCCGCAGCCCCCTCAACCCCCTTGGCGGTCGCCCCATCCTTGGCGCGAAAACTCACCCACCCCCCCGCCCCCGCGTATCCGCGCGCTACTCCTTCCGCAGATACTCCTGCTTCGAAGCATTGTTATTCATCACGTCCAGCACCCGCTGAGCATCCACCACGTCGTCGGTCAGGTAATCCAGATTCCCATCCGGCCCGATGATCGCAATCGCGAACCCACTCGGAATCTCATACAAAAACCCAACCCGAGGCCCATCGCCCACGACGACAAACGGAATGTTCGATCCCACCCGGCCACCCTCCTCGGTGAACGCCGCGAAGCAAACCAGCCCCTTGGAAGCCAGTCGCTGGTAGTCCGACTCCAGTTGCTTCACCTGCGAGCGAAACTTCCCGTTCTTCGGCGAAGGCGCGATCAGCAACACCACCGGCTGCCCCTCGAGCGACCGCAAAGACTTCGCCACACCCGCCGACGTCGCCCACGAGAAATCCGGAGCCAACCGCACCACCCTCGCGTCAGCCGTGCCGATCAAAGCCGCCGCGCCAACCAAACCCAACGCGGCCCGCCGAATCCCAAATCGAAAATCGAAAATCGAAAATTGCATACCTAAACCTTCATGATCTCGGCGTCCTTCGCCACGACCAGTTCATCGATTTTCTTGTTGAACCGATCCGTCAGTTTTTGGATGTCGTCCTCCGCCGTCAGCTTCTGATCCTCCGAGATCTCCGCCGCCTTCTGCCCCTTCTTCACCGTCTCCATCGAGTCCCGCCGACAACCGCGAATCCGCACCCGCGTCTCCTCGGCGATCCCCTTCACCATTTTCACGAGCTCCTTGCGACGCTCCTCGGTCAGCTCCGGAAACGGAATTCGAATGATCTTCCCGTCGACGACCGGATTGATCCCCAACCGCGACTCGTGAATCGCCCGCGCAATGTCCTTGATCGTCGTCGCGTCGAAAGGCTGAACCACGAGCAGACGCGGTTCCGGTGAGGAAATGACCGCGACCTGCTTCATCTTCATCGCCGTCCCGTAGGCTTCGACGTCCAGATTATCGATGAGCCCCGGCTGAGCCTTTCCCGTCCGGATCGCACCGAATTCGTGCGCCATGAACTCCAGCGATTTCTCCATCGCCTCCTCGGTTTCCAATAAAACTTCGTCCGTGTCCATGTCAGTGCGTCTCCGGTGATTCCGAGACCAGCGTGCCCACCTTGGCGCCCATCACGGCGCGGCGGATATTCCCGGTCTCAGCCATGTCGAAGACAATAATCGGCATCTTGTTGTCCATGCAAAGACTGAACGCCGTCGAATCCATCACCTGCAAGCGCCGACTCAGCGCGTCGGAATACGTGATGTGATCGAATTTCTTCGCGTCCGGATTCTTCATCGGGTCCGCGTCGTAGATCCCGTCGACCTTGGTCGCCTTGAGAATCACGCCCGCCCCGATCTCGTTCGCCCGCAGCGCCGCCGTGGTATCCGTCGAGAAAAACGGATTCCCCGTCCCGGCCACGAAGATCACCACGTGCCCGACCTCGAGGTGCCGCACCGCCCGCCGCAGAATGAACGGCTCCGCCACGTTGTTCATCTCGATCGCCGTCTGCACGCGCACCGACACACCGATCTCCTCCAGCCCACTCATCAAAGCCATCCCGTTGATCACGGTCGCCAGCATCCCCATGTAATCCGCCGTCGTCCGGTTCATGCCACGGTGACTCGCCGCCAGACCGCGCCAGATATTTCCGCCGCCGACCACGACCGCGACCTCGACGCCCATCTGGCGGATCTCGGCGATCTGCTTCGCCATATTGTGCACGATCTGGGGGGAAATACTGTCCCCGCTCCCGATCTCCCGGAGAGCCTCGCCACTAATTTTGAGAACGATTCGCCGGTAGCGCGGCGACGCGGAAAGTGGGTCGGAATCAGCCATTTGCAAGCGCCGCGAATCCAACCCGAATCCCCCCACCAATGCAAATCCCAAAACCAAACCAGCGCGAAGCGCGCCCATTCGAGGGTAGGGAAGCCGCGCCGCCGGGTTCCGTCGACTTCACGAGCGACCTCCGCTTTCAGTCGGACCCCAGATCACTCACCGAGTTCAGATTCCGAAAAAGCCCCTCGTCATCCGCTGTCGTCACCCGAATCCGCCCCAAACCGATCCCCCTCCGCACAAAACGCTGCACCGACGGATCCTTCCCCGCCGCCACCTCCACCGCCAAAGCCGCCAAAGCCATCGGGTAAATCGCCGCCAAGCCCTCGAAATACCCACCCCGCTCCACGACCCTTCCCACTCCGGCCTCACTCTCCCGCACCAACCCTCCGAGAAATTCCGCGGTCATCCCGGGCAAATCCACCGCCAACACCACGACCCGTTCACACTTCGTGGCGGCCAAAGCCGCCGCGATCCCAGCCATCGGACCCACCGCTGCGGGATCGTCGCTCACCAGCCGGACGTCCTCACCCCCGACGTCGAACTTCTCCCGCCGCCCGAAGCAGACCAATAATTCAGCGGGTTCCAACTCCTTGAGAATCCCCAACTGTCGCTTCCACAAAATTTGTCCCCGCCATTGCAGGAAAGCCTTATCGACCCCCATCCGCACCGACCGACCACCGACCAGCAGCGCCGCCGCCACGCTCCCGCTCATCCCTCGCCGACCCGAATCACCCCGTCGTTCAAAATCCGCGCGCGCAAACCCCCGCGCCCCTTCAACGCCTTGAGCGCTCCCGGCCCGAATGCCGTGTCCATCCACTGACACGGAGCCGCCTCCTTCACCCCGAAAAACCGCACCCCGCCGACCTCGAATTCCTCGCCGGTCAGCTCACGCAAATCCCGGCCCCGCGTCAGCACGTTTCTGCGAAATACCTCCGGCCCCCGATCCCCCACCCCCAGCCGCTCGCACAGATCAGTCCACGTTTCGACCGCGAAGAAGGTCACCTGCCCGTCGTAACCATTCGGAAATTTCCGCGGTTTGAAGTCGAAAAACCGATCTCCGACCAGCCCCTTACCCTTCACGCAAGTCGCCGCGTCGACCGCGACCGACTCGTTCTCGCCCGGAGGTTTTCCGAAATGCCCGAAATAATTATGCGCGGGCGAAATCCAAATTTGTTCGATCACGAATCCAGCACTCATCCCCTCGATCCTAGCGTCCGCGCGGGACGAGTCCAACCTTCCGACCGCAGCATCGCGGAGTCCGGCGCCGGCTCCCCCACGAATTCCCGCACACTCCAAGGCAAAAAATTTGATCCGCATCCCGCAACTCCCCGTATCCCGTTGATCTTGACCATCCTCCGCCCAGTAACCCAATCCCGGATCGCAGCCGCGACGCTGGGCGGGCTCATCGCTCTCTGGACGCTCGCCGGATGCGACCCCGGCACCCCTCCCGCCGACACCGCCGACGTTTCCGCGGCACCACGGATCGACCCACTCGCACTCGTCCTCTCCGAGCACACCGGCGACTCGATCGCCGACGAGGCGATCCGCCATCACCAAGACGAAATCCGCGCCAACACGCTCGTCGAAGCCAACCTCGAACGCCTCGGTTGGGCCTACGTCGCCAAGGAGCGCGAGACCTTCGACCCCGGTTACCACAAGCTCGCCGAAGCCTGCGCCCGCATTCTCGCCGACCGCGATCCGAACTCCGCCGAGGCCCTCCTCCTCCAAGGACACGTCGACCAGTGCCTCCACCGCTTCCACCAAGCCGAGATCCGCGCCCGTCGCCTCGTCGACCTCCGCGGCAACCCCTACGACCACAGCCTCCTCGGCGACACGCTCATGGAGCAGGGCAAGATCGACGAGGCCATCCCGGTCTATCAGGAAGCGATCAACCTCCGACCCGATCTCCAGACCTACTCCCGCGCCGCGTACCTCCGCTGGATCCTCGGCAGCCCGGGGGGAGCCATCGAATTGATGCGCCTCGCCGTCGGAGCCAGCACCCCGTCGGACCCGACCTCCCTCGCGTGGGCCACGACCCGCCTCGCAACCTTCCAATTCCAAACCAATCGCCTCGAACTGGCGGAACAGTCCAACGCCCAGGGCCTCGCCGTCCTTCCCGACTACGCACCCGCCCTCCTCCTCGAAGGCCGCATGCGCCTCGCCGCGGGCGACGCCACCGCGGCCCTCGAAAGCCTCTGCCCAGCCGCCACCATCAACCCGCTGCCCGATGCCCAATGGACCCTCGCCGACGCCCTGCGCGAAACGGGCGCCACCGCCGAAGCCAAGCGGGTCGAAGCCGAAATCCTCGCGAACGGCGAACAAACCGATCCCCGCACCTTCGCCCTCTTCCTCGCCACCCGCGGTCTCCAACCCGCCACCGCCGTCCGCCTCGCCGGTGAGGAACTGAAGAATCGGCAGGATATTTTCACCCACGACGCCTACGCCTGGGCCCTCGACGCCGCCGGTCGCACCAACGAAGCGCTCCCCCACCTCGACCGCGCCCTCGCGGAAGGCACCGAAGACGGCCGCCTCTACCTCCACGCTTCGGTCATCTTTTTCCACGCCGGCCGGCTCGCCGACGCGCAACGCTGGCACGACGCCACCTCCGAAATCGCCCACACCCTCCTCCCTTCCGAACGTTCCCGCCTCTCCGAATTGGAGCGGGAACTCACCGCCACTCTCCCGCCTCCGGATTCACCCGAATACGGATCACCGAAACCAAGCCACCAAACAAACTCATGAAAAAATCACTCATCCGCAACCTGGCCATCGCCAGTGCTGCCCTACTCGCCGAGGGAGCCCTCGCCTCCAGTCACATGGACGCGCCGCTCATCACGCTCGATCCCGCCGCCAACACCACCGACGTCTACGCGTTCGTCGCCAACCCCGGCGGGGAAAAAAATCTCGTCCTCGCCCTCGGCGTCTACCCGCACCAGGAGCCCGGCGTCGGACCAAACAAATACAACTTCGACGACAACGTCCTGTATTCCATCAACGTCTCCCTAGGAGCCGATGTCGCCGCAGGACGCGCGACGCTTGCCTATCAATTCCGCTTCAACACGACGTTCCAGAATTCCAATACCATCCTCCAGTCCTACCTTGGAGTGATCAATACGGTCGGCGATGCGAGTCAGAATTTGATTCAGACCTACACCGTCACCCGTCGGGACTTCCGCACCGGTGCCAGCACTCTCCTTGGCTCGGGCACCGTCCCGCCGAATAACCAGGGCAACGCCACCCCGCTCTACAACGTCGGCGACGACGGCAACAACCCCGCCAAACCCGGCGTGGCGACCGTCGCCGAACTCGACCAGTACACCACTCAATCGATTGCCACGCTCAGCGGTGGCATCTCCGCCTTCGCCGGTCAGCGCGACGACGGATTCTACGGCGACATCAACTCGATCTTCGATCTCCTCTCCCTCCGTTCCGACGGCGACACGACGGACGGGGTCGACACCGGCGTTGATTCCCAGGGTGGATTCAACATCAATCTGATGGCCCTCTCGATTCCGGTCACGGAATTTGGCGGCGACCAACAGATCGTCAGCGTCTACGCCAACGTCTTCCGTCCCTCCGTCCGCATCGTGACCAACACCACGTTCGACCGCGATCGTGACGTCCGCGTTCGGGATCCCCGCAACAGCAATCGCCCCACGGTGCGCCGCATCAAGGTCGTGAACACCATCACCACGACGCAGACGCAGGTCCCCGTCTTGGTTCCAGTCGCCCGGCAGGGTAACCCGCTGTTCAACGAAGCCCTCGTCGCCATTGCCGACAAGGATCTCTACAGCCGCACCGACCCATCGCGCGACAACGAGCTGTTCCGCAAATACGCGATCACGCCCGAACTCGCCGCGCTCGCCAACGCGATCCTTGGCACCAACGCCGAGACCGACAACCGCACCGACATCGCCGGAATCTTCATCCCGGACGTCATCAAGGTCGACCTCTCGACACCACCGGCCCGGCTCGCCGGAAACGGCTCCACCACCGGAGTCAATCCGGACGACGCCGGATTCTCCCGGCTCGGAATCTTCGGCGGCGACGTGCTCACCAGCACCCAGCAATCGTTCCTTGGACCCAACCAGGCCCCCGGCGGTTGGCCGAATGGACGCCGCTTCGGCGACGACGTCGTCGACATCGCCATCTCGGCGCTCCTCAGCGACCTGCGCTCCGATCCACCCTCGATCGCAGTCGCCGACGGCATCGACGGCGTGAGCATGAACGACGCCACCTACAGCAAGGTCTTCCCCTACGAGTCGACCCCGTTGAACGGTCGCAATCACACGCACCCGTAGGACACTTCCCTCGCGACTCTGCGGCGGTCGGACCAGTCTCCGACCGCCGCAGCCCGCGGTGGACATGTTCCCAAAGCCAGCGCCACGCTGCCCCCCCAAAACCCGTCATGTTGGGGACAACGACCGAGCAAGCGAGTCAAGAAGCCAGGGATGACAGCGCGGCGCCAGCCGACCCCATCTGGCATTCGGAGGGCAGCCGGAGCGAAGCGGAGACAGTCGGGATACTTCCGACAACGCTCCTGCCGAGCCGTGGCTTTCTCATTAAATTCCGAGCCACGGACGATAATGTCATGTTGATCGAAGCGAAATATCTCTGAAGTCTCTTCCAACCTGCGTCCAAGCAGGCCCGTCCAAAAAACTCTGGCACCGCCCACACTTGGAACCGAGCGCTCGAGAATCATCCGCCAAGCCGTGCCAGCCCGCAGCCTCCATCAAACCGTTCTCGCCAGCCTTCTCCTCATCGCCGTCCACGGGGGTGCCCAAGCCCACGACCCCGGCCTCAGCAGCGCCACCGTCACCATCGCGTCCGACCGCGTCACCGTCGACGCGGCCTACTCCCAGGTCGAAATCGCCGCCCTCGGCCAGCGACTCGGCCAATCCCCCGCCGACTTCGCACCCACCGCCGTTCGCCTTCGGGTCGGGGATCGGGAGATCGATCCCACCAAAGCCATCGCGCAGTCGGACGACCAAAACAACCTCACCTTTCTGCTCACCTTCCCGGTCACGCCCACGCAGGAGTTCACCGTCGAAGCGCCGCTCATCGCCTCCCTCTCCTTCGGCCACCGCCAATTCATCACGGTTCGCGCAGCCGACGGCACCATCCTCCAGGAAAAGCTCCTCGGCGCCGACGATCCCACCATCACCATCGCGGCCTCCACCTCCGCCCCGACCCCGGCCGCCGTCGCCACCCCCGGCTTCGTTCTTCTCGGCATCGAGCACATCCTCACGGGCTTCGATCACATCCTCTTCCTCGCGGCGCTGCTCATCGTGGTCCGCACCTACGGCGACGCCCTCCGCATCATCACCTGCTTCACGATCGCCCACTCCGTCACCCTCGCCCTCGCGACCTTCAACGTCGTCGAGATCCCGAGCCACGTCGTCGAAGCCATCATCGCGGCGTCCATCGTCTACGTTGCCATCGAAAATCTCGTCCGCCGCGGCGAGCCCCGCGGCCGCTACCTTCTCACCCTCGCCTTCGGACTCGTCCACGGCCTGGGTTTCGCCTCCGTGCTCCGATCCCTCGGCATCGGCGAAAGCACCACCGGCGCGATCATCCCCCTAATCTCGTTCAACGTCGGCGTCGAGATCGGCCAGATCGCCATCGCCGCCGTGACGCTGCCGCTCCTCCTCCGACTCCGCCCCACGCCCCTTTGGACCCGCTGGGGCGTTCCGGCCACGTCCGTTTTTATCGCCGCCGCCGGAGCCATCTGGCTGATCGACCGCGTGACTTGATCGCTGCAACCGGGTCATCGGCTGCCAGCCGATGCACCCTTGACGCACTCCGTCGGCACCTCGCGCCCTACTTCAAAATCTCGGTCCCGACCCCGGCGTTCGTAAAAATTTCCAACAGCAAACAATGCGGCACCGCCCCACCGATGAGATGCACCTTGCCGACGCCCGACCGCAAGGCACGCACCGCCGACTCGACCTTCGGAATCATCCCGCCCGCGATGATTTTTTCTCTCATCAGCAACCCCGTCTGCTCGACCGTCACGCTCGGGATCAGCGAATCCTTCCGCTCCGGATCGCGCATGATCCCGGGAACGTCGCTCACGAAAATCAGCTTCTCCGCCCGCAACTCCGTGGCCAGCGCCGCCGCCGCCACGTCGGCGTTGATGTTGAGAACCTGCCCCGAGGCATCGGCACCGATCGGCGAGATCACCGGCACCCGCTCCGCCGCGATGGCGGCCCGCACATCGTCGGCCCAAACTTTTGTCGCGGCACCCACGAACCCGATGTCGACCAGCTTACCGCGCTCCGCTTCGATCGGCTCGAGGCGCTCGGCCACGAACGTATTCTTTCCCGACAATCCCGAAGCGCTTCCGCCGTGCCGAGCGATCGTCGCAACGATTCCAGGATTGATCACCCCATCCAAAATGTCCTCGACGATCCGCACCGAGACTTCGTCCGTCACCCTCAGGCCGTTGACGAATTCCGGCGCGACGCCCGCGTCCCGCATCTTCGCCGAGATCGCCTTGCCGCCACCGTGCACGACGACCGGATTGATCCCGACCGCCTCGAGGAAAACGACGTCCCGCAGCAATCGATCGACCTGCTGATCGTCCTCCATCGCGCTCCCACCGTATTTGATAACGAACGTCTGACCGCGAAATCGCTGAATGTATGGCAGCGCCTCGATCAAGCTCTCCGTCCGAGCCAAAGGTGAAAGTCCATTTCTCATCGCTTATTCGCCGAGGTTGAATCGGACGTATTCTTCGGTGAGATCGGTCGTGAGCACCGAATAGGTCCCCTTACCCGCGTGCAAATTCACCGTTACCACGAACGACTTCTTCGCCGCGACCTTCGTCAACCTGGCCGCGGCCGTCTTCGCGGGCATCCCGCCCCGCACCGCCGCCACCTTGTCGTAATCGATGTCCGCCAAATCCGGATCGAACTTCGCGCCGGAATAACCCACCGCGTCCAGAATCCGGCCCCAATTCGGATCCCCGCCAGCCCACGCACACTTGACCAGCTGCGAGTTGGCCACCGCTTCGGCCGCCCGCCGCGCGTCCGCCGTCGATTTCGCGCCCGCGACGACCACCTCGACGAAACGGCTCACGCCCTCGCCATCCAGGACGATCTTCGTCGCCAGATCCAGCGCCACCGCGTCCAACGCCGCCCGCACCGCCCCGCCCTCGACCCGTCCCGCGACCCCGCTAGCCAGCAGGACCACCGTGTCGTTTGTGCTCATGTCGCCGTCGATCGTGATCCGATTGAAGGACCGCTCCACGGCGCCCTTGAGCATCCGCTTCGCCTCCGCCTTCGTCAGTTTCGCGTCCGTCGTGATCACACTCAGCATCGTCGCCATGTTCGGGTCGATCATCCCGGCACCCTTCGCCATTCCCCCAACGCGGAATCTCCCACCGCCCCCGTCCGTCACCTCGAGCGCAAACTCCTTCGGCACGCTGTCGCTCGTCATGATGGCGACCGCCGCATCTCCGCCGGACCGGTCGTCCATCGCCTCGACCAACCCCGGGATCGCCGCCCGGATTTTCTTGATCGGCAACGGCACCCCGATCCGCCCCGTCGAACAAACGAGCACGTCCTCCGGCCGGATCCCCATCGCCACAGCCGCCTCCGTCGCCATCGCCCGGGCGTCCGCCACTCCGTCCGTTCCCGTGCAGGCGTTCGCGTTTCCGCTGTTGAGAATCACCGCCCGCCCCCTGCCCGAGGCCACGTGCTCCTTCGAAATGAGCACCGGAGCGGCCTGCACGACGTTCGTCGTGAACGTCGCCGCCACCACGCAGGGTTCGACCGCCGCCACCATCGCCAGATCGACCCGGTCCTCGTTCGCCGCCTTGATCCCAACGTGGACCGCCCCCGCCAAAAATCCCCGCGCCGCGCAAACGCCCCCCCTCACACTCTTTCTCTTAATCATAATCCTCGTCCTACTCGCTTCACCTCACCTCATAGCAGCCCAAGCGTCTCATCAAACCCAGCCATCAGATTCAAACACTGCACCGCCTGCCCCGCCGCGCCCTTCACCAGATTATCCTCCGCGCTCAGCAGGATCAGCCGCCCCGCCCGCTCGTCCCACCGCGCCGCGATGTCGCAAAAATTCGTCCCCACGACCGCCTTCGTATCCGGCAGCCGGTCGCCAAACCGCACGAACACCTCGTCCGCGTAAGCCGCGTCCAACGCCGCCGTCACCTCCGCGAAAATCACGCCATCCGCCAACCCGGCAAAAATCGTCGTGTGAATCCCCCGCGTCATCGGAGCCAGGTGCGGCACGAAAGTCATCACGACCGCCTCGCCCGCCGCCGCGCTCAGTTCCTGCTCGATCTCCGAAAGGTGCCGGTGCTTCGGCAACCCGTAAGCCCGCAGGCTTTCGTTGCACTCCGCGTAAAGAAATCCGACGTCCGCCTTCCGCCCCGCGCCGGAAACCCCGCTCGCGCTCGACACCGCAATCGACCGGACATCCAGCAGCCCATCGCGCAGCAACGGAATCAGCGGCAGCAAAATACTCGTCGGATAGCACCCGGCCGAACCAACCAAACGCGCCCCCCGAATCGCCTCCCGGTGCAATTCCGGCAGACCGTAAACCGCCTCCGCCAATCGCTCCGGTGCCGGATGTTCCCCGCCGTAAAACTCCGAATACACCGCCGCGTCGCGCAGCCGGAAATCCGCACTCAAATCCACAACCCGCTTCCCCGCTTCCACGAGCGGAATCGCAAACTCACTCGCCAACCCGTGCGGCAGCGCCAGAAAAAAGACCTCCGCCCCGCTGGCCAGCACCCCCCCGGCATCCGACGCCGAAAACGCCAGTTCATCGATCCCCACCAATCCCTCAAGACGAGGCATCACCTCCGCCACCGGCTTCCCGGCGTGCGTCCGCGAAGTCACCGCCACCACCTCCACGCCCGGATGGCGAGCCAGAATCGAGCAAAGTTCCTCTCCCGAGTAGCCATTGGCTCCCACGATTGCGACCTTCACGATTTCCACAACCCGACTATGCCGAACCCATTTCCCCCGACGCGACTTCAAAATCGATTGACCCGCCCCCGCCCCCGATCTTTATTGAATTCCCGGTGCGAAGGCACCGTCCGTCAACGGGCTGTGGCTCAGCTTGGTAGAGCGCCTGAATGGGGTTCAGGAGGTCGTGGGTTCGAATCCCGCCAGCCCGAGGCGGATACAGGGTTTCCGGACCACCCGGAGCCCTCTGTGCTAGACTCCATGTGCTAGAATCTTTTTTCTGAGGACCCGCGCGGTTCGTCTGGAGAGCCGCAAACCCGGGTTCCCCATCGCAAGCAAACGGTCAAACTGACCCGCGAATGAACGCATTTTGCGGGCGAGGCGCGAAAGTCTGGGAAAGCGAACTCAAAAAAATTCACGGCGAACCGCACGCTAGGCAGGTCCCGAAGTGCGCCGGTTTGAAGAATGGCTCTGCCCCTCGAGTGAGGAGCGGGCCGTTGAGGAGAACGACCTCTCTCAGGACGGGGAAGCCTTCTCACAGAAATTTCTCCGAAGAAGAAATCTGAAGAAGATCTCCGGGGCACCGCCAGCAGGAGGGGCGAGCCAAATCACGAACATGAAATTCTGCAATTCGACCCGCCTGCCACCTCACCAGGATTTCGACGGCCAATCCGGAACCGAGAAGAATCCTTCGCGGTAGGCGGCGCAAATTTTTCCGGGAAATTTTCGACCCGTGCCGATGTAGTCACGGTTCATTTTTCGGCAGCCGGAACGGTCCGCCACCCCCAATTTGAAAGCGTCGTTTTCTTTCTCCAGCCATTCCGCAGGGTCGTATTTTCCGACGATCGCGTGTCCGAGGCAATTTCGGTCCAACGTGGAGCCGTCGTCGAATATTTGCCTTCCCAAATTTTCCCGTCGAACTGGCTCGGGACGAGCTTCGATGGGCGAGTGACGAAGGTGAGTTTGTGCCAATGATGTTTTCTTCATAGACTTGGAAGATACTGACGCCGGATTGCCGAAATTTGTTCCTCAGGTCTTGCTTTTGCCCACCCCTGTTGCCGCGGCATAGGGCCGCATCACATGTCGTCAGCCCTCTGCGCCTGTGAAACCGTCGCAGAGTGCCGCATCACTCCACCTTCCTATTTCACGACCCAAGCGCGACCAACATCTGAGATGTGCGGACCTGAGTGCTTGCGAAAATCCTTTATGAGGTAGGCCGCTTGCGGAATCCGCTCACGATACCGATGCACTCTTCCAGGCCGCTTCGCTGGTTTCACGCTCGGGCCGATCACGTGCAGATCGCCGCACCGCGCCACTTTCTGCCATACCGATCCCCGCCCCGAATGCCTATCCACGAACAGTTTTTCAAGAGGTCTCCCTCCTGCGGTGCGATGACCAAGCTGTGCCGACTGGAACTGATCTTGATCGCGCCTGAATCATTTCCCAGATGTCGATTACTGACGCACCCGCTGGCTTTGTGCTCAGATAGGATGATCTCGTAAATCTCTTGATGAACCCCCGTTCCCTAACATACCGGATACCTCAGGGCGGCTATCACAGAGCGGGACAGCCTCCCACAGCAGTCACTCTTCCGACGAACCGTCCTGTCCACTCGCACGCCGACCTCACAAACGCCGACTTGTTCAACGCGCCCTTGCGCGCCCTCACCTTCGACTCTCGGAGCCGACCGCTCCTCCCTCCCTGTCCCTCGGTCCACTCGTGCCCAGCGTCGTTGCAACGCTTCTACGTCAAACTGAATACTCCCAGATGCCCGGGAGGTTCTCCAACATTCAGCCCAGGACCGCGGAGAGCCGCTCACCACTCATCAAGTGACCTCCAGACCGCAATGGCGAGGCCCGCGCCGAGGCCGATTGTCGCTATCCAGGCAAGATATGGGTGAAAATATCCGAGCACACCGGCCAACACCCAGTGGGCGACCCACGCTGCCCCGACCAGCCATCCGACTCGCAGTGCTACCAGTCCCAGCGATACTGCAATCGGCAAAAACGCACCGAGAAGTGCTCCGCGCAGCAGCACGACAATCAACCCCGTTATTGATTCGTGAGAGTAGCCCAAGCCGATGAGATACAATGAGAGTGCGTCGATCCCGCCCCAGAGGTGGACGCCTAACCAAGCCCACGGGACAGCACCGGCGATGCAGGCTGCATTTGATACCTTTTGATTTTCATTCCAGCTTCGGATCGCGAACGGGAGAGCGTATGGAAACAAGAATGGAGCCAAAAATCGCAACCATTGCTTGGCGTTTTCGGCCAGTTCGGTTGCGATTGGTGGAGAAGGTTGGGCCGATCCGACGACCGGCGGCGGTTCTCCTTGCACCCGCCGTCTGCGAAAAGCTGTCCCTAACCGCTCGATCTCGCTCAGCAAATCCTCATCGCCATTTTTGTAAGCGTTGATGATCTCGCGAGTGACATCGCCAAAAGCGACGCGCTCTCGCGGGTCGGTTGTCATATCAGGGTGATATTTCCGCAGGAGGCGGCGATAAACGGGCTTCAAAGGATCGTGTTCATTCATCGCCCGAAGATACCGGGCTCCGCCGCAGCTCCTCAGTGGACTCCACCCGCCCAAAAGGGAACATCAGACCGACCTCATCCCCATCGATTCGAGGTGCCGGTTCACGATCAAAATAGAGAAGCAGAGATACTCTCTCAGGGTTTTCGAAGCGATTCTCTATAGGCTACACACGCATTTCCGCTCCGCGCCCAAAGTGCGGAAGACCAGCCTATCCGACTGTCGCTGAAAGGCAGACGATGGGCGGGCAGGCAACGTTTTGGGTATTTTGTTGCTTGGATGAAATTGGGCACTTTTGCCCAGCTACAAAAGACTCGAACATTGCATCGCCCTGTGGGCGGGATTCGAGATCCGTCACTGACCCGACGATGCACCGCGCTCTTCCGTTTGGCAGCACTCGTGCCCCTGAGAACTACAATCGGTTTCCCGCCGAGTTGGTGCGACAAGTCGCCAAAAATGGATTCGAACTCAGCTTCATTTCGAAGAGAGAATGCTGACCATAAATGGATATGTGGGGCGATTCCCTGCGGGGTTGTTGACCGCATGGTTCGAGGATGAAGAAATTCGAATCAGTGATTTCCACGTCTACAAGCCGCTCACCTACCGGCTCATTCCGCTCATCGCGCCGCTCTCACCGACGAGGACAATCGTGTTCCGCGGTCGCGGACTCGGAGCGCTGATGATGGACGAGCGTCTCTGCCGCGCTCGGGAGTCTGGCAGAGCGGCTCAGTGGACCAAATTGGCGGGCTCAGGCAATACGTCACATCGACGACCGAAAACTTTTGCGCTTGAGTATCAGATGATTACCTCCCGCGATTTCTGCGCTTTTCTCGTCCCGCAAACGACGAGTTCGATGGGAGGATGAGGAAGTTGCCTGCGAGACTAGTCACCTCGTATTTGGTTTCAAATCTCGCAGACCGCCCTCGGAATCGAACCGTGCATTCGACAATGAACCCAGTCCCAAATTGCGACGATCCTGCTGCTGTGATCGCGATTGAATCGCCAACCTCTCGCCATCGGCCTTCCGCTTTGGCGAGGATGTCGTAGAAAGGCTCATCATTGGCTCGCGGGTAAAGGCTGCCGTCATATATCGTGGCCTTGCGGTTCTTCTCGAGAATGATCAAAACTCGTCCCGTTATGTAGGGGGAAGTCTGCGCAGAAGGCAGATATTTGTATGTTTCTTCAATTTGGAAATCGCCCAAGAAAGTTTTCGAGATTTTGAGCTTTGAATTCCAGGTTTTATTTGTCCCAGTCAAATTGGATTCGGTTCGTGATCCCTTCCACAGTCTTTCTCGAGGTATCTCGGCTGAAATGACGTGATGAGTTAGAAGTAAGCAAAAGATTGAAGGCAATAAGGTTCTCATATTTTGGTTGTGAGTTGTTTGGAGGTTAGTGATTCTGTTAGGTTAGTTGCGCCTTGCTCGATTTACTTAGTTTTGAGTAGGAGGACGACGACTCCTCCGACAACACAGAGCAATCCGGTTAGGCCCCACGTCCAATGCCGCCCCTTAGACCGTGCTACTAGACAGAGTCCGACGACGTATGAGACAGCCCCGAGCAGCGAGGTGATTCCTAAGATAATCTCCATGGCCCCAGACGTGGCGGTGCCCCCTTCGCTTAATGCACCCATAATAAAGTTGGGCACAATGAGTAGAGTGAGTCCAAATGCTGCTATTGTCGCTGCGGTTTTTTTTGTCATAAGTTACTGGTCAGTGGTTGGACTAGCGAATCTCCCAAGCTTTCGCACCGCGATCAGTTTCGATGGTCAGTCTCACAACTCTCACTCCCGCGTCGTTTTTCAGATTGAGCGTCTCGCCCATCTTCAGGGTTGTAGGACGAAAACTTTCACCACTTTCAATAATCTGCTTCAATTCTATTCCGTCATTTACAAAAACCTTTGTAACGGTCACTGGTTTGTCGTCGTTGTTGACGAATTCGAAGTTCATTGGCGTGCCAAACATCGTGAAGCTTTCGAAACTGAGCTGTGGCTCACTGCTGCCGCAGCCTGAAAGAGCAAGTCCGATAACCAAACTTCCGACGAGGGGCGAAAGAACTCGGGCAAGCCTCGCTGAGACGGTTGGGCGATGGTCTTGAAAGGGTTTTGGAGCCACGTTTGTAAGTGGCACGAGAGCAAATGAAGATTTCGGCATTTTTGGCAGGTGCTCGGTGTCGTTCGAGCTGATGGTGATGGTCTCGCAAAGGTAAATCGTGGTCGTGCGGGCGATTGTTGTGGTGGTCAGGCGAGCGACCTGCGGGAGGATCTATGATATCGTGACGTAAATCAAGCAAAAAGTCACGATAGCGTGACCGATGTGCCCGCGTATGCTGCGACAACAATTTCGTGCAGCCTCGATTAAACTGTGTCGGCTTGGCGGTCTCGGGCCGGCGAAAGAAGCTGGCCCTCACTCTCGACGAGATGGCCACGCGGTCTCAGATTTTGGGCTGGGATATCGACAAGCGGATCCTCTCTCGGATCGAGGTCGGCTCGCGGAGAGTCAGTGACAACGAGGTGTATTATCTCGCCATCATTCTCCAGTGTGAGATAGCCTCTCTCTATCCGAACCGCGAAGAAATGGACCGGACCTATCGCCGCAGCAATCCAGCCAAGAGGAAGAGGTAGAGCAATGCGCTCTGAGGGAAGGATAGCGTGCTACTGAGCGGGTGGGCTGTAGATCATCGAGGCGAACATCTCCGGCCGTTGGCTGCTCGGCTCGGAACGTGAACCCGGTGACATGAGGAAATGCGGCACCCACCGTCAGCGCGCACGAGAACGGAGCGCACCTGTGGAAATCGACGTTTCTTCCCCTTTCATTATCGAGTATTCGAGTCTTTGCGGCCCGGAGTTCCGCTCGCATTGGACCAATTCTACAGGCTCAGAATTGCCGCATCCACATCCGCTTCCTCGAAGCTAATATACTTGACCGTCGTAGCAACACTTGCGTGCCGCATAGCTCGACAGGTGCGGACCAAGTCGTATCCGAGCGCTTCATAGATTTTTCGGGCGTAGGTTTTGCGAGCCGTGTGACAACCCAATTCTCCCCGCGCTCCATACAATCCCGCTTTCGAGAATGCTGCTTTGATGATTTTCCACGACTGAACACGGTTGAGGCACGTGCGCGGTTGGCGGCCCGGAAATACGAACGCTTCCGGATGCCTTGCGGAGAGAGAGTCGATTTGGAGCTGTAAAGCGGCAGCCGCCTCTGCATGGAGAGGCATGTCCACACCAGCGCGTTTTCCCTTCAGTGCCGCGCGTCGCACGCGTATCCGATCCCGAACTTTGCCACCGTGCGAAATGTCTCCGACCCGCAGCGACAACGTTGATGAGATACGAAGACCGGTTTTGAGCATTGTCACGAAAATCGCGCGATCTCTGACGACAGCAGCTCCTTCAAACGCGTCGAGAACGCTCTGAATTTCGTCATCGGTGAGAGGTCTACATCCACGCATGAATCGAAGATACGAACCCGATTTACCGAGCTTCTGGGCCTGTCAAAGTGTCCGTGGCAAGCCAGCGCCCCAATCGAATAAGATGCAGGCCGCCGCGAGCGAATGCTGCGACGGCCTGCTGTTCCCCCCAGAACACAATCACCGATCGCAGGGCGCGTGCCGGATCCCAAGTGACGCTTCCGTCATGAAGTCCCCTCCTCTACTGCGAGGCAACAAAACAACGAAAACGTTGCCTCGCCTCTGTGGGAGAGATTCCGCCTCGGCCCCCTTTTCCAGCCCTCCGATGCGGAGATTGGAAATGCGCGGTCGAAGCGCCAGCCTCCTCCGAGATCGCCCGGGCGCTATCCGATATTGAGGTGATAACGCGTGCTCTTGAGCATTCCGGTTTTCGACATGGCTCCCAAGCGGACCAGCTCCTGCAAGTCACGCGTCGCCGTTGCGCGTGAGGTCCCGGTGATACGGATATATTTGTCGGCACTCATCCCCCCTTTAAAGCCGTCTGCCTCACGGAACATCCGCACGATTGCCTTCTCCTGCCGCTCGTTGAACTGCCCGCGATATTGCTCGAAAAACTTGGCCTTTCCGATGATCCGATCGACTGCTTTTTGTGTCGCGAGCTGCGCGGACAAGGCGGTTTCCGCGAAATAGACCAGCCATGAGGTGATCTCGAGTCCCTGATTGTTCCGCTCGAGAAGCTCGTAGTAGATTTTTCTGCGACTGTTGATCGCTTGAGACAATGAGATCAGCGTCGGACGTCCCAACGATTCGGCGATCGACTTCTCGCTGATCGCACGGCCGATCCGGCCATTTCCATCCTCGAAAGGATGGACGCTCACAAAATAGAGATGAGCAATGCCCGCGCGGGTCAGGAGTGGAAGCGGCCGATTGGCCGACGGACCGGTCTCTTGGAACCATTCGAAGAATTTCTGCATCTCGCGAGGCACGGCGTCGGCGGGAGGTCCCTCGAAATGGACCTTCGGATCATGCAGCGGTCCAGAGACGACCTGCATCGGATCGTTTCCCTTGCGATATCGTCCGATGTCCCGCAGGTCGCGGCGGCCGGTCGTCAGCATCGCATGCCATTTGAACAAAGTTTCCTCGGTCAGCGGTTCTTGCGAATGCTGGTAGAGGTCGCTGAGCATTTCCGCGATTCCCTGCTCTGCCGGGGAGACTTTCCGGGAATCCGTCGGCAGGCCCAACTGCTTGCGGATCGAGGATTGGACACTGTCCCGATTGAGGATTTCACCTTCGATCTCGGATGTCTGCACGGCTTCATCACTGATCAGGCTGACAATGAGCGATTTCCGGTCTTCGTCACCGGTGTGTTTCAGAGTTCCAACAAGCGTTCCCGCTTGGAGCAAGAAGTCGCTTTCCAGCTTCTCCAACGTTCCGTAATCGAAACGGAAGTTCGGCCACTCGGCCTTTTGCCAATTCCATCTCACCTCCTCCATAAGGAATAGAGACACGCTTTATAGCTCATGTTCAATCATTTTATGATCTATAAAACCTGAATTTATTGCTCATCTACACTCTGGTAAGAAGATTTCGGAATTCTTCCGTCGCCCGGTGAAATCTTCGATTGAAGATGCCATGGGATAATTAACAGATTGGGGATTATCGATCGAGGTTCGCCGTCACCTCTTACCGACCATCTTGAAGTGAGACAATCACCTCCCAATTGCCCTTTAATTTTCGGGCCTTGGTCAAGAACTCAACCACCGCGGGAGTAAACGAACGGTAATTTCCAAGCTCACCAAATCCGCCGCGCAAGCAGATGAGACTGCAACGAAGGATCTCCGTAATTTGGATAATATGGTTTGCTGATTTGGCTCGATCTTCATCATTTGGGGCACGGTTGACGTCAAAAGCATGAATCGATAACCAACACGAGTAGCCCGTGAGCGTTGCCTTGCCTTGGCCCGACAACTCCCGCAGTTTCCGGGTTGCACTCACGAAATGACTGAAGGGCAGTTCGGTCTCGCCGCTCTCCTTCAACTCCTTGGCGCGCCGCCAAAACTCAGGAAGCGCAAATTCAAGTCCGGCGGCAGCAGCAGAAATCTCTTCAAGAGTTATTGCAAAAGCATTTACCGCCTCCATCATTCGATCATTGATCTTCTTTTCGACTCTACCCCGTTGGTTTTTTGGATCCCCGAAGCAGATGACGACGCGGCAGTTCTAGGAGCCGTTGTCGCGGAACAGTTTTCCGGCAATTTCGACCCGCGAGTCAGACCATCTGCGATCTCACGAAGGCAAGTTGACGCATATCCCTCAAGCCACCTCATCATCTTTCCGCTTGATAGTGCCTCATTGACGCTCTCACCGAGTCGATGATCGCTCAAAGGCGGCAAAGTCAACCGGGATCGGATGTCCAAAATCCTGGCTGCAAACTCATCGGCCGTCGGCGGCTCGAGCACGATCAGTTTGTCGTTAAATCGAAAAACCAATTCATCGGGAACATTATTCTGAGCCCGCACTGCCCTTTCGTAACGGACTGAGGATGTCGTCAGATCAACTTGACCGTCCGATTGGAAGCCGATCTTTGGAGCAACGGAACGAGTTTTCCACTCCGCTTGAAACGCCGCTGCACCCGCCACGAAAAACCGCGTTCGCAGGTGCTCACGGATTCCGTCAAATCCCATCGCGTCCAATCGTCCGTCCCCGTCTAGAAAGGCAATGATTTCAGAAAAGACATCCGCAGTCCAGGCACTTGAGCTGGCGTGTTCGGAAGTGAGCTTGTTGACCTCGTCCAAGAAGATGATGCCCGCTTCGTTGGACCTGACAAAATCGGCGATTTGTCCAAGAGTCGCTGGGATGTCGGCTTTGGCGCCGCGGACGATCCAATTTTGCACATTGACGCCGAACGCCGGCAGGTTGTTTTGGGCAGCGAGCTTGTTGATCAAGAATGTTTTTCCTGCCCCGGATCGAGCGATGATCAATGGGCTCGGGCGAGTAGAAATTCCGCCAATTTGGTGAATTCCACGCCGGTGCATCTCGTGGAAGAACTCAAGGTCAGCATATGCTGTCGCCTTTGAAAGAGTGAACTTGGTGTCCGAAGGAGGTGGATTTGAATCAGCATTTGTTTTCATGATGGGGGAAGACACGAACCTCCATTTTCGGCCCCCCATCGCTGTGCCAATAGAACGCAAACGCGTTTAGGTCTTATTGAAAATCGATCCCCAAGTGATATCTAGTGCTCTTGAGAGCACCCGACCGCACCACCGCCCCAACGACAGTAAGCTCTTGCAAATCTCGAGTCGCCGTCGCGCGAGAGGTTCCCGTAATACGGACATACTTTTCGGCGCTCATGCCGCCCTTGAATCCCTCCACTTCGTGAAACATCCGGGCGATCGCCTTTTCCTGCCGCTCATTCAACTGACCTCGAAACCGTTCGAAAAACTTCGTCTTTTCAATGATTCGATCAATTGCCTTTTGAGTAGCAAGTTGAGCGCTCAAAATCGTCTCTGCAAAATATACCAGCCATGAAGTGACCTCCGTGGTCCGGTTATTCTGCTCCAAGAGATCGTAGTAGGTGTTCCTGCGATCGCTAATCACCCGGGAGAGCGAGATCAGGGTAGGTTGCCCCAGCGATTCGGAAACCGACTTCTCACTGATAGCCCGACCGATTCGCCCGTTTCCGTCCTCGAAAGGATGAATGCTCACGAAATAGAGATGGGCGATACCAGCGCGAGTCAGGATTGGGGGAGGTCGATCTGCGGAGGGTCCCGTCTCCCCAAACCACACTAAAAACTTCTCTATCTCACGAGGCACGACCTCGGAGGGAGGTGCCTCGAAATGGACTTTCGGATTGTGAAGAGCGCCCGATACGACCTGCATTGGGCAGCTTCCCGTCCGATAGCGCCCAATATCGCGAAGGTCACGGCGTCCATTTGTCAGCATGGAGTGCCACTCAAACAACTTTCCCGCAGTGAGAGGTTCCTGGGAAGATTGATAAAGATCGCTCACCATCTCCGCGATTCCCTGTTCTGCCGGAGGAACCTTCCGGGCATCCGTCGCCAGGCCGAACTGGCGCCGAATTGAAGACTGCACGCTATCGCGATTCAGGATCTCGCCTTCGATCTCGGAAGTCTGCATGACCTCGTCGCTGATCAGGCTGACAACCAGCGAGTCCCGGACTTCGTCAACGGTGTGTTTGAGTGCCCCGATGAACGCCCCCGCCTGAAGGAGGAAATCGGCCTCAAGCTTCTTGAGTTTTCGGGAATCGAAATGGAAATCGGGCCAATCTGCCCTCTCCCAATTCTATTTTACGTTCTCCATGAGCTATAAAGAGACGCTTTATGGCTCATTTTCAACATTAATATGAGGTATATTCGATATTCGTTATCGCTCAAGCCCCCTTGCCGCTTTGAGAGACATGCCTGCTTTGCGACCCATTGCCTGCGCATGGGAGGTGGCCAAAGCCAAGCACCTGGCCAAATTTTGGAGCCGACGCACGTCCTCCGCTTGGGGAACCTCGTTGCGACTAAGATGAGCTTGGATCTCTGCAATTAGATCCTTGATCCTCAAACCCGCCAAGAAAAGGCGATCAGCCAGCTCTGAAAAAGGATCGCCATAGGCAACTTCCAAATATTCCGCGGCACTCTTAACTACGTTTTCTCCAACAAGGAGCTCCTCCCGCTCTTGGGAAGAGTAACGACCCCACAAACCAAGGAAATTTCCTGCAAGTTCCTCGTGGCTTTCGCCGACTTCGACCTTCGCCAGGATTTGGCCGGCCACGACTTCGATTTTAGAATTCTTCACGCTCTTTAAGTTCATAGAAATCAAAATCCCGCAAGGGGGCAATTTTTACTGACTCGATAATTTTTGCTCAATCGAGGAGAAGGTCCTCTGCGCCGATGGCGACGGATCGGCAATACCTCCACGTGGATTCAATCTGACGGTGGCCAAGAATCGCTCCGGTCTTGATCAGACAATGACCAGATTTCTCATAGACGGACCGGGCGAGAAATTTTCTCCAAGAATGCGTTGACACCCCCGCTTCCAGCCCCGCTCTCGACGCAGCTTCGGAGACAATTCGGTGGGCTGATTTACGACTTATTGCCTTGGTAAATCCGCCCTCCCTCCCGGAGAATACCGGTCGATTCGCATCGAGTTTCAACCCTTGCCTTCGCAATTCCACAAGCCACCGAGCCAATGCCCTTTTTGCTTCAGGATGCAGAGGCAGCCTACGGCCCTCCTTCCTACCTTTGATCCGCGAACGTTTGGTGTAAACGGACTCCCGAAATTTCCTTCCGTCCCACACATCCCCTATCGTCCAGCTCAACAATTCACTCACGCGCAACCCAGTTCGACATCCACAAATGACCAAAGCCCGGTCCCGCAACTTCCACTGTCCCGTGATCGCGGAAAGGAGCGCAGCAACCTCCTCGCGATCTTCAAACGGCCTTGCTCCCACCAAACTCATGGCAGGAAGATACTGAAACAACTTTTGGGATCTTTTCCCAGACCTGAGCAGTGAGACCTTTTATGGAAAACGTGACACTCCCCACGCTTCAACAGTGTGAGTTGCACAAGCGTCGCTCAATTGAACGCGTATCTCCGTAGGCAAACTGGCTGTTGGTCAAAACTTGAATATTTTAGATCAAGCAAGGAACCACGAGAATTAAGATCCCCTCCCCGAGGACGCGGCGGCCAGACCTTGGAACGGAGCTGCGCACGACGGCGGCGACTCCCACTCGCGGGGCGACTCGCCGAGTCTCGCGACCAGCCATCCAAGTCCCGTCGCCGACTCCCGCCCGGAGAACTGGCCGCGCCGTCCACTCGCGCGACCAGTTGGTGCGGTCGTCGGTCTCGGCTCCAAAGGATGTAGTCAGGGTTCTGGACGTCTGTATTCCGCCAGTGGTGAGTCACCCGCACGTTGTTCTTGCGAGCCAGCGGCGCTCGATCCTGTGATGTCCTCGCCATAGTTTGCCCGCCGACCGACCGACATCGGGCGTTCGGTGGGCCGAGCGTCGCGGGACCAGGTCTTGGAAAGCTTGAGATATAGGAAGCTGAGTTCGCCCAGTCAACGCAGGTCCTGTCGCCGCGCCTCGCAGTCGGGGTTAGCGGACTTGGAGTAACCAAAACGCATTTCATGGTCGCGAGCCTATTTCCCTGCGCGAGCCGGTCGTCGCGTCGGGCCGCCAGCTTGCTGCATCACCGACCGGCTCTCTCGGAGGGTGTTCACGAACTCCGCCACTGAGCGCAGGCAGTAGCTCATGATCGCAAATCTCCAAATCCAGCACCGAAGCACGGCGAAGATCCTCAGGAACTCAGCTAGAGGGAACCAAAACGACTCCAATAAGCGTCGAGCCGATCAATGCGGGCCTCATTGTGTTGGCGGATTTCCGCCCACAGGTCGACCTCCAGTGGCCAACCGCGGTTGTAACGCTCGATGTATTGCGTGGGGTTGCCGAGACCCATAAGCCGCCGTAGAATCTCGAGGCGTCCATTCGGGCTGCTCTGGAGATGACAGCGCAGACGGGACAGGGCCTCAGGGCGGAACCACGGGTGCAGTCGCACATCGCGCAGAATGGGATGCCGGAGAAGCCAGGGATAGTGTGCGCACCAGACGCGAGCCGAGAACCACGAGGCCCAGTTGATGCGACCGAGATGCGTGGAGACCCGGCGCCCAGGCACCAGCCCGCTGGCGAGCCGGGCTTGGGCGACGTCGGTCGTATCTTTGGTATAAGGCTCCTCGCGCCACTCACCATCGCCGAGCCGGGCGACGACCATGAGCTGGCTGGATCGCGGGAGCTTCCGGCGACGGACCTCTGCGGCGAAGGCGCTCAGGTGATCAAGCTCTTCGGCGGGCCAGAGAGCCATCAAGGGCGCTCGAAAATCGGCCTCTCGCGAGTTTTTCGTATAAGGAATGCGGATGTCGATCTTGTCGCCGATGCGGGCCACAAGAATATCGCCAAGCGTCAAAAGGCTTACGCACACCGCACGGCGACCAGAATAGTAGAGTAGACCAGCGAGCACCCGGCGCGCACTGGCGGCGAGATCCATCCAAGGATCAGGCGGAGGCTCGTGGAGGTTATAATATCGAGCGTAGGCAGCAGGATGGAGGAGGTCGAACGGACGGGCGAGGAAGAGGCTCTTGGTCGCGAGTGAGTCGACCAACTCATCGGGAAAATCCTCGGGGTCGAGCACCTCTCCGAGAATGAACAACACGCGGCGAAGGACGGGATCCACCGGGCCCAGAATGGCGCGGGCGTGTTCGAGGCCGCGTTCGCGAGCAAGAACGATGGCATCATAGGCACGCTCGATGTCTTGCAGGTATCTTTCGATCGAAACGAGCTTGGGCCGACGCTTGCCGGAGATCGCCCGGCGGGTGGGAGTCTTTTTCCGCAGAATGAACTGCAGAGCGAGCGCGATGGACGATGTTCGAACACTCACACCACTGGTGGCGATCTCATCGAGTCGTCCGATTGCTTTTTTGAACGCGTAGCTCGAGCGTTTATGACGCACTTGCTCCAACGAGGCGTTGATCTCAGGCACGATCTCGGACGCGTGCGAAACCCGCAAGCGACGCAGTCCCAAGGAAATGGCAGCCGCGGGATCGGAAAGCGCGATGGATGACGGCATACCTGAGTCGCAGCGAAAATTCGCAATCGACAGTGAGAGTTGGGGGTAAAGTCCGGTGGCTGATGCCTCAATGGCGAGAAACACCGAGGCCATCGTGGGCCACATTTCTGCAATCAATAGGTCTTGCAAGTCTTCGCCGAGAGTCCGCGAGAAATCTTCCTCGGTGGCCCCGCAGAACGCCCGAACGCCGGCAAGAGCATGCCGCCAGAGATTTGGTAGACAGATGCGATATTGGGAATTCGCGTGCCGACGCATGGGGCTATCGAGCCATAGCCATTCGTCATGCTCATAGCACTCGATCGGCACTTCGCGGAGGGCGTGTAAGGTTCGCTCGGTGAGCGGCAGATCGAGCGCGGCGGCTAGGAAACCAGCAAGGTCGTCTCGGTGCGATAGCCCTCGTAATCTCGAGCGCAGATGCTCCCCGAGGATGCGACGGCTCGGGTCGGCCCGACAACCGTGGAGATCGGCATGAATATCAGGTTCTTTCACAGCAAATCACGCAAACCGATCTCCCGGGCGAGACAATGAGCCATCGCCTCGCGCGCAATGGGATCCACGGCGGGGTCGGCACTATTCCAAATGACACCGTCGAAAGGTTGCGCGGAGTGAGAATGGTAGGCATTGACGGCGGCATGATGAAAACCGCGATCCTTGAGCACGCTGTAAGAATAGTGCCGAGTCCAGGAAGGCAGCAGCCCGGAATAATCGCGCAACTCGGGACAGCGAGCGGTAGCGAGCGCGAGATTCTTCTGATTCGGATTGATCACGTTCAGATTCAACTGCCCACCTCGCCCAGCGATCTTCAGGAAACAATAGATGAAAAAAATCTCCTGCTGCGGCGCACCGGCGACGCCGCGGTCGCGCAAGGTCCGCATCGCGCGAAGGAAAAATTCGCGAATCGGTCGCAAGACCGCGACGAGTGGAGTGGGATAGTAGATCACAGTCTCCCGTTTCTGCCGAATGATTGATGTCCGGCCACAGGGATTAAAGACATGAACCGTTGGTGGAAGGCTCTCCATCGCGCGCTTGCCCGTGAAGAGCTGCACAAACCAATCAGCCAACGCGGCGACGCCGTTTATCCGATTGATGAGATCGATATCTGGGAGTGCTTCCCACCCCTCCAGCAGCACCGGAAGAGTGCCGAAAAGGTCGATTGCCGCGCAACGCGTGACTTTGAAATTCGAACCAAATGCCAGTGAGTCGTATTCGGGCGGAAAGTCGAACTCTGGATCGAATATCTTCCAATAGGGTAGCGCCCGGCGGAGCTGATTGATGCCGATGCGGGTGTAGTGCGCCGGGGCTGGCGGGCGGCGATCCCTATTGCGAGACGCCAAGGCGACCAACTCTGGGGGTAGTCCAAACCAATCCGCACCCTGGCAAACGAGCGCGGTCATGAGCTTCGAATACGTCGCCCTATGAGCCATACTATTTAGTCGAGCGGTTATCCTGGTCCCGAGATCTTCGGGAAGACGCTGGATTTTCTGTAGACCATTCGCGATGGCGGCTGGCACCGGCAGCGCGAGCGCGGTGGTGACAGGTTCGTAGAACCCGGATATGGACGGTGGGCGATGGAGGCGGTAGTGCTCGCGCTCGGCGACGTAGATTTGGCCAACGGCGTGTAGAGCAAAAGTTTGCGAAAGGGATCGAGGCGACGCAAATGTCGCCAGCCCGGCGGCGATGACAGCGTCTACAGGATCATCGAGATTCGCGGCGAGACTCTGCAGAATGTTCAGGACCTCGACCTCCCCCGGTATTTTCGATGCCGCAACCGAACAAGGATAAAATCGAGAGTGCCGCCGATAATTGGCATGAACCTTTTTCGTGAAGAAAGCTGGCGGAGCTGAGCCATTTGCAACCGAGGGAAACCGGGATTCCTTGATGCTCAAACGAGCAGCCTTCTCGGCCGCCTGCTCATCGACTACCCGTGCATTATAGCGACCCAACGGTGTCTCGACCCGCTTGTTGATCTGTGGCTTTGACCACGTGTTAGGCCAGCGAATACCCGTCCCCTCCCGCTCCGCACGCGCGGTCTCGAGGCACGCCCTACTCCGTTCATCGAGAAAATTGCGGGAACGTAAAACCTCGCGGAGATACCGGAATTTCCTCTGCATGTAAGAATCCCCCAGCGGACGCGTTTTGTTTTCCTCGATGATCGCAACTGTAGAATTGAGGGCGCTGCGGCGAAGTTCCAGGAACTTCGGCGGAAGACGGCGGTGACAAAGAGATGCCGCAGGGTTCAGAACTTGAAATGATGCTTCCACGTTTGCGTCATCGTCGAACACCTCCGTTGATAGCAAGGCAAGAACCGGAGCCTCCCGGGCACGAGGTAGCTTGCATTTCTCTCCGACGAGATCTTCACAACGCACCATTTTCCATTCTACGGCGGTCAACTGCGCTGCAGAAACATAGTCCCCGAGTGTGATAAGAGCCCGGAGACCGTGATCCGCCGGCTCGAGCGCTATGCCTAAATCGGCAAACCCGTCGCGCAGTTTTTTGCGCACTATCGATTCGAGCAGCGGATGCACGTCAACTAAGCTCCGCCGATGTGAAGCTTCTTGAAGTGGTCCAAGACGTCCAAACAGAGAGGCAAGCCATAGGCAAACCAGACCATACCAAGAATGTCACGGTCGTGATACCTCGTCCCCGGCCACGCTTTGCCAATCGATTCTCGATTGGAGGACAGGCTTTCAGCGACTTGCAACGACAATCGGAAGCGAAGGGTGGAAGTATCCTCTATGCAGTCGGCTAGTATTTTGCGGCACCTGTCATCACAGGCTCTGCGGCGGCTGACGTAGTCGCGGAAGCGCTCAGACTCACCAGTCTGTTGGAGTTCAACCATCGATTGACCGAAATTCTCGCCGTGGAGAGTCCACGCTCCTTCGATCGCCGTACGCACGTCCAGTTGCAGACCGATCTTCTTATACTCCTGCTCGACAAATGCGACGCTGGCGGTAGTCAACGCGCTCATTTCCATTTGCCCGCCAAAAGTCGGTTTTGCCACCGAACCGACTCGACGTCTGCGAGTCTTTCTGGCCGGCTTTTCGGCTACAGGAGCCTGGGTCTCAGATGCACTTACGGCGGAGGCACCTTCGGCGATAGTAGCCTCATTTGGTTGTGCCTGCACGCCAGGCCGCGAAGGCATGTCGGAACTAAGTTTTGTATGCGGCGTCATAAACATCTCCTTATTCGTTGGGAGCGGACTGTGCATACGCCAGTTGACTCCCTAAACTCGATCTTGAGTGACCTGGAGCGTTGTCCGGATATTCTCACGAATCTCCGTTTTAACAGACACTCTATATCGCTAGCTGATCATTTAGACAATAGGTTGATTTTAACTTTCTTGTTTTTCCTTTCTCAAATACCGATACAGATACCTCATAGCGGAACAACATGAATTTCGACTTTCGATGATACCTCTCGCCAAACTTATGGACTCGATACTCCAGTTCACAGAAACGGCCCGAAACTTTTTCCTGAGCCCACCGATTTAATCCACCTAGAGTGAGAGATTTCCAAGCGGTAGTTCTCCGTTGGTTTGTGATGGATGACCTCTGTGGTGGAGGAGGACGCAGCCCGACCGGAACCACAGAGGTAACCAAACCAAAACAACCGAGAAAACCAAAACCAATCGATTACCCGGAAATCTCTCACCCTAATTAGACTAAGTAGGTGGCCTCAGGGCCCTACCCCTCCGCCCTTTGACGCTTTTCCACGCCACCCAAATCGATCGACGGAAGTGACGACCGTCAAAAACATCGACAATTTTTAGGCTCAACGCAGAAGCGAATCGCAGCCTCGCGTAAAGGCCCAACGCGACGAGCGCCCGGTCGCGTAGTTTTGATCGCCGCCATGAACTGGGCGATTTTGTTTTGGTCCTCAAATGGTCGTGCTCCGAGATTCCGTCGATACCTCAACGGGATCTCGACCGAACCTTCCGCGGAGCTTCCGCCAATGAGGCAAACGCGAAACTCAGGGTGCGATAGTCGGGCGAACAGCTGCTACGCCAATATTCAAAACCAACCTCCCAACAGTGTAGGCAAACAGGAGTTTTAGTCCTTCCGCAGAAGCTCGGCGGAAGCCTGTGAGTGAATCTTACCAGGCAGCGGAGGCAAGAAGGAGATCACCAGAATGAAGTCCTATCTGTCGCGTTTTGAAGTCGATTGCTGCACTGTACGACTCCGAGTCCAGCCACCATTCGCAACGTCGGTTGCGAGATCTGAACTTCCCTTCGGTCCAAGTCCGGCTCCACTCAAGTGTTCTCCATAACCGACAGGGACTCTCATCGGCCACCTCATTGACACTCTATGAAACCGTCGTCACCTCTCGGCAGCCGCTACTCAGGCCACACAAGGAATAGTCGGCGCATCCCGTATTCTTTCGCGAGCGCTCGATTGCCGCTCTACAACGGTCAATTGTTCGCCACGCCGATTTCCTCATCCCAGATCGTGCGGAGGTCATTTCCCAACGCGATCGCCTCCGGCCAGCTCTCCGGAAAACAGCTCAATCCGTAGCCGCTCTTCGGACCCACTTCCGGCACCACCCAGAGCTCGTTATTCGGTCGCGGACCAGCGAGCCAATGCTGAAATGCCTGCCGGATAAACGGACGCACGTCTTGATACTCGGGAGAAAATGCACCCCGCCCGTCGGTCACGGGAACCTGGCAGTGGCTGCCGTTAAATGGGCGCATGTGCCAAAGGGTCGAACGCTGAAACAACGGCACGTTGTCGAACAATCGCTCGGCGAACTCGCCCGCCTCGAGGTGCTTCACGGATGCCGGGTGCGAGAAATCGAAATTGACCAGCGGCTCAACTCCCGTGATCTCCCGACAGCCCGCGATGATCGCTGCCGTCTTCTCGGGCGTTTCCGTGCAGGTATTGCGGTGAATTTCCAAATGCACCTCCGCGCCCTGCCGGTCGGCCTCCTCAATTAACGCAACTGTCAGCCGCACCGCCTCCTCGACCGGAGTGTCGTGGTCCCCGAGTTGACAATTCATCGGGCCGTTGTCGATCTCGAGACCGCCCCGAATCAAGGGCGCAAACTGCTCGACCCGCGCCGCGTCGAACGCGGCGCCAAAGCGCAGGCCGCCGCGTTCCAAAGCAGCCCCGAGGCCCGGCGAATCGGCCGGGCAGGTGAACGCGTCGAAGCCAGCTTCCGCGACGGCATCGATGCGTTGATCAAGGCTCCACGGGGTTCCGTCGGCGTTGACTTCGTTCCAGAGCGACCAGAAATTAATCAGGACAACGAGAGAAGGTGGCGAGTCAGTCATGGAGTTCACGGATTGAATCGGGGTCAAAACTCGTCGTAGGCGACGTGGCTGGGCGGCACTCCAAGCTCGGTGAGCACCCGCGTGCAAGCCTTGATCATCATGGGTGGGCCGCAGAGGTAAAATTCCACCGCTTTCGGATTCGAGTGATCACGCAGGTAATGATCGAGGACGACCTCGTGAATGAATCCGGTCGGCCCATCCCAGGCTTCTCCTTCCAACGGCGAGGAGAGCGCGACGTGAAAGGAAAAATTCGGATGCTCGGCGGCGAGGCGTTCGAAGTAATCCTCGTAGAAGATCTCCTGCCGCGAACGCGCACCATACCAGTAACTGATCTTGCGCGGAGTTTCTTCGCTCTCGAGCAGGTGCGACAAGTGCGCCCGCAGCGGCGCCATCCCGGCCCCGCCGCCGATGTAGACCATCTCACGCTGCGTCGGCTTGATGTGAAAATCGCCGAAGGGCCCGATGGCCGTCACGCGGTCCCCAGCTTTGAGATTGAAGACGTAGCTCGACCCAATCCCCGGCTCGCAATCCTGGCCGGGTGGCGGCATGGCGATCCGAACGTTGAAGCGGAGCGTCGTCTCGGTGCTCTGATTGCTGGCGAGTGAGTAATTGTTACGCCGGGGGGTCCCGGCGGGATTGTGGACGGCCAGATCGAAGAGGTGCTGATTCTCCCAGACCGAGCGAAATGGCTCCGGAATGTCAAGGCCGCGAAACTGGATCTCATCGAACGCCGGAATGTCGAGCTGGAGATAATCGCCCGGTTTGAAGGTGACCTTCTCAGCGCTTTCGACCGGCTCGAGCACGAGCTCTTTGATGAACGTTGCCACGCTTCGATTGCTCACCACCCGGAGCTGATAAGTCTTTTGTTCGCGCACGGCAGCACCGCCAGCCCGGGCGACATTGAGGAAGAGTCGCCCACCGCGCTCCTTGATCGGGTAGGTCGCCAGCCCCCGACACACGGGAGCTCGCGCCGGCGATCCATCGGCGAGATTGAACCGCCCGTTGTGTTTCGGACACTCAATGATCTTCCCTTTCACCAAGCCGTCGGCGAGGTGCGTATTGCCGTGCGTGCAGATGCCGTCCGTCGCGTAAAGGGTGCCCTCGTCGTCGCGATAGAGCGCGTAGGTCCGACGACCGTGGTCGAGCCGAATGACGTCGGCGGGCCCGAGATCCGCCGCGGCGCAAACTTCCAACCATCCGTCCGCGTCGGGCTTGGAGTCGATCCCGTGCGCCGTCTCATCCTTCCGCAACCGGCTCTCCGGGAGCTGTCGCTTGACGTAGTATCCCGGATCCTTCACCTGACGCAGCACTGCGGGAATGATTTCCCGCCACGCCGACCACAGACTCGGGTAGGGCGTCGGGCAGTCGTCCTTCACGACGGCATGGAGACGGGGCAACGCATGATAAGGGACGAGCGGATACATGTGATGCTCCACGTGGAAGTTCATGTTCCAATAGAGAAACCGATTCACGACGTTCATGTGGACCGTCCGACAGTTCAGCCGGTGATCGAGCACGTTCTCCGCCAGCCCCGCGTGCTGGGTCAGCCCGTAGACGACCATCAACCACGAGCCAAAGACGTTGGCCAGACCGACGAACAGAAGCGGCAGGACGCTCGCCGTCGCGACCGCGATCGCCACGACGACCGCGTAGATCCCCAGCGACACCCGAGCCCGAAAAAAGACTTTCGCAAACTCGCTCTCCGGAATGAACGTGCGCTCGTCCGCGGTCATCCTCCCGGCAGCGTGCAGGGCCAAATGTTTGAAATACGCCGGGTAAACGGAAATGTTGAAAAACGCCAGACCGATTGCCTTCACGTCCGGAGGCCGAGGCACCACGATCTCGGGGTCTCTGCCGACGATGATCGTATCGCTGTGGTGCCGGGTGTGACTCCACCGCCAGACCGTCGACTCGCGCATCACCATGAACGATGCGATCTCGTAGAGCGCGTTGTTCATCCAATCGGTCTTGAAGGCCGTCCCGTGTCCAGATTCGTGCCAACGCGAATCCGACGTCGAGGCGTAAAGCACCGCGTAGGCCAGATAGGGCAACCCAAACCACCACGTTCCCCACAGCGCGAACGCCGCAGCCCCAAAGCCGAGAATCAGGGCAAACCATAGAATCGTGTCACGCAGCGCCGGCCCGTCTTTTCGCACGAGCAGGTCTCGCATCGTCGCGCGCGGCACCGGGCACTGATACCACTCCGCTTCCGCAAGACCGCGCTCGATGGCACGGGTGGAATTTTCTCCGGTCAGACTGTAGTCCAGTTTCGTCGGCGGCTTGGTGAGAACGGCATTTTCGGAGCTCATTGGTTCAGGAAGGGTTGGGAGGTTTGGGTCCGATCCGCCCACTCGCCCGGCGGGCTAAAGGGCGGAAATGATCGAATCACCCGACATTCTATGGAAACCCTCGCTGACTGTCCTCTCGACGAATGCGCAAAAGTGATCATATTTTGTCGCGATGTTGGAGGACTTGAAGCTCGACGACCGATACGACGGGTTTCTGTTCCTTGCGGAAGCGGCGCGCAACCCTCCCGTCCTCCGCGCTCACCACCACGTCGAACTCGAACTCAACCTCGTCATCCGCGGCGAGATCACCTACGTGACGGGCGGGCAGCGATTCACGTTTCCCGCCCGGACGTTGCTCTGGATGTTCCCCGCGCAGGAACACCAGCTCGTCAACCGCACCACTGACGCGGCCAATTTTGTCGCAGTTTTCAAACCGGAACTCATCGCCCGATCCTGCCGATCCGACGCCTACGCCGGACTGCGGCGCAAAACGCCCGGCAACTCTGGCGTGCTCCACACGCTGCTCGATCCCGAGTCCTTCGACCTGGTCCGACTGACGATGGAATCCTTGATGCCCGGCTCACTCGACGCCGATCTTCTCAACCGCGAAGCCGGCTTCGGCCTGACCTCCACGTTTTCCTTCCAGCACGCCGACCCCGACGGGCTGAACGCGGGTTTGCACCATTTGCTCCTCCTGGGTTGGCGGAGTCAGCGGCACGGGAGGCTGCTGGCCCCTCCCGTCGCGCTGCACCCGGCGGTCTGCCGGGCGATCAAGCAATTGAGCGATGCCGACTGGGAAGGTGATCTCGCGTCACTCGCAGCCGCGTGTAGAGTGAGCGAATCCTATCTCAGCCGCACCTTTCACCAGCAAGTCGGCGTCCCTCTCAATCGCTACCGCAACACTCTGCGGCTCTCGCGATTCTGGGAGCACTTCCGAGGTCCCCGCCATCGCACGCTGTCCGAAGCCGTGTTCGAGGCCGGATTCGGAAGCTACGCCCAGTTTTATCGTGTCTTCCGTCAAGCCTACGGCTCGGGACCCCGGAAAGGTCTGGAGACCGTGATCCCGCGTCCCAATGAGAATAACTGATCCGCGCCAACGGGCAGTCTGAGCTCCCCGGAAATAGCGCGACTGCATTTGGAGGCTTCCCACCCGCATCGTGTGCCATTTCGGATACCTCGACGTTGCGATCTGGGCCATCAGCGACCCGCACAACGGCGAAGTGGCAAGGGCTTCAACCCCGCCGTCAACGAATCCCGCGCGGGGTGAATTCCGCCGGGATCGGATCGCAGAGGTAATCCTGGGTGTCGTTCCAGACCGTCCCCACGAGAAAGTCACCGCCCGCGGTCGCGACGATCTGGCCGGCATACGGCTGCTCCTCTCGATCCGCCGCGACGATCCGGTTGTCGCCGCGAAACGTGTAGGGCCCTTCCAGCGCGTCGGCCACCATGCAGAACGTGGAGCTGGCCGGACGGTCTCCGTCGAAGTAGCGCGTCACCGCCGCCTCCGTCCAAAAATGCGGGTGCGTCGAGAAGACCAGGTAATACCTTCCGTCCCGCGGGATGACGGTGGGACATTCCAACTCCGACGCCACCGCCTCGCACCGAAGTGGCGGCAGCACCGTCCAGTGCCGCAGGTCGTCGGTGACGGCGACGCCGACCGTGCCGCGCGCCGCACTCGGCCCGGTCCGCGCGCTCGCGCAGACGAACTGCCACACCCTACCCGCGTGCTCGAGCAGCGACGGATCGCGCCAGTGCTTCATCGACCGCACGCCGGAGCCGACCGGCTCGTAGTGTCGCGGGTCGAGGTCGGTCGTCGGGTTGCCCGCGCATTTTTCCCAGCGGAAGAGGTCGTCCGAGACAGCCAGCCCAGTTGTCCCTTCGAGGTGGCTGGTGTAGGCCATCCAATACCGTCCGTCGCGGCGAATCACCGATCCCGTCGCCAGACAATCGTGATCCCATTCCCCCGGCGCGCCCCGCTCCAGCGCGAGCGGATGGATTTCCCAACCCACCAGATCGCGGCTCGTCGCATGCCCGATATCCCACACCGCGTGCCGCTCGCAGCGGTCGGGACAGGTCAGGTAATAGGCGTGGACGACATCGCCCTCGACGAAATACCAGGCATCGCCGAGGTGGTGACCGGGGTGTCTCAGCATGACCTCAGCCGACTGCGCTTACCGGGGGTCCGACGCCTTCGCCGACACGTCGTCCAGCCAGATGTCGCCGCTGCCGTTGGCGTGATAGAGCAGATAAACCCGGCTGTAGTCGTCGGGCAGCTCGACGGTCTTCGTAAATTCCTGCCAACCGTCCGCCTCGGCCACCGGCACGAACACGTTGATCCACCCGGTCTGCTCATCGGCGTCGTTCATCAACTGGATCGCCAGCAGCGACTCCGAGAACTCGCCGTCCACGCGCACCTTGCCGCTCACCTCGAGCCATTTCCCCTGCAATCCGTCGGGCAGCTCGTGCTCGACCACGCAGTAGCCGGGTTGGTCGGTGCGGAGATGGAGCGACGCGGGCGCACTGACGAACGTCTCGTCGTCCCACGTCGCCTGCCCGCCGACGTCGGACCAGCGTAGGTTCCACTCGGCGGGCGAAGCCTCCCCGCCCTGGTCATCGAAGCTGCCGTTGACGACGACCTCCTCGCCGACCACGGCCGCCGTCTCGACGGCGGTGTCGGCCTCGACCGGCTTCGCGGCTTCATCAGTGAGCGGCAGCCAGAAAGCTCCGGCCCCCGTGGTGCCCACGATCACGCGATCCCCCGCGAAGCCCACCATGTTCGCGCGCCGATTCGGCAGCGCTCCGTCGAGCCGCTTCCACTCCGCACCGCCGTCGGTGGTGAGATACACCCCATCCTCGGTGCCGACCGCCGCGCGTCCCCGCACGACCTGATCGAACGCAATGTGCTGGGCCGGCATTTCGACGCCCACGTTTTTCCACGTGATCGCGCCATCGGTGGACTCGAAAAGCCCGCCCTGCTTCGCCGCCATCAGATAGCGCCCCGGCACGAACGGATCGGCCGCGATGCTGTTCGGCTGCTCGATGGCGTCGATCTGACCTTCGGTCCACGATTGCGTCTTCGGGTCGAATCCAAACACCCGACCGGTGTAGTGCGAGATCGCCCCGAGCGAGCCATCGGACGACGCGGCGACTTCCCGCCCCACGTGCCAGATTTCCGCCATGAAGAGTCCCTCGTCCGGCAGCCCGTCGTTGAGAGGCTGGAACGTCTCGCCCGCGTCTCTCGAGTAAAACACTCCGCCCTCCTCACTCGGCTTGCCCGCGACCGTGACGACGACGGTTTCCTTGTCGTTCGGGTCGGCGACGACACTGTTGATCCGACGCGACTCCACGTCGCGCATCCCGCCCATGGTCGCCGCTTTCCACGTCGCGCCCCGGTCGTCGCTCACGAAGAGCTGGCTGCTGTACCAGTGCCCGTTGACGTCCGGCCCGATGGCGTAGAGGCGATCGAAATCCTTCGGCGACACCGCGATGTCCTTCACGTTGTTGGTGATCGCCCCCGCGTTGCCGCCCCAGACCTGCTGGTAGGTGGCACCGCCGTCGGTGGATCGGAAGTAGCCGTTGTCACCCATGCCGAGGTGCACCAGGCCGGGATCGTCCGGCACCTGGGTCACGTTGTGGATGCAGGTCACCTCCACGCCCCGCCCCGCGTAATCCCACACCTTTCCGGCGTTATCCGAACGCCACACCATGTACCAGTCGCACATCCACCAGCGATCCGGCGTGTGGGGGTCGACGACCAGGCTGGCGATCGCCTTGCCGAAATGCACCCAACCCGGCTTGCTCCCGGCGTTCCCATACCACGATTCCGGTGCCTTGGCGGTGCCCTCGACTTTTTTCCATTCCGCGTCGTCGGCACCCCGGCGATAAACCGATCCGTCCCCCGCGCCCGCCAGTGCGAAGTCCGGCCCCGCCGCGATGGCGGTGAAGGTGAACGGAGCCACCGATCCCCACGCTGAAATCACGCCGTTCTCGTCGATCACACCGTCCGGATCGTGGGTGGGCAGCCCTTCGTGGAAGTCCACCCACGTCCGGCCCCCGTCGCTGCTGCGCTTGATCTTCAGCGACGGAAAGAGTCCGATGAAATCACCACCGAACGCCTCGCCCAGCTGCGCCACCTCGAACGGCGCGGGATCGACATCCGTCAACTCCTCCCACGTCCGTCCGCCATCGGTGCTCTCGTAAAAGCCCCGCTTCAGCTTTGTCTGGGGATCGCCGAGAAGGAAAAAATTGTAGGGCATCGAGCAGAGCACCACGTGCCCCGGTCGCTTCACGTCGAAGTCGATGTCGCTGGTATTCGTCCCCTCCAACCCGACGTTCTCCCACGTCTTCCCGAAATCCTCCGAGCGGAAGACGCCGTCCTTCATCGCGCCCGCGAGCACAACGTCCGGATTACCGGGATCGACGGCCATCACGGTGCCCCACATCCGCTCGTTGCCATTGCCGGCGAAGGCGGCTTCGAGCGTTTTCTCGTAGGTCCGACCGCCATCCGTGCTGCGGTAAACACCATCCCGCTCCTTCGACCAATGCGATCCCACGGCCACGAGAATCGTGTTCGGATCACGCGGATCGACCAGCAGCCCCCGGGGTTCCTGACTCCCGTGGACCGACGGCAGCGGACCGTGGATCATCCTCCAGTTCGCCCCCCCGTCGTCGCTGCGGTAGAAGCCCCCCACGTCGGTGTGGAGGTAGTAGATCTGCGGGTCGCTCGTGGGCAACAGATTGATCACGTAGCCGCCGCCGCCGATCTGCGCCGATCGCCACTCGCCGTAGGTCGGCATCGGCTCGTCGGCCGACACGGCGGTTGAGCAGAAAACGAAGGCGGCGAGCGCCGCGACGAGGAGGACTGGGATGGTTTTTTTCATAGCTGGTGAATTGTTGATTTTACGAGTTCTCGAGTTTTTCTTCCGCTCGGTTTTTCGGGTCTTCCCGGTAATCGAACCAATCGAAGTCGGCGTGGAGCTGCTGGCCCGAGAGGTCCTGGACGCAGAGCCCAAGGAACGCGCCGGTGAAGCCATTGCAGTAATCGTCCGAGAGCCGACTCGCATCGAGCACCGGTTCGACCGGCGTCCACTCCGAACCGTCGAGCGAGTAGGAAAATCGCAACTCACGTTCCGCGATCCGCGCCTCGAGAAAGACCGGCCCTTCCGGCGGCACCGCGACGCCAGGGCCCGCGGGTTCCGAATAGACCTCCCGATCCATCGCCACGAGCTTCACGCAGCGCCCGAGCGCCTCGTCCCAGGTCACGCCGAGGTAGTAGTGCGTCGTCACGTCGTAGAATGCCGTGAGCCCGGCCATCTGCTGGAAGGTCGTCGGCGAGAACTCCACGCACGTCGCCGCCCGGCAGCGCCACGCCTGGACCCGCCGTGCGACCAGGCTCTGCCGGTGCCGCGAGAGCAGGCTCTCGCGCCCGATCAGCCGCAGCCAGCCGGGGCGCGCCGCCAGCGAACCCATCGACGCGTCGAAGGGCACGCGCAACGTCTGAAAATCCACCGGCAGCGCGCCACCGTCGAACTCCTCGCGTTCGGGCGATGGCGGGAATTCCTCCCGCGCCAGTTCCGGCGCGGGCACTTCGTCACTCGGCGTGCTCCCGCCTGCTGCCAGCCGCAGCCAGCCATCCTCCGTCCACACGCACGGCTGGATCGCCGTTTCCCGACCCAGCACACAGCACCGATCCGCAGACGGTCGGCTGCAGAGATGCGCGATCCACGGCTGCCCTCCGTCCAGCTCCACCAGCGAGGCGTGGCCCGCCTTTTGCAGCCTTGCCGACGTCCCTGCAGACGTGCAGATCGGGTTGGCGGGATCGAATTCGTAGGGGCCCTTCGAGCGAGCGTGATCTCGCCGTGCTGACGGCGTGGTCGTAGCTGGTCCCACCCTCGGCCAGCATCAGGTAATACCAATCCCCGCGCCGATACAGGTGCGGACCCTCCGTGTATCCCAGCCCCGTTCCCTCGCAGATTTTGCGAATCGGCCCGACGAGCCGTTGTTCTCCGGGCGAATATTCCTGCAGCACGATCCCGGCAAACGCCCGCCCATCCGTCCGGCGATGATCCCAGAGCAGATTCACCAGCCACTTCCGCCCGTCCGTGTCGTGAAAAAGCGACGGATCGAAGCCGCTGGAGTTCAGCGGGATCGGCTCCGACCACGGCCCCTCGATGGAGTCCGCCGTGACGAGGTAATTGTGGCATTCCTTGTGCCCCCCCATCCAGCCGCCCTTCCAATTTTTCACGTCGGAATACACCAGGTGAAATTTTTCGCCGTCGTGACTCAGGCACGGTGCCCAGACGCCGCCGCTGTCCGCGTTGCCCACCAAGTCGAGCTGCGAGACGCGCGTGAGTGGCCGGGTCAGCAATCGCCAATGCGCGAGGTCGCGCGAGTGATGAATCTGCACGCCGGGAAACCACTCGAACGTCGACGTCGCGATGTAAAAATCCCGACCGACCCGCAGGATCGACGGGTCGGGATTAAACCCCCGCAGGATTGGATTCTGGATCGTTCGAATGCTCATCCGGCTCAAGGGACCGCTTGGATGCTCCCGATCTCGAAGGCCTGATCGATGGTCATCTGGTAATCGTAGGGGTCCGGCGAGGAGATGAAGGCGATGCCGATCTCGTCGATTGGGCCGAAGGCAGCGAGATCCAGCGGCGCGAGGTCGATCGTCGCCGTGGACTCGCCCGCGGGCACGTCGGTGGACGCTCGGACGGCCTCCAGATTCGCAAAATCGGCGTCCCACTTCGACACGGTGACGGTGATTTTCAGCGTGGGGTTGGTGTTGCCCCGGACGGCGATTTCGATGGCCGTAGCGTCCTCGGGCCCGGCGAAATCCCGGGTTCCCACGCCGGGATACTCGACCCCCGTGTCGTTCAAGACCGTGTCGCAAGCGCTCGGGCCGGGCCCCCGTTGCACGCGAAGGATGCCGGAGCCAGCGTCCACGACAGCCGAGTTTCCGCTACCCTGCTCCGCCCCGTAATTGCGCACCACCACTTCCCGATAACCCTGCCCGTCGAGGACTCCGGCGAGTCCGCCCTCTCGCGCGCTTTTTTTGCCGTCCTCGGTGTGGGTCACGCTGGCCGTCCCGGCGCTGAAGTCGTCGATCGCGAGGTCGGCCCACGCGATGCCCGGCGCCGTGACCGCCGCGAGCGCGGCGATGAGAAGGGTGTGAGGGATCGATGTCATGGCGGGATATCTTGGTGGGTTGGTGGGAGAAAGAAGTTCGATTTTCAGACTGCGCCGCGTCGGGCTTCGAGTGCCTCGCGCGTGGCTGCTGCGGTGTCTTCGGTGATCGTGTAGCGCCGCAGGGCCCAGACCGCCGCGAGCAGCATGGCGACGGGCAGGAGGGTCATCACGAGCTTCATCCGAAAGAACACCTCCATCTGCTCGATCCCTTTTTCCACGTCGAACCCGGTCAACTCCAGCAGCGGACCCGACAGCCCAAATCCGATGGTGAAGCTCAGCTTCACCGCCCAGGAATAGACCGAGGAAAAACTTCCCTCGCGCCGCTCGCCGGTCAGTAACTCGTCCTCGTCGGCGATGTCCGCCACCATCGATCCCACCAGCAGCCACGTCGTCTGCATGCCAAATCCGATCACGAACGGATTCAATAGCGTCAAATAGGGACGCCCCGGCCACAGGATGAAAAACGTCATCGCGTTGCCCACGACCTGAAACAGCAACGCCGCCACCATCGTCCGGCTCTTCCCCCAGCGCGGCGAGATCAGGTTTGCGCACGTGATTCCGAAGAACACGCCCACCGTCGAGATCGTCTGCCAGTAGCCGTTGAACGTCGCCGCCAGGGATTCATCGCCCTCCATCACGTAATACGTGCTCGTGAACTGCCCGAAGCTGTTCATCAGCGCACTGCTCGCGATGAAAAACACCGTGACCGCCACCATCACGAGGAAGTTGCGATTCGACAGCGTGAGCTTGAGGTCGCGCTTGAGGCTCGTCTTTTTCTCCCGCTTCGTGATCTGGGCAAACCGCTCCCGCACGAACAACGCCGGGAGCACTCCAAAGACGAGGATAATCCCACCCAGGATCACGCTCAGAAACCGCATCCCCGCCAGCGTGTCCGGCTCGCCCGTGACCGGGTCGTTGAACATCTCGAGCTTCGTGAACCACCAGCACCAACTGATCACGATGCCGAAGAAAATCCCGGCGTAGAATCGATAGCTGTTGATTCGCGTCCGCTCGTGGTAATCCGGCGTCAGCTCCATGAACAGGCTCTGATACGGCATCGCCCAGATCGTGAGCGCGGTGTAGAGCAGAAATCCCGACCCCGCCATCCACGCGATGATCACCGTCTGACTCGAGTCCCGTGGGAAGAACCACATCAGCGGAAACGTGACCGCGATCAGGATCGCGCCGACAAAAATATACGGTCGCCGCCGCCCCCACCGAGAATGCGTGTTGTCCGAGATCCAGCCCATCACCGGGTCCGTGATCGCGTCCCAAAACCGGAAGAGCATGAACAGCATGCTCACGATCCAGGGCGAGATCCCGAACTGAATCGTGAGCACCGGCGCGGCCATCACCATCGGCACCCACACCGGCCAACTGTCGACGAAAGATGCGCTTCCGTAGGCGAGCTTGCGCGGGAACGACAGGTGCCGTTCGGCTGGCGGGGCAGAAGTCACGCGTTTCAGCCGCTGGCTAGTCGCCCACCTGAGCGGCGAAATCGCGCTTCTTGACCTCATCCTCTTCAAGCGCTCGAGCGCTACCGTCGGCCATAATCGCGTTGCACGTCGTTTCAAAGTGCGGGAAAGACAGTCCGCCCATCACACCAAGGTCCGAAGAGGCGACGGGTTGATCCAACTGATCTCGCGCGATTGGGTTGAATAGGTACTGGGGCCGCCAGAGCGTTACGTCCGGGAGATTATTATTATTGGGATTCTGAGTCGCGTCCGCCACCATGATCACCTTGCTCGGCTGCGAGAGGCTGAAGGTGCGGAGCGGGGCACGGTAATAGGGATCGCTGGGATCCTGGTAGCTCGGCGCAAGCCAGCCATGGACGGAATACGTGAAGGCCCAACTGTCGCTCTCATTATCCACCGGGAGCTCGGCCGCAGGACAGACCCACACCGTTCGGTCTCCCCGTGTGTTCTGACCGAGGTAGGGAATCACCCGCTGAACCCACGACTGGACGTTGTTCCCGTCCGGGTCCTCCGCGGCCGATTCCGTCCAGCCAAAGGGGTATTTCCCATCGTGATCCGCCGCATAACCGAGGATACCGACCGAGACTTGCCGAAGGTTCGACATGCAGGCGGCTGATCGAGCTGATTCCATCACCCGCGACGAGACGGGGACGATCAACGCCATCAGAACGGCCATGATCGAAACAACCACCAGCATCTCGATCAGCGTGAAACCGTGAACTCGGTCGTTCACAATAAGGGTAAGCTTGGGGGGATGGTGGTTCATAAGTCTTTATTTGAGGGGCGTCGAAAACAACCTCCTCTGAACTACCTGCGTCCAATCCGAAATTCAATTGAGATAACGCGCTGAATTTGATTTTCTGTGGCTATTTGCGAGACGGAGCATGTCGTTTGTCCAGTTGGGGGAACGAAGTCTAGCGTCAGCGAGAGAAACGCCAGCCAAGGAAGTCCGAACCGGAAAGGATCCGGACGTTCTTGATCCGAGAAAAGCTGGAGAAAGGAAGCTACCCAAAGCATGGACGCTCTAACTCACGGCCATACGGTCCAAACTTGTCAGGACTCGCCCTAGGGTCGATTAATCGATCCAAAACCGGACATAACACGCACGAATTATAAATTTTCGCACGCCGTAATAATTGATTCTCCGGTCTGCGTTTGTTTATAGTCCGACAGAGATCAACAGATCCGCAGTCGAAATGCCGGAATTAAACGGCTCAACCAAATCCAATCCCAGAAATGAAAGCACGCACCCTCAGCATCGCACTTGTCACGGCAGCCACCGCTCTAGCGGCGGCGAATCCACTCTCAGCCGCCCTCTACTCCCAGGACTTCGAAAGCGTCATCACGCCACAGACCGCCGACGGTTCCGCCTTGGCTGCTTTCTGGACTTTCTACGGGAGTGCGTCGACCACGCAGACGGGCACAATCATCGACGATTCGGGGAACAATCTCCTCAGCCTGAATACTGACTCCACCAGCGCCACGAATTGGCAGACGGCGGGGACGATCGACCTCGGTTCCGCGGGATTTGCGAGTCTCTCGTCGACAGCGTTGGCGGACAATTCCATCTTCGCGAACCTGTCGGGCTCGGGCTTCACGGGTGCTGACGCCGCCATGAAAATCGAGTTCGTTCAGCGCAACGGCGCTTCTGACGTCATCTTCGGAGCGGGGTTCATCGTCAACATCAACACAACTCCATCCAACTATGGCGGCTCATTCGACAACGCCTCTTACGTCTACGGACTTGGTGGAGGTTCGTCATTGCCTGTCCTCAATCCAGACTCCCAATCAATCGTCATATCCTACGAAAATTTCGGTAGCGGAAACTGGGGTCAAAATGCGAACAACATTGTCGGTATCGACGACGTCACGCTGACCAGTGTCCCCGAGCCACACTCGATGGCATTGATTATCGCAGGCGCATCTCTTCTGGCGCTTCGCCGCAAACGTCGCGCGACCGCTGGAGCCTGATTCCGAAACAGAATCGAATCCAACCCAGTGGTGCCATTCGCGCCACTGGGTTTTTCTTTTACCAAGCTAACTTGGCTTCCAGTTAACCGACTTTCGTGTGCTGATGCCGGTAACCGAGGGCCGTCGTCCCGAATCGTTTTTTGAAAGCGACGCAGAAGGCCGAGCTACTCCCGAATCCCGCTTTGTCGGCGACCTCCCCGATGGGCAGAGGCGTATCCCGTAACAATCGTGTCGCCTCATCAAGCCGCAATTGCCGCAGGACCTCACTTGGGTTGCGTCGCCAGATCCTTTTGAGCCGCCGCGAGAGGTAGGACCGCGAATACCCCATGCGTTCTGCGAATTCCTTCACCGACCCTCGGCTAAGAGAAAGCAATTCCAAAGAATTCGCATCCAAGTCTTCGAGATGGACACCCTTCGGAAGCTGCTTCTCACAGGAGCTCCACCAAACATTCAACCACTTGAACACTTCGACCGACCAGAATTGGGCGGGTCGCTCACTTCGCTCGCTCGCCAGGCGGCACAGAGCCCGCGCAGCCTGCACTGCCTTGCAGCGACTGGGCAATTCGTAAGTCTGTCCAAACTGGTGCGTCAGGTAATCGAAAAGCTCCATGGCCGCCGCGCCCGTGACACCAATGTAAATTCGCCGCCAAGGAAGGCCCTTTTTGTGGTAAACGAGAGTCCCCCGAGCGGGTTGATGCACCGCCAGCACCGAGCCTGCACCGAGTCGGGTCACGCGTCCCCGCTCCTCATATTCCACGTAGCCGCTCAGCGTGTAAACCCACATTCCCTGAGGGATCGGGGAGAAGAAAAACGGGTTAGGCGGGCGCATGATCCGTTCAACACCATCGGAACATCCGAGAATTCGGCACGCAGGCCCCTCCCAATTCTCCGAGTGCGGAAAACTGTGAGATTCCGCTGGATCCGCTCTCGACTGGAGTAACGAAGACACGCGGTCAACGTAAATTGCATCGGCATCAGAAACAAAGACTTCTTCAGCGTGGAGCGCAAAAAAATCAAACCTCGCTTACATGAGAGATGCTTCCGAATCACTTACTCGTATACGGGTAAACGATCCACAACCACCTCGGCGATTGACCGACAATGCCGGTTACTCTCAAGGCAATTCCGGGCGTTTGCGTTTCTCGAATCCTTTTCCTCGGTCAATCCCTCTTGATAATTTATCCAACGGCAGGCCGGGGGGTGTGGGGATAGGGAAGAGACTAACGGGAGCAGAGAGGCGGCCTCAATGTTGCGCGCCCGTCCATCCATCGCCGCACGGGCCACCACCAGCATAGACCTTGACTTCACTCACGACCTCACCCTGCATATTGAGTACTGGATGGTAGAAGCGGGCAACCTGTTCTGAAGCTTCGTCGATGTAATGACCGATGAAAGTGCGTCGACTGCGGTCCTTCGTCCGATTTGGACCCGATCCGTGAATCAGATTCCCGCCAAAGAACATCGTCGACCCTCGCGGCACCGGCACGGCGATCGGTTTGCGCTCCCGGGGGAACTTTGAGATGTGGGAATCTCCGTAATTCATCCACCGCTCGCGACTTCCTTCCTCAGGACAGAGGATATCGCCGTGGTTCGATCCCGGCACGACCCACAGGCACCCATTATCGATGTCGGCGTCGTCGATTGCCGTCCAAGCTGCGATGCACGTCGCGGGTTTGCACAAGAGATAGAAGTTATCCTGGTGCATTCCCTGCCCCTTGGCTCCCGGGGGCTTGAAGTAATACATCGTCTGTGCGCCAAGCGCGGGACACCCGAATAGCCCCTCGAGCACTTGGGCGACTTTGGAATTCAGAAACCATTCTCGTGCCCGCTCGCTATGACGATGCGGGTGCATCGCACGCACTTGATGCAGACTGGGATCGGTTTCTTCGTAGGTCGTGCCACCGTCGAAAACGCTCGCGCCATTAAGTTTGTAGTCCTCGAAGAAATGCTCGATGTCCTGAATCTCAGACTCGTCGAACAATCCGTCGACAACGCAGTATCCATCGGCGAGA
>CAVRCI010000008.1:0-185066 GCA_963719495.1 uncultured Verrucomicrobiae bacterium
AAGCCTTGATTATCTGGTCTGAACTGGTTGTTCGCGAGGCATCTGCTTCGGATGTTGTCGTGCATTGCCTGTCGGCGCTTCGTTGACCGGACCGACCTATCGAGACACCCCGGGCACCTTCGTATCCGGAGTGTCTCCGCCACTTCCTTCGCATCTCGGAAGCGGGTCGATCTGGACTGCTCTAACGAATAATGTCCAAGCCAGCGCTCTCCAATTGAGCCCAAGTTACAACGCGCTCGAAATCACCTAGCATTGGCAACAGCTTTGGAAACCGAGCCATGTGCGGCATCAAGCATACCGCGCACCAGGGACTCGTTTTCGGTTTCTGTAGTGGGGCGAGGACTGGGATTGTGAAGCACTCTATCGCAGAGGCATCTGATTGAGCGTCCGAGGTGACCATATCGATGAGCTTCAAGGTAGTCTGCCACGCCTTGTCTTCCGTGGTTTTGTTCCAATTTGTGATCCATATCGCCAGCGGAACGACCTCAGATTCCCCCACTTTTGATGCATACGCGGTTGAAACGGCAAAACTTGCATCCAATGGGTTTTCCATCAAATACAATTGCTCGTTGCCCTCGGTGAACGCGGGAACATAGGAGCCTGAGAAGCGAGCTTGTGATAATATCGGACGGATGGTTTCCAAGGCGATGTCTGGACACTCCTGACGGGGCGACTGATAGGTGTGCCCCGTTTGGAGAGTGTAGTGCTCGAAACTCAAGACTTTCTCTGGAATCGAATCGGAACCGGTTGTTGCTGCCTCGGTCGGAGGCGTTTCAATTGTTGGAAGCTGCGAGCTTGCGAAGCCAAGATGGGCTCGCATTGACAATACTTGCTTGGCTTTCCCCCGTTTCCCATTGACCCAAACCGTAAAAGGGATTTTCTGGCCGGTTCTGATTTTGGAAATAGTCGATCCAAGTCGGAAACGTGCATCTGGAGGACATACGGCATCGGAGATTCGTCTTCAAATAACAGCTCAATCCCGATCTCAGACGGATCCATATAATGCGGTCCACGAGTGACGTAGACGGTATCGACGTAACGAATCTCGTCCACGACATGGCGTTGACAATCGGGAACGATCAATCGCATGGCACCAGCGTTGGTCGAGAGAAAAAAGTTGCCTTTAGCGTTGTGCGCCGCTTCCCAGAAATTCGTTCTAACGAGCTTCTGGCCATCATTTTCTAAGCATAGATGTGTATCCATGCTTCATAGATACTGAGTTGCTCGACAGCTTTTTGAAAATAATTGAAAAAAGTTTTCCGACTCTTCCAGAAACGCTCAGGCGGTGCTTGATCCTGGCAATCTCGGTTTCGATTTTCCACCACGACTGATAGTGTAAAATACAAAGTTGGCGTTCTCTCATGCGGACGCCTGCCAGATACAACCTGATTTGATCGCCCCCCCTCGTCTCAGCGCCGGAGCCGACATCTGAGAGGGCCGCGATCTCGCGAAAACGACAGCGTCCGTATCTTGTCAGAATGATCCGAACTCCGCTCCGCTTAATCAATCTCGCCGAGATCTATCGAAATGACGCGATCTTATCGCTCCAACGCTGGTCTGACGCCATTCGAGCATGGGTAAAAGAGCACCCGAAGCCCCGCGATTCCGGCTACCTAGAGGATGTCGCCTCATATGCTCATCAGGAGACTGGACTACGGTGCATGGCCCTTGAGACGCTCGATCGATACGCCGCGCTGGAGCTGTGGACCGCCGCGATTGAAGACCTTTCGAATGTGGCTTTTCTCGCGAGCTACCCCCGCGAACTCGAGCACTCACTGCGCAGTCTCGGCGCTGTCGATCCGAGCCTACTGGGTGGATTGCAGTGGCTTTTAGCGGATAACATGAGCTATCCCGCGCGCAACCACTTTCTCCGCTGGAGAACGTGGTCGGCACCGATTTTTGCCGTCGATGCAGACGTTGTGTTATCTGCCGTAAATCAACCAGACCCGGAGCCGTCGCCGACGATCAAAGACCTATTTGCGGACGGCACCAAGTCCCAGCGCGCGGCGATGAAAGACCTCTCTTACCTCATCGCTGTAAAGCGCCTAGGACGGACGTTTGGAGGCATCACTCCTCGGACCACCGCCCTACTCGTCGGTCTGTCCGGCAGCGGTAAAAGCTGGGTTGCGGAGAATGTCGCGGCGATGGCGGGAATCAGGTCATTTGGCGCGACCGTTGGGTCGTGGTTGATTTACGGCGGTCGGGGCGAGACACCTACTGCCGAACGCATTCGTCGGCATCTACGCCAGCACGGCGCCAGCATAATTGTGATTGATGAGATCGATAAAGTGCGGATGGGCAAAGACGACGGAAACGCGGGATATTTTCGCTGCATCTGGGATGAAGTGATGAGCCTCCTGGACGGACGTGCAGACCGGTGGCCGGACTGGAGTGAGAAGGACGTCGCGGCTCTTCGCGCGAGCCATTTTGTAACCGCGGGGGCCTTTCAAGATGTATACCGAAAGGAACTCGGCGCGGGTCCCGTTCTGCTAGCGGAGGAGATCGAGTCTCTGGAGCCAGTCACCTTCGAACGGATTTCCTCCGCAGAAATTCTCCCTGATGAATTGCTTAACAGACTGGGAAGTGTGATCGAAATCCGTCCGCCCGAAACTGATGAGGTCGCCGAACGGATGTTCGAGATCGAAACAGATGCGGGTTTTATCTGCGACAATCAGGAGCGCGTAGAAAACGCTCGGCGAATTGCCTGCTCGCTGACCGGAATGCGTGGACTCGAGGACTACGCTTTACAGCTTGCCCAGAGGCGAATCAGAGAGGATCGCCGGATCGCCCGTGAGAAAGCTCAGTGATCGGAGGGGGGTAGCGTCATCTCCTTCAGGCAGAGCGACTTTGCTCTTCGCGAAGCTCCCGGCACCTGATAGCGCGCAGCGACAACCTCAGCATTCTACCTTTTCGGATCTTGAACCCATGCTCGGCGAAACAACCGACATGTCGAAGGTGCCGCGGAAAATAGTCAGCGTGGTCAAGGAGTTGATCTCCGCGCAACGTTCCCACTTTGGCGATATGCAGGCGGGATTACTCTATTGAATCGGCAAAAACAAGGAGTAAGTCCTATCTAAAGCTATCAGATGCTAATTAACTCTATTTTTTGAAAAATGACCCCTTGCGCCGATTTAGCTTCCGCAGTTCATTTCATTATCGGTCGAATTAATCGGTCGACAGAACCAAAAACAAATGAAGACAATAGACGCAACCTCCAACTATTACGTTAAAATCACCTATTTTTATTACGACGGCACGTTCAATGCTCGTGCCAACGGACCACTCAAAGACCAAAATGGGCAGAAGATGCTATTCGAAAGCCGCGAAGATGCTAAGAAGTTCCTGCTCACTGACAACTATGAGTTAGAGTGGCTCCGTTGCGAAGAAACGAAGTCTGGAATTTACATGACCTGCGGCGATTACTGCTTAAAGCACGGAGAATACTCGCGGCCATCCTACATAGTTCGGAAGGAACGAGCGCGCCGATAGGAGACGAATTTTGGAGGCTCCCCTGCTCATTTGGCAGGGGGGCAGTCCGGTGCGCATCACATACGCGACACTCAAGAGCACATCCTTTTCCGTCAAAGTAGATGAGCTTGAGTTAGACGTCTTCTAAAATATGTCCAAGTTTCCCCTTGCGCCCTCCTTTTCAGAGCTTTAGGCGCTGCGCCCCCCCCGGCGCTCAAATCGGGACCCAACTGATTAAGAGTCAGTAAGGAATGGCGTTAAGATAAGGTAGATTTGGGATGAGTTAGGGGATTGATTGAACGGAGGCGTTTCGGAGAGGTCAAATTGGCTACCGCAATACATAATGCGTTTACGTGGAGGGAATTAAGACCATAATTTGGAATGTCAAACAAGACTCCATTCTTTCGAGCATTTGGTCCCCTGCTTTTCGGTCGTGCGCCGAGGCGAGCTGCCGATCAGATTAGTCGGATCAAGGGTCTGGAGGATCTCTACAGTCTATTTGGGGATCCCATTCCCAAGGCGATACTCTCACCGACGAAGAAAGGGGTTGGGAGTCGGGATCGTAGCCTGCCCGCGCAGGTAACATTCTGGGCGTTCGTCGCCCAAGTCATGAGTCCGGGGATGGGCTGTCGGGAGGTTGTCAATAAAGTGGCGGCGTGGTGGCGCTGGGCGCAGATTCATCCGGGCCGCTCAGTGAGCGCGAGTGCCTATTCCCAAGCTCGCTCGCGTTTGGATAAGGAAGTGCTGGGAGTCATCGCCAGACGGGTTGCTTGGAGCTTGGATCGCAACACTCTGAGCGCGGAAAGATGGCTCCGTGGGCGCCATGTCAAGATCATCGATGGAACGAGCCTATCGATGCCCGATACGCCGGAGAACCAAGCCATCTGGCCGCAACCCAGTTCGCAGAAGCCGGGCTGCGGTTTTCCGCTGATGAAGCTCACTGGCCTGTTCTCATTGAGCAGCGGAGCGCTCATCGACCATGCCACCAGCAACGAGCATGTGCATGAAAGTCAGCTTTTTCGCCAGATGTGGCCGCGGCTGAGTCGGGGCGATGTTTTACTCGGAGATCGCGGTTTTTGCTCCTACACGACGATGGCCTCGCTAAGCGGGCGCGGAATCGATGGCGTCTTCCGCCTTCACCAAGCTCGCAAGATCGACTTCCGGCAAGGTAGACGCCTGGGCCACGATGATCGGCTGATCCGATGGACCAAACCGGACAAAACGCCCGCAGGCTTCAGTGATGAAGAGTTTGCCGCGTTGCCCGCCACTCTGTCCCTACGAATGATCCGACTTCGCGTCTCCAATCCCGGCTTCCGGACCCGCAGCGTGGTCCTGGTCACCACTCTGCTCGATCCCGAACTCTATCCCGCTGACGACATCCGCGCACTCTACGGCGAGCGCTGGAACGTGGAACTGCATTTTCACCAAATCAAGACGCTCATGGCCTTGGATGTTCTGCGTTGCCGGACGCCGGAGATGATCGAGAAGGAACTCCTGGTTCATCTCATCGCCTACAATCTGGTCCGAGTGCTCATGCAGCGTGCCGCCCATTAGCATAAAGTGCCTTTGGATCGGGTCAGCTTCAAAGCCACTCTGGACACCTCCCGCCACTTCGCCGACGTCATTCACGCCGCCTCCAAAACGTCGCGAAAACAACAAGCCCTCATTGAAGAAATGCTCGCCCTTATCGCCGCCTCGCTCATTCCCGAGCGTCCTGGTCGATCCGAACCTCGCACCAAGAAACGACGACCGAAAAACTACCAACTCCTCACCAAACCCAGATCAAAAATGGGAAATCTTCCCCACCGAAACCGCAGAAAACCAAAAGCCTCCAAATCCTCCTTATCTTAACGCCATTCGAGTTAGTAAGCGTATTTACGGAATGGGCCGCACAACAGGATCCGTCCCTGAGGCGGCTTAAATCTGTCTTGCTCGGAGGTATCTTGAATCCATGAACCGACTATCTGTTTTCATCGAGAGCACGGCACGTTCTACGAAAATCACCTGTTGTCTTGTCGACGAGGATGAGATTGCATATGCAGAAGGGCTTCTCGAAAAGCTCCGCTTGGATTGCGAGATCGAGGAAGTTGCTGGCCCATTTTACGCGGTGAACGTCACAAATGCCTCCGGCTCAACCTACAAGGAGCTGCGCACACAGCCTGAAACACTGGCGATCATCGGAGTGGAGGAGATCGGTAAAAATGCCGGTGAGATCTTTGAGCAGACTATCGCAGGTGGCGAATACTCTCGCGGAGCCCTCACCATTTCCATCTATCCGGACAACGGGAGCCGATAGGCGGTGGGCCGACTGGTCAACTCGCAGAATTGACGCCAGTTCAGGTGTAGTTGTGGGGCCGGAAGCGACTCGGGGCGGCCCATCGTCGGGCGTCAGAGTCGAGGAATGACACCCGAATCATTATTCACGGCGGCGTTGGCGTTGGATGAAGGTTGGAAAGTGGAGCGGTGCGAGTTTGCGGGTGACCGCAAAAAACTACTCTTGGAACTCATCCCCACGTCTTTCGCGGGGTAGTTAGCGACAACCTCTCAATGCACCATCAAATAACCGATTGAATCCATGAAAGCCTACCCAACCAAAAACGGTATCTCCGAAGAGACCCGCGCCCAGCTCATCTCGCTAGTGAATCAGCAACTCGCGGATTTGATCGATCTCGGGCTCCAGACCAAGCAGGCGCATTGGAACGTGACTCGACATTACTGCTCCGCGAACGACGAGCATAGTTCCGCGAAAGGTGCCGGATCAGAGTCGAGCGCTTCCCAGTTCTCGGCGATCCAGGCATCGTATTCCTCGCGGGACATTGTGCCTACCGCGCGGAAGTCGCCGCCAGCGTAGCTACTCTGAATGGCTATATCGACATGGTTACCTTCAACTGCGCGATATGTCGCATCGCCGAAACCGCAAGCTCCCTCGCGAATGACCGTAGGAACCTCCCCGACGATATTGATTTCATGCTGTTCGAGATACTCATCAAACACCGCCTGCGCCGTTTCATCGATATCGATGTCGATCAGAAGCTGACCGAGTGCCTCACCTGCATTATCACATTCGCCGACTTCCTCACCGAGCGCCTTGAGAAGATCATAGTAGGCTTCTTCACAACTCGACGCATGTTGGCATGCGAGGTATAGAAAACCGTTATCTTCGGTTTGGAATAGAATTATGTGCTCCTTCCCAGCGAGACGAATCGTTGTCACGACCTGCACTCCCCCAAGTTTATGCGGGCTGCCTTTAGAACGCTCGTCTTCGACTTCAAATGAGAGAGCTTCAATGCCTCTGGCTAACTGCTTTTCTGTGAGAAGGTCTGAATTTGACCAAATTGCGGTGGTAGTTGATGCCTGCTTCGATGTTAACATATTGATTTCTTTGTTTAACAGCCCATCCCTCCGGTCTCACATCATTGTGAGATTGCAAACGGGGGCTGTTATTGTAATTAGACTTACCTTTTCTCCGCTCCGGTGTCAAGACTAACGATAGTAAGATTTTCAATATTCCTTGCACTAGCCTGAGGTATACCTTAAATGCCCCTTGAATTTCGACTATTGAAAGTAACCTATTCTTCGCGATCTCCCTTTTGACTAAGGCCCGACGAGGCGACGTTCTACAACTGGAAGAAGAGGTGCAATGGGATGGACGTGAGTGAGACGCGCCGACTTCGAGCCATGGAAGAGGAGGTTGGGCGACAAGCGGCTGGGGGCCGATCTGTGCTTGTAGAACCAGAATCTCAAGGGGGTGAACGTAGAAAATTGGTGAGCCCGTCATCCCAACGGTGTGCCGTAAAGCTGAATCTGGCGGAAGGCTGGAGCAAATCAACGGCGGCGGCGTGCCGGACGTTGGGGCTGGCGCGCTTGAACTTTCATCGCGAGAATCGGGAAGCGGTGGAGAGTCGGCGGATACACAAGGAGGTCTGGCCCGGCGCGGTGCAGCAGACCTGCCTAGTGCATCTCGCGCGCAACGTAGCGGTCCAAGCGCATCACTCTCGGGACCTCTCCCGATAAAGAATGCATCAGCTCCTATAGCGGAGGCAACGTTTTCGGTCTGATGTTGCCAGTTGGCCGCTTCGAGGTTGTCGGATTCATGACGCGTCATATCTGAAACGCGGTGCGGAAAGGCGTTCTGAAGCCTGGTAAAAATTGTTTTTGGGAATCATGAAAGGCGTTATTCCCCTACTGCCTATAGTCAGCCTGTGCTCGCAGGGGACTTAAGTGGATCTGCATCGATGCCTTCTCGGCTACGAGGTGTTCCGGAAGAGCTGAAAGGTTGCCCGGTATCTTCGTCTCAATGAGAGAGGATGATCCACTGAAGCCCATATATCGCCGTGTCCTGCGGAAATTCCATCCGGACATGACGACCGACCCGATGGAGCGGGCCGCCTTCGGTGACCTTACCCGGGAAATTATCGCCGCCTATCAAGATGGAGATGGCGACACGTTGATCGAGATCGAGCGTCTGGGGACTGCGTTCCGGGCTCCCGAGCGGGAATCGCAACCCTCGAGTGGAGTTCCTCGGAGGCATCAGCCGGCAGCGGCCGTTCCCAGTGCGAGCATGAAGCCTTGGGTGACGAATTTGAAGCCATTCTGGTTTCCCTATGCTCTCGCGTTTGCGATTCCTCTTTGGAACGGGAATCAGAAGTTCAAGAACGCGTCCTGCATCCTTGGAGCCATTCCCTGGACGTGGCTCGGCGTCCGACTTTGGGGCGGGATTGACGGACTTGCTGTTTGGCTGAACGAACTGGGTTACGCCCATGAGTCGTTGGCGGGATTGATTGTCGTCCTACTGCGCGGGGCTCTTATTGTCGCGATGCTCCCGATCGTTGTGCCGCTTGGCTTGGTGGCGCTGCGAGTCGGTTGGGTGATCGGATCGGTGTGGGTCGCGCATTGGGTGCTGGCTGGGGTGTTGGGCTATTTCCATCCCTATCTTGCGTGGATCGCGACGGCGGGCCTCGGCCTGAGTTTGGCCATTGCGCTATGGCACTCGCTCGATGAGTGGTGACCCGTGCAGGGGTCCTTCCAAAGCCTCGCATTGGCTGCGCGTCTCGCTGGTTTCCACTCTGAGATGGTGGGGTGCTTGCACCCGTTGACGTAAGCTCGGCTTGGCGGTGAGTTCGAAATACTCGGAGGGTCTGTCTTTTAGCCAATGCGGAGTCATCTCCCAGAATGCAGCGAGTTCTTCATCTTCGACGATGGGCGCGACATACCATTCACGGATCACGTTCGCGGAATTGCCCATTTCGGCAGCAGTGAGATTTTCGTTTTTGTGAAGGTGGTAGTGAAACGTCCCGAAACCGTGGCGGAGGCAGTTGTAGGGCAAAGAAATGCCCGCCAACGCGGCGAGTTTCGACATCCGATCGCACCACGTGAAGGCCGAATCGGTGCCTGCGACAGGTCCCTTGGTCTGCCTTCGTCCATCCAGCCACTGGATGAGATTGTCTGGGAGTGTGACTGGGCGTGAACGCCGTGACTTCGATTTCGAGCCGCGGATTTCGATCTTTTTACTGCCTACGCGATCCCAAGTGAGTTCGATCAACTCCCCGGTTCGAATCCCTGCAAACGTTTTGATCGCGAGTGGAGCAATGAGATCCGGCATTTCCGTGAGAGCGGTGCGAAAGAGAAGTGCCGACTGCGGCACTCGAAGAAATTCAACCTCACCCAGGCTTTTGGAACTGCGCTCAAGGGTGCGGCAGGGATTTTTGTCGATCCAATCCCGATCGACGGCGTAGTTGAACGCGATGTGGAGGTTGCGGGCGTAGGCGACTCTCCGGTTGTGAGAGATGTCGTCCTGCTCGGAGAGCCACTCCTCGATCATTGAGCGGGTCATCAGATTGATCGGCTTCTTTTTGAAATCCTCGGAGAAGAGTCGAAAGATCGACTCCATATTCGCAATGTGGGATTTGCTCCGGCCAGCTTGACGTTTGTTTTTGATGAGCGCGTCGCCGACCTCTGGAAAGGTCTTCACTCCACCGGGTGGGTTTTTGTGGCGGAGACCAAACTCGACAATTTCGCTCAACGAGAACCCGTGCTCTCGACATTTTTTGACCGCAGCGGCGGCTTCTGAGATTTCCGACGGAGTGAGGGCGAACGCTGCGCCTCCCGCATCGCGTTTCAGGTCGATCACTCCGACGGCAGGTTTTTCGGCCTTCCTGCCGTTGCCTTGAATAAAGGTGAGGGCCTCCTTGCGCGTTCGGAAGTATGCTGAAAGCGCTTTGCCGCCGGTAAACTTTTTACCTAGCCTGACGCGGATGTATTCCGTGCCGGACTTCTCCCATTTAGTGACCTTCACGCCCGTCGGTAGATTGGCGATGATTTCACGTGGGGATGATTCGCTCGACATACCTCGAAAATTGGATACAAATTGGATACAACCGAATTCCGGTTCGGTCAAGAGAGTGAAATTCGAGTGAATTTACTCTGTAAATGCCGGCGTGGCGAAATGGCAGACGCAACGGACTTAAAATCCGACAGATTGATCCTCTGGAGAGTGAATATCGAGAGGGAAACCCTGATTTCCGGGAACATTGTTGTCCAAATATGTCCAAATTCGCAGTGCTGGATTTGGTTTTATTTTTCAGTTATACAGTTTTCTTTCCGGCGCGTGGCGAAATGGCAGACGCAGCAGACTTAAAATCTGCTGGCCGCAAGGTCATGCGGGTTCGAGTCCCGCCGCGCCGATTTGCACCTCTCACTAAAACGGGAATGCTGAGGGTCCACAACCTTCTCTCCGGCGGAGATTCTTGAACAGCCCGCGGGGGTGAAGCTCGCATCTCGTGCAGGAGTTGTGCCACGCGCACCGCTCCTTTTTTTATCTCCGGTGACGGTAACCAACTCTTCACCGATCCAGACAGCCCAATGTCGCGACGCGTATTTTGAGATGAGTATTTTCTTCTGAACTTTTGATGGTCCATGCACCTCAGCCAAAGTGATCGTTTGGCGGCAGGGGCCGAAAGGCAGCTGCCGGGATCTGTTTTCCATCACAGGGGCAGCTTTCCGCCGCACCTTCGGCCTCAGCTCGCTGGCAGCGAATGGGGTGCCATAGTCGTGCCGCTTTGTTGGGCGTTCGAGACAACGATAATTCGGAGACTCCAAACGATGTCACTCGATCCTGGCGGCCGGGCGCTGAAGGATTTTTTTGAGTGGTATGGCCGATTTGAACTCGACGAGCTGAAATCCAAAATTTCACCCATGGCGAAGGGAGAGGGCCGCCGAGGCTTGTGCTTCATGGAGCGCACAGCAATCGTGCCGGCCGATGTCTGGGTGGAGAGGAAGCTGTGCCTTATGGGTGATTATGAGGTCCTCGACAGGCTCTGCGCCTCCGAAGAAATGACTTGGATTCTGTAATCTGGCCGGGCATCACGCAGTGAAGGCGCGGGGATTTCTCCCCGCGCCTTTTTTGTGCCAGCGATACTCTTGGTGTGAATGCCCCGTCAGCGCCTGAACTTCAGGTCTTCGTAATTGCGGTGGACGATGGGGAAAACGGCAGTGGCTCCCTGACGTTGTTCTTGGGAGAGTTTCTCGGCGGCCGCCAGAATACGCTCTGCCGTGGCACGCAGGCGCTGTTGGGCAATGGCATGGCTGATCCCGGCTTGGTCAAAAAAGAAGCTCCAATTCTTGGTTGCCAGTCGGCGTGGATCTCTTTCGCCGCCGAGTTTCATCGCCATATCACTGGCGAGGTCCGGATAGGCTTGCGTGCTGACCAAGTCGTAAAGCGGAGCCAGCCGAATCGCGTTTTTCTCCCGCAGGAGGGAGAAGTTTTTGCCGTGGGCATCGTTGTTTCCGACCAGGACATTGAAGACCACTGCATCGAAGAGACGCAGTAGGTCCGGGCCGGGTATGGTTGATATGGAACGGACCAACTCGAAGCACTTTTTGAGGTTTGGGCCGCCCTCCTGCTGATACTTCAATTCGGGAGGGACGCCGAGCGCCTGACAGAAATCTTCCTGGTGAATACGTTCGAGCCGGCCATCTGAGAGCAGTAGCCGGTCATATCGCTTTACCTGAAGAAAACGAATCCTCCCCGCTTCTCCAATTTCGACCTCGGCCACCTCCAACCCCGCCTCGGCGGCCAGCTTCATGCAAAAATACTCGTTCTCAACCAAACCGGAGAAGTGTGGGTTCTGGGGCTTGAGAATGTGGCTGCTTGGGGAGCCGTCGAGCGGCAGGAAGACGCGCCCGTCGCTGATTTTGACGGCAAGCTTGCCTTGCGCACCGGCCAGGGAGAGCCGGATTCCTTTTTCGCCTGCGAGCAATGGCCGTCGGGGCAGGAGTCCCAGCCTCTCGGCCAATTCATCGGCATTGATTTCCTGATAGCTGGGCTGGGTCGTGACGGGAAGCTCTCCAGGCGGCAGAAGGCTGACGGCTCCGGCGCACTCGGCTCCGAGTCGGGCAAGGAGCGAAAAGTCATTCTCACTGCTGATCCCGAATGCCTTGGCGATCAGCCGACGACTTTCTTCTTCCGGCAATACCCCGGCAAAGAATGGGCGGGTTTCATTCCGACTGAAGGGCTCGGGACGCAGCGGTAGAGAGGTCGAAAGGGGCATGGCATGCGGTGAATCCAACCACGCTTGGGAGTATTGGAAACGGGTATTACCGGATGCGTCCTGCTCAAGTTCGCCGACCAACTGCTGGCCGAGGAAGACGTTTAAGATTTGCCGTGCCATAACTATCGCTGATCCCGAGGCTGAAGCACCGGATCGATGCCGAGGTTCTCCAAGACCTTGAAAGTCTTGCCCAAGACGCAGGTCTCCTTGCCATTTTCAAGATCACTGATGAACCGGATGCCGGTTCCCGAAACCAACGCCAGATCGGCTTGTTTCATTCTCAGGCTCTTCCGGCGGTCTCTGACAATTTTTCCAAGTTCTTCAATGGTCATTTGATTTTCCCGATCGGGAATATAACGGATTGCGTTGGTGTTTCAATGTGATTATGCCCGATCGGGAATAATCTTAGCATTTAGAGTGATTGCAGAAGTATATATTCCCGATCGGGAATGTCTGGGGTTCATACTTCTCCTCATCGTAGTGAAGTCTTCCGGGCTTTCCTTTAGCAGGTGATTGATCGGCGAGGGCCTCGACGGTAGAAGGATAATGCCTCCAGAAGAGTTTGCAGTCGGAAGGCCGTGCGGCGTTCAAGTAATTGGCTTTGATGACAGCTTCTGAGTTTCCTGCCTCCGTAGCGGTGAGGGCCGTGCCTTTGTGGAGGGCGACGTCATATGTTGAAAAACAATGGCGCATCGCGTTCATGGGCCACTGCCCCGAACCGAAACCGGCCCCAACGGCAATCTTTCGCAAAGCCAGTTGCCATGCAGCTTCGCGATCGTTGCGATTCGGGAAAGCTCTGAAAGCTAGTTCCCCAGGATCTATTGCGCCTCTGATTGATTCCAGCCAAGCTCCGAGCACAGGTTCGATGGAGACAGCATCCTTTCCTGCCGGTTTCGCGAGCATTTTCGTCACGTCTTCAGGCGTGATCTCAACAACCCGCTTGTCCAAAACCCCGGGACCATCCGTTCAACAACCTTGCCTGTTTGCGGGTTCAATTTCTTTTCCGTGTATCCGCTCCAATACAACGTGAGCTTGGACTCGGTATCCCTCACGTGCCGGTCCCCGAGTTGCTCGGCCTGTTGTTCTGCCTTCAGAGCCGCGATGGCTTCGGCCATGGTCTTTCCGTCCTTAGGGGCGTCCAGCTTCGCCACCCAGGCTTCCACAGCTTTTAGGATGCCTGGCCTGCCCGCCTGTATTGCGAGGGCAAGCCGTAATTCAGAGAGAGTCTCGACCGAGAGCCCATGCTTAACAGCTTCGGGTGCCTTTTTTTTCTTGAGGTTCTCCAGTCCCTCGACGAACCACGCTTCTGCCTTTGCGCGGGTCGGAAAGGCCTTTTTCCTGGAACCTTCGCCGAGAAAAACAGGAGGTAGGCGGGCGCGATAAAAGGTCGTGCCTTTGTAGCGCTCCTCGCTGATTCCAGCTCCGGCTGGTAAAGATCTCTTTCGGGGCGTTTCGCGGCAGTTTCCTCAGATCAAATTCAATGGGACGCAATATTACCAAAATCTTCCCAAGTTTCAGTTTTTCTCTGTAACTTGACGGACTCGAGATCCGTTTCTGGCGACGGAGTGCGGGTTCGAGTCCCGCCGCCGGTAGTTTTTCCGCCCTATTCCGGGACGAGTCGGACGATCTGACCGGGTTGGCCGCGGTCGCCGCTGGCATCGTTGATCACCACGTAGGGGTGGCCGTCTGTTCCGATCGTGACGTCGCGGACGCGCCCCAAGTCTTTCAACAACACCTCTTGGGAAACGACCCGATCGCCCTCGAGGACCACGCGGCGGAGGTCGCGGGTGGCGAGTCCGCAGACGAGGACGTTGTCTTTCCAGGTCGGAAACACGTCGCTGTCGAGGAAGGCCATCCCGCAGACGCCGAGCGATGGGAGCCAGTAGGTGGCGGGGTCCTGAATGTCGGGCGCGGTGGTCTGGCTCGTGATGGGGGTGCCGTTGTAATTCATGCCGTAGGTGGCGACGGGCCAGCCGAAATTTTTGCCGACCCGAATGAGATTCAGTTCGTCGCCGCCGCGGGGGCCGTGCTCGGTTTCCCAGAGTTGGTCGGTGCCGGGTCGTCCGGCGAGGCCCTGCGGGTTGCGGTGGCCGTAGCTCCAGATCGAGGGATAGTCTCCCTCGGGAAATGGATTGTCGGCGGGGATGCGACCGTCGTCGTGGAGGCGGTGGATCTTGCCGTTCGGTTTCGAGAGATCCTGGGCCATGTCCTGCTGGCCGCGGTCGCCGATGCCGAAGAAGACGTAGCCGTCGCGGAAGACGAATCGGGAGCCGTAGTGGTGGGCGGCCCCGGCGAAATCGTCGGGCTTGGCGTGGAAGATGTCTTCCTGGTCAACCCATTGGCCGTCGCGGATGCGACCGCGAACGACGGCGGTCATGCTGGTGACCGGGTCGGTGTCGGTGGGTTCGGAGTAGCTGAGGTAGATCCAGCCGTTTTGCTCGTAGTCGGGATGGACGCCGACGTCGAGGAGACCGCCCTGACCGTCGTGGCGGACCGTCGGTGTGCCCTGGATCGGTGGTCCGAGTGCGCCATCCTCGAAGCGGCGAAGCTGGCCGCTCCGCTCGGTGGCGAGAAACTGGCCGCCGGGAAGGAATTCGATTGCCCAGATCTCGGAGTCGGAACTCGCGACCGACTCGGCGCGGAACGAGACGCCGCCGACCTCGAAGACCGTCTCGTCCGACCAATCGTCGGGTTCGACGGTGGGAGGTTGGCGGTCGTGGATCTCGCGTTCTTCGAGGATGTAGATGGTGAGGGCGCGGATCTCGTCGGCGGAGAGGGTGTCGCCGTAGGCCGGCATGCCGACGTCGGTGGCTCCGTGGGTCGTGACGCGGGTGATCGATTCGGCGTCGCCGCCGTGTTGCCAGGGGCCTTCGAGCAGGGATCCACCGAGGCCGCCTTCGAGTTGGGCACCGTGGCAGCTGGCGCAGTGTTCCCGGTAGACGTCGACGACCGTACCCGTCCCGATCTTCGATTGGGCGAGGAGGCTGGGCGTGAGAAGGAAGGTGAGGGCCAGCGAAATCCAGATGCGTATCACGGTGGGGAGGTTGCCACCGTCGAGGGTCGAGGCAAAGCGGTTTTCGCGGGCCAATGGCGCCCGCCGCCGGACTGGTCAGTTACGCCGATTGGCGATGATGCTGATGAACTTGACCGGGAGGTGCGAGACGCCGACGGGGCCGTGCTGGTGGCTGCCGTCGAAGAAGAGGCTGTCGCCCTCGGCCATGATGTAGGTCTGGTCGCCGTGGCGATAGAGCATGGTGCCGGAGAGGATGAAGAGAAACTCGTGGCCCGCGTGTTGGAAGATGTTCTTCTCGGGGTCGGTGATCTCCTTGTCGATCGTCATGAGCGACGGCTCGAAGGCTTTCTGGAAGGGAAGGCCGTAGGCGAGGGCGCGGTAGGAATGGCCCTCCTTGGTGCCGCGACCGACGATTTCCTTCTGGTCGCTGGCGCGGATGAGAACGGCGTGGACGTCACCGCGTTCGTCGTCGAAGAGTTTCCCGACGGGAACTCCGAGAGCGTGGGCGATCCGGGTGAGGGTCGAGACGGGGCTGCTGACCTTGCCGTTTTCGATCTTGGAGAGCTGGCCTTTGGTGAGGTTCACCTCGCCGGCGAGCTGAGCGAGCGTGACATCGCGTTCGGCCCGGTAGGCGCGGATGCGTTTTCCAACTTGCTGCTCGACGGTATCCAAAGTGGGGGAGGTTTAGGTCGGATTGGACGGTTCCGCCAGCAAAATCAAGTGATCCGGCGGACCTGCGTCCGCGTGAGCGACGGGGATCGTTTTGTAGGGCATGGCAGGTCGCACGATTTGGATTCTGGGAGATCAATTGACCCACTCGCACCCGGCGCTCCGGACGGGTAAAAAGGCGGCGGACCGGGTGGTGCTGATCGAATCGCGGAAGCGCGGCGGGCACGTGCGGTATCATCGCAAGAAATTGGTGCTGGTCTACGCGGCGATGCGGCACTTCGCGGCGGAGTTGGAATCGGCGGGCTGGCGGGTGGATTACCACCGGCTGGCGGACACGGAGGATTTCGCCGAAGCGTGGGAGCGGCAGACTTCGGCGGGGGAGGGCGGGGTCGGTGAAGTCGTCATGATGGAGCCGAGCAATTTCTTCGAGCGGAAAGCGGTCGAAGCGGTGGGTCGGAAATTCGAGTTCAAATTATCGTTCCTGCCGACGGTGATGTTCGTGGTGAGTCGCGACGATTTCCGCGAGTGGGCGTCGGGGCGGAAAAAGCTGCGGATGGAGGACCACTATCGACGGGTGCGGGAGGAGCTCGAGATCCTGGTCGACGCGAAGGGTGAGCCCGAGGGCGGGCAGTGGAATTTCGACCACGACAACCGGGAGACCTTCAGCGCGTGGTCGAAGGACGAGGCGGTGGCGGCTCCGGAGCGGCTTGGCGTCGAGCCCGACGATGTCACGCGCGAGGTGATGGAGGAGGTCACGAAATATTTTCCGGATGCGCCGGGATCGGTCGAGGGATTCTGGGTGCCGGTGACGCGGGACGGGGCTCGGGAGTGGCTGCGGGGGTTCGTGGCGGAGCGGCTGGGGAATTTTGGAAACTATCAGGACGTGATGGTCGCCGGGGAGCGGACGCTGTTTCACTCGGTCGTCTCGCCGATGGTGAATCTCGGGCTGCTGCTGCCGATGGAATGCGTGGACGCGGCGGTCGCGGCCTACCGGGACGGCGAGGCTCCGCTGGCGGCGGTGGAGGGATTCGTGCGGCAGATCGTGGGGTGGCGGGAGTTCATCAACGGCGCTTACTGGCTACGAATGCCGGGATACGTCGAGCTGAACGAGCTGGGGGCGGACCGGGCGCTGCCGGAGTTTTTCTACGACGGGGAGACGGACCTCCAGTGTCTCCACGAGACGATCACGCAGGTCGTCGAGACCGGCTACAACCACCACATCCAGCGGCTGATGATCCTGGGGAATTTCCTGCTGCTCGCGGGGGTGCGGCCGGACGAAGCGCTGCGGTGGTTCACGGAGATGTATCTCGACGCGCACGAGTGGGTGATGGCGGCGAACGTGATCGGGATGGCGCTGCACGCCGACGGTGGCTTCATGGCCAGCAAACCCTACGCGGGGGCGGCGTCCTACATTTCGAAGATGAGTAACTACTGCGCGGATTGCGTCTACGATCCGAAGAAGAAGGACGGCAAGGGGGCGTGCCCGTTCAACCTGCTGTATTGGAATTTCTACGACCAGCACGCCGAGCGGTTCGTGAAAAATCCGCGCACCGCGATGATGGTCCGCAGCTGGCAGAAACGGGACGCGAAGACTCGAGGGAAGATCGTCGGCGAGGCTCGGGCATTTTTGAATGGTTTGTAACGGTATTAGGCTTGATTCAAGGCGGGAGAGACTGATAACCCCCTCGCCGAACCCATTTTGGCCTGATCGATGCGTAAATTTTTGTTGATGCTCCTGGCGGTCGGGTTGGGATTTGGAATCTACGAGTTCTACTTGAAGGAGGTGGTGTCGCCACCTCCGGCGCCGGTGGCGCGAGTCTCGCCGAAGAGCGCCGTCGAGTCGGCGCTGGCGAGCGGATCGATCGCGGCGGCGAGTCTGGCCGCGCTCGAGGCGAAGTATCCCCGCGAGGTGCTCAAGGGTTTGGACAACCGGCTGTTGAGGATCACGGGCGACATCGCGAAGCTGCGCGTGACGGGGATTGCGCGGGATACGGCGGAGATCACCTTCGAGACGCCGACGTCGCGCGGCGTGCGGCTCGAAATCGATCTGAACAAGTTCCAACCGATCCGCAACGTCCGGCAGACCCGCCTGCGCTACGAGATCCTGGGAGGCGAGCTGATCGTGACGGATCCCCAGTCCCGCCAGATCGAGATTCTCTTCCGCGAGGGTCAGTCGCTGAGTCAGCGGGCGCGGTTTTCGAATTCCGGTGCGGCCGACCTGATTTTCAAGACGGAGTAGTCGCCGGGTTGAGTTTCGAGGTTGGTCGGTTTAGATCTCGGGGATGAAGCGTTTGATTTTTGCGGCGAGTTTGGTCCTGGCGGTCGTGCCGGGGATGCGGGGGCAGACTGCGGGGGACTTGGTGGTGCGGGCGGCGGATCCGGTGGAGTTCCGAGTGGGGGAATTCGCCTTCGAGCGACCGGCCGAGTGGGGTTGGGTTGTGCCGGATTCGGCGATGCGGAAGGCGGAATTGTCGGTGCCGGGTGGCGGCGACGTGACGTTCTTTTTCTTCGGGCCGGACCAGGGTGGGTCGGTCGAGCAGAACATCCAACGGTGGGTGAATCAATTCGAAGGCGGGGCGGAGGGAAGCCAGGCGATGCGGCGGGAGGAGACCTTCGCCGCGACGAAAGTGAACTTCGTCACGGCGGCGGGGACGTTCCAGAGTGGGATGCCGGGTGGGCCGACGACGCCCGAAGCCGACACCGGGTTGCATGGGGCGATTCTCCAGGGAAAGGGTGGCAACGTTTTCGTCAAAATGACCGGGCCGAAGCAGGCGGTCGAGGCGGCGACTCCGGCTTTCGAGGCAATGATCGCCGACGCGGCGGGCGCGACGAGCTCGGAAGCCGAATAGGCCGGACCGCACGGGATCGCGTTTCGAAGGCGGGACGGCGGGTGGAATGCGCGCTCCGCGCGGGTTGGGTGGGGGAGAAGGGGCGCTCGGCTTGAAGTGGCGGGTGAGCGTCGTTCAGTCCAGGTGGCCGCTTTGTCTGAGGGCGGTGACGATCTCGGCGGCGGCGGTGCTGCGGTTGAGGGCGTAGAGGTGGATGCCGGGGCTGCCGCCTTCCAGGAGCTGGCGGCAGAGGTCAATGGTGTAGGCCATGCCGCGTTTGCGCATTTCGACGCGGTTGTCGGCGACGGGCTCCATGAGGTCGCGGAGGACGTCGGGGACTTCGGCCTGGCACATCTTGCAGAATCGGGTGAGCGCGCCCCAGTCGATGACGGGGAGGATGCCGGGGAGGATGCGGGCGGGGCGGCCGAGGCGGGCGGTGATGTCCTCGACGAGCCGGGTGTAGAGGTCGGCGCTGAAGAAGCACTGGGTCATGGCTCCGATGGCGCCTTTTTCGAACTTGCGTTGGAGGTTGTCGAGGTCGGCTTCGCGGGAGGGGGCGTCGGGGTGGGATTCGGGGAAGGCGGCGCAGAGGACGGCGAAGCGGCCGTCGGCTTGGATGAGATCGATGAGGTCGGTGGCGTATTCGCAGCCGCCGTCGGTGGGGGTGAAGCGGTCCTGGCCCTTGGGCGGGTCGCCGCGGAGGGCGAGGAGGTTTTCGATGCCGTGGCCGTGGTATTCGTCGAAGAGGTCGCGGAGTTCGGCCTTGGTGGCATTCACGCAGGTGAGGTGGGCCATGGCGGGGATGCCGGCGTTTTTGGCGATGTGCTCGATGACTTCGCGGGTCTTCTCGCGGGTGCCGCCGCCGGCTCCGTAGGTGACCGAGACGAAATCGGGGCCGAGGGGGACGAGTTGATCGATGGTGTCCTCGAGGGTGTGCCAGCCGCGTTCGTTTTTCGGCGGGAAAAACTCGAAGGAGAGGGTGCGGGGCTTTTGGGCGAAAAGGTCGTCGAGGCGCATGGGATGGTGAGGATACGATTGTCGGCGAGTTTGGGCAACGATGGGGAATGCGGGTTTGTCCGCAGATTAAACAGAGTGACGCAGATTTATATTTCTGAGGGAATGCATTCAATCTGCGTAATCTGCGTAATCTGCGGTCAGAAGGAACAATGGGAAGGGGGCGGGGACGTCTCGTCCGCGTGAATGGATTCGTGAGGACGAGACGTCCTCACCCCACGTCCTCACCCCGTATGTTTGCGCGGGGACCTTCGAGAGCCAGCACAAGTAACGATCTCCCGATGGCGGAATGCGGGTTTGTCCGCAGATTACGCAGAGGGACGCGGATTTCTAATCCTGAGGAAATGCATTCAATCTGTGTCGCTCTGTTTAATCTGCGGACAAAAACTGGGGATGGCGGCGGATCGTATTCTCGAAGGCGGGGTGGTCGGATGTCGTCAGCTCGGGGGGGAATCGGGTCTCGGAGCGGGTCCACTTTTCGAGCCAGGTGGCGGGGATGAGTTCGCGCGGATGGAGGCCGAGGGCGGCGGGGGTGAGGGCGATGGTGGTCTCGGTTTTCGGTGGAGTGCCGACGCCGCGGGCGACGTGGAAGCCGGCGGCGAGCATGACGGTGCGGGTCGCGGTGGCGTTCGTGTAGGTGAAGAGCTCGGTAGGGTGACGGCCTTCGTTGCACGCGGTGAAGAGGCGGCGGAAGGCTTCGAGGGTCCAGGGGCCGCCGGTGGTTTTCGCGGAGAACATGTCGTAGAAGACGATGTCGGGTGGGCCGGGGGCGGCGGCGAGGGTTTCGACGTAGTCGCCGTGGACGAGGGTCCAGGTGAGGCCGGGTTGGGTCCGCGATTGCCAGTGACCGTGGCGGAGGAGGTGGTGGGGGCCGGAGTGGCGGAGGTAGCGGAAGAGCTCGTTGTGGGCGAAGGCAAGGCGAAGGGAGTCGAGGTCGTTCTCGAAACTGACGATGCGGAGCGGGCGGGTGGGGGGTTCTTTCGCGTTTTCGTAGACGCGGATCGCGGCCATGGCGTTGGCGGCGGCGCCGAGGCCGACGTCCCAGATCGTGAGGGGGGCGTCGGTAGGTTCGCGGAGGCGGGTGGCGAGATGGGATTGGTCGACGTAGAGGCGTTGGGCTTCCTCCATCGGCGGAGTGCGGGCGTGCATGATCTCGCCGCTGTCGCGGTGGAGGATGCTGGCGAAGCCTTCGCGGGCGGTGTGGATTTCGTAGTCGCCGCGGGTCGGGCGTTTGATCTCCTTCGGCGGGGTCGGGTCGACGGGGTTGTCGAGGTCGTCCTCGGCGAGGAGGGCGCGCTTGGTTTTGTAGAATTCGAGAAAGCGGCCTGCGAGGATACTGGCGCGGATCTCGCGCATGAGCTGGTGGTAGAAGTAGATGTTGTGCTCGCCGATGAGCTGCCAGCCGAGGGTTTCGGAGGCCTTGGTGAGGTGGTGGAGGTATCCGCGCGAGAAGCGGGCGCAGGTCGGGCAGGCGCACTTGGGGTCGAGTGCGTCTTCGGAGAATTTGTGGACGGCGCGGCGGAGCTGGAGGAAGCCGCGGGACGTGAAGACGCCGCCGCGTTTGGCGACCTGGGTCGGGATGATGCAGTCGAACATGTCGATGCCGCGGTGGACGGCCTCCAGAATGTCGAGCGGGGTGCCGACGCCCATGAGGTAACGGGGTTTGTCGCGGGGGAGGAGGCTGGCGGCGAGGGCGCACATGTCTTCGCGCTCGGATTTTCCTTCGCCGACCGCTAGCCCGCCGACCGCGAATCCGTCGAAGGGAAGTTCGGTGAGTCCGGCGGCGCTGGCGCGGCGGAGGTCGGGGTAGACGGCACCCTGGACGATGGCGAAGAGGGATTGGGGCGAATCGCCGCGGGCGGCGAGACTGCGGACGGCCCAGCGTTGGGTGAGCTCGACGGCGGCGCGGGCGGTGGCTTCGTCGGCGGTGGCGGCGACGCATTGGTCGAGCGCCATCATGATGTCGCTGCCGATGGAGCGCTGGGTGCCGATGCTGAGCTCGGGACTGAGGAGGTAGGTCCGGCCGTCGACGTAGCTTTGGAAGGACGCGCCCTCCTCGCTCATGGCGCGGGCGTGCGGGAGTGAGAAAATCTGGTATCCGCCGGAGTCGGTGAGGAAGGACTTGGGCCAGGTGGTGAATTTGTGGATTCCGCCGAAGCGCTCGAAGACCTCGGGGCCGGGCCGGAGGAGGAGGTGGTAGGTATTGGCGAGGAGGATCTGGGACCCGCTGGCTTCGAGGGATTGCGGGAGCTGGGCCTTGACCGTGGCCTGCGTGCCGACGGGCATGAAGAGGGGGGTGAGGACTTCGTTGTGGAGGGTGGTGAAGCGGGCGGCGCGGGCTTGGGAGCCGGCGGCCTCGGCTTCGAGTTGAAATTGGAGACGGTTACCGGTCATCGGCCGGGGATGCTACCGCAATCGCGCTTTCGCTTAATCTCAATCTTTGGTTGATTTCGAGGGTGGCAAAGGAGGTGAAGTCCGAAGAGATCTCGTGGGAATCGCAGGATCTCCTGCGGGTGCTGGAGGAACGATTCGCGGAGAACGGGCGGCGTCATCCGGGCGTCGAATGGGCGAAGGTCGCGGCGAGGTTGCGGGGGAATGGAACGGCTTTGCGGACGCTCGCGGCAATGGAGGCTTCTGGTGGTGATCCGGACGTTGTGGGGCTGGACTCGGGTCGGGGCGAGATTTTGTTCGTCGATTGCTCGCCAGAGACTCCGAAGGCGCGGGTGTCGGTTTGCTACGACCGGGCGGGGTTGGATTCGCGGAAGGAGCACAAGCCGAAGACTTCGGCGGTGGATCTGGCGACGGAGATGGGCGCGGAGTTGCTGACGGAGGAGGAGTATCTGGCGCTGCAGGCGGTGGGGGATTTTGACCGGAAGACTTCGAGCTGGGTGAAGACGCCCGACTCGGTGCGGGCGAAGGGTGGGGCGCTCTATTGCGAGCAGCGTTACGGGCGGGTCTTTACCGGGCACAACGGGGCGCAGTCTTATTACGCGGTGCGGGGATTTCGGGTGGGGGTGCGGGTTTGAGCCTGGCGGCGTTCGGGGGGACGAGACGTCCCCCCCCCATTTTTGTGCGCTGGCGGCTTTGGTGCGGAGGGGGTTCGGGGGGCTTATTCGCTGGAAGGCGATTCCATTTTAGGTTCGGAAGTTGGTTTCGAGGTTGGTTTCCAGGGTTTGGAGGGCTCGTTCGAGTTTGGAGTGAGTGGGGGTCGGGGTGTCGGTCGTGAGCGCGTTGGCGGCTCGGTGGGCGAGGGATCGGTGGGGATTGGTCTCGGTGATTTGCTCGATGAGGTTCTCGACTTCGTTGGCCTGGCGACGCGCTTCGGTGATCTTGGCGCGGGCGTCGGCTTCGGTGATGTCGTTGGTGGCGACGCGCTGAAGCAGGCGGCAGTCGAAGGCCCGGCAGCGGGTGGGGCGGTCGTCGTAGATCGCGCAGTGGTTGCCGCAGTGGGCGGGACAGGGTTGGTGGAAGAACGTCTCGTCACGGCGGCGTTTGGTGCGGAGGCCGTGGCTGGCGAGGGCGCGGGGGGAGTCGCCGGGTTGGAGGGTGACGTTGTGAAAGAGGGTGCCGTCGCAGCACATTCCGCAGGCGGCGCAGAGGCGGCTGGGGACGTCGTCGGCGGGACCGGTCACGCCGCGGCTAGTCTTTGAACTCGGAGTTCAGCCACTCGAGCGGGAAGCGGTCGCCGGGGCAGTCGGTGGGCTTGGGATTGATCTGTTTGTGCCCGCGGACGACCATTTCCTTGCCGCCGGATTTGCCGCAGCGGCGGCGGAGGTATTCGGTGAGTTCCTGCAGAGCGGCGAGCTGGGTTTTCGTGGGAAGATCGCGGTTCAGGTCGCCGACGAGACAGATGCCGATGGAAATGTTGTTGAGGTAATCGCTGGCGACGTGGCCGCCGTTGATCTGGCGGGTCCAACGGTTCCCGATCTCGATCTCGCCGTCGCCGGAGGACGTGCCGTTGCCGATGACGAAGTGGTAGGCCATGCCGTTTTGCATCTTGCGGACGTTCTTGTGGTAGTTGTCGAAGGCTTTGGCGTTGCCCTGGCGGGTGCCGCTGTTGTGGATGATGACGTATTTCCAGCGGCCTTTCTCGACTTTGGCGTCGTCGATGGCATCGCGGACGGAGGCGCTGAGGTGGTCGTATTTCGGACCGCGTCCGAACCAGAGGAAGCCGCCTTTTTTCTTGGGTGGTGGGACGAGGCCTTCGTCTTTCGATTTGCCGGATTTCTCGACGACGATGGGCGCGTCGGACTTTTGCTTCTTCGGTTTCGGCGTCGGGGTCGGGGTGGGTTCGGGGGTTGGTTTCGGGGTCGGCTTGGGTTTCGGGGTGGGTTTGGGTTTCGGTGTGGGGGTGGGTTTGGGATCGAGGGCCTCGAGGGGAGGCTCGGGTGTGGGCTCCGGCGTCGGGACGCGTTCGGCTTTGGCGACGGGGGTCGGGGTGACTTTTGGCGGCGGCGGGTCCTGTGGGCGGGGGCGGGGTGTGGCGGTGGGCTCCGGGGCGGGTCGGCTGGCGGGCGTGGGTCGGGGCCGGGGCGTGGCGGAGGCGGCGGGGAGGGGGCGCATGTCCTCGCGGGAGCGGAGAAAAAGGGCGCGCTTCTGGGCGTCGCTCATTTGCGAGAGCGCTTGGGGGGCGAGGACGCCAGCGGTCGTCAGAAGGGACAGGCCGACGACTAGGAACTTGCGCACGGGCGGGAGGCTACCAGATTCGATCCGGGGGGCAAGCGGGGCGCGATTTGATTTTTGCGCTGATCGGGGGGAGTGTCGCGGTGATGAATCGTTGGTTGCTGAGTCTGGTTGTGGCGTGGGGGTTGGTGTCTTTGGCGGGGGCGCAGGGTCTTGGTGGAGCGGATTCGGGGGCGGTGATGCGGGCGCGGGCCGACGCTTTGGTTTTTCCGGAGGTGACGTTCCGGGATACTTCGCTCTCGTCGGCGGTGGAGTATCTGCGGCAGATGACGGCGAAGTCGGACGTGGGGAAGGGGATCAATTTCGTCGAATTGTATCCGAAGGAGGTTGGCGATGAGACGTTGGTGACGCTTTCGCTGAATGGGGTGCCACTGTCGGCGGTGCTGCAGTATCTGGCGGATAGCGCGGGGGTGGCGGTGGAGTATCAGCGGCACGCGGTGGTGCTGAAGTTGGTGACCTCGGCGGACGAGTGAAGTGAGGAGAGTGTCCGGCTTCGCCGCGTTGGGTTGGGTCGGCAGCCGGAGCGAAGCGGAGACGGGCGAAGCCAATTGCAAATCGCCGCTCCTCGAGGATTCGACCGGCTCTCCGGCTTCGCCGGGATTGCCGGGCTTCGGCACCTGGAAGGTGCCGCTCCTTGAATTGATTATTCGGAGGTGGGGAGGGTGAGTTCCCCGGGGATGGTCGGAATTTCTAAGATTGTCCCGGAAATCGTCGCGGATGATCCGAGGGTGAGGCTGGAGTCGACGCTGTAGGTGAGGCTGCCCGGGACTTGTCCGGTGGTCGTGAAGCCGAGGGTGCTTGGTTGGTAGTCGATCCACATGTCGCGGGGTGTCTTGCCGAAGTTTTTAGCGAGCGGTCGGGACTTGCCGAGGTTGCGGAAGGCTCGGCGCAGCTGATCGCCGTAGTTCACCGCGATCAGGGTGTAGAAGGGGACGGATGGGTTGGATCCGGACGGGCGGACCAGAGGCTGGACGGCCAGGGACGTGCGAAGGACGCGCCTGATGGCACGGCGGGCGCGTGGGCGGTTGACGTCGCGTTTGGTGTCGGCGTTGACCAATTCCAGAAGGGTTGGGGCTGACGCGGTTAGGGCTCGGGCGATCTCGTCGCAGCCGTTTTTTTGATAGGTCCGGGCGGTGCGTCGAAAAAATTTGGTGATGTAGTGATTGCCGCGATCGTAGCGGGCCGCGGAGACGAACGCTCGGAAGTCCTTGAGGGTTTGAACTTCGCGGTCCTCGCTGGAGCGTCCGAAATCTCCGGGAAAGGCGATGGACGATCGGAGCGGATCCGAAGAAACGAGGGTATTCTCCACGTCCGCGCGCATCGGAAAGATCGGCGAGGTGAGGACGATCAGGGCGATTGCGAATCGGAACATCAGCTTTCGGATAGCCGGAGTCAGCGGGCTCGGCAAGCGGCGGTTTCGCATTTTTCCAGCTTGTCACTCGACAGGGCGGGGCGGGAGTCGGTAACCATTCGTGCTCGAGTATTTGATCGATGGAATTGCTGAACACTGCTTTCACTCCGGGGACGGAATTGTTTCTCATTTGGACCTCCCTGGCGAAGACGCTGGGGCTGCTTGGGATCATCCTCGGGCTGGTTTCCTACACCGTCTATGCGGAGCGCAAGGTGAGCGCGTTCATTCAGGACCGCGTGGGGCCGAACCGGGCGGGGATTCCGCTCACGTTGCTTGGGGGCAAGAAGGACATTCCGTTTTTTGGACTGGGTCAGCCGATCGCGGACGCGATGAAGCTGCTGCTCAAGGAAAACTTCATCCCGAACTCGGTGAACAAGTTCTACTACTACATCGCGCCGAAGCTGACGATGATCCCGCCGATTCTGGTGCTGGCGGTGCTGCCGTTCGGGAGTTCGCTCTTCGGGGTGGACATGGTGATCGCGGATATCGGGGTTGGCGTGCTTTACGTCTTTGCGGTGTCGTCGCTGGGGGTTTACGGGATCGTGCTGGCGGGGTGGGCTTCGAACTCGAAGTATCCGTTCCTGGGTGGCATTCGCTCGAGCTCGCAGATGATTTCGTATGAACTGGCGCTGGGGCTGTCGGTGGTGCCGGTTTTTCTGATCGTCGGGACTTTGAATCTGGGTGAGATCGTGACGTGGCAGCGGGATAACGGGTGGATGATTTTCCCGTTCTGGCCGGAGGGGTTCACGGTGGCGGGGGCGATGGCGGATCCGTCGCTGATCTGGACGTCGGTGGTGGCGGGATTCTCGTGGCAGCGGGTGCTGCTGTGGATTCCGATGTTGATTTCGTTCGTGGTGTTTTTTGTCGCGATGTTCGCGGAGACGAACCGGGCACCGTTCGATCTGCCGGAGGCCGAGCAGGAGCTGGTTGGCGGGTATCACACGGAATATTCGGGCATGGGGTTCGCGCTGTTTTTCCTCGGGGAATACGCGGCGATGATCGCGGGTTCGGGGGTGATCGTGACGCTGTTCTTGGGCGGGTGGAGTCTGCCGATCATTCCGGATGGGGCGGAGGGTTGGTTCTGGGGTTTGGTGAATATCGGGACGTTCTTCGCGAAGGTGTCGGCGCTGTTGTTTTTCTTCATCTGGGTGCGGTGGACGGTGCCGCGCTTCCGGTATGATCAGCTGATGAAGCTGGGCTGGTATTTCTTCTTCGAGCTGGCGCTGGTGAATATCTTCATCACGGCGGCGATCCTGGCTTTCCTGCCGAGTTCGTAGGGCCTCCGGCGGAGGAGTTGGCCCGCTAAACACGCGAATGAACGCGAATGGATGGGGAGGGAAAGGGGCTTCGCCCCTTTCAGGACCTAAAGAATCTATTCGCGTCAATTCGCGTGTTTAGCGGGCAAAAGTATCTTCACTTCGTGGTCGCGATTTCGGTGCCGTCCCAACCGTCAGGCGGTGGGTCGGCCGAAAAAGTGGCGTTCCTGCCGAGTTCGTAGGGCCTCCGGCGGAGGGATTTTGCCCGCCAAACACGCGAATGAACGCGAATGGGTGAGGAGGGGAAGGAGCTTCGCTCCTTTCAGGGCCTAAGAAATCCATTCGCGTCGAATCGCGTGTTTAGCGGGCAAAAGCATTTTCACTTCGTGGTCGCGATTTCGGTGCCGTCCCAACCGTCAGGCGGTGGGTCGGCCGAAAAAGTGGTGCAGCGGGTGAGGTAGAGATTGCGGAGTTTGTCCGATTCAGGAGCGGCTTGGAAGTGGTCGGCGGCTTCGGCGAATTGGCGGTTGCGGTAGTGGGTGATGCCCTGTTCCCAAGCGGAGGGCCATTCGTCCGTTGCGTCGACGAGGGTGAAGATCTCGACGGGGTGGGATTTGCCGACGACTTGAACGAGGTCGACGGTGCGGAGGGGGAATTCGCCGCGGATGAGGTCGGCGCAGGGGCCGGAGACGCAGGTGGTGACGCCGTATTTTTTCGTGAGGCCTTCAACGCGGGAGGCGAGGTTGACGGCGTCGCCGATGACGGTGGGTTCCATCTTTTCCGTGGATCCGATGTTGCCGAAGACGGCGTCGCCGTGGTGGAGGCCGATGCCGATGGCGAAGGGGGGGAGGCCGCGGGTGGCCCAATCGGCGTTGAGGTGGGCGAGACTGGCCTGCATTTCGACCGTGGCGAGGGCGGCCTGGCGGGCGTCGGCGGCGTGGCCCTGACTGATGACGTTGCCCCAGACGGCCATGATCCCGTCGCCCATGAATTTGTCGACGGTGCCGTTGTGCGCGAAAATGATGCGGACCATTTCGGCGAGGTATTCGTTGAGCTGGGTGACGACGGCGGTGGCGTCGTGGCTCTCGGAGAAGGTGGTGAAGCCGCGGACGTCGGAGAAGAAGACTGTCATCGGTCGGCGGGTGCCGCCGAGGGCGGTGAGGAAGTCGTCGCGGTGGTCGAGGATCTCGCGGACGACGTTGCGGGAGACGTAGCGGTCGAGGGTGGAGCGAAGGCGACCGGATTCGCGGCGTTCGGCGGCGAAATTCCACGCGATGCAGGCGACCCCCGCGAGAAGGAGGGTGGTGGTGGGTTGGAGGGTTTCCAGGAGGACGTCAAAGGCGTGGGCGACCCCGAAAACGAACGCGAAGTAGCCAACGCCGACCCCGACGAGGAGCAGGATGGCGGAGACGGGTTGGCGGAAGCGGCGGGTGATGAGCCACGCGGCGGTGGCGGCGAGAACAACCAGGAGGGCGGTGAGGCCGAAGTCGGGGGGGTGATAGAAGGCGCCGCGCATCGTGGCGGCGACGGCGTTGAGGTGGAGAAGGGGGCCGGGGATGGTCCCGAGCGGCGTGAGGTGAAAATCCTGGAGGATCGCGGCGCTCGGTCCGATGACGACGATTTTGTCGCGGAAGAGCGTGCCGTTTTGGCAGAGCGATTGCCAATCGGGGTCGAAGAGAACGGAGTAGAACGGGACGACGGTGAGGGTCGAAAGGTCGCCGAAGCGGAAGGCGTGGCGCGATTCGTCGGCGGGAATCGTTTCGGCGAAGCCGAGTTGGCTGAGCGTGCGGGCGGCGAGGGATTGGAATTCGGTCGCGTCGGCGTGTGCGATGCCCTGGCGGGTGCGGTAGACGGCGGAGCGGACGACTCCGTCGGGTTCGGGCCAGAAATTGACGAACCCCACGCGGTCGTCCTCGCGGCCGTTGGCGACGAGGGTCGGGGCGGGGACGCGGAGGGCGGCGGCTGAGCCGTCTTCGGCGATGTTGGCCCCGAGCGTGATGCGGTCGGGGTGTCGGTCGAGGGTGGCGCGGAGGGCGGTGTCGCCGGGACGCTCGGCGTCGAGGATGAGGTCGAGGAGGACGACGCGGGCGTCGGCGGCGAGGAGACGTTCGATGGCGGCGGCGTAGACGTCGCGTGGCCAGGGCCAGCCTCGGGCCATGGCTTGGAGCGGCGGAGAATCCGCGTAGTCCTCGGGCCAGAGGTGGTCCATCTTGATGGATGGATCGTCGATGGCGACGAAGACGAAGTCGTCGAGCGGGTAGGTCGGTTGCGAGGTGACGATGCGGTCGCCGACGTCAGCGGAGAATTTGCGCAGCGGCTCGAGGAGCTGAAACGCGAGGAGGACGATCAGGGCGACGAGCGCGCACAGGCCGGCCATTTCGGCGAGGCGGCGGCGGGATCGGCGGGCGGCGGCGGTCTGCACTGGGGGGGAGGGTGACTGGTGAGGGGTGAATGGTGAAGAGTGAATGGTGAATGGTGAATGGTGGAATGAATTCGGCGGTGGCTTGACCATGCGGAGCCTAGCGGGCAGGGTATTGGTTATGGCGATGAAGGCTTTGTTAGCAGCGGTTATCGCGGGGCTTCTTACGGGGAGTGCGGTCGCGCAAAACGCCGGTGGGGCCGAGCAGCGGGTGGCTGCGACTCCGACTCTGCGGGGCGGCGTGGTCGACAACGCGATTGGTTCGGTCGACAGCTTCGCGCCGGCGAGTTCGGGCGATCCCGACATTGGCGAACAGGTCCTCCTGCAGCCGGCGGACAGCTACCAGGCGTTCTCGGCGTGGACGAATTGGAACTACTTTTGGACGAGTAATCCCGACCTGCTCGACGACACGGCGGGCTCCGATGGATTGTTGACGGGATCGGTTGGTGGGAGTTGGTTGCCTTATCTGGGGCATAATCTCTTTGCGGAATTTTCGGTCGAACAGAGCATTTTTCGTTACGCGACGCGGACGGACCTCGATTTCGACGCGCTGTCGCTCACCGCTGGTCTCGTCTACGTGATCCGCGATCTGGACGACCTGACGCTCTTCACGAATTACGGTTACGATCTGCTGACCGATCAGCGTTGGGACGGGGAGATTTTCCACAGCCACGAGATCGTCGCGGGAGTGCGGAAGGTTTTTTCGATCTCCCGGGGGCAGCGGGTTTACTCGTCGCTCTCGGCGGACTTCGTGATCGGTGGCCAGCCCGATTACGCGCTGCGGCACGATTTCGTCTGGCTGAACGGGTATCAGGCCAACCTCACGCGCAACCTCAAGCTCGACCTCTATTACCAAATCTCGGCGCAGGCCTACACCGAGGTGGATCGGGCTGATCTGAATCAACTGATCGGGGGCGGTCTGACGCTCGGGATCACGCGGTGGTTGAGCGTGCAGACGACGGCGACGCTGGGGATCAACGACTCGACGGAAGAATTCTACGACTACTTCTCGGCCAACATCGGCGGGGGGATCGGCGTGCTCGTCAATTTCTGATCATGAAAATTCCAACCCATCTTCTCATTGCGGCGATTGCGCTGGGGACCGCGACCGCGGCCGATCTGGAACAAGCCTCCGTAACCCGCGTTTTCAACGACGTGGAATTGCTACCGCCGGATGCGGGTGCCCGACCGGCGGCGGTTGGCGATGCGGTGAGTGGTCGGACGGCGGTGCAGACCGGCAACCAGTCGCGGGCCGAGTTGACGTTCAACGACCAGACGCTGGCTCGCTTGGGAGGGAATTCCGTTTTCAGTTTCGAGCGCGGCACCCGCGACCTCAACCTCGAGAAAGGCGTGATCCTTCTGCAGGTCCCGAAGAACGCCGGAGGTGCGAAGATCAACACGGCGGCGGTGACGGCGGCGGTGACCGGCACGACCGTGATGGTCGAATCCGACGTGGACGCCGAGGGCAAGGGCATCATGAAATTTATCGTGCTGGAAGGCGTGATGCGGCTCTCGCTGAACGGTAAACTCGGTGAGTCGGTGCTGCTCGAGGCCGGACAAATGATCAGCGTGCCGGCCGATGCGAACAGTCTGCCCAACCCGGTGACGGTCGATCTGGCGCGCTTGATGGCGACATCGGGATTGATGAGCGATCAATTCACGCCCTTCCCGAACGAGCCGCTCATTCTCGAAGCGGCCCGCGAGCAGCAAGTGATTAAGTCGGAGGGGAGCTTGATCACGGTCGATTACGCGCTCAAGGGAGACCAGGTGAGTCCGACCCTGCAAACGGTCACGGATGCGAATCAGGCTCAGATTCGGACGAGCACGATCCAGCCCCCGCAGCCGCCCAATCGTCCCGCGACCACAAATCGCCCAGCCGCACCGCAACCGGTGCGGAATCCACCGGCCCCCAACCCACCGGTGCCGAATCCTCCCCAGCCCAAACCGCCCAATCCGAAACCGCCCAAGCCGCCGCCGGCTCCGAAGCCGAAACCGCCCCAGCCCAAGCCCGTGCCGCCGCCGGTGCCGCCGGCACCAGCTCCCGCGCCGGGGCCCGGGAATTCCCCGGTGCCGGATCTGTAGTCGCAACGGAGTGGTGCGGCTTCCAGCGAAGTCGCTTGCCAACTCGCGCGCGGCGTGGGTTCCACCTTGGCGGTTCGCCGCGATCCGGTAGCTTGGACGCATGAAGCGGCTGCTGCTCGTTGACGGGCATTACTTTCTCTACCGGTCCTACTTTGCCATCCGGGGGCTGACGAATTCGAAGGGCGAGGCGACGAACGCGATCTTTGGATTCACGAAAGCGCTGCGGCGGATGCTGGTGGACCTCCAGCCGGACTTGGCGGCGGTGATCTGGGACGCGGGGCTGCCGGAGCGGCGCACGGAATTGCAGCCGGAATACAAGCAGAACCGGCCGTCGATGCCGGACGACATGCGTCCGCAGGAGTCGTTTCTGCAGGACGTGATGGTGCCGGCGCTGGGGATCCGGTGTCTGTCGCTGCCGCAGACCGAGGCGGACGATTTGATTGCCTCATATGCGCTGGCGTTCGAAGGAGAGACGGTGATCGCGACGAACGACAAGGACATCCTGCAACTCGTATCGGACCGGATTCGGATCTATTCGACGAACAAGACGGACGTGGCGGACAAGGAACTCGGATACGGGTTGCTGGGCCTGCCGGAGATCCGGGAGAAGTGGGGCGTCGAGCCGCGCCGGATTCACGACGTGCTGGCGCTCACCGGAGACAGCTCGGACAACATCCCGGGCGTCGAGGGGATCGGGCAGAAGACGGCGGGGGCGTTGATCAATCAGTTTGGTTCGGTCGAAGACCTGCTCGAGCGAACGGGCGAGATCAAGAGCGACAAGGTGCGGGCGAAGGTCGAGGCGGCGGCGGACCTCATCCGGCAGAACCGCGAAATGGTGCGGCTGGACCTGGACCTCGGATTGCCGGTGGCGTGCGAGGAATTGCGGATCGCGCCCGATTATCCGACGCTGGTGTCGGCGGTGAGCCGGTGTGAGTTCAAGTCGTTGCTGAAGGAGGTCGAGCGGGAAGCACGGGAAGAGAAGGATCCGGGCGTCGGGGCGGTTCAGGGTGAGATGTTTTGACCGCAGATTACGCAGATTACGCAGATGATACCGAATGCACGGCAGATCACCTCACCCGTATCATCTGCGCAATCCGCGTAATCTGCGGTCCAACCTCATTGAACTGATCCGAGGTGGTTTTGATTGGGCGGCGACAAGTTCTGTGGTTCAATTTTGCCAATGTCGGAGATGTTTGAAGGTCAGGTTGCGGTCGTGACGGGTGCGGGTCGGGGGATCGGGGAGGCGATTGCGAAGAGGTTCGCGGCGGGTGGTGCGAGGGTCGCGATTGTCAGCCGCACGGAGGCGAATTCGCAACGGGTCGCGGATGCGATCAACGCCGGGCGGGCCGACACGGCGAGGGCTTACGCGGTGGACGTGGCGGATTTCGACGCGGTGCAGACGGTCGGCGAGGCGATTCTTGCGGACTTTGGCAGGGTGGACATTTTGGTCAATAACGCGGGGATCACGCGGGATGGTTTGGCGATGCGGATGTCGTCGGACGATTGGGACGCGGTGCTGGCGACGAATCTCAAGGGCGCTTTTAATTTTACGCGGGCGGTGTTGCGACCGCTGGTGAAGCAGCGGTCGGGGCGGATCATTAACATCAGCTCGGTGAGCGGATTGATGGGATTGGCCGGGCAGGCCAATTACGCGGCGAGCAAGGCGGGTCTCATCGGCATGACGAAGGCGATGGCGCGGGAGGTCGCGTCGCGCGGGATCACGGTGAACGTGGTGGCGCCGGGGTTCATCGAGACCGACATGACGGCGGACCTTTCGGAGGAAATCCGCAAGGGGGCGCAGGCGCAGATTCCGCAATCGCGCTTCGGTGCGGTCGAGGACATCGCGGCGGCGGTGGCGTTTTTTGCCGGGGCGGAAGCGGCGTTCATCACCGGTCAAACGCTCGCGGTGGACGGCGGGATGTCGATGTAGGTCATGTTGGTTTCCTTTCTGCGACACGCCGAAGCCGAGGACATTGCGACGTCCGACTTCGACCGGGCGTTGACGGCGAAGGGGCTGGAGCAGGCGGACAAGGTGGGGGTTTTTTGCGCGCGATTCGGGTTGGTGCCCGACGTGATTCTGTCGAGTCCGCTGGTGCGGGCGGAGCAGACGGCGCGGTGCGTCGCGAAGCGGTTGGGGGGCGCGGAGGTGGTGATCGAGCGGTGGATCGCGAGCGGGATGGGGGCGGAGAATTTTTTCGAGGAGATCGCGGCTTACGCGAAGATGACGAGCGTGATCGTCGTGGGCCACGAGCCGGATCTCAGCGAGACGATCTCGGCGTCGCTGGGGGTGACGAGCGCGACGGCGATCCAGGTGCGCAAGGCTTCGCTGACGATGATCGATCTTCGCGCGGTGCGCGCGGGTGCCGGGCGGTTGCAATTTTCGATTCCGGTGCGGTTGATGTGAACGTCCCGCGACTTTTTTGCTTATGAAACCAAACGTCATTCATTCTCAGGACTTCGTGGCCGACGCGGTTGCGCTCATTGGACGTGCCGCCACCGAGGCGATTGCGGAGCGCGGGGAGTTCCGGCTGGCGCTGAGTGGCGGGAATACGCCGAAGCCGGTTTACGCGGCGCTCACGGAGAGCGGGATTGATTGGACGAAGGTGGTGGTGACGTTCGGCGACGAGCGGTGCGTGGCGCCGGACGACGCGGAGAGTAATTTTCGAATGGCGAGCGAGTCGCTGCTGAATCGGGTGACGATCCCGGCGGAGAACGTGCTGCGGATGGCGGGGGAACGGGATCCGGCGGACGCGGCGGCGGCCTACGAGGCGGAATTGCGGCGGCGGTCGCCGGACGGGGTTTTTCGGCACGACTTGGTGTTGCTGGGGATGGGGCCGGATGGGCACACGGCCTCGCTGTTTCCGGGGACCGTGGCGCTGGATGAGAGCGGGCGGTGGGTGGTGGAGAATTACGTGCCGCAGAAGGAGACTTGGCGGCTGACGTTCACGTATCCGCTGATCGACGCGGCTCGGCACGTTTGCTTCCTGGTGAACAGCGCGGGGAAGGATGAGATTCTGGCGGAGGTGTTCAGCGGGACTTCGACGTATCCCTGCGCGGCGGTGGCACCGGGGGATGGGGTGGTGACTTGGTTGTTGGGGGCTTAGGGTGATGGAGTGCGGCTTCGCCGTTGGGTTGGGTCGGCGATTGCAAATCGCCGCTCCTTGAATCACGCCAAATCGCACGATTGACGCGACCATTGCTGTAGCGGCGGTCTGTGACCGCCGGTGGCCTTGCGAGGGGACGAGGTTCTTTTTTCGGGGAAGTCAGCGGCGGTCATAGACGCGCCGCTACAATTGCGGTCTTTGCGAAATGGGGTTACTTCTTTTTGCGGGTGGCGATTGTTGCTGTGGCGGCGGTTAGGAGGAGGATGAGGATGGCGTGGGTGGGGTGGGTGGTCGTTTTCGGCTCGAGGTCGAGTTCGAGGGTGAGGGGGGTGGCTTCGTTGACTTGGATGCTTCTCGTGAAGGTGATGATTTTTCCGGCTTCCGGGATGGTGACGTCGATGGCGCCGGGGGCGGGTTCGGTGGCGAGTTGTTGCTCGACGATGCGGTCGGCGATGCCGCGGAGGGCGGTGTTCTCTTCAATCGTGTTGCCCAGGAGGAGCTGGTCCATCTGCTGGGGATCGTAGCCGGTGCCGCCTTGCATGAAGGGGTTGGCGTTGGCGGCTTGCTCGAGCTGCTCGTTGCGTTCGGTGACGGTGGCGCGGTTGTCCAAGTAGAGTCGCTGGCGGCGGGTGTTGAGGCCGACGACGGCTTGCTGGGTGAGGAGGGATTTTAATTGGACGCGGGCGTCTTCGTTGGTGGCCTCGTCGAGGGCGAAATTGTTGGCGGCTTTGCCGAGGGCTTCGCCGGCTTCCTGCTGCCTCCCTTGTTCAATGAGCGTGTTCGCTTTTTCGATGAGGGCGTTGGCGCGTTTGGCTTCGTCGGTGCGGGCGCTGGTCGATTGGGTCTGGTATTTCTCGAGGCCCCAGGAGCGGGTGGCGGTTTCTTCCTGGAGGCGGAGGCCGCCTTCGTAGTCGGCGAGGTCGGTGCCGGGCGGGAGGATGACGCGCCAGGTGACGTCGACGAGGGGGACGTCGAGGTTGGGGCCGAGGAGGTCGATCTTGGAACGCGACGAAGCGGGGACGGAGTAGACGAGGCGAACGCGGGCGGAGCGGTCGGCGTCGGAATTCGGTGAGACGCTGAGGAGGGTGGCGTCTTCGGCGCGAACGACGGCCACGCTCTGGTCGTTGACGAAGGCGCTGAAGAGTTGGGCGTCGGGCGGGAGCTGGACGCGGAGGGAACTTTTCTCGACGACTTCGACGTCGAGTGCGACGGCGTTGAGGGTGGGGCCGAGCGGGGAGACGAGGGTGGTGAGGTCGGCCCGCGTGACGCGGAGGCGGAGGGCGTCGGCGAGGTCGTGGCGCTCGACGCGGACCGTGAGGGGACCTTCGGGTTCGGCGACGCGGTAGCAGAGCGTCGGGATGCCGCGGTCGGTGGGGTTCTGGAGATCGGGCGGGACGGCGCTCCAATCGGCGCGTTGCCAGCCGCGCGGGACGGTGGCGGCGGCAAGTTCGACGCGACCGTCGGCGCGGACCGCCACCGTTTGGGTGACTTGCCGGGTGGCTTCGAAGGTGGGGACGCCGATGGATTCGAGGCCTTGGTCGCGGTCGGTCTGGGCCTGGAATTCGATCTGGACGTCGGTGGTGCCGATGATGCCGCGCTCGAAGCGGATCTCCCAGAGGTCGGGGGCGTCGGGGAGTTGGACGAGGTCGTTGACGGCGGGGCCGGTGGCTCGGACGGTCGCGGCCTGGGCCTCGGTGAGGCCCGGGAGGTGGAGGCGGAGGGTTTTCACGGCGGCGTTCTCGACGCGATAGGCGAGGGCCAGGCGGGTGAGGGTTTGGCCTTCGCGGAGGGTGACGTCCTGGAGGGTCTCGACGGTGACCCACGGGTCGAGGGCTTCGATGCCGAGCGTGAGGCTCCAATTTTCCTGGAGCAGGCGGAACGCGAGGGCGCCGGCGCGGGTCTCGCCGGCGGCGCGCGAGTCGAGTTGGGAGACGTTTTCGCGGTCGACTTCGCGGAGGCGGAGGCCCGGCTCGGGGACGAGGATGAGTTCGCCGGTCTGGCGGGTGGCCTCGCGGAGGAGGAGGCGCGGGACGGGCCAGGACGCTTGGGCGGCGGGGGCGGGGCCGACGAGGGTGAGGGCGAAGGCCTGGTCGCCGAGGGTGCGGCCGTTGAGTTGGAGGGTCACGACGCGGTCGGCTTGGGTCCATTGGCTGAGAGCCGGGCCGCTGATGGCTTCGACTTCGAGATCGGCGGGGAGGACGAAGCTGAGGCTGAAGAGTCCGGCGCGGGTGATCGAAACTTTCAAATCGGCGGCGAGGACGAGACGGTCGTCACCGAACGAGAAGACCTGACGGCTGACGGCGCGGACCTCGGGCGCGACCGGGGCGACGCGGAGGGTGATCTCGTCGCCCGCGGCTCCGGTGCGGAAGACGTTCTGGAGGGTGGCGAGGGGTTGGCCGTCCTTTGATTTCGGGAGGAGGGTGTCGTCGAAGTCCTGGAGGTTGACGGGGGTGGGACCCCGGACGTTTTCCGGCTGGGCTTCGCCGCCGAAAGCGAGCGCGATCATGCCGACCTCACCCTCGGCGGCGGGGATGCGAAGCGGGGCGACCGTGAGATCGACCGGGAGGTCGGCCGTGCCACGTTGGGTCTCGACGTCGAAGGTGAAGGTGTCCGTTTGGGCCGGGGTGATCTCGACGTGGAGGCGGTGGCTGGCGGGGTCGAAGCGCCAGGCGGTGACGGGGCCGTTGGTGACGTCGCCGACGGTGAAGGCGGGCGGGACGGTGATTTCGAGGGTGGTGACCTGACCCTGGACGGGGCGGATGGTGAAGCGGCTGGTGCCGCTGACGACGCCGGGGGCGGGGACGAAGAGCTGGTCGGCTTCGACGAAGAATTCCGTCGCCTCGGCGGCGGTGTCGCGGGTGCGGGTGCGGACGTGGATGACCGGGTTGCCGCCGGGTTGGAGGACGAGGGTCGCGCCGCTGGCGTCGGCGGGGAGGTCGGTGCGGGGTTGGACGCTCACGGCGGCGGGCGAGGTGAATTCCCAGCCGTTTTCGTCGAGGCGGACGGTGACGCGTTGGACCGCGGCGGGGCCGGTGACGAGGGGGAGGCCCTTGGTGAGATCGGGGACGGGGAGTTCGAACGTGGCGCGGGCGGTGAAGGTGCCGTCGCGGTCGAGGGCGACGAAGTAGTCGGTTGCATCGCCGCGCGGGACCTTGGTGACACGGAGGCCTTCGGGGGCCTCGAACGCAATGAGGGTGGCGGGGGGACGGAGGAGGAGGAAGGTGTCCCCGGCGACGCCGCGGACCTGGAGGTCGATCTCGCCGGTGAGGCGACCGTCGGCGAGGGTCCAGGACTGGACGAGGGATTGGGCGGGCGGCGGCTCGGCGGCGAAGGCAAACGCGGTGACGCCGAGGATGAGGATCGCGGTGGCGGCGGTGGTTGAGGGCTTGCGAATCCAGCGGAGGAGGGTGGGCAGGAGGAGGATCGCGAAGACGGCGAGGGCGAGGGCGAGAAAGAAGGCGGCGGCTCCGCCGCGCTGGATCAGGAGGCCGAAGGTGAGGAGGGCGGTGGCGGCGGGGATGATCCAGCGTCCGCGTCGGAAGATGGCGAAGCCGAAGAGGCCGAGGCCCGCGAGGGCGGAGGCGATGCCGGCGGGCGAGATCATCGCGCGGGTCGAGGTGACGTTGCCGAGCTCGACGGTCGCGGTCTCGCCGGCCGGGATGACGGTGGCCGAGTAGGTGAGGGTGGCGCGGTTGGGCAGGCGGTCCTGGGTGGCGCGGAGGGTGAGCGCGAGGGCGGCGAGGAGGACGCCGAGGGCGACGACGAAGCCGACGATGGTGAGGGTGGTCGATCCTCCGCGGAGCAGGAAGGTGGCGGCGGCGAGGGCGGCGAGGAGGAGGAGGGCGGGGCCGGCGGCGCGGGTGGCGAGCCATTCGAAACCGGTCTCGGTGAGGACGGGGCGGGTGAGTTGAGCGGTGCCGCCGCGGGGGACGAGGAGCTGACCCGGGTCGCCGGTGACGGTCCACTCGCTGATGACGGTGGGACTCGCGGCGGCGGGGGCGGTGAGGGTGGGCGCGGCCGGATCGGCGGCGGTCTGGCCGAGGCGGAGGGTGACCTCGACGGGTTCGTTGGGGTCGAGGCGAGGGGGGAGCGGGATGAGGGTGGCGGGGCCGTCGACCTGGGCGCTGACGATCTGGCCGTCGGCGCGGGCTTCCCAGAGGTTCACCGATTCGGGGAGGACGAGCCGGAGCGCCTGGCGGCCGCGGGTTTTCACGAAGTAGCGGACGTCGGTGACGGCCTGGCCGTCGCGGGAGACGCGGGTGGTGAGGGCGGCGAAGTCGACGAGCTGATCGACGGTGTTGGCGGGGTCATACCACTCGATGGCGAGGGCGAGGTCGAAGGGGCGGGCGGTGTATTGGTAGACGGCGAGGGTGGGGGCGCTGCTGAGGAGGCGGAACTCGGTGGGGAGTTCGAGCGGTTCGAGCGGGAGGAGGGCGCCGTCGGCGGTGGTCACGTTGGATTTGACCTGGAGGGGGCTGACGACCTGGACGTAACCGCGTTCGCCCTGGACGCCGAGCGGGCGGACTTCGCCGGGGTGGATCGTGCCGCCGCGGGCGCTGAGGGGTTGTTCGAACGTGACGAGGAGGGTGGCGGCTCCGAGGACGGGTTGGTGGAGGGAGACGATGACCTCGTCGCCTTCGCGCCGCCAGTCGCGGCGGACGTTCTGGCCGATGACGTCGATGTTGCCGGCGGTGGGTGGGACGGCGATCCGCCATTCGTTGGCGGGGGCGCCGACGACGAAGTAATTGAGCAGGATGCTGGCGGAGACGGTGCCTTCGCGGAGGGAGTAGAGGTGGAAGACGTCGGCTTGGACGCTGCGGCTGAGGGCCTCGACGGCGAGGGTGGCGGTCCAGCCGGGTTCACGTTGGCGGAAGGCCTGCTGGAGGCCGGGGACCTGCTTCGGGAAGAGGCTGAGCGGCTGCTCGGCGAGGTTTTCGGTCGAGCCGGGGAGGACGCGGAAACCGGGGGTGGTGACGACGCCGAGGTGGCCGCGGACGGAGCGTGCGCCGGGGTAGCCGAGGGGCGGGAGGGTCCAGTCACCGGCGGCGGTGGGTTCGTTGCGTTCGAGGCGGAGGCGGACGAGCTGGCGGCCTTCGACGGCGGTGTCGAAAAGGATCTTGAGGACGCGGCGGCCGTCGGTGGTGTCGGTCTCGGCGACGTAATCGGCGACGCTGGCTCCGGTGGCGGCGACGACGGCGTAGTCGGCGGGGATGGTGAGGGACCATTCGCGGAGGGGGGCTTCGCGGATGTCGAGTTCGAGGTCGGCGGTGAGGACGCGGTCGGTGGGGGTCAATTCGTAGAGGACGATCTGGGAGACGCCGACCTCGGGGAGGATCTGGTTGGCGACGATCTGGTAGGCGTAGTTGGCGGAGGGGAAGCGGTAGACGAAGACCTGGCGGGGGGTGGGTTCGAGGGCGGGGCCGGGGAACTGGGAGGGGGCGAGTTGGAGGAGGCCGGTGGTGGTGGCGATTTCGAGGCGGACGGCTCCGTCGTTGCTGACGCGGACGGTGCCGGAATGGCGGACGCCGCCTTCGGGGGTGAGGCGGAGCGGGGCGGTGGTGACCGGGAACGTGCCGAGCGGGGACTGGCTGCGGACGACGAGGGAGCCGGTGCGCTCCATCGGGCGGCTGAGGCGGACTTCGAGGACGCGGCGGTCGCCGTCGGGGACGACCTGCCAGGCGAGGACGTTCGTGCCTTCGACGCCGAGGATCTCGCCGGGACCATCGAGGGCGAGACGGACGGCGGGGAGTTTGCCCTGGAGGACGCGGAAGTCGACGCGGGCGGTTTGGCGGAGGAGTCCGGCGCCGACCCGGACGTCGGTCTGCTCGTGGCTGGTGAACGAGAGGGCGTCGGCGCCGGTCTCGCGGGTCTGACGCCAACCGAGGGCGGCGTGGCCGTCGGCGGCGAGGAAGCCGCGGTGGGAGTCGGCGTCGGGGACGACGGCGGCTCGCGGGTCGAAGGTGACGGGGGTGGGGAGGCCTTCGATGACGAGCGGGACGATCGCGCCGGCGGGGAGGCGGAAGTCGAGGGACTTCCATTCGCCGTCGCGGACGGCGGCGGCGAAGCGGAGGTCGACGGGGAAGACGCCGGGCTGGTCGAAGACGAGGGTGAGCGTGGAGTCGGCGAGTTCGACGTGAAAGTTGTCGTTGGCGGCGGGGTCGGTGAGGGCGGCGTGGCCGCCGAGGAGGGGGAGGCGGGCGTTGGGTTCGCGGACGAGGGCGGCTCCGGTGAGGCGGAAATTCACGCAGCCCGCGACGGGGTCGTAGCGGCCGGTGAGTTGGGTTCCGATGAGGTCGGCGGGCGCGAGGGCGGCTCCGCGCGGGGTGAGGCGGACTTCGAGGGTGGCGGCGGTGGTGCCGGTAAATTGTTGGTCGCGGTGGGGGTCGGTGGGGGCAGGTTGGGAGGGCGGGGATTGGGATTCGGTGGTTTCGGGGAGGGGGCCGAGGGGTTGGAGTCCGTCGGCGCGGGTGGCGCGGACGTCGACGCCGGGGCCGGGGACGAGGCGGATCGTGGAGGCGAAGCCGACGGCTTCGCCGGGGGCGAGCGTGGGGAGGGTGACGGTGGAGGGGATGATTGGGTCGGCGGTGCGGAGGGTGATCGTGACGGTGAGGGTCTCCGGGGCGGGGCCGTCTTCGGTGAGGGTGGGTCGGAGGTCGAGGTAACGGTGGCCGTCGGCGTGGCGGACGGACCAGTCGCGGAGGCCGGGGCCGGTGACGGTGGTGACTTCGCCGGTGCCGTCGAGGCCGAGGGTGAGGGTTTCGGGGCGGCCTTGGAGAACGCGGAGGGTGGCGGTGATGGTGGTGGTGATCGTGGCGGTGTCGAGGTGGGTGGTGGCCTCGGCGGTGGCGGTGAAGAAGAGCGGCGGGGCCGGGGTGACTCTTTCGGCTTCGACGATGAGGAGGCCTTCGGGGGTGGTGAGGGGGGTGAGGGGTTGGGCGGCTTGGGTGGGGGTGAGGAGGGTGGTGGTGATTAGCGTTAGGAGCGCGAGGAGGATGGTTGGTTTCATGGGTTGGCGGGCGGTTTTCGTTTGGAAATGTCCGGCGGGGCCGGATTGGGTTGGGTCGGCGATTGCAAATCGCCGCTCCTTGAAGCTGGGTCGGCTAGTTTTTTCGGGACTCCAACATTTGGGTTAGGGTTTGAACGCGGGCTTGGTTTGGAAAGGCTTGGCGGAGGTTCGTGATGGTTGGGGTTAAGCTTTCCAGGTCGACTCGTTCGTCGCCTCTGAGGTGGTCGGCTAGGAGGGTGGCGGCTCCAGCTAGTTGGATGCTTGGGGAGGCCTGGTCGAAGGTTGGGGCGTTGGGGTCGTAGGGGATCGTCCAGGAGCGCTCGACCATCTGGTCGGTGGCGGGGTCGCGGAAGCGGACGAAGACTTCGCCGACTTCGCCGCGGCCTTCGGGGATGGGTTCGATCTGGTAGAGGGCGACGCCGGCTTCTTCGGCGGAGAGTTCGGCGGCGTCGACCTGGTCGTTGCGGAAGTCTTCGGCTTTTAATCGGTGTTCGTCGAAGCCGAGGAGGCGGTAGCGGGCGACGCGGTCGGGGTTGAAGACGACCTGGACTTTGACGTTCTCGGCGGCGGGGCGGAGGGCGCCGGCGAGTTGGCGCGCGAAGTTGGCTTCGGCGTCCTGGGGAGTGTTGAGGAAGTAGTAGCGGCCGTCGCCGCGGCGGGTGAGGGCTTCGAGGATGGTGTCGTTGAGGCCCTTGGCTCCGACCCCGGCGGCGTCGAAGGAGATGCCAAGCTGGCGGGTCTTCGTGACCCCGGCGGCGAGACGGTCGGGGTCGGCGTCGCCGAGGTTGGCGGCTCCGTCGGTGAGGAGGACGATGCGGTTCTGGGCGGCGGGCAGGAATTGCTTGGTGGCGAGTTCCGAGGCGAGGGCGAGGGCGGTCTCGAGGTTGGTGCCGCCGGCGGCTGGGGTGCGGGCGGCGATGTCGGCGAGCTGGGCGGCTTGGTCGCCGGGGACGTTCTCGGCGAGGAGGCGGGGGGTGCGGGCGAAGCCGACGAGGTTGACGCGGTCGTCGGGGCCGAGCTGGGGGGCGAGCGTTTCGAGGGCTTGGCGGACGGTGGCGGCGCGGTCGGCGCGCTCCATCGAGCCGGAGGTGTCGAGGAGGAAGGTGAGGCGGAGCGGTTGACCCGTGGCGCGACCGGCGGCGGCGACTTTGACGGCGATGCGGACGAGATTGCGTTGCTGGAGGAACGGGTGGGCGCTCTGCTCGACGCGGCAGGCGACGGGTTCGCCAGCGGCGGGTGACGGGTCGTTGTAGTCGAAGGCGTTGGTGAACTCCTCGGGGCGGATGCGGGCGGGGTCGGGGGCCTCGCCGCGGGCCAAGGCGTCGGCGGCGAGCTGGAAGGAAACGTCGCCAACGTGGAGGGAGAAGGTTGAGATGGGTTCGTCGGCGGTGAGGGTTTCCGACTGGAAAGGGGCCTGCTTGGTCTTGGAAAGCTCGGATTTGCGTCCGATCTCGTCGACGACCGAGTCCAGATCCATCTTGAGTTCGTCCTCGGGGGGCGAAACGTCGACGCCGCGGAACATGTAGACGGAGTCCCAGCCGGTCGAGAGGTCGGCGTTCCAAAATTGGTCGTCCTTTGCGTCGATAGCGGACTTGTCGACGATGGTGGTTCGGCTTTCTCCGATCGTGACCGCCCGCCCTCGTGCGTCGATTTCACGGGAAGCTGACGGCGCGGCGGGGCGAGCTGTTTGCGAGAGGATGGGCTGATTAATGACATCTCCAGGAACTCCTTCGACGGGCACAATCGGACTGCCGTAGTTGATAAAGCCTTCGAATTCGGGCGCGGGGCCCGCGCCATTCTGGGCTGCGGCTAGGTTTCGCGAAGGGAGTTGTTCGGCGATTTCGTCCGCGAGGAGTTGCTCTTCCAAAACGCTGCTGGATCGGGATCTTTCCGCTCTTGCGATGTCCTTCGAGGCGGGAGCCGCAGGGGTGTTCATCGCCATGAGTTCCGAGGTGGGAGTTCGCTCGCTTGCTGTGAACCCGGATCCGTTTTCTCGGTTCGTGAAAGCTTCGTCGACGAAGCCCCCTTCGCCGCCTTCGAAGTCGGCTGGTCCCTGAACAGTTTGTCGCGTCGTGGTCGTCAGAAGCGGGATCGCGATCGCCGTGACGATGAGGCAGGCGGCTAGGGGGACGAGGATGCGGGGGGTCGACCAGTTGCGCCGAGTGGGCGAGAGGACGCGGACGGTTTCGCTTGGTTCGGCGGTGACGGTGCCGATGGCGGCGAGGAGTTGGGCGCGGCGGTCGGGAGCGAGGCGGAGGGGTTCGGCGTCGGGGTGGGTGGCGGTGCCGACGAGGTCGTGGATGGCGGTGATGCGGCGACGGAAGAGGGCGAGCTCGGGGTTGTCCGCGAGGTGGCGGTCGAGTTCGGCGGCCTCGAAGGCGGAGGTCTCGCCGAGGACGTGGGCGACGACGCGGGCTTCGAGGGCGGGGTCGATCCAGGGCTGGGGTTGATTTTCGTCGTTGGGGTTCATGGTGTTCACCCGAGGCTGCCGTCGATGCCGGCGTGACGCAGGGCGTCGGCGAGGTTTTTGAGAAGGTGGTGGAGCTTGTAGCCGACGTTGCCGACGGTCAGTCCGGTGCGCTGGCTGATTTGCTGATACTTGAGGTCGTCGTGGTATTTGAGGTGGATGAGGGCTTGGTCTTCGGGGGGGAGTTCGGCGAGGAGGAGGCGGATCATGCCGACGGCTTCGAGGCGGCCGAGGGCTTCGTCGGGGGGGTGGTCGGGGGCGGGGGTGTCGGGTGGGTCTTCGTCGGTCTCGCGGGCGTGGTCGCGGAGGTGGTTGAGGGCGAGGTTGCGGAGGCTGCGGTAGAGCCAGGCGCGGGGGTTTTCGACCTGGTCCCAGAGTTGGTGGAGGCGGAGGAAGGCTTCCTGGACGAGTTCTTCGGCGACGGAGCGGCGGCCGACGAGGCCGAGGGCGAAGTGGAAGGTGGCGCTCTCCTCGGCGGCGAAGAGGGCGGCAACGGTGGGCTTGGTGGCGGGTGTGGCGGGGGTTCGGGGAAATTGGATCGGCTCCTTCGCGTCGGCGGACGCGGATTCGGGTTGGCGGGGGAGCGGGGCGGTCATGGATCCGGGGAGGATGTCGGCCTCCTGTTTATCAAGACACGCGGGGCGTGGCTTTCTTAGAATTTAGTTTCTGGGGGGGGTTGGGGGAGCTGCTGATTGGTGATTGGTGAGGGGATTTGTTCGGCTTTGCCGAATTTGGTTGGGTCGGCGATTTCGAAATCGCCGCTCCTTGAGCTGGCTTGGTAGGGTTTTACCCGCAATGAAAGCGCTTCTTCTGACCAACGAATATCCTCCCAACATCTACGGGGGGGCGGGGGTTCACGTGGACTATCTCAGCCGGGGGTTGGCGGCGTTTGTGGACGTGGAGGTGCGGTGCTTTGGGGATCAGGATGTTGCGGGGGAGCATTTGAGAGTGGAGGGGTTTGGGTTGGATGCGGCGGGGTTTCAATGTCCGAAGGAGTTGCGGTCGGCGTTTGGGGCGGTGCGGCGGTGTTTGGATTTCAATACGGCGGGGATCGACGCGGATCTCGTTCACTGCCACACGTGGTATTCGCACTTCGGCGGTTTGCTCGCGAAGTTGAACTACGGGATTCCGTTGGTGGTGACGGTGCACAGCCTGGAGCCATTGCGGCCTTGGAAGCGGGAGCAGCTGGGGCGGGGGTATGATTTTTCGAGTTGGTTGGAGAAGACGACGATGGAGATGGCGGACGCGGTGATCGCGGTGTCGGCGGAGACCAAGGCGGACATTCTGCGGCTCTTCGACATTCCCGAGGAGCGGGTTCCCATCATTTACAATGGGATCGATCTGGAGGAATACCAGCGGACGGATTCGACGGCTTCGCTGGAGCGGTTGGGGGTCGATCCGGCGGTGCCTTACGCGTTGTTCGTGGGGCGGATCGCGCGGCAGAAGGGAATCATTCACCTGGTGAACGCGATCCGGCACCTGGACCCGGGGTTTCAGGTGGTGCTGTGCGCGGGGGCGCCGGATACGCCGGAGATCGCGGCGGAAATGAAGTCGGCGGTGGCGGCGGCGCAGGCGGAGCGGGGCGGGATCGTGTGGGTGGAGGAGATGGTCGATACGCCGACGAAGATCGAACTTTACAGCGGGGCGGCGGTGTTCATTTGTCCGTCCATTTACGAGCCGTTTGGGATCATCAACCTGGAGGCGATGGCGTGCGAGACGGCGGTGGTGGCGAGCGCGGTGGGGGGGATTAAAGAGGTGGTCGTGGACGGGGAGACGGGGGTGCTCGTGGAGCTGGATCAGATGGCGGAGAGTCCGTTCGAGCCGAAGGACCCGGAGGCTTTCGCGCGGGCGCTGGCGGTGGCGGTGAATGGGGTGATGGGGGACGAGGGGAAGCGGACGGCGATGGGATTGGCGGGGCGGAAGCGGGTGGAGGAGATGTTTGGGTGGGACGCGATCTCGAAGCGGACCGCGGAGCTTTACAAGACGCTGGTGAGGTGATTCTTGCCCGCTAAACACGCGAATGACGCGAATGGGGGTGAGGTGGTGGGCTGGAATTTCTTCGCGTTTGCGGGCGGCGGCGTGAGACAGGTAGCGGGTGAAGTTTGTTGATCAGATTCGGATCCACGCGGTGGCGGGGGATGGGGGGAAGGGGTGCGTGAGCTTTCGTCGGGAGAAATTCGTTCCAAAGGGCGGGCCGGATGGTGGCGACGGGGGGAATGGGGGGAGCATTGTTTTGCGGGCGGACGTTCACACGGATAATCTCATCTCTTTATATTATGAGTCGATTGTTCGGGCGGAGCGGGGGGGGCATGGGCTTGGCAAAGACAAGCACGGGAAGAATGGGGTGGATACCATCGTGCGGGTTCCGGTGGGGACGTTGATTTACGAGCTGCCGGATAAGTTCAAGCCGTTCACGCCGGATCCGGAGGACGAGTTGGCGGAGGCTCCGGAAAAGCCAGCGTTGGACATCAAGACGATGGAGCCAATCTTCGATCTGTCGGAGGCGGGTCAGGAATTCTTGCTTTGCAAGGGCGGGAACGGGGGGCGGGGGAATACGCGGTTCAAGAGTTCGCGGAACCGGATTCCGCGGCAATTCACGCCGGGTGACGCGGGGGAGCAGGGTTGGTATTTGCTCGAGTTGCAGACGATCGCTTTTGCTGGGTTGGTGGGGTATCCGAACGCGGGGAAGTCGACCCTGATTTCGCAGATTTCAGCGGCTCATCCGCGGGTGGCGTCCTATCCGTTTACGACGCTCAATCCGGTCGTCGGCGTGGTGGAGTTGGGGGGGTATCGGCGGGTGACCATCGCGGACATTCCGGGATTGATCGAGGGCGCGAGCGAGAACAAGGGGCTTGGGCACGAGTTCCTGCGGCACATCGTGCGGTGCGAGGTGCTGCTTTTCGTGATCGATATGGCGGGGACCGAGGGGCGGGAGCCGGTTGCCGATCTGGAGAACCTGCGGAAGGAACTGGGGCTCTACGATCCGACGTTGACGACGCGGCCCTGGGTGGTGATCGCGAACAAGATGGACGTCGAGGGGGCGGAGGAGAAGTTGGCGGGTTTTCGCGAGCGGTTCCCGAAGGTGGAGATTATCGCCGCCGCGGCGAAGGATGCTCGCGGGATGGAGGAGGTGCGGGGGTTGCTGGATCGGCTGGTGGGGGATCGGGCGGATGTCGGGGGGAGTGCGGCTTTGCCGTAGGGTTGGTGCGGCGATTGAAAATCGCCGTTCCTTGACAACTTCGGCGGCTGGAGCCGGAGCGTAGCGGAGACAGACGAAGTCAACCCTCCGCTCCTTGAAGTAGAAGCTTCCGTCGTAAGTGGCTGCCTCACAAGGACTCGAACCTTGACAAACAGATCCAGAATCTGCAGTGCTACCATTACACCATGAGGCAATCTCGCGGGTGCGGGTGGGAGAAGGTGGCGGAAGTTCCGGGGGATGACAACTTTGTTTTTGGGGGTGCGACTCGGTTTCGGGTAGACCTGTGGGGATGAAGTCTTGGTGGTTTTTGGCGCTTTGCGCTCTGGTCGTGAGCGGATGCTCGAGCGTGGGGGGTGGGAAACCGGCGGGGCAGTCGCAGGTGGTGATCTCGGGGCACTCCGAAGGGGAAATTCAGATGAAGGCGGAAGACGTGTTTTTCCGGCATGGGTTTGCCTTCAAGGGTGGCGATTCGGACAAATTGTTCTTCGAACGGGCGGGCGGGACGCTCGATAATCTGCTCTACGGAAATTGGCAGGGCGAGGACACCTATACGAAGGTGACGGTCTTCGTCACGCGGCGGGACGATGATTCGTTCGAACTCCGGGCCCGATCGGTGGTGGTGCGGGATACGTTCGGTGAGGCGGTCGACGAAGAGAATTTCGACATTCAAGGGGCGCGGTATGGTGTGATCCTGAAGAAGATCGCAGCGGAGTTGCGGGAATGAGGACTCAGCCATTCTTTGGTGTCATTCTGAGCTTTGCGAAGAATCTCTGACTTGTCAGGCAAAGGTGACACCAGTTCGGGAGGTCAGAGATTCTTCACTTCGTTCAGAATGACAGGTTGAAGGAGGACGGGCGTTGGGGCGGATTACAGGAGTTCTGTGGGAAGCTTGGTTTGGAGTTGCTTCACTCGCTGGGCGGAGTTGCGGTGGCAGACGAGGATGGCGTCTTCGGTCTCGACGACAACGAGGTCGCTGACTCCGCAGAGGGCGATGGTGCGACCGTTGGAGACGGTGATGTTGTTGTGGGAATCAACGGAGACGGCGGGGCCGCGGGCGGTGTTGTTGTTCTCGCCGGTGCCGAGGTGGGCGGGGAGGGCGGTCCAGGTGCCGACGTCGTCCCAATCGAAGGCGGCGCGGACGGCGATGACATTGGCGGCCTTTTCCATGATGGCGTAGTCCACCGAGATCTTGGGCAGGTCGGCGAAGGTGCGGGCGAGGTAGTCGTCGCAGTCGCCGGCTGGGAATTCGCGAATGAACGGGGCGAGTTCGGGGGCGAGGCGGTCGCACTCGGTGAGAAAGGTGTCGGCGCTCCAGAGGAACATGCCGGCGTTCCAACCGAAGCGGCCGCTGGCGAGGTATTCTTCGGCGAGGTCGACGTTGGGTTTTTCGACGAAACGGACGACGCGGCAGACTTCGGCGGGCTGACCGGGGATTTCGTCGCCGAGCTCAAGGTAGCCGAAGCCGGTGGCGGCGTGGGACGGGGTGATCGAGAAGGTGAGGACGGCGTCGGTGCCGGTGACGGCGGCGGCGGCGGACTCGAGCTGGCGCTGGAAGGTGGCGTTGTCGTGGATCATCGCGTCGGCCGGGAGGAGCGCGATGGTGGCGTCGGGCTGGCGGGCGCGGGCGAAGCCGGTGGCGAGGGCGGCGGCGGGGGCCGTGTCGCGTTTGGCGGGTTCGGCGATGAAGTTCCCGGGTGGGAGATTCGGGACGGCGGCGCGGCAGGATTCGAGTTGGGTGGCGTTCGTGAGAACGAAGACGCGGTCGAGCGAGACGACGCCGAGGGCGCGGTCGACGGCTTCTTCGAGCAGGGTCTTCTCGCCGAGGAGGCGGAGGAGGTGCTTGGGCGTGCGCGTGCGGCTCATGGGCCAGAAACGCTCGCCGGTCCCGCCGGCCATGATGAAAATGAAGAGGTTCATTTTCGAGTTATTGGTTCTTGGTTCATGGTTATTGGTAATGAATTCAGCCGAGGGCGGCTTTGGCGGCTTGGAGGGTCGTGAGGCGGTCGGCCCAGGCTTTTTGGCGGTCGCGGTGCTCGGTGATGACTTCGGGTGGGGCGTTGGTGACGAACTTTTCGCTGCTGAGTTTGCGGGCGACTTTTTCGAGTTCGGCTTCGACTTTCTTGATTTCGCCGTCGAGGCGTTCGCGCTCGGTGGCGGGGTCGACGAGGCCTTCGAGGGGGAGGTAGATCTCGCCGATGGCGGTGGCGGCGACAGCCATGCCAGCGGGGGCTTCCCCGGTCTCGACGTCGAGCGATTTGGCGTTGAGGAGGGTGGCGAGAGCGGGGAGCTCGGGTTCGAGCCAATCGACGGACGGGCGGATGCGCCAGGGGAGCTTCTGGCTGGACGGAAGGTTGAACGTGGCTCGAAGCGTCCGGGCGGTGCCGATGGCTTCGTAGAAGTCGGCGGCTTGCTGGGTGGCCGTCGGATCGCCGAGGCCGGTCGTCGTGGGCCAGTGCTCGTATTGGATCGTCGTCGTCCCGAAGCCGAGGCCGTGCCAGAGCTCCTCCGTCAGAAACGGGGCGTAGGGGTGGAGGAGGACGAGGACGCGGCGAATGGTGACGTCGATGGCGGCGAGAGTGCCGGCCTTGCGGGCGGGGTCCTCGGAGATGAAATCGGATTTGGCGGCCTCGATGAAGCGGTCGCAGAAGTCGCCCCAGACGAAGTCGTAGAGCGCTTGGGCGATGTCGCTGAACCGGTAGGTCGCGTAGCCGTCTTCGATGCGGTCGATGGTGGCGTCGAGTTTGCCGAGGAGATCGCGGGCGAAGATCGAGAGGGTGGCTGGGTCGGGAGCGGCGGCGGGGTCGATGGGACCCTGGAGGAGTCGGAAGCGGCAGGCGTTCCAGAATTTGTTACAGAAATTGCGGCCTTCGACGATCTGGAGTTCGTCGAATTTGATGTCCTGCCCGGCGGGGGCGATCCGCATGAGGCCGAAGCGGAGGCCGTCGGCGCCGAATTTGGCGATGAGGTCGAGCGGGTCGGGGGAATTGCCGAGCGACTTCGACATTTTCTTGCCGCCCTTGTCGCGGATGATGCCGGTGAAGTAGACGTCGCGGAACGGGATTTCGCCGGTGTATTCGAGGCCGGCCATGATCATGCGGGCGACCCAGAAGAAGATGATGTCGGGGCCGGTGACGAGGACGCTGGTGGGATAAAATTTCGCGCGGGTCGGCGCGTCCATCGTCTCGTGCGCCCAGAGCCAGGAGGAGAACCAGGTGTCGAGGACGTCGGGGTCCTGCGTCCAGTTCTCGCCAGGGCTCTCGAACTGGACCTTGATTGCGGATTGCGGATTGCGGATTGCGGATTGCGGTGAGTCGGTGGGCGGATACCAGACGGGGATGCGGTGGCCCCACCAGAGTTGGCGGGAAATGCACCAGTCCTGGATGTTCTCAAGCCAGTGGTCGTAGACTTTTTCCCAGCGCTCGGGGAAGAAGCGGATGAGGTGATCGCGGACCGTGGCGCGGGCTTCGGCGGTTTTTGGGTAGCGGAGGAACCACTGTTCGCTGAGGCGGGGTTCGATCGGGACACCGGCGCGCTCGGAGAAGCCGACCGTGTTCTGGTAGGGTTCCTCTTTCACGAGGAGGTCGAGCTCGGCGAGGGTGGCGGCGGCCTTTTTCCGGGCTTCGAAACGGTCGAGGCCGGCGAAATCGGCACCCGCGAGGGCGTTCATGGTGCCGTCGGGGTCGAGGACGTCGATCGTGCCGAGGCCGTGGCGTTGGCCGATCTCGTAGTCGACCTTGTCGTGGGCGGGGGTGACTTTGAGGACGCCGGTGCCGAATTCGAAATCCACGGATTCGTCGCCGACGATGGGGATCGCGATCTGATTTTCGACCGGGAGCGGGCGGCGGACGTGCAGGCCGATGAGGTCGGCGTAGCGGGGGTCGGCGGGGTTCACGGCGACGCCGGTGTCGCCCATGATCGTCTCGGGGCGCGTGGTGGCGATTTCCAGGAAGGTGCCGGGTCGCTCGACGATTTCGACTTTGAAGTGATAGAGGAAGCCGCGCTGGGGGGTGGGGATCACCTCTTCGTCGCTGAGGGCGGTGAGGGAGGCGGGGCACCAGTTCACCATGCGCTTGCCGCGGTAGATGAGACCCTTGGCGTGGAGGTCGACGAAGGTCTCCTGGACTTTGCGCGCGTAGGCGTCGTCCATGGTGAAGCGTTCGCGGGTCCAGTCGCAGGAGCAGCCGAGCTTTTTGAGCTGATTGATGATGATGCCGCCGTGCTTCTCCTTCCACTCCCAGACGCGCTCGAGGAAGGCGTCGCGGCCGAGGTCGTGGCGGGTTTGGTTTTCCTCCTTGCGGAGGCGCTTTTCGACGACGGTCTGGGTGGCGATGCCGGCGTGGTCGGTGCCGGGAAGCCAGAGGACTTCGTGGCCGGTGAGGCGGGCCCGGCGGGCGAGGATGTCCTGGATGGTGTTGTTGAGGACGTGGCCGAGGGTGAGGACGCCGGTGACGTTGGGCGGCGGGATGACGATGGAGTAGGCGGGCTTCGGCGAGGCGGAGTCGGCGGCGAAATCGCCGTCGGCGAGCCACTGGGCATACCATTTCTCTTCGACGGACTGGGGTTCGTAGGATTTCGCGATCTCGGACATGGGGCGGGAATACGTAGCAGGGGGGGCGGCGGGGAGACAACCCCGGAGGCGGGCGGGGCGGGGTGGGGTGCGATCCCTTCGGGATCGGTTTTGGGGGATCAGGGTGGTTCCGGGGATTTGCAATCCCCGGCTACTGTGGGTGTGATCCCTTCGGGATGGGTGATCGCGGGGGGTGGTTGGGATTTGGGAGGGGGATGTTCAGTCGGAGAAACCGCTTGCGAAAGCGTCGGAGCGTTCCCACCTTCTGCCCCCTATGCGCTCCGCCGCGATCATTTTTGCCCTGCTGGTCGCCGGGACGTTTGCCCAAGCCGCCACCTGGAATGTGATCAAGGTCGGCGGGCGTCGCTACGTGCCGGTGTCGGACGTGGCGGATTTTTACCGGTTGAGCGAGGATCGGACGGATCGCAAAAAATTCGTGCTGAGTTCCAAGGGACGGGAAGTGCGGGGCACGGCGGGCGGGCGGGATCTCTTCATCAATGGGGTGAAATACGTGCTGTGTTTTCCGATGGAGACGCGGAACAACGAGGTCTACCTCTCGGCGATGGACGTCACTAAGATTCTCGAGCCGGTGCTGCGGCCGGGGAAGATCAAGGACGCCGAGAAGATTCACACGATCGTGCTGGACGCGGGTCACGGCGGGCACGACAGCGGGGCGACGGGGCCGCTGGGGCTCGAGAAGGCCTACGCGCTGGACGTCGTCCTGCGGGCTCGGGAGCTGCTCATCAAGGAGGGATACGATGTGAAAACGACGCGCTCGAAGGACGTGTTCATTCCGCTCGAGGATCGGGCGCGGTTTGCGAATCAATTTTCCAACGCGCTATTTTTCAGCGTTCACTTCAACAAGAGCAGTTCCGGCGGCGCGACGGGGATCGAGACTTACGCGCTGGCTCCGCGGGGCGTGCCTTCGATGGACGAGGAGAATCTGAGCTACAGCGACTTCAAGGAGAACCGGGGGAATTCGCAGGATTCGCAAAACATCGCGCTGGCGGCGGCGGTGCATTCGGCGATGGTGAACAATCTGGGATTGCCGGATCGGGGGATCAAGCGGGCGAGGTTCGTGGTGATCAAGGCGATCGACATTCCTGGGGTGCTGCTCGAGGGCGGGTTCATGAATGGTTCGCGGGATTCGCGTTTGATCGCTTCGGGCGAGTTTCGGCAGCGGATGGCGGCTTCGATTTTGCAGGCGGTCAAGGGCTACACTCGCTCGGTGAGTGGGAAGGCGGACGCGGCTCCGCCGAGTCTGATCGTGAAGGGGGACGATCCGACGGACCGGCCGTCGCTGGATTCGGTGAAGGTGAGCGGCAAGGAGCCCGAGGTCGTGTCGGCACCGGCGCCGCCGATCCCGCGGCCGACGCCGGCGAGGGTAGTCGTGGTCGACGAATCGGACGAGGAGCGGCCCGCCGCCGCGCCGCCGGAGCCGGCGGGAGCGCCGACGCCGAGCGCGGGGAAGCCGAAGGTCGAGAAGTGGTGGTGATTCCGCGTTCGGCGGGAGTTTTAAGTTTCTAAGAATTAAGAATTAAGTTTTGAGTTGCGGGTGTGGTGGGTGATTCGGAATTCGAGAAAACGGCGGGGCCGATCGGGGTTTTCGATTCCGGAATTGGTGGGCTGACGGTCGCGGCGGCGTTGCGGGAGTTGCTGCCGGCGGAGCGGATTTTTTACATCGGGGATACGGCGCGGGTGCCGTATGGCGGGAAGAGCCGGCGGACGATCGAGCGATACAGCGTGGAGATTGGCGGGCTTCTCTTGGCCGAGGGGGCGAAGATGATCGTGGTGGCCTGCAACACGGCCTCGGCGCTGGGGGTGCCGAAGATGCAGGAGCTCTTTCGGGCTCCGGTGCAGGGGGTGATCGTGCCGGGGGCGGCGGCGGCGGCGCGGGCGAGCGAGTCGGGACGGATCGGGGTGATCGGGACGCGGGCGACGGTGGCGAGCAAAGCCTACGAACAGGCGATTCACGTGATCCGGCCCGAGGCGGAGGTTTTCGCGGCGGCGTGTCCGTTGTTGGTGCCGCTGATCGAGGAGGGACTTTTCGAGGATTCGATCACGGATCAAGTGCTGGCGCGGTATCTCGAGCCTTTGTTGGCCGACGGGATCGACACGTTGGTGCTGGGTTGCACTCATTATCCGCTGCTGCGCGCGGCAATCGGGCGGGCGGCGGGCGAGGGGGTCACGCTGGTGGACTCGGCTCGGAATTGCGCGCTGGCGGTCCGTGAGGCGTTGGCGAGTGGGGGATTCGCGGCGGACTCGGGGCGGGTGGGGGAGCTGAACGTGGCGCTGACGGATTCGACGGAAGGGTTTTTGCGGGTGGCGGTGGAGGCGCTCGATCTGGAAATCGGGGACGTGGAGGTGCGGGCGGTTCAGGGGGGGTAGGGTGAGCGGATTACCGCGTGACTGGTGACTGGTGACTGGTGATTGGTGGGTCTCGGTCTTGACTTTGCGGGCGTTGGAATTGAGATTCGATCTCAAATAATATGAAGATCGTTTCCGGACTTTTGGCATTAGTGATTTTGAGTGGGTTTTCCGTTGCCGGGCAGGCGGCGGACCTTTCGCTCGAGAAGGTGGTGGTGGCTTTGAAGCCGGACAAGGATCCGGACCGGATGCTGGCTGAGCGGTCGGAACTGGCGGAGATATTGGAGAAAAACTTTGGCAAACCAGTGGAGGTAATTGTGCCGACTTCGGCGGCGGTGATCGTCGAGGGGATGCGGAATGGAACGATCGATCTGGCCTACGTGAGTTCGACCGAGATGGTGAACGCCCGGGATAACGGAGCGGGAACTTTGCTGCTAGCGGGGGAGATCGACGGCAACCCTTACTACAAGAGCTATTGGCTGTCGCTGGCGGACAAGCCCTACACGAAGGTCGAAGATTTGAAGGGGAAGCCGATCGCTTTCAGTAGTCGCACGAGCACTTCGGGGTTCCTCATCCCGATGGTCGATCTGCACGACAAAGGCCTCATCGGGGACGACGCGGATCCGGAGTCGTTCTTCGGCGAGGGCAACGTGAGCTACGGGATCGGCTACGTGTCGGCGGTCGAGCGGGTGCTTTCGGGCGAGGCCGAGGCGGCGGCGGTGAGCTACTACGTGCTCGACGAGGACGAATATCTGACGGCGGACCAGAAGGCGAAGCTCAAGAAGGTGGCCGAGCAGGGTCCGGTGCCGACTCACGTGATCGCGGCTTCGGCGAAGTTGAGCGACGCAGATCGGGAGATTCTCAAGAAGGGTTTGCTGGCGCTGCGGGATTCCGGGACGGAGATCGACGAGGACGTCTTCTCGGCGGAATTGATCGAGGTCGACGCCGACGCGCACCTGGCACCGGTCGAGTCCGCGATGGAGTTGCTCAAGCAGCGATGACGTCGGCCGCGGCCATGGCGGCGGTGGGGGCTCCCGGGGAGCCGTTTCACGTCGAGTTGCGCGGATTGAGCGTGCGGCGGGACCAGCGCGACTTGGTGCGCAATCTCGATTTGTGCGTGCCGCGCGGATCGTTCGTGGCGGTGGTGGGTCCGTCGGGTGTGGGGAAGAGCAGCCTGCTGGCTTGTCTGGCGGGGATGCTGGATCCGGGTGCGGGGGAGATCACCTACCGGTGCACGCAGCAGTGCGACCACACGCCGGCGGATTTTCAGAAGCGGATGGGGCTGGTGTTTCAGCATTTGCGGCTGACTCTCAACGCTTCGGTGCTGACGAACGTCTGCTGCGGAGTGTTGGGTCAGCGGGCTTGGTGGCGGACTTTGTTTGGGTTCACCCGGGAGGAGAAGCGGAAAGCGCGGGAGTTGCTGGAGCGATTTGGGCTCAAGGGATTCGAGCGGTTTCCGGTTTCGGAGATTTCGGGCGGGGAACGTCAGCGGGCGGCGATCGCGCGGGCGCTGATGCAGTCGCCGGAACTGATCCTGGCGGACGAGCCGGTGGCGAGTTTGGATCCGGCGCTGGCTCGGAGCGTGCTCGGATATCTGCGGGACGAGACGCGGACGAGTGGGCGGACGGTTTTCTGCGTGCTGCACGATCCGGATCTCGTGGCGGAGTTTGCGGATTACACGTTGTCGCTGAGCCGGGTGTGTCCGGCGGCGTGGAAGTTGCGCGCGGCGGCGTGAAGTCGATCGAGCGAGATTCGGCGGCGTCGGCTCCGCCGGCGAACGTGCCGCGACCCGGGAAGCCGAAGGTGAACGCGTTTAACGTGACGCTCACGTTGTTCGCGATCGCGGTGATTTTTTCGCTGCCAGCGTTGCGGGGTTCGGGGCGGGATCTGGATTATTTCGCAAATCTGGTTGGGTTTCTGGAGCGGTTTTTTCCGCCGAATTTCACGGACTGGCGGCTGCTCGGGGGGGCGCTCATCGAGACGTTCCAGATCGCGGTGATCGCGACGTTGATTTCGGTGTTGGTCTCGCTGCCGGTGGCGATGGCTTCTTCGCTGAACATTGCGCCGCACTGGTTGGTGCGGGTGTCGCGGTTTTTATTGGTGTGCGTGCGGTCGATTCCGGGGTTGATTTGGGCTTTGATCGCGGTGGCGGTGTGCGGGGCGAATCCGCTCGCGGGCGTGGTGGGTTTGGCTTTTTACAGCGTGGGGTATCTGGGGAAATTTTTCAGCGATTCGTTCGAGTCGATCGATTCGGGCGTTGCGGAGGGGCTGCGGGCGACCGGGGCGGATACGATTCAGAGATTCCAATACGGGATCTGGCCGCACGCGAAGCCGCTGGTGTGGAGTCAGACTCTGTGGATGCTGGAATACAACATTCGCAGCGCGTCGATCATCGGCTACGTGGGGGCCGGGGGGATCGGGGTGTGGTTGCAGACTTACCAGGAGCTTTCGCGGTGGGACCGGTTTTGTGCGGTCCTTTTGTGCATTCTAGCGGTGGTGTTGGTGCTGGATTACGCGGGGGAGCGGATCCGGAAGCAGTTTTCTTTGTAGGGTCGGGTGCTGGGGGGGTGGGGTTAATGCTAATACGAGTTTTGAACAAAAGGTCGCGAAGGTAGCAAAGAATGCGGAAGGGTGATGCGGACGGCTCCCGCTGGCGCGAGCACCGGGGCCTGGGAAGGCTCGGGGCAAACTGGCCGGCTATGTGGTCCGGCGCGTGGGGCGAGACACTGGAGTCGACGGGGGTCGAGCGACAGCACCTGCCGAGAGGCAGCCCGCAGGGCGGAGCTGTGGGAACAGCGACGGCAACCGGGAGCGACCGAGTCAAATGCCGGGCGGGAGGTGTCGGCTTCGCCGTTTGGGTTGGCTCGGCAGCCTGAGCGAAGCGGAGACAGGCGAAGCCAATTGCAAATCGCCGCTCCTCGAGGCGGCTTTTAGACCATTTTCAAATTAGTCGGAAGATTTGATCGGCCAAAAGGGGTGGGGGCGTCTCGCCCGCTCGATCCAAGCACGAGGACGAGACGTCCTCGCCCCGTTTTCCTCGGCTCTCGCCGATACCTCCAGTTACTTCGAAAGTGCCTCAGCTGCCGATTGGGGCTATCGGGGGGGTGGCGGTGGCTTCGGGAGTGGGGGTTGGGGTCATCGCCGGGGTGGGCTCGACGTTTTCGGCGGGGGTGGCGGAGGGGACTTCCTGCTCGGCGTCGTTCTGGGTGACCTCTTCGGCGAGCTGGCGCATGTTTTCCATGGCCTGCTGGCCGGCTTCGGTGGCGGCGGCTCCCGCTCCGGCGGCCATCTCGCCGAGGTTTTCGCCGGCTTCCTTGGCGGCGGCGCTGGTTGCGGCGGCGGCGTCCTGAAGCGCGTTGCCGGTGGTTTCGACGGCGTCATCGATCCGCTCCGAGAGCTCCGGGGTTGCGGCTGGCGTCGGAGTCGGTGCGTCGCTCTCGGCGGCGGAGGGTTTTGGATCGCAGGCGGTGAGGGCGAAGGCGGCGGCTCCGACGAGGATTAGCGAATGGTCGATTTTCATAGCTTGATGCGTTGTGGGGATATTGGTGACGGCTCCGCGATAGGTCAAGGGAGGGACCCGGCGATGCGGGATTTCGCGTCGGCGTGGAGGGATTTCCAGAGTTTGGCGACCGCTTCGGTGATGGTTGCCTTGGTCGCCGGGAGTTCGGCAGGCGCGACGGGAGCGGTGCGGGCGAAGAGGTAGTATTTGATCTTGGGCTCGGTGCCGGAGGGACGGACGGCGACGCGGGTGTCGGCTCCGAGGGTGAAGATGAGCATGGATTCCTTGGGGAGAATGTCGCCGTCGGCGTCGACGATGTCTTCGTGGGCGAAGTCGCGGAGGGCGGTGACCGGATGGCCGCCGATTTTGGTCGGTGGGGTGGCGGTGTAGGATGCGACAAGGGCTTGGATCTGACGGGCTCCCTCGGCTCCTTCGAGGGTGAGGGATTCGCTGCGTTCGTGGTGATAGCCGAACTCGGCGTAGATGGCGTCGAGGAGGTCGTGGAGGGTTTGATTGTGGAATTTTGCGTAGGCGGCGACTTCGCAGAGCATCGCGACGGCGGCGTTGCCGTCCTTGTCGCGGACGAAGGTAGCGCCGCCGTAGCCGTAGCTTTCCTCGCCGCCGAAGACGAAGATGGCGTCGGTGGATTCGTAGGCGGCGAGCTTGGCTCCGATGTATTTGAAACCGGTGAGCGTCTCGACGCAGCGGAGGCCGAATTTGGCGGCGATGGCGGCTTGGAGGTCGGTCGTGACGAAGGTCTTGATGATGACGCCGCGGTGGGCGGTCGCGGGGGTGAGGCGGGCGGTTTCGAGGAACGTTTTGGCGCGATACCAAGCCATGAGGGAGCCGAGTTGGTTGCCGGTGAGGAGGGCGAGGGTGCCGTCGGGTCGGCGGGCGGCCGCGCCCATGCGGTCGGCGTCGGGGTCGGTGGCGATGACGAGATCCGCGCCTTCGCGTTCGGCTTGGGCGATGGCGAGTGAGAGCGCTTCGGCGTTCTCGGGATTCGGGGAGGCGACGGTCGGAAAATTGCCGTCGGGGGTCGCCTGCTCGGCGACGACCGAGCAAGCGCAGCCGAGGCGGGCAAGGAGGGGGACGATGATCGCGCCGCCGACTCCGTGGAGGGAGCTGTAAACGACTTCGAGCGGTTGTTCGCGGAGGAGGTCGCGGTCGAGGATGAGGGTCTCGAGGCGGGCGAGGTAGGCGGTGTCCATCGCGTCGCCGAGGGGATGGATCTGGCCGCGCTGGTCGGCGGGGACGGGGTCGAATTGCTCGCTGGTGACGGCGTTGACCTCCTCGATGATGCCGGAGGCGTGGGGTTCGACGATCTGGCCGCCGTCGGCGAAGTAAACTTTGTAGCCGTTGTAGGCTGGGGGGTTGTGGCTGGCGGTGAGGTTGATGCCGGCGGTGGAGTTGGTCTCGCGGACGGCGAAAGAGAGCTCGGGGGTGGAGCGCGGGGCGTCGAAGAGGTGGGCTTCGCAGCCGAGGTCGGTGATGATGCGGGCTGCGAATTCGGCGAACGCACGGGAGAAATGGCGGGTGTCGTGGGCGATGCAGATGGCGGGGCGGCCCGGGCGTTGCTCGCGGGCGTGCCAGGCACGCACGTAGGCGCAGAGGCCCTGGGTGGCTCGGCTGACGTTGAGGAAGTTCATTGCGTTCGTGCCGACGCAGGGGTGCTCGGGTGGCGCGTCGGGGGCGGCGTTGCCTCGCTCGGCGGGGGTGACGGTGCGGGCGATGGTGCGGCCGCGGAGGCCGCCGGTGCCGAAGGCGAGTTGGCGGTAGAAGCGGTCGTTCAGCTCGGTCCAGTTTTTGGCGCCGACGAGTTCGTCGACGGATTGTTGCGCGATGAGTGACGTCGAGTTGGCGAGGAGAGTGAGGATGTTCTCGGCGGAGGAGGGGAGAAGGTCGCCGGAGGTGACGGCGGCGGCGAGCTGGTTTTGGCAAGAGTTCATTTTGAGGCGGCGAGGTAGGCGGGGAGTTCGGTGACGTCGGCGAGGCAGTGTTCGGCTCCGGCTTGGTTAAGGGTGTCGCGGGCGGCGGGTCCGGCGGGGCCGGTGAGGACGCCGATGGGGCGGGCTCCGATGGCGGTGGCAGCGACGAGGTCGCCGGCGGTGTCGCCGACGATCACGGTGCCGGGAGACTGGGGTGGGGCGTTCGTCGCAAGGAGGGGGGAGGTTTCGGCGTGCGGGAAGATGGCGCGGAGGAAGGGGTAGGGGTGGGGTTTGGAGAGGTGGGTGCCGGGGTGTTCGGCTTCGGCGGCGGCGACTTCGTCGTGGGTGACGATGGGGTCGAAAAAGTCGGTGAGGCCGAAGCGAGTGAGGGTGGGGAGGAGCTCGGCGCTGGTGCGGCCGGTGGCGATGGCGAGGTCGTGACCGGCTTCGCGGAGAGTGCGCAGGGTGGCGGCGATGCGCTCGGGTGGGAGGATGAGGGATTCGTCGGCGATGATGCCGGGGCGGTCGGGGGTGCCGTTGAAGTGGGTCTGGAAATGCCGGAAAAGCCATTGCCAGACGGGGCCCTGGCGTTGGAATTGGTCGGTGGGGGCGAGGTGGGCGAGGAGTTTGAAGCCGCGGTGGGGGGCGGCGAGGTCGAGGCCTTCGGCGACGAGTCGATCGAGATCGGGGGCGAGGTCGGACGGCCAATCGCAGGGCGTGGGTGGGCCGTCGGTGTCCCAGTTGATCGCGGAGATGCGGAGGCCGTTGGCGGGGTCGTGGGTCGCGAGGCGGCGGACGAGGATGAGGGCGGCGAGGTGGCAGAGGTCCCAATTCGTGTTGATGAGGGCGGCCTTGGCTCGGGCGATGGTCGGGAGGTCGAGGGCGATCTGGGACCGGGAGGGGGAGGGGGAGAAGGCGGGGTGGCCGAGGAAGGTGGCGAGGTCTTGGAGGGCGCGGGCGGCGGCGCGCCAGTAGCCGGTTTCGGACGTGATGACTCCGTCCATGTCGAAGATAATTTTCATTCGGTGAAGTGGCCCGCTAAACACGCGAATGGGCGCTAATGGTGAGGGTGAAAGGGGGTGATTCGGTTGAGGAAGGCGGTGATGAGGTCGTCGTTCTTTTCGCAGGGGGAGCCGCACATCATGGCGATGGAGAGGCCGAGGAGGGAGGTGGTCGGGTTGTGGCGGGCGGCTCCGGCGGTGAGGTTCATGACGAGAGTTGGGCAGCAGAAGAGGGCGAGGCGCAGGTAGCGCTGCCAGTCTGGATGGTCGGGGGCAACGCGTTGCAGGAGGGGTTTCCAGATTTCTTCCTCTTTGGTTTGGAGGAATTCGCGGCGGAGGGGGGTGAGGTCCCAGTCGTGGGTGACTTCGAGAGCCCCGTCGACGAGGCGGGCAGTTGCTTCGATTTGGGATTCGGATTCCTCGGGGTGGTAGAGCCAGTCGGGGTGGGCGAGGATGTTGTGGAAAGTGGGTTTGATCTCGGCGAGGAGGGCGGGGAGGTGGGCACCGGCGAAGGCGGGGTCGAAGGTGACGAGGCGGGTGAGTTCCATCCAGACGTTCGCGTTGTGGGCGTCGCCGTGGCCGAGGACGGCGGGGCAGGGGTCGGGGAGGGAGGCGGGGTCGAGGACGGCGATGGCGTCGGCGAAGAGTTCGCCGAGGGTTCGGTCGTAGAGGCGGCCGTTGATGCGCCAGCGGAGGGTGGAGAGTTCGGCCCACGGGAGCGGGCGGTCGAGGCCGGGGAAGGCGAACGTGGAATTCAGGTAGTAGGAACGGAGGCGGCCGCCGGGGTTGGTGGTGCCTTCGTCGACGAGGCGGTGGAAGAAGAGTTGGTGGAGGGACTCGGCGGCGACTTCGCCGCGGGGGGCGAGGTGGAGGGTGTCGAGGTAGCTTTGGCCGACGTGACGGTCGAGATCTCGCTGGAGTTGGACGAGGTGCGCGGGGTCGCGGTGAACGGTTTCGACCTCGCGGCAGGCATCCGCGAGGCGGGCGTCCGACCGGACGGCGTAGAGGAGGATAGCCTCTCCCGGTAACTTGCGAGCGGCCACGGGCACGTCGACGGGCCAGCGGGCGTCTTCGAGCAACTTGCTGTTGTAGTATTCCGCGACGCCCTTGGCTTCGTCTTCCTCCTGGTGGAATTTGAAAAATAGTTGGTCGTGACCCTCGAACGGATTTTGGAGCGATAGAACGCCGTTGACCGAATTGAGACTGTATCCGTCGGTCCCGATGCGGATCTCTCGAATCGACAATTGTCCGCCAAAGACATCGGTGAGAAACGACTGGAGGAGGGTCCTGGCTTGATCGAGCCGGGAGTGCGCGACCAGGTTGCGGACCTCGGCGAGTTGACTCATGGCCGGTCGCGGACGGCTCGGGCGTGGGACGGGAAGCCTTCGAACTCGGCGAGGGCGAGGGCGGTCGGGCGCAGGGATTCGAAACCTTCGCGGGTGCAGTAGGCGAGGGACGTGCGTTTGAGGAACGAGTGAATCGTCGTGCAGGAGTGGGACTTCGCGAAGCCTCCGGTGGGGAGGATGGCATTCACGCCGATGCAGTAGTTGCCCGCGGTGATGGGGGTGTGGGGGCCGAGGAGGATCTCGCCGGCGTTGCGGATGCGGCCGAGGACGGCGAACGGTTCGGCGACGAGGAGTTCCATGTGCTCGGGGGCGTATTCGTTGACGAAGTCGATGGAGGCGTCGAACGAATCGGTGAGCACGATGCCGCCGTAGGACCCCAGGCCGGTGGCGCAGAAGGTGCGGCGGGGCTCGGGCAGGTCGGCGATGAGGCCGGGCAGGAGGTCGGCGACCTGGTCGGCGAGGGATTTGGAATGCGTCACGAGGACGGCGGCGGAGTCGGGGCCGTGCTCGGCTTCGATGAGGAGGTCGAGGGCGACGAGGCGCGGGTCGGCGAGTTCGTCGGCGAGGATGATAGATTCGCTGGGGCCGGCGGGGAGGCCGACGTCGACTTCGCTGGAGAGGAGGCGCTTGGCGGCGGAGCAGAATTGATTGCCGGGGCCGAGCAGCTTGTCGACTCGGGGGATCGTGTCCGTGCCGAAGGCGAGCGCGGCGATCGCGGAGGCGCCGCCGATTTTGTAGATCGTGGTGATGCCGATCTGGCGGGCGGCGTAAAGCGTGGCGGCGTCGACGGTGCCCTCGGGGTTTGGCGGCGTGCAGACGACGATGCGGGGAACCTTGGCGACGACGGCGGGAACGCCGAGCATGACGAGGACGGACGGAAACGCGCCTTTGCCGCGCGGGACGTAGAGGCCCATGGCGTCGATGGCGGTGATTTTCTCGCCGGCGTGGACGCCGGGTTCGACTTCGTGCCAGGTGACTTCGGGTGGGAGTTGGCTCTGGTGAAAGGCGCGGACGTTGCGGATGGCGTGGTCGACGGCGGCGCGGATCGACGGATCGACCGCGGCTTCGGCGGCGGCGAATTCGGCTTCGGTGACGGCGAGGTCGGCGGGGGCGAGGGTGACTTTGTCGATGTCGGCGAGGTGACGGGAGAGGGCGGTGTCACCTTCGGCGCGGACTTCGGCGACGAGGCGGGCGGCGACCTCGGAGGCGTGGGCGATGTCCGTCTCGGAGCGGCGGAGGAGTCGGGCGCGCTCTTCGGGTGGGAGGGTCGAGAGGCGGAGGCGATTGATGGCGGGCGCGGGCATGAGGTGAACGGTGAAAGGTGAGTTTCAAACAGAAGGTAACGAAGGGAACGAAGGATACTGAAGGGAAATACGATGCGAACAGAACACCGGAGGCTGGGAAGCCTCGGGGTAGACTGCATCGGCCCTGCGATGCAGCCCGAAGGGCGAGACGAGCGGGAGCGAGCGAGTCAACGTATCGAAGGGAACGAAGGATACAGAAGGGAAATACGATGCGAACAGAACACCGGAGGCTGGGAAGCCTCGGGGTAGACTGCATCGGCCCTGCGATGCAGCCCGAAGGGCGAGACGAGCGGGAGCGAGCGAGTCAACGTATCGAAGGGAACGAAGGATACAGAAGGGAAATACGACCCGAGTCGCGCGGATGACTGGAATGCGGTGGTTGCGGCGAAGTATCGGAAGATTTTTCGTCGGTGGGCGCGACTGGTGACCGGAAGTGGGCACCCGGCGGCGCGGCTGCCCTACCCTCGGCGGGAATCCTCCGGAGTTCGGCTACGAGGTTGCCGGGGTGTCCTCGCCATTGGGCGACGGGGCGTTGCGGGTCGTTTCGGACGAGGTCTTGGCGACCTTTTCCATGTTCAGCCTTTTCACGGGCGGGAGGATCTCCGCGAAGGCCGCGCCGTAGATGTCCCAGGCTGTGAGGAAGAGCCCGCAGACGACGGGCCCGACGATGAATCCGATCGGGCCGAAGAGGAAAAGACCGCCGAGGGTGCCGATGAGAATGAGCAGGTCGGGCATCTGGGCGTCCTTGCCAACGAGGGCGGGACGCAGGAAATTATCGACCGTCCCGACGACGACGGCGCACCAGACGGCGAGCGCGGTGGCTTTGAAAGGTTCGCCGATGATGTAGAGGAAGATGACGGCGGGCACCCAGATGAGCGCGGAGCCGATGCCGGGAATCACGGAAAGAATCACCATGATCGTGCCCCAGAAGGCGACGCCGCTGATCCCGGCAAACCAGAACGCGATGGCCGCGAGGGTGCCCTGGATCAGGCCGATGACCATGGTGCCCTTGACGGTCGCGCGGGTGACCGAGATGAAGCGTTGGAGCATGCGCACCTCGTCCTCGTGACTGAGTGGCATGTAGTAGAAGACCTTTTCGAGGATGCGGCGTCCGTCGATGAAGAAGAAAAACATCGCGTAGAGCATCACGAAGAAATCGAGGAGCAGTCCGGCCGTCCCGGCGGTGAGCGAGGAGGCGCTCGACATGAGGTAGCTGCCCGCCTGCTTCGCGACGTTCCCGACGTTCTGCATGATCGCTTCCGAGGTCGGCACGAGATCGGCGGCGGCGGGAACTCGCTCCACGAGCCAGTCGTGGACGTCGAACGAGTTGGCGGTCGACATCTGGTTCTGCACCCAAGGGATGGCGGTTTCGCTCACGGTGAACGCCTGTTTGACCACGATGCCGAGGAAGGCGCTGACCGGGCCAACGATGATGAGAAAGAGAATGAGAAGAGTGACGAGCGAGGCGGCGGTGCGGCGGCCACGAAAGATTTTGACGAGCCAGCGGTAGAGCGGGCTGCAGAGGCCGGCGAGGATCGCGCCCAGCAGCAGGGCTTTGACGAAGGGCCAGCAAACCGCAATGAAAAGCGCGGAGATCGCCGCCACGAGGATGAGCACGAAGGCGGTGCGGAATTTTTTGCCGCTGACGTTGAGATCTTCCATGGGAATCGAGTTGGTTTGGGACTCAAGCACGATTTCCACGGAGCGGGAAGGCGGGAGTGCCCTACCGCCGCCTCACGACGACCCTTTCGACTCGCGAGGTCTGGCCCGCCTCGTCGACGGCGCGGAATCGGACCACGTTGCGCCCCTTTTTCAAGCGCAGTTGGAGCGTCCAGCGCGTGGTGCCGCGCAGCTTGCCGGTCCGGAATTTTCCGCGCGTCTTGAATTCGACCGCCGCCACGATTCCGTCGTCGGAGGCCGTCCCGCGGAGGCGGAATTTCGATTTGGACGTCTTGCGTTTTTGGCGACCCCGAACCGCGACGGCGGGCCGGTCGTCCGAGCGTTCGAGGGCGGGGATGAGGAACGATTTTCCGACGGCGTCGTAGACAACTCCGGCGTTCGCTTCCTGCTCCTTCCAAACGAGGGCCATGCGCCCATCGGCTCCGACCGTGATGTCCGGGTTGGCTTGGTCGCCCGCGACCTGGTCGTTGGCGCGGACGACTGCGCCGACGGGAACTCCCGTCAGGAAGTCGAGCCGCTGAACGAACACGCCCCGTCCGTCGTCTCCGGCGAAGTCTGGCGCTTCGAACGCGACGACGAAGGTCTGATCCGAAGCCATCCCGACGACCGGCAGGTTCTGATCCGCTCCGACCCCGATGCCCACGCGAAACTCGCCACCGAGCGGCTCGGCGGACGCGGTGAACCGCTGACCCGCCACCTGGAAGGGACCCGCGTCGGGAATGATGATCTCCCAGACGACCACGAAATTCCCTTCGGGATCGGCGGCAACCGCCGGGAATCCGGGGTCATCGCGCTGGTTGGAATTCACGACAAATTCCCCCGTGAGCGCCGATCCATTCGAATTGAAAAGGCGCGCGGCGATCGCGCTACCTTCCTCATCGAGGTCGTCGCCCTGCCAGACCACGATGAGTCGGCCCAGGCCGTCTACGGCGACTTTGGCGCGCTCGGGTTCGCCGGAGAGCGTCGTGTTGACGACGATCTTGCCCGAGGTGGACGCGCCCAGGCTGGTGAAGAGCTGCATGACGATCTGGCTGCCGGCGAGGGAGAATTCCGTCCAGACGATGGCGAACTTCCCGCCCGGAAGCTGCGCGATGTCGGGAGCGCGTTGCCGTTCGCCGACCAGACTGGTGACGAAGCCCGGAGCGCCCTGCGCGTCGCCCGCGGCGTCGAAGCGGCGGAAGGCGATGATCGGGCGGTTGCCGCTCTCGTCCTCGTCTTCGTAGGCCACGACGTAGGTGCCGTCGGGGCGCGTGGCGATGGCGGGCTGTTGCTGAACACCGGGCAGGAATTGATTCACGATTCGCTGCGAGATCGATTCGTCGCCCGCCGTGGTGAATCCAGACGTGAAGACGTTCGGGGACGCTCCTGCACCGTCCCAGGCGGTAACGAATCCGGCCGGTTGCAGCGCGACGGCGGCGTTTTGCTGATTGTTCGGAGTGGTGGTGTTCAGACGGATCACGCCGGATGTCGCGACCGGAGTCGCGAGAGCCGAGGTGGCGGTGGTGGCGATGAGCGCCGTGACGAGTTGGATGGGTTTCATTGGGTTCTTGGTTGGGTTTTTGATTTTTCGGATTAAAAGTTGGGGGCGAGATCGGCAGGCAGGCCGCGAAGGCGGGCGTCGGCGGATTACAGGAGATCGAACGCCGCGAAGGGCGGGCGGTCGACCCGGTGTTTGAAAACGAGGGGCGTTTCCAGACCGCCATCGGTCAGGAAGATTCGGTCTTCGAGTTGGGGCAGGGATCGCGTCGCCATACCCCCTTAGGCGTGAGGGCGGGCCTCACAATGTGAGTTTCCCCTACAATCGCCACTCGGTCGGTTGCTCCGGCTGGTAGGAGCAGGCCGCGCCCGTTCGGACGGAATTTGCGAGGTGTCGCCCGAGGCCGGCGTGCGCCGCGGCGATTTTTTTGATCGCCGCCCGCACGCGCCACGTCACGCTGGTGCGCGCCTTCTCCGCCGCGTCGCCCGTCCGGCGCACGCGGTTGCCGAGACCGGTCGCGCGCTGGATTTCCTCCAAAATGGCCTCCCGCTCCTCGGCCAGCCGGGCCGACCGCCCGGTGTCGGCGCTGTCCTCCGCGTCGGCGGCGTCCGCGTCGATGTCGCGGAGGCGGGTCCGGTAGGAGGCCAGGGCCGCGGTGTCCACGCGCTCGATGCCGCGTTCGGTCAGCTTCGCGTCGGCGAGGTCGACGCAGGGGATCTCGTCGCCGGGTGCCGCCAGCAATCGCGCCAGATCGACCAGCCCCCGCAAGTCTCGCAACTGCACGACTTCGTGGTCGAAGGCCAGCGTCCAGAGCGCGCCTTCCCGCCGGAACGTGTTGGCGACCGGCCAGTGGAGGGGGGCTTCGCTCGCCGCCCGGCGGGACGATCCCGCGAGGCCGGCCCGCCGGAGGCCCTCGCCGAGGTGGTCGACGTCCTCCTCCCGGCGGTAGGGATTCAGGTGCAGGACCCAGCGGAAGAGTTCGTCGGCTCCCGGCTCCGCGCCGCGCGAGATGCGAAGTTCGAAATCCTTCCGGAATTCCGCCAGGTAGCGCGCCGCCATTTTCCGGTCGCCGAGGTAGGCGCACATCGCGGCCTTGAACGCCGGGACGTCCACCACCTGGCCCGGCGGAGCCTTTTCCGCCACGGCCAGCGCTTCGTCGTAGCGGCGCAGCGAGAAGAGCGGCAGTGCCGCGTAGCCGTAGAACCATCCGGGGCAAAGGGGGTCGAGGCGGAGAGCGCGCTCACCGAGCGCGAGGGCGCGTTCGGGGTCGCCGTGGTAACTCCAACAACCGGCGAGTTGAATGAGATTCCGCGCGTCGTTCGGCGCGAGTTGCTCGCCGCGTTCCATGCGCGGGATGGCTCGCGCGAATTCCCGCCGGTATTGCTCCACGCGCGCGAGGATGAGTTGCACGGTGGCGTCATTGGGATCGAGTGCCTCGGCGCGCACCGCGTTTTCGTAAGCCATTTGCTCCTTGTCTTCGAAGAGTGCCCAGGCCTGGCAGCTCCAGTCGTTGAAGTGCGAAAGCGAGATGCCCGAGTAGGCGCGGGCGTAGTTCGGGTCGGCCTCGAGGGCTTGGGAAAAAAACTCGCGCGCTTCGTCGTCGGCGGATTCCGCCCCACGTTGGAGACATTCCATTCCGCGCAGCCAGCATTCGTAGGCGGCGAGCTTGGTCGGGTGCCGACGCCGCGAGCCGGTCAGCACCGTTTGATCCAGTGAGATCGACAGGGCGTTCGCGAGCTTCGCAACGATCTCGTCCTGGATCGCGAGCACGTCATCCTCGTCGAATCGCCCGGCCCACAGGTGACGTCCACTCGCCGCTTCGACGAGCTGCACGCTGATCCGCACCACGTCGCCCGTCCGGCGGAGGCTGCCCTTGAGCAGATGGCCGACGTCGTCCGGCAGCTCGGACGACTCTTCGATCAACGTCACCGCCAGAGCCGGGAAACGCACCATCTCGGCGGCGAGGTCCTGCACGAATCCGCGGGAGAGAATCCCATCGGCCACAGACGCGGATAGCGTCTCCAGGGGCATCAGCGCCAGACTGATCGGGCGGGAGTTCATTTACTTTCCAGACTAACAGCCTTGTCGAGTCGCGTCCGCGAGTTCCCGTGATGGAGGGTTTGACGAACAGTGGGTTTCGAGCGTTCCAGGCCGAGGCCGAAGCTCTCGTGCGGGCGGTAGCGGCGGACGCGTTCGAGTATTTGGAATACGAGCGGCAGGCTGATCTGCTGCACGCGCCGGGGCTGCGGGAGGCGGCGGTCCGGATCAGGCCGCGGTCGGCGCGGAGGACGAGGCGGTCGAGCCGTCGGTGCGGGGACGGGCGGGGGCCCGCTTGGTGAGCCATTCGAGCACGATGGTGAGCAGGGCGGGGAGGAAGGTGAGCGCGACGCCGGTCGAAAACAGGAGGCCGAAGAGGACGATCGCGCCGACGCCGCGGTAGAGTTCCGTCCCGGCACCCGGAATGAATACGAGCGGCGAAAGCCCGAAGATCGTCGTGATCGTGGTCATCATGATGGGGCGCAACCGCGCCTCGACCGCGTTGCGGACGGCGTCGACGGCGTTCATTCCTTCGTCGCGGTAGTGTTGGAGCGCGAGGTCGACGATGAGGATTGGGTTGTTCACGACGGTCCCGAGCAGGATGAGGAACCCGAGCATCGTGATCATGTCGAAGGGCTGACTGATCGCTTTCAGGCCGAGCGCCGGGAGCCAGGCGCCGACGACGTTCATGAGCCAGAGCCCAAAAATCCCGCCCGCGATCCCGAGCGGCACGGTGGCCATGATGATCCACGGGTAGCCCCAGTGTTTGTAAATGACGACGAGGAGGAGGTAGCAGAGCGCGATCGAGACGAGGAAGTTCCCGCTGAGAGCCTCCTTCGTGGCGGTCAATTGGTCGCTCGCCCCCGAGATGTCGATGCTGACGCCCGCCGGGACTTCGCCGCTCGTGCGCATTCGATCGACCACGTTCTCGCGCACCAGATCGACGGCGGTCTCCAGAGCGACGGAGCGCGGCGGGATGATGTTGAGCGTCACCGTGCGCCGTCCCGCCACGCGGCGGATGGAATCGGTGTCCGTCGTCTCGATCAGATCCGCCACCGAGCTCACCGGCACGACCGCCCCGGTCGGCGTCGCGATCGGGAGGCCGCCGAGCCGCGCCAGCGACTCTCCACTTCGCTCCGTGCTGTAGAGAAAAATGTCGATCTTGTCGTCATCGAGGAAGAACTCGTCGACGAACGCGCCGTCGGTGAGCGCGGCCACGGCGAAGCCAAATTCCCCGGCGGTGAAGCCGAGCTCGGACGCCCGGTCCCAGCGCGGCCGTAGCTCGATGAGCGGCTGACCCAGCACCAGCGACGAAGGTTCGGAATTGATCTGCGGCCCGTCGAACGTGTCCCGGGCGTGTCGGTAGGCGGCGAGCGCGGTCTCGTAGATCGGCGCAAGCTCGGGCCCGCTGATGTCGAGATTCACGCTGCGGGTGCCGCCGTCGTTGCTCGAGATGATCGAGCCGCGGGACGAGAAGGCGCGCATGCCCGGATAGCGGGTGAACCGCTCGTCGAGAGCGGTCATCAGCGCGTCGATCTGCCCGGGGTCCTTCGTTTCGGAAATGATCCGCATCGACCCGGGGCTCACGCCGACGTTGAACATCCGCAGTGCCGGGACGGGAGTCTCGCCGCGCGCGATGGCGCCGGGTTCGTCGTCGAGGAAGGGGACGAAGTCGGTCTGAATCTCCCGCGCGATCCCGTCCATTTCGCTGAGGCTGTATCCGGCCGGCGCAATCATTAGCGAGAACGTCTTGGCCTCCTCGCCTTCCGGCAAATATTCCGCCGGAGGAGTCAGGAAAACGATCGCCAGCACGGTCGCGGCGAGGGTGATCGCCAGGCAGGCGAGCCGCCGGGGTTGCGATCCGACGATGAATCCCACCAGCGCCAGGATCTGGGGTTTGAGCGGCGCCCAGGCGTCCCGGCTGCTGTCCGACTTCCCCAGTTTTACTCGGGCGCAGGCGGCCGGAACAACCGTGATCGCGACGACCAGCGACATGAGGATCGCGGACGAAATCGCAATCGCGATGTCGGAGTAAAGTTGCCCCGCCTCCTGTTGCACGAAGAGGACGGGTGCGAAGACGAAGATCGTCGTGAGCGTGGAGGCCAGCACTGCGGGCCAGACCGCGAGCACGCCGGCCAATGCCGCGTCGAAGCCCCGTTTCCCCCGCGAACGCTCTCGCTCGATGTTTTCCAGGACGACAATCGTATTGTCCAACGTCATTCCGATCGCGAAGGCCACACCCGCCAGCGAGATCACGTTGATCGTGCGCCCGGTCACCAGGAGCCCGATGAAGGCCGCGATCGCGCAGATCGGGATGCCGCACATTCCGATGAGCGTCGCCGGCACGGAGCGGAGGAAGACAAACATCACGCCCGTCGCCAGGACGGCCCCGATCGCGAGATTCTGCCAGACGTTCGCGACGGATGCCTCGACGTAGACCACGTCATCGGCGAGGAGCTCGGCGCGCAAGCCGGCGGGTTCCAGGACGTCGCGGCGGAGTTCGTCCATGACCGGCAGGACGGCGTCGCGGATGACGATCACGTTTTCGCCCGGCTCCCGCCGCACCGCGAGGGTGAGCGAGGGCTCGCCGGCGGAGTAGGATTTGCTCCGGATTTCGAAATGGCTCAGCTCGACGTCCGCGACGTCCTGCAATCGGAGGACGGCCGCTCCATCCCGCCGCACGATCAGATCCTCGAATTCCTCGATCGATTGGAAGCGTCCCATCGTCCGCAGCAGATACCGTCGCTTGCCGCTCTCGACGTCGCCGCCCGACACGTCGCGGTTGCGCGAGCGGATCGCGTCGCGGAGTTCCGAAAGCGTGACCCCACGCTGCGCCAGTCGCGCCGGGTCGACGAGGATCTGGACCTGCCGCTCGGCGCCGCCGCTCAGCTCGACCTGCGAAACGCCCGGGATCCGCTCCATGCGAGCCCGCACCTCGTCGTCGACGAAATCCCGGACCATGTCCATGTCGACGCCCCGGGGATTTCCCGACAGCGGCGTCACCGCGAAGTAGAGAAACGCATTCTCCGAGAACGAACTCGTGAAGATCACTGGTTCGTCGACGTTTTCCGGGTAGTCCGGCACCTGGCTCAGCGCGTTGTTCACGCGGATGAGCGCCTCGTTGATGTCGGTGCCGAAAGGAAATTCCAGCTCGATCACCGCCTCGCCGGTGGAAGCCTCCGACGTCATTCTTTGCAGGCTCGGCAGGCTGCGCAGGTATTCCTCCTGCTCGATCACGATCTCCTTTTCGACGTCCTGAGGCGTGGTGCCCGGCCACTGCGTCTGGATCGTGATCGTCCGGACCTCGAGGTCTGGAATCATCTGCACCGGCACACGAAACGCGGCGAGCACCGCGAAAATGACGACGATGAAAACGCCAACCGTCAGTAGGGTCCCGCGGCGAACGAGGTATTCGATCATGGCCCTTGCTCCGTCGGCGTGGCGGTCGATTCGCCCTCCAGAACGGTCACTTCCTGACCGCTCTCGAGTGACTCGTTGCCGCGGACGACGACGCGTTCTCCCTCTTCCAGACCGTCCAGGACGATGACCGTTTCCGCCATCCGGTCGCCGATCGTCACCGCTCGTTCGGTGACCCGCTCCGTGCCATCGGTTTGCTCGACGACCCACGCGAGGGTCGAGCCATCGGGCCGCCGCACGATCGCGTCCCTCGGAACCGTGAGCGCATCCCCGCCGCCCGCGATCTGGAAGGTCGCGCGGCCCGACACGCCGGGAAGCATTGCCGGATGCGGCGTCTCGGCCTCGACGCGGACGAGAAATGTTCGCGCCACGACATCCTTCACGGGCACCCGCGCGATCACCCGGGCCGGGATCTCGACGTCCGGTTTCGAATCCAACCGCAGGGTGACCGGCGTGGCCTCGTCGATCACCGGATACAGCTCCTGCGGAGCCCGCACGTCGAAACGCACCGCGTCGACTTCGACGAGTTCCAGCACGGGGACGCCCGTCTCGACCCACTCGCCGACCTCCGTCATTTTCTCGCCGATGACCCCGGAAAATGGCGCGACCAGTTGGTGGCGCGCCACGATCTCGGCCCGCTCCCGCCGGTCGATCTCAAGTTGACTGAACGCCGACATTTGCACGCGCAGGGCCGCCGAGCGCGCGTCGGATTCCGTGCGGGGCAGTCCACCGCTGGCGGCCAACTTGCGGCCTTCGTCGTAGAGCCGTCGCGTCTCCGTGAGCTGCGCCTTCGCCTCGACGACCGCCTCGGTCGCGCGCTCCAGCGCCAGCTCGGCCAGCGCGGAATCCAGCTCCAGCACGACGTCGCCGCGCTCGACTTTGCTGCCCGCGTCGACGCTTACGGATCTGACGAGTCCGGTCGTTCGGGCCGAGAGCGACGCCCGGCGTTCCGCGGTGACTCCGCCGGAGAGACTGATGGTTTCAGCCGCCGCCGAGCGCGTGACCGTTTGCACGGTCACCAAAGCCGAGTTCTCGGCACCGACGAGAAGACGGCTTCCCACGAACAACCAGACGAACCAGGCGGATTTCACGGCGGTAGGTTAGGTCCGGCCCCACGCCGGCGCAACTGGCAGGATCGATCCGCCGCGACCAGCTCGGAAGTGGGGACCGCTCGCTCGAAGAGGCGACCGCCCCACCAATCGAACGGTAGGGCTGGTCGCGCCGCGCCAGCCCACTTCGCATTTCACCCGCCAACCATGCCAAACGATCTCTTCCACCCCCGCACCTCCTTCGAGCAATTCGAGGAAGGCCCGCAGCTCGCCCCGGAGTTCGATGCCCGATGAAGCTGAGGACGACGGCGGAATGGACGAGGAATCCGACGATTCCGACGACGAAGACTCTGGTTCCGACGACGGTGGCGGCGAGGAAGAGTAATCGATCGACCCAATCATTCCGAACCCTTCACTCACTAATCCCAGGCTCATCCGCTCCACCGCCACCCGCCTTTCCTTCATCGCATCCTTGGCGCTGATCGCGTGGGTGGCCGTCACGTCTAACCGCGTCGTCCGCGCCGCGAATCAGCAGCGGGAAGCGTGGTCCGGGATCGACGTCCAACTCCGCAATCAGGCCGCCGGGAACCCGGCGCGCACGGACGCCGCCGAGAACGAGCGCTCCCACGGGATCACCCGACTGCTCGCCGTCGCGGAGGCTTACCCTGAGCTGAGGGCGAGCGAGGACTTCCGGACGCTCAACGCGCCGCTCACCGCCATCGAGGACGATTTGCAGTTCGCTCGGCGCTACCACAACGGGTCGGTCCGCGATTTTCGGAACCTTGCCGAGTCGTTTCCCGCGGTGTTGATCGCGGGCCCGTTCGGTATTCGGCCCGGGGAATTCTTTGAAGTCGATTCCGCGACCGAACGTCACGCTCCGGAAGTGCGCCTCGGATGAAGATCGTTCTTCGGATTCTCGTTACGTTCGCGTTCGGCCTGTCGGCGGCGGCGGCGGTTCCTTGGGCGGCGGCGGTGGTGGCGGCGGGGGAGCTTGGTAGCGATGGGTGCCAAGGTTTGGTGGCGAGGGTGGCTGCGATCCTCTTCGGGATCGGTCGGTTGCGGGGTTCCGAATCCGGGGATTCTCAATCCCCGGCTACCGTTGGTGGGATCCCGTTCGGGATCGGCTCTCCGCTAATGAAGACTTTCAGATGGCGGTGATTGGGAGGGCTTTTTGAAAACGCCCGCTTCGCTCTGATCCTGAACGGATCGCGGCTGCGGAAGCCGGGGGTTGAAAACCGCCGGATCTTCCCCGGTTGAGCTGGCCGATCCCGACGGGATCGCAGCATTTCGTGCCAGGAGCTCCTTTCGGAGCGTGGGTGGACGTCGCTTGGAAGGCTGGTGTCGGGGCTGAAAATGGACTCGATCGCCAGCGTTCGCGGTGAGCCCACTTCACCGCCGTTGGCATTTTCCATGAGCCGTGTCCTCGTCGCGATGACCGATGCTATTCTGAAAAGCCTCGTCTGAGTTCGTTGATGCTTTTGCCCATTCGCTCGAGCTTCAAGATTGTTTCTCCGCTTTCATCGTTCAGAACTACCGAGCCCTCCGGCTTTAAAAGCGCGCCCTTCGAGAGATCAAGGAGGTGTCGCGCCAGGATTCCGTCGAGGGTCGCTTTGCCAAGTTGCTCGCCGGGGTCGAAAGGTTTGATCGTCCATCCCGACGATCCTTCGGGCTTGATCGGGAAACTGATTGCGTAGGAGTGCGTCGGGATCCACAGAATCCCCGTTTTTCCAGCCGGATCGACTGAGAGAAATAGCGCGGACTTTCCGTTTGATCGCCGAAAAAAGGTCGCGCGTCGGCCGGACCCGCGGGTGGAAAACTCTGGTCTTCGCCCGTTCGAATTCGTCGATCCCGAAGGCGACGGAGCACGGTCGCAATCCGTGAAATCGTTCGATTTTATAGAACAAAATTAAGTCATTCATCTATTGGAACTATGGATCGCGGTTTCCTATTCTGGGTGCGCAATCAGTCAATCAACTCAACTCTGACGACCCGCTCATGGATTTTCTAACTTCTCTCTTCAACCCCGGCGTTCTCTTTTTCATTCTGGGGTTTGTCGCCGTGATCCTGAACTCGAACCTCGAGTTGCCGGAGCCCATCGTGAAATTCGTCAGCCTCTACCTGATGCTTTCCATCGGGTTCAAGGGCGGCGTCAGTCTGTCCGAGTCGTCGCTCTGGGGTGATGGCGTTCTCATGATTGGTATCGTGCTCGTGATGAGCGCGGTCGTGCCGATTTACGCTTACTACTTTTTCCGGAAGCGGCTGGGGATCGCGGACGCGGCGGCGATCGGGGCGACCTACGGTTCCAACAGCACGCTCACCTACATCACGGCGGCTGGTTTTCTGACGTCGATCGGGGTGGCTTACGAGGGTTACATGACGGTGGCGCTCGTCGTGATGGAGACGCCGGCCATCATTTTTGCGGTGGTGCTGGCGCAGGTCGCGATGAAGGGCGGGGCGAAAAAGCCGACCGGCCTCGTGATCCGTGAGGCGCTGACCGACGGGACGTTGCTGCTGATGGTCGGCAGCTTGGTGATCGGCTACGTGCTGAGCTTGATGGGAACGGAGGAGTCGCCGCTGTCGACCTTCATCGGTGGGGACATGTTCACCGGGATGCTGGTTTTCTTCCTGCTCTACATGGGCATCGCGGTGGGGCGGAAGTTCAAGGAGATCGATTCGTTTTCGCCGGTGCTCGTGGTCTTCGCCATCGTGGCGCCGTTGCTGAACGCGGCGATTGCGATCTCGGCGTGCAAGTTTTTCGGGTTCGCGCACGGCGACTCGCTCCTGCTGACGATCCTTTGCGCTTCGTCGTCCTACATCGTGGCTCCGGCCATTTTGAAGGACACGTTGCCGGAGGCAAATCCGGCCAATTATCTGACGATGAGCATTGGAATCACCTTTCCGCTGAACATCGTGATCGGGATTCCGCTGTATTGGTGGGTGATCCAGAATTGGGTGTGATCGGCGACAAGGCGGTTTGGTCGTTCGTGAGGAATCAGGTGGACGCTCGCGCGGAACGCTTTAGCTTCCGGGAATGCGTTTCCCGACAGTCGCCTTCATCCCGTTCTCCATCGCCGTAATTTTTGCGACCCCCGTTCGAGCCGCGACGGACTTCCAGACCTTTCAGCCAGCGACGACGGTTCTCGGGCAGACCTACTTCACGAATATTTCCGACTCCGCCGGTCTTCCCAACCGATTCGATGAGCCGGAAGGCGTTGCCGTCGATCCCACAACGGGAAAGGTTTTCATTTCCGACGCGGGAAACAATCGGGTCCTTCGGTTCTCGAGTGCGGCGGCTCTCCAGATTGGCGCTAATCCTGAAGCCGTCATTGGACAGCCCAACTTTTCGAGTTTTGCTGCCAACCAAGCGGGCCCGGCGTCGGCCCAGACCATGAGCTTTCCGTTCGGCATCACGGTGGACTCCCAAGGCCGACTTTGGGTTGCGGACAATAACAATAACCGGGTGCTGGGGTTCTTCGTGGCGTCATCGCTCGGCAATAATCCACCGGCCGACGTCGTGCTTGGGCAGCCGGATGCGGCCACCGTCACCAGTGGGACGTCACCGATCAAAATGAACGACCCAGCCGGGGTCTTCGTCGGGCCGAACGATGAGCTTTGGGTGGCGGACTCCAATAACGATCGCGTTTTGCGTTTCGACGCGGTGACGGGCAAGACAACGGGCGATCCCGCCGACGGAGTTCTGGGTCAGCTCGATTTCGTCACCAATGGCGACGGAGTATCCGCGACAGAATTTAATGACCCGAATTCGCTTTTTGCCGATTCGGTAGGCCGACTTTGGGTGGCCGACACCTTCAACCACCGGGTCCTTCGCTTTGACGCCGCCGCCGGCAAGGTGAACGGTGCCGCGGCGGATGCCGTGGTGGGGCAACCCGACTTCGACACGAACGTATCCGGAACTTCGGCGCAAAAGTTCAGGACGACCTATGGAGTCTACTTCGACCCGCTCGGCAATCTGTGGGTGGGTGATTATAACAATGAGCGGGTCCTGCGATTCCCGGATGCTCTGTCCATCACGACCGGGGGCACGGCTGACTTGGTGCTCGGGAAGCCGAACTTCGCCGCGTCGAGCGGGTTGGCCAGCGCTCGAACCTTCGGCGGTCCCAGCCAGATCGCACCGGGGTCGGGGGGCTCGCTGCTCGTGGTCGACTATGATTTCAATCGTGTGCTGCGCTTCGATCCCATCAACACGCCCAACGCGCCCGAGCCCGTCGCGCCGACGGCCGGCATCAGCGTTCTCGGGAAGAAAAAGGTCTTCACGTCGGCCAAGCGCATTCGAATCAAGGGTCGGGCGGACGATGCGGTCCGGATCGAGTTCAAGGCAGGCAAGGGCGGATTCAAGAACGCCAAGGGCAACGTCCGCCGGTGGAAAGTCACCCTTCGCCTGAAGTCCAGGCGCACCGTTCTCAAGGTTCGCGCGGTCAATGCGGATGGCGTGGTGACGCGACCGGAAAAGGTCGTGATTCTCCAGCGGTAGCCGGATTCGTCGCGTGTCTCGGTCCTGGCAGTAGGGGATTTCCCGATCTTGCCCGGGCGGGCCGATTTTTACGGATGAGCGCTTGGTGAAAACATTGGTTTCCTGATACACACCTCCGCGATGGCGGAGCTTGAAGACGATGCGGACCGGTTTGCGATCATTGGGATCGGGTGTCGGTTGCCGCCGAGTGGGAATTCTCTCGCCGCGTTCTGGCGCTTTTTGATGAAGGGCGGGAACGCGCTGAAGCCGATCAAGTCGGACCGGTGGGATTGGCGGCAGTATTGGGACGGGGATCCGGCGCGGCCCGGGAAGAGTTACGCGCCGAAGGCGGCCTGGCTGGATCAGGACATCAAGCAATTCGATCCGGGGGTATTCGGGATTTCGCCGCGGGAGGCAGCGTGCCTGGATCCGCAGCAGCGGTTGCTGCTGGAGTCGACGTGGGAGGCGTTCGAGGACGCGGGATTGCCGGTCGAGCGGATGGCGGGGTCGCGGACGGGGGTGTTCATCGGGGGATTTTGTCTCGACCACCTTTTGTCGCAGACGAAGGCGGCGAATCTGGCGCTGGTGGACGCGCATTCGCCGGGTGGCGTGATGATGACGGTGCTGTCGAACCGGATCTCGCACGCGTTCGATCTGCGGGGGCCGAGTCTCACCCTGGACACGGCGTGTTCGTCGTCGTTGGTGGCGATTCATTACGCGTGTCAGAGCCTGCGGAGCGGCGAATCGGAGTTGGCGCTGGCGGGTGGGGTGAACGTGATGGGGCGGCCGGAATTCCCGGTGATCATGAGTAAGGGGCACTTCCTTTCCCACCACGGGGAGTGCCATGCCTTCGACGAATCGGCGGCGGGCTACGCGCGAGGCGAGGGGGCGGGGGTGTTTCTGATCAAGCCGTTGGCGAAGGCGCGGGCGGATGGTGATACGATTCACGCGGTGATCCGCGGGTCGGGGGTGAACTCCGACGGGCGGACGGAGGGGCTTTCGCTGCCCAACGGCGACGCGCAGGGGCGGCTCATTCGGGAGGTTTACGAGCGGGCCGGGGTCGCGCCGAAGGACGTGGATTACGTCGAGGCGCACGGGACGGGGACGCAGGCGGGGGATCCGGCGGAGTTGGCAGCTCTGAACGCGAATTTTGGCACCGGGCGGGAAAGTCCGCTTTGGGTCGGGTCGGTGAAGACGAACGTGGGGCACCTCGAAGCGGCGGCGGGCGTGGCGGGGATGATGAAGGCGATCGGGGTGCTGAAATATCGGAAGATTCCGAAGAACCTTCATTTCGAAAACCCGAATCCGAAGATCCCGTTCGACGATTACGCGCTGACGGTGGTCGCGGCGACGACGGACCTGCCGGGTGCGGACGAGAAGGCGACCTTGTTCGCGGGCGTGAACGGGTTTGGTTACGGGGGGACGAACGCGCACGTGTTGCTCGAATCGGCTCCGGCGGCGGTGGTGGCCGCGACGAATGGGGCGGCGGCGGAGGGCTTGCGGGTGGTGCCGTTCTCGGCGGCGGACGAGGGGGCGCTGCGGGATCTCGCGGGGAAGTTTGCGTTTTTGCTGGGCGGGGCGAAGGCGGGGTCGATGGACGATCTGGCTTACACGACGGCGTTTCGACGGAGCCATTTGCCGGTGCGGTGCGCGGCGGTTTGCGACGGCTTGGGGGCGTTGCGGGATCAGCTGATCGCGGCGTCGACCGGGCAGCCGGCGGACGGGCTGGTGATCGGATCGCGGGTGGCCGGGGCGGAGCGCGGGCTGGTTTTTGTTTTTACCGGGATGGGACCGCAGTGGTGGGCGATGGGGCAGGAGCTGATGCGGACGGAGCCGATCGTGGCGGCCACGGTCGACGAGGTGGACGCGGTGTTTCAGCCGCTCGCGGGGTGGTCGCTCGAGGCCGCGATGCTGGCGGGCGAGGCCGAGTCGCGGATGGCCCACACGGACCTGGCGCAGCCGGCGAATTTCGCGCTGCAGGTCGGGCTCTTTCGACTGTGGGAATCGCGGGGCATTCGGCCGGCGGCGGTGGTCGGTCACAGCGTCGGCGAGGTGTCGGCGGCTTACGTGGCGGGGGTTTACTCGATGGAGGAGGCCGTGCTGGTGAGCTATCACCGCAGTCGGCTGCAGCAGACGACGGCGGGGCTGGGGGCGATGCTGGCGGTCGGGTGTTCGGAGGACGAGGCGAACAGCTGGATCGGGGATCGCGGCGGCGTTGCGGTGGCGGCGATCAATAGTTTTGGCGCGGTGACGCTGTCGGGGGATCGGGCGGAGTTGGAGACGATCGCGGCGGAGCTGGAAGCGGCGGGGATTTTCAACAAATTTTTACGCGTCGAGGTGGCGTATCACAGTCCGCAGATGGATCCGATCGAGGCGGAGCTGCTCGAGGTGCTCGCGCCGCTGAATCCGAAGCCGGCGACGCTGCCGCTCTATTCGACGGCGTATGGCGAGATCGTGGACGCGTCGCGGTGGGGCGCGGATTACTGGTGGCGGAACGTGCGGCACGCGGTGCGGTTCGCGGATGCGGCGAAGGGTTTGCTCGAAGCCGGGTTTGGGGCGTTTCTCGAGGTTGGGCCGCATCCGGTGCTCGGGAATGCGATCAAGGAATGCGCGGCGACGCTGGGTCGCGAGGCGACGGTGTTTTATTCGCTCAAACGCAAGGAGCACGAGGCGCGGCGGATGGCTCTTTCTCTGGCGGAGCTTTACGTGGCGGGGTTCGATCCCGACTGGAGCGCGGTCGCGCCGACGCACGGGCGGATGACGGCGGTGCCGACGTATCCTTGGAAACGGCAGACGCACTGGCTGGAGTCGGAGCGCTCGTTGCTGGAGCGGGTGGGTCGGAAGGGGCCGGTCTATCTGAATCGGCCGGTGCAGGGGAATCCGACGACGTGGGAGGTCGAAATCAACCGGAATTTCTTCCCGTTTCTCTTCGACCACGGCGTGCAGGATCAGACGGTTTTCGCGGGGATGGGATACGTCGAGGCGGCGCTGACGCTGGGCCGGGAGTGCCGGGGCGGCGAGGCGTTCATCCTGGAAAACGTGAGCTTCGAGCGCGTGCTGATCGTGGACAAGATGAAGATCCAGTGTCTGGTCAGTTCGTTCGACGCCGAGGGCGGGCGGTTTGCGATTTCCAGCCGGACGGACGGAGAAGCGGCGAGCATGGAGCTGCATTGCCGGGGGCGGATCCTGCCGCAAGCCGAGCCCATCGTGCCGCGGATCGACCTCGACAAATGGCGGGAGCGGTGCGGCGACGAGGTCGCGATTGCGACGCTTTACGAACATTTGGGCGGGCGGGGGCTGGAATACGGCGAGGCGTTTCGACCGGCGCTCGCGATGACGGTGGGGCCGGAGCGGTTCGTGATGAAGATCGACTCGGGCCGGGTCGCAAAGGAGACGGACCATTTGTTGCACCCGTCACTGTTCGACGCGGCCCTACAGGCGGTGCTTTACCGGGCGGGCGGAAAGCACCTTTTCGTGCCGTCGGGGTTCGAGCGGTTCGAGTATTTTGGGCGGCCGGGTGGCGACGTCTGCTTCGCCGTCGGGGAGCTGGTGGAAACGAGCGCGACGCGGATCGTGGCGCACGCGTGGCTGACCGACGAGGCCGGGAACGTCGTGGCACACGCGCACGGGATCGCGTTGCAGTCGATCGAGATGGGGGGCGCGGAGGCGGCGGGGGATCCGGTCTACGAGCTGGGGTGGAAAGTCGCGCCGCGCGATGCCGTGGAGGTGGGTCGGGGCGAGGGGATGGTGTTGGTCGCGGCGGTGGCGGGTGGTCTGATTGACGCGGTGGCGGAGCGGTTGCCGGAGGCGTGGGTTCGCGACGCCGGGTCGGTGGACGAGGCGTTGGCGGCGGGACGGAAGCGGTTCGTGGTTTTTGGCGGGAGCGACGAGACGGCGACGGGGCTGGCGGACGAGGCGGAGGCGGCGATCGAGTTGCTGCGGGCGCTCGCGGTTTCGGGTGTGGCTTGTGAGGTGACGTTCGCGACCGTGCGGGCGCGGGAGGTCGTCGATGGCGAGGGCGTTGCGAACCTGGGCGGGAGCGCGTTGGCGGCGCTGGGGATGGTGGCGGAGAACGAACACGCCGCGCTGACGTGCCGTTCGGTCGATCTAGCGGACGCGGGGCCGGACGCGGCGGATTGTCTGGCGCGGGAGCTCGCGCTGGGTGGCGCGGACGTCGCTTATCGCGACGGGCAACGGTGGGAGTGCGCGCTGGGCGGGCGGCGATTCGAGGCGGCACCGGTGGCGCTGCGGTCGGTGAGTCTCGACGAGCCGGTGACGCTCACTTTCGACGCGAAGGGGAAGTCGGGGTCGCTGGGATTCGAGTCGGTCGAGCGGCGGGAGCCGGGGGCGGGCGAACTGGAAATTCGAATCCAGCGGGCGGCGCTCAATTACAAGGATCTGCTCAAGGTCGAAGGGAAGATCGATCCACTGGCGCTGGAGGGAACGTTCTGGGGGACGGGCGTGGGGATGGAGTGCGCGGGGGTCGTGACGCGGGTGGGGGCGGAGAGCGCGTTTGCGGTGGGGGACCGCGTGCTCACGATTTTGCCGGGCGCGTTTCGGAGTTACGCCACGGTTCCGGCGACCTACGTGGTGCGGATTCCGGACGGGCTGGATTGCGATCTCGCGGGGGTATCGGTGGTTTACCTCACAGCTTACCGGGGGCTCGTGGACGTCGCGGGATTGGCCGCCGGGGAGCGGGTGCTCATTCATCACGGGACCGGCGGGCTGGGGCTGGCGGCGATCGGGATCGCGAAGTGGCGGGGCGCGGAGATTTTTGCGACGGCGGGCTCGGACGAGAAGCGGGCGATGCTGCGGGAACTCGGGGTGAAGCACGTGTATTCATCGCGGACGCTGGACTTCGGCGCGCGAATTCGCGCCGATACCGGCGGGGAGGGGGTCGACGTCGTGCTGAGCGCGCAGACGGGGCAGGCGATGCACGTGAGCCTCGGGTTGCTGCGGACGGGCGGGCGTTTTGTCGAGGTGGGCAAGAAGGACATCGCCGAGGACAACGGCCTGCCGATGCGGGCGTTCAATCGCAACCTGACGTTCGCGTCGGTGGACGTCGATCGGCTGTCGCTGGAGCGTCCGGACTTGATGAGCGCGACGCTGCGGAAGGTGGTGGATCACTTTGCCGCCGGGGATTTTTCGCAGGGCTCGGTGACGACTTTTGCGGCGGCGGACGTGCGCGACGCCTTCGAGTTGATCGCGCGCAGTCGGCACGTCGGAAAGGTGCTCGTCGATCTGGAAAACGGATCGGTCGAGGCGCGGGAATCGGCGGGCGAATCGCCGATGATCCGGGCGGACGGGAGCTATCTCATCACCGGCGGAACGTCGGGATTCGGGCTGGCGAGGGCTCGGTGGATGGCGGCGCGAGGCGCGGGGCGGCTGGTGCTCGCAAGCCGTTCGGGGGCGTCGGCGGCGGGGATGGACGCGGTCGTGGCGGAGCTGGAGGCGGCGGGATCGGTGGTGGACGTCGTGTCGGTGGACGTGACGGATGCGGGCGCGGTGGCGGAGCTGGTCGCACGGGCCGGGGTGGACGGGATGCCGCTGCGTGGGGTGGTGCATGGCGCGATGGTGCTGGACGACGTGATGCTGGCCGACGTGACGCCGGAGCGGTTCCGGCGGGTGTTCGCGCCGAAGGCGGGCGGGGCGGTCAACCTGGCGGCGGCGCTCGATGGGGCGGCGGACGGATTGGATTTCGTCGTCTTCGATTCGTCGGTCTCGGCGATCGTGGGGAATGCGGGGCAGACGAGTTACGTCGTGGCGAACGCGCTGCTCGACGCGTTGGCGCGGCGTTTGCGGGCGCGGGGCGTGCCGGCGGTTTCGATCAATTGGGGCGCGTTGGCCGAGTCGGGCGTGGTGGCGCGGGACGGGCGGCTGGGCGACGTGCTGGCGGCGGGCGGGATCACGGGATTGACCGACGCGGAGGCGTTCGACGCGATGGAGAAGGCGGCGCGGTCGGGGCGGGCGCAGGTGGGGGCCTTCAAGGTGGATTGGAAACGTTGGGCGGTGGCGAATTCGCGCCGGGCGGAGGATCCGCGTTTCCGGGCGTTGGTCCGGCAGGCGCGGGATGGCGAGGGGGGGGACGCGGCGTCGGCGATCCGGTTGTCGCTCGAGGACGCCGCACCGGAGGCACGGGTGCGGGCGCTCGAGGAACACATGCGGGAAGTGCTCGCGAACGTGCTCAAAATGGCGAAGGACGCGGTGCCGGTGAACCGGAAGCTCAACGAGATCGGCGTCGATTCGTTGATGGTGCTCGAGCTGGGGCTGGGGATTCGCGAGCGAATTGGCGTGGAATTTTCGGCCATGGAGTTTCTAAAGGGACCGACGCTGAAGGAGCTTTCGACGTTGGCCGAGGAGCGGCTCTGGCGGAATTAATTTCAAACAACACGACTCATGGAAAAATCTCTCCCCGGCATCGACAGTCTCGTCGCTTTCACCAACACGGCGGGCCTCAATGGGCGCGGCACGTTGGTTCACATCTCGCGGTCCGTCGCCGTCTTCGAGGTCTACAACCCGTATTCGATCATTCAGCTCTCGGAGGTTCTCCAGGAGCTGTCCGTGATGCGCGGCGAGCGGGTGATTTATCGTGGGCGAGGGGTGGTGACGAGCATCGTGGCGACGGGCTTGATGGTGATCGTGTCGGTGACGTTGATTGATTCGTGGAATTCCGTCGGGCACCTCGAGCCGGGTGGGGCGCTGCAGGATGCGGTCACGGCGTTCATCAACGACTGGGAGGAGGGGCAGGATCTGACGCCCGAGTATCAGCTGGCGGTGAACCAAATGGCGGATTTCCTTTCCGATTCGAGCCGATGGATCGAGGAAGCGGAGACGGCGATCGTCGGGACGGAAAAGATCGACCCCGACCGGGCGGCACGGTTCCGCGAGTCGCTGCAGGAGCCGGTGGCGGCGAAGTTGCAGGGATTGATTCAGGCCTTTGAAAACGAAGCCCGCAACGTGCCGGACGAAGAGTCGGCGCTCTACAAGGCGTTTTCGCGGCGGGAGATTCATCCCTTCATGCTCTGCGCGCCCTTTGCGTGGCGGTCGTTCTACAAGCCGCTCGGATACGCGGGCGACTACGAGATGGTGAACATGATGCTCCAGGAGTCGCCCGACGTCGGGAACAACACCTACGCGCGCATCTTCCACGATCTCACGACCAGCGTCGCGGCGTGCCTCGCGCACCGCAATCGCATCACGATCCTCGAGCGACTGCTCGCCGAGGAGGCCGAGCGGGTGACCGAGGAAGAGCGGATCTTCACCGTGCTGACGGTGGCCTGCGGACCGGCGGTCGAGATCCAGCGTTACATCCGGACGCAGGATCTGGCGAACCAGAGCGCGCTGCACCTGATGGATTTCAACGAAGAAACGCTCGCCTACGTGCAGGAGCGCGTGGAGGCCGCGATGGACGCGTCGGGGCGGAAGCCGACGGTGAAATTCATCCGCAAGTCCATTGATGACCTGTTGAGGAACGTCCACATCGAGAACGAGGAATTCCTGCCGACCTACGACATGATTTATTGCGCGGGGCTGTTCGATTATTTCCCCGACAACGTCTGTCGCAACCTGCTCGAGCTCTACTACCAGTGGGTGCGGCCGGGTGGGTTGCTCGCGGCGACGAACGTGCATCCGAACAACCCGGAGCAATTTCTGATGGAGCATTTGCTCGAGTGGTATCTCGTCTACCGGGACGAGGCGCACCTCGAGTCGCTCGCGCCGAAGGGCTGCTCGCCGGAAGTCTTCGCCGATGACACCGGGGTGAACGTTTTCCTGACCGTGCGAAAGCCCGAATGACGAGCCCCCATCCAGTCGAAAGCGATCCGGTGTTGGCCGCCGCATTCCGGGCGTCCAACGGTCGGCGGCTCGTGCGCGGTCTGCTCGTTGCGAACGGGCTGTCGGTGATCGGGGTGCCGGGTGGGTTCGTGCTGGATTACTTTTTGTATCCGGCGAATTTTTTGCAGTTTCTCGCGATCCGCTTCGGGGTGGCCGCCCTGCTGATCGTGATCATGGGCCTGCTCGTCCGGGAGCGGAAGGCGCCGCGAGTCGGTCTCGTCAATGCGCTCGGAATTCTGTCGGCGTTGATCATCAATTTTGCGTTTTGCCTGATGATCGCGACGACCGACGGGGCGGGGTCGCCCTACGTCGTTGGGGTGATTCTGATTATCACGTGCTGGGCGGTCATGCTGCCTTGGACGGCGACGGAGACGGCCGTGGTATGCGTGGTGTCTTACGTCGGCTACGCGGTCGCGTGCTTCGCGAACGCGGGATCGCTGCAGGCCGAAAATTTTCCGCTCTTCGCGTTCAATTCGTTCTTCGTTTTGATCACGACGGCGGTTTGCGTCGCGATCTCGATTTTTCAGGCGCGGTCGCGGTTCGATGATTTTCGACTGCGGCACGAATTGGACGAGCGCAACCGCGAGCTGCGGGATCTGGACCGGCTGAAAACGCAATTCTTCTCGAACGTGAGCCACGAACTCCGGACGCCGTTGACGATGATCCTGAGCCCCGTGGCGGATTTGCTGCGGCGGACGGAGGCCCTCGAGCCGGCGGTCCACGGGACGATGATCGTCGTGCAGCGGAACACGCTGAGGTTGTTGAAATTGATCAACGATCTGCTCGATCTCACGCGGATGGATCAAGGCGTCGACGTGCTGCGGCGGAAATCGGTGGAGGTCGACGAGTTCGCGCGAGGAATCGTCGAGTCGATGCGGCACCTCGGTCTGTCGAAGCGGTTGCGGATGAAGATCGAGGCGGGGGACGCGGGCTTGCGCGGCGATTTCGACCCGGCGCGGATGGAGAAAGTGCTGCTCAATCTGCTGACGAACGCGATGAAATACACGCCGGCCGGCGGCACGATCACGGTGCGCTGGGGGGCGGGCGAGAGGGCGGCGGGCGGCGTGTGGTTCGAGGTCGCGGATACCGGCGTCGGGATTCCCGAGGAGGATCTGGCCCGGATCTTCGACCGCTTCCACCAAGTGAAGAGCAATGCGGCGAATCAGAATCAGGGCGTCGGCATCGGGCTGGCCCTGGCGAAGGAACTCGTCGAGCAGCACGGCGGGACGGTGGACGTGAAGAGCCTCGTGGGCGAGGGGACGGTTTTCCGGGCGAATCTGCCCGCCGTCGTGGAGGATTTGGACGTCGCCGAGACCGAGCGGATGGCGTTCGACGAAATCGAGGAGCCGTTCGAGAAGGCGTTTCGCTCGGCGGACCGGAGCTGGACCTACGACGACTCGGCGGACGTGGATTTGCCGGAGGTGGGATCGGGTTCGCAGACCGTGCTGGTGGCGGACGACGAGCACGACATGCGGCGCTACGTCGTGTCCCTGCTCGCGGAGGACTATCGCGTGATCCAGACGCAGCACGGCGGAAACGTCGAGGAATTGGTGGCGAAGCACCGGCCCGATCTCGTGGTGCTGGATTGGATGATGCCCGGGAAGGACGGTTTGCAACTCTGCCAGGCCCTGCGGTCGCGGGAGGAGAACAAGGATTTGAAAATCGTGCTGCTCACCGCGCGGGCCGACGAGGATTCGAAAATCGACGCGCTGCAGGCCGGGGCGGACGATTTTCTCACCAAGCCGTTCAGCAGCGTCGAGGTGCGGACGCGGGTGCGGAATCTCCTGCGGGCCGGGCAGATGCAACGCGACCTGCGGGCGAGCAACGACGACCTCACGGCCACGCTGACCAAATTGCGCGACACCGAGACGATGCTCATCCAGAGCGAAAAGATGAACGCGATCGGCTCGCTTTCCGCCGGGTTGCTGCACGAGATCAACAACCCGCTCAACTACACGCTGACGGCGATCAGCATCACCCACCAGTTCCGCGACACGCTGTCGGAGGATCTGCGGGAGATCCTCGACGACGTCGAGGAGGGGATGACGCGGATCCGTGATGTCGTGACCGATCTGAAAACCTTCGCCTACCCCGAAAAGGCGGGCGTCGAGGCCGACGTGGCGGTTTCGGAATTGCTGCGCAGCGCGCTCAAGATCACGGCCGGGGAGCTGGACGGCGTGCGGGTCGACGTCGATCTACCGGAGGATTTCGAGGTGCGCGGACAGAAGACCCAGCTCATGCACATCTTCATCAACCTGCTCAACAACGCGAGCCGCGCGATGCGGGAGGCCAACCTGGCCGGTCCGCGGGTGGTGACGGTCCGCGGGAGGACTCTGGGCGACTTGGCGGTCGTGGAGTTGCGCGACAGCGGGCCGGGGATCCCGGCGGAGATCATCAACCGCGTCTTCGATCCCTTTTTCACGACCCGGGCGGTCGGCTCGGGCATGGGGATGGGCCTGAGCATCTGCCACACGATTTTGGATTCGCACCGGGGCACGATCCGGGTGGAGAATCACCCGGACGGCGGGGCGCATTTCACCATCGAACTCCCACTCGCCGAGTCGGCGCTACTCTCATGCTAACTAATCCATCCAGCCGCCAATGCGGCATCCTCTACATCGACGACGAAGAAAAAGCGTTGAAATATTTCCGGCTCGCGTTCGCGCAGAAGTTCGAGATTTTCACCGCGCCATCCGGTCCCGAAGGTCTCGAGATCCTGCGGCGCGAATCCGCCAAGATCGCGATCGTGATTTCGGATCAGCGCATGCCCGAGATGCTCGGCGCGGAGATCCTCGAGATCGTCCGCAACGAATACCCGCACGTCGTGCGCATTCTCACCACGGCTTATTCCGACCTCGAGAGTGCGATCCAGGCGGTGAACCGCGGCCACATCTACCAATACGTGGTCAAGCCCTGGGAAGTGCCGGAGCTGGGCATGGTGCTGCAGCGTGCGTCGGATTACCACCAGGTGCTGAGTGAGCGCGACGAGTTGCTGGCCGTGAAGTTGAGCACGCTGCAACGCGTGCTCTGCAGCGACCGGGTGAAGTGGCTGCTCCTGGCTTCGCGGGCGTGGGCCGAGGAGGAGCGAATCGCGCTGCGGCGGACGGTGGTCTCCTTGATCGAGGTGTTGCCGTCGCAGTTGAATCCGGCTCAGACCAGGAAAGTGGCCGGAGTGAGCGCGCGTGACTTCGACCTCGAGCGGTTGATCTCCGGCGAATATTCGAACGCGACGATGTGCCTCGACGCGATCGACGCCCTGCGCGGTGCGTCGGGTTCGTGGAGCGAGCGGGCGACGACCGAGGTGTCCGGCCTGGCCGCCGCGCTGGCGGCCGGGTTGGAAGTGGCGGAGGATTCGATCGAGACCGAGGCAAGTGGGTTGGCGGCGAGTGTCGCGCTCGATGGCGCGCCGATCGAGGCCTCGGAATTGGCGAGAGCGCTCGGCGGCGTGTTGGCGGAGAAGGAGTCCGGCGCGATCGCGGTGAATCTGCTGCGGACGCTGTTTGCGCTGGCGATGGCTGGTGGGAAGCTGGTCGTCACCGGTGGCGGGATGGAGTTTCGTTTTCTCGAAGGTGACGCCGAAGCGACCTCGGCGGCGGACGTGATCGCCGCGTTGCACGGACAATTCTCCCGCGCCGACCTGGCTGGTCTGCGACCCACGGCAACCCCCGCAAAATCATGACAAAATTCAAAAAGAAAGGCGTTCTGATGGTCGACGACGAGGAGATCGCGTTGAAGTATTTCTCGCGGGCCTTCGACGACCGGTTCGCGATCCATTCCGTTTTGTCGACGAAGGAAGCGATGGAGTTCCTCGAGGAGCGTGGCGACGAAATCGGGGTTCTGGTGACGGATCAACGGATGCCGGACGCGAACGGGCTGGATCTGCTGTGCCGGGTGCGGGAGGAATTCCCGACGGTCGTGCGCATTCTGACGACGGCTTACACGGAGCAGCAGGTGCTCGTCGACGCGATCAACTCCGGGGCGGTGTATTCGTTCGTGTCAAAACCGTGGGATCTCAACGAGTTGGAGTCAGTCCTGACCAACGCGCTGGAGGATCACGAGCGGCAGGCGGCGGAGGCCTCGCTGGTGGCGGCGAAATTCGATGAATTGCGCGCCCAGATTCTGGAGGACCGCGTCTTCGACGTCGGGATGGTATCGGCCAAGATCGGGCATTACATTCACAACGCTCTGTGCCCGCTCACGTTCATGATCGAGCAACTCCTCGAGCACAGCCCGGCTACGCCCGATCTGCCGCTCGAGTTCGTTCGCAGCACGCGGGACCACCTTTACGACGTCGCCCAGACGCTCAAGGACCTCGAGCAGGTGAGCCAGCCGACGGCCGAAGCGGACCTCGAATGGCTGAATCTCGACCACCTGGCGGTGCGGGCCCTCGCGGAGACCGAAGTGATCCGAAATCAGAAGAAGCTCCACATCGAAAAGAAGGTCGATCCGGATACGCCCCTCATCCGAGGATCACTCGATCAGATCGCCAAGCTCTTCCGCTTCATGATCGCGGAGGAGATCGTCTCGCTGCCCGAGAGCAGCACGGTGCACCTCGGGATCGCTCCCAACCTCGTGGACGGCGAGGTCCTCGGGGCGCAGATCAGTTTCGACGATTTCGTGCCGGTGGCGCGGCACACGTGCGCGGAGAGTCTGCTCCATCCCTTCAATCTGCGGGGCTCGAATCCGCGGGAGTTCGGGGTTTTTCTGGTGTCGTGCTACTTCATCGTCCGCCACCACGGGGGGTCGCTGACGGCGCGGATCAACGAGTGGGGTGGGCTTTCCCTCTCGCTATTCCTCCCCAGCGTGGACGACAGTCCGGCGACGGAGGATTTCCTGCTGACCAAAAGCCTCGGGAATCCCTCGAACCGAAAGCGCTGAATCGATGATTGCGGGTTCCCCTTTCAAAAAAATTCTCGTCGTGGACGATGAGCCCCTCGTTCGCCAGACGCTGAGCCTGTGTCTGCGGGACGAATACGACGTGACGGCGGTGGCGTCGGGCGAAGAGGCTCTGGCGGCATCGGCGGCGGATGCCTACCCGGTCGTGCTGTTGGATCTGTGCATGGAGGGGCTGTCGGGAATCGAGACGCTCAAGCGTCTGAAGGAAATGCGCGAGGTCCAGAAAGTGATCATCCTCACCGCGCACGAGAGCACGGAGAGCGCCATCGCGGCGGTGAATCACGGTGCTTTCAACTACCTGCTCAAGCCCTTCGAGCGAAAGCACCTCAAGGACGTGATCTCCCGGGGCTTCGCGGATTACGAGCAGGAGAATCTCCGGACGCAGGAGATGCAATCGCGGCTGATGAGCGTGCACGACACGTTTTTTTCCATGCTCTGCCACGAGTTCAACACTCCGCTCAACGTGGTGCTGGGATTCTCGGAGCTGCTTTCGCACGACACCCGGGACGCCGAGCGGTCGGGATGGATCAAGGAAATCCAAAATTCCGGGCGTCAGCTCCACGATATCCTCATGGAAATCGTCGATTACGTGAGCGCTTCCCACCTGGCGGAAGCCGGGGTGCAGACCGAATTGCCGCTGGAGGCTCTTTCCGAGACGCTGATCGCCTTCTCGAAGGAGCGGGGTCTCGTCCTGGAGTTTCACGATATGCGCCCGACCGGACAAAAGTATCGCGGGCCGGAGCGATCGATCCTGATGGTGGCGCGCAAGCTTCTCCGCATGGCGGCGCGTGGATCCAGCTTGGCGCGGTTGTCGGTGGATGTCGTCGAGAACGGCGATGTGATGGATTTGAGCCTGGTTGTCGAGCGGGTGAACGATGGGCGCGACGTCGGCCCGCGCGCCCGGCTGGACTCGTTGTTCGACCCCTACGGGGCGATCCGTGAGGGGGCGGGGCAGAGCGGGTTGGGGCTGGAACTGGCGACCTGCCGGAAGATCGCCGAATACGCGAAAGGCACCGTCGACTGCCAGCTGGCGGGCAGCGGAGAGATGCAGTTCGTCGCGCGGATTCCAATCGAACGGGTGGGTTAGCGGAGGCCGGTGAGAGGCTTGTTTCGTTGTTTCGTCGGCGCCGCGGCTGGGCTGTTGCTGGCGGTGGGTTGCTCGCGGGTGGCGGAGCCGCCGATCCGGGTCGGGGTCTTGCATTCCGAGACCGGGACGATGGCGATGAGCGAGCGAGCCGTGATCAACGCGACTCTGCTCGCGATTGAAGAAATCAACGAGGCCGGCGGCTTGCTGGGACGGCGGATCGAGCCGGTGATCACGGACGGGGCCTCCGATCCGGCGAGGTTCGCGGTGGCGGCGGAGCGGCTGCTGGCGGGCGAGGGGGTGAGCGTGATCTTCGGTTGCTGGACTTCGGCGAGTCGGAAGTCCGTGGTGCCGGTCGTCGAGGCGGCGGGCGGGCTGCTGTTTTATCCGCTGCAATACGAGGGGATCGAGCAGTCGCCGAACGTCGTCTACACGGGGGCGACGCCGAATCAGCAGGTCGTCCCGGCGGTGAGCTACGCGTTGCGGGAATTTGGGCCGCGGGTCTTTCTGGTCGGCTCGGATTACGTCTTTCCCCGGATGACGAATCTGATCATTCGCGATCAGGTGAAGGCCCTGGGCGGACGCGTGGTGGGTGAGGAGTATCTCCCGCTGGGCGGAACGGACGTGGGCGGAATCGTCGACGCCATCGTCGCGGCGCGGCCCGACGTGATCCTCAACACGATCAACGGCGACTCCAACGTCCCGTTCTTCGCCGCGTTGCGCGCGATGGGGATCACGCCGGAGAGCGTCCCGACGATGTCGTTCAGCATCGGCGAGACCGAGCTGGCCCAGATGGAGCCGGGGACGATGGCGGGCGACTACGCGGCGTGGAATTATTTTCAGAGTCTGGACTCGGACCTCAACCGGACGTTCGTCGACGCTTACCGGGAGAGATTCGGGCGCGACGCCGTGACGTCGGATCCGATGGAGGCGGCTTACGCCGCGGTGAATCTGTGGGCGCGGGCGGTTCGCGACGCGAGATCGGTGGATCCCGCGGCGGTGCGGGCGGCGATCGGGGGTCAGGGATTTCACTCGCCGGAGGGGTTGGTCTACGTGGACGAGGAGACGCAGCACACCTGGAAATCCGCTCGCGTGGGCCGGGTGCGGGCCGATGGGCAGTTCGACGTCGTCTGGGAATCCGACAAGCCCGTGCGGCCGATGCCGTTTCCGATCTTCCGGACGCGCGCGGAGTGGGAGCGGGCGCTGGAGGATTTGCGAATGGAATGGGGCGGGGCCTGGTCGAACCCGGAGGCGGTGGCTCCATGATCCGGCAGCGGCGCATTTCCACCGAGTTGATCGTGTGGTTTCTGTTGCTGGCGGTGGTCCCGCTGGGTTTCGGCACGTGGCTCAACTACTCGGCGTCGCGGCAGTTGCTGAGCGAGGTGATCGAAACGAACCTCGCTTCGATCGGTCAGCGGCAGGGTGGGCGCATCGAGGAGTATCTGCACGCGAAGGAGGAGAGCCTGACAGCGCTGGCCGACAGCGGGACTCCGGCGGAGGCGTTGAGACTCTTCGCCGAGGCGGTCGAGGCCTCGGGGGGGGCGACGAATTTCGCCTACCGGGTGGCGGTCGCGCGGCACAGCCGGTTGCTGGAGCGTTTTCGGATCGCGATGAATCTGGAGCAGGTCTATCTGGTGAATCCGAGCGGTCGGGTGGTGCTCACGGCCGGGGGGACGGGTGAACCGCTCGGCAACTTGCTGGAGCCGCCGTTGGCGGCAAGCGGACTGGGCGAAGCGGTCGAGACGAGCTTGATGACTCTGGGGACCGTGCAATCGCGGCTCGCTGTCTTCGAGCCGGATGGGCGCCCGGCGACGTTCTTTGCGACTCCGGTTTTTGCCGACGGGATTTTCATGGGGATTCTGGCCGTCCGGCTCGATCTGGACGAGATCGACGAGGTGGTGACCGATCCGACCGGACTGGGCGAGACCGGCGAGATGGTGGTGGCGTCGATGGACGGTGATGCGGCGGTGCTGATGACGCCGACCCGTCACGACCCGGACGCGGCGTTTGATCGTCGAATCGAATCGGGAGCCGAGGCGGGCAATGCGGTCGTCGCGGGCGCGCTTGGCCACCGCGGCGAAGGATTGGTGACCGACTACCGAGGGGTGGAGGTGCTGGCCGTGTGGCAATACCTGCCAGCGTTGCAGTGGGGGGTCGTGGTGAAGATCGACGCCGACGAGGCGTTCGCTCCGGTGGCGACTCTGGCCCGGCTCGCGGTGGCGGTGGCGGTCGTCGCGGTGATCCTGGCCGCGCTGGCCGCGTGGTTCGTGGCGCGCTCGTTTTCGCAGCCGATCGAGGCGCTCACGCGGGCCGTCTCGGCGGTCTCGCGGGGACAACTCGACCGCTCGGTGAGGATCTCGACGCAAAACGAAATCGGACAGCTGGGCCGGGATTTCAACCGGATGACCTCGCAGCTGCGCGACATGGTGGAGACGATGGAGGAGCGGGTTCGCCAACGGACGGCGGAGCTCGCGGACGCCCGCGACCAGGCCGAGGAGGCCAATCGGACCAAGAGCGCCTTCCTCGCGAACATGAGCCACGAATTGCGGACGCCGATGAACGCGATCATCGGCTACAGCGAGATGCTCATCGAGGAGGCCGAGGATCTCGGGCAGGAGGATTTTGTGCCGGATCTGCGGAAGATTCAGGGTGCCGGGAAACACCTGCTGGAGCTGATCAACGACGTGCTCGACCTCTCCAAGATCGAAGCGGGCAAGATGACGCTTTACCTCGAGGACTTCGAGATCGCGCCCATGCTGAGTGAGGTGATTTCGACCGTGGAGACGCTGGTCGCGAAGAACGGGAACGCGCTCGAGTTGCGGATCGGCGAAGGTCTCGGGTCCATGCGGGCGGACCTCACCAAAGTGCGGCAGACCCTCTTCAACCTGCTGAGCAACGCGTCGAAATTCACCGAAAACGGGACAATCACGCTGACCGCCGAGCGCGGCGAGGGCGATCGGATCCGGCTGGGGGTCGCGGATACGGGTATCGGGATGACGCCCGGGCAGGTCGATAAGCTCTTCCGATCCTTCACCCAGGCCGACGAATCGACGACGCGCAAATACGGTGGAACCGGGCTCGGGCTCGTGATCAGCCGGGAGTTCTGCCGGATGATGGGTGGTGACATCACGGTGACGAGCGCGGCCGGCGAAGGGTCGACGTTTCTGGTCGACCTTCCGGCGGAGGTGATCGAGCTCACGGAGGACGCGGGCGAAACGTTGTCTGCGGGGTTGGACGCCGTGGTGCCGAACCCGGCGGGGCGGACGGTGTTGGTGATCGACGACGACGGCGACACCCGGGAGTTGTATCGGAGGACGCTGGAAAAAAGCGGTTATCGCGTGCTGGTCGCGGCGGGTGGCGAGGCGGGGTTGGAGCTGGCGCGGTCCGGTCGGCCGGACGCCATCACGCTCGATGTGATGATGCCCGGGATGGACGGTTGGTCGGTGCTGTCGGCGCTGCGGTCCGATCCGGCCACGGCGGGGATCCCGGTGCTGATGGCGACGATGCTGCGGGATCAGCAGTTGGGATTTTCGCTCGGCGCGACCGATTATCTAACCAAACCGGTCGACGCCGGACGTCTGCGCGACGTGATCGGACGCTACGTGGATCGCGGAATCGACGCGGCGTTGATCGTCGAGGACGACGCGGATAGTCGGGAAATGCTCCGGCGAATGCTCGAGAAGGCCGGGCTGGTCGTGCACGAAGCGGCTGATGGGCGGGAGGGGCTGGACGTGGCGCGGCGGGAGTCGCCGGGCGTGATTTTGTTGGATTTGATGATGCCGGTGATGGATGGATTCGAGTTTCTGGCGTGCCTTCGGCGCGATGCGCGGTTAAATCAAATCCCGGTCGTGGTGGTGACAGCGAAGAACCTGTCGGCAACCGATCGCGAGAACCTGAACGGCGGCGTGCAATCGGTGATCCAGAAAGACGGGATGGATCGCGATCAGCTGCTCCGCGAAGTGTGTAAACTGCTGGCCCAGACCTCCGACCCGAACGCACCGAATGGCTAAAATTCTCCTCGTCGAAGACAACGAAATGAATCGCGACATGCTGAGCCGCCGGCTCGCGCGCCGCGACCACGAGGTGCTCATCGCCGTCGATGGTCAGGAGGGCGTCGACCGGGCGACCGCCGAGAAGCCGGACATCATCCTGATGGACATGAGTCTGCCGGTGATCGACGGCTGGGAGGCGACGCGGCGCTTGAAGGCCGACGAGGCGACCCGGGGCATCCCGGTGATCGCGCTCACGGCGCACGCGATGGCGGGGGACCGGGAGAAAACGATGGAAGCCGGGTGCGACGACTACGACACCAAGCCGATCGATCTGCCGCGGCTGCTCGAGAAAATTGCGACGCAACTGGCGAGGGTCGGCGGCGGGACATGAACGATAGCCCCGACGCGCTGGCGACGCTGCGGCACGAGCTGCGGACGCCGATCAATCACATCATGGGCTACGGCGAAATGGTCGCCGAAGAACTGGCGGATCTGGGCCGGGAGGATTTGGTCGCGGATCTCGGAAAAGTGCGGATGGCGGCGAAGCGTTTGCTGGAATTGATCGACCTCAATCTGCGGGAGGACGGCGTCTTGGGTGGGGGAGTGGCGGCTTTGCCGCGGGTGGTGACGAGTCCTGAGCTGGAAGCTCAGGACGGCGACCTGGAAGGTCGCGCTCCCCGGGCAGCTCAGGACGGCGACCTGGAAGGTCGCGGTCCCCTCGATGCTGGCGCGTCCGGGGAGGGGCATTTGTTGGTGGTGGATGACGACGAGGGCAATCGGCGGATTCTCTCGCGGCGGCTCACTCGGGAAGGCTATTCCGTCGTCGAAGCGGCGGACGGGGAAGAGGCGCTGTCGATCCTGCGCGAGCAGGAGTTCGACGTGGTTCTCCTGGACGTGATGATGCCGAAGGTGGACGGGAGCACGGCGCTGCTGCGGATGAAGGAGGATGAGGCCCTGCGTCACATCCCGGTGATCATGATCTCGGCGTTGGACGAGATCGGTAGCGTGGTTCGGTGCATCGAGGGGGGCGCGGAGGATTACCTGCCGAAGCCGTTCAACCCGACCCTGTTGCGGGCGCGGCTCGGCGCGAGTCTGGAGAAAAAGCGGTTCCGCGACCAGGAACGGACTTATCTGCGGACGATCGAGGAGACGCAGGCGCGGCTGTCGGACGAGCTGCACGAGGCGGCGAATTACGTGCGGTCGATCATCCCGGCGCCGATGTCGGAACCGTTCAAGATCGATTGGAGCTACGAGCCGTCCGGCGAGCTGGGTGGCGACGCGTTTGGTTACCATTGGATCGACGACGAACACTTCGCGATCTATCTGCTCGACGTGTGCGGGCACGGGGTCGGCGCGGCGTTGCTGTCGGTGACGGCGATCAACGTGATTCGCTCGGGTTCGCTGGCGAGCACGGATTTCCGGAAGCCCGGAGAGGTGCTTGGTGCGCTGAATAACGCGTTTCTGATGGAGAATCAGAACAACATGTACTTCACGATCTGGTATGGCGTCGTGCATGCTCCGACGAAGCGGATGCGCTACGCGAGCGGCGGTCACCCGCCGTCGTTGCTGTTGCGGGCGGACGGTGGGGCCGAGCAGATCCGGACCCGGGGCATGATGATCGGGGCGATGGAGGGGATGAAATTCGAGGATGCCGAGGTGGAGCTTCGGACGGGAGATCGGTTGATCGTGCTGTGCGACGGGACTTACGAGGTGACCCGGGCCGATGGAACGATGATTGATTTCGAGGACTTCGAGGCGGCCATGATCGAGCGGGCGGCGGATCCGGCGGGGCTGGAAGGATTGCTGGCGTGGGTGCACGAGTTGCGGGCGGGGCAGCCGCTGCAGGATGATTTCTCGATTGTGAGGGTGGAATTTTGAGCGCGAAAGAGATTCGGGTGAGCATGGTGAACACGTTCGAGGCGTTCGTGCCGCTGAGCCGGAAAGTGTCGGAATTCCTGAGCGCGAACGACGTGCCGATGAACGTGATCTTTGCCGCCGAGTTGGCGATGGAGGAGCTTGTCACGAATACGCTGAAATACGGTTACGACGACGAGGCCGAGCACGAGATCGAGGTGGTGGCGCGGCTCGATGGGGAAACGCTGACGCTGGTCGTCGCGGACGACGGGCATGAGTTCGATCCGCTGGCGGAGACGGAGCCGGACGTGAACGCTTCGGCGGAGGATCGGGAGATCGGGGGTTTGGGGATCTTTCTGCTGAAGAACTCGCTGACGGAGCTGCGCTACGAGCGGGTTGGTGGGCGGAACGTGGTGACGGCGGTGAAGGCACTCGTCGAAGATGGTGGGTGATGACATTTCGGCGTGGGTGGGGTGCCGATCCCGAAGGGATCGTGCGTCCTTTACCTGTCATGTTGAGCGAAGCGAAACATCTCTGGCTTCTCATCGTATTCTTGGCGTGGCGGACGGTTGGGTAGTGTAAGTCAGAGATGCTTCGCTTCGCTCAGCATGACAAGGGGGGGATGCGGGGGCTGTGGGCGTGTTTGATTGTTTTGTCTGGATGCGGCCATGGTGCCTGCAAGGATGCGCTCATGGCGAAGCGGTGTTGGTTGGTGAAGCAGGAGCCCGAGGATTACTCGTGGGATGATTTCACCCGGGATGGGGGGACGGCTTGGACCGGGGTTCGGAATTTTCAGGCGCGGATCAATCTGCGGGCAATGGCGGTGGGCGACGCGGTGCTTTTCTACCACAGCGGGAAGGTGCGGGCGGTCGTCGGGATCGCGGAGGTCGCCCAAGGGGCTTACCCTGACCCCACGGCGACCGAAGGAGAGTGGGTGTGCGTCGACCTGAAACCGAAGAAGGCTCTGAAGCAGGCAGTCACGCTTGCGACCGTCAAATCGCAGGACTCGCTGGCGCAAATCGCGCTGGTCCGCCAGTCGCGACTGAGCGTGATGCCGCTCGAGGCGGGGGAATTTCGTGAGCTGGTTGCTCTCGGGAGCTGAACCCACCGGAGTTCAGCGGGGATCGAGGGATTCGGCTGAAGCGCCTCCCGCGTTGCCCGGCGAATCGAGCTGGAAGCGGGGGATGTCGTTGACGAAAGGATCCTGATCCTCGGAAAGCGGTCGACTGAGAGTTGGATGGTGGGCTGCGCGGAAGGGAAGGGTCAGTTCCTTTCCCGCGCGGCGGACGACGATGGAACTTTCGTCTCCGGCGGTCAGGAAGAACGACGCATCGATCAAATCTTCCGGGGCGCGCACCGGGATGTCGCCGACTTGGAGGACGATGTCGCCGTTCTCGAGCCCGCTCTCGGACGCCGGGGTGTCGTTGTGCAGATTGGCGACGCGGGCGGTCGACGGAAGGTCGGGATCGGTGGCGCGCTCGACCGAGACGCCGGCCCAGCCGGGGCGGAGTTCGCCGAAGCGCTCGAATTCCATCCGCGACTTCTCGGCGGCGTTGATCGGGAGCATGAAGCAGCCAGCGTTGCCGTCGACGCCGGCGACAACGATGCCGACGACCTTACCGGCGAGATTCATCACCGGAGCGCCGCCGACGCCGCGTTGGACGGGGAGGTTGGCTCGGATGTGGGTGGTGCGGAAGTAGCGGTTGAGGTATTCGCGGTCGAAGCCGGCGACGACTCCGAAACTCGGCGTCTCGGGCAAGCCCATGGGGTAGCCGATGGACACGATCGGGGTGGCCATCTCGACTTCCGACGAGTCGCCGATTGGGAGGAAGGGCGTGTTGGCGTCGACTTTGAGGATCGCGATGCCGGTGCGGGGGTCGGCGATGAGGAGGCGGGCGGGGAGCTTTCGCTGGCCTTGGTGGACGGTGATGTTCTCGCCGTCGCCGACGGCGACCGTAAGCGTGTAGACGGTGCCGGACGGGTCGGCGTAGAATCCGGTGCCTTCGAGCCGCCCGTGTCGGTCGGAGCCCTCGATCCGGACGACGGCGTCCTTGTGAAGGCCGAAAAGGTGCTGAACTTGAGCGGAGATCGAGTCCGCGAGGGAGGTTTCCTGAGCGCTGAGCAAGCCAACCGACGCGGTCAGGAGGACGACCGGCGCGAGCCACAGATCGAGCTTGAGGCGACGGCTTCGCAAATCCTTAAAAACTGAACGGTCGATCGTTGGAGACCGGGCGGCTTTCGAGCACGTAGCTCGGTGGCAGGTCGGCCCCGGTCGACACAGCGGCGACCGGGACGCTCAGCGGAGCCGGCGTCGTGAACGACTGGGTGACGAATTTCGGGGCGTTGGAGCTTTCGTCCTGACCGGAGATGAGAAGAGTGGTGGCGCCAACGGCGACCGCGACGATCGACGCGTAGGCCATGCTCGGGACGCGGAATCCGTCGAGCCACGCGCTCGCGCGGTCCCGGAGGATCTCCCACGTGGGGCGGCGGAGCATCTCGTTGCGCTGGCGACGTTGGAAATCGAGGAGGAAGTCCTCGAAGTAATCTTCGTGGGGCGGGGCCACGTCGCGGCGCTGGCGAAGGAGTTTCTGGACTTCGGTCGGGTCGATTTTCATGTGGATTTAAGCTCCTCTAAATTCTTCCAAGTAACTTTGCAACTGGCGATGGGCGTAAAACAAACGGGAACGCACGGTGCCTTCCGAGATTTTGAGGATCTTCGCAATCTCGGCGTGTGGCATTCCCTGGATGTCGAACATCGTAACCACGGCTCTGTGATCGTGAGACAGCTTCTGTAGGGACTCGTTCAATCTTTTTTGAAGTTCGGACAGTCCGGCTTCGCGGCGGGGGTCGGTGTTCGACGTGGCTTCGATAAAATCGGGGTTGTTCGCGATGAAGGATTCTTCGTCGTCGAGGCTGGGGCCACGGCGGCGGTTGCGCTTCTTGAGGAAGTTGATCGTCATGTTCATGCCGATCGTGTGGATCCAGGTGTAGAAACTGGATTGCTGACGGAAGCCTTTGATGGATCGGAAGGCCTTGGCGAAAACGTCCTGGAGGAGGTCGTTGGTGTCCTCGTGGTTGGAGGTCATGTTGTAGACCAAGCCGTAGAGCCGGGGGCTGTAGCGGGTGACGAGGACGTCGAAAGCCGTGGCGTCACCGTCCTTGGTGCGGCGCACGAGGTCGTCGTCCGGGGTCTCGTCGATGGGTTCGTCCACTGGAAAAGGCGGGGACCGTAGCAGGGAATCCCAATTTCCGAAATCCGGAATGAGAGCAATTTCCCACCCCACCCCCCCCCATGCAAAACTTCGATGCGGCCGCATCGAAGTTTTGCATGGGGGGGATCAGGGTAATTGGGGGAGGGTGGTTTGGAGGAGTTCGATGAGGGTATGGGCGGCGTTGCGGCCGGTGTCGGTGACTTCTTCGTGGCTGAGGGGATTGGCAGTGATGCCGGCGGCCCAGTTGGTGAGGCAGGAGAAGGCGACGACTTCGAGACCGAGGGCTCGGGCCTGGATGGCTTCGGGGACGGTGGACATGCCGACGGCGTCGGCTCCGAGGGTGCGGAGCATGCGGATCTCGGCGGGGGTCTCGTATTGGGGGCCGGGGAGGCTGGCGTAGACGCCTTCGTGGAGGGTGAGGTCGAGGGACTTCGCCTCGGCGCGGAAGGTGGCGCGGAGGTCGGCGTCGTAGGTTTCGGTGAGGTCGATGAAGTTCGGGCCGCCGGTGAGGGGGGATTGGCCGGAGAGGTTGAGGTGGTCGGTGAGCATCATCCACGTGCCGGGTGGGTGGTCGGGGTGGAGGGTGCCGGCGGCGTTGGTGAGGATGATGCGCTCGACGCCTGCGGCGTGGAGGAGGCGGACGGAAGTGGCGACCTCGGCGGCGGTCCAGCCTTCGTAGAGGTGGACGCGGCCCTGGGCCACGATGAGCGGGGTGTCGCCGAGGCGGCCGACGGCGTACTGGCCAACGTGGCCGGGGACGGTGGAGGCGGGGTGTCCCGGGATGGTGTCGAAGGGGATCCGGGCGTCGATGGTGAGGGCGTCGACGAAGGGGTTGAGGCCGGAGCCGAGGACGATGGCGGTGCGCGCGGGGCTCGCGGCCAGGGCGGGGGGGGTGGGTGGGGTTTGGGTGGTGGGCATAATTGGCGCTGGAGATTTGAGGCTACGGCTCAGGGTTGGGTCGGCGATTGAAAATCGCCGCTCCTTGAAAGGAGGTATTCCACTCAACTCTCAACTTTCAACTCTCAACCGGGACCGTGGGGAATTCAGAGGCTTCGCCTTTGGTTTGGACGGACGGCTGGAAGCCGTCGTTCCTTGATAGCTTCGCCGCCGTGGCGATGGTGTTTCGGTGGAGGCGGGCGGTGTTTTCCAATTCGCGGTTGTAGCCGCCTCCGTAGAGGACCGCCAAGGGGATTTGGCGCTCGAGAAATTGTCGGACGACGAATTCGTCGCGGGTGGTCATGTGTCTCGCGGTGAGCTGGAGCTGGCCGAAGCGGTCGTTGCGGTGGGGGTCGGCGCCGGAGATCCAGATGGCGAGGTCGGGGCGGAAGGCGTCGACGGCGTCGGGGAGGGTGGCGCGGAGTTGGGCGAGGAAGGTTTCGCCGTCGGCGTAGCGGTCGAGGGGGACGTCGAGGTCGCCGGGGACTTTGCGAGATGGGTAGTTCCGGCCGACGTGGATGGAGTAGGTGAAGACGGTGGGCGTGTCGGCGAAGATGGCGTGGGTGCCGTTGCCTTGGTGGGCGTCGGTGTCGCAGACGAAGACGCGGAGGGCGGGGTGGGTGCGTTGGAGGTCGCGGATGGTGATGGCGACGTCGTTGAGGACGCAGAAGCCTTCGCCGTGCTCGGGGAAGGCGTGGTGGGTGCCGCCGGCGAGGTTGGCGGCGAGGCCGTCCTCCAGGGCGGTCCAGGCGGCGCGGCGGGTGCCTTCGACTTCGCGGGAGCTGCGTTCGTAGAGGTCGGGACCGGGGGGGAGGCCGAGGATGGTCTTTTCGCGGTCCGAGAGGTTGGCGGCGATCAGGTTGTCGAGGTAGGCCGGGTGGTGGACGCGTTCGATGGTGGCGCGGTCGGCGGGGTCGACTTCGGTGATGTCGGCGGGTGCGAGGGTGCGGTTCGCGAGGAGGAAGCGGTGGGCGTCGCGGAACTTCCGCATCGGGAACGGGTGGCCCGGAGGAAGCTCGAGGTGGTAGCCGGGCGAATAGAAACAGCGCACGGTCCGGCTGCGGATGGGGTCAGGGTTTCGGGTGGGATTCCCCGTGCGGCTGGGGAGGCTGCGAGATGAGGCGGGCGCCGCGGGAGAAGCTGAAGTAGGCCCAGGCCCACTGGAAAAACACGAGAACGCGATTACGGAAGCCGATCAGGAAGAAAAGGTGGATGAAGGCCCAGGCGATCCAGGCGATGAAGCCGGTGACCTTGGCGAAGCCGAGGTCGCCGATGCCGCGATGGCGTCCGATCGTGGCGAGGATGCCTTTGTCGTGATACCAGAAGTCCTCGAGCGGCTTGTTGTCCAGCTGGCGGATGATGTTCTTGCCGGCGTGGGTGCCCGCTTGCATGGCGGCGGGGGCGACGCCGGGGACGGGTTGGTGTTCTTTGTCCTTGATGGAGATCATGTCGCCGATCACGGAGACCTCGGGGTGGCCGGGTATCGTGAGGTCCTGATTGACTTGAGCGCGGCCCTGGCGGTCGGTTTCGACGGGGATTCCCTTCGCCAGACCGGAGGCTTCGTTGCCGGCGGCCCAGACGACGGTGTCACAGCGGATCGGGCCGCTCGCGAGGGTGACGGTGCCTTCCTCGATGTTTTTGACGGGGTCGCCGAGTTTGACTTCGACGTTGAGACTTTCGAGCTGCTTGACGGCGCTGGCGGAGAGTTTTTCGGTGTAGGTCGAGAGGATGCGGGGGCCGGCTTCGACGAGGAGGACGCGGGCGTGGCGGGGGTCGATGCGTCGGAAGTCCTGGCTGAGCGTGCGGTGGGCGAGCTCGGCGATGGCACCGGCCATTTCGACGCCAGTCGGGCCGCCGCCGACGACGATGAAGGTCATGTGGGCTTTCTGCCGGGCGGCGTCTTCGATTTTCTCCGCTTCCTCGAAGGCGGTGAGGACGCGGCGGCGAATCTCGATGGCGTCCTGAAGGCTTTTGAGTCCGGGGGCCAGGGGCTCCCATTCTTTGTGGCCGAAGTAGGAGTGGCGCGCGCCGGTGGCGAGGATCAGGAAGTCGTAGTGAAACGTGCCCTGGGCGCTGGTGACGGTGCGGGCGTCGACGTCGATGGCGGAGACTTCGGCCATGACGCAGGTGACGTTGCGCTGATTGCGGAGAATCGACCGGATCGGCTTGGCGATGTCGGCCGGCGAGAGGCCGGCGGTCGCGACCTGGTAGAGGAGCGGCTGGAAGAGGTGGTGGTTCGTGCGGTCGACGAGGATGACTTGGACCGGCGCGTTTTTCAGCGAGCGCGCGGCGGAGAGGCCCCCGAAACCGCCGCCGATGATGACGACCACGGGCAGGCTTGATTTTTTCGATTCGGTCGACAGAGTGGCGTCAGTCATGGTCGTGTGAGTTTGTGAAATTTTTCACAAAGTCGGCGAATGGCAAACTGCATTCCACTTTCGAGCGTAAATACTTTCCGACATGCCCACGACTTACGAGCAACCCGACACGCTGACGCGCAGCCTCCAAAACTTGGAAAGTTCGCAGGAGGCGGGCGAATTGTTGGGCGAGACGATGACGCTGAACATGGGCCCGTCGCATCCGTCGACGCACGGCGTGCTTCGGCTGATCCTCGAGATGGACGGCGAGATCATCACGAAGGCGACGCCGGATTGCGGTTACCTGCACCGGGGCGACGAGAAGATCGCGGAGAACATGCAATACAATCAGTTCGTGCCTTACACGGATCGGTTGGACTATTTGGCGCCGTTGGCGAACAACGTCGCTTACGCGTTGGCGGTCGAGAAATTGATGGGCTGGGAGCTGCCGGCTCGGGGGAAGGCGATTCGGGTGATTTGTTGCGAGCTGGCGCGGATTTCGGCGCATTTGTTGGGGATCGGGGCCTATGGGCTGGATCTCGGGGCGACGTCAATCTTCCTGTTCACGTTCACGGAGCGGGAGAAAATCTACAACCTGATCGAGCAGCTCACGGGGGCGCGCTTCACGACGAGCTACACGCGGGTGGGCGGGCAAACCCGCGACCTGCCGGAGACGTTTGCGGCGCAGACGGAGGAGTTCATTGCGTCGTTCCTGCCGGTGTGGGACGAGCTGGATAAATTGCTGAGCCGTAATCGCATATTCGTGGATCGCACGAAGGATGTTGGGGTCATCTCGAAGGAAGACGCGATTGCCTACGCGATTTCGGGTCCGAATCTGCGCGGCAGCGGGATCGAGCACGACGTGCGGCGGGCGAATCCCTACCTCGACTACGAGAAATACGATTTCGAGATTCCGATCGGCGAAGTCGGCGATTGCTACGACCGTTATCTGGTGCGGATGGAGGAGATGCGGCAGAGCTGCAAGATCATCCGGCAGGTGCTGGCGGATCTGCCGACGGGGCCGATCAATTACTTCGACCCGAAGAGCTCGTTGCCGCCGAAGGTCGACGTGATGATGAAGATGGAGGAGCTGATCCACCACTTCATCGTGACGACGCAGGGGATCGACGCGCCGAAGGGCGAGATTTACTTCGGAGCGGAGAATCCGAAGGGCGAGCTCGGGTTTTACATTCTGAGCAAAGGGGGCGGTGTGCCGTATCGACTGAAGATTCGCGCTCCGTCGTTCGTGAATTTGAGCATCATGTCGAAGTTGCTGCCGGGTCACATGGTGAGTGATTGCGTGAGCATCCTGGGCAGTGTGGATTTCGTGATGGGCGAGTGCGACCGGTAGAGTTGGCGACGCTCGGGCTTGCAGTCGATCTTCCTGTGACAAGATCAGCGGCGGTCACAGACCGCCGCTACACTTGGCGGCTGCTCGTTCGCGAGACTTGGTCAGATGTCCTGACTTTTCGAAGGCAAGCGCTTCGCCGAGCGCTTTCAGGGTGATGGGTTTGGGCAGGAAGCCGGTCATCCCAGCTTCGGCGCAGGCTTCGCGGGCGGTGGTGCTGGCGTCGGCGGTGATGGCGATGATGGGGACGGGCGGGCGTCGTTGATCCGATTCGCTCGAGCGGATGGCGCGGGTCGCGGCGAGGCCGTCGAGGTCGCGGAGACCGATGTCCATGAGAACGAAGTCCCAGACGGGGCGATCCCGCACGTTGGCGACGGCTTCGTGGCCGCTTTCCACGAACTCGACCGAATGCCCGAGCTTGCCGAGCATGGCACCGAGGAGTCGCCGATTGATGCGATTGTCCTCGGCTGCGAGGACGCGAAGTGAGGGGGTGGGCGCCGCGGGACCGGACTTTTCGGGTTCCGGGGTGGGGGCTGATGTGGCGGGGGCGTAGAGGGTGAACGTGAAGGTGGAGCCGACGTTTTTCTCGCTGGTGAAATGGATGGCGCCGCCCATGCGTTCGACGAGGTCGCGGCTGATGGTGAGGCCCAGGCCCGTCCCGCCCGAGCGGCGGGCGATGCTGGAATTGGCCTGGGCGAAGGGTTCGAAGAGACGGCGCGCTTCCGCCGGGGTGACGCCTTCGCCGGTGTCGGCGACGCTGAACTCGAGGAGTTCGGGGGTCGCCCGACGGATGCCGACCTGAATGGTTCCCTTGGAGGTGAACTTCGCGGCGTTGCCGAGCAGGTTGAGCAAAATCTGTCGGAGTCGGAGAGGGTCGCAGGTGACCCATTGCGGAACGTCGTCCTCGCAGTGACCCCGAATTTCGACGCCGGTTTGGGCGCGGGTGCGCACGGTCGCGACGGCGGACGCGAGGGCCTTGCGAAGGTTGGTCGGATGGGGGTCGAGCTGGAGTCGGTTGTCGGCGAGCTTGGAGTAGTCGAGGAGCTCGTCGATGAGGTGGAGAAGCGATTGGCTGCTGGTCTCGAGGACGCCGGCGGATTCCGCGATGGGAACGCCTTCGCCGACGAGTTCGCTCACGCCGACGATGCCGTTGAGGGCGGTGCGGATTTCGTGGCCGACGGTGGCCGTGAGGCGGCGTTGGGCCTGGGTGGCGCGTTCGGCGGCCTCGCGGGCGACGGCGAGATCGGCGATGAGGCCGGTGGTCTCGAGGGCGTTGATCTCGGACTCGGCGACGGCGGCGAGGTCGCGGACGATGTCGAGGTCGGCGGCGGTGAATTCACGCACCTTGTAATCGAGGATGCAGAGCGATCCGAGGCAGTGGCCGGTCGGGCTGAAGAGCGGATAGCCGGCGTAGGCGCGAACGCGGGGCGTCGAGAGGACGATGCCCATGTCGGAGGTGCGTTGGTCGTCGGTGGCGTCGTTGACGACGAGGGGACGTCGGTCATGGACGACGTAGGCGCAGAAGGAGTTGGAGCGCGGGGTCTCGCAGACGTCGAGTCCGAGGTGGGATTTGAACCACTGGCGTTCGTGGTCGACGAGGCTCACCAGGGCGGTCGGGGAGTTGGTTGCCGCCATGGCGATGCGCGTGAGGCGATCAAACCGTTCTTCCGGCGGGGTATCCAGGATGTTGAGATCTCGTAGAATGCGAAGCCGGTCGGCTTCATCGGCGCGTGTCGGGGCCATCGGCATGGATCCAAACAATGCGTCCGCCCGAGCGCAAAGTCAAAGCTTGGATGGTCGGATCGCGACGGGATCAATCGGACGCGGAGGCCTGGCTGGTCGCCAAGTCGCCACCCCGCTTCGCAGAAGGGTCTTCTCCGATGAGCTGGCCGATGGATTTGAGAAAATCCACGTGATCGCTGACGATTTTGAACGTTGCCAGGATTGGGACGGCGAGGAGGGCTCCGGGGATGCCCCACAACCACGTCCAAAACATGATGGAGAAAAAGACGATGACGGCATTCAGCGTGAGGATGCGGCTGAGGACGAAAGGCGTGACGAAGTTTCCCTCGATGATGTTGAGCCCGAGGTAAATGGCGGGGAGGAGGCAGGCCTGGCCCAAGGATTCGAACGTGAGCAGGCTCACGACAAAGGCCGCCACAATGCCCAGGAGCGCGCCGAGGTAGGGGATGAAATTCAGGAAGAACGCGAGGCTACCCCAGAGGATGGCGTTGGGCAGGCCGATGAAGTGGGCCGCGATGCCGACGGAGATGCCGAGCGCGAGGTTGATGAGGGTGACGGTCTGGAGGTAGGTCGAGATTCGGGACTCGATGTCGTTGGCGATCTCGACGGCCCGGCGTTTGTCTTTGAAGCGCGGGATGATGCGGACGACTTTGCGGAGAAATTGGTCGCCGGACGCGAGGAGGAAATAGAGGAGGATGAACATGACGAGCAGGTTGGCCATGAAGGCCGGAGTGCTGTGCATGAGGATGCCGCTGAGCGGACCTTCGGTGGCGATGGCGACCGAGGGAGGGCTTTCGTCAAGAGAGGCAATTTCCTTCACCTGCTCGGAGACCTTGGTGAATTGCTGAAAGGGCACCCGCAGGCTCTCGAGGCGGTATTTGATGTCGGGAATGCGCGAAGGGATGGCCTGGATCCAATCGGCGGCGGGCCGCACGGCGAAGACCGTCGCCAGCGCGATCGCGGCGAGGAGAGAGAGCAGGATTACGCCGGAACCGACCGCGGGTGGGAGGTGGATACGGCGGTGGAGAAAGCGAACGAGCGGCGTGAGGAGGAGGCTGAGCAACAGGGCGAGGACGACCGGGAGGATGAGCGCGCGGGCGAAGTAGAGGGTGTAGAGAACGCCGAGGATGGTGAGTGTGACGAGCGAGAGCGAGAGCGTGCGACGGGTGCGGTCCGTCGCCGAGAGGACGGGGGGAGATTCGGGGGGACGTTCGGATGGCATGATCTCTTCGGGAGGTTATCGAGCGTGGAAGAAAAATTGGTTGCTTGCGAGTGAACTGTGTTGGCGGGGAGCGTCGTGAGGGGTGGATTCCCGACGGCGTTTTGGGTGTCGGGGGGGATTTGCCCTTCGGGTTGGGGACGAGGCGCCGGGCTGGAAGCTTGTTTTGCGCGAGCGGCGGCTCTCTCGCTTCGCTCGATTTGCCGGGTGCCGCGGCGGGACGCCGCGGCTCGCACGCGGGGACGCGTGCGCTCCCCGCTCGCGCATCGCCGTCCGGGTGGGTAGGGTCACGCGCATGACGGCTTTGCTTGCTAAGTTGAAGGAGGTTTACGGTTACGACGAGTTTCGGCCGTTGCAGGCGGAGATCATCGGGGATGCGCTCGACGGGAAGGACGTGTTTGCGCTGCTGCCGACGGGGGGCGGGAAGTCGCTTTGTTACCAGTTGCCGGCTTTGATGCGGGATGGGTTGACGTTGGTGGTGTCCCCTCTCATTGCGTTGATGAAGGATCAGGTGGATGCGCTCAACGCGAACGGGGTGGCGGCGACGTATCTGAATTCGACCTTGGATGCGGACGAGGCGCGTCGGCGTTTGCGCGGGTTGCACAATGGGGAGTATTCGCTGCTGTATCTCGCGCCGGAGCGGCTGCTGCTGGATGGGACTCTGGCGGACGTGAAGTCTTGGGGGCCGCGGTTGATCGCGATCGACGAGGCGCATTGCATCAGCGAATGGGGTCACGATTTTCGGCCGGAATATCGGCGGTTGGCGGAGTTGCGGGATTCGTTTCCGGACGTGCCGGTGATGGCGCTGACGGCGACGGCGACGGAGCGGGTGCGGGCGGACATCGTGCGGCTGCTGGGATTGCGGGATCCGGCGACTTACGTGGCGAGTTTCAATCGGCCGAACTTGCTTTACCGGGTGAATCCGAAGGCGGGGGCCTACGAGCAGGTGCGGGAGTTCGTGCTTGGGCGGGGGAAGGAGAGTGGGATCATTTACTGCGCGTCGCGGAAGGCGACGGAGTCGGTGGCGGAGAAATTGAAGCGGGATGGGGTGTCGGCGCTGCCTTACCACGCGGGGCTGGCCCCGGACGTGCGGTCGCGGAATCAGGAGCGCTTCGTGCGGGACGAGGTGAAGGTGATCTGCGCGACGATTGCCTTCGGGATGGGGATCGACAAACCGAACGTGCGGTTCGTGCTGCACTACGATCTGCCGGGGAGCATCGAGGCGTATTACCAGCAGACGGGGCGCGCGGGGCGCGATGGGCTGGCGAGCGAGTGCGTGCTGCTCTACGGGCGGGGGGACATCGTGAAACAGACGCGGTTCTTCGACGAGAAGGACCCGGAGGAGGCGCTGGTGGCGAAGCGGCAGCTGGATCAGCTGGTGGATTTTGCGGAAGGGTCGGTGTGCCGGCGGCGGGCGTTGCTGGGGTATTTCGGCGAGGATTGGACGGAGGAGAATTGCGGGGCTTGCGACAATTGCCTGTCGCCCCGGGAGCAGGTGGACGCGACGGTGGCGGCGCAGAAGTTTTTATCGACGCTGTATCGGATTCGGCAGGCGAGCGGCTGGGCTTTTGGGCTGAATCACGTGGTCGAGGTGCTGACGGGGGCGAACACGGCGGGGGTGCGCAAGCGCGGGCACGAGAAGCTGACGACTTACGGGGTGGGGAACGATCAGCCGGCGGCGTATTGGAAGGGGCTGGCGGGGGAGTTGATCCGGATGGGGCTGGCGGCGCGGTCGGAGGAGAAGTTTGCGACGGTGGACATCACGGACGAGGGGATCGCGGCGCTGAAGGATCGGCGGGAGATCCGGGTGACGCGGCAGGCGGAGGCGGCGTCGACGGCGCGGGTGCGGCGTCAGGGGGTGGAGGAGTTTGGCTACGACGAGGGGTTGTTCGAGGACCTGCGGGGATTGCGGAAAGAACTGGCGGACGAGCGGGGCGTGGCGGCTTACATGATTTTTTCGGATCTGACGTTGCGGCATTTGGCGCGGGCTTATCCAGCGACGTCGGGGGATTTCCGCGGCGTGCCGGGGATCGGTGAGAAGAAGGGGGCGGAATTTGCGGAGGTTTTCCTGGAGCGGATCGCGGCGTTCGTGGACGAGAATGGGCGGCGGGGATTCGAGGACGAGGCTCCGAGGGCGGTGGCACCGCGGCCGCCGCGGGTGTCGATTGGGGATGCGACGATGGAGGTGGCCGGGGCGTTCGAGCGCGGGGAGACGGTCGCGGCGATCGCGGACGGTCGGGGGGTGAAGGAGGGGACGGTGGTGAAGCACCTCATCGCGGCGTGGGGCGATGGGATGAAGTTGGATTTGGAAAGTTGCGTGCCGGTGGAGTTGCGACCGGAGATCGAGCGGGCGTTCGATGGGAATTTTTCGGCGATGCTGCGGGACGTGAAGGATCGGTGCTCGGGGGAGGTGACTTACGAGCATTTGCACGTGATGCGGGCGTTGCTGGTGCGGCGGGCGGGGTGAGGGATGCGAATGCGAACCACGGATGGGTGAGGATGAACGCGGATGGATTCGGATTTAGCCCGGAAGAATCGCCGGGGGGATTTGTTTTCGGGCTGCCATCGGTGATCTTTCCGGGCTGGGTCGCTTCTTCAATCTGCTTCAATCTTGGTGGGACGGTTACGGCTCGGCCAGAAAGGGCTTCAGTTTGGCGTAGGTGGCTGGGCCGATGCCGCTGACTCGGGTGAGGTCGGATGGGGACTTGAAGGGGCGGGATTCGATGATGCGGTTGGCCATGGTCTCGCCGATGCCGGGGAGGCGCATGAGCTCGTCGCGGCTGGCGGCGTTGAGGTCGACGCGGTCGTTGGGGCCGAGGGCGGGGCCGGTTTTCGCGAGGTCGAGTTCGGCGTCCTCGGCTCGTTGGAGGCCGCGGTCGTCGGCGATGCGATCCCAGTCGGTGAGCTCCCAAGCGCCGACTCCGCGGCGGGCGGCGGTGAGCTCGATGTCGTCGAGGTGGGCTTCGTGCTCGGCGGCGGTGAGGGTGGGAGTTTGGCGGTAGACGCCGAAGGCTCGGGCGAGGCCGTTGCGGACGAGGAGGGTGGCGAGGTCGCCGCCGGTGTTGGTGGTGACGAAGGCGTAGTAGCGCTTGTATTGGGGGCTGCCGCGTCCGTCGCTCCAGCTGGTGTGGACGGTGAAGGGCTCGGCGAGGACTTTGCGGGTGAAGCGGGCTCCTTTCTCGCCGAGGTTTTTGGCGGCCTGGATGTCCTGAATGCCGAAGTAGCGGCGCTGGGCGCGGAGGCGGCGGGCGTCGGTGTCGTCCGCGATGTGCCACTCGAAGGTATCGGCTCCGTAGAGTCGGATGGTGAATTGGGTGCCGTCGGGGGCGGTGACGGGGAAGCTGTCGCCGTCGGACCAGTCGGTGACAACCAAGCGGCAGCCGGGGATGGCGACGAGGCCGGTGGTGGGGTCGGGGACGGTGGCGACGGGCGGGGTCGAGGGTGACGCTGCGGGTGAGGTTGGAGCGCAGATTGCGCTGATTACGCAGAGGGTGAGGAGGTGGCGGCGCACTTTCTTTGGACAGGATTTACGGGATTTTCAGGATTGGGGGTGTCGGTTTGAGGCTTCGCCTCTTGGTTGTTTCGGCAGCCGGAGCGAAGCGGAGACGGGCGAAGCCAATTGCAAATCGCCGCTCCTTGAATTGGGTTCGGCTCTCTCGCTTCGCTCGATTTGCCTGTCGGCGGCTGGAAGCCGCCGCTCCTTGTTTGGTTCAGGCGGGGGTTAGGGTTGGCTTTTTGGGCTTCTTGGTTTTTCGGACGATGGCGGTGGCGGTGAAGGCGACTTCGAGGGCTACGAAGGAGGCGGCGTATTCGAAACCTCCGCTGCCGAAGCCGTAGCTGTGGAGGCCGACTCCGAGGATGAAGTTCACTCCATACCAGGCCATGATGATGGTTTGGAAGGCGAGGATGCTGCCGACGGCGAGGCCGAAGCCGGCCCAGCGGCCGGCGATGCGGCCGTGGAGGATGAAGAGGTAGGCGAGCAGCGCGACGAGGGCCCAGGTTTCCTTCGGATCCCAATCCCAGAAGCGGCCCCAGCTGTAGTTGGCCCAAACGCCGCCGAGGATGGTGCCGACGGCGAGGAGGAAGACGCCGATCTGGAGGGTGCGGTAGATGTAGTTGTAGAGGGCGGGGCTGGGTTTGGTGCCGAGGATGACCTTGCCGAGGGCGATGTGGGCGACGCCGAGGGCGAGGGCGAAGGCGGCGTAGCTGAGCGTGATGATGAGGACGTGGGTGGCGAGCCAGAAGTTGCTCTGGAGGACGGCGGTGAGGGGGTGGATGCCGGGATCGAGGGCGAGCGGTTGGAGGTCGGCGAGGACGAGGGAGAGGACGGCGACGGGGATGGCTCCGAGGAGGAAGTAGCGGCTCCGGTAAATGGCTTCGAAGACGAGGGCGAAGAGGACGGTGCCGAAGGCGACCCAGATGATCGACTCGTACATGTTGGTCACCGGGGGACGGCCGGCGATGAGGATGCGGCCGACGAAGCCGGCGAGTTGGAAGGCGAAGCCGACGGCGGCGAGGCTCCAGCCGATGGCGTAGCCGGGGCGGCGGGACCAGACGGAGGTGACGGCGAGGGTGAGGCCGGCGAGGAGGTAAAGGATCCAGGCCCAGCGGAAGGGGTGGACGTTTTGGTAGGTGGTCTCGAGGGCGATCTTCCATGCAGCGGGCTGGAATTGCGGGGCCTGTTTGGCGAGTTCGAGACGGAGGGTGGTGGCCGCGGTGTCGAAAGCGGCCTGGTCGCCGGCGAGGTAGGCGGTGCGGAGGTTGGCGAAGAGGGGGTCGGTGGGGTCGAGGGTGCGCCAGGCGGTGAGGTCGCCGGCGGGGTTGGCGACGATGCGGTAGAGGCTCCCGTTGCGGAGGGCTTCGAATTCGGCGAGGCGGAGGCCGATGGTCTCCATCTTTTTGTCGATGCCGGTGAGTTTCCCGCCTTCGGTGGTGCGTTTGGCGTTCTCGGCGTCCTGGAGGAGTTGGACGAAGGCGGCGTTGCCGGCGAGTTCTTCGTAGGAGTAGAGCGTGCGGGTGTCTTCGAGGTCGGCGGCTCGCTTGACGTCGATGGAGTCGATGAGGATGAGGGGCTGGGTGTTCCAGGCGTTCGGCTGGAACCAGAGATCGGTGATGACGTCGAGGGCGGGGCGGCGGGCGTCGTCGGTTTTAAGCGTGGCGCGACCGGAGAGGCTGAGGAGGCTCTCCTGGGCGAAGACGAGGTAGGGTTTTTTGCGGCCGCTTTCCTGGACGGGGATGGATTCGAGCTGGGTGAGGTCGAGGGCGCGGGTGGCGGGGGCGGCCGTGGTGAGGAGCGCGAGGGCGAGGGTGAGAGGTTTGATGAACGAGTTCATTTGGGTTGGTTCGGCGATTGCAAATCGCCGCTCCTTGAAAGGGTTGGCTCGCTGGCGCTTTGCCTTTTTGGTTTGAGGTAGAATTGGATGAAGATGCCGGCGCAGATGGCCAGAGAGCCGAACCATTTGAAGAGCCAGCCGGGATCGTAGAGGACCTGGAGGGTGGTTTCGCCGAGGTCCTTGGGGTTCCATTCGGCTTGGGAAAATTTGTAGTTGATGCCGGTGAGGTTGGCGAGGAAGCCGCCGGGCCAGCTGGCGGGTTGGTTCATCTGGGCGACGGCGGTCTTGGTCGCTCCGGATTCTTTTTCGGTGAATTTGACGGTGGAGATGTAATTGGCGGGGGTTTCGGTGCCTTCGTAGCGGGGGACTTCGAAGCTCTCGAGGCCGATGGTGAACGGGGCGGGGCGGAGTTCGAGGCCGTAGCCGAGGCGGACGACGGTGCGGTCGAGGGCGAGGGTGGTGAGGGCTCCGGACGCAATCCATTTTGCCGGGCCGGTGCGGCCGTCGGGGGCCTGGAGGGCGGCGTGGAAACCGGGGATCCCCTTGACCTCCGGATCGCCGGGGACGGGATCGGTGAGGATCACGGCGCGGGGGAGGAATTCGGTGACTTCGGCGGTCCAATCGGCCCAGTCGGGGGTGATGACGTCGCCGACTTGGGCGGTGCCGGTGCCGGTGGCGATCTCGTTGCGGACGGATTGCCAATCGACTCCGCCGTCGGGATTGGGGGCGAACTCGAGGGCGAGGCCGCCCTGGGCGGGATCGGACGGTGCGGCGTCGGACGCCGCGGCGGGGCCGGTGATGCGAACGAGGACGGCGGGATTGTTCGGCAGGGGGGACGCGGTGGTCGGGCGGCCGTTTTCGAGTTTGAAATCGGGCCAGTAGCTGTCGACGCGGACGGTGGTGGGTCCGGCTTCGATGGCGGTGCCGACGACCTCGGCGCGGCGGTAGGTCGCGGAGCCGACGGTGAGGGTCTGGCCGTCGGCGGCGAGGGTGACGGGGAGTCCGGTGGTGCCGTCGTCGGCGGTGACGACGGGAGCGTATTTGGCGAAGATCATGCGGGTCTCTTCGATGGTCTTGGGCGTGCGGTCGGGCAGGGACGGGAGGAAGGCGACGCGGGCCATGCCGAAGAAATCCTTCTCGATGCCGCCGTCGGATTGGAGGGCGAAGGGGAGATCGAGGTGCTGGCCGGCGGTGTCGCTGTGGAAGTGAAAGCTCACGCCGGGAAGGGCGGCGGGGTCGTCGGATGCGGCGAGGCGTTCCTGGTCGAGGAGGTTGGGGCTGAAGTCGTCGGCGACGAGTCGGTAGTCGGTGTCGGGGAGCGGCAGGGCGTCGGGGCGGTCCTGCGAGGGCAGGGCGGCTTCGGCGTCGAAATCGATGAGGTAGAGAGCGCCGTCGCGGGGGCTTTCGACCTGGAGGACGCTGCGGCTGGTGGTGATGCGGGAGACGGGGGCTTTCTCGGTGTGGAGGGTGACGTTGCCTTCGAAGCCGAGTTTCGTGCCGATGACGGCTCCGACGAGCAGGATGATGATGCCGTAGTGGGTGACGATGAACCCGGTGTGGCGGCGCTGCCAGGGCCAGCGGCTGATGGTGACGGCGAGGAGATTCACGCAGAGGACGCCGAGCCAGATGATGAACCACGGGGCCTTGTAGATGTAGGCGGCGGCGATTTTGGAATTGAAGGCGCTCTCGTAGAACGTGGCCACGCCGATGGCGATGGCGATGGTGGCCAGGAGGGTGAGGGCGAGCTTGAGGGATGCTAGGACGTGAATGATCTGCCAAGTGGTCGAACGCTCACGGCGGGCGGCGACGATGCGGCGGTGCGCGTCGCGGGTGAGCGGGGCTTTGGGTGCGGTGGTGGTCATTCGCGGGTGTTGCGGTGCGTTAAGGTATTAGCGTTGCTAATATATGCAACTCCCGGGGATGGGGGGTGAGGGAGGTGGCGGGCGACGGGTTGCTTGGTTTGGACACCTTGGGGGATGATCGCCTCGGTGGAGGACTAGCCAGAGATGCTTCGCTTCGCTGCCAGTGACATCGGTCTGCGAGGCGCGGAATCCAGGGTGAAGGCCACGGCTCGGCGGGAGCCTCGCCCTCCGGATGCCCGATGGGGGCGGCTGGCGCCGCCCCTATCGGTTTTCGGTTCGGTTTTCGGTTTGTAAGGCGGCCGTTTGGGCCCTAGATCGCTTCGGTGGCGGTGATGCGGTGGGGGAGGGGGGTGCCTTGGAGGAGTTCCTGGCCGGCGGTTTGCATGATCTCGAGGCCGGGGAGATGCAGCCATTCGACTTGGATGTGGCTGCCTTGCGCCTGCTTGCGCTCGAGGATGCGGAGGAGTTCGCGCAGGCCCATGGTCGAGCCGGTGTTCAGGTAGTAAAGGAGGAGGCGGAGCTCGAGGGTCGAAGTTTCGCCAAGGGAGGCTTCCAACCACGCGCCGATCCGGTCGAAAAATTCGGTCGGGTTCTCGGGGTAGGACTCGCCGCGAAGCGTGAGCGTCGACGACTCCGCGTCGAACGACACACTCGGCGTGGTCTCGGATTCTGGAATGTTCAGGTCCATGGCGTTCTCGGGTTAAGCACAATCGATGCTCAGGTTGATCGAAAGTGAGGATCGGCCCGAGCTGGCGGGCGAAATTTCGATCTCGGGCGGGCTGGCGGCCTTGCGGTGAAGGTCGATGAGGCCAAGGCCCGAGCGAGCGGCGGGAGGATCGGTCTGGTGTAAACGGGCGAGGTAGAGGCGGTTGAGTTCGCCGGTCGGAATGGCGCGGATCGACGCCAGCCGATCCCGGAGGGCCGGGACGTCGGCGTTGTCGATGAGATTGGTCGTGCGAAGGACGAAACCGGTCGCCGTGCGGTTGACCGTGATGCGACCGATGCCGACGTTTTCTTCGGGGCTGCGTTCGGCGGAGTGGCGGGCGATATTCTGAGCGAGTTCGACGAAAGCTCCAAACAGGAGAATCCGACCGCCGACGGAGAGTTGGGTGCGGGCTCGGAGGGTCCGGCCGCAATCGGTGCTGATGGTTGAGGTGATGGGACCTTCGGCGAGAAAGAGCATGAGATCGTGCGGGCGGAGACCGGTTATCATGGAACGTGGGCGGCGGGCGTTTCGGTCGGATTGGAATCGGGAAAGCGGATGCCAAGCAGCGTGACGTCGTCGCGTTGGGCGGCACCGCCGCGAAATTCCGAGAAGGCGTCGATGAGGGATCGGCGCTGGGAGGCAAGGGTTTCGGCGTGGAGTCCGGTGAGCAAATCGGTGAGGCGGCGGTGGTCGAAGACCTGACGAAGGTGGTTGGGCTGCTGGACGAGGCCGTCGGATTGCAGGTAGATGGCGAGGCCGGGTAAAATGGGCAGCGTGTGATTGGCGAATTCGATGGTGGGAGGTTCGAGGGGGCCGCCGCCGAGTCCGTGGGGGTCGCCGGGGATGACGCCGGTGAGGGCCTCGCCGTCGCCGGGGCGGACCCACCAGAGCGGGCGGTGAGCTCCGGCGAACACGATGGCACCGGGATCGAATCGCACGATGGCGGCCTCCATTCCGTCGCGATTGGTCGCGCCATCGTCGCCTTCCTGGCCGAGGATCGCCCGGACGCGACCGTGCATCTCGGAGAGGATGGCCGCCGGGTCGCGCACGCCCTTCTCGACGACGATGTGCTCGAGCAGGAGGTGACCAATCATGGACATGAACGCCCCGGGCACGCCGTGCCCGGTGCAGTCGACGACGGCGCAGAAGCTGACGTCGGCGGCGCGGTGGCACCAATAGAAATCGCCGGAGACGAGATCGCGGGATTGGTAGATGAGAAAATGATCGCCGACGGCGTCCTGCAGCTGGGCCGGGGTGGGGAGGAGAGCCTGCTGGATGCGGCGGGCGTATTGGAGGCTGCTGAAGATCTTCTGGTTGGCCGCCTGACTCTCGTCGCGGGCGATTCGCAGGCGTCGGGTGATGTTTTCCTGAAACTCCCGGTCGTCGATGACCTTGTCGACGACGCGGTTGTATTCCGCGGCGATCTGGCCGACTTCCGAGTAGGGGTCGATCCGCAGGCGGCTGGTGAATTCGCCGCTTTCGCTGTGGCGCGCCATGTCGCGGATGAGATCGGTGATTTCGGTGTTGGCGCCGTGTTCGGAGACGTTGAGTCCGATCTGCTCGGCCTCGGCGTGGATTCGGAGGGGATGAACGCGATTCACGAGCGAGAGCAGCAGCCAGCCGCCGCCGAAGGCCCAGACGAAGAAGACGAGCGTCCCGAGCGCCTGGATGCCGGTCTGGGCGAGCGGATCGAGGCCGGTGCCGAGGATGGCGGCGTCGCCGAAGAGGCCGACGGCCAGCGTGCCCCAGACGCCGGGGATCGCGTGCGCGGCGGCGGCTCCGACGACGTCGTCGATGCGCAGGCGTTCGAACCAGGCAATGGCCGCGTAGCTGAGGAGGCCGCCGACGGCACCGACGGCGAGGGCCTCGCCGGTGGTGACCACGTCGCAGTTTGCGGTGATCGCAACCAGGCCGCCGATGCAGCCGTTGAGGGTGGCCGGGAGCTGCGGGAGGCCGCGTTTCGCCCACACGGCGGCGAGCGCGGCCAGGCAGCCCGCTGCCCCGGCGATGACGGTGTTCACGATGATGAGGGGGACGGCGTCGTTGAAGGCGAGGGTGCTGCCGCCGTTGAAGCCGATCCAACCGACGAAGAGAATGATCACGCCGACGGTCGAGAAAACGAGGCTGTGCGGACTGACGAGGGGGGTCTTGGAATCGAAGCGGCCCGTGCGCGGGCCAAGAATGATCACCGCGGCGAGGGCGACCCAGCCGCCGACGCTGTGCACGACGGTGGAGCCCGCGAAGTCGCGGAAGCCGAGGTCGCGCAGCCAGCCGTCGGGGTTCCACGCCCAACCGCCGCCGATCGGGTAGAGGACGCCGGAGATGACGATGGTGACGACGATGTAGGAGGCGAAGCTCATCCGCTCGGCCACGGCTCCGGAGACGATGGTGGCCGCGGTGGCGCAGAACATGACCTGAAAAATGAGAAGCATCAGGGTGTCGGTTCCGAGGTCCGCCCCGGCGAAGAATTCGGTGGTCCCGAACCAGCCGGAGGGCGAGGCCCCGAACATGATCGCGAAGCCGAAGGCCCAGAAGAGGACCGTGGCGACGCAGAAATCGATGAGGTTCTTGATCGCGACGTTGACGGAATTCTTCGAGCGCACGAGGCCCGCTTCGAGCATGCAGAACCCGATCTGCATCGACATCACGAGCGCCGCGCTGGTGAGGATCCAAAGGTGGTCGATGCGGTCGGGCACGGCGTGGGATGAGGCAGGATTCGTGCCCGATTATTCCGCGGGTCGATCCTGGTCGACGCGGGGCGTGGGCGGAGGACCGGTGCGCCCGGGGGCGGCTCCTTGGTGAATGGACGCGAGAGTTTTCACGAGGGCGGGGCGGCGGATGGGTTTGGTGAGGATGTCGTCCATGCCCGCTTCGAGGTAGGCGCCGCTCTGCTCCCGCAGGGCGTTGGCGGTGAGGGCGACGATGGGGAGGTGGTCGGTGGGACTGGCGAGTTGGCGATCGCGTTCGAGCGATCGGAGCTGGCGGGTGGCTTCGGGGCCGTTCATGACGGGCATTTCGATGTCCATCAGAACGAGGTCGAAGGGGTCGGTGCGGCAGACGGCGACGGCTTCGGCTCCGTTGCGGGCGGTGTGGCAGGCGCAGCCGAGCTTTTCCAGGAGGAGGACGACGAGGCGGGAATTGAGAAGATTGTCTTCGACGACGAGGACGCGGAGTCCGTCGAAATCCGTTCGGGTCGCGGGGCCCGTCGGGGGCTCGGCGGCGGCCGGGGTGCCGGGCTGAACGTCGGAGTCGAGTCGGGAGCGCGTCGTGACGGTCACGGTCATCGTGGTGCCCGCGCCGACCTGGCTGCGCACGGCGATGTCGCCGCCCATTTTTTCGCAAATGCGCTGCGCGATCGCGAGGCCCAGTCCGACCCCGCCGTGGCGCTCGGCGTCGGAGCTGCCGGCCTGGCGGAAGGCTTCGAAGAGGCCGTCCAGCTTCGCGGCGGGGATTCCCACGCCGGTATCCTCGACGCGGAATTCCCAGGTGGTGCGGCCCGGGTCGGCGGCGGGGCCGGCCGAGACGCTGAGGGTCACGCTGCCCTCTTCGGTGAACTTGATCGCGTTCTCGACGATGTTCTGCAGGACCTGGGAAAGCCGGGTGCGGTCGGCGTGGATGATGGTGGGCGCAGTGGGGTCGACGTGGTAGATGAAGGCGACGTTCTTGGCGTCGGCGCGGACCTGGAGGATACGGGCGAGGTCGCGAAGCCAGACGGCGATCGGGTAGGACAGCTCGTGAAGTTCGAGCTCGCCGGATTCGACGCGGGAAAGGTCGAGGATTTCGTTGATGAGGGAGAGGAGGTTTTCGCCCGAGGTGCGGATCGCGGAGAGGTAGCCGCGTTGGTCGGCGGTGAGGTCGGTGGTGCCGAGGAGGTCGGCGAATCCGAGGACGGCGTTCATCGGCGTGCGGATGTCGTGGCTCATCATGGCGAGGAACTCGCTCTTGGCCCGGTCGGCCCGCTCGGCGCGTTCGCGTTGTTCGCGGAGTTCGGCGGCGGCGAGTTTTTGCTCGGTGATGTCGATGACGAAGCCGTGCCAGAGGGTGCCGCCGTCGGGCAGGCGTTCGATGCGGGCGTGGGCGGATCGCCAGACCGTGCCGGCCTTCGGCAGGGTCACCCGGTAATCCTCGAACCACGGGGTGAGGTCGCGGAAGGACGTGACGAGACTGCGCCAGATGCGGGCCCGGTCGTCCTCGTGCACGAGGTCGAGAATGAGCGAGCCGTTGGCGCGGGCTTGTTCCGGGGTGAGTTCGTAGATCGTGCGGATCGCCTCGCTGGAATGCAGGACGGACGTGCGACCGCTCGGGTATTGGCGGAACTGGTAGAGCATCCCGGGGAGGTCGCGCGTGAGGCGGTGAAAGAGCTCGAGGCCAGCGGGCTCCTGGCGACGGTTCGTTTCCACCCGGATGTGCAGGACGGTGATGGTAATTCCGACGACGAAGGAACCGATGGTCGCGAGCGTCCAGGGAAGCCAATCGAATGCCCGGTCGGGCGACGCGAGCGTGTAACCCCAGAGGGTAAAAAGGACGAGCGCTCCGGCAAGACCGAAGGCGCAACTCCCGAGAAACGCCCTCAGCGCCGAGGGGCGGGGGGGTTCTTTGGAATTATCGAGAGTGCTCTTCATGCCATCTTTCAAAAATAAACCGACAACTCGCAAATCGTAGCGGCGGTCTGTGACCGCCGGAGATCTCGCGACCCGGAAGTTGACGCTGCTCAGCCCGACGGCGGCGGTCACAGACCGCCGCTACAGCAATGGTCGGGTCGATCGTGGGATTCGGGATCATGCAAGCTACAGGTCTCCCTGCCGGGCGGCCCGGTCAATGGGTCTCCCTCTTACAATCGTCCCCGCGCCCCGTTGTGGCTGGAGTGGACCCGTCCATGAGTCGCTAGCGAACCTGGACGAGCGTTCCTTTCTGAATTTTCTGCGTGAGGAAGTAGGCGTCCCAGTTGGCGAGGCGGATGCAGCCGCTGCTTTGGTTGCGGCCAATTTGGTCGGGCGAATTCGTGCCGTGGATGCCGACGCTTTTGCGGTTGATGCCCATCCAGACGATGCCGACGTAGTTGTTGGGGCCGGGCGGGATGTTGAAGGCGTTGTCGCTGCGGGTGCCGTCTTTCAGGACGGATTTGTCGTAGCGGAAGTAGGGCATGAGGATGTTGGACGTAATCTTCCAATCGCCGACGGGCACCGGGACGCGGTCGGAGCCGGGGGTGCAGGGGAAGGAGGCGATGATTCTGTCGTTCTCGTAGAGCTCGATAAGGCGGGGTTCGCGGAGAATGACGAGGCGGCGATTTTCGATCTGCGAGTCTTGAGTTTCGACTGGGGTGGCGGTGGGAGCCGGGGTGGGTTCGGTGGATGCCAGAGGGTCGGCGGGTTCGGGCGGCGGCGTGGCCGCGGCGGCGAGCTCGGCAGCCTCCTTTTTGGCTTTGGCCTCGGCTTTGCGTTGGTCGTCGAGGTCGACGACCATTTGCATCGAGAATTCGTCGACGGTCGGAACGCGGAAGGTGGTGCCGGCGACGGGGTTGGTGACGGTCGGGTTGATCTCGCGGAGGTAGTCGAGGTCGGAGTGGAACTTCTCGGCGACGAGTTCCCACGGGTCGGCATACATCATGCCATCGAGCTTTTCCTGCTCGGCGGGCGACGAGGCCTGGCGGCCGATCCACTGCAGATCGTCTTCGGTGAGGACGTAATCGCGGAACGGCTCGGCGACGCTGGAGAGGTCGAGGCGCTGACCGGGTGGGAGGTCGTTGGCGACGTTGTAACGGTCGGCGGCGGCCTGGGTGAATTCGCCACCGAAGCCGTCGAGTTTGCCGGGGCGGAATCCGGCCTGGTCGAGGACGATCTGGACCTTGAGGAGCTCGATGCGCTGCGGGCTGTCGTAGGGTTCCTTCTCGAGGCGGCCAATGGAGGCGGCGGGCTGGGCGAAGGCGGACGCGGCGGTGAGGAGCGCGGCGAGGAGAAGGATGAGGCGGGTCATGGGACGGCGGGATTTTGGTCGGCGGGGCGCGGAATGCAAGGAATGGACGTGGGGTGTGGGATCGGTCACGGACGGCCGTAGGCGACGAATTTTCCGTCGCGGCGGAAGAAGAGGAAGGCGCGGTAGCCGCCCATTTTTCGCTCCGGCGAGAAGGTGTAGACGTTGACGCCTTTGGACCCCTGGGAGCCGGCCATCTTCATTTGGCCGGAGGAGTCGGTGCCGAGGTAGGTCATGACGTGGGTGATGGCGGGCTTGCGGACGGGTTTGTAGGTGTTTTCCCAGAAGAGGAGGTCGCCGGGTTGGAGCTTTTTGCGGAGTTTGCGGGGGTCGGTGCCGACGCGCCAGAGCTGGCGGCGCTGGCGGAGGTATTCGTATTGGTCGGAGGCGGTGCGGGGGAGATCGACGCCGCGGACTTCGCGCTGGAGCCAGCGGGCGGTATTCGAGCAATCCATGACCCACGCCTTGGATTCGCCTGGTGGCGTCCAGCGCCCGTTGTAGCGGGTGCCGGTGGGTTGGCGGATGGCGGCGGCGAAGCTGGTGGAGCTGGAGGGTGTCTCCGGTTCGGTCGGACGGGTTTCTTGGGTTTCGCGGGGGACCGGGTCCGCCACGCGGGTGACGGGGCGGACGACGGGGGGTGGGGCGGCGACGGGGGGTGGGGTGGGGTCGGCGACCGGGACGGGGCGCGCCATCGGAATGGCGGTGGCGGGCCGAACGGGTGGCTGGGACGAGACCGGGATGCGGAGGAGCGCGCCGGGGGGGAGGTGGGAGGAGGTGAGCTGGTTGGCGGATTGGATCTCGGGGGCGCTCACGCCGTAGCGGGTGACGAGTGATTCCATCGTCTCGCCGGGGCGGACGAGGTGGGAGCGGGTTTGCGCGGCGGCGCTGGCGGCGAGCGCGAGGGCAAGGATGGCGGCGGCGGGGGCGAGTCTCATGGCGCGCGTCTTAGAATATGAACGGTGATCTCGGGTGGGCAATTCAATCGCGCGGCGGCGGTGCAGCTGCCGGTTCCGGGGGAGGTGTATCCGATCATGGATTCGTGCCGCCACGGACCCGAGATGAGGCGGGAGGGAACGGCGGATTTGCGGATGACGGCGATGCCGCCGGGGAGGCAGATCTGGCCGCCGTGGGTGTGGCCGCTGAGCTGGAGGTCGAACCCGGCGGCGGTTGCTCCGCGGAAACACTCCGGCGAGTGGGAGAGCAGGATCGCGCAGGCGTCGGCGGGAACGCCGAGGGCGGTGCGGTCGAGGACGTGGGTGCGGTAGTGGTCGGCGTCGTCGACGCCGGCGATCCAGAGCGTGTCGCCGTCGCGCTCGACGGCGAGGCTTTCGTTGAGGAGGAATTGGAGGCCGGCGGCTTCGAGCGGCGGGACCATGTCGAGGAGGTCGTGGTTGCCGAGGGTCGCGAGGGGGTCGGGGCCGAGGTGCGGGACGAGGGACGCGGTCAGCTCGAGGGAGCGGGCCAAATCCTCGCCGATCTCGTTGTGGTAGTCGCCGGTGACGACGGCCCGGTCGAAGTGGGTGCGCCCGATGGCGGCGATCACGGCGGCGGGGAGTGCGGGGTCGATGTCGGTGTGGAGGTCGGTGATCTGGAGGAGCCGGTAGCCGTCGAACGCGGGGGGCAAATTGGCGAGGTGGACTTCGTTTTCGACGACGCGGACGTCGAGGCATTGGGCGTGGGCGCGTTCCCAGAGGCCGAGCAGCCGGAGTCCGAGTGGGACGAGGCGGCGCATCGGGACGTAGCGGACGGGGTGCCACCAGGCAACGGTGCGGCGGCGTTTGGACGACCAGAGACGGCGCTCTTTTCGTCGGCGGGTTGCGGCGAGGCCCGGGCCCAGCCTTTCGTCGAGATCCGCTGTGGTCGGTGGCACCCGGGAGCGTTATCACGGGCGGGGACTTCGCGCCAGCGCCGACGGGGATTGCAATTCGCGGGGGGCGGCGACATCCTGCCCGGCTTTCCGCCGTGCGCCTCCCGACATTTCCCCCGCTTCGCGTCCTCGTTGGGACGAGCGTGTGCGGCATTGCGCTATGGTTGGTGGGTTGCGCGGGGCCGGACGTGATCGTGCAGTCCGGGCAGCCTCCGGCGTTGTTCAATCCGAAACCGACGGCGACTTACGAGGGGAAAGCCTCCTACTACTGGAAGCCGCAACCGACGGCGAGTGGCGAGCGATTTGACCCGGAGGCGATGACGGCGGCGCACAAGACGTTGCCGTTTCAGACGATGGTGCGGGTGACGAATCTGCGGAACGGCAAGCAGTGTCTCGTGCGGATCACCGACCGGGGTCCTTACATCAAAGGGCGGATCATCGATCTGAGCCGGGCGGCGGCGCGGGAGATCGCGATGATCAAGTCGGGCGTGGTGCCGGTGCGGGTCGAGGTGCTCAAGAAAATCGAGTTGGTCGATAAGCCGAATCTGCGGCTGACGTCGCAGATCAAGGCTCGTGGGGAAGCGTTGGCGCGCGAGGAAGCGGACGCGGCTGAACGGGCGCGCGCGGAGGAGAAGGTGAAGCCCCGGGCGCGGGCCGAGGGCGAGGGGAGCGGGGATCGGGCGCGGGTCCGGCGGACGCGGCGGATGTAGGGTTGGTGTGGGGCGAGGGGCGGCAGCGAGGGGGTTGGGTTTTGATCGGCTTTCAGCCGATTTGGGTTGGTGATTGGCTGGAAGCCAATTCCACGGGCTCTACGAAGAACATTCGGGCGTCGGATTTGCCTTTTATGGGGATGAGGCCGCGGTCGGTGGCGGTGACGTGATCGCGGGCGGCGGCCAGGAATGCCGCGGAGACGTTGATGCGGGCGGATTCGCCTTCGCTTTCGAAACGGGCGGCGGTGTTGACGGTGTCGCCCCAGACGTCGAAGGCGAACTTGCGGTTGCCGACGACGCCGGCGACCAGGGGGCCGCGGTGGATGCCGACGCGGACGTCCCAGTAGCCGAGTCCGGCGGCGGTTTTTTCCCGTTTGCGGTGGGCGATGAAGTCGCGGATTTCGAGGGCGACGCGGAGGATGCGGCCGGCGGGGTCGGGGGTGGTCTCACCCATGCCGGAGAGGCAGAGGTAGGCGTCGCCGATGGTCTTCAATTTTTCGACGTCGTGGCGGTCGGTGATGCGGTCGAATTCGACGAAGCAGACGTTGAGTTCGTCGAGGAGTTCGCCGGCGGTGAGGCCTTCGGCGATGGCGGTGAAGCCGCTGAAGTCGGCGATGAGGACGTTGACGTCGTCGAGGTGGCGGGCGGCGACGCGGCCGTGCGTTTTCAGTTCCTCGGCGACGTCGTCGGGGAGGATGTTGCGCAGGAGGGCGTCGGAGCGCTCCTTTTCCTCGGCGAGGTCGCGTTGACTTTCGATGAGTTCCTCTTTCAGGCGGATGGATTCCTGCTGGAGTTCGAGAGTGTCGTGGAGGCCGAGCTGCTGCTCGACGAGGCCGCCGAAGCCGCGGAGGAAGGCGATCTGGTGGGGGTCGAGGGTGCGGGGTTGGGTGTCGAGGACGCAGAGGGTGCCGACGTTCACGCCGGCTTCGAGGGCGAGGGGCATCCCGGCGTAGAAGCGGGCGTGGGGGTTGCCGGTCACGAGCGGACTGTGGGCGAATCGGTTGTCGAGGCGGAGGTCCGGCACGACGAGGGGGTCGTTTTGGAGGATGGCGTGGCCGCAGAACGAGATGTCGCGGGGGGTCTCGTCGAGGTCGATGCCGTGCTTGGATTTGAACCACTGGCGGTTCACGTCGACCATGGAGATGTAGGCGATGGGGACGTCGAAAACGCGGGCGGCGAGGGCGGTGATCTGGTCGAAACGGTCCTCGGGCGGCGTGTCGAGGATGCGGAGATGGCGGAGGGCGCGGAGGCGGGCGTCTTCGTTGGCGGGCTGGGCCAGGCAGGAGACGCGGGCGGCTTGCGGGGAGGTTGCGGGTGGGGGCTGGAGAGGACGAACCACGACGGAGGAGGATCGTTGGCGGGGCGGGTTTGTCAAAGGAAACGGCGGCGGTGCGGGTGGGCGGCTGGGGATTTTTTCTGATTTGCGTCGCCGCGGGGTTCGTGGGAAGTAATCCGCGTTATCGCACAGGATTATTACAGTTGGGAGCGGCGTCCGCGGCGGCGCCGGAGACATTTTTATCTCCGGTGGTGGTTCTGGGTGCCGATCCTGGTGCTGGTGGTGGGCATCGCCGGATTTCTGGTGACGGCGTCGGTGCTGACGTCGAAGTATCAGGCGCGCGCGGATTCGTTCGATCTCGAGGAGATGGTGAAAATGGAATCCGCGACGGTCATTTACGACCGGAACGGGGTGCAGTACGGGAAAATTTTCATCCAGAACCGGTCGCCGATCTTTGGAGACGACATTCCGCAGTTGATGCGTGAAGCCGTGATCGCGGCGGAGGACAATCGGTTCATGGAGCACCACGGGGTCGATTATTGGGGCATCGCCCGGGCGGCGATTGCGAATTATCGTTCGGGGCGCAAGAGTCAGGGCGCGAGCACGGTGACGCAGCAGCTGGCGCGGAATTCGTTCGATATGTTCGAGCGGACTTACGAGCGGAAGATCATCGAGATCCTGCTGGCGAACCGCGTGGAGGATCGTTTTTCCAAGGATCAGATCATGGAGATGTATCTGAACCGGGTGTATTTCGGCTCGGGCCTCTACGGGGTGGAGGCGGCGGCGAAGGGTTATTTCGGGGTGTCGGCTAAGGAGATGACGGCCGGGCAGTGCGCGACGCTGGCGGGGCTGCTCAAAAGCCCGAATGGCTTGTCGCCGTGGAACAACCCGGAGGGTGCGAAGGCGACGCGCAACGTGGTGCTGGGGAAAATGCGGGACGAGGGATTCATCACCGCCGAGGAGGAGCAGCAGGATCGGATGGGGCCGATGGTGACGCGGAAACGCTCGAATCCCTTCAAGGTCTCCTACGCGGTGGACTACGTGCGGCAACAGGCGGTGGCGGCGCTGGGCTACGAGCGGGCGATGAACGGAGGGTTCACGATTCACACCACGCTCGACCTCGACATGCAGCGGGCGGGAGAGATCGCCCTTCGCAAGGAATTGAACGAGGCCGAGGACCGGCCGGGTTACGACCACGAGACCTACGCGCAGTTCGTGAAGAAATTTGCGCCAGCCGAAAATACGCTGCGGTCGGGGGGATTCCCGAGCGGGAAGGTGCCGGCGCCGGAGTATCTGCAGGGGGCGGTGATCGCCTACCACAATCCGACGGGCGGGATTCTGACGCTGATCGGCGGGCGCGAATTCACCCACAGCGAATACAATCGCGCGCTGCAGGCGAGCCGGTCGCCGGGGACCGCTTTTTCGCCGCTCGTTTTTGCGGCGGGTTACGGGAAGGGGATTTTTCCGGGTGAGCTCGTGCAGGATGCGGCGCTGGACAACCGCTACGTGAACATCGGTGGGACGACGGGGATCCTGGGGGAGTGGGGCGTCGAGCGCGCCGACAACGAATACGAGGGCAACATCACGGCGCGGGAGGCGCTGGTGCAGTCGAAGAACGCGGCGACGGTGCGGTTCGGCTGGCGGGCGGGATTGGACGCGGTCACGGAGCTCGCGGCGAAGGCGGGGATCACGTCGCCGATCCGGCAATTCTCGGGTTCGTTTCTGGGGACGAGCGAGGTGTCGCTGGACCAGCTGACCTTGGCCTACACGATGTTCCCGGGCTACGGGTGGCGGACGGATAATGCCTACATCATTCAGCGAATCGTGGATGGGAGTGGGCGGGTCGTCTACGAGGCTCCGACGAACAAGGTGCCCGTGGTGGCGGACTCGACGGCGTATCAGGTGCACGTCGCGCTCGACGAAGCGCTGCACCGGGGCACGGGCGCGCTGGCGGTCTCGCGTTACGGGCTGGGAAATTACCCGGCGGCGGGAAAGACGGGCACGGCTTACAATTTTACCGACACGTATTTCGTGGGCTACACGAGCGAGGTGACTTGCGGGGTGTGGGTGGGGTTCGACAAGCCGACGAAGATCTACCGCGGGGCGTTTGGCAACGAGTTGGCGCTGCCGGTGTGGACGAGCGTGATGAACGCGTCGGTGGCGGAATTCGAGCCACGGGAATTCGAGCGGCCGGACTCGGTGACGCCGGTGTCGATCTGCCGGATGTCTGGTCTGCTCGAGACCGGGCGTTGCGAGGATCTGATGGTGGACCCGGCGACGGGTGAGCGCCGGATGATGAAGACGTCCTACATCGAATACGCGACCGAGGCCCAGAAGCCGCACATCCCGTGCGACGTGCATGGGACCGGGGTGCGACTTTATACGCAGGAGCGGGAGGAATCGGAGTGGCCGCGGGCGGCTTCCGCGGTGGATCTGGCGATGATTCGGCCGATCGCAATTTCGGAGCCGGCTCTCGTGGGGTTGAATGACGTCTATGGTTCCGTGCGGCCGGCGGCGATGCGGATGCGGGAGGATGAGATTCCGGTCGCGAAAGCGTTGCCGGTCGATCAATTGGTCGCCGAGGCGGCGATGGCGGATGGGGAGGCGGCGTTGGCTCCGGGGGCGGAGGAGGGACCGCGGGAAGTGCGCAAGGCGCAGTTGGTGCGGCCGATGGACGTGCGCGGTTCGGTGCCGGTGATCTCGATCGAGCCGCCGAAGGCGATCGAGTTTTAGCTCGGGGGGCGGTGGGGTGAAGTGTCCGGCTGCGCCGGATTGGGTTGGTGCGGCGAGCGGGAGGTCGCCGTTTCTCGAGGTTCGGCTCTCTCGCTGCGCTCGATTTGCCGGACGATGCGGCGGGACGCCGCATCTCGCACGCGGGACGCGTGCGCTCCCCGAATTACTTTCCGGCGTGTTGGGCGTCGAAAGTGGCGATTTGTTCGAGGATGACTTCGGTCATCGATGGCTCGGTGCCGATGGCGCTGGCGTAGTAGAGGGTGCGGTCGCGGAAATGGTGGGGATTTTTCCGGAAGACTTCGCGCTGGCTGGCGGCGGGCAGGCCTTCCTCCTCGGTGCCGAGGAGAACCGGGATGTCCTGGAAGCTGTGGAGGCCGTCGGCGATGAAGAACGGGACGACGACGACGTTGGGGCAGTTCGTGAGCTTGTCCCAGTCGGCGATGAGGGGTGGCTCCTCCATGTAGGTGGCGAGGACTTCGCCGTAGAGACCGAGCTCGGCGATGCGGGCGACCTGGTCCTTCGCGGCGCGGGCGGAGTTGTCGTTGAGGCTGGTGCCGTGGCCGACGATGAGGAGGCTGGTGGTGGCGGGATCGACGCCGGGCGCGGTCTCGCGGGCGCGTTGGAGGATGACGTCCGTCATGGCCGGGTGGCTGCCGACGGGTTCGCAGTAGCGGAGCGTGCGGCCGTCGCGGTGGGTGATCGGGCCGTCGAGTTGGAACTCGCGGGGGATGACGGTCTGGGTGAAGTAGCCTTCGCTGATGAAGTTCGGCACGAGGTAAACGTCGTCGGATTCGACCATGTGCAGCGCTTCCCGGAAGGATGGCTCTTCTTTCCAAAAAGCCGAGACGACTTCGCCGAAAATGCCGCGCGACCGGAGGGCGGTGGCGTGGTCGTGGGTCGAGGCGCTGGAATCGGGATTGAGCGTCGAGCCGTGGCCGATGAGGACGAGGGCGGAGTCCAGTTTCGATTTCCGATTTTCGATTTTCGAATTCGGATTGGTCGGCGGTTCGTGTAGTTCGGTGCTCATGTCGGTTTGCTCGGATAAATGGATACGTCGGATGGCTCAGGATCACGGGATGATCGAACCGTTCTCGGAGACGCAGGTGCGGCACGACGAGGCGGGCGGGCGGCTGATCAGTTACGGCTTGTCGAGTTACGGTTACGATCTGCGGGTCTCTTCGGAGTTCAAGGTTTTCACGAACGTCTACAATACCGTCGTCGATCCCAAGGCATTCGACGACCGGTCGTTCGTCGACATGGATACCAACATTTGCATCGTCCCGCCGAACTCGTTCGCACTCGCCCGCAGCGTCGAATATTTTCGCATCCCGCGCGACGTCCTCACGATCTGCGTGGGGAAATCGACCTACGCGCGATGTGGGATCATCGTGAACGTCACGCCCTTCGAACCCGAGTGGGAGGGGCACGTGACGCTGGAAATCTCCAACACGACGCCGCTCCCGGCGAAGATCTACGCGAACGAGGGGCTCGCGCAGGTCGTGTTTTTCCGAGGCGACGAGGTGTGCGAGACGAGCTACGCCGACCGGGGCGGGAAATACATGAAGCAGCGTGGGATCACGATCCCGCGGATGTAGCCGGTGAGGTGGTCCGGTGGACGCGGTTAGAGGTCGTCCTCGTCGCCGCTGTCTTCCGTCTCGTCATCATCATCTTCGGCGTCTTCCTCCGCGTCGCTTTCGGAATCTTCGTCCTCGTCGCGTTGCTTGATGTTGGCGAGCACTTCGGACATGTCCTCGACTTCGGCCCAGACGTCGTCGCTCACGTAGATGCTGGCTTTTTGCTGGGCCGCGAGGGCGATGCAGTCGCTGGGACGGGCGTCGAGCTCGATGATCTTTCGCTGATGGATCTCGTTCTCGGCAGTGATGATGAGGCGACCGAAGTAGGTGCCGTTTTTGAGATCGTTGATGATGACGCGTTCGACCTTCGCGCCGACCGCGGCGAGGACGAGGGCCATGAGGTCGTGGGTGAGCGGACGTTCCTTCGACTGGCCGCTCATAAACATTCCGATGGCGCTGCCGACGCTCGGATCGACGTAGATCACGAAAATCTTGTCGTCGTTTCCGAGAAAGACCGCACATCCGCTGCCGGTCGGGATCAACGCCTTCACCCGCACTTCGACCACCGCCTTGCTCATGGCTTGAAAACTAGCAGCGGTCGGAGGGGGCGACAATGGCCGGATTATTCGCGAGCCAGATCGGCCAGGTAGCGGCGCGACAGGATGACGTAGCGCTCGGCCCAGACGCGGATGCCATCCTGTTCCTCCCGCGTGAGCGCGCGGACGACCTTCGCGGGCGTGCCGAGGACGAGGGAGCCGGTCGGGATCCGTGTGTGACCAGTGACGGTCGAGTTCGCCCCGACGATCGAGCGGCTGCCGATGTGCGCGCCGTCGAGGATGATCGCGCCCATTCCGATGAGCACTTCGTCTTCGAGGGTGCAGGCGTGGACGGTGGCCTGGTGCCCGACGGTCACCCACTCGCCGATGATCGTCGGGAGGTCGTCGGCGACGTGGACGACGCAGCCGTCCTGGACGTTTGAATGCGCGCCAATCCGGATTGGCGCGATGTCGCCCCGCAGGGAGCACTGCGGCCAGATGCTCGCCTCGTCGCCGATCTCGATGTCGCCGTGGAGGAAGACGTGCGGCGCGACGAAGGCCGATGCTGCGATGGAGGGTTTCCGGCTCATGAAGCCGTCGATTTGATCTTCGAATTTCATGATCGTGACGCTACCAGCAAGGCGGGCAAAGGTCGTGCTTGGATCGACGCTTGGAAAAAAATCCAAAAAGTTCGCGCACAAGCGTTGACAGATTCCCGATTTTCGAAGTAGTTTGGCAATTACCTTCACGCGAGGAATTCCCAAAGACTCTTTCTTATATGAACAAAGTAGAACTCATCGAAGCCGTCAGGAAGTCCCTCGGCAAGGAAACCAGCAAGGCCGACGCGGAGCGCGCGGTGGCAGCGGTCATCGACTCGATCAAGATCGGCGTCAAGAAGACCAAGGTCGTTCAGCTCGTAGGCTTCGGAACGTTCAAGGTCGCCGCTCGTAAAGCGCGCATGGGTGTGAATCCCAAGACCGGCGACAAAATCAAGATCAAGGCTTCGAAGGGCATCAAGTTCACCGCCGGCAAGGCCTTCAAGGAACTGCTCTAAGTTTTATCCCATAGCGGCACTTTCCCCCCCGCACCGAGAAAACCCGTTTGGCCGTTTGGGCTTAACGGGTTTTCTCACGTCCGGGGGGCGTGGTTTTTAGGGTTTGTGGGGCGGGGGAGCTGAGGGTTTATGAGGTGGGCGGTGAGGATCTTCGGGCGGTCGTCGTGAGTTCGAGCGTGGGAACGTAGCTGGCGTCCGAAGGTGGAATTCGCGCTCCGCGCGAGTTGGCGGGAGAAGCTGCACGGAAGAGCGGTGCTCGATGTGAGCGTTGAGCGTGGTTTGCGGATCTCGTCCGCTTTATGGAGAGGCTTGCGAATCGGAGGTTGGCGTGTTCTCGAGCGAAGCGAGCCCTCAAACCCTGTCATGTTGAGCGAAGCGAAACATCTCTGGCTTCTCACCGCATTCTCGGGTCGGCGGAGGCTGGTTTTTGCGGACGATGGTCGCGAAGTGTAAGCCAGAGATTCTTCGCTTCGCTCAGAATGACAGGTGGGGGGCGGGCGGCGGTGGTTTTGTTGGAAGGCGGAGGATCGTTTTGCGGACGATCGTTACGAAGTGTAAGCCAGAGATTCTTCGCTTCGCTCAGAATGACAGGTTGGGGGCGGGCGGCGGTGGTATTGATGGAAGGCGGAGGCTCGTTTTGCGGACGATGGTCGCGACGTGTAAGCCAGAGATTCTTCGCTTCGCTCAGAATGACAGGTTGGGGGGCGGGCGTCGGTGGTATTGATGGAAGGCGGAGGCTCGTTTTGCGGACGATGGTCGCGACGTGTAAGCCAGAGATTCTTCGCTTCGCTCAGCATGACAATGGGGGTGGCGGGTGTTGTCGGTGTCCTTGAAACTTCCGGGTGATTAAGCGCTGCCAGGTCATGGCTCGCGGTTGAAGTCATCCGCTTTCCACGGGCGACAATTCGCCGCCAGCCGACTTGATCGGCTCGCATCCCGGCGTATGGTGCGCGCGTGTTGCGCGTCGTTGGGATTCTGGTTGGGGTTTGGTTGCTGGCCGCGGGCGTGATTTGGTTCGTTCGGGCGGAGCGACCGACTCCTGATAAGATCGAAGCGTATTTGGCGGCGAATCCTTTGGATGAACGCCAGGACGATGAGCGTGCGGAGGTGATCGAGGCGATGGCCTCGAAGGTGAACCGCTTGGAGTTCGAAGAGCGGCGGAAACTCCAGCGCACGGGGCGGGCTCGGGAGTTTTTCGAATCGATGACCGACGAGGAGCAGAGTCGCTACCTGGACCTCACGCTGCCGGAGGGATTCAAGCAGGTGATGCTGGCGTTGAACAAAATGAAGCCGGAGAAACGGCGGGAATTGGTCGAGCGCGCTCTGGAGAACATCGAGAAGGGCGGGCCGCCGGAGGACGCGGATCGGCCGCCGGTCGACGATGCGATGATGAAGAAGATCGTGGCGCAGGGGATGACGTCGTTCTACGAGGACGCGAACGCGGAGGTGAAAATGGATTTCGCTCCGGTGATCGAGCAGATTCAGCAATCGCTGCGGTGGCGGGACCGGTGAATACAGTTGATAAGGTGAGAACCACAGCCAAGCTGAGCGAAACAGCCCGTCGAAGACAATCGCGGAGGGATGAGCGAAGCGAAGCAAATGGACGCGGATGGACACGGATCGATTGTAAGGGATTCACTTTGATCGAGCTGCTGGTCGTTCTGGGAATGATGGCGCTTTTGGCGGCTTTGATCGTTCCTTCCGTCGCCAAAATTCGGGAGAAGGGGCGGACGGCGGCTTGTCTTTCGAATCTTCGGCAGCTGGGGGTGGCGCTGAATGGCTACCTTGGCGACCACGATCTGACGATGCCAACTCTGCTGGTGGGCCGACCGGATGAGGGCGTCGATGCGGAGACGATCGACACGGTTTTGGTGGATTACGCGGGGAGCGAAACCGTCTTTCGTTGTCCCTCGGATCCGGGGATTTGGCGGGAAACCGGGACGAGTTATTTCTGGAATCCGGCGTTGAACGGTCAGCGGTCGATGGCGCTGACATTTTTGAATCTCACGGAGTCCGGGTCGCGGATCCCGGTGCTGTCGGATAAGGAAGGGTGGCATCAGGGCGGAGGGCCGGAGGTGAACATCCTCTACGCGGACGGTCACGTGACCAATGGACTGAACCTCTCGGCGGGGAATTGATCGGATGCTGCGGATCGACGGGATTACGAAGACTTTCAAGGGGCGGGTGGCCTTGCATCCGCTTTCGTTGGAGGTGCGGCGGGGCGAGATCTTCGGTCTTCTCGGGCACAATGGCGCGGGGAAAAGCACGACATTTGGCGTGACTCTGGGTCAGGTGCGACCGAACGCGGGGGAGGTCTGGATCGACGGGACCTCGGTGCAGCGCGACCGGTCGCGGGCGCTTGCGCGGGTGGGGGCCATTTTCGAGACGCCGTGTTTTTACGATTACCTGAGTGGTTGGGACAATCTGCGGATGCTGGTGGCCTACACGGGGTTTGTCGCGGAGACGCGTCTGCGGGAGGTGGTCGAGCTGGTGGGGTTGACGGCGCGGATCGGCGACCGGGTGCGGGTCTACAGTCATGGCATGCGACAACGGCTGGCTCTGGCGCAGGCTTTGTCGCCGGATCCGGAGTTTATCTTGCTCGATGAGCCGAGCGAGGGGTTGGATCCGGAGGGAATCGAAGAGATGCGGCGGCTCATCCTGCGGCTGCGGGACGAACGCGGGCTGACGGTGATGCTGTCGTCGCACTTGCTCTCGGAGGTCGAGTTGATGTGCGACCGGGTGGCGATTTTGAATCAGGGTCGGCTGGTTTACTGCGGTGAGTGGAAGGAGAGCGCGGAGGCTCGGCGGCGGGTGCGGCTCGACGTGGACGATTGGGTCGTGGCGCGGGGGATTTTGGAATCGGCGGGCGGGGAATCGGAGGCGGAGGGGCTGGTGGTGCTGCCGGAAGCGGCGGATCTGGCGGGGATTGTGAGTGGGCTGGTGCGGGCGGGGGTGCGGGTCAGCCGGGTCGAGCCGGTGCGGGTGTCGTTGGAGGATTTTTATCTCGGGAGGTCGCGGTCGTGAGTTTGTATTGGGCGCAGTGCCGGGGGGAGCTTCGGAAGTTGTTTGCGCGGAAGCGGACCTACATTGGATTCGGGGCGTTTCTGGCGATCGAGCTGGTGCTGCTTGGGTTGCTGCGGCTGGACCGGGTGCAGCGTTCGGTTGCGAAGACAATCGAGGCGAGCGGCTACGACGCGACCGAGTATCTGTCGGGGCTGACGCTGGCGATGATGATTCTGCTGTTCACGGTGCTGCTCCTGGGGGCGCTTTACCTGGCGTTGATCGCGGGGGATCTGGTGAGCAAGGAAGTGGAGGATGGGACGATGCGGATGATCTTGTGCCGACCGGTGTCGCGGTTGTCGCTGCTCTCGCAGAAGGTCGTTGCGGGTTTTGTCTACACGGCGGTGCTGGTCTTGTTCATCAGCACGACGGCGTTGATCGCGGGGCTGCTCGACCACGGGGCGGGCGGGTTGTTCGTCTTCGCGCCGATGGAGCGGGTCTTTGCGCTGTATGAATTCGGCGAGGGGCTGGGGCGCTACGCGCTGGCTCAGCCGTTTCTCATCGTGAGTTTGTTCACGATCACGGCGATTGGGTTCTTCTTTTCGTGCCTCGAGGTGAAACCGGCGGCGGCGACGATCGTGACGTTGTCGATTCTGCTGATCGATTCGATCCTGAAGAACGTGCCGTATTTCGAGGCGATTCGCGATTGGTTCCTGACGGCGCAGATGGCGGCGTGGGTGCGGGTGTTCGAGCCGCGGATTCCGTGGGATGGGATGATCGAGAGCTACGCGCTGCTGCTGGCGATCGACGCGACCTTGCTGGTGATGGGGTGGTGGGCGTTCGAGCGGCGGGATTTTAAATCGTGAGATTCGATCCACGGCTCGACGGGGCTGGACACGGACGAGGTTTTTGGGTTTAGGATTCGGCTATGCTCCACTTGTTGAGGCGGCATCCGGTGGGGGTGCGGGCGCGGTTTGATTTCACCCTGGCGCTGACGTTTGCGTTTCCCGCCGAGCGGCTGCGGTCGATGCTTTATCCGGGGCTGGTTTTGGATGAGTGGGAGGGGTGGGGGTTTGTGGCGATTGCGATGGTGCGGACTCGGGAGATGCGGCCGGAGTTTTTGCCGGCGGCTCTGGGCGGATCTTTTTTTCTAACGGGGTATCGCATTTTCACCCGGTATCGGACGACGGAGGGGCGGAGCCTGCGGGGGTTGCAAATTCTGCGATCGGACACGGATTCGAGAGCGATGGTGGTGCTTGGGAATCTGGCCACGCATTACCGGTATGCGCGGGCCGACGTGGAGGTGCGGCGGGGCGGGGGGCGATTGGATGTCGCGGTGGCGACGCCGGGTGGGGCGGCGGATCTGGACGTGTCGGCGGTGATCGATGACGCGGACGCCGGGTTGCCGGCGAGCTCGCCGTTTCCGGATGGGCGGACGGCTCGGCGGTTCGCGGGGCCGATGCCGTTCACGTTTTCGTATGAACGGGAAACGCGGTCGATCGTGCGGATCGAGGGTCAGCGGCGGGAGTGGCATCCACGCCTCGTCGCGGTCGACGTGCGGCGGCTGGCCTTCTTCGACCACGAAGTCTTTGGCGCGGAGCCGCCGCGCTTGGCGAGTGCGTTTTACGTCGCCGGGGTCCCGTATCGGTGGGCTCGCGGGATTCGCGAGCCGGTCCGGCTGGGGCGTCCTTAATTCGCTAGGACGATGGGTCCTTCCGGCGAGACGGAGCCGCCGCTTTTTTCGAGACTGACGGCGAAGGACGAGTCGGCGGAGACGGACTGGGTCGGCGCGAATTCGATGGTGGCGGAGCCGTCGGCGGCGACTCGGAACGTGCCGGCGCTGATCGGGGCGGTCCGGTTTTTGTCGAGGACCCAGAGCTGGTAGTCCTTGCCACGCTCGGCCTCCGGGAGGCGGCGGACGTGGAGGATGCCGGTCTGGTCATCCTGACTCCACGCGATGGAAGCGAGGTAGGAGGTGTCGATTTGCGAGGTGAGCGTCGCGACTTTCATCTCCGCGATGGCGCTGCGCTCGCGGAGGGCGGAGATCTCGGATTGGAGCGTGCGGCTTTCTTCGCTGGCGGCGGCGAGTTGCTTCTCCGAGGCGTGAATCTCTTCGGCGGCGGTCTGGTTGATCTTTTTCAACTCGGCAACCTGCTGAAAGAGGTCTTCCGTGATCGCGGTTTGCGTCGCGAGCTCGCGCGACTGCTGCATGAGCGACTGATTGTTCGTCCAGAGGATGCCGGCGAAAATGGCGATGGCCGCGGCGACGGCCCACGGGAGCCAGGTCGAGCGTTGGGCGCTCGGTGAGGTCGCGCCGGTGGCGGGCTGCGAAGTTGCTTCGTTGACGGCGAGCTTTTCGGCGTGGACGGCGTTAAGGACGTTCTGCCGGAGGGTCGGCGGAAGATCGAAGGCCGGTGCCGAGTAGGCGAGCAGTGCGGTGGAATTGCGGAGCTCTTCGACGAGTGCGCGCAGTTCGGCGTCGGCGGTGAGCTTCGAATCGAATTCGGCGAGCTGGTCGTCGGGCAGGCAGCCGAGGACGAAGTCGATGGCCTGATCGTGAGTGGATTCGTCGATCATTTCGTGATCTCGCCTCCGGTTTTGCGACGCAGTTTCTCGATGCCGAGGCGGATGCGGGATTTGACGGTGCCGACGCTTTCGTGGAGTCGCTCGGCGATCTGGGGGTGGGTCAGCCCGTCGAAGAAGGCGAGCCCGACGGCTTCGCGCTGATTTTCGGGCAACTCGGCGACCCACTGGGAGACGATCTCGGCGCGTTCGTTGCCAGCGGTCGTGGCGGCGGCGTCGCGGCTTTCGTCGATGGGCTCGAGAGCGGGGTTCGGCTCGGCGGAACCCGGTGCCTCGGGCAGGCGGCGCTGGGTGCGTCGGAGGCGGTCGATGGATTTGTTACGGGCGATGGTGACGAGCCAGGTGAAGGGGCTGGAGCGGCGGGCGTCGAAGGTATCGGCGTTTTTCCAGAGCGACACAAAGACGTCCTGCACGATCTCTTCGGCGTCGGCGGGATTGTGGAGGATCCGGTGAACCATGGAATAAAGGGGGCGGGCGAATCGGTCGTAGAGATCGGCAACGGCGCTCTCGTCGCCGTCGGCGAGACGTCGAATGAGTTCGGATTCGTCGGGGTCGCTGTCCATTTTGTGCGAAGCGGATCGTAGCGGCTTCGTGGCGTAACCCCAGCCATTTAAGCGCGGGTCGACCGAAAAGTCGGCGATTCCCGACGGAAGTCTCGATACGCCAGACTTCCGCCGGGGTTGCACCAACCAACCCTTGATCAGGTGAATGCGAAGATCGACCACGGCGGCGGATTTCGCAACCGATGCTGGAAACGAAATTGGGTTGGCGTGGGCCGGAAGTTGGAGAGCGAACGCGGACATCGAAGCTAAGTGAGCTTCGTTCGGGGACTGACGGCGGATCAGAATTTCGCCAGGCATTTCTCCGGCACCCATCCTATCCTGCGAACGGAAAACCCCCTTGCAAAACTTTGGTGCGGCCGCACCAGAGTTTTGCAAGGGGGTGGGTGACTAGAGGAGATCTCCGGACGAGTCGGGCGCGAAGTCGACGAATTTCTTGTGCAGATCGTTCAGCTTCCCGACGTAGTATTCGACGTTTTCGTCGCGGGCGTCGGCGTCCCAGGTGCCGACGAGGCGGGCGTGATCGTAGGCGGTGACCTTCCGTTTGGTGCCGGTGATGTAGTAGCTGACGCTGTCGCCGGCCTGGTAGTCGCGGTCGCTGGCGAGGGCGAGTTCGAACGCGGCGGAGCGGTTGCGCGACGAGTTGGCGATTTTCTTCTCGTAGGCGGCGGGGCTGTCCTGGAGAGCTTCGGTTTTGGCGAGGCGCTCGATGGACCAGTTGCGGTTGCGAATCTCGCGCTCGAAGTCCGCGCGGAGGTCGTGGACGGCGGTGGCATCGCCGGCGAGGATGTGGCGGACGACGCCTTGGAGAAAATCGCGGAGGAAGGGTTCCATCCCGCGGCTTTTCAGCGCGGCGCCGCGGAGGATGAGGGTGCCGTCGGCTTCGAGCAGGGCGTAATTTTTCGCCTTGTAGCTGAACATGGCGTCGTAACGGTGGTCGAAATCGACGTCGATCCCGGCGGGAAGCTCGGCGCGGAGGCCGGCGTCGAGGGTTTCGACGGCGACTCCCGCGGGCGGCTGAAAGTAGATGCCGTCGGTGTCGATCTCGATGATGCGGGAACCCTGGGCCTGGAGCCAGTCGACCATTTGCTGGAGGAGCTCGCGGCCCTTGGCGGTGACCGCGGAGGCGGCGTCGAAGTCGGCGAAATGCCCCTGGCCGAAGCCGAGGTAGCCGTAGAACGAGTTGATGAGGATTTTGAACGTGTTCTGCAGCGCCGAGAAGTGGCGGCGGGCGGTCTCGTCGGTGGCGTCCCGCATCTGCTTCTTGGCGGCAAGTCGGAAGGTGCGGAGGTCGCGGAGGAGACCGGCGAAGACGGCGAGGTGATCGGTCGCGGGGAGGTAATCGAAGGTCAGGATGACCGACGGGTAGAGCGAGGCAACGTCGCAGTGCCAGACGTCGCGGGCGACGCCGTGGAAAAAGACGTCCGTCATGCCGCCTTCGAAGAAGCGGGACTGGGGCGGCTCGGGCAGGGAGTGGCCCTGGTGCAGATACTCGCGGAGGAAGAGCGCATCGATCTTGGTGGCGTTTCCGCGGACGATGACGTCTTGGTAGTTGTAGGGAAAAATCTGCGCCTGAATGAAGTAGCTCGGCGAGAGGGCGGCGGCGACGGCGGCGGTCGGTGACGGCGCGGCGTCAGCCAGGCCGAGGTGGGCGGCGACGGTGGGAAGGTCGAAGTCCTCGAGCTCGCGCGTGCCGATGTCGTAGTATTGGGCGAGAACCCAGGTGTCGACGAGGTGGCGTCCGTGGCAGGCGAAACGGGGGTATTGGATCGTCTTCTCGGCGATCTGCAGTCGGGAGCTTCGTTGGGTGAGTGGCGAGTCGTCGCGGCCCCAGGTGAGCTTGGACTTCGCCTTTTTGGCCGTGGCGCTGAGCGCGGGAAGGATCTCCTTGAAGAGGTTGTGGCCTTCAATGATGTCGGGGTCGCGGTCGGCGATGGCATCGCCGAGTTTCGTGATGGCTTCGGGGGAGGCTTCGTCGATCTCGAGGTGCCAACCGGTGGTGTCGCCAAGCGTGATCGTCCTGCCGTCGAAGGAAATCTGGAGCCTCCGGAGATCCTCGAAGACCATTTTCTTGAAAAGCGTGATGCCGGTCTGGGTGAGGAATTGCTGGACGGGATCGCTGAGCGCGAAGCTGGGGACGCCCGTGGATCGCGAAGCGGCGCGCGAATTTTGGAAATGCTTCCAGGCGTTGAATTGCCGGACGAAGCGCAGTGGTGCGCCGCCGGAGAGTGGTCGGTCCGCCTCGGTGCCCTCGGCTTGCCAGGCGAAGGCGGTGAATTCCAGCGTCTCGGTCGCGGTGGTGCCGTCGGGCTGGCGGACGTAGAGCCGCATCGTCTCGGATTTGTCGAACTCACCGGGTTCGACGGCGACGACGCGGGGGCGCGAGTCGCGCCCGAAGAGAATGGGATTATCGAAGGTGGCCACGGGGTGACGATAGTCGCGATGGGGCCAATCTGGAAAATGCGGAAATCAGTTTTCGCCCGAACGCCCCGCCCGAAGTCGTTTTACCGATAAAACGTAACGGCCGTTACGTTCTATCGGTCGGGGTGGGGATGGGATATTTTGGGGATTGCATCCGGGGGGGGAGGCGGGACGTTGGGTTGTTGCGGGTATGTTCGAGATTCTTTTTATCTTCGGCGCGATTGCCTGGGTGGTTTTGACGGCCATCGAGTGGCTGTCGACGCTCGCGGCGTTTCCGACGATCGTGGCGGGTGTCGTGGTGGTGCCGATCCTGGCAATCTGGTCCTACGGTCGGATCCTGCGCGTGATGGGTCTGGATTTTTTGAAGGGCAGTCGGGGCTTCCTTCCGCCCGAGCGATTCTATTGGCCGGGGCAGGCGCGGGGTTTGGCTCGGCGGACGGCGGGTCTGGGTGGGGTCGCGTTGTTCGGCTGGACGGCCGCGATCTGGTGTCCGGCGTCGCTGCTCTTGGATTGGACGTCGGTCGTCGGGTGGCTTGCGGGCGGGACGGCGATCGTCTGCTCGGGTCTGGCGATGTCGCGCTTGGTGATTTTTTTCCGGGGCTCGCAGCGGTTCGCTGCGCTCACACCGAACGTGATGGGTGCGTTGCGGCGCGGGATGTTCTGGCTTTCCGACAACTACGAGTTCCTCGGCGAGGAGCCGGAAATTCCGCGGAAGAAGACTCGCGAGTCCATCTATTAGGGGGGCGCTATTCCGGGCGCGTGAGGCGCTTGGTGAGGCGAAGTTCGGTGCCGCGGGCCTTGGGCTGGAAGTCGACGCAATCGAACGCCCGCTGCATGATCCGGACGCCGAGACCGCCGGGGCGGAAGTCCTCGAGGTCGCGGCCTTGGATTTTCTCCGGGTCGCAGGACGTGCCGAAATCGCGAAGGACGCATTCGATGGCGCCGTCCGTGCAGTCGCAGCGCAGGCGGATGGGCCGCTCGGGATCGCCCTGGTAGGCGTGGCGAATGATGTTTGCGCAGGCTTCGTCGAGGGCGAGGACGACGAGTTCGGCGTCCATTTCGGGCACCCCGGACTTGAGGAGGTAGTCGCGGACCTCGCTCCGCATGCGACGGAGTTGGCCGGTGGCACTTTCGAAACGAAGTTCGAGTTTCACTCGAAACCTCCGATGAGAACGGTGAGGTCGTCGCGCGCGGGCTCGTTGCCTCGGTAGCGTTTTTCCACGGCGACGAGGTGGTCGACCACGGATTTGGGGCTCGGGAAATCGCGGCGTAATTCCTCGGCGAGGTGGTCGTCGAAAAACTGACCGGTGTCGCCGTCGCGCGACTCGGACAGGCCATCGGTGAACGACACGAGGTATTCGCCGGGGGCGAGCGCGATTTCCTCCTGCTCGTAGGCGACGTCGGGGAGGACGCCGAGCGGGAGCGCGCCGGGTGTCTGGATCTCGGTCGCCTTGTCCCCCGGGCCGACGATCCAGGGGCGGCAATGCCCGGCACTGGCGAGCTGGATCACCCGGGTCGCGGGCAGCATGCGGCCGATGAGGGTCGTGACAAACATCCCGCGCACGATGTGATCGTGGAGCGTGCTGTTGAGGGTCGCGAGGGCTTCCGCCGGGCCGGTGGCGGTGGCGAAGACGAATTGCATCGCGCTGAGGGTCTGCGCCATGAGGAGCGAGGCCGGGATTCCCTTCCCGGAGACATCGCTGATCGCGAAGAAGACGCTGCCGTCGGAGCGGGGGAAGACGGAGAAAAAATCGCCGCCGACGTCGGATGCCGCCTTGTTGTAACTGGCAAAAACCGCACCCTCCACGTGCTCGGGGATGGCGCGGGAGAGGAGTTCCTGCTGAATCTCGGCGGCGATCGAGACGTCACGGTTGACGCGCTCCTGCTCGCGGATGCGGTCGATAGCGCGGAGCTTCTCGATGGCCGTGGCGATGAGGTTTGAGTAGGCCTCGAAGCCCTCGAGATCCTCGGATTCGAAGGCTTGTTTGTCGGAGGGATTGAGGATCTGGAGCACACCGATCACGGAGCCGTCGCGTTTGAGCGGGGCGCAGAGGATCGAGCGTGTGCGGAAGCCGCTGGCCTTGTCGGCGTCCCGGAAGAAGCGGTCGTCGGCGTAGGCGTCGGGGATGAGGAGGCTTTCGCCGTGCTCGAGAACCCAGCCGGATATGCCCTGGCCGCGCGGGACCGTGATACGCGGCTGGACGAACTCGCCCACCGAAGAAGATGATATTTCCAAGCTGAGGTCGCCATTTTCTTCGTCGAGCAGGAAAAGCGACGCGGCGTCGGCCCGCACGACCCGCCGGGCGACGTCGAGCACGGCGCGGAGCAGCTCGTCGTAGTCGGTGATCGAATTGATGAGTCCGCTCACCTCGACGAGGCCTCGGTGGACGGCCAGGGATTTGCGCAGCAAGGCGAGTTCGAGTTCCACGTTCCCAGCATCGGTGGAGACGCTGGAAAATCGAGCCGGAAAATTTCCGTTGGAATTCCCGACCAGCTTCGCGAAGTTGGCGGCGTGCAACGTTACCTGGCAATTCCTCTTCTCATTCTCGCGGCGGCGACCGGCGCGACCGCGGAAACGGCCTACCGGGCACTGGAAGCGATCAAGGCCGCCAAGGGCGACGCGGTACTCGACCAGCTCATCGAAGCTCGGGGTGAAAGCGGGAGCCCGCAGCCGCAATCGTGGACCATCGTGATGATCGACGCGGCGGCGCGCGGCGGCGTGCGGGAATTCGTCGTCGCCGGTGGATCGATCCAGTCCGAGCGCACGCCCGTGCGGGGATACTCCGGCCAATCGGGGCTGCCACCGATTAATTTCTCGCGGTTGAACCTCGATTCCGACGGCGCGTTCGCCGTTGCCGAGAAGGAAGCGGTCGGCGACAAGGTCGGATTCAATACCGTGGACTACGCGCTGCGGACCGATCTCGGATCGGGTTCGCCCGTGTGGGTCGTGCGGCTTTTCGACTACATGGGAGCACCGGTCGGCGGGCTCGAAGTCTCGGCGGAGAGCGGAAAATTGACGCAGGATCTGCGGATCGATCCCGATGCCCGGGTCGCCGGATCCGACGGCGGGGACGAGACCGAGACGGTGGTCGTGCGAGGCTCGGGGGGGCAGGTGGTCGACCCGCGGCTGAACGAAAAAGACGAAATGGGTGGCGTTTTCGGATTCGTGAAACGGCGCGCGGCCTACGACGCCAACAAGGTCAAGAACGTGACGCTGCGGACGGTCGGGACCGTGCAGAAATTCCTCGTCGGTAAAGACACGGTCAGTCCGGACAACACCCCGGCCGAATAGTCGATCAGCGAGGCGGCCATCATGGGAACCATTATTCTACTGGCCGGACTGGGGTTCGTTCTCATCGTCGCGGAGATGTTTCTGCCCGGAATGATTCTGGGGATTCTTGGCGCGGTCCTGCTCGGTGCCTCCGTCGTCGTTGGTTTCACGCAATTTGGGGCCGCGGGTGGGACGGTCGTTTTCTGCGTGGTGACGACCGGGGCGATCATCGCGTTTTTCACGTGGATGAAGACATTTCAACGCACGGCAGTCGGGCGGGGGCTCACCCTCGGCGTGAGTCTGGGAGCCGGCGACGACCTACCGGAGGTCGCGGAACTCCTCGGGAAAGAAGGTGTCGCGGTGACCGATCTTCGGCCCGCCGGCAAGATCCAGATCGAAGGCCGGAGGATCGACGTGTTGGCCGAAAGCGCCTACGTCGAATCGGGCTCGGCGGTGACCGTGATCCAGGCGGGCGGCTCCCGCGTGGTTGTGCGGAGAAAAGATTAGCCGATCCCCCGTGGTGCGGTAAGCTTCCCCCTCAAATCCCGACCTTTTCATGAATTTCTTCGTCCTCATCGTCTTCGGCATCCTTCTCATCATCGGCCTGGTGCTGTTGATCGTGCTCCTCAACTTCTTCGGCATCTGGCTTCGCGCGAAGGTCGCCGACTCTCCGGTCAGCTTCGGCAACCTCATCGGAATGCGGCTCCGAAAAGTCCCCACCGGCCTCGTCGTCGACAACCGGATCACCAGCGTGAAAGCCGGCATCCCCATCAGCACCGACCTCTTGGAAGCCCACTACCTGTCGGGCGGCAATATTTCGAACGTCGTCCTCGCGCTCGTCGCCGCCGACAAGGCCGGCATCAAGCTCGACTTCAACCGGGCCTGCGCGATCGACCTCGCGATCAAGGGAACGTCCAAGACCGTGCTCGAAGCCGTGCGGACCAGCATCAATCCCCGCGTCATCGACTGCCCGAATCCCGCCACCGGCAAGACGACGATCGACGCGGTCGCCCGCGACGGCATCGGCGTGAAGGTCCGCGCCCGGGTCACCGTCCGGTCGAACCTCGACCGCTTCGTCGGCGGTGCGACCGAGGAGACGATCATCGCCCGCGTCGGCGAGGGCATCGTGACCTCGATCGGCTCCGCGATCTCCTACAAGGAAGTGCTCGAAAATCCCGACCGGATCTCGAAACTCGTCCTCGAAAAAGGCCTCGACAGCGGGACGGCCTTCGAAATTCTTTCGGTCGACATCGCCGACATCGACATCGGCGAAAACGTCGGCGCGAAGCTGCAGGAAGAGCAGGCCGAGGCCGACAAGGTCGTCGCGCAGGCGAAGGCCGAAATGCGCCGCGCCGCCGCCGTCGCGACCGAGCAGGAGATGAAGGCCCGCGTGCAGGAGATGCGCGCCAAGGTCACCGAAGCCGAGGCCCAGGTGCCCGAGGCGATGGCCGAGGCCTTCCGCAGCGGCAACATGGGGATTCTCGATTATCTGCGGATGAAAAACATCCAGTCCGACACCGACATGCGCGAGTCGATCGCGAAGCCGGACAAGGGACCTTCCCAGCAGGGGGTCTGATTGGAAGACCGAACCTCGGCGGCTGGAAGCCGCCGCTCCTTGAAATAGACGACGATGCCTTGGGAACAACTCGCGATTCTGGTCATTATCGGCCTGATCAGCTTCGTCAACTGGCTGATGCAGAAGTCCGCCGAGCACAAGGCGGCGCGGCGGACTCAGGAACGGATCGACCGCGGCGAGCAGGCCCCCGAGGCGAACGACTTTGGTGAACCCGATGAGGCCGAGCGGGCCTACGAGGCGGAGGAGCAGCGGCGGCGATTCATGGAGGCGCTCGGAATGCCGGTCGCCGACGCGGAGCCGACGCCCCAAGCGCGAGCCCAGCGTGACGTCGTCTCGGAGGGGCCGGTCACGCGGGGGCCGGCGCGGAATTTTCTCCACAAACTGTCGGGCGATTTGGAGCAACGGCTCGTCCCGGCGGAAACCGTCCAACCGCCGCCGATCATGGCTCCCACGTCACGGCCAACGACCGCAGCCCGAAGGAAACGCGCGGCGCGCAAGGTGGCGGCGCCACTCGCTCCGGGGGCACCGTTGGAATTCCTGCGTGATCGGGAAGGGCTGCGCAAAGCCATCCTCTCCCAGGAAGTGCTGGGGCGCTGCAAGGGTCTCTCGTTCGATCTCTGATCGAGTAGACGGGGCCCTAAGGAGTCGTCCAGAAATCACTCGGTACAAAACAGCTATGAAGGGCTGATGGTGTAATTCCATTCCCCGTGAAAATCATTGCGTCTTGTTTGGACTGCCACGGGGCGGAGTCGCGGGCGGAGTATCCGCGGTTGGCGGGTCAGGAGGACTGGTATTTGGTGCGGCAATTGGAGTTGTTTGCGAGCGGCGTGCGGGGTGGGTCGAGTTCGGCGCACTTGATGGATTCGGTGGCGGAGCGGCTGACGCCGGAGGATCGGGTGGACGTGGCGGCTTGGTTTGCTTCGATGGGTGGGGCGGATGGGGATTTGCCGGAGGCGCGGGTGGTGAGGTGAGATGTCAGAGCGGCTTCGCTTAGCTGCCAATGACATCGTCTCCTGTGGTGCGCAATCCAACGAGAAGGCCACGGCTCGGCAGGAGCCTCGCCCTCCGAATGCCCCAAGGGGGTCGGCTGGTGCCGACGGGTCATCTTTGGCTTCTCAACTCGCTTGCGCGTTCGTTGTGTTCAGCATGACAAGGGGGGAGGTTTGGTGGTGGGTGGGGCTTTTCAGGTTGGCGGAGCGTTTGGTTGCCGCCGGGCAGGATATCCGGCGGAACAGGCTGGAAGCCTGTTTTCCCCGTGGTTAGGTTTCCGCGATGGAAGAAAGTTCGTTGAGCGAGTTGTTGGCGGTGCGACGCGGGAAGTTGGACGCTTTGGTGGCGGCGGGGGTGGCTCCTTACGGGGCGGCTTACGAGACGGATGGGGCGGTGGCGGACGTGCGGGCGAAATTTGCGGAGGAGGCTCCGCTGCGGATGGCGGGGCGGATCACGGCTCACCGGGACATGGGGAAGAGCCAATTCCTGGACCTTTCGGACGCGACGGGGCGGATGCAGATTTACGTTCACGCGAAGGAGATCGGGGCGGAACGGTTCGCGATTTTTCAGCAGTTGGACATTGGGGATTTCGTGGGTGTGATGGGGGTGGGGTTCATGACGCGGACGGGGGAGCCGACGATCAAGGTGGGGGGCTTCGAGGTGCTGAGCAAATCGCTGAAACCGCTGCCGGATAAATGGCACGGGGTGCAGGATAGGGAGATCCGGTATCGTCAGAGGTATCTCGATCTCATCGCGAACGAGTCGTCGCGGGAGATCTTCCAGAAGCGGGTGCGGATCGTGCGGGAGATTCGGCGGTTTCTGGAGGATCGGGCTTTCATCGAGGTGGAGACGCCGATGATGCAGACGGTGGCAGGCGGCGCGGCGGCGGAGCCTTTCAAGACGCATCACAACGCGCTCGGGATGGATTTATTTCTGCGGATTGCGCCGGAACTGTATCTGAAGCGGCTGTTGGTGGGCGGGTTTCCGAAGATCTTCGAGTTGAACCGGAATTTTCGGAACGAGGGGATTTCGCGGCGGCACAATCCGGAGTTCACGATGTTGGAGGCGTATTGGGCGTTCGCGGACTTCGAGAAAATGGCCGATCTCGTCGAGGAGATGATCTGTCATTTGGCCGAGACGGTTTGCGGCGGGCTCGAGGTCGAACACAAGGATGGGGACGGGAACGTGACGCGCACGATCGATTTGACGCGGCCCTGGCGGCGAGAGCGCTACGCGGAATTGATCAAGTCGGTGCAGCCGGATTGGTATGAGCTGACGGACGACGGACGGCGGGAGCGGTGTCGCGAGATCGGGTTGGACGTGTCGCAGTGCGTGGCGGATTTCGAGGTGACGCAGCACGTTTTCGAGAAGTTGATTGAAGAGAAGACGATGAATCCGCTCTACGTGACGCATTGTCCGAAGGAGCTGGTGCCGCTGGCGAAGCAGAACGTGGAGGATCCGAGCGTGGTGGACGTCTACGAGTTGGTGATCAACGGGCAGGAGATCTCGCCGGGGTATTCCGAGCTGAATGATCCGACGGTGCAGCGGGCGCGGCTGATGGAGCAGAGCGGCGGGGAGACGCAGATGTTGGATGAATCGTTTCTGGAGGCGCTGGAATACGGGATGCCGCCGGCTGGGGGGATTGGGATCGGGATCGACCGGTTGGTGATGATGCTGACGGGGGCGGAGTCGATCCGGGACGTGCTGTTTTTCCCGCAGATGAAGCCGCGGGGGTAGGTGCCGACGAGCGGCGGGGCTTGCGCGGTGGGGCGCGGGTGGGGTTTGATCGTCGACTATGGAAACGACGACACCCGCGAGCGTGGTAGGGGCGCTGAACTGGCGCTACGCAACGAAGTCCTTCGACCCGGAGCGGAAGATCGCGCCGGAAATCTGGGAAGCGTTGGAGCAATCGTTGGTGCTGTCGCCTTCTTCGTTTGGGTTGCAGCCGTGGAGGTTTGTCGTCGTGGAAGACGCGGCGAAACGGGCGGAGTTGGTGGCTAAGTCATGGGGTCAGCGCCAGGTCTTGGAGGCATCCCATTTGGTCGTCTTCGCGGTGAAGAGTCCTTTGGACGCGACTGACGTGCGGAGGCACATGGAACGGACGGCTGAGGTGCAGGGGATGCTGGTGGAGAATCTGGCGGGGTTCGAGAAGGTGGTTGCCGGGTTTCTGGAAAAGCCGCCGTATCCGTTGGAGATGCGGGAATGGGCTTCGCGTCAGGCCTACATCGCGCTGGGGACGTTCATGCTGTCGGCGGCGATGATGGGGGTGGACACTTGCCCGATGGAAGGATTGGACCCGGCGGGATATGACGAGATCCTTGGGTTGACGGGCTCTGGCTTCTACACCGTGGTGGCTTGTCCGGCGGGGTATCGATCCGGCGAGGATGCTTCGGCGGGCCGGGCGAAGGTGCGGTTCCCGCGGGAGGATGTGATCGTGCGGGTGTGACTTGAATGAGGGCAATTCTTTAGCGCCCGGACGGAACGCTAGAGACGATTTCAAACAGAAGGGACCGAAAGATACAGAAGGAATTCAATACGGTCTGAACAGAAGAGCGCGAAGGTCGCAAAGGGGTGAAAGAAGGGATCTGATTGAAATGCCTTCGGCATTTCTTTGCGAACTTTGCGGCCTTCTGTTCAATCCGTAACTCTCATTTTCCTTTGGGCGAGGAGCCAGAGGTGGGGGAGGAGGAAGATGGCGATGGCGGTGTTGGCGGCGAAGCCGAGGGCGCAGACGCGGCCGAGGCTGGCGAGGCCTTCGCTGGCGGCCCAGCTGATGCTGGCGAAGCCGGTGACGGTGGTGAGGCCGCAGAGGAGGAGGGCGGTGCCGACGGTGCGTTGAGTGACGGCCAGGTCGCCGTTGGTCTCGCGGAGGGAGCGGATGAGGTGGATGCTGAAGTCGACGCCGGTGCCGAGGAGGAGGAGGGCGGCGGCGATGTTCATGAAGTTCCACGTGAACCCGAGGAGGGTCATGCCGCCGAGGAGCGTGATGGTGTTGAGGGTGAGGATGCCGATGGCGAAGAGGACGTCGAAGACGTTGCGGAAGGCGAGGACGAGCATGACGAGGAGGACGGCGGCGAAGAGGAGGATCGGGATGATCATTTCCTCGGAGGCGAAGCAGGCAAGTTCCTGTCCGAGCAGGGGCCAGCTTAGGAGGGCGATGCCGGGGGCGTTGACTCGGGATGGAAGGGAGGCGTATTCGGCGTCGGAGAGATTGGGGGCGGGTTCGACGGCTCCCATGGCGGCGTTGGGGCGGTGAACGGATCGACGAAGAATCCACTGGGTGCGCGGGTCGCTGGGCCAAAGGGGCGGTGGTCCGATTTGTTGCCAGTTGTCGAGGAGGGCACCGGTGAGGGCGAAGGCTTCGTCGGTGAATCCGGCTTCGTTCAAGGCGGAGGCGAGGGTGGAGCGAGCGGCGATCGCGGGCTGGATGGCGGCGAGATTGGCGCGCTGAGCGACCGGGTCGGGCCAGAAGGCGACGGGGAGGAGGGCGCCGGTGACGAGGCCTTCGTCCTCGAGTTTTACGATGCTTGCCCGGGCGGCGAGGAGGCGTTCGTGGATCTGGGCGGGGGTGTCGCCGGTGACGAGGAGGTTGAGGGTGCGGGGAGAGTCGGTGAGTTTTTCGTAGATCCGATTGACGGTCTCGTAGGCGAGGCTGTTGCGGGGTTTGAGGGCGGCGGCGCTGGATTCGAGGCCGGGGAAGCCGAGGACGAGGAGGGCGGCGATGGCGATCAGGACGCCCGCTGCGGTGATGAGGGTGGCGGGGGTTCCGAAGAGGTGATTGGTGATGGGGGATTGGTGATTCTGGGGGGGCTTTGCGAAGCGGACGACGGCTCGGGTGAAGACCGTGAGCATGAGGATCGCGCCGGCGATGACGCCGAGGGCGACGAGGATGCCGAGGTGGGCGAGGCCGGGAACGCCGGAAAAGCTGAGGCTGGCGAAGGCGGCGGCGGTGGTGGCGGCGGCCCAGGCGATGCCCGGGGTGCAGGTGCGGCGGAGCGTGCGCGCGTCGGACGGTTCGTTGAGGTGGGTCTGGTAGACGATGAGGGCGTAGTCGACGTTGATGCCGACGAGGATCGAGGCGAAGCCGGCGCTGATGATCGTGATGCCGGTCTCGATGAACCCGGCGAGGCCGAGGGCGATGACGAAGCTGAGGCCGAGAAGGCCAATGAGAATGGCGAGTGGGAGGAGCCGCCGGTAGACGACGAAAAAAATGAGGCCGACGATGGCGGCGGTGACGAGGCCGCTCTGCCGCATCTCGTTTTCCATGCCGGAGGAGAGCTCCGAGACGAAGGCGGGGTCTCCGGCGATGCCGATCTGGAGGGTCGCGGGGTCGGGTTGGGATTCTTTCCAATCGGCGATGGTCGCTTTGACGTCGTCAATCCAATCGGTGGCGATGCGGTAGTTCGCGAGGTCGGGGGCGGCCTCGAGGTAGATCGCGCGGAAGGTGCCGTCGGCGGAAACGAACTCGGATTTCGTGACGTTTTTGCTGGTGGGCGCGATGGCTTGAAGGTTCGCGAGGATGCGGTAGGGATCGTAGCTGAGGAGGGCGAGGTCCTGACCGGAGAGGGTGTTGCCGAGGGCGTCGACGGCGGATTGGGCGTTGGCGGGCGCGTTGGCGGGGTCGAGGGCGGCGACGATGCGGGCGAAGTCGGCGGGGGGAAGGTTGATGGCGCTGTAGGCGGCGAAGTCGGCGAGTTTTTCGGGCTCGGCCTCCCAGAGTGGTGCGTCGACGACGAGGGAGATGAGTTTTTTGTCGGTGCGGAGAAGTTCGGCGAGAGACTGGGCGGCGGTGGCGGTGCGGGTGGCGTCGGGGGTTTCGACGGTGACGATGAGCTCCTGGGGGAGGCCGAAATCCTGGAGGACGGTGGCGAGGCCTTCGGCTTGGTCGAGGCCGCGGGGGAGGAGGTCGAGGATTCGGACGTTGAAGCCGATGCGGGAGAGGCCGGCGAGGATCAGCGCGGCGGCGGCGAGGAGTAACGCGGCTTTTAACCACAGCCGAGCGGAGCGGAGCAAATAGACACGGATGGACACGGATTGGGTGAGTGAGTGAAGGGGATCGGCTCCCGCGCTGGCGCGCGGGTTGCCGAGCTTCGGCGGCTGGGAGCCGCCGCTCCTTGAATTATTTGGCTTCGAAGATTCCCTTGGGGAGGGGGTGGTTGACCTCGACCTTGGTGAACTTGGTTTCGAGGCCTCCGCCGTTGGCGAGTTCGACGTTGAACTTGGTGAGGATGCCGGTGGCGGTTTCGTATTCGAGGTTCAGTTCCTTGATGTATTTAGTGGCCTGGGCCTCGCGGGGGGTGAGGTCGAGTGCGGTGCGGTCGCCGGATTCCGCCATTCGGGTGACGTTGAAGAGTTCGCGGAACTCTTCGAGGGAATCGGTGACCGGGAAGCGCATGAGCATGAGCTGCTGCGTCTCGGGGCCGGCGTTGGATTCGTCGATGGTGCGGGTGGTGTCCGCTTTCTTGTCGATGAGCGTGAGGACGTTGCCTTGGCGGACGGCAATCGTTTCGGGGGGTTCGCCGAGTTGGAAGCGGAAGCTGCCGTTGTCTTCGAACCAGATTTTTCCCGGGGTGCGGGAGGGGATGCGGAGGGTGGGGAGGCGGCGGGTCTGGGTGAATTCGCCCTGGAGGGTGCGGACGGTTTGCTGACGGGCGATCCAGCTTTCGAGGGCGGGCCAGTTGGGCTCGGCTTGGGCGGTGGTGGGCCGCAAGAAGGGGCAGAGAGCGTAGAAGGCGCCGAGGGTGAGGAGAAGTCGTCTTGTTTTCATTGGGCGGTTGGAATGCGGCTCCGGCGGGACGCCGTCGCTCTCACCCGGGACGGGTGAGATCCCCATCATCCTAGCGGATGGCGAATTTTTTTGGGTCGCTGCGGGCGTTGGCGAGGTGACCGACGGCCCGGAGGAGCTGGCGGCTGTAGGTGCGGGTGGTGAAGGCTCCGGAGGCCATGCAGCCGAGGTGCTTGGCGATGTGGGCGTCGATGAGGGTCGTTGCAAAATTCGGGTGGGCGGCACGCCATTCGGCTCCGGTCTCGTGCATGGCGAAGATGCGGCCGCTGTAGAAGTATTCGATGAACTGTAGCCAGCAGGTGAGGTGGTGGCGGGTCTCGCGTTCGTAGGCGACGAGCGCGGGGGCGGAGGATTTTTTTGCCAGGAGGTCCGCGAGGCGTTCGGCGGAACCGAGGGCGGTGATCATGCCGGGTGAGAGCATGGGATCGACGAATCCGAAGGCGTCGCCGATGGCGGCCCAATTCTCGCCGGTGCCGCGCTCGGAGATGAGCTGGTAATTTGCGTAGGTCTGGACGGCGGTGATCCGGTGGGCGTCCCGGGCTTCGGTTGCGAGAGCGGGGTCGTGTCGGAGGACGTGGTCGAGGCGTTCCTCCGGAGTGTCGCCGAGTTGGGCGGCGGCTTTGGCGTCGAGGACGATGCCGAAGGAGGTGCGGTCGCGGAGGGGGATGCGCCAGGCCCAGCCGTGGTCGAGGTGAATGGCGGCGATCTGGCCGCGGGGGGTTTCGGGCGAGAATCCCTGGTAGTGGGCAAAGTGGGAGACGTCTTTTCGCGGACCCAATTGGCCGGGAATTTTCAGAAGGCGGGCGAAGGCGCGGCGACGGCCGGTGGCGTCGACGAGGAGATCGGGCTGCCGCCCCTGCCAACGCGGGATGGCGGCCAGGGTGTCTGGATCGAGTTCGATGCGGTCGCCGTGGGCGCTCAGGCTGGCTCGCTGGGGGACGATGGTGGCCCCCGCGTCGCGGGCGTTAGCGGTGAGGAGGTCGTCGAGTTGGGGTCGCGGGATGTTGTAGCTGTAAGTTGGAAGATGGCCGCGGACGGACTCGAAGGTGAAATTGACGGCGTCCTCGGGGAAGGGAACGAAGGAAGCGCCGGGTTTGCGCAGGCTGAAGGCGGCGACTTGGTCCTCGATGCCGAGGCGGCGGAGGATTGGGACGACGGCGGGGATGTTGGATTCGCCGACGATGAGTCCGGGGCGGTCGCCGTCGTCGAAGACGACGACGTCGGAGCCTTGCCGGACGGCGAACGTGGCGAAGGCTGAACCCGCGGGGCCGCCGCCGATGACTGCGATTCTCATCTGTGCTTCAGGTTCGTTTGATTTTGCCGCTGGGGGTCTTGGCGATTTCGGTGACGGTGCGGAATTCGAGCGGGACCTTATAGCGGGCGAGTCGTTCGCGGCAATAGCGGGAGAGGATTGCCGAAGAGGGCGGGGTGGCGGGGTCGGAGGGGATGATTTCGGCGGCGGGGACGGCTCCGAATTGCGGGCTGGGTTTGGGAAAGACGCGGGCTTCGGCGACGGCTTCGTGAAGCACGAGGACGGCTTCGATTTCTTCGGGAAAACATTTCATGCCGCCGACGTTGATGACGCTGGCGGTGCGGCCGGTGAGGTAGAGGAAGCCTTCGGCGTCCCGGCGGGCAAGGTCGCCGGTGGCGAACCAGCCCTCGGCGTCGAGGACGTCGGCGCGCTCGCGCCACGGGGAGAGGTAGGCGTCGAAGAGGCCGGGGCCGCGGACGTGGAGGGGGCCGATGCCCTCGGCGTCGGGGTTGCGGATTTCAGCCTCGAATCCGGGCTGCGGGCGGCCGATGGATTCGGGGCGGCCGGTGGGGTCGTCGATGTTCAGGCACGGGAGGCCGCATTCGATGATACCGAGGCCCTGGCTGGGCGCGAGGCCGTAGCGGGCGGCGAAGGAGCGGGAGGTCTCGGCGGGGAGGCGGGCGGCGGTGGAGACGGAGAGGCGGAGGGTCGGCCAGGCGTCGCCGGATTTCTCGGTGGCGAGGAGTTGGTGGTGAAAGGGGGAGCCGTAGAAGACGGTGGCGTCGTGCTGACGGGCGCAGGCGAGGACGTCGGCGGCGAGGTGGCCGTCGGGGAGGACGGTGGCGGCTCCGTGCCAGAGGTAGAGCATGATCGAGACCGCGAAGTGGTGGGCCATCGGGAGGATCCAGACGACGCGGTCGGTGGGGCCGATGCGGAGTCCGGCGTTGGCGGCTTCGATGCGGGCGAGAAGGGTCTCGTGGGTGAGGATGATGCCTTTGCTGGTGCCGGTGGTGCCGGAGCTGAAGCGGATGAAGGCGGGGTTGGGTGAAGAGGCGGGGATGGGGAGAGGGGGAGAGGGGGAGAGGGTGGTGGTGCCGGTTGGCTCGATGAGGAGTTCGGCGGCGGTCGTGGAGAGGAGCTGCTCGCGTTCGGGGGGGGCGAGTTCGGGGGGGACGGGGATGAAGGTGGCTCCGGAACGGAGGATGCGGAGGGCGTGGACGACGTAGTCGATGCCATCGGGGTGCAGGAGGGCAATTCGCTCGCGATTGGTGACCGGTGGCTGGTGATTGGTGGTAAGGGCATCGAGTTCTCCGTAGGTGACGGTGCGGGTGGGGGTGAGGATCGCGGATGCCGAGGGGGTGGCTTTGTGGAAAATTTCGTTGGCTAGGTTCATGAGATCTTGGCGGGAGGGGAACGGAGGATTCGGGGGGAACAAGACTACCAAGGCGTTCGGCCGCTCGGCCCGCTCGGTCGACTTTCGCTTGGGGCGGTGCGCTGAGGGGAGTGCCAGGCTTCGCCGGATTGGGTTGGGTCGGCGAGTGGGAGGTCGCCGCCCCTCGAGCGGTTCGGCTCTCTCGCTTTGCTCGAATTGCCGAGTGATCCGGCGGGACGCCGGATCTCGCACGCGGGACGCGTGCGCTCCCCTATTTCGTGAGGGTTTCGTCCTGGTCTACGAGGGATTGCCACGTGGGTTTGTAGTTGGGGTCGTAGCGTTGGTCCTGGTAGTCGAACATGGCGGCTCGGTGGTCGATGATCTCAGCGACCTTGGGGGTTTGGCGGTCGAGGGCTTCCCGGAGGGCGCGGGTGGCGGCGGGGACTCGCTCCCAGAGGATGGCGTAGGAGTCGAGGAAGTCGCGGGCGTAGTTGCCGTCGGCTCGGTCGCTGGGTTGCCAGAGACTCTGCGTGGGGATGGGGAGGTCGAGGAGCTGGGGGGCGATGTAGACGTTTTTGACGATGGCTCGTTCGAATTTCTCGACCGACTCAGTGTCGCGGCCGAAGTGGGCGTGGAGGAGGCCCCAGCCGAAGAGGAGGGCGGGTTCGACGTAGTCTTTCGGGTAATTCTCCTCGTAGTGGGCGAAGGCGTTGGCGGCGGCTTCGTAGTCCTCGGCGAGGAGGAAGACCATGGGGATGAGGAAGCGGGCACCCTGGTGGTCGGCGGGGTTGGTGCCGAGGAGGTCGCCGAGGCCTTCGGCGGCGGCGAGGTGGCGGCCCTGGTGCCAGAGGGTCATGGAACGACCGAAGGTGGCGCGGAGGTAGGGGCGGGTCTCGCGGTCGGTCCACCAGGTGGGGGCGAGGCCTTCCCAGCGGGGGGTTTCGCGGGCGATGGTGGCGTCGTATTCGCGGAGGGCGCGGGTCCAATCGCCGCGCCGGAATTCGGCGTCACCGAGCTCGACGTGGGCGGGTGAGCAGTCGGCGTCGCTGGCGATGGCTTTGCGCAGGAGGGCGATTTTTTTGGATTCGGAACGGACTCGGAGGGCGGTGTTGACGAGGCCGGTGGCGAGGGCTCGGCGCTCGGGGGGCTGGTTGGTGGCGTAGTGGGCGACGACTTTTTGCGTGATGGTGCTGAGTTCGTCGCGGTTGCGGGTGGTGGGGCGGTTGAACTGAATGGTGACGTTGAAATCCTCGGCGAAATCGGTCCACGCTTCTTCGTCCCATTCCTCGCTCTCGCCGATGACGAGTTTGTCGGGCGCGCCGATGCGGTCGATGAGGGCGCCGAGGAGGGTCTCGATGCGGGCCTGGTCGAGTTCCTCGAGAATCTCGGGTGGGGCGACGGGGGACCCGGCGGCGTCGATGACGATGAGGAGGGTCGGGAGGATGAAGTCCTCGCCGGCGGGGAGGGGTTCGTCGAGGTCGATCCAGAAGAGCGTCCAGGTGGTGCGGGTGGATTTGAGTGGTTGGACCATTGAGCTGGTGATTGGTGACTGGTGATTGGTGATTGGTGGGATGCGGGATGCGGCGTCCGGCCAAGTTCGGGCGGTCGGGGGGGCTACGCGCTCCAGGTGATTTCCATGCGCTGTTTGCGGGCGAAGCGGTCGATGTAGTGGAGTTCTTTCTCGGTGACGCCGTGCTCGTGGACCATCTTGGTCACTTTCACGTCGAAGCAACAGTATTCGGCGATCTCGAGGATTTTGCCTTCGCGCCACCACTTGATGGCGTCAAGGCCTTCGGCGATTTTCCCGACTCCGAAGGTGCCTTGGGCGAGGGCGTCGAGGGGGAGGCGGTGACCGAGGACTTTTTCGACGTCGACCATGAGGTCGAGGGTGGGGACGTGTTCGTCGAGGTTGAGGACGGTGTATTGGTTGAGGACGCGGTAGTCGAAATTGATGAGGTTGTAGCCGACGACGAGGTCGGCGCGGCGGAGCTGGTCGATGAGTTTTTCGACGTTCGGCTCGGAGTAGATCGTGTAGGCGCCGAGGCCGGTGCTGTAGGTGACGCCGATGGACATGCCCATGAGGTCCTTGCGATCCCAGCCGCCGACGTCGTTGGCGGTGCGCTGGGTCTCGAGGTCGAAGTAAACAATATCCACGGGGGGGATTTTAGATTTTGGATTTTGGATTTTCGATTAGGAAATTACGGAATGACGATTCAGCGAATTGCCCACGTGTGCGTGATGACGAATGACCTCGGGGCGACCCGGGAATTTTACGAGTTGCTGGGGGCGCGGCTGGTCTTCGAGTTTACGCGGAAGGGGGCGGTGATCGGGTTTTATCTGGGGGTTGGGGAGCGGGATTTCATCGAAGCATTTCTGATTGGCGAGAAGCCGGGGACGGCTCGGGGTCAGGCTCTGGATCACGTTTGCTTCGAGACGGCGGACATGGAAGGGCTGCGGGAGCGGCTGGAGGCGGCGGGGCGGGAGCCGGGGGCGATCAAGACGGGGTGCGACCGTTCGCGGCAGTTTTGGGTGACGGCTCCGGAGGGGACGCGGGTGGAGTTTCACGAGTACACGGAGAGGAGTGCGCAGTTTTCCGGGGGCTGCGTGGAGGTGGATTGGTGAGTGGGATGTTTGCCCCCCAGATCCGAACTCGAGGACGTCCTCACCCCGTTTGCGCCGACGCTCGGCCACTCAATGCCCGCAAACTCGCGGGAAGGCCATCCGGAAGATGGGTGAAAAGTCGGTGGGGGAGCGGGCGAGCCAGTCGCGGATTTGCGGGATCGGAAGGAATACGGTGCCTTCGAGTTCCTTGGGGCAGGGGACGAAGGGGCCTTCGTGGGTGGTGCGGTAGATTTGGAGGAATTCGTGGCCGGTGTCGGGGCCGCAGCCGAGTTTGAAGAGAGGTATGAGCTCGACGGCGGTGATGCCGATTTCTTCGGCGAGTTCGCGGTGGGCGGCTTGTTCGTAGGTCTCGCCGGCGTCGACGTGGCCGGCGGTGGAGGAGTCCCAGAGGCCGGGGTTTTTGTCCTTCCAGGGGGAGCGTTTTTGCAGGAGGAGGTCGCCGTTTTGGTTAAAAACGAGGATGTGGACGGCGCGGTGGGAGAGGTCGCGGGCGTGGACTTCGTCGCGGTGGCGGGTGTCGATGACGTGGTCGTTGGCGTCGACGACGTCGAAATCCTCGTCACCGCGCTGGGCGACGGCGGGGGCGAGGAAGCGGGTGAGGGCGGTCCATTGGGGGATGGAGAGGGCCTCGGCTCGGACGGTGTCGGGGACGCCGAGGTGGGCGGCGGCGGCGGGCCAGCGGTCGCGGAATTCGCCGAGGTGGCGGTGGAGCTGTTTGCGGCGCTCGGAGAAGCCGGCGCGGACGAGGCGGTCGTAGAGTGGTCCGTCGCAGATGGGGGCTTCGGCGGCGGGGCGGGGGATGACGAGGATGACGGAGGAGTCGACCTTGGGGGCGGGGTGGAAGACGCTGGGCGGGAGGGTGCGGAGGGCGCGGATGGACCAGCGGCGGCCCATGCAGACGGTCATCGCGCCGTAGGCTTTGGTGCTGGGGGCCGCGTTCAGGCGGTCGGCGAGCTCGCGTTGGAGGGTGAAGACGAGGCGGGTGGGGCCGAGGAGCGGATCGACGAATCGGTCGAGGATGGGGGTGGAAACGTAGTAGGGGAGGTTGCCGATGATCTTGAGCGGGCCGCGGCCGAGAAGCTGGCGGGTGTCGAAGGTGGTGGCGTCGGCGTGGTGGAGGGTGGTTTTTGCGCGGAGCGCGTGAGGGGTGAATGGTGAATGGTGAATGGTGGGTGAGTCCCGCTTCGCCGGGGTGGGGAGGGCGCCGGGCGCGTGATTGGTGATTGGTGAGGGGTGATTGGTGGGTGATTCCGGCTGCGCCGGGGTGGTGAAGCGGTCTTTTAGGTGGGGGATCAGGCGGGCGTCTTTTTCGATGAGGGTCAGCGAAATGTCTTTGGTGGCAAGGATTTCGGTGAGGCTGCCGAGGCCGGGGCCGATCTCGACGACGTGGTCGCCGGGTTGGATTTCGAGCTGATCGACCGTCCAACGGGCCAAGTTTTGATCAAAGAGAAAATTTTGCCCCAGGGACTTGGTTGGGACCGTTTCCAGGTGCTCCAAGGCGGACTTTATCTCTTTGAGGGTCAAGGCGTTCGAGGTGGTGGCGCGCGGGGTTATTCACACGCGGCTTGTGAATAAATTACGGGGGCGGGGCGGACTTGTAACCAAGTTATTCACAGCGTTTGGACTGGTCAGATTCCGCGTCTCGGGCCGTGGGCGAAGGCGAGCGCGGAGCAGGCGGCGGCGCTGCTGACGACGACGGCTCCGAGGACGTCTTCCAAGGGGATGAGGCCGAAGATCCAGACGCCGATCACGCGGCCGGGGTCGTAATGCCACGCTCCCCAGAGGGCACCGATCGGGTCGGTGGCGAGGAGCCAGGCGACGGCGGCGAGGGTGACGGGGACGATGGTGCGGAGCTGGCCGCGGAGGAACGCGGTGTTGCGGAACCAGAGGATGGCGTGGAAGAGGAGGCCGGCGCTGACGAGCATGGCCAGCTGGGAAAGGCGGAGGGGGGCGAAGGCGAGGGTGAGCGGGAGGACGGTTGGGTAGGGGGCCTGGTGGGGCGGTGGGGGGGTGGCGTCGTCGGATCGTCGGTCGTGCAGGCTGAGGGCGAGACCGGCGAACATCCAGGAGACACCGAGGATCCAGAGCCATTCTTCGAGGGGGAGTCCGAGGATCTGAAGGCCAATCATGTTGGTGTCGGTGAAGGACCAGAAGCCGAGTTGGATGGCGGTGTAGTCCCACGCCCAGCCACCGACGGCGGCTCCGAGCAGGGTGAAGGCGAGGGCGCGGCGGTCGCGCCACCAAGTGCGCCAGCCCCAGAGGCCGAGGGCGGCAAGGGGGAGGGCAACGCAGAGGGTGAGCCAGATGAGGTAGGTCCAGGGTCCGAACACGGGTGTTGATTTTCACGCGAAGCCGCGATGACGAGAAAGAATCCAATACGGATGCGGGCCTCGCGCAGAGGCACAGAGACGCAGAGATCAATGATTCAGAAGTTCTCTGCGTCTCTGCGTCTCTGCGTCTCTGCGCGAGGCAAGTATTTCACCACTTCCTGGATCAAGAGGGGGGGAGGGCGGCTTGGTCGATGGTGGTGAGTTCTTCTGGGGTGAAGGTGAGGTTTTCGATGGCTTTGACGTTCTCCTGGATCTGGGAGAGGCGGCTGGCTCCGATGAGGGCGGAGGTGACGACGGGGCGGCGGAGGGTCCAGGCGAGGGCCATCTGGGCCAGAGTCTGGCCGCGGTCCTTGGCGATGGCGTCGAGCTTGCGGGCTACGGTGACGACTTCCTCGGTGACCCGGTTGGAGTCGAGGAATGGGCTGGAGCCGGCGGCTCGGGAGTTCTCGGGGATGCCGGCGAGGTATTTGCCGGTGAGGAGGCCTTGGGCGAGGGGGCAGAACGCGATGGCTCCGACGCCTTCGCGTTCGAGGACGTCGAGGAGGCCTTCGTTCTCGGGGGCGCGGTCGTGAATGTTGTAGCGGGGCTGGTGGATGAGGAGGGGGGTGCCGAGGTCGCGGAGGATCTGGGCGGCGCGGTGGGCGCGGTCAGCGGGGTAATTCGAGATGCCGGGGTAGAGGGCTTTGCCGGAGCGGACGGCGTCGGCGAGGGCGGTCATGGTCTCCTCGAGTGGGGTATCGGGGTCGGGGCGGTGGTGGTAGAAAATGTCGACCCGGTCGATGGCGAGGCGGCCGAGGCTTTCGTCGAGGCTGTCGAGGAGGTATTTGCGCGAGCCGAGGTCGCCGTAGGGGCCGGGGCCCATGCGGTAGCCGGCTTTGGTTGGAATCACGAGTTCGTTGCGGTGTGCGCGAAGGTCTTCGCGGAGGATGCGGCCGAGGGTTTGTTCGGCTGAGCCGGGGGGTGGGCCGTAGTTGTTGGCGAGGTCGAAGTGGGTGATGCCGAGGTCGAAGGCTCCGAGGGTCATCTCACGGGCGTTTTCGAAGGAGGCTTCGCCGCCGAAGCCGTGCCAGAATCCGAGGGAGATGGCGGGAAGGAGGAGGCCGCTCTCGCCGCAGCGGCGGTAGCTCATGGAATCGTAGCGGGACATTTTATTTCGGATTGCGGGTTGCGGATTTCGGATTGGGGTTGAGCGCGGGGGGTGATAGGGAGATTGGGATGCGGTGGGTGGCTTTGTCGATGGGTCTGTTGCTTGGGCTGGGCCTGACGGGTTGCGGGACTCCGGATTACGATGGGTATAAGTACAAGCCCTACACGGTGCGGGGGGTGAAATATTTTCCGCTGAGTCCGCGGGAGGCGGTTGGGTTCACCGAGACGGGGATTGCTTCACACTACTCGGAAGGGAATTTTTTCTTTCCGAGCAAGACGGCGATTGGGGAGAAGCTGCGGCCGGGGACGAAGACTTCGGCTCATAAATTTCTGCCGTTGCCCTGCGTGGTGCGGATCACGAATCTCGAAAATGGGAGGAAGACGGTGGTGCGGGTGAGTGACCGGGGGCCGTTCATTGCGGGGAGGATCATTGACGTGACGGCTCCGGTGGCTCGGAAACTGGGGTTCTACGACAAGGGGTTGGCGCGGGTGCGGATCGAAGTCTTGAGCGTGGGGGATGGGCGGCATCGGATTCGGTGAGATGGGGAGGCCCTCTCCCCGCTTGGCTGATCGAGTCCGCCCATGAATTCGAATGGGCTTTCGCCTCGAGGCCGGACGGCTGGACGTAGCTCGAATTATTCCTGGGTGATCTCCCGGACGGTGATGTTGACCGTGCCGTCGGCGGTCTTTCGCACGTCGGTGATGAGGAAAGGGCGGTCGCCGCCGCGGGCGACGCGGTTGCCTTCGCCGGGTGGGCGGCTGCCGGCGGGAAATTCGACGATGACGCGGGTGTTGGCGGAGCCGGAGCTGTTGCGGAGGACGGCGCGGTTGGTGCCGGAGGCGGTGACGACGAAATCGCCTTCGAGGTAGACGGGGTCGCCGGAGACGGGTTGGTCGGCGAAGGCGGCGGATTCGCGGACTCCGACGAGGCGGCCGCGGGGCATGCGTCCGGCGGGATAGGTCTGCCAGCCGCCGGAGGCGGCGTTGGCGACGGTGGGCGGGCGGTTGGCCGCGGTGGAATTGAAGGGTTTGAGCGGGACGGCTGGGGGGGTGGGAGAGGGCGGGAGGGTGGGAGGGGGAGATGGGGAGGCGACCGCGACGGCGCTGCCACCGACGGGGACGGCGGGGCGGACGGGGACATTGGGGTCGTCGAGGGGAGGGAGCGGGGTGGGGGACGCCGCGGGAGGGGGCGGCGTGGCCTCGGCGAGGGGCGCGGGGGCGGGAGCTGGCTCGGGGGTCGCTCCGGCGAGGTCGGTGGCGGGCTGGATGCGGATGAGTTCGTTGCTGGGCGGAGGGGTGTCGGCGTTGGCGGCGGCTCCGGGTTCGAGGCCGGCTTTGCGGCGGTAGGTGGCGTAGCGGGCGTCGGCGTCGGTGATTTTGGATTTCGAGAGGATGGGGAGGCCGGCTTCGACGTTGAGGCGGGTGGGGGGCTCGAGGGTGAAGCTGCCCGGGCCGGACGAGGAGGTGTAGCTCGGATAATGGATCGGAATGACGGTGAGCTTGAGGCGGCCGTCGGCGAGCTTCTCGACGTTGGTGACGGCGACGAGGTCGCGGGTGCGCTGCACGGGGATGTCGAGGCCGGTGAGGAGGCTGCGGTGGAGGGCGGGGATCATTCGTTCCTCGGCGGGGAAGACGTATTCGATGAGGACGCCGGGATTCTCGGTGTCCTGCGCGAGGGCGACGACGCCGGAGTCGATGAAGTCGTCGGAGGTGAGTTGGAAGGAATCGAGGATGTTGAAGCGGCCCGTGACGTAGGGGATGAGGTCCTGGCTGTGCGCATAGTTCTCGAGGTATTTGCGGAGGAGGACGTTGCTTTCCTTCTGGAGATCGCGGGCGGTCATGGTGCCGTAGCGCTCGATGAGCTTGTCGGCGGTGAGGAATTCGCCTTTCGGGGCGGCGGTGTCGATGAAGCGCTTGGGCGGCTCGATTTTCTTCATCTTCTGAAGGATCGAGTAACTCAGGGGCTCTTCGGGGTGGCCGAAGACGTAGTAAGTGCCCATCCAGCAGATGAGGACGAGACCGACGAGGAGGACGATGAAGATGGACCAGCCGAGGAGGTCGGCGCGCTTCCTGGGCTCGGCGGATTTGGTCTTGAAGCCGCGGGAGGTGCTCCGGCGGGCTCCGTATTTCGAGCGTGGATCGGACATGGCGGTGGGTCGGTCTACGCGAGGGCCGGGGCGGCTTCGGACTCGGCGGCGTCGGGCGCTTCGAAGGAGGTGCCGCAGCCGCAGCTTCGGATGGCGCGGGGGTTCACGATCTTGAAGCCGGCTCCGGCGAGGTCGTCGATGTGATCGAGGGTGCAGCCGTCGATGTGGTCGACGCTGTCGGCGGCGACGAAGACGCTGACGCCGTCGCGGTTGGCGGTCTCGTCGCCTTCGTGGCGGGCTCCCATTTCCATACCGTATTGCAGGCCGGCGCAGCCGCCGCGCTCGACGGAGAGGCGGAGCCCGTGGCCGTCGGGGGCGGATTTCTCCGCGAGCAGGCTTCGCAGTTGTTCCGCCGCGTTTTCGGTTATAGAGAGCATGGGGCAGTTTTATGGGTGGTCGGGTGCGAAGTCAAATGGTGCGGCGGGAAAACCGTGGGGTGGCGGCGCGCCCGGGAACCGGGAAGTCGGGGGGCTGACGGGCGATGGGACGGATTCTGCGATTGCCGGAGAAGGTGGCGAGTCAGGTGGCGGCGGGGGAGGTCGTGGAGCGGCCGGCTTCCGTGGTGAAGGAGCTCGTGGAGAACGCGATCGACGCGGGGGCGACGCGGGTGGACGTGGAGTATCGGCGGGGCGGATCGGGCTATCTGGCGGTCACGGATAATGGGCGGGGGATGGACCGGGAGGATGCGGTGCTGTGCCTGGAGCGGCACGCGACGAGTAAAATCCGGACGGGGCGGGATCTGGAGACGGTGGCGACGTTTGGGTTTCGGGGCGAGGCGGTGCCGAGCATCGCGAGCGTGTCGAAATTCCGGCTGGTGACGCGGGAGACGGGGGCGGCGGAGGGAACGGAGGTCGCGGTGGCGGGTGGGAAGATCGAGGCGGTGCGGGCGAGTGGCGAGGCGGATGGGACGCGGATCGAGGTGCGGAATTTGTTCTTCAATTTGCCGGCGCGGCGGAAATTTCTGCGCGGTGAGCGGACGGAGGCGGCGCACATCGAGCAGGCGTTTCTGGTGGCGGCGTTGGCGAATCCGGGGGTGCGGTTCTCGCTCACGCGGGACGGGAAGCAGTCGCGGCTGCTGGCGGCGGGTGGGGATCTGCGGACGCGGGTGCGGGATCTGAGCGGGGCGGAGTTTCTGCGGACGTTGTTCGAGTTCGAGGAATTCGCGCACAATGGCGTGACCTTCTCGGGATTGCTGGCGAGGCCGGGGCACGGGCGGGGGGATCGGTCGCAGCAGTTCTGGTTCGTGAACGGACGGGCGATCGTGAGCGGTGCGTTGTCGCAGCCGCTGAAGGAGGCTTACGGGACGGCGCTGCCCAAGGGGATGCATCCGGCGGCGGTGGTGTTCGTGCGGATGGACACGAAGGAGGTGGATTGCAACGTGCATCCGGCGAAGCGGGAGGTGCGGTTTCGCGATGGGATCGGGGTGCGGGAGGCGGTGGGGGCGTGCGTGCGGGCGGCGTTGGCGGGTGAGGTGAAGGTTCGCACGCAGAGCACCGGAGGCTGGGAAGCCTCGGGGCAGACTGGTCCGGCTCCGCGGAACAGCCCGGAGGGCGGAGCCGTGGGAACGGCAACGGCAACCGGGAGCGAGCGAGTCAATCGCGGAGGCGCGGAGGGTGACGGTAAAGCGGGCGGGAGGGCGGGAGGGGGAGAGGGGGGGATTGGTGATGGTTCTCACGCGAAGCCGCGAAGCCGCGAGGGAAGGGTGGATGCGTTCGAGAAAGACGAAGATAAGAATTATGAGAAAGAGGGGGGCGGGGCGGAACCCGTTCGTCGGGAGGTTGAACTTTTTGTCGAAACCGTGCGGCGGGGGGAGCGGTTGGTGGAGCCGGCGTTGCACGCGGATTTGGCGGCGACTCCGGAGCGGTTTCGGTTCGTGGGGCGGTTGGGGGAGCGGTTCGTGGTGATGGAGGATGCGGCGGGGATGGTGCTGCTGGATCATCGGGCGGGACGGGAGCGGATTTGGTACGAGCGGACGCTGCGGCGGATGGAGTCGGGGGAGGGTGCGTCGCAGCGGTTGCTGCTGCCGGCGGTGGTGGAGTTGGCTCCGCGGGACGAGGCGTGGGTGCGGGAGAACGCGAAGTCGCTGGGGCGGGCGGGGATGCTGGTCGAGCCGTTTGGGCGGGGATCGGTGAAGGTGGATGGGGTGCCGCCGCTGCTGGCGGGGGTGGCGGCGTCGGAGGTGCTGCTGCGGTTGATCGACGACGGGCGGGCGAGCGGGTCGACGGGGCGGGCGCGGGCGGTGGAGGAGGCGATCGCGCGGTCGGTGGCGCGGTTTGCGCCGGCGGAGGATTTGCCGGGGGATACGGGGGGGCTGCGGGGGTTCCTGGCGGAGCTGATGGCTTGCGATCTGCCCTACACTTGTCCGAGCGGGAAGCCGACGCTGGTGCACCAGTCGTTTGGAGAATTGGAGCGGAAATTTGGGCGATGAAGTGGCGTCTCGATTTTCGATTTTCGATTTTCGATTGGGGTGAGAGAGTGCGCTGATGCACGAGAGCTTGAGGATCGAACCGGCGACATTGGATGACCTGCCGGTGTTGGCGGACCTTCTGCACGATCTGTTCACGATGGAGTCGGATTTCGTGCCGGACCGTGACAAGCAGGTGCGGGGTCTGAAGTTGATCCTGGAGGATCCTTCGCGGGGGCGGATTTTTGTCCTGCGTAACGACCATCTGATCATCGGGATGATCAATCTGCTGATCACGATCAGCACGGCGGAGGGCGGGTTTGTGATGCTGCTCGAGGATCTGGTGGTGCACGCGGATCACCGGGGTCAGGGGCTGGGTTCGAAATTACTCGAGCACGCGGTGGATTTCGCGCGGGAGAAGAAATTCCTGCGCATCACTCTGCTGACGGATCGGGCGGATCAGGGTCCGATCGACTTTTACTGTCATCGCGGGTTCGTGCCGAGCGACATGCAGCCGCTGCGGATGGTTTTCAGATGAAATTTGAAATTTGAAATTTGAAATTCGGAATGCGGAAATGCGGAGTGTGAAATGGTGAGCGGTGGGGGCGAGGGCGATCTGGGATTTGCGAAGATCGACGTCGAGCGGCGGGAGCGTTGCGGGCGGGCGGAGGTGATTTATTGTCCGGGGAAACTGGCGGACGAGGTCGCGGAGATCGCGGTCGGGCTGCGGGCCCGGGGTGAGGTCGTGCTGGCGACGCGGGCGACGGTGGAGCAGGCGGGGGCGGTGCGGGCGCGGTTGCCGGAGGCGATTTTTCACGAGCGGGCGCGGTGCGTGACGTGCGGGGTGGCGGAGGTGTCGGCGGGACGCTGGGCGGTGGGAATTCTCAGCGCGGGGACGGCGGATCTGGCCGTGGCGGAGGAGGCCGGGGTGACGCTCGAGGCCTTTGGCCAGCCGGTGGAGCGATTTTACGACGTGGGTGTGGCGGGGTTGCACCGATTGATGGGGCAGCTCGAGGCGGTGAAGCGTTGCGGGGTGTTGATCGTGGTCGCGGGGATGGAGGGGGCGTTGCCGAGCGTGGTGGCGGGGTTGGTCGACATGCCGGTGATCGCGGTGCCGACGAGCGTGGGATACGGCGCGAATTTCGGCGGCCTGGCGGCGCTGCTGGGGATGCTGACGAGTTGCGGGAGCAAGGTGACGGTGGTGAACATCGACAATGGATTCGGGGCGGCGAGTGCGGCCGACGCAATTCTCCGGCTGGCGGGTCGCGGTGGGAGTTGATTTTCGCACACAGGTCCCGCATGTTGGGCTGATGCGTTCCCTCGTGTTTATTTCGGCCGCGGCCGGGTTGATTGGATTGGCGGTTTCCGCCCGGGCTCAGACTCCGGCCAAGCCGGAAAAAAAACTCCCGTTCAGCGTGGCGAACGGGGGCTTCGAACGCTCCTACGGGGTCGAGAATCCCTGGACGGGGGTGAATTCCAAAGGAAAGCTCGACTCGTTCCGGGCGGCGGTGCCGGTGTTGACGGAGTCGGGCGCGATTGGGAAGACGCCGATGCCGGTGTCGGTTTCGATTTACGACATGAACAACGACGGTCTTCAGGACCTCGTGGCGGCGGATCCGAAGGGCTACGTGCGGATCTACTTCAACTCGGGCACGCCGACGGAGCCGAAGTATCTGACGGGTGAGTTGGCGCAGGCTTACCTCGGACAGCCGGTCGAGGCTTTCGCCGAGCGTGATTACACGCGGCTCGCGCCGCGGGTGAGTGTCGTGAACCTCGGCGGGGCTCCGCAACTGCTCTTCGGCAATTATTTTGGCGAGATTTTCGTCTTGCCGAACAAAGGATCGATTCTGAAGCCGTCGTTCGAGCAGCCGTCGGATCTGTCGCGGTTGATGATCCCGACCGCTGCCGAGGGAAACGCCCGTTGGGGCAACGTCTTCGCGCCGGTGATGGTCGATTGGAACGGCGATGGGAAGCAGGACATCCTGATCGGCGAGGGGTCGTATTCCGCGAACAACATCCACCTCGCGATCAACGAAGGGACGGACGGATCGCCGAAATTCTCGGAGACCAACCGGCACGTCATCGCCTACGGAGACGGGCGGGAGCAACTCACGCCGGCGGTCGTCGACTACAACGCCGACGGGCGGCTCGATTTGCTCATCGGCGGGCGGGACGGAAAGATCGGAGTCTACCTCCAGACGGACAAAAAATGGGAGCCCGGCGTCGAGCTTCCGTTTGCGTCGTTCCTCTCGGGTGGCGGCAAGCCGATGGCGGCGCGCGGGATCGCCACGGTCGCCGTGGGCGATCTGAACGGCGACAAGAAATTCGACGTCGTGGTGGGTCAGGCCGACGGCAACATCTCCTACGCACTGAACACGGGGACTCCCCAGGAGCCGAAATTCGACGCGCTCGCGGAGTTCGGCGGCGCGACGCCGTTCCCGGCGATGCGGTGGCCTTCGGGTTGGGACGTGGCGCTGGGCCTCGAGCGTGGGAACAACCTGGCCTTCGCGTCCGTCGTCGACGAGGAGCCGTCCGAGGGCAAGAGCTGCCTGAAGATCGGCTACGTCCCGAATCCGAATCAAATCATGCCCAGCCCGGTGAATAAATTGTCGGCCCGGGGGAATTTCGATCTCGAGAAGGGCTACAACGGAAATTTTTCCGCGGGGGAGCTGGTGAGCCAAGCACCTTCGAACCTGATCATGCTGAGGCAGCGGACGCCGTCGCGCCTGAAGATCGGGGATTCCTACACGCTGAGTTTGATGGTGAAAGGCGACAAGGTCGACGACGCCGAGCTGGCCGTGATCTTCGATCAGAGCGAGAAACTCGGCGAAGACCAGATCGTCCGCGGCGAACGCAACCGGGCGACCGTCAAACGAAACGTCGAATTCGAGCGCGTTCGGGAGTCGGCTGATTTCTCCGTGGGCTCGGCCTGGCGCGAAGTGAAGACGACGTTCACGCCGCGGTTCAAGAGCCGGGTGCTCAACGCTCTCGACGCGACGCGCTCGGTCGACATCGAAATCATCTTCTCGTTGCAGCCCGGTGAGGGCGTGATCTACATCGACGACGTGAAGTTGACCAAGAATTGATGCCGGATTCCCGCGTTCGCACGGCCTTCGTGATGGGGGCGGGGCTGGGGTCGCGGTTGCGGCCACTCACCGACTCGCGCCCGAAGCCGCTGGTCCCGATCTTCAACAAGCCGTTGGTGACCTTCGCGCTCGACCATCTTCTTTCGGTGGGCGTCGAGCGCTTCGTGATCAACACGCACCACCTGGCGGAGCGGTGGGCGGAATTTTTCCCAGGTGGGACGTATCGCGGGGCGGCGGTGGAGTTTGTTTACGAGCCGGAGTTGTTGGAAACCGGCGGCGGCATCGCGAACGCCGCGGAGCGGATCGGGGACGAGCCGTTTTTCGTTTACAGCGGCGATGTGCTGACGGACGTCGATCTGGGGCGGCTCGCGGAGGAGCATTTCGCGAGGGGGAACGACGTGACCGTGGGCTTGCGCCAGACGGGTTTGAGTACGGCGATCGCGTGTTGCGACGGGCGGGTGGTGGATTTCAAGGGCCGCTACGGCGAGGTGGGTGAATACGATTTTGCGAACGTGTCGGTGTGGACGCGGGAGGCGGTCGGTTGGTTGCCGGCGGTGGACAGGAAAGCGCCATTCTTTCCGGTGCTGGTGGATCGGCTGGCGGTGGGCGGTCGCGTCGGTGGCGTCGTGCTCGACGAAAACGAATGGTTCAACGTCGGGACACGCGAAGAGTATCTGCGGGTCCACCGAGTGATTGCGGAGTCGGGTTGGCGGCCGGCTTATCTGGCGGCTGGCGACGCCTGGCCGGTGCGGGTCGATCCGACGGCGGAAGTCGCGGACGACGCGGCCGTGGACGGGGCGACGATCGTGGGGGCGCGTTCGCGGGTGGGTTCGGGCGCCGATCTGCGCGGCTGCGTGGTTTGGAATGATGCGGAGATCGGGGCGGGCGCGGATTTGGATCGCTGCGTGGTGCGGGATTTTCAGGTTGCCACCGGGACGCGGGCGGGAGAGGACCTTTAGCCGATTTTCCCGATGCCGCCTGATTTAGTGATTTCCGAGACGCGCGCGCGTTTTCCCGACCTGAACGCCGCCGCCTTCCACGTTGATCCGATCGAGAAGGGCGGGTCCGGGCGCAAATATTACCGGCTCGCGACCGGGGCGGACTCGTCGATGATCGTGGTGAAGTATTCGCCCGAGCGGACGGAAAATCGCAAATTCGTCGACCTTGCGACGTTCCTCGACGGAGCCGGTGTGCGGGTGCCGCGGATCTTTCTGCACGATGCGGAGGCGGGTCTCATCTGGATGCAGGATCTGGGATCGGAGGATTTGTGGAGTCTGCGCGACGAGCCGTGGGCGGTGCGCGGGGCGGCCTACCGGTCGTCGATCGACGCGGTGTTTGCTTTGCACTCGGAGGCCACGCGGGCGTTCGAGGCCTCGCCGGTATCGGTCGAGCTGGAGTTCGACGCCGCGCTTTACCGCTGGGAGCAGGGGTATTTCGTCGAGCATTGTTTGGGCGGAGTCTTCGGGTTGGGGGCGGAAGAGCTGGCGCGTTGCGCGGAGCTGCCGGTGATGGGCGCGATGGCCGAGCGGCTGGCGACCGAACCCCGGGTGCTGGTGCACCGGGATTTTCAGTCGCAGAACGTGCTGGTGTCGGAGGGTCGGGCCTGGCTGATCGATTTTCAGGGCCTGCGACCCGGCCTCGCGCAATACGACCTCGCGTCGTTGCTCTACGATCCCTATGTCACGCTGACCGACGGCGAGCGGACCGAGCTGCTGGCTTACTACCGGGACCTTGCGGCCGGGCGGGGGGTTGCGGTCGATGGTAACTTCGAGGAAATCTTTTGGATGTGCGCGGCGCAGCGATTGATGCAGGCGCTGGGAGCTTACGGGTTCCTGGGATTGCAGCGGGGCCAGCCCGAATTCCTCGCCTCCGTCCCAACCGCCCGTCGGTCGCTGACCGAGGTCGTCGCCCGCATTGAAGGAATGAACGAACTGAGCCAAATCCTCGAAAAACTCCCGTGAAAAGCGAATACCCACCCACCGTCGTCATCGAAAATATCGCCCCGCTCGTCTCGGGCGGAAAGTATCCGGTCAAACGAGCCGTCGGCGAAGAGCTCACCGTCGAGGCGGACATCTTCAAGGAGGGCCACGACGTCGTGCGGGCGAGCCTGAAGTGGCGGAAAGTCGGCGAAGACGCGTGGCACGAGACGGCGATGCTGCCGGCGGTGAATGACCGCTGGAGCGGAACGCTGTCGGTGAGCGAGCCGGGGCACTGGGAGGCGGTGATCCAGGCGTGGGGCGACGACTTCCTTTCGTGGCAGGACGAGGTCATCAAGAAGGTCGACGGCGGCCTTGAGAATCTGACGAGCGAATCGCTCGAAGGCGCGCGGATGCTGCGCGACGCGGCGAAGCGGTCGAGCGACGCGGCGGACAAGAAGCTGCTCGAGAAAAACGCGAAGGCGCTCGAGAAAGCGACGCCCGCCGAGCTGAAGGCGATCGCGACCGATCCCGAAGTCGAGGGGCGGATGGAATATCTGCTCGATCGCACGCTGGCGACGACGGCGGAGCCGGTCATGCCGATCTGGGTCGACCGGAAGCGCGCGGCCTACGCGGCGTGGTATGAATTTTTTCCCCGCTCTGCCGAGGGGAAGCCAGACTCCGGATCGACCTTCCGCGACTGTCTGCCGCGCGTGGACGATGCGAAGGCGATGGGATTCGACGTGATCTACTTCCCGCCGATCCACCCGATCGGCGTGACGAACCGGAAGGGACCGAACAACGCGCTGAACGCCGAACCCGGCGATCCGGGCGTGCCCTACGCGATCGGCAATTCCGCGCAGGGCGTGAATGGCGGCGGCCACAAGGACGTCGCGCCGGAGCTCGGGACGCTGGAGGATTTCGATTGGCTCGTCGGCGAGCTGCACGAGCGCGACATGGAGATCGCGCTGGATTTCGCGATCAATTGTTCGCCGGATCACCCCTACGTCCGCGATCATCCCGATTGGTTCTTCAAGCGCCCGGACGGGACGATCAAATACGCCGAGAACCCGCCGAAGAAATATCAGGACGTCTATCCGCTCAACTTTCACTGCAAGGATTGGCGGGCGCTCTGGGACGAACTGCGCGACGTGCTCGTCTTCTGGGCCGACCGCGGGGTGAAGATCTTCCGCGTCGACAATCCCCACACCAAGCCGGTGTCGTTCTGGGAATGGGTGATCGCCGAGGTGCTCGCGAAGCATCCCGACGTGATTTTCCTGAGCGAGGCGTTCACGCGGCCGAAGATGATGCAGACCCTCGCGAAGGTCGGCTACACGCAGAGCTACACGTATTTCACGTGGCGCGAGACGAAGGAGGATCTCACCGAGTATCTCGAGGAGCTCACGCAGGGCGAGATGGCCGATTATTTTCGCGGGAATTTCTTCACGAATACGCCCGACATCCTGCCCGGGCATCTGGTCACGGGTGGGCGTCCGGCGTTTTTGATTCGGGCCGTGCTGGCCACGACGCTGGTTCCGGTCTACGGGATCTACAGTGGATTCGAGCTCTGCGAAAACGAGCCGTATCCGGGCAAGGAGGAATACAACCACTCCGAGAAATACGATTTCAAGGGCCGCGACTGGAACGCGCCGGGGAACATCAAGGATTGGATCACCGCGCTCAACCGGGCGCGGCGGGAGAACCGGGCCTTGCAGGAATACCGCAATCTCGAGTTCCACGAATCGGACAACGACCAGATTCTCTTCTTCAGCAAGATGACGGCGGCTCGCGACAACATCGTGCTCGTCGCGGTGAACCTGGATCCGTTCGCGACGCAGAGCGGATTTGTCGACGTGCCGGTCGCGGATTTCGGGTTGCTGCCCGGAGCGCGGTATCGCGTGCGGGATCTGCTGTCGGGCGAGACGTTTGCGTGGGAGGGGAGTCGGAATTTCGTCTCGCTCGATCCGCGCAATCGGCCGGCTCACGTGCTCGTCGTGGAGCGTTGGGTGGGGCGTGAGGATGGGCGGGATCTGTTCGAATAGCGGTGCGTGGGGTGAGGCGGGGTTTGCTGACGGGTGGCGGGTTTGCGGCTTGGCGGGAGTCTTGTGAGATGGTGACGGAACGCGCGGCGCGCCCTCCCTACCTTGGATGGGGCGGCGCTTCGCGCCTTGGGTTGTGAAGCCGTTTATCAACATCGCCGAGGCTCGGGCTCCGGATGGGGCGCTGATGTCGTTGCACTCGAAGGCTGAGCACTATTTTTTGCGGGTCGACGGGGAGGCGTTGATGGCGACGAATGCTCCGGAGTCGGAGCGGGTGCTGGCCGAAGTGGCGTGTGAAGGTTTGCGCGGTCGGGCCGGGGTGCGGACGCTCATTGGCGGACTCGGGTTTGGGTTTACGCTGCGGCGGACGTTGGAGTTGGTCGGGCCGGACGCGGTGGTGACGGTTGGGGAGTTGACTCAAACGGTGGTGGATTGGAACCGGGAATATCTGGGCGGCGTGTGCGGCGAGTGTTTGAACGACGAGCGCGTGCGCGTGCGGGTGGCCGATGTGGTGGGACTCATCAAGGGCGCCGCGCCCGAGTCGCTCGATGCGATCATGCTCGACGTGGATAATGGCCCGAACGCGATGGTCGCGGCGGGGAACGCGCAGCTTTACGGAATGAAGGGACTGGGCGCGATCCGGCGGGTGCTCAAGCCCGGCGGGCGGCTGGCGATCTGGGCGGCGGTGCGGGATGGGCAGTTTCCGAAGGCGTTCGCGCGGGCGGGGTTTCGGGTCGACGTCGTGGCGGCGCGAGCGATGGCAAATTCCAAACGCTGCGCGCACACCGTCTTCGTCGGCGTCAAGGAGTAGAGCGAAGGCCCACCGGAGCGGCCGGATGCCTCCGTCGACGATCCGCCGGGAGGACGCGCTTTCGAGGGGTTCTCAAACTGTAACGGGATCGCAGGCTTCCCGGATGGCGGCGACGAGTTCGGCTGGCGTGACGTCCCGGGAGACGGTCGGCCAGGTGCCGGGATCGGAAGCCGGCGAATCCGGCCTGGCATCGTCGACGATGATTACGGGAAAATCCGGGAGGGGGCTGGCGAGATTGAGGAGGAGGTCGCGACCGTGAAATCCCGGGTCGGCGTCGATGAGAGCCAGGGCGAAGTTGTGCGTGTCGTCGCCGAGGAGGGCGGTGGCCTCTTCGAGCGAGTGGGCTTGGCGGAGGAGGTGGCGGGTCTCGATGGCGGCGGCGATGGCGGTCGTCTTGAAGGTTTCGTTCTGGCTGGCGAGGAAGATGATGGGTTGTTGCATGGTGGAATGGGTTGTGGGGTCAATGTAGGCCATGAGCGGGCGGAGGACTCACCCCGCGTTGTCGGAAGCTTTGCGGATCTTGCGGAGTTGGTGGTGAGAGAATGCCAAGATCCGGTGAGGCGCGCGGGTGGGGAGGGGGTAGCCTTCCGCTATGAACGAGAAGCCGAAGGATCGAATCGAGGAGCAATTCGACGCCTCGCGACGCCTGCTGCTCGTTCGTTTCATCGGGCGGATCGGCGTGGCGGAAATGGAGGATCATCTTGCGGCGGTCGAGCGGCTCGACGCGGCGCTGGGGCCCGGTTTTCATCTGGCCACGGACCTGAGTCGGGTCGAGTGCATCGACGTGCGGTGCCGGGCGACGCTGGGGCGCGTGATGGAGGCTCTGCGGGCCAGCGGACTGCGCTCCGTCCTGCGTTGGATCCCGCGACCGGAGCGCGACATTGGTTTTGCCATCCTGTCGCAGTTTCACTACCCGACCGATGTCCATTGCGTGACGTGCGAGACGCGTGCGGAGTGGGAGGAATGGTTGGCGGACGTGAGCGTGGTCGAATAGGGTCGAGCGAAGCGGGGGCGGAGTGGTGCCCGGATTCGATCGATTGACATGAACGCGGAACTTCTCAAATCGCTCGCCGGCTCGAAGGTCTTCCGGGATTACGAGCTGGCGTTCAGCGGCGCGACGGGGCTGGCGATTTCGCTGGATTCGCCGGAGTCGTGGAAGCTGCCGAGGCGGGAGACGACGCCCCAGAACGAGTTCTGCGCGCTGATGGCCAAGATCAACCACTGCTGCGCGGCGTGTCTGCGAACGCAGGGCGAACTCAAGACGAAGGCGCGGGAGTCGTCGGCGAGCGTGATGTGCGAGTTGGAAATGCTGGACTCGGCGGTGCCCGTCAAGCTGGGGAGCGAGTTGATGGGATTCCTCCAAATTGGGCAGGTCTTCTGCAAGCCGCCGACGGCCGTGCAGTTCGGGCGGGTGGCGGCGCGGCTCGCCGGATGGGGCGTGCCGGTGACCCCGGCCATCGAGGCAGCTTACTTCAAGACGCGCGTCATGGAGCCGCGGCAATATCAGGCGATGGTCGATCTGCTCGCGATCTTCGCCGACCACCTTTCCATTCTGGCGAACCAGCTCGCGGTGCGTCGCGAGCACGCGGAGACCCCGATGGTGAGCCGGGCGAAGGCGTTCATCGCGGAGCACCAGGCGGATGAACTCTCGCTCGGGCGGGTCGCGAAGGCGTCGAACACGAGCACGTTTTATTTCTGCAAAATGTTCAAAAAAGCGACCGGACTCAATTTTACGGAATACCTGTCGCGGGTGCGAATTGAGAAGGCGAAGGGACTTCTCATCGATCCCCATCGGCGGGTGAGCGAGGTGGCTTACGAGGTCGGGTTTCAGTCGCTGACGCACTTCAATCGCGTCTTTCGCCGGGTCGTGGGCGCCTCGCCGACCGTCTATCGCGCTGGCTTGGCGAAATAGCCAAGATCGGGCTGGTCTTCGCCAATCGACGCGTATCGCGATTGCCGGAAAGCTGGGACGGTGCTCGCGTATGAACGAGATCGAATCCCATCCCGCCGCCCCCGCCGCTCCGACCCGCAATCAGGCCCTGCTCGATTGGGTGGACGGTGTGCGCGAATTGTGTCAGCCCGACCAAGTGCGGTGGTGCGACGGGTCGCGGGCGGAGTCCGACGAATTGAGCGAGGAGATGGTGCAGGCCGGGACGTTCATCCGGCTGAACCCGGAGATTCGTCCGAACAGCTTCCTGTGCCGGTCGGATCCGAGCGACGTCGCGCGGGTGGAGGACCGGACGTTCATCTGCTCGAAGCGGAAGCGGGACGCGGGGCCGACGAACAACTGGATGGCGCCCGACGAGATGCGCGAGAAGTTGCAACCGCTCTTCGCGGGCTGCATGCGGGGGCGGACGATGTACGTGATTCCCTTCAGCATGGGACCGCTCGGGTCGCCGATTTCGCACGTCGGGGTCGAGATTTCGGATTCGCCCTACGTAGTGGTGAACATGCGGATCATGACGCGGATGGGGACGGCGGTGCTTGACGTGCTCGCCGACGACGGTGGGTTCGTGCCGTGCGTGCATTCGGTCGGCGCGCCGCTGGCGGCGGGTGAGGCGGACGTCGCGTGGCCGTGCAATCGCGAGACGAAATACATCGTGCACCTCCCGGAGACGCGGGAGATCTGGTCCTACGGGAGCGGCTACGGCGGGAACGCGCTGCTGGGCAAGAAGTGCTTCGCGCTGCGGATCGCGTCGTGCATGGCGCGGGACGAGGGCTGGATGGCCGAGCACATGCTCATCGTCGGTGTCGAGGCGCCGGACGGGGAGAAAAACTACCTGGCGGCGGCGTTTCCGAGCGCGTGCGGGAAAACGAACTTCGCGATGTTGGTGCCGCCGAAGGAGTTCGAAGGTTGGAAGGTGACGACGATTGGCGACGACATCACGTGGCTGAAACCCGGAACGGACGGGAAGCTTTACGCGATCAATCCGGAGGCCGGGTATTTCGGCGTGGCGCCGGGAACGTCGGACAAGTCGAACCCGAACGCGCTGGCCTGCTGCGCGCGGGACACGATTTTCACGAACGTCGGACTCACGCCCGAGGGCGACGTCTGGTGGGAGGGGATGACGGACGAGCCGCCGGCGAAATTGACCGATTGGAAGGGGCAGGCGTGGACGCCGGATTGTGGCCGACCGGCCGCGCACCCGAACGCGCGCTTCACCGCGCCAATGGCGAACAACCCGGTGCTGGACGAACGCGCGGACGATCCGGCGGGCGTGCCGATCACCGGGATCGTCTTCGGCGGCCGGCGGGCGACGACGATGCCGCTCGTGTTCCAGGCGTTCAATTGGATTCATGGCGTCTACCTGGGTGCGACGATGGGCAGCGAAATGACGGCGGCGGCGGCGGGCACGCTCGGCGCGGTGCGGCGCGACCCGATGGCGATGTTGCCGTTCGCCGGCTACAACATGGGCGCGTATTTTGCCCATTGGCTGGAGATGCGGCGCGAGATCACGCGGCCGCCGAAAATTTTTCACGTGAATTGGTTTCGCAAGGACGAGGACGGGAAATTTCTCTGGCCGGGCTTCGGCGAGAACATGCGGGTGCTCGAGTGGATCGTGGGTCGCTGCCGGGGACGGGTCTACGCGGAGGAGACGCCGCTGGGGTGGATGCCGAGTCCGGACGACATCGATATCTCGGGGCTGGCGGGCTACGACCGCGCGACGCTCGACGCGGCGCTGGCCATCGACGTGCAGGGGTGGAAGCGGGAGCTGATGCTGCAGGACGAATTGTTCTTCGACCTGCACGCGGATCTGCCGAAGGAGCTTCTCTTCCAGCGCGAGTTGCTGGTATCGCGTTTGTGACCCGGCGGTGATTGGACTCCGGTTTCCGAATCGCGCATGGATTGGCTGAACGAATTGATCTCGGGTGGGAGTGTTGCCCACGCCGTCTTCGTCCTCGCTGCGGTGGCGGTGCTCGGGTTGGCGCTGGGCGGGATCAAGGTGCGGGGAATTGGGCTGGGGATCGCGGGGGTGCTCTTTTCCGGGCTGGCGCTCGGGCACCTCGGCGTCGAGATCTCGCCGCCGGTGCTGGAGTTTGCCCGGGAGTTCGGGCTGATCCTTTTCGTTTACACGATTGGCGTGCAGGTCGGGCCGGGGTTCTTCGCTTCGCTGCGGAAGCGCGGGTTGCCACTCAATTTGATGGCGACAGCGATCGTGCTGCTCGGGGCCGGGATGGCGCTCGCGGTGTCGCGGCTCGGTGGGGTGCCGATGGCGGCGGCGGTCGGGCTGTTCTCGGGCGCGACGACGAACACGCCGTCGCTGGGCGCGGCGCAGGAGGCGATCCGGAGCCTGCCGGGGGTGAGCGCGGAGGCGGCGGCGCTGCCGGGGCTGGGCTACGCGGTGGCGTATCCGTTTGGGATCGTCGGGATCATTCTGTCGATGGTGCTGATCCGCGCAATGTTTCGGGTCGATCTCGCGCGCGAGACGAAGGATCTGCTCGCGGAGGCGGGGACGGCGGCCCCGAAGCTGGAGCACCGGAATATCCTGGTGACGAATCCGAACTTCGAGGGGCGGCGGCTGGGGGAGCTGGATCTGCTCAACGCGCCGGGGTTCGTCGTTTCGCGGATCGGTCACGACGGCGGGGTGGCCGTGGCGACGGCGGGTCAGGCTTTGCGGGTGGGCGACACGGTGCTGGCGGTCGGGACGGCGCGGAAGTTGGACGACTTGCAGCTCATTCTGGGGACGGTGAGTGAGCTGGATCTGCGGCGCGAGGGGAGCGGGTTGGTGATGCGGCGGGTGGTGGTGACGCGGAAGGCGATTCTGGGGAAGATGTTGAGCGAGCTGGACTTTCTGGCGCGGCACGAGGTGCGGGTGACGCGGCTCACGCGGGCGGAAGTCGAGTTGAGCGCGACGCCGACGCAGCGGCTGCAATTCGGCGACATGCTCGTCGTCGTCGGGCGGGAGGAGGAGATCGAGAGCGTGGCGGCGGATCTGGGGAACTCCGTGAAGCAGCTCAACCACACGGAGCTGATCCCGATTTTTCTGGGGATTGGGTTGGGGGTGCTCGTCGGCAGCATTCCGGTCGCGTTTCCGGGCGTGCCGGCTCCGGTGAAGCTCGGGCTGGCGGGTGGGCCGTTGATCGTGGCCATTCTCCTCAGCCGGATCGGACGGATCGGGCCGATGGTGTGGGCGATGCCGAACAACGCGAATTTCGCGCTGCGGGAGATCGGGATCGTCCTCTTTCTGGCGTGCGTGGGGCTGCATTCCGGGGAGAAATTTTTGGACACGCTGGTGAACGGCGACGGCCTATGGTGGATGGGCATGGCGATGCTGATCACGCTGGTGCCGTTGCTGGTGGTGGGTCTTTTTGCGCGGATCGTGCTGCGGACGAATTACGTGTCGATCTGCGGGTTGCTGGCCGGGAGCATGACGGACCCGCCGGCGCTGGCGTTCGCGAATACGGTGAGCGGCTCCGATGGACCGTCGATTTCCTACGCGACGGTGTATCCGCTCACGATGCTGCTGCGGGTGGTGTGCGCGCAGTTGCTGGTGCTGGTTTTTTGGTGAGGCTTTCATCCCGGCCGACGTTCGCAGATCGGGGCCTCATCCGACCTCTCGCGGATGATCGGACACGCCGAGCAAATCCGCGTCGACGCCGCCGCTCGATCGGGGAAGAGGGTAACTCACGGTGCGGCGTAAGCGGCTTCCACCCGACGGGTAGGGCAGCCGCGCCGCCGGGTGCCCACTTCTGGTCAGAAGTGATCGGCGGCTACCAGCGAGTATCCGCTACTCCGCCGAACGCGTGGCAGGGCGGAAAGCCGGGAGTGGCTCTTGCGCCTTGGGTGAGAGTTATCCGGCGGCTGCCGGAGCGGCGCGGCTTCCCTATCTGATCAGGACGATGGCTCGGCTGGCGCCGAGGGAGGTGATGAAACGCTTGGTCGCCCCTGCTACTTCGCGAGCGGAGTCCGACCGCCGTCGTTTTCAAGAAGTCGGGTCAGTCCCGAATGGCACTGTTTTAAGCGAATCGTCGGCACGACTGTAGCGGCGGTCTGTGACCGCCGGAGCCATCAAGCTCGGGTGCGCAAAACCCAGCGAGATGGTTGGCGCCGGTCACAGACGTGCCGCTACAGCTTCGCGCTCACCCCACCAACACCGCCAGCGTTGATCGAAAAGACCCCGGTCGCCGATGATCTCGCGAGGGACGGCCTCCAAGCCGTCCTCACCGCCTTGCGCTATTCACCGAAAATCGGCTGAAAACAGTGCCATTCGGGTCAGTCCCGCAGGCTCGCCGGGAGGATGATCGTGGCATCGGAGTGAGCGGTTGCCGGGACGCAGAGGGCCGCCAGCGCTTGCGAGGGCCCCACTCGGATGGGTTCCGGCGCAAACGCCCGCCGCCCGGGCCGCTCGCCGTGGCGGATCCAGTCGGTCACGCGCGGCGCGACGGCTTCCGCCACCGCCGCCGGAAGGTGCTCGTGAATCGCCGCCCGGAGCCGCGCCGGGTCGGCCGCTCCATCCCGCCGGAAGCGCCAAAGTTCTATCACGTGCATCCTTCGGGCCCCACTGGTCGCGGCATCCGGCGATGAGGCCGAACCCGAAAGCCCCAGGACCGTGCGAAAATGCGGCAGCATCATCTCGAAGGCGCGCCGATCCTCGTCGGCGAAGAAACGCTTGTCGCGGACCACGCACGCGTGAAAAACCCACCCGCCCCCGAGGACAAAATCGGTGCCCAGCGCGTCCTCCATCGCCACCGAGGGTCGCGCCGCCAGGTAGAGGGCGCGCCCGCGCCACTCCCGGACCGGCAGCACGTCCGAGATCGCCCGCACTCGCCCGTGGCAAGCGCCCAGCAGCGGGTTGCTCGCCGCCGCTCCCATCGTAGCCGTGAAAAAACGATTCCCCGCCCCGCCCTGATTCGTCGCAAAATCGATGCCGCCCTCCGCCGAGGTCTTGAATGCGAGGTGGATGTCGCCCGGCAGGAGCTTGGCGAGCGTGCGAGCGGCAGCGGTGAGCGGGCAAGACCCCAGGGCATGCGCGTAGAAAGCCGCGACCTGCTGATTGCGCTCGAACTCCGTCGGGCACCGCGCCCGCGCCGGGCGCGCCGCCGTGGTGCCGATCCCAACCGTCCGCAGCGCGGTCGCGGGCAGGTGCCACCGCGGCCAGCCGCCCGCGAGGGACGCCAGCAGATCCGCGACGTCATCCCCCGGCCCGAGCCGCGCGCCGTCGACGAAGATCGCGACCTCCCGAGCCGCCAGCCACCGCGACGGCACGTCGACCGAGTGCTCCATCTGCCCGTCTCGGTTGCGCCCGACCGGCGTGCAGGCCAGTAGCGCGGGCAGGTGGCACGTGCCGTCTGCCCCGGTGAACGGGATCGCCGCACAACACCGCCTCGGGTGTTCGGAGAGATTGAAAAGCGTTCGCGCCGGGGAATGCGGCCCCCCGACCAGGGCTCGCGGGCGCTGATCGGTCGCGTATCGCGTCAGCAAAAGACAGACCGCGCGCATGGCCCGCGTCCAGGAAAACGCCGGACCGGTCCGCTGCGACCGGTCCCCGCGCACCGTCTCGACCATCGGCTCGCCGCCGCGCGGAGCGAACCGCATCCGGTCCAGCGTCCAATCACCCCGCACCCGCACAAAGTGCAGCTCGAGGCATCGCAAATGCATTGCGGAAAAGTGACTCGACCCAGGCATTTCGGGAAGGCGAAACTGCCAATTCTTCCGGAAGACGATACCGGAAGACAAATTAGTCGCTTCCTGACATGGTGAACCAATGACATCTACCTTTCAGAACACCGCCTTTGCTGCCGGCGGCCTTTTGGTTGCCTCGCTCGCTTCCCTGACGGCCCAGAGCACGATCTCCGGCAACGCCGACCTCGTCCTCGGAGCAGCTGACTTCAACACCCAGGGGAGCACCACCACCTCGGCCACCAGCCTGCAGGGCCCCCGCGACATCTCCGTTGATTTGAGCAACCTCAAGGTGTTCGTTTCGGATGCCTTCCGGCATCGGATTCTGCGATATCCGTCTTTTGTCGCGCTGATGAACGGCGACGCCGCCGAGGCCGTGATCGGCCAATCGAATTTTACCAGTGGTCAGGTGCAAGGCAGCACCGGCAGTGCCAGCGCGAACGATTCGGGCCTCGCGTTTCCGGCCGGTATCTTCTACGACTCCTCGTCGGCCCGTTTGTGGGTGGCGGATTCGTTCAACAACCGCGTCCTTATGTTCGCGGCGACGAGTGCAACCACCCCGGATGGCACGGCCGACCTCGTTCTGGGCCAGCCAAATTTCACGTCCAACGGGAACAGCGTGGTCAGTTCGAACACCATGAACGCTCCCACCGACGTTTGGATCGATAGCAGCAATAATCTGTGGGTCTCCGACACTGGTAACAATCGCGTCCTGCGTTTCGCCAACGCGTCGGGTCTTACCAACGGTGCTTCCGCTACGCAGCAGTTCGGGCAGTTCGATTTTCAAGGTGATACCTCGGATCTACAGCAGGACACTTTCGACGAACCCCGGGGCATTTCCGTCGACTCGCTGGGCACCCTTTGGGTCGCCGATACGGGGAATAATCGCGTCCTCGCGTTTTTCAATGCCGCGACGCTCGGTAACGGTCAGCCCGCCAGCCGGGTGGTCGGCCAGCCTTCATTTACTACCGGTTTTGACGGGTTGAGCAGCACCGCGCTTGATTCACCGTCCGACGCGCAGGTCGACAGCGAAGGAAATCTCTGGGTCGTCGATGCGGGCAATGAGCGCGTGCTGCGCTACGACGCCATCGCGTCGGAAGGCAATCAACCCGCCGCCGATCAAGTCATCGGTCAGTTCAGCTTCACCGCCAATACCGCGGGCCTCGCCGTGAACAAATTCGACGTGAGCACCTTCAGTCAACTCACGCTCGTCGATTTCCCGAGCACGTCGGATCGACTCTACGTCGCCGATACCGGGAACGACCGCGTGCTGCGATTCTCGCCACCCGCCCCGACGCCGACACCTACGCCAACGCCGACGCCGACGCCAACGCCGGCCCCTGCGCCGACACCAACGGTCGCCGACACCACACCGCCGAATCTCAACATCCGCGGTCGTAAAACGATCGAGACCCTGCGCAAGCGGGTCGTCTTCCGCGGCACGGCGAGCGACGCCTCCGGCGTTTCCGACCTGCAGGTCCGAGCCAACGGCGCAAAGGTCGCCAAGGCCAAGGTCAAGGGCAACGGAACGATCAAAGTCGTGCTCCGCATCCGGAAGGACAGCGGCCGCGTGGTGGTGCGAATCCGCGCCATCGACAGCGCCGGTAACCGTTCGAAATTCTCGAAATTGCGGGTCCTGCGCCGCTAATCGCGCCCACACCAACGAACTCGACGCATCCGCGCCGGCCCCGACGGGCCTCGGCGCGGATGTTTTCGTTTTTGGAGTTCTGGAGCCGGGCTCGCGTCGGCTCGCGTCCTGCTGCTAGCCTGCCGTCATGAGTTTGTTGATCAAGAATGGTGAAATTGTGACGGCGGACAGCCGGTTCGTGGCGGATGTGTGGTGCGAGGGGGAGACGATCACGCGGATTGATCGCGACATCGAGGCGCCGGATGGCGCGGAGGTGATCGACGCGACGGGGAAGTTCGTGTTCCCGGGGTTCATCGATCCGCACACGCACATTTACCTGCCGTTCATGGGGACGTATTCGAAAGATACCTACGAGACGGGCTCGAAGGCGGCGCTGATTGGGGGGACGACGACGATCTTCGACATGTGCGTGCCGTCGCGGGCGGAGGAACCCATGGCGGGCTTCGAAAAATGGATCGCCGAAAGCGAGGGGAAGTCGGCTTGCGATTATTCATTCCACCTGGGCGTCACGAAATTCGACGAGTCCAGCGAAGCGCAATTGCGGGAGATCGTCGGGCGTGGGATCACGTCTTTTAAGATCTTCCTAGCCTACAAGGGCGCGTTCGGGATCGACGACACCGAGCTGTATCGCGCGCTCACCCTGGCGCGCGAGCTGGGCGTGACGGTCTGTGCGCACTGCGAGAACGAGACGCTGGTGGCCGAGCGGCAGCGCGAGCTGCTGGCGGCGGGCTGCACCGGGCCGGAGTGGCACCATGAGAGTCGGCCGCCGGCGGTGGAGGCCGAGGGGGTGCATCATCTGATGACGTTCGCGGAGCTGACGGGGGCGGAGGTTTACATCGTTCACCTGAGCTGCGAGGAGGCGCTGCGGGAGGCGGTGGCGGCGCGGATGCGCGGCGTGAACGTGTCGGTGGAAACGCTCATCCAGTATTTGCTGATCGATAAATCCTACGCCGAGCGCGGTGGATTCGAGGGGGCGAAGTTCGTGATGTCGCCGCCTCTGCGGGACGCGAAGAACCAGGACGTGCTGTGGCAGGGGTTGCGGTCGGGGTTGATTCAGACCGTCGGCACGGACCACGCGCCGTTCGACTTTGCGGGGCAGAAGCCGATGGGCGCGGAGGATTTTACGAAAATCCCGAACGGCATCCCGGCGCTCGAGGATCGGATCGATTTGTTGTGGACGTATGGGGTGGGCGAGGGTCGGCTGGACATCCACGAGTTCGTGGCGGTCGCGAGCACGAACGCGGCGAAAATTTTCGGCCTGTTCCCGCGGAAGGGGACCGTGCAGGTCGGGGCAGACGCGGATCTGGTCGTTTACGATCCGAGTTACGAGGGGATGCTGTCGGCGGCCACGCAGACGATGAACGTCGACTACCGCGGGTTCGAGGGGTGGGCGATCAAGGGGCGACCGTCGGTGGTGACGGTGCGGGGCGAGGTCGCGGTGAGGGACGGGAAGTTTGTCGGGACGGTGGGGCGGGGGCGGTTGCTCGAGCGGAGGGGGTGATTTGTTTCACCATGGGGGGCGTGAAGATCACGAAGGGGTGCGATTCTTCGAATCGGGTGGTCGTCGTGGACTTCTGGGTGGACGGAGCGTTTCGTGGGAGCGAGGGAACGCGCGGCGCGACGGTCCCTACCCAAGTGGTAGGGCTGGTCGCGCCGCGCCAGCCGACTTCTATCACGGGGGACGTCCGCCCTACCGGTTCAGTCCGGTGAACACCCCCGGGGCCCGCCAGACGTGAGGCCAATCCCGCGGCTCGGCTACCAAACCGGCGCGAGCGGGATTCCGCGCTATGTAGTCGGACTTTTCCGCGAAGCTTTCGTCGCGTCGCAACCGGTGATCGAAGAAATCTTTCTGCCACACCACGCCGTGCTGACTCGCGGTCCAGTGTTTCCAATCGGCGACCGTTTTCTGCATGGACCGCTCCGGCGGGAATGAGATCAGAGCGTGGCAGTGGTCGGGCATGAGGAGAAAGACGTGCGGATGCCAGTGGCCCAACCGCCACCGATACGCGACGGAATCGAGGACCGCCGCGCTGACTTCGGGCCGAGTGAGCTGATTCGTGCCGCGCGGTTTGCAGCAGATGGTGATGAACCAAATCTCACAGGCCGGGTCGATCCACGCGGGCGGATCGTGCGGGAGCGATTTTCTTCCAGCCATGCGGGGAGAGTTGGGCGGGGTGGGTCGTTTGGCAAGAGCGGGGGAACGCGCGGTGAGAAAGTGAGGGAACGCGCGGCGCGACGTTCTTTACCCAATTGGTAGGGCTGGTCGCGCCGCGCCAGCCGACTTCGATCACGGGGGAGTCGACCAGACGGTGAATTGCAGCTCGTAGTCGCCCGCGGCGAGTTAGTGAACGCCGCCCCATTCGAAGGGGACTTCCTCGGTGAGGAAGTCAGCGTTGAGTTCGAGCTTCGCGTCGAGGTCGAAGGCGCGGACGTTGAGCAGGTGATCCATCGGCAGCTCGGCGTTCCGCGTGCGGTGGATCTTGCACGTCGCGTTCATCGAGCGGATGCGGGATTCGAGGGTGTCGAGTTCCTCGGGGGTGACGAGGTCGATCTTGTTGAGGAGGAGGACGTTGGCGAAGCGATCTGTTCCTGGCATTCGCTGCTGTCGTCGATGTTCTGGAATACGTGTTTGGCGTCGACGACGGTGACAATGGCGTCGAGCGAAAAGCTCTCTTTCATTTCGTCGTCGACGAAGAAGGTCTGCGCGACTGGCGCGGGGTCGGCCAGGCCAGTCGTCTCGATCATGATGTGGTCGAATTTGTTCTTCCGCTTCATGAGTCCGGCTAGGATCCGGATCAGATCGCCGCGGACGGTGCAACAGATGCAGCCGTTGTTCATCTCGAAGATCTCCTCGTCGGCGTTGACGACGAGTTCGTTGTCGATGCCGATCTCGCCGTATTCGTTTTCGATCACGGCGATACGTTTGCCGTGCTGCTGGGTGAGGAAGTCGATGTCGGGCACGAGGATCGAAAGCGAGGGTCACTAGCGCTACACGACGAACGGGCTGATCTCGAGCTGAGAGTGAGAAATCACAACCAGCGGTTGTCGGGTCGTTCGGCGCGGGAGGTAAGGGCACGCGC
>CAVRCI010000009.1:0-207408 GCA_963719495.1 uncultured Verrucomicrobiae bacterium
ATTTTAAGTCCGTTGCGTCTGCCATTTCGCCACGCCGACGCGGGCCCTCGATCAATCCGATCGACTCCGGGTCTTTGATACCGGCAATACCCCCGGCGTCCAATCCGTCTATTGCCCAGCCGACGTCTCGCCGGTCGCATTTCTCCGAAATTTTACGGATCGATCCGGCCATCCGACCCGCCTCGCTCGATTCACCATTTGGCCATTCTCTGAGCCGCGGCGGGCCGCGCAGATTCACTCCATTTCGAGAGTTTTCCGCTGCATCCATCGAAATCACCGGGCCGTAATCACCCTTGCCTTCAGAGGGCAGTTTTCCGATGTCCCACTCTCTCCTCGCGACCCAGCCGCCTCCCGATTCCGTTCCGGCACCGCCGACCGCGACCCCGCCCCGTCCGGTCACTCCGCACGCGATCATCGCCCGCGCCCTGGCCGACCTCGTCGTCCTGGCCGAAGCCGAGCCTTCGCTCGGCGATGAATTCCGCCGCCAACTCGATCGAGTTTCGAAGTTGGCCAACGGCCTCGAAGATTATCTGGCAGCCAGCACCACCGAAGAATCCGGCGACCTTGCCGTCCTCGCCGACCGAACCCGCCGCGCCGATTGGGACCAGCTTTTCGCCGACGGCCACACGGGCGCACACCTCGAACAGGAGATGCTCTCCGGCCACATCGAAGGCGCATTCCTCAAGACGCTCATCCGGGCAACGCGGGCCACTCGCGTCCTCGAGATTGGCCTCTTCACCGGCTACTCCGCCCTCGCGATCGCCGAAGCCCTCCCCGACGACGGACGCCTTGTCGCGTGCGAGATCGATCCATTCGTCGCAGGCTTCGCCCGGGAATCGTTCGACACCGCCAAGCACGGGCACAAGATCCGCGTCGATCTCGGACCCGCCGACGTGACCGTCCGTGCCCTCGCCGCAGCGGGCGAGACTTTCGATTTCGTCTTCATCGACGCCAACAAGGACGGCTACCTCGGCTACCTCGACCTGCTGATCGAAGGAGCGCTGCTGGAACCTGGCGGCCTGATCTGCGTCGACAATACCCTCCTGCAGGGCCAGCCCTACCTCGAGTCGGAATCGACCCCCAACGGCCGAGCCATCGCGGCTTTCAACGCAGCCCTGGCCAGGGATTCCCGCTTCACCCAGGTCCTCCTTCCCATCCGGGATGGCGTCACCCTCATTCAGCGCGCCTAGGTTCTTCAACCGGTCGACTTCGAACCCATCCTCAGTGCTAGCCATCATCAAGAGCGCTCTCACCTTTCTGCTCCTGCTGTTGGTCCTCCCGATCAACGCGGCGGTCGTCGGCGTCGCGCTACTGGCCGGGCTTTGGAAAAAACGGGGCGCCAAGCCGACTCGAACCAATCGCAAAACGATCCTCGTCAGCGGCGGCAAGATGACGAAGGCGTTGCAACTGGCCCGCTCGTTCTCAGCCGCCGGCCACCGCGTCATTTTGATCGAAGCGCACAAGTATTGGCTGGTCGGGCACCGCTACTCGAATGCCGTCGACCGCTTTCACACCGTCCCGACTCCCGGGCAGCCCGGCTACGCCGAAGCGTTGCTGGAGATTGTGAAACGTGAATCGGTGGACGTCTACGTCCCCGTCTGCAGCCCGGCGGCGAGTGTCCACGACTCCCTCGCGATCCCGACCCTCGCCGAACACTGCGAAATTCTCCACGCGCCGCCCGACCAGATCGAACTCCTCGACGACAAGTATCAGTTCGCCAAAGCCGCGGAATCCCTCGGCCTCCTCGCACCGAAGTCGTTTCGCATCACCGATCCGGAGCAAGTGGCGAACTTCGATTTCACCAACGAAACGCGCCCCTACATCCTCAAGAGCATTCCCTACGATTCGGTGCGGCGGCTGGACCTCACCCGCCTCCCGGGCGCGACCCGCGAGGCAACCGCCGACTTTGCCCGGTCCCTGCCGATCTCGGAAACGACGCCCTGGATCCTGCAGGAATTCATTCCTGGCAGGGAATACTGCACGCACGGCACCATGCGGGACGGCGAACTGCGCGTTCACTGCTGCTGCGAATCGTCCGCGTTTCAGATCAACTACGAGAACGTCGTCAAACCCGCAATCGAGGATTGGGTGCGACGTTTCACCACCGGTCTAAAGCTCACGGGGCAGGCTTCGATGGACTTCATCGAAGCCGACGACGACGGCCGCATCTACGCCATCGAGTGCAACCCCCGCACGCACTCCGCGATCACGATGTATTACGATCATCCCGATCTCGCCGACGCCTACCTGGGCTCCGAGCCCCTCACCTCACCGCTCCAGCCCCTTCCGTCGAGCCGACCCACTTATTGGATCTATCACGAAATCCCGCGAGTCGTGTCGGACCTCGTCTCGTTCCGGTCTCCGCTAAGTCGCCTCGAGACCATCGCGCGAGGCCAGGACGCCATCTTCGACTGGCGGGATCCACTGCCTTTCCTAATGGTTCACCATTGGCAAATCCCGCTCCTCCTCCTCCGGGACATCCGCGAGCGCCGCGGCTGGATCAAGATCGACTTCAACATCGGCAAACTCGTTCAGATCGGAGGCGACTAAGCGATGATCCGCATTCTCCACCTCGTCGGCTCCCCGACTTCCAAGTTTCACGTCGACCTCTCCGTCCTTTACGCAAAGGGCTGCATCGAAGCGCTGACGGATCCGGCCCGCTACGAATTCGTCATCGCCTACGTGACGCCGGATGGTCTCTGGCGCTTTCCGCAATCACTCGATCCCGCCGGAATCGACGAGGTGCCGACCCTTAGCTTTTCCGCCGCGATTGCCGAGATCACCTCGCGCAAAATCGACCTCGCGATCCCGCAAATGTTCTGCCTCGACGGGATGACGAATTATCGAGCGATTTTCGAGCTCCTCGACATTCCTTATCTGGGAAATCGACCGATGCAAATGGCCCTGGCCGCCGACAAATCCAAAACGAAGGCGCTCGTCGCCAGCGCCGGCGTCGCGGTCCCGCGGGGCGAACTCCTGCGAGCGGGTGATCCACCGACCATCGGCGCGCCCGCGGTCGTCAAACCCAACACCGCCGATAACTCCGAAGGCATCAGTCTCGTCCAGACTCCCGATCAATTCCCCGAGGCGCTGGCGGCCGCATTCCGGCATTCCGACAAAGTGCTCGTCGAGGAGTTCATTCCCCTCGGCCGCGAAGTCCGCTGCGGCCTCGTGGAGCGAGGCGATCAATTAGTCTGCCTGCCACTCGAGGAATACTCCGTCGACCCGGCCACCCGCCCGATTCGAGAATCCGCCCACAAGCTCGGCCGCATCTCCGATTCCGAGCTAACCCTAACCTCCAAGGACTCGACCGAATCCTGGATCGTCGAAGCCACCGACCCAATCGTCGAATCGGTTTGGAACGCCGCCCGGGCTTCTCACCTTGCCTTGGGGTGCCGCCACTACAGCCTATTCGACTTCCGGATCGACCCGGACGGTCGACCCTGGCTACTCGAAGCCGGCCTCTACAACTCCTTCTCTCCCCAAAGCGTCGTCGTCACCATGATGAATGCGCAGGGCGTGACCCTAAGCGATTTTTTCGCGGAATCCGTAAGCAAAGCAGTCGACGAATTCGAAAATCGCCCGAATTAAAGAGCCGGTCGCCAGCGCAGCCACGTAACCAACCTCACCAACCCAATTCATCACCATGAAAGCCATCCTCTTTGGATCCATTGGATCTCTCGCCGACACCTCGGAACTTCAACGCCGCGCTTTCAACGAAGCGTTTCAGAAGCATCACCTCGCTTGGAATTGGGATCAGCCGACCTACGCTAAGCTATTGGCCAAAAGCGGGGGAGAGCGTCGCATTGCCGAGTACGCGGAATCGCGCAATGAAAGCGTCGACGCCGCCGCGGTTCACGAGGCAAAGTCCGCCCTCTTCCAAGGCTACCTCACCGAGGGATGCGCGACCGCACGGCCCGGCGTCAAAGCTGTCATCCAAGCGGCGAAAGCGGACGGCGTCCGGCTGGGCTTCGTCACGACGACAGCTCGTGACAACGTGGATGGCATCGTCCGAGCCCTCGAAGGCTCGCTCGACGCGGATGACTTCGACCTCATCCTTTCCCGCTCGGACGTTCAGCGGGCAAAGCCCGCCGCCGACGTCTACGAATTGGCGCTGACCCACCTCTCGCTCGACGCTACCGATTGCGTCGCCATCGAGGACAACGTGGGCGGCGTCGCAGCGGCCGGGGCCGCTGGCATCCGCTGCTTCGCATTCCCGAGCGAGAACAACGCCGACCACGACTTCTCGGCTGCGACCGCCACCATCGATCACCTCGATTACGCGCGGCTCAGCCGTTAGCTCCGCCAACCCGAAAGATGAAGTTTTCTCCACTCGAACCGTTCGGAGCCGAGGTTCACGGTCTCGACATCCGATCCTTGGACGACTCGACGGTCGAGGCCCTCGAGCGGGGCCTCGGCGAAAATGGTTTTCTCGTTCTGCGCGAACAAGCCATCGAGGATTCCGACTTCGTCGCCTTCCTCGAGCGCCTCGGGCCGCTTACTTTCACGACTGGAGAGACGCCCGTCGAAGGCGCGCCGATGCTGAATCTCGTCACGAACGTCGGACGGACCAAGCCGCCACGCAGCGTCTTTCACACCGACACCAGCTACGTCCCCGAGCCTCCGTCCTACACGGCCCTCCGCGTCGTGGTGACTCCGGAATCCGGCGGCGAGACGCTCTTCAGCGATCAATACCGCGCCTACGAGTCCCTGCCCACCTCGTTCCGGAAGGCGATTGCCGCGACCAAAGTCCGGCACGCGGTAACGGGCCTGCAACTCGACGCCGATCAGCCCAGCGAGACGTGGCATCCGCTCGTGCGTCGTCACCCCACGTCCGGTCGTGCGGCGCTCTTTCTCTCGACCCCCGAGCGCTGCGTCGAGCTTTCGGATTCCACTCCGGAAGAGAGCGCCCGGATCATCGACTTTCTTTTCCGACACTCGATCCGCCCATCGCGGCTCTACCGCCACCAATGGCGAACCGGCGACATTCTCGTCTGGGATAACCGCTGCACGATGCACAGCGCCGACCACTCGAACTCCGTCGGCGACCGCGTCCTCCACCGCGGACTGGTGCTCGGAGAGGCCCCGATCCCGGCGCATTTTTCCGAAGCTCCATGAATACCGTCACCGCGATCACCTCATTCCTCGACGCCCCACGCGCCGATACCTCCGAATCCCACGATTGCGCCGTGCGCGTCGGCGCATTTTTGTCCGATGGTCACTTCAAATCTCTGGTCCTGGCTTTGTCGGAATCCCCCGCGTTTTCCGGCGACTTGGGACGGGAATTCCGTGACGCGAATGCGACGCCGGGCCTGTTCGCCTGCCGAAGGCTGCGGGGCGTTCTCAATCTCTCGCTCGGCAGCGCGTTCGCTTTGCTGGCGGAGCTTTTCGAAGCGTTCGAGGCCCCGGAGAACCACGCCCACGTCAAAAGCTGGCGCCGGCTCTCCGACGAGGTGCAAGGTTCCCCCGACCTCCGCACCATCAAGGTTCTGGACTTTCTCACCAAGCGTCTGGACGACGCGGCGATCAGCGACCACTACCGCCGCCTGTCGGAGCGCCTGATTCGGGAAAACCCGCACGCGATCTACCAGACGTCCAGCTACCGCGAGTCAGCCGGTGAGAGTGTCAGCTCGGACGATGGAAAAATCGTCGACGCCGTCATGAGCCAGCAGACGTTCGCCTCGTTTCGGGTCGTCGACCATTCGCTCGAGCCCGGTCAGATCATCCTCCGAGACATCTTCCAGCCGCTCGGCCGCTGCATCTGCCTCGTCGACCAGAACGTCGAGCAGCACTACGGCCCGCGGATCGAGGCCTACTTCGCCCACCACCACATCGAACTCCACAAGCTCGTCTACCGCGCCATGGAGGTCGACAAGGGCATCGGGACGGTGGAGAAAATCCTCGGCGATTTCCGTTCGCTCGGCGTCTCCCGCAACGAGCCGCCGCTCATCGTCGGCGGCGGCGTCCTCGCGGACACGAGCGGCTTGGCCTGCGCGCTCTACCATCGCAACACCCCCTACGTCATGCTTTCGACGTCCATCGTCTCCGGCATCGACGCGGGTCCGTCTCCCCGGACGTGCTGCGACGGATTCGGTTACAAAAATCTCCTCGGTGCCTACCACCCACCCATTCTCTCGATCACCGACCGCTACTTTTTCAAATCGCTGCGCGAGGGTTGGCTTCGCCACGGGATCGCCGAGATCATCAAGATGGCCGTCGTCAAAAACGTGGAACTCTTCGAAGATCTGGAGGCCGCCGGGACCCGCGTCATCGACACCCGCTTCGGCACCATCGATTGCGAGCCGGGGGACGAAATTAGCGAGCTGTCGCGAAAAATTCTCGCCGGTGCGCTGCGATCCTACATCGAAGCCGAATACGAGAACGCCTACGAAACCCACCAATGCCGCCCGCACGCCTACGGGCACACCTGGTCACCGGGGTTCGAGATTCAGGCGGGCCTTCTGCACGGCCACGCCGTCGCCATCGGCATGGGGTTCGGGGCGTTCGTGAGTCACCGCGTCGGCTGGATCACGGACGAGGCGATGACCCGAATCCTGCGCCTCATCAGCGGATTTGGCCTCAGCCTCTGGCACGACATCCTTCGCGACCGCGACGTGATGTGGCAGAGCCAGCGCAAGATCGTCCAGAAGCGCGGCCAAAATCTCGTGGCTCCGCTCCCCAGGGGCGGGATTGGCCAGTGCGGCTACCTGAACGAAATGACCGAAGACGATCTCTACGCCGCGCTCGCCGATTACGAAACAATGTGTGCGACGTTTCCAGGGGAGGGCCGCGGCATCGAACCACTCTGCAAGGACGTTGGGCTGGAGGATCCTTCGACGGTCGGGTAGGCCCACCGCCGAAATCCGGTCGCACGCTCCCGCTCGCTCTGCTAAGAAGGTCCCCAACTCAAGATGTTCGAGATCAAAGCCCGGGAAAAAATGGTGGAGCGCGCCCTGCTTGTCGGCTGCTTCGTGGATTCATCCGGCCGCGAGGAGGCCGAGGATCTGCTCGCCGAGCTCGAAGAACTCGTCCGCACCCTCGGCATCCCCGTCGTCGACCGGATGTGCGTCCACCACCGCGAGTCGCACGCCCGCTACCTGGTCGGAACCGGCAAGGCCGACGAAATCCACCGCCGCCTCGAAGCCTGCGACGGCGACGTGATTATTTTCGACAACGAGCTCACGCCCGCGCAGCAGCGGAATTGGGAGGAGCTTTCCAAGGTCACCGTCGCGGACCGGCAGGAGATCATCCTCGATATCTTCGGAGCCCGCGCCCAGACCCGCGAGGCCCGCATCCAGGTCGATCTCGCCCGCCTGCAATACTCGCTCCCGCGACTGACCCGCGCCTGGAGTCACCTCGGTCAGCAGGGCGGCGGCATCGGCTCGAAGGGCGAAGGCGAAAGCCAGCTCGAGCAGGACAAACGCGCCATCGGCGACTCCATCGCCCGCCTCAAACGCGAGTTGAAGACCGTCCGGAGTTCCCGCGCCACCCAGCGCAAGGACCGCAAACGCACCCCCGTGCCGAACGCCGCCATCGTCGGCTACACGAACGCCGGCAAATCCTCCCTCCTCCGCCGCCTCACCGGCGCGGAAGTCCTCGTCGAAAACAAACTCTTCGCGACCCTCGACACCACGACCCGCAAGGTCGAACTGCCCAACAACCGACCGCTCCTCCTCACGGACACGGTCGGCTTCGTTCGCAAACTCCCCCACCAGCTCGTCGAATCCTTCAACGCCACGATCGAGGAAGCGACGCTCTCCGACTTCCTCGTCCACGTCCTCGACGCCTCGCACCCGAAGGTCATGGAGTTCTACAACACGACGATGAAAGTCCTCGGCGACTTGAGTGACGAAAACCAACCGATGATCGTCGTCTTCAACAAGATGGATCGGGTGACCGATCCCGCGACCCGTAACGTCCTGCGCCGCCATTTCCCCGAAGCCATTTTCATCTCCGTCCACACCGGCGAAGGCATCGACGAACTCACCGACCGCCTGGCTGGTCTGCTCGCGTCCGAAACGGTCGACGTCGAACTCCAGATCCCTGCCGCCCAGGGCGACCTCGTCGCCCGGCTCTACCGCGAAGGCAGTGTCCACCGGATCGACTACGTCGGCGACACGGTCGAAATCTCGGCCACCATCTCCGAACGCGCGCTGAACTCCTACGCACCCTTCGTCCACGTCCGGGAATCCAACGAAGGCCCGGCAACGCTGCCGGCACAGGCCGCGGAGGCTGGTTCTGGCGACGGGAATCCAGCGAACGCGCCCATTTCCAGAAACTGAGTTCACGCGGTCGAGCCAGGTGAGTCCAGTGCGTGTCGCAATCCGCGGACGTCCGCCTCGGAGTGGCCCGCGCTGAAGGTCACCCGCAACCTCGCCGCGCCCCGCGCCACCGTCGGATACCGCACCGCCGGCACCCAGAAACCCGCCGCAAACAGACGCTCGCTCGCGGCCACCGCCGCCCGCTCGTCCCCGATCATCACCGGCACGATCGCGCTCGCCGCCGCTCCATCGAAATTCCGCACGTTCGTCCACAGCCGCTCCCGCTCAACCTCCAAGTCCCCCCCGTCGAGCAAACGCACCGCCTCCCCCGCCGCCGCCGCCACGACCGGGGACGGAGCCGTCGAGAAAACAAAACTCCGCGCCCGGTTCACCAGAAAGTCCACCAAGGCCCGGCTCCCCGCCACGTAACCCCCCGCCGCCCCCAGCGCCTTCCCGAGCGTCCCCATCCGCACCTCGATGCGGTCCGCGACGCCCGCCGCGTCCGCCAACCCTCGCCCCCGCTCCCCGAAAACGCCCACCCCGTGCGCCTCGTCGACCACCAGCCACGCCCCGAACCGATCCTTCAATTCGACGATCTCCCGCAGCGGCGCGGTGTCCCCGTCCATGCTGAACACGCTCTCCGTCAGCACCATCACCCTTGCCCCCGCCCGCTTCTCCCGCGCCCACCGCAAATGGCTTTCCAGTTTTCCCAAGTCGTTGTGGTGAAAAATCCGTAAAGTCGCCCCACTCATCCGAGCCGCGTCCACCAGACAAGCGTGGCAAAGCTTGTCCAAAATCAGCACGCCATCCGAGCCAGCCAAGGCCGTCACCACCCCCAAAGCCGTCGCGTAACCCGTCGAGAACGCCAGCGCCGCCTCCGTCCCCTTGAATCCCGCCAACCGCTCCTCCAGCACCGCGTGCGGCCGCAACGTCCCACTGATCAACCGCGAAGCCCCCGCCCCCACCCCAAACTCATCGACCGCCGCCAAAGCCGCCTCCCGCAACCGCGCATCCGCCGCCAGTCCGAGGTAATCGTTCGACGAAAAATTAACGAGTTCCCGCCCGCCAACCCGAACCACCCGCTCCTGCGGCGAATCCACCACCCGCAAAGTCCGCCGCAACCCCGCGGCCTCGATCTCCGCCAGCTGGGAAACCAACCAACCATCAAACCCACTCACGCCCCCACCCGCATCCCACCAATCACCATTCACCAGTCACCAATCACGGGCGTCATCGCCCACCATCGCCCTCACCATCTCCACCGTCGCCCGCTGCATCCCCACGACCGTCGCCCGCGCCACGATGGAATGCCCGATATTTAGCTCGGTCAGGCCCGCGATGTCCCGAATGCGCGCCACGTTTGAGTAATTGATCCCATGCCCGGCGTTCACGATCAGCCCGCCCGCGAGCGCCAATTCCGTCGCCGCCCGCAACCGAGCAATCTCCGCCTCCAACATCGCCCCCTCGGCGTTCGCAAACGTCCCGGTGTGCAGCTCGATCGCCTCCGCGCCCAGCCGAATCGCCGCTTCGATTTGAGCCTGGTCTGGATCGATGAAAAGACTCACCCGCACCCCAATCCCCCGCAACCGCTTGATCGTCTCCGTCACCGCCACCTCGTGAACCACACAATCCAACCCACCCTCCGTGGTGACCTCCTCCCGATTCTCCGGCACCAGACACGCGTCATCCGGCTTCACGCGAAGCGCGATCTCCACGATCTCCGGATCGTTCCCCATTTCAAAATTGAGTTTCGTCGTCACCGCCTCGCGAAGCCGAAAAATATCCCGATCCTGAATGTGCCGCCGGTCCGCCCGCAAATGAGCCGTGATCCCGATCGCCCCACCCCGCTCGGCGGCAAGAGCCGCCACCACCGGATCCGGCTCCGCGTTAAAAGACTCCGGCATCGCCCGATACCGAGCCTCCCGGATCGTCGCGATGTGATCGATATTAACGCCGAGCTGCATGACTATGAATTTATCCGCGGATGTCGCGGATTTCGCAGATATGAAAATTCGAATTCCTGCATCTTCGTATGATCCGCGCTCTTCGCGAAATCCGCGGTTAAAAAGCGTTTTCCTCAGTGCCGGAAGTGCCGCACTCCCGTGAAAACCATCGCGACGCTCCGTTCATCCGCGGCCGCCGTCACTTCTTCGTCCCGCTTGCTGCCACCCGGCTGAATTGCCGCCGTCGCGCCGGCCTCCGCCGCCGCCACGAGTCCGTCCGAAAACGGAAAGAAGGCGTCACTGCACACCACGCTCCCCTTGAGCGACAAGCCGGCCTCGCCCGCTTTCCAGACCGCAATGCGTGACGCGTCAACCCGCGACATCTGCCCGGCACCGATGCCCAGCGTCCGGCCCTTGCCCGCGTAGACGATCGCGTTCGACTTCACGTGCTTCACAACCTTCCAGCCGAATTCCATGGCCTCCAGTTCGTCCTTCGTCGGAGGCCGCTTGCTCACGACCTTCTGCTCCAAGCCGTCCGTCTCGGTGGAATCGTGATCCTGAACCAGCATGCCCGCCAACACCGCCCGCACGTCGCGAGCCCCGGCGTCCGGCGTCTTGAGCAGTTTCATCAGCCGCAGGTTCTTCTTCTTCTGCAGCAACGAGCGCGCGTCCGCTTCGAAGTCCGGCGCGATGATGACCTCGCTGAAAATCTCGCCGATCGCCCGCGCCAGCGCGACGTCGACGGGGCGATTGGCGATGATGATCCCGCCAAACGGCGCCTGTTTGTCCGTCGCAAACGCCTTCATCCACGCCTCCTTGAGGTCCGGATCGCTCGCGACGCCGCACGGATTCGTGTGCTTGAGAATGGCGACGGTCGGCTTGCTGAATTCCGCGATCAATTGCGTCGCCGCCGTGATGTCCAGGATGTTGTTGTAGGAGAGTTCCTTGCCCTGCAGCTTCTCGAAGTGGTCGGCGAACCCGCCGTAGAGCTCCGCTTCCTGGTGCGGATTCTCGCCGTAGCGCAGCCGTTGCGACAGCGGCAGACTCACCGAATACACCGCGCTGGAAGTGCTCTCGCTCCCGAGGTAATTCGAGATCGCCCGGTCGTAGGAGGCCGTCGTGGAGAAGGCCTTGATCGCCAGCCGCTCCCGCGTTTTCAAAGTCGTCGCACCCTCGCTTTCCCGCATCTCCTCCAGCACCCGTTCGTAGTCCGTCGGATCGGTCACCACCGTGACGGATTGAAAATTCTTCGAAGCACTGCGGATCATCGAGGGTCCGCCGATGTCGATGTTCTCGATGGCGTCCGCGAGTGTCGCGTCCGGCTTCGCGATCGTGGCTTCGAAGGGGTAGAGATTCACCACCACCAGGTCGATCGGAGCGATGTCATTCTCCTTCGCCGTCGCGACGTGCTCGTCGTTCTCACGGAGGTAAAGCAACCCACCATGAACCTTCGGGTGCAGCGTCTTCACGCGGCCGTCCAGGATCTCCGGTGACCCGGTGAAATTGGAAATTTCGACGACGGTGATCCCGGCGTCCTGCAGGGCCTTCGCCGTCCCGCCAGTCGAGACGATTTCGACGTCGAGGGCCGCGAGTCCCTTGGCGAAGTCGACCAGTCCGGTCTTGTCGGAAACGGAAATTAACGCTCTCTGAATTTTCATAATTAAGAAGGGTCCGTGGATTAAGCAGAACGACACAGATTGAATTCAGAATAAAAAATCTGCGTCCCTCCGTTTAATCTGCGGACAAAAATCAGGCGGCTTCAGCCGCCTCGTGGTGGTGGAACTGGATCTCGTAAAGTTTGCGGTAAAGGCCCGACTCCTCGAGCAACTGCGCGTGCGTCCCGATCTCGGCGATTCGACCCTGGTCCATGACCACGATCTGGTCGCTCTTCAAAATGGTCGACAGCCGGTGCGCGATCGCGATGACCGTCCGCCCCTGCGCCAACCGCTCGAGCGCGGCCTGGATCATCCGCTCGCTCTCCGAGTCCAGCGCACTCGTCGCCTCGTCGAGCAGCAGGATCGGCGCATTTTTGAGCAGCGCCCGCGCGATTGCCAACCGCTGCTGCTGCCCGCCGCTGAGCAGGCTGCCCTTGTCGCCGACCACCGTGTCGTAACCGTCCGGCTGCTCCATGATGAAATCATGCGCGAAGGCCAGCTTCGCCGCCGCCTCGATCTCCGCCCGGTTCGCGTCGAGCCGACCGTAACGGATGTTTTCGTAGACCGTGTCGTGGAAGAGAAAGCTCTCCTGAGTGACGATCCCAACGTTTTCGCGCAACGACTGCTGCTTGATCTGCCGCAGATCCATCCCGTCCAGCCGGATCGCGCCCGATTGCGGGTCGTAGAAGCGCAGCAACAAATTCAGCACCGTGCTCTTCCCCGCGCCACTCGCGCCGACCAGCGCGTAACGTTGGTGCGCCGGAATCTTCAGCGAAAGACCCGCCACCGCCGGCTTGCCCACGCCATACGTGAACCCGACGTTGTCGAATTCAATCGCGCCCTCCGACCGTTTGATCACCAGCGCGTCCGGCGCGTCCTTCACGCTCGCCGTCTGCTCCATCAGCTCGAAAATATTCGTCGCCGACGCCAGACACTTTTGCATCAGCATCGGGATCCGGCTCAGCCGCTTGACCGGTTCATACAGCAGAAAAATACCCGCCATCAGCGCCACGAATTTCGTCGCGCTCAGCCCGCCAAAATACACGTAGCAAAGTGCGAGCACCACCCCGAGCGCCGACACCGCCTCGATCATCGGCTGCACGATCTCGATACTCTTGCGCACCTTCATGCTCGTCCGGCACTGCAGGTCGCTCGAAACGTCGAACTGCCCGCTCTGATGATCCTCCCGCGCGAAGGATTTGATGATCCGGATCCCCGCGAACGACTCCTGTAGGATCACGGCCATCTGCCCGGCCTCGTTCTCCTCGGCCTTGCCCGCGGTGCGAACTTTTTTCCCGTAGATCGCCACCGGGATGATGCAGATCGGGAAGAGGAACAACGTCGTGAGGCTGAACTTCCAATCCATCCACACGAGCACGCACACGCCCGTGATCACCGCGATCGGATCCTTGAAAATATCTCCCGCGATGGAGACGAGCGCGTTCTGCGCCATCCGCGTGTCGTTGAGCACCCGCGAGATGAGCTTCCCGGACTTCGCCCGATTGAAAAAATCCAGCGACTGCGACATCAGGTGCGCGAAGAGCTTCGCCCGCATGTCGCGCAGGATCCGCAGACTCACCCACGCCATGCAGTAACTATTGAGATACGACAGCACACTCCGCGTGATCATCACGAGCGGGATGAGCGCCACGATCCAGAGGAATTCGTCGATCTTGACCCCCGCCTCATCGCCACCGGAACTCAGCACGTCGCTCTGCGACATCCCGGGTGCCACGTTATCCAAGACGTATTTCGCGATCAGCGGCAGCAACCCGCTGATCACACCGAAGGCCATGCCGAACGCCAGCCCCATGATGAACCGGGCCTTGTAGGGCTTGAGATAGCCCGCCAGCGTGAAATACGGCTTCCAAAGCTGGCGAACCAACTGCGGAAACGGGATCTTCTTTTTCTTCGGGTCAGCCAAGGTCGGGTGAGTTCAAGGCAGGACGCCCGGTTGGAAAAGCCCAAAATACCACCGCACCGCCGCCGGCCCCACCGCCAACCACAACACCGCCCCCAGCGCCAGATACGGCCCATAGGGAATCTTCGACCCCGCCTTCCCGCCGGACAGCAACAGCGCGCCACCGCCCACCACCGCCCCCACGATCGACGAAGCGAAGATCGTGAAGATCACCGCCTGCCACCCGAGAAACGCCCCGATGCACGCGATGAATTTCACGTCGCCGAATCCCATCGCCTCCCGCGGGATCACCACCGCCGTCGCCGTCCCGGTGAGCGACCGCACGTCCTCGATCGCCACCTCCCGGCCACCCGCGACGACCTTGTTGTAATAGAGTCGCACTTCGCCTTTCCCGCCCCAGCGGGACACTTTTTGACTTTCCGACTGTGGACCTTCGACCCATTCCAGCTCCGCGCCAGCGCACTCCATCACCACCGCGTCGGATTCCCTCGAAAAAATTTCCTCCCAAAGCGTGCGATCCGCCCCCAGCTCGAACTCCGGATTCTCCCCGTCGACGTGCAGCCGAAAACCCTCCGCCGGCTCCAGCGCGTGCCGCGTCCGGCCAAACGCCTTCTTCCCCAGCTCGACCACCGCCCACAGCAACCCATACCCCAAAGCCGCCGCGCCCAGCGACCAGGCCAGCCCCTGCCACCACCCGTCCACCCCCATCATCACTGGCAGCGCTGTGCTGAGCACAACCCCCGCCACCGTCCCGCCGATCGTGATCTCATCGGGAATAATGAAAAAATCGAAGTCGATGAACGTCGCCGTGATGAGAAGCGCGACAAACACCCAATAAACCGGAGCCAGCGGCAGCCCAAACCCCACCCAGACCGCCCAAAACGCCAACCCGGTGAGCAGCTCCACCCCGAAGTAACGCACCGAAAAGCTCGCCCCACACTTCGCGCACTTCCCCCGCAGCATCACCCAACTGATGAGCGGCAAATTGAGATACCACGGAATCAGCGTGTCGCACGAAGTGCAGAAAGACCGTTTCGGATTCGAAAGCGAAATCCCCCGCGGCATCCGGTAAATACAAGCATTCAGAAACGACCCCACAATCGCCCCCAAAACAAAAGCAAACCCAGCCAGCACCGCCGTCATCTCACTTCAAGGAGCGGCGATTTGCAATCGCCGGACCAACCCAACGGCGAAGCCGCAAACTCACACTCACCGCGGCAACTTCGCGTCCACCATCTCACAAATCACGTGAAGCAAAAATTTCTGCGCCTCCTGAATCCGAGCCGTCTCGTCCCCCGCCACCACGATCTCGAGTTCCGCCGCGCCCTTCGTGAATCCCCCCGTCCGTCCCAGCAGCGCAATGGTCGTCATCTCGTGCCGCCGAGCCTCCTCGACCGCATCCAGCAAATTCCGCGATTTCCCGCTGGTCGAAATCACCACCAACACGTCGCCCTTTTTCCCAAAAGCCTGCACCTGACGGGCGAACACGTCCTGAAACTCATAGTCGTTGCCAACCGCCGTCATCATCCCACCGTCCACCGCGAGCGCCATCGCCGGATAGCCCTTCCGGTCCTCCTTGAAGCGAACGACGAACTCCGTCGCGATGTGCGCCGCGTCCGCCGCGCTCCCGCCATTCCCGCACAGCATCAATTTGCCGCCGTTCAACAACGACCGCTCGATCAGTCCCGCCGCCTCGACAATTTTTCCCTCCAGCGCCTCGGTTGCTTGAAAGGTCTCGATCGCCGCCGCGAGTGAAGTCTTGAAATGCGTCATGATGCGGTCGCGTCGGTGGTTTCGTTGAATTCGCCGGAGCGGAAAGCCATCCGCGGATCCTCGTCGAGCATCCGATCCAGTTCGGGCCAGGCCTCGTCGTCCTCCTCCGGCTGAAACACGTGCAGATACACCTTCGCCGCCACGGCCGGGTTCTTCGCGAACAATTCATCCACCGCACCCGCGAGCTTCGCCGCGTCCGGTTGCGGCGGGATCTCTTCCAGGATCCCCTCCTGATGCTCCAACCCGCAATTTTCCAAAAAGTCCGTGATCATCTTCCGCTGCAGCCCCAGCAGCCAATTCTGCAACAGCTCCAGCCCCACGTCCTCGTTGCGCTTCATCGCCAGCACCGAGCGCATCCACTCGTGCCGGTCCGGACGCGGCTTCTTCTCCAAAAAAACCGGACGCAACCGCCGCCGCGTGGCCGTCACCTGCATCGCGGCCTTGTAGGCATCGCGGTTTCCCGCCGAGATCTCCTCGAAGATCTCGTGCGATTCGGCGGGGGTCAGTTTGGAAAAAATATCGTTCGCGGTCACGGGCAGGGAGAGGTGGAATCCGCGCGGTCGAGCCGCGCCGGGGTCGACCCATATCCGAAAACCAAGCCCGCGAGTCAAGAGTTCAAGCGCCGACTCATCCTGGAGGGCGAGGCTCCCGTCGAGCCACCCCGGCACCAGACCGAACGGAACCCACGCCACCCGCCGCATCGGCACCGCGCCCGGACCTCCCACATTCCACCCGACCCAAAATCCATTCGCCAACACCGCGCAAACGGGTTTTGATCCCGCCGATGAAGTCGAAAGCCGCCGCGTTGCTCTCCTGCCTGCTCCTCGCGGCCTGCGCCACCCAACCCCAACGCCCCGTTTTCCTGGAGCGCGCAAACGTCCTCCCGCTCGATCTCAACGACAACTTCGAGTTCCGCAAGCAGCAGCTCTTCTTCAACGACCCGCGCAACTACGTCGCCACCACCAGCGAGACGATCGAGCTCCTGCGCCGCCGCCTGAACTACGGTGCCATCACCCCGCGCGACATCGACGACATCACCGGGCACTTCTACTCGTTCTTCTGGCGCACCCGTGAGCTCGCCGACGTCACCGTCCGGTTCGAATACCGCCAGGCCGGCCTCAACAACTACGTCCTCGCCCAGGAACTCTACTACCCCGAGGCCCGCGGCTCCTTCCAATCCGACTTCCAGGTGACCGGCGACGAATACCTCGAGAATGGCAAAGTCAGCGCCTGGCGCGTCCTCCTCATCGTCGACGGCCGCATCGTCGCCTTCTCGCAGTCGTTCATGTGGAAATAGCAGCGGCGCGCCGGCACCCTGCTCGCACCTCGGCAAAGTAGCGCAAGCTTCCAGCTTGCCCGAATCGGCCATCGCGGTCGGATGCCACCCGCGCACCCCCACCCAAGGTTGACAGCACCCCCACTTTGGCCGTAGCTCTTTTCAAACAGTGACGCAGAAATCCACGGTTCGAGCCGGTCATTTCGACCAAACGGTATGGGTCAAAGTGGACGGGAGAGGCACCTTTCAGATCAGCGCGGGTCTCAAGGAATACACCCGCCGCATGGTCGTCCGCGGCTTCCGCCAATTTGTCATCGACCTCGGCAACTGCGAGCTCATGGACTCGACCTTCATGGGCACCATGGCCGGGATCGCCCTCCGCCTCCGCGAGCTCGGCAGCGGCAGTCTCACCGTTCTCAACGCCAACGCGCGCAACTCGTCGCTCCTCGAGAATCTCGGCCTCGACCACCTCTTCGCCCCCTCACTCCCACCCGGCGTCGCCGAGCGCATGACCGCGGCCTCCGCCGACGAAGTCCTCCCGCCCGGCCCCATCCCGGGAGCCGAGGACGAGCGCTCGACGATGATCACCGCCCACGAGACCCTCGTGAAAGTCAGCCCGGCCAACGAAGCGAAATTCCGGGACGTCATCGAACTTCTCAAGCAGGAGCCCGACCGGGACTCGTCGGAGTCCTAGACCCGCCATCCCGCGAGACGCTCCCAGCCCGCGTTCCCGCCGCCCAGCCATCCGCGCCATGACCCTCCTCTTCGCGGTCCTTTTCGTCGTCACGCTCACGGCGCTCATCATCGTCCTCCGCCGCAGCACGACCCGGATCGCCGCCTCCGACAAAGCCCGCTCCGACATCGCCGACGAGGAGGACCGCGTCTTCGAGTTCCTCCACGGCCTCGGCGAAGCCTTCTCCGAGGGCGTGCGCTCCCCCGACCTCCACCGCCTCATCGTCGAAAGCGCCGCCCGCATCCTCAACTCCCACGGCGGAGCCCTCTACCTCGTCGACCGCAACGACGCCGCCCTCGTCCCGGCCTTTATTTCGAACGCCTGCCCTCCGCTCGTCGAGGTCCCCATCCACGTCATCGAACAGGGCAACTCCCTTCCGATCGCCATCGACAGCTACGTCAAGCTCCACGCCGTCCCCCCGGGTGAGGGCCTGCTCGGCGAAACCTGGGAAAATGGCCAACCCCGCCTCGTCCAGGACGCCGATTTTCCCGCCAACGCCAACCGCCCCAAGTCCCTCCAACTCCACAGCGCCCTCGTCGCCCCCCTCGTCTACCGCCGCAAAGTCCTCGGACTCCTCGCCGTCGCCAATGGCCCCATGAGCCAGCCCTTCGCCGAGTCCGATCTCAAGCTCTTCCACACCATCTGCGAGCAATCCGCCTTCGCCCTCTACAACGAAATCGTCTACAGCGACGCTGGCGAAAAGAAACGCCTCGACCACGATCTCGCCGTCGCCCGCGAGATCCAAGCCGTCCTCCTCCCCTCCGACCCGCCCCCCATCCCCGGCTACGAGGTGAGCGCCATCAACATTCCCGCCCGCCACGTCAGCGGCGACTACTTCGACTACCTCGTCGTCGACGAACACCTCACCGGCGTCGCCATCGCCGACGTCTCCGGCAAAGGCATCCCCGCCTCCCTCATCATGGCCATGGGCCGCAGCGTCATCCGCAGCCAGGCCCCCGGCCAGACCTCCGCCGTCGACCTGCTGCGCCGGGTCAACCGCCAGCTCTACCCCGACATCAAGGAGGACATGTTCATCAGCATGCTCTACCTCATTCTCGACGGCCAGAGCGACTCCGTCCGCCTCGGCCGCGCCGGCCACGACGCCCCCTACCTCCGCCGCGCCGCCACCGGCGACATCGAGACCATCAACCCCAAAGGCATGGCCCTCGGCATTGACAGCGGGGAAGTCTTCGATAGGGTTTGCGCCGATTTCGAATTCCGGATGCACCCCGGCGACTGCCTCCTCCTCTACACCGACGGAGCCACCGAGGCGCTCGACCAGGATGGCAACGAATTCGGGATCACCCGGATGCTCCAAGGCCTCGACGAAGGGGCCGCCACGAACGCCGCCGGGATCGTCCGGGCCATCACCGACGACCTGAAAAAATTCGTCGGCAGCTACCCGCAACACGACGACATCACCCTCATCGCGATCCGAAAATTATGACCGAATCATCCACCGAATTCGACGAGACTCCCGTCTCCGAATCATCCGCCGACGCCACCACCACGCCCGACGCCCCCGTCGACGCCACCCGGCCCGAGGCCGCCCCCGACCCCGCCGCCGAGATCGCCAAATACCGCGACCTCAGCCTCCGCTCGCAGGCCGAACTCGATAATTTCCGCAAACGCGCCGCCCGCGACCGCGAGGACTCCGTTCGCTACGCCAACACCTCGCTCCTCGACCGCCTCCTCCCCATTCTCGACAACTTCGAACTCGGCCTCGACGCCGCCAGCAAAGCCACCGACGCCTCCGGCATCCTCCAGGGCATGTCCATGGTCCGCAAACAGCTCCAGGACTTCCTGCAACAAAGCGGCGTCGAAACCGTCGACGCCGAAGGCCAGAAGTTCGACCCCAACATCCACGACGCCCTCGGCGAGGAAGCCACCACCGAAGTCCCCGAAGGCACCGTCTTCCGCCAGCTCCGCAAGGGTTACAAACTCCGCGACCGCCTCCTCCGCCCCGCCACCGTCATCGTCGCCAAAGCCCCCTCCGACGCCGCCGCCCCTGCCGACGACGCCTAAATGACGACCAAACGCGACTACTACGAAATCCTCAGCGTCACCCGCGACGCCGACGGCACCACCATCAAGAAGAGCTACCGCAAGCTCGCCGTCCAGTATCACCCGGACAAAAACCCCGGCGATTCCACCGCCGAAGACCGCTTCAAGGAACTCGGCGAAGCCTACGAAATCCTCATGGACGGCGAAAAGCGCGCCGCCTACGACCGCTACGGCCACCAAGCCTTCGGCCAGGGCGGCGGCGGTGGCGGCGGACGCGGCGCGACCGCCGGTCACGACCCCTTCGACATCTTCCGCGAAGTCTTCGGCGCCAACGGCGGCGGGGGCGGCGGCGGAGGCGGCATCTTCGACCAATTCTTCGGCGGAGGCGGTGGCGGAGGAGCCGCCGACTCCAGCGGACGCCAACGCGGGGCCGACCTCCGCTACGACCTCCAGATCGACCTCGAGGAAGCCGCCACCGGCGTCGAAAAGGAAATCGAGATCCGCAAGCTCACCAAGTGCGACCCCTGCTCCGGCAGCGGCGCGCAGAAGGGATCTTCCTCCGTCACCTGCTCCACCTGCCGCGGCCGCGGCCAGGTCGTCGTCTCCCGCGGTTTCTTCCAGGTTGCTCAAACCTGCCCCACCTGCAGCGGCAGCGGCAGCGTCATCGAGCGCCCCTGCAAAACCTGCGACGGTGACGGTCGGACCGAGCAAAAGAGCCGAATCAAACTCAAGATCCCCGCCGGCATCGAGCACGGCTCCCGCCTCCGCTCCAGCGGCAACGGCGAAGCCGGCCTCCGCGGCGGAGCAGCCGGCGACCTCTACGTCGTCATCCACGTCCAGGAGAGCGACATCTTCGAGCGCGAAGGGAGCGACCTCCACACCGACGTCCCCGTCCCCTTCACCACCGCCGCCCTCGGCGGCGAAATCCGAGTCCCCACCCTCGAGGGAGCCGTCAACCTCAAGATCCCCGCCGGCACCCAGGGCGGAGCCACCTTCAAGATCAAAGGCCAGGGCATGCCCATCCTCCATTCCTCGGCCAAAGGCGACCTCTACACCGAAGTGAAGGTCGAAGTCCCCCAAAAGCTCAACGGAGAGCAGCGCAAGAAGCTCGAAGAGTTCGCCGACCTCTGCGGAGACCACAACACCCCCCTCCACAAAGGCTTCACCGAAAAGCTAAAAAGCCTCTTCTCGTAGAGAAGAGTCCCGGGGAGAACAGGCTTCCAGCCTGTCGTGCCGGGCTTCCAGCCCGGCACCTCGTAACCAAGCGCGCAGCGCCACTCCCCCTCACCCAAACGCCACCACCCCAAAAACAACCACATACCCCACCCAAACCGCGGTAAAAAACCAGTGCATCGCGGTCTCGAACCGCTTCCCCCGCCAAAGCGCGGAATCGTAAAAAAACCACTGCGCCACCAACCGGCAGAACCAGAAAAACGCCAGCCCCCCGGCCACCATCCGCCCCAATTCCGACCGCTCCAGCAAAGCCCCCGGAGCCAGCGCGCAAAGCGCCCCCACGAGCACCAGAAACAGGCAGAGAAAAAAGCAGTGCGCGTAAAAAATCTGCCGATTCAGCAAAGAAACCCGCGCCATCTCCTCCCGCCACCGAAACCGCTTCGGAAAGAAAACGTGAGCCCCCGCAAGTCCAATCAGGCTCACCCCCACCACCCTCACCAGGACCTCCAGCCAGCTCACCGCGCCTCCCAGGCAAACACGCGCACCAGCGGAGTCACCACCCCCTCGTCCACCAACTCCCATCCCACGCCCGCCGCCGACTCCAACCAAGCCGCCCGCGAATGGAAGTGGAGAAAACCCGGCCCGTAAGCCACAAGGTTCGCCGCGTCCCGCAAGTGTTCCACCACCACGAGCCGCCCCCCCACCGCGCAAACCCGCCGCGCCTCCGCGAACATCCGCCGCCGCTCCGCCAACGTCCGAACCTCGTGCGCCGCCAAAAACATCATCACCAAATCCGCCGCCCCGTCACCGACCGGCCACCCATCCAACTCCACCGAGACCGTTCCGGTGCCAATCGGATAAGCCCGCCGAGCCCGGGCAATCGAAGGCTCCGGATTCCGCACCGGATCGTAAAAATCCAGCACCGTCAGTTCCACCCCCGGATAAAGCTCCCGCAGCGCCGCGCTCGATTCATCGAACCCCGCGTGAACGTTCACAATCCGCCGAGGCACAGTGGGGACGAACCGCCCCAGCCACGTCCACCGGTAAAGCGGCGACCAATCGTAAACCCAGTGCGAAGCCGCCAAAGACGCGGCAACCGAGAACCCCGCACCCCCAACCCCCAATCCAACCAAACCCCGCACCCACCGAGGCAACCCCGGCAAACGAGCCACGACCCCACCCGCCACAAAAGCCAACCCAGCCCCCGCGAACATTGGCCAATTGAACCGAACGATGTTTCCCACCCCCTCGAATCGCCCCCGCGTTCTCAAAATCCCTCCCCAACTTGTCGCGTCGGTCTGTGACCGTCGCTGACTAAACTCACAAGACTTCCGCCAATTTTCACCGCCGCCCCCCAAGCAGACTCACCACCGGCAACAACCCAACCGCAAAAACCGGCAACACCACCCCAAACTCCGGTCCAACCGCCAAAGCCGCCAACAACCAGCACCCCACCAGAATCGCCGCCGGAACCAACCGATCCACCCGACCACCCCGCCAAAACGGCACCGATCCCACCAGCATTACGGGCAGAATCCCCCACCACCAATCCTCCACCACCTTCCGCTCCACCACCGTCCCCGCATCCACTCCCCGCAGCCCACACTCCACGATCCGTCCCCGGAAAAGCCCATCCAATTTCGGCGAAATCAACCCCTGCTCCGCCCGCATCTTGTCGACCATCAGATCCCCAAACTCGATCGTCGCCACCGCCCCAAAGGCGGACCCAAGATCCGCCGGAACCTTCTCCCCAGCGCCTCCAAAAACGACCGGAAACGCGATCCCCGCCAGCTTCGATTCCAGCAAAGCCTCGTTCGCCCCACCGACCACCGGATCCATAAAAACCACCGCCAGCGGCTCAAATCCCTCGATCGCCCGCAGCAAAAGCGCCGCGTCCAGCGGCTCGATTTCCTCGACGTCCGCCGCCGAATCGATCTCCACCCGCGTCACACCCCCAACCTCCGCCCGCACCCCCAACCATTCCCGATAAACCACCGAAGCCCCCCCCAGCCGCCCGGTCACCTCCGCAAAAGTCACCCCCCCAGCCAAAGCCACCAAAACCACCGCCCACCCAATCCGCGTCCGCATACCCATCACCATCACCCGTATCTATCCGCGTAATCCGCGTAATCCGCGTAATCCGCGGTTAAAAAAATCACCGCTCACCGGTCGAGCAACTCCTCCGCGTGCGCCAAAGCCGCCTCCCCGGTCCGGCTCCCCAGCATCCTCGCAATCTCATCCTTCCGCCCCCACCCGTCCACGCGCTCGAGCCCCGAGATCGTCCGCCCCCCAACCACCGACTTCGCCACCACAAAATGTGACCCCGCCGCCGCCGCCACCTGCGGCAGATGAGTGATGCAAAGAACCTGACGCGATCCGCCGATCTCCGCCATCTTCCCGGCCACCGCGTGCGCCACCTCGCCACCGACGTTCGCGTCGATTTCGTCGAAGACCAGGACCGGCACCTCGTCCTGTGCCGCCAGCGAAGTCTTCAGCGCCAACATCACCCGGGAAATCTCCCCACTCGAAGCGATCGCCCGCAACGCCTGCGCTGGCTCGCCCGGATTCGGCGCAAAAACGAACTCCACCGTCTCCAACCCATCCGCCCCCGGCTCGTCCACCGCGTCCAATCGCACCTCGAAACCCGCCTTGAGAAAACCAAGATCCCGCAGATGCCGCCGCACCTCTGCCGCCAACTTCGGCGCCGCCTTCCCGCGCAGCTTCGATAATTTCCGTCCCGCCACCAACGTCGCCTCCCGAGCCGCCGCGATGTCCGCCCCCAGATTCGCCCGCCGCTCCGACCGCCCCCGCAACTCCGCCAACCGCCCGCGCGACTCCTCGCCAAACGCGATCACCTCCGCCACCGAACGCCCGTATTTCCGCTTCAGCATCTCGATCAAATCCAACCGAGCCTCCACCGCCGCGAGACTCGCCGGATCCGAGTCGATCCGCTCCCCGTAATTCGAGAAATCCCTCGCCAAATCCCCCACCTCCTCCGCCAACGCCGTCACCCGTCCCGCCAATCCCTCCGCACCCGCCGCGTCCAGCTTCGCCATCTCCCGAGCCAAGCGCCCCACCTCGATCAGCCCATTTTCCAAGGAATCCTCCGCCCCCACCAACCCATGAGCCGCCTCCGCCGCCAGCACCGTCAACCGCTCCGCGTTCCCCCCGGCCATCTGCTTCGCCGCCAGCGGCGCCTCCTCCCCCTCCACCAACTCCGCCGCGTCGATCTCCCCCACCTGATGATTCAGCAGATCGATCTCCCGCTCCACGGCTTGCACCCCCGCCTCGCTCTCCGCCTGCTCCGCCACCAGCCCCAACCACCCCCGCCGCGCCTCCCGATACGTCGCCGCCACCGCCACCGAACCCGCGAAAGCATCCACCAACCGAGTCTGCGCCTCCCGCGAAAACAAAGACTGATGATCGTGCGGCCCGTGAAGATCCACCAAACGATCCCCGATCTCCCGCAGTAGAGCCAAAGTGCAAGGCGAGCCGTTGACAAACTGCCGCCCCGCCCCCGCCGCCACGATCACTCGTTTGAGGAGAAGCTGCCCCTCCTCACAACCCTCCACTCCCGCATCCTCCAGCAACCCCGGCACCGCCGAACCGTCCGGAAGGTCCACGATCGCCTCCACCACGCACTCCTTCGCCCCCGTCCGGATCGCCCCCTTATCCGCCCGCTCTCCCAGAAGAAGCTTGAGCCCCCCAATGAGAATCGACTTCCCCGCCCCCGTCTCCCCCGTAATCGCGACAAACCCCGCCGGAACCTCCCATTCCAAGGCCTCCACCAGCGCAAAATTCCGAATCCGAAGCGAAGCCAACATGAAAAACCGAACCGCAAAGATTCCATAGCCAGCGAGAAATGTCGAAACATCACCCGACCCTTGACCTAAGAGCGTCGTAACCTCCACTTCTACCCAGCATCCCCCGTAGTGGTCGACGTAAGGAGACCTCGCCGGCAACCCGCGCCAGCGGGAGCCGCCCGCATCCCCATTCGCGTCAATTCGCGTGTTTAGCGGGCCCTCACCGAAACACCTCCGGCACAAAATCCATGTCACTCGCCTCCGCCACCGCCAACCGGATCTGCGCCTCCAGCACCTCCACCGGCACCGGATGCTGATACCCCACCAGGCACCGCTTCACCGCCGCCACCGGCGACAACCCCTCCAGCTTCGCAGTCCGATAAATCTTCACCGCCAACGCATCCGCCGCCCCCGGCGTCAGCAACCCCGGCAGCAACGGCTCGATCTCCGCGAAATCCTCGTCCGAAATCTCCACCTCCCGCCGCCGACACAGCGCCGCCAGCAGATCGAACGCCTCCCGCGCCGTCGTCGTTGGAAAAATCGGCACCTTCACGTCGATCCGTCCCGGTCGCTTGAGATCCACCTCCACCAAATCCGGCCGACTCGTCGCCAGCACCCACACGACCTTCCCCCGGTTCGCCGGATTGCTCATCTCCGTCGCAAACATCGAATAAATCCGCCCCGACAATCCCCCATCGTTCCCCCCGGCGTCGCGCCGCCCCAGCACCTGATCCGCCTCGTCGACAAAAACAAAACACCGCCCCAGCGCCTGCAACAGCCGGAAAATTTTCTCCAGATTCCCCTCCGTGCTCCCCACCCACTTGTCGCGAAAGTTTTTCAGCTTCACCACCGGCACCCCCGCCTCGCCCGCCAGACATTCCACCAGATACGTTTTCCCCGTCCCCACCGGCCCGCAGACCAAATACCCCATCGGCAGCGCCCGTAAATCATTCGCCCGCCAAAGCGCGAAATCCTGCCTAAGCACCTCCTTCAGCTTAGGCTGACCGTGCACGTCGTCCAGAGTCCGCGTCGGCTCGATGAACTCGATCAGCCCATCGCATTCCCGCTCCACGATCTCCCGCCGCATCGCCACCAGATCCCGGCTCCCCAGTGCCTTCCCCGCGTGTTCCCACCGCCGCAACCGACTTTCGATCGCGTTGAAAGACGCCCCCCGCAACTGCGTCCCCAGCCCCTCCCAATTCCCCGCGAACTCCGCCATCGCCACCGGATAAGTCGGGGCCAGAAACTCCAAGGCCGCCGCCAATTCCGCCGGTTCCGGCAACGGCACCTTCACCGTCACCGCCGCCGGATTGTTCACCAGCAGCGGATGCAAATCGTTGAGATTCTCCGCCAACAAAAACGTCGCCAGCGCGTGCGAAGTCAGCCGCGCGTCATTGCTCCACTCCCGCATCAACAGCGCAATCGCGCTCAAATCATAATTCAGCGCCCCCGGCACCGCCGGAGCCACCAAACTCGCCGCCCCCACCACCAGCGCCACCTGCGGAGCCGGCCGCCCCATCGCCGTCAGGTTCGAGCAATAGCGAAAGTAATGGGTCAGCGTCTCCACCGCCGCCCGCGGAGCCTTCGGCAAAGTCGGCGCCTCCGCCATCGGCGGCCACTTAGCAAACTCGTCCCCACCTCGCTCCACCCGAATCCCGTTCCCCAGATCGTAGCTAAGGATGACGTCGAACTTAGGCAACAGAATCGAAAGAAAGAAATCCCGCAGACTCCCCAGAGCCGGCGACCGCCCCGCCCCGAGAAAAAACCGATCATGAATGTTCCCATACAGAACAAACTGCGAAGCCGCCCCACTCTCGTAAGAAGCCGCAACCTCCAAAGCCCAAGGAGGTAAAGCTGCCTTCAAAACCGGCAAAGCGAAGCGAGCATTTCAGAAGGCAATGCGAAGCGAGCCTTCGTCTCAAGGAGCGGCGATTTGCAATCGCCGAACCAACCAAAATCCGCGCAGCGGATCAAACCGCTCACCCTCACTGCGCCAAAGAATCCGGCCCCATCGACTTCGTCCCCTCCGCCGCCTTCGCGCCCCCATCACCATCACCCGCAACCCCACCCTCAGCCTCCATCGCAATCCCCTCCGCCGCCGCAAAATCCGCCAGAGCCAGATCCGCCAACGCCGTCTGCTCCGCCTCCTTCATCTGAATCTCCGGCGTCATCACGCTATCCCGAGCCACCCGCGCCCGGCCCGAAGCCTTCTCCCGCTCCTCCTCCACCATCGAATGCAGCCGATCCAGCGTGTCACCCGACCCGCCCAACTGCCCGATCATCCCCGAAGCCATCTCCGTCAGCTCCGCCTGCGCCTTCTTCATCTTGAGATCATTCAGCCCGAACTTCAGCGCCTCGATCTTCGACCGCGCCTCCTTGATCGACACATCCCGCGCCCGCATCAGCTCCTGGTAAGTCTTCTCCGCCTCCTCCGCCTGCGTCCGATTCTCCGCCAGCTCCCGAGTGATCGTCTGCAACCGCAACGCATTCTGCGCCGCCAGCTCCCGGTTCCCCGCCCGCAGCAGCGCCGTCGTCCGAGCCCGCAGCTCCCGCTCCTCCGTCTCCAGCTTCTTCACCTGCGAGATCAATCGCTCACAAAGCCCCGCGTGCGCCGCCAACCCCTCGTTATACCGCGACACCTGCGCCCGCAGATTCTCCTTCTCCACCTCCAGCAGCGCCTCCGGACTCATCTTCTCGAGCCCCCCGATGAAAAGACTGAGAAAACCTCTGACGATATTGCTGAGCCGTCTGAACATAAGCCCTTATCCGCGCAAACCAGGAAGCCATCAAGCCAAACCACCGCGAAGGTGAACACAAGGGGACCGCAATACCCACCACTCACCCATCTGCGTAATCCGCGTAATCCGCGGTTAAAGATCACCTCACCAACGGCGGTCACCGCCACTCGTGCTTCGGATACCGCCGCTTCAGCTGCTCCTTCAAAGCCGGGTAACTCTCCCGCCAAAAGTTCGCCAAGTCCGTGGTCACCTGCACGGGCCGAAAGTTCGGTGCCAGCACCTGAATCGTGCAAGCCACCGTCCCGCCCCCGACCTTCAGAGCCGACGTCACCCCGTAGAGATCCTGAATCCGGGCCGCCACCACCGGAGCCGTCCCCTCCGCGTAGGTCACCTTTGCCTTGCGCCCACCCGGCAACTCGATCCGCTCCGGCACCCACTTGTCGACCAACCCCGATTGCGCCGCCGTCAACCACCCCCGCACCCCCGGCTTCACCGCCCGGTCCTTGATCTCCCGGTAGCTCGTCGCCCCCGAACAAATCTCCGCGATGAGAATCTCCCGGTCCGCCTCCGCGATCCGCTCCACCCCGCAATCCGGCCGCCACGTCGCCAGGCAGTTGATCCGCACGATCAGCTGCTCCACCTCGTCGTCCCACTGCTTGAGCACCAGATTCCCCCGAAAAACCTCCGCCGCCAGACACGCCGAAGCCGCCGCCGACGGCCCCGCGTCCCGGTCGCGGCTCTCCAACGCCAGATCCCGAAAAACCTTCACCGACCGCTCGACCACCCGCCTCTGCGAAGCATCGAAAATCATTTCCGTCCGCTCCGAAAAATCCCCCGGAAACATCTCCCGCAACCAATCCTCCTCGATCTCCGTCACCAAATTGAGCGCCACGTTCGCTTCCCCCGCCCGCCCCTCGATCTCGTCGATCGACCCGACCACCACCAGCCGCCCGTCCCGCGCCACGCAATCCCGCCCCAGCATCCCCCGCCGCCCGTGCGTCAGATCGTAAACCGCCGTCCCCGCCCCGCGCCTCACCCCCACCTGATCCGCAAACCCCGCCAACACGCACCGCGCCACCGCATCCCCACCCCACTTCTCCCCAATCCCCAAACTTCGATGCGGCCGCATCGAAGTTTGGGGATCCACCCTGATGTCGGTTCGCCCACCCTCGACGCGGGCGATCTGCGAAAACTGCTCCGCCAGCTTCGCCACCTGCCGCGCCGTCTCCGCGTGCACCCCCAGCGCCCGGCAATCCTCCATCCGATACCGCCGGTCCCGCGCCCACTCGAACGCCCGGATCAAAATTACGAAATCCGACCCGGCCTGACCCCAGGCCTCCTCCCGAGCCTCCGCCGTCCGTTTATCCACCCGCATCAGCAAATTCCGCGACTGCGTCAGCGCCGCAATGAGAGCCGCCTCCCGCCCGCAACCCCACTCCGCCGCCGCGAGAAACATCCGCCCGTAGCGAGGGTGCATCGGAAACGACACCATTCGCCGCCCCACCTCCGTGATCACCCCATCCGCCGCCACCGCGCCCAAATCGCGAAGAAGCCGCTCCGCCCGCTCCACCGCCACCGGATCCGGCGCGTCCAGCCAGCGAAAATTCGCCAACTCCACCACCCCCGCCGCCTTCAGCCCCAGCACGACCTCTGTCAGGTCCATCCGCTTGATCTCCGGCTCGTCCCGCAACGCCCGCGACCGGTTCGACGCCTCCGTCCACAGCCGCACGCACCGCCCCGGCCCCGTCCGGCCCGCCCGCCCCGCCCGCTGATCCGCCGAAGCCAAACTGATCGGTTCCACGTAAAGCGTGTTGATCCCCCGCGGCCCGTCGAACCGAGCCTTCCGCGCCAGACCCGAATCCACCACCAACGTCACCCCCGCGATCGTCAACGAAGTCTCCGCCACGTTCGTCGCCACGATTACCCGCCGCTCCGCCCCGTCCCCCACCGCGCCCCCCCCAGCGCCGACCGCCACGTCCTGCTGGTCCGCCGTCAATTCCCCGTGCAGCGGCAGCACCGGAACCCCGCCCCCCAACCGCCGCCGCACCGCCTCGATCGTCCGGCGAATCTCATACGCCCCCGGCATGAAAACCAACGCGTGCCCCGCCGACCGCGGGAATTCCGCCGCCACCGCCTCCGCCGCCGCGTCCCAGACCTCCCCCGCCGCCGCCCGCCGCGCGTAATCGATCTCCACCGGAAACGTCCGCCCCGCCGACTCCAGCACCCGGCACGGCGCGAGGTAATCCGCGACCGCCGCCCCGTCCAGCGTCGCCGACATCACCACGATCCGCAGATCCGGCCGCACCGATTCCTGCAAATCCAGCGCCCGAGCCAACGAAATGTCACCGAAGAGATGCCGCTCGTGAAACTCGTCGAACACCACCGCCGCCACCCCGTTCAGATAGGGGTCCCCCTGCATTCGCCGCAGCAAGATCCCCTCCGTCACGTAAAGAATCCGCGTCTCCGCCCCCGACCGATTCTCGAGCCGAATCTGATACCCCACCTCGCCCCCCAGCGCCCCACCACGCTCCGACGCCACCCGGCTCGCCAGCATCCGGGCCGCCAACCTCCTCGGCTGCAAAACAATCACTTGCCCCGCCGCGTCGCCCGGCGCGTCCACCAACATCTGCGGCACCTGCGTCGACTTCCCCGACCCCGTCGGCGCTTGCAGCACCACCCGGTTGCACTCCGCCACCGCCGCCAGCAGCTCCCCCCGCACCTCGAAAATCGGTAAATCCATCGACGAAATTACCCACCCGCCCACGAAAACTGAACACTAGAAACTCGCGAAACATTCCCGTAGAGTGCCGCCGATGACCGCCCGTCCGCTCCTCGCCGCCGCGATTCTCTCGATTCCGTTCGTCGGCCTTCGCGCCCAGGACGACCCGGCGCCGCCCCCAGCCCCCACCCCGACCCCCGAACTCGTCGAGATCCACCCTGTCCTCACCGAAGACGACCTCGCCGCCGCCGTCGAAATCGAGAACCTCTCCATCCCCACCCCCGGCGAATTCTTCGCCGCCATCAACAAAATCGACCGCCCGAACTGGTCGCAACTCGACCGCCCCGGCCCCCTCGCCGCCACCACCAGCCGCGCCCGCCTCTCCCTCAACGTCGGAGCCCGCGTCGCCGACGGCTTCATCGCCGTCGAAGCCCAGGACGGTCAACAGGTCAAGAACACCGGCAAGGACATCATCGACCTCGCCCGCGGCCTCGGCGTCTCCGAGACCATCATCGCCCGCGGCAATTCCATCGGCGACTTCGCCGACAACAACGAATGGACCGCCCTCAAGGAGGAACTCGAAGCCACCGAAAACGAAGTCAAACTCCAGATGGAGGCCCAAAAAGACGAACCCCTCATCATCCTCGTCACCGTCGGAGCGTGGATTCGCGGCATGCAGGCCGCCAGCGAAGTCATCGGCACCAACTACTCCCCCCTCGCCGCCGAACTCCTCCGCCAGCCCGCCATCGTCGCCTACCTCGACCAGCGCCTCGGCGCGCTCCCCGAACGCATGCGCGGCGACGATCTCATCCAGCAAATCGACGCCGGCATTCTCAATATCGGGAAAATCACCGACCTCCCCCCCGACGAGACCCTCACCGAGAAAGACGTCGCCGCCGTCCGCGCCACCACCACCACCCTCGTGAACGCCATCAACGAAGCCGCACCGGAATCCTAATGAGCCGCCTTCTCCCCTTCCTGCTCGGCCCGCTCCTCGCCACCGCCGCCCTAGCGGCCGACGAGACCCCCGCGCCCACCGCCACCCCGACGCCCGGCGCCACCGCCGCCCCCACCCCGCCGCCCGACGTCGACGGCTCCCAGGCCGCCGCCCGCCGTGGCGCGATCGACCTCGCCGCCGCCTTCTCCAACGACGGCTACAAAATCCGCGACGGCTTCTGGTTCGCCTCCATCGAACCCGACAAACCCGCCGTCCTCAAAGTCAACCTCTTCGCCGGCAACGAATACTGGTTCTGCGCAAACGTCGTCCCACCCGGCCGCACCCTCACCGTCACCGTCACCGACTCCGAAGGCTTCGCCGTCGACCAGCAGGACTACACCGACGAGACCCGCACCGCCGCCGGCGTCGAGCCGAACGTCAGCGGAGAATATTACATCCAGGTCGCCCTCACCGAAGGCGACAAAAGCGAATTCTGCCTCCTCTACACCTACAAATGACCACCGCCGAACCGATCACCATCGAGAAGCTGGGCGGCGATAACGTCCGCCACTTCTCCGTCTTCCTCGACAACAAAGTCGGGGCCCTCCTCGAGATCGTCAAACTCCTCGAGCACCACAACGTCATCGTCCTCGCCCTCAGCATTCAGGACTCCGCCGAGAGCAGCATCTGCCGCTTCGTCGTCAGCGACCCCCCGCTCGTCGAAGAACTTTTCGAGATGAACGACATCGCCCACAGCATCAGCGAGATCATCGTCACCGAGCTCAAGGAAGGCGCCGCCGACCTCGCCCGCGTCCTCGCCTCCCTCCTCAAAGCCGAAGTGAACATCCATTTCAGCTACCCCCTCATGATCCGCCCCCGCGGCAAGGCCGCTCTCGCCCTCCACGTCGACGACGTCGAGTGCGCCTCCTCCGTCCTCCGCGGCGACGGCTTCCCGACTCTCAACCAATCCGACCTCTCCCGATGAAAATCCCGACCCTCCTCGCCACCCTCACGCTCACCCTTTCAAGCGCCTTCGCCGGCCTCGAAATCGTGCAAAAAGTCGAAAACGCCGGACCGACCCCGATCAGCATGCAAATGACGATCCAAGTCGAAGGCGACCGAGCCCGCATCGACGTCGGCGACCAGATGTCCACCCTCATGGGCGGCGAGACCGAGGATATCACCACCCTCATGCACGCCCAAAAAATGGCCATGACCATCCCAGCCGCCGCGATGGAAGCCATGAAGGCCAAGCTGAAAGACTCCTCCCCCGAAGCGGACGAGAAACCCGACATCAAACCTACCGGCGCAAAGAAAGAGATCAGCGGCTTCGCCTGCGAGGAATACACCGGCACCGTCGCCGGCATGCAAGCCACCTACTGGCTCACCAACGACCTCCCCAACCAGAAGGAAGTCGTCGCCCAGCTCAGCGCCCTCTCCGGCGACACCGATCCCTTCAAAGGAATCTTCGACAACTCCGACTTCCCCGGCTTCCCGATCCAAACGGAGGTCGACTCCCCCCAAGCTGGAAAGAGCACCGTAACGGTCGAATCCGTCACCGAAAAAGAAATTCCAGCCACCGCCTTCGAAGTCCCGTCCGACTACAAATCCGCCGCCATGCCCACCATGGGCCAATGATTCAAGGAGCGGCGGCTTCCAGCCGCCGAAGTCCAGCAAATCTGGCAAAGCCAGAGATCCGAAACTCAAGGAACGGCGCTTTCCAATCGCCGCACCAACCCAACGCCGAAGGCGCACTCTTTCCCACCCCGCGCAAACAACCCCCATGCGCCCCCCAGCCGCCCCCCGAGCCGCAGCGGCCCTCTTCACTCTCTTCGCCCTCTTCACCCTTACCACCCTCACCCCGGCCCACGCCGACCTCACCCCCGACGAGCGACGCCAGTCCGCCCGCTACGCCGAGATCCTCCAGAGCGACCCGGCGCACGTCGTGGCGCGTCAGCGACTCTGGGCTCTCCACGCAACCGCCGGCGACACCGCCACCCTCCTCGACGACTACGCCACCCGTTCCGCGGAGTCCCTCCCCGCCGCCCTCACCCACGCCTACCTCCTCCTCGAAAGCGGTGACCCCACCAGCGCTCTCACCGCCCTCGACGCCACGGCCACCACCTTCCCCGAGGACCCCACCCCTCTCCTCGCCAAAGCCGAAATCCTCGCCGCGCAAAGCGAAGACCCCATCCCCACCCTCGTAGCCGCTCTCGCCCTCGCGCCAGAAAACCCCGACATCGCCGACCGTCTCACCCGAGCCCGCCTCGCCGCCGGCGACCCAACCAGCCTCCTCGCCGACGCCCCCAACGACCCCGCCCTCCGCCGCGAACTCGCCGACCAGCTCCTCGCCGCCAATCGTCCCGACGAAGCCCGCCCGCACCTCGAATGGCTCGCCGCCAAAGGCAACCCCACCCAGCGCGTCGACGCCCTTCGCACCCTCTCCGACGTCGCCGAGCAGAAGGGCGACCTCCCCGCCGCCATCGAATTCGCCGACCAAGCCGCCAACCGCCTCGGCCCCACCCACTGGCTCCGCCCCGACCTCGAGACCCGCGTCACCAACCTCCGCGCCCGATCCGGCACCCTCGAAGCCCGCCGCGATCGTCTGTGGGACACCACGCTCAAATCCCCCGGCGACTGGCGGGCCTGGCGCGAAATTGCGAGAATCGAAAGCGTCCTCGGCAACCCTGCCGCGCAGGTTGCGGCTCTCGAAAGCGCCGTCGCCGCCGCTCCGAGCGACGATTCACTGCGCTACGAACTCATCCGCGCCGAAGCCGATTTCGGTGACCTCGATCTGGCCTACACCCTCGTAGGAAAGCTCATCGCCCAACGACCCAACGACCCCGAGCCCATCTTTCTTCGCGCCGACCTCGACGTCCGCGCCGGCCGCCTCGCCGCCGCCCGGTCCAGCGTCGACGCCCTCGTCGCGGCCAATCCTTCCCTCCGCCCCCGCGCCATCGCCTTCTTCGAATCCACCCGTCTCGACGAAGCCGCCACCGCCCTCCGCGCCCAGGCCGCCGCCGACGGCGATCCCGAGGCCAGTCTCGCCCTCGCCAATTCCCACCTCGAATCCAGCGATCTCCCCGCCGCCATCGCGGCGCTCACCGCCGCCAAACTCGACGCCGACACCAACCTTCGCGCCGCCGCCCTCCTCCGCTCCCACGACCACGTCGCCGCCACCATCCCATTCCTCGAAGCCGCCCGCCTCCAGGCCCCCGACCACCTCGAGCCCGTCCAACAACTCGCCGCCGCCCTCGTTGCCACCGACCAGACCGAAAGCGCCGTTGCCGTCCTCGAAGCCGCCCTCGCAACCCAGCCCGACAAAGCCGCGACCCTCGACCGCCAAATTTACGATTCCCTCGCCGCCACACCCGACCAACTGACCGCGCACCTCGAAACCATCCAGTCCGATCCCGAACGCTTCGCCCGCTGGCAACTCTGGAGCGGAGACGCCGAACCTCCCGACCCCAACGAATCCCGCCCCATCGTCCCCGACGCCGAGACCCTCGACGAACTCGCCACCGCCGCCCGCGAAGCCCCCGCCTCCGTCGAGGCCCTCACCAACCTCGCCGCCGCCCGCCAGTCCGCCAGCGACTACTACGGCGCGCTCGAACCCTGGACCGAAGCCTTCGCCCGCGCCCCCGCCAACGACCGCACCGACCTGCTGCCCCCCATCCTCGCCGCCACCGCCCGCCTCCAACTCCCCGACCGCGGCCTCGGCTTCCTCGTCGACTACGCCCGCTCCCGCCCCGGCGAGGCCGACCGCATCACCGCCTGGGCGGACGCCGTCACCTTCGCGGAAAAAAACGCCAACCTCGATCTCCTCGAATCCGAACTCGCCACCTCCCCCGACGAATACCCGACCGCCGTCGCCCGCGCCGCCATCCAATCCGCCCGCGGCGACGACCCAGCCGCCTTCCGCACCCTCGAATCCTCCGCCCGCCTCGCCGCCGATCCCGCCGCCGCCCGCGACCGCACCCTCGCCGCCGCCGCCCGCACCGGCGAGGACGCCGCCGTCATTCGCTCAGCCGCCCGAGTCACCGCCGAGTCCAACGCCTTCTCCGACTGGCGAGCCGCCGCCACCGCCCTCGAAGCCGTCGGAGCCGCCGACACCGCCGGAGCCACCTGGCGCGCCATCCACCGCAAATTCAACCGCGACCCCGACGCCCTCACTGCCGTCGCCGCCTACGCCGACCGCACTGGCGAAGCCGAAACCCGCGCCACCGCGCTCTACGCCGCCGCCGAACTCGATCCCCGCGACCCCGTCCGCCTCGCCGAAGCCGCCGCCCTCGCCGAAACCCGCGGCGACCGCGACCGAGCCATCGACTTCTACTACCAGATCCTCGCCGCCACCCACCCCCTCGAGCCCGACCCCGCCCGCTTCCCCGGCTTCGACGAAGTCTCCGCCGAAGTCACCAACGCCGCCCACTCCCTCGCCATGCGCGCCATCGGCGGACTCGCCGACGTCGCGAGCGTGGCAACCGTCCGATCCACCGCCGACCGCTCCACCGCGGTGGCCACGGCTGCCGCCCGCCTCGCCGCCATCCGAGCCCTCGCCCACCTCTCTACCGGTGGCTCGACCCGCGAAGAATGGCTGGCCTGGTGCGCGCAAGCCACCCCCTTCGAGGCGGCGTGGGGGTTCTACAGCGCCGACGAGTTCGCCCCCGCCCACGCCGCCCTCCTCACTCTACTCGCCACCACCCCCGACCCCGCGCCCGTCGAGCGCGCCCTCATCTGGAACGCCCTCCGCCGCTCCTCCTTCGAAACCCTCCGCGCCTGGATCAATTCCGACCCCACCGTCCGCCGCCGCCGCACCGAACTTCTCTTCCTCGGCCTCAGCCGCCTCCTGGGGGCCCACGCCGCCGACCCAACCCCCGCCCAAATCGAAACCCTCTTTCCCAAAAACACGTCATCGGCTTCCACTCGCTCGCCAAAGAATCCTCAACGCCCGCCCTCCCCAAAATCCCCAAACTCCGATGCGGCCGCACCAAAGTTTGGGGACGGATCCGATTCCTCACTCCCTTCGTGCGCTGTCACCAACGTCGAACGCTGGCGAGCAGCCTGGCTCTTCGCCTCCCACGCCAAGCTCACGACCGCCCTCCAGCTAGGCGAAAATTCCGGCGATTTCCCCAACGACCAACAGCTCGCCGAGACCCAGCTCGCCTCCTGGCACCTCCTCCTCGGCGATCGCGACGCCGCCCTCGCCGACCTAGCCCTCACCGCCGACCTACCCGCCGACCGACTCGACGCCCCCGCGATCACCGCCCTCCGCATGCGCTGGCTCCTCATGACCCCGCCCGAGCGCGCCGCTCTGGCCAAATCGATCTCCCCCGATGCCTTCGCCAGCCAAGCTCTCATCGCCGCCCTTTCCAACGATACCGAAGGGATCTCAAAAGCGGCGATCCGCCTCGTCGATTCATGGAAACAAAAGAGCGGCGGCAGCCAGGGCAGCACCCCCATTTCGAGTTTCGTCCGGAGCGGAGTCTCCCAGCTCCACCCGTGGAACCTCCCCGCCCTCGCTCTCGCGATCTGCGAAGCCGCCGCCGACTCCGAAGCGCTGGTCGCTAGTCAATCCAACGACGGCCGCGCCTGGCGCACCGAACTCGCCGCCCTCACCGCCGCCTCCCGCCTCATGCTCGCCGCACCGCGCGAGACCGCCTTCGTCGTCGACGACCTCGACACCCGCAACTTCGATTTCCAAACCTGGGCCACCCTCGCCCGCACCCTCGACACCAACGGCTACACCGCCGCCGCGATCGCCGTCCGCGACGAACTCCTCTCCCGCTTTCCCAACGAACCCGCCACCCTCAACGAGCGGGCCACCTCCGCCGCCGCCGCGGATGACCTCCCGCTTCAGGCCGACCTCCTCGAACGCAACCTCGCCTCCGGCCGCCTCGGCTCGAACTTCCCCGCCATCGTCGACCAAACCGAGCAACTCGCCACCCTCCGCTTCAAGCTCCACGATCCCGCCGCGGCCCTCCCGTTCATCGATCGCGTTCTCGCCCTCGCACCCGCCGATCCCCGACTCGTTGACCTGAAAGATCGCGCGCTCGCCAATCTCGGGCGCACCGACGAACGCCGCGAATTCTGGAACCGCCAGATCGAATTCGATCCCGCCACCGGTGGCCTCGGGCGGGCTCGTTTTCTCGTCGAAATCGGCGAAGCCGCCCCAGCCATCACGTCCCTCCGCCGCCTCCTCGCCACCCGCCCGCCGAACACCGCCGAGGTCCGCACCCTCCTCTTCCAAACCGAAGCCCGCCACGGCGACCGCGCCGCCGCCATCGCCGAGCTCGAGCGCCTCGCCGCCACCGACCAATGGGAAGCCGTCGGCCAGCTCGCCCCCGCCATCGCCGAGTCCGGCGACCCAGCCCCGGTCGCAAAGATTCTTCGCCAAGGCCTCCGTGCCGCCTCGAATCCCCGGGTCCGTTTCGCCTGCGGGCGCATTCTTTTCCATCTCCCCGGGCCGCCCCCCAGCATCGCCGAGGCCCAACACGATCTCGATCAAATGCGCCACGCCGCCGAAGCCGACCTCGAACTCATTCCGAAACTCTATGAAACTGGATCCGAATTCGCGGCCCGGTCCCCCGCCAACACCGAATGGTTCCTCGACCAAATGCGAGCCGAATGGCAAGACGGCGACGGCTCCCGACTCGCCGCTGAGCAGCTCATCGTCCGCAATCCTCCCAGTCTCGACGTCCTTCTCGATCAATACCTCGTCCCCCGGCACTACGACGCGGTGGCCTGGGCCACGATCGCCGACCAGCTCGCGACGAGCGCCCATCCCGCCGCCGCGGCCCGCGTTTTTCACGAACTGGCCAACCGCGCTCCCGACCAACCCGGCTTCATCTTCCGCGAAGCCACCCAACTTTGGCTCGCGGGCGAACGCTCCGCCGCCATCGCCCGCGTCGAGCCGTGGCTCGCGATCCGCGAATTCGATCCCAGCCTCCAGCGACAGGCCGCCGACTTCTTCCGCGACATCGGTCGGCCCACCCGGGCGATCGAACTCTACGCCGAAATCGTTGCCGAAGACGTCGCCGTCCGTCACTCCGACGCCTGGATCGAGCTCGCCAAACTCCAGCAAAACTCCGGTCGCCTCGACGCCGCCAAACTTTTTCTCCTCACCGCTTTTCAGAACCCAAACAACCGGGATTGGCCCGCCGCCGAAGCTTTCCTCGCAGCCCGCGGCGATCTCACGTCGCTCGACCCCGAAGTCAACGAATTCCACCTCCGCGCCGACGACTGGCGGCAGGTCCGACTGGCCATCGCCCAGCGCCTCGTCGACCAAGGCAGCTACCAACGAGCGCTTACCTGGATAAGTCCAGCCATCCTCCCCAACGAATCCGCCGCCACCCTCCTCATGCGGATCGCCAAGCGCGGCGACCTCCGCGACGAAGTCACCACCTTCTGGCAAACCGCTATCGCCCAACTCCCCGAAAGCGCCGACCTAAAAACCCAGCACGCCACCTACGAGGCGTCCGCGGCAAAGCCGCGCTGAATCCTGCAGCCGGTTTCGCCGGGCGAGCCGTCAAGTCGGACGTGATCAACCCACCGGACACCGGGTCTCCTCGCGTCGACCGCCACACCGCGACGAGACAGCTCCCTCACGGAATCACCAGCACCTGACCGACCTGCAGATTCACGCCCCCATTCAGCGCATTGTGATTCGCATCCGCGATGTCCTTCCAACGCTGCGCGTCATCGTAAAACCGACGCGCCAGGGAGGCCAACGTATCGCCCTTCCGCACCGTATAACGCTGAGTCTCCGACCCGATCCGCTTCTCCGCGGCCGCCGTCCTGGGGTTCGTCGAATAACCCTTTTTGTCGCGAGCGGGCGCCGCCTTCTCCACGACCGCTTTCGGCTTCTTCTTCTCGGCTTTCAGTTCGTCTTCCAATCGCTCGATCGTTTTCTTCAATTCCGTGGACTCCTCCGCAAGCTCGAGGTTCGCGTTCTTGATCCGAGCCGCCTCCCGCTTCGTCATGAGCCCGCTGTCCGCCGCCCGGGTCGCGATCACCAATTCGATTCGCTCGATGTATCCTTCGACCTCGGCCTTGAGAGCGTTCGACTCGGTCATCTTGAGGTAGCGCCGGTAGTGGTGCAGAGCCGACACGGGATCCTTCAGCTTGTCGTCGTAGATGAGCGCGAGTTTGTAGTGGATGTCCGCCGTCTTCGGCGTCCCGTCGAGAGCCGCCTCATACATCCAAACCGCCCGCGGAAAATCCCCCTCCTGCACCGCGGCCCGCGCCTGCTCCTCGGTCCCCGCCCGCGTTGGCATCTCGAAATCATCGCAAGCCACCAATCCGAGACATCCCACCAAAACCAAACCCCGAATCCCCGTCATCACATCCGTCGACATCCCCCACACCTAGCGACCCCATCCCCGGCTCGCCAATCAAACAACGTGAATTCATTCTCCCGTCGCCATGCTCAACGCCTATCTCCTCCTCGCGCTCGCCATCGTGGCCGAAGTCGTCGCCACGTCGTTTCTTCCCATCACAGCCCATTTTACACGACCGCTCCCGAGCCTCGTGGTCCTGATCGGTTACGCCACCGCCTTTTACTGCCTCACCCACATCCTCGACCGCATTCCCATCGGGATCACCTACGCCATCTGGTCCGGGCTGGGGATCGTGCTGCTGGCAGTCGTCGGAATCGTTGTCTACGGGCAGAAGCCCGACCTACCCGCGGTCGTAGGAATCACTCTCATTCTGGCAGGAGTCATCACGATCAACGCGTTCTCAAAAATGACGCCGCACTGAAATAATGAGCGCGTCGTCGAAGCGATTGAGGGGCAAAGCCGCCCCCACCCGTCATTCTGAACGTAGTGAAGAGCAGCCGACCGCCTTCCACGTCTTCCTATTCACCAAGAAGGCAATCTCTGGCTTAAACCAAATCTCACGATTGACCTGACCATTGCTGTAGCGGCGGTCTGTGACCGCCGCCGTCGTCTTGAGCAGCGTCAACTTCCGGGGCGCAAGATCTGCGGCGGTCACAGACCGCCGCTACATTTTCCGATCACCCTCCGAATACAAAATGCCAGGGATGTTTCGCTCCGCTGCCAATGACACGGGTTGTTTTGAACAGAGCACCAGCGGCTGGGAGCACCGGAGCTTGGGAAGGCTCGGGGCAGACGCCATCGGCTCTGCGATGGTGCCCGAAGGGCGAGACGCTTGGGAAAGCGCGAGTCCACCCGCGGGGCAGACTGCATTGGCCCTGCGACGCGGCCCGAAGGGCGAGACGAGCGGGAGCGAGCGAGTCAACCGAACGAAGAGAACGAAGGGAAATACGGATACAAATTCGGCTTTGAACAGAAGGCCGCAAAGGCCGCAAAGACTTGGCAGAATGGGCCTCGCCGCCGTTGACCGAGTCATCCCCGCTTCTCGACGCGCTTGCGGGTTAGTGGTCCTCAACACGGCAGGTTCTAAAGCGATCGCCCGATCACACCCATCGGCGTCCCTTCCCCTCAGCCGTCAATCTTCCGGACCGCCACGACAACCCGCGGCCATCCCCTCACCGCCGATTAAACCCGGCCATCGTCCGATCCGCTTCCCGCTTCGCCTCCCGGCTCTTCAGCGCGGCCCGTTTGTCGACCGCGTGCTTCCCTTTCCCGACGCCAATCTCGACTTTCACCCTCCCCTGCTTCCAATACATCTTCAGCGGCACCAACGTCCGTCCGCTCACGTTCGCCTCACCGAAAAGCTGGTCGATCTCCCGCTTGTGCAGCAGCAGCTTCCGTTTCCGTTTCGGCTCGTGCTGCTCCGCGCTCGCCTGCGCGTACGGCTGGATGTCGGCGTCGCAGAGGAAGATCTCGCCGTTGTCGATTCGCGCGTAGGCCCCGCGCAGGTTCACGTGACCCGCGCGAATGGATTTGACCTCGGTGCCCCTCAACTCAATCCCAGCCTCGAGTTTCTCCTCGATGTGGAATTCGTGATAGGCCTTCCGATTAGTGGTGATTTCGGACGATGCCATCGGCCCGCCCAACGTCCCAACGGGACGTCTAGCCCTCCAGGTCGACCGGCTCGCGGGTGACGAGCTTTCCGGCCATGATTTCCGCCATCGCCGTGTCGGCGAAGGTCATCCGCGGCTCGACCTCGACGTGCGGGCGCACCCCGCTGCTGAGCTGCCGGACGCGCCGGGAGATCAGATTGATGAGAATTTGCTTATCCTCGATGACCTCGTTGGCCTGGTGCAAAAGTGCGTAATTCATGGCTGGTAAATCCTGACTGCGAGCCGCACGCGGCCCATGGTGAAAAAATTAAGCGTCACTCTCTTCGCCGTCGGTCTCACCCGGCAGGCTTTCGCCGACGAGGTAACGCACGAAGCGGCGAATGATGATGTTCTCGCCGAGCTCGGCGATTTTTTGGTTCACGACATCCTTCACCGTGATGTCCGGGTTCTTGATGAACGCCTGCTCGAGGAGACAAATCGTGCTGTAGAATTTGTCGACTTTGCCGTCGACGATCTTCTCGACGATGTTCGCCGGCTTGTCCTTCATCTGCGCCGCGTAGATCTCGCGCTCGTTGGCCACGACGGTCGCATCCACCTGCTCACGGCTGACCACGGTCGGTTGGGAGGCCGCGATGTGAAGCGTGATGTCTTTGACAAATTCCTTGAAGACGTCCGTCTTGGCGACGAAGTCGGTTTCGCAGTTCACTTCGACGAGCACACCAACCTTGCCTTGAAGGTGAATGTAGGAAGCGACAACGCCTTCCTTCGCGGAGCGGCCCGCCTTTTTGCCGGCGCTGGCCATTCCCTTCTTACGGAGGACCTTTTCGGCTTGTTCGAGATCGCCGCTGGTCTCTTCGAGAGCGCGTTTGCAATCCATCATTCCCGCGTTGGTTTTTTCGCGGAGGGCTTTAACTAGTGCTGAGGTGACTTCGGCCATTGGGAGAGTTTTAAGTTTGTAAGAATTAAGAATTAAGTGGGTGAGCGGGCGTTCGGCGGAATCAAGTCTGTAAAATCGGAGCAACAAGCTCCGACTTAATCCTTAAAACTTAATTCTCAAAACTCCCCCCTACTCGGCGACGGCTGCGAGATCGACTTCGGTCTTAGCCTTCATGCCACGGCCGCTCATCATGGCGTCGACGAGCTTCTGTAGGATCACGCGGATCGAACGGATGGCGTCGTCGTTGCCGGCGATCGGGTATTCAACGCGTTCGGGGTCGCAATTCGTGTCAACGATGGCGACGATCGGCACCTTGAGACGGTTCGCTTCGGCGACGGCGATCTCTTCCTTGTTCGTGTCGATCACGATGAGGGCGTCGGGAAGTTTCTCCATCGTGAGGAGTCCTTCGAGATTTTTGTGGAGGCGCTCCCACTCGCGGTGGAGGGCGGACGCTTCCTTCTTGTTCATCCGCGAATAGGTCGGGGATTTCTCGATGTCCTGAATGACGCGATAACGCGCGACGCTCTTGCGAATCGTCTGGAGATTCGTGAGCGTTCCGCCGAGCCAGCGCTGGTTCACGAAGAGCTGACCGCTGGCCTGCGCCGCTTCGCGAACCGCTTCCTGCGCCTGCTTTTTGCAGCCGACGAAGAGCACTTTGCCACCGCCCTTGACGAGGTCGTGGAGGTATTTTGTTGCGGACTCGAGCTGGTCGACCGTCTTGCTGAGGTCGATGATGTAAATGCTGTTTTTCTCCTGAAAGATGAAATCCTTCATCTTCGGGTTCCAGCGTTTCGTTTGGTGGCCGTAATGCACCCCGGCCTCGAGGAGTTCTGTCATCATTTCCATTTTGGATGAGAGGTCTGCTTTGTCGTCGGTAGTCATGCCAGTTGGTTCGTGGTTAGCCTAGCTGGCTTCTTGTTCGAGTGAGGTGAATACGGGTTCGGGTTCCTCGACGGCTTCGCCGAGAGTTTCAATGTCGAAGTCGCGGTTGGCTGGGAAGCCGGTGCCCGCCGGGATCAGGTGGCCCATGATCACGTTTTCCTTGAATCCGCGCAGGCGATCCACCTTGCCGAGCGTCGCCGCTTCGGTGAGGACCCGCGTGGTGTCCTGGAAGGACGCCGCGGAGATGAAGGAATCCGTTTCGAGCGAGGCCTTGGTGATGCCAAGGAGCACCGGGGAGGCTTCGGCGGGCTTGCCGCCTTTTTCCACCACCGCGGCGTTTTCGTTCTCGAAGACCTGACGGTCGATCTGGTCGCCCCAGAGAAGAGTCGTGTCGCCGGGATCGTTGATTTTCACCTTGCGGAGCATCTGACGAACGATGATTTCGATGTGCTTGTCGTTAATTTCGACGCCTTGGAGACGGTAAACCTCCTGCACTTCGTTGAGCAAATGCTCCTGAAGCGCCTGCGGTCCGCAGATCTCGAGAATTTCGTGCGGCACGACCGGTCCGTCCGTGAGCTGCTGCCCCTTGGTGACCAAATCGCCCTTGAAAGCGATGATGTGCTTGCTGAGTGGGATCAGGTGTTCCTCTTCGGCTCCGGTATCGACGTCCTTGACGATGACGCGGCGTTTGCCGCGCACGGTGCCGCCGATGTCGACGATGCCGTCGATCTTCGCGATTTCGGCCGCGTCCTTCGGACGACGAGCTTCGAAGAGCTCGGCGACGCGGGGGAGACCACCGGTGATGTCCTTCGTCTTGGCAATCTTACGCGGGGTTCGGGCGAGACGCTGGCCGGCTTGCACCTTGGCCTTGTCCTTCACGTCGACGTGCGCGCCCGCCGGGATCGAGTAGCTGGCCAACACTTCGCCCTTCGTGTCTTCGACGACGATCTGCGGGTGAAGGTCTTCCTTGTGCTCGATGACGACCACGCCCATCGCTCCGGAAGTCTCGTCGACCTCCTTGCGGATGGTGACGCCGGGAATCATGTCCTTGAAGGCGATCTTACCGGCGCGCTCCGTGATGATCGGCACATTGTAAGGATCCCACGTGATGAACGTATCGCCCTTCTTGACGTCGACGCCGTCGGCCACCGAGATGACCGAGCCGACCACGATGTTGTAACTCTCGAGTTCGCGGCCATCCTTGGCGTGGACCGTGACGGAGCCGTTCTTCGAGAGGACGATGAACGTGTTTTCGAGCGACTGCACGGTGCGCAGGTCGTTGAAGCGGACCGTTCCGTCGTTCTTCGCCTTGACGATCGGCTGCTTGAACGTCTGGCTGGCGGTGCCGCCAACGTGGAAGGTTCGCATCGTGAGCTGCGTGCCGGGTTCGCCGATGGACTGGGCGGCAATGATGCCGACCGCTTCGCCGAGTTTGGCTTCGCCGCCATTCGCGAGGTTGCGACCGTAGCACTGTTTGCAGACGCCCCGCTTGGACTCGCAAGTGAGGGCCGAGCGGATCTTGAGCTGTTCGATGCCCATGTGCTCGAGCGCCGCGGCGGTTTCTTCGTCGATCACCTGATTGGCTTTGACGACCGCTTTGGTCGTGACCGGATTCTTCACGGTTTCGCAACTGGTGCGACCGATGATGCGGGTCGCGAGGCTCACGACTTCTTCGTCACCCTCGTAGATCGGGCGAACGACGATGCCGCTGACCGTGCCACAATCGTCTTCGGTGATGATGACGTCCTGCGCCGCGTCGACGAGCTTGCGGGTGAGGTAGCCCGAATCCGCAGTCTTGAGCGCGGTGTCGGCGAGGCCCTTCCGAGCTCCGTGGGTCGAGATGAAGTATTCGAGCACCGACTGACCTTCGCGGAAGTTCGAGATGATCGGGCGTTCGATGATCTCGCCGGATGGCTTGGCCATGAGGCCGCGCATTCCAGCGAGCTGCTTGATCTGCGTCCGATTACCACGAGCACCCGAGTCGACCATCATGAACACGGTGTTCATCTCCGGACGGCCTTCGTTGTGCTGCAGGGTGCGGAAGAGGGCGTTCGCGACTTCTTCGCCGGTGTGCGTCCAGATGTCCTGCACCTTGTTCTTGCGCTCGCCGTCGGTGATGATGCCTCGGCGATACTGCTTCTCGACTTCGGCGATCTGCTTGTAGGCGGCTTCGATGAGAGGCGCCTTCTCCTTCGGGATGATCATGTCGGAGACACCGATCGAGATACCGGCCTTGGTCGCGGCTTCGAATCCGATTTCCTTGAGGCGGTCGAGGGTCTCGACGGTGCCGTCCTGGCCGACGGCCTGGTAACAACGCCAGATGACGTCGGAGAGCTGCTTCTTGCCGCAAACCTTGTTGTAGAACCCGATTTCGTTCGGCCAAATTTCGTTGAAGACCACGCGACCGGCGGTCGTCTCGATCACCTTGAGTTCGGAATCGCCGTAAACAGTTTTCTTGCCGTAATCGGGGTTCTTGAAGCGGATCGGGCTGTGCATGTGCACGGCCTTCTCAGCGAGGGCGAGCTCCACTTCCCACGGTTCGGAGAAGAGCGAGAGGCGGCCCGTGTCGACGAACTCCCCGGCACGCGGGGTCTGCGTGAGGTAGTAGCAACCGAGCGGAATGTCCTGCGACGGGGTCGTCACCGGCTTGCCGCTCGATGGCGAGAAGATGTTGTTCGGCGCCAGCATGAGGAGGCGGGCCTCCATTTGAGCCTCGACCGAGAGCGGAACGTGGACCGCCATCTGATCCCCGTCGAAGTCGGCGTTGTAAGCCGTGCAGACGAGTGGGTGAACGCGGATCGCTTCACCTTCGATAAGGATCGGCTCGAAAGCCTGGATCGACAGACGATGAAGAGTCGGTGCGCGGTTGAGAAGGACCGGGTGGCCCTTCGTGACCTCGTCGAGGATGTCCCAGACTTCGGGAGTCTGGCGCTCGATGAGTTTTTTGGCGCTGCGAACCGTGTGGACGTAGCCGAGCTCCTTGAGGCGACGGATAATGAACGGCTCGAAGAGCACGAGCGCCATCTTCTTGGGCAGACCGCACTGGTTCAATTTGAGTTCCGGGCCGATGACGATGACCGAGCGGCCGGAGTAATCGACGCGTTTGCCGAGCAGGTTCTGGCGGAAACGCCCACCCTTACCCTTGAGCATGTCGCTGAGCGATTTGAGCGGACGATTGGCGGCACCGGTGACGGCGCGACCGTGACGACCATTGTCGAACAACGCGTCGACCGCTTCCTGAAGCATCCGTTTCTCATTTCGGATAATGACTTCCGGCGTCTTGAGCTGGAGCAGTGTCTTGAGACGGTTGTTCCGGTTGATGACGCGGCGGTAGAGATCGTTGAGATCGGACGTGGCAAAACGGCCACCCTCGAGCGGCACGAGCGGACGCAGGTCCGGCGGAATGACCGGAAGGACTTCCAGGATCATCCACTCGGGACGGGTCTTCGACTGGGCGAAGCCTTGGACGAGCTTGAGCCGTTTCGCCAGCTTCTTGCGGAGCTGCTTGCTGCGGGTCGCGGTCATCGCGACCTCAATTTCCTCGTTCACCGCGTGCAGGTCGGTCGACTCGAGGAGGCGCTTGATCGCCTCGGCACCCATGCCGGCGGTGAAGGTCTCACCGTATTGGTCTTCCGCTTCGCGGAATTCCATTTCGGTGAGGAGCTGACAGCGCTGGAGCGGCGTGTTGCCGGGGTCGATGACGATGTAATCCTCGTAGTAGATGACGCGCTCGAGCTGGCGGCTGGTCATGTCGAGCATGAGGCCGATGCGCGAAGGCATGCACTTGTAGAACCAGATGTGCGAAACGGGCACGGCGAGTTCGATGTGGCCCATGCGCTCGCGGCGAACGCGGCTCTGGGTCACTTCGACGCCGCAACGGTCGCAGACGATGCCCTTGTGTTTGATGCGCTTGTATTTGCCGCACGAGCATTCCCAATCCCGGGTGGGACCGAAGATGCGCTCGCAGAAGAGTCCACCCTTCTCGGGTTTGAACGTCCGGTAGTTGATCGTCTCGGGATTTTTGACTTCGCCCTTGCTCCACGCGCGGATGGATTCAGCGGAGGCGACGGTGATGCCGACTTCGTCGAACTGCTCTTGCGGCTCGGGCTGATTGGAAAAGTCTCTGGAACTATTAGGAATCATAGGTGTCGAGTTGAGGTCCAGGTGATGGATTAGATGGCGATGTCAGGGAGGGCATTCGGATCTTTCGATCCGACGCGGACGTCGAGTCCGAGCCCCTGCATTTCCTTGATGAGAACGTTGAACGACTCCGGCGTGCCGGCGGTGAGGGAGTTGTCACCCTTGACGATGCTTTCGTAGATCCGGGTGCGCCCCTGGACGTCGTCGGATTTGACAGTGAGCAACTCCTGCAGCGTGTAAGCCGCGCCGTAGGCTTCGAGGGCCCAGACTTCCATCTCGCCGAAACGCTGGCCGCCGTATTGCGCCTTGCCGCCGAGGGGCTGCTGCGTGACGAGGGAGTAGGGTCCGACCGCGCGGGCGTGAATCTTGTCCGCGACCAAGTGGCCGAGTTTGAGCATGTAGATGTAGCCGACGACGACCTGTTGGTCGAATTTGTCGCCGGTGCGTCCGTCGTAGAGGGTCGATTTGCCCGTTTCGTTGATCCACTCGTATCCGGGAACCGCTTTGGCCTCCACGAGGTATTCGCGGATGCGCTTCTCCGTGATACCGTCGAAGACCGGGGTCGCGACCTTGAAGCCGAGGGCTTTGGCGGCGATGCCGAGGTGGGTCTCGAGGACCTGTCCGACGTTCATTCGACTCGGCACGCCAAGCGGATTGAGGACGATGTCGACGGGCGAACCATCTTCGAGGTAGGGCATGTCTTCCTCGGGAACGATGCGGGCGACAACGCCCTTGTTGCCGTGGCGACCGGCCATCTTATCGCCGACGCTGAGCTTGCGCTTGCTGGCGATGTAGACCTTGACCTGCTTGATGATGCCGGGATCGACGTCATCGCCGCTTTCGACGAGACCGATCTTCTCTTCCTTCTCGGTCTCGAGCTCCGTGAAGCGGTGCTCGTGTTGGCTGATGATCTCCCGGATCTTGTTGCGGATCGGGGAGGGGTCGATTTCGACGTGCTCGTAGACGGAAGCGAGCTTGCGGAGGAGCTGCTTCGTGATCTTGCGGTTGGCCGGGATGATGATTTCGCCGGTCTGCGCGTTGACGACGTCGAGCGGGATCTTTTCGCCCAGGAGGACGTTGGAAAGCGCCTCGGTGAGCTGCTCGTGCAGCTCATCCTTACGACGCTTGTTGTCGTCGAGGATCATCTTCTGCTGACGCTTGCTCTCGGTCGGCGTCATTTTCTGCTTCGCGACTTCCTTCTTCGAGGAAACCTTGACGTCCATGACGATGCCGTAAGTTCCGGATGGAACCGTGAGGGAAGTGTCCTTCACGTCGGCAGCCTTCTCGCCAAAGATGGCTCGGAGGAGCCGCTCCTCCGGGGCGAGTTCGGTCTCGCTCTTCGGCGTGATCTTACCGACGAGGATATCGCCCGGCTTGACCTCCGCACCCACGCGGATGACGCCGTCGGCGCCGAGGTTCATGAGGGCCTCTTCGCTGACGTTCGGGATGTCCTTCGTGATTTCCTCCGGTCCGAGCTTCGTGTCGCGGGCACCAATCTCGAACTCATCAATGTGAATCGAGGTGTAGATGTCCTGCTTCACGACCTTCTCGGAGATCATGATCGCGTCCTCGAAGTTGTAACCGTTCCACGGCATGAATGCGACGAGCACGTTGCGACCGAGGGCGAGCTCGCCGTCCTCGGTGTTCGGGCCGTCCGCGAGGACGTCACCGGCGGTGATCTTCTGACCTTTCTTGATGATCGGCTTCTGGTTGATGCAGGTGCTCGCGTTCGAGCGCATGAATTTGCGAAGCTCGTAGACGTAGACGCCGTTCGACGGGTCGTGCTTGAACTTGCGGCGGCCTTCGGGCATCTGGCCATCCTTGGTGACGACGATCTGGTCGGCGGTCACGGAGGCGGCAACGCCGTCGCCGTCGGCGACGATGACGGCCTTCGAATCGCGGGCGACGCGGCCTTCGATCCCGGTGCCGACGATCGGCGAATCCGAGATGAGGAGCGGCACACCCTGGCGCTGCATGTTCGATCCCATGAGCGCGCGGTTCGCATCATCGTGTTCGAGGAACGGGATCAGGCCAGCGGCGACCGAAACGAGCTGTTTCGGCGAAACGTCCATGTATTGAATCTGCTCCGGAGCGATTTCGACGAAGTCGCCTTTGTATCGGCAGGAAACGGAATCGTTGACGTAGTTCCCCTTCTCGTCGAGCGGGGCATTGGCCTGCGCAATGTAGAAGACCTCTTCGCGGTCGCCGCTGAGGTATTCGACGTCGTCGGTCACGCGGCCGTCATTGACTTTACGGTAGGGCGTTTCGATGAAGCCGAAATCGTTGACCCGAGCGAACGTCGAAAGCGAGCTGATGAGGCCGATGTTCGGACCTTCCGGCGTCTCGATCGGGCAAATGCGGCCGTAGTGCGACGGATGAACGTCGCGAACTTCGAAGCCGGCACGGTCGCGGCTGAGACCTCCCGGCCCGAGGGCGGAGAGACGACGCTTGTGGGTCAGCTCCGACAACGGATTGGTCTGATCCATGAATTGGCTGAGCTGCGAACGACCGAAGAAATCGCGGACGACGGCGCTGAGCGCCTTCGGATTGATCAGCTTCTGAGGCGTGATGTGCTCGGTGCCGACATCGTAGAGAGTCATGCGCTCGCGAACGAGGCGCTCGGTGCGGGCGAGGCCCACGCGGCACTGGTTGGCGAGGAGTTCGCCCACGGTCCGCACGCGGCGGCTGCCGAGGTGATCGATGTCGTCGACCATGCCTTCGCCGAGCCGGAGCTCGATGAGGTATTTCATCGAAGCGACAAAATCTTCCTTCGTGAGGATGCGGGTCGCCTGATCGACGTCGATCCCGAGCTTCTGGTTGATTTTGTGACGACCAACGCGGCCCAGATCGTAGCGTTTCGCGTCGAAGAAGAGCCGCTTGAGCATGCTGCGAGAGTTCTGAACCGTCGGCGGATCGCCAGGGCGGAGCTTGCGGTAAATGTCCTTGAGGGCCTCATCTTCGTCGTGAGCCGGATCCTTCTTGAGCGACTTGATGAGTGTGTCGTCGTTCTTGGTGTCGATCACTTCGACCGTCGAGTGGCCGAGGGTGATGAGCTCGCGGACGGTGGTCTTCGTGAGGGGCTCGAAGGCGCGGGCGACGGTGACTTCGCCGTCGAGGATGTCGGCGATGAGAACCTTCGACGCGATTTCCTCGTCGTCGAGCTCTTCCGCGAGCTTCATCTTCTCGATGTCGTAGAAAAGACTGATGATCTCGGCGTCCGACCCGTATCCAAGGGCGCGGAGGAAGGTGGTCGCGAGAAATTTCCGACGGCGCTTGCGACGATCAAGGTAAACGTAAAGCAGGTCGCTCGTGTCGAACTGGACTTCGAGCCAGGAACCGCGATCCGGAATGATGCGGAAGCTGTGGAGGAGCTTGCCGTTGAGGTGGACGTCGGTCTCGAAGCAGATGCCCGGCGAGCGGTGGAGCTGGGAAACCACGACGCGCTCGGCACCGTTGATCACGAACGTGCCCTGCGGGGTCATGAGCGGGATTTCGCCCATGTAGACCTTCTCTTCCTTGGTGCTCATCTCGTCCTTGTAACGGAACGTGACGTAGAGCGGCGCGCTGAAGGTCTGACCCTCACGTTGGGACTCGAGGAAGCCCATCTTGGGCTCGCCAAGATCGTAGCTGACAAAGTCGAGGCTGGCTTTTTCCTCGTAGCCGAAAATTGGAAAAAATTCCTTGAAGACCGCTTGGAGACCGACCTCTTTACGCTTCGACGGTTCGACGCCCTGTTGGAAAAATTCGTCGTAGGAATCGATCTGGAGTTCGATCAGATTGGGCGGGAGGATGGCCTCCTTGAGTTTGCCGAAGTGTTTGCGCTCGATCATGGGTCGGAGATACAGGGTGTTGGCTAGTGCCTTGAAGGGGGACCTTAGTTGGAGTGACTAGGAGTCGCAGTCAGTCGAGACGACAAAAAGCCCGCGTGGTGAATTTCTTCACTTTGCGGGAGCTTGATCGAGAATGGCTGCGGCGCGTAATCGCTGACTTGGGACCTTGGGCAAAAGGGTGATCGTTAGAGTTAGAGCCGGACCACGCGAGTCGCAACAAAAAACTTGCCAAAAGCAAATTTTTCGAAGACCCGCGCGGCTCCCCGGCGGGAAGGTTACTTGATTTCGACCTTGGCGCCGGCTGCTTCGATCTTCTTCTTGATCTCTTCAGCTTCTTCCTTGGTGACACCCTCTTTGAGGGCCTTGGGAGCGCTCTCGACGAGGGCCTTCGCTTCCGCGAGACCGAGGCCGGCCACGTTGGCGCGCACTTCCTTGATGACGGCGATCTTGTTCGCGCCGGTTTCGGTGAGGATCACGTCGAAGGAGGTTTTCTCTTCAACGGCCTCGGCGGCGGCTCCGCCACCACCAGCCGCGGCGACCGCAACGGGAGCTGCGGCGCTGACGCCCCACTTTTCTTCGAGTGCCTTCACGAGGTCAGCGATTTCCAGAACGGTGAGTCCGCTGAGCTTGTCTACGATTTCGGTATTATCTGCCATGGTATTTTTGTTGGTATCGTCGCCATCCGAAGCTTCGGAGGAATTAAGGCCGGCCGCTGCCGGTCCGACGAGGAACCTTTGAGGTTGGTTTGGGTATCCGCGGGGTTCGGCGTGAGCCTTGGCCGCGAAAGTGTTTTGCGGTTAGGCGGCGACGGCTCCTTCGGCGTCGGCCTTGGCTTGGAGAACGCGGGCCAGGCTGGCACCGGGTTCGTTGAGAGTGCGCACGAGTTGCGTCGCGGGCTGCAGGAGCAGGCCGAGGAGCTGGGCTTGGAGCGTCTCCTTCGAAGGGAGATCGGCCAACGCGACGAGTTGGTCTGGGGTGAGCGGAGCGTTGTCAAGGACGCCGGCCTTGAGGGTCGGCTTCTTGAATTCCTTCGCGAAAGTCTTGAGGACCTTCGCAGCAGCGCAAATGTCGACGTCGCCGGTGACGATCGCGTTCTGTCCGGTGAGGGACGTGGCGAGGTCGGGCATGCCGAGCTCGCGGGAGGCGATCTTGACGAAGCTGTTTTTGACGACGTTGATCTGGGCACCGCTGCCGTGGAGGCGGGTGCGGAGCTCCGCGAAATTCGGCACCGTCATGCCGGTGTAATCGGCGACGATGAGGTAGGGCGAACCCTTGAAGCGGGCGCTGAGATCTTCGACGATCGTGGTTTTTTCCGGGCGCATGGTAAGTCGTGGTTCGAAGTTAGTTCTTGAGGAACGGGGCTGCGTCGACGGCGAGGCCGGGCGACATGGTCGCGCTGAGCGTGATGGCGTCGATGAAGGCACCGCGCGTCGTGGCGGGCCGGGATTTGACGACCGCCTGAAGGACAGCCGAGCCGTTTTCGAGGAGGGCTTCCTCGGCGAAGGAGAATTTCCCAACGGGAACGGCGATGTTCGCGTTCTTATCGAGCTTGAACTCGACGCGGCCAGCCTTGACGGCCTTCACGGCGGCGGCGGTGTCGTCGGTTACGGTGCCGGTCTTCGGGTTGGGCATCAGGCCGCGGGGGCCGAGGACGCGGCCGAGTTTACGGACTTCGGACATGGCGGACGGCGTGGCGACGGCGACGTCGAAATCGGCGAAGCCTCCGGTGACCTTGGCGATGAGGTCTTCGAATCCGACGAATTCGGCACCGGCTTCACGAGCGGCGTCGGCGGAGTTGCCGGTGGCGAAGACGAGGACTCGGACGGACTTGCCGGAGCCGTGGGGCAGCGGGCAGGTGCCGCGAACCATCTGGTCACTCTGGCGTGGGTCGACGCCGAGCTTGAGGGAAAGGGTGACGGTCTGGTCGAACTTCGGTGCGGGAAGCGACTTGAGGACCTTGATCGCTTCGGCGAGCGGATAGTAGCGCTTCTCGTCCACCAATTCGGCGGCGGCGCGGTAGCGTTTGCTGCGGTTTTTTTGCATTTTTAGGAGCAGTGCGAACGTCCGGCGGGTGCCAGACTCCTGCGAGGTTGAGTGAAAAGTGACTTAGACTTCGACGCCTTCGACTTCGATGCCCATCTGGCGGGCGGTGCCGCAGAGGGTGCGGAAAGCGGCTTCGTCGTCGGCGGTGTTCATGTCCTGCTTCTTGATTTTGACGACGTCCATGACCTGCTGCTTGGTCAGCTTCGCGACCTTGAGTTTGTTCGGCTCCTTGGACCCGGCAGCGATGTTCGCGGCCTTCTTGAGGAGAATGCCGGCGGGCGGCTGCTTGGTGATGAAGGTGAAGCTCTTGTCCTTGAAGACGGTGATGACGACCGGAAGGATGTCGCCCGCCTGTTTCTGCGTGGCGGCGTTGAATTCCTTACAGAACGCCATGATGTTGACGCCCTGCTGACCGAGGGCCGGGCCGACGGGAGGCGCGGGATTTGCGGATCCGGCGGGGATCTGAAGTTTGATGAATGCGACGATTTCTTTGGCCATGACTCGAAAAGGGTTCGCGCTGCGGGCAGCGGAAAAGGGTCGAGAAGGTCTAGAGGTTCCCCGTGACGGTCAAGGCTTTTTGTAAAAATCTTCGTGAATATGCGAACTTTTGCCCGAAGGCAGTCTCTGATCACGATGGCAATCGAGTTGATCGGTCGTTGCCCCAGAACAAGCAGCTCGACGACAGCTCACCGAAATGGTCAGCCGGACGCCGTCAAACACCAGACCGCCATGTCGCCGATAGCCGCCATTCCTTTTCTGATCGCGACTCGACGGTCCAAGCCTGAAGAGCACAGAACCGGTACAAACGAACCAAATGTGTCAATATGAAGACCCCCTTCCGACCCTTTTTCGATCCCAACCTGCTGGCGTGTCTGATCCAGCACCGGCCCCTGCTCGATGTGAAGCTCCAGAAACGCGTGAATCGAACTCGGCTCGCGCCGCGCATCGAGCGAGTCCGTGGGCTCGGATCCCCGCTCGCGCATCGCGTTCGCCAACTTTACCCCGCCTAAATCCATCGCGCCAAGCAGCCGGTCCGGCGTCAGCCGCCCGGTGAACGCCTCACTCCCCAACATTCCGCCGAATCGCCCCTCCTCGTCGCTGAACGAAATCACCTCGATCTGATGCGCTAAACGCACGTCCGCCTCGATCATTACCCGCGCCACCTCCAACCCACAGAGCACGCCCAGCGTCCCGTGCCCCCCCGCACGGAACGGAATCGGTGTGCGATCCGATGATCACCGCCGGCTCCGTCTGGTGCGGCGGCCAGTGCCCGATCACGTTCGCCGCCCCGTCGATCCGCACCGCCATCCCCATCCCCCGCATCTGCTCCAGCAACCAATACCGCGCCGCGAAGTCGGACTCGGGCGATGGGGTCAGCGATGGGGTCAGCGATGGGGTCAGGCGATGGGGTCAAGCGATGGGGTCAAGCGATGGGGTCAGGGTTCAAAATTCAAATTTGATCTCATCCACTCTTCCCCGGTCTCCGGCAAAGGCTTTCTCGCAATCCCGGAGTTCCACTTGCGGAGCCCTTGGCTCACGTTGGCGGCGCTTTTCATCGAGAGATTCGTCGCCAGCCAGCCATTCGAGACCGTCGTGCGACGGCGGATCACCGCGGCGATAGCCAGCTTTCTCGAGTCGGACCCATTGAGCGCAAACAAGTCGTCCGGGTGAAGTTTGCACCGCTCCAATCCCTCCTGAAGCAATCGCTCCGCTTCTCCCAGATGGTGCGCTTTCTGCTCCGAAGCGAAATTGTATGCAGTCGAGCGAGGTTTGGCGATGGAGCCTTTTCCGAGCAATAGCAGATTTTCTGCGAACGCCTGCGTTCCCCAATACCAGCCGCGTTGCAAATTGCTCATTCGGGCATCGACCTCGGCATCGATTACCGGGATGCCGCATCGGGTCGCCTCCTCAGCAACCGCTCGACGGTCAAGACGTTCGACCATCCCCCGCCGACCTTCTACCGTGTCCGCATAACCGAAGAGGCTCAATGCCTCCGCGCACGCCATCCACCTTGGCCGCCGTTCGGGCAAGACCGCGTAGGCACTCGCGAGACTACTCCACGGGTAGTCACTCACACTTTCTTGACATTCGGGTGACACCAACCCTGCGCGGACCGGATTAAGGTGGATGTAATCGACCAGCGATTCGTAATAAAAACCAGTCCGCCCATCGATGATGATCGCCTTGTAACGGTCCCCAAAGAGCCGTCCCCATCCGCGATGCCGGACGTTGAATCGGCGCGTGTAGGTGTTCTGCAGCCACTTCATTCCGTCAACGAGGTTGGCCTCCGGCGTCTGCACAAACACGTGATAGTGATTGCTCATCAGCACCCACGCATGAATTCGCCAGCCCGTCATCCCACACACCTCGCCAAGGGTTCGTAAAAATGTCTCCCGGTCTTCGTCATCCACAAAAATCCAATCCCGCCGATTCCCTCGCGCCATCACGTGGTAAAACGCGCCACAATACTCAATGCGAATGCTTCGTGCCATAACCTCCATTCGCCCTCAACCTTCGCATCCTGTCAAGATTTGAACCCTGACCCCCTAATTGATTGTCATGACCCCCTGATGACCCCCTGATTGTCAAGATTTGAACCCTGACCCCCTAATGTGACCCTGATTGTCAAGATTTGAACCCTGACCCCCTAATGTGACCCCCTAATGAGATTTGAACCCTGACCCCCTAATCTGACCCCCTAATCTAATGACCCCTGACCCCCTAATGACCCCCCTGATCTGACCCAGAGGGTAAGCCAGCTTCTTCATGTAAAAGGCCGGAATATCGTCACCCTCATCCGTCCGCAAGGCCGCCGCGATGCAACTCAGAGAATTCGGTATTCCCTTGCTCGCATTCGTCGTTCCGTCGACCGGATCCAGTGCGATCTCAAACCTTGGAGCCTCTTCCCGCCACGTCCCCACCTTTTCACCGACAAACAAACCCGGCGCCTCGTCCTTGATACCCTCGCCAATCACGATTTCGCCGCGCATGTCCATCAGGTCGAACATTCCGCGAATCGCGTCGCACGCGGCCAAATCCGCCGCTTCCTTCTCGCCCTTCCCGAGCCATGCCAGCGTGTTCAGAGCAGCGATCTCGGTCGCGCGGAGAAAATGCAGCTCGATCTGTCTCTCAGTGTCAGGAGCAGTTTGCGTCATCTTGGGTGCAGAGGGAATCCGATTGGGGTTTGATCATTCGCGCCGGAGCAATTTTACCGGGCACTGAGCACGCTGTGTTCATATTTCTTCACCTCGTCGAGCCAATCGATCCCCACCGGCACGTCCCTCCGCCGACAATGCTCGTCCCACACCGCCCCGAGCGGTAGCGTCTTGCATTCTTCGAGCACGCCCAACCGTGACGTGAAGTCACCTTCCAGCTCCAATTTGCGCAGCCGATCCGTTGGCTCGAGCAAAGCCGCGAGCAGGCACTTTAGAGTGTTTCGCGTGCCGATCACCCACGCCGCGATTCGATTGATGCTGGCGTCGAAAAAATCCAGACCAACGTGCGTCCGATCCAGAAACTCTCCCCGCACCAACTCTTCGGCGATCGCCCGCGTTGCGTCGTCCATCAACACCACGTGATCGCTGTCCCAACGGACCCCGCGACTGACGTGAAGCAGGAGTTCGGGAACAAACTGCAGCACCGAGGAAATCTTGTCGGCCAAACTCTCCGTCGGATGGAAATGCCCCGCATCGAGACAGAGAAGCTTCTGCCGCGTCACGGCATACCCCATGTAAAACTCGTGCGAGCCGACGACATACGACTCCGATCCGATTCCGAAGAGCTTGCACTCCACCGCGTCCAGATTGTGCGCTGGATCGATCTCCTCGGCAAACACCTCATCAAGCGCCTGCTCCAGCCGCGCCCTTGGAGCCTTCCGGTCAATTGGCAGATCTTTGTAGCCATCTGGTATCCACACGTTCGTCACCGCCGGCGACCCCAACTGCCGCCCGATCTCCGCCGCAATCCGGCGACACACGATCCCGTGCTCGATCCAGAATTTCCGCACTCCGTCGTCAGCACTGCTCAGCGTAAACCCATCAGCCGCAAACGGATGCGAGAAATAGCTCGGATTGAAATCCATCCCCATCTCCCGCTCTTTCAACCAATCAATCCAGCTCTGGAATTGCTCCACCGTGTATTCGTTGCGCTCGATCTTCTTTCCATCCAAGTCCGCGTAGCTCGCATGCAGATTCAGCCGGTGCTTCCCGGGGATCAACGCCAGAGCCTGATCGAGGTCCGCCCGCAGTTCCGCCAAATTCCGCGCCTTCCCGGGGTAATTTCCCGTCACCTGAATGCCGCCGGAAAGTTCGCCATCCGGTCGTTCCGCCCCCGCCACGTCATCCCCCTGCCAGCAATGCAGCGAAATTGGGATGGATGCCAGCCGCTTGAGGGCTCGCTCGGTGTCGACGCCGAGCGTGGCGTATTGTTCTTTTGCGATCTGGTAGGGAGAAGTCATGAGATAAGGATCTGGAGGTTTCGGTTCACTGTGACGTCAACGCCACGATTCTCCTCGCAGCCTAGCGGTCTCCGCGCCGTTGGGAATTGGACAAACGCCCTTTTCCATATAAAAATCGCCCAAGCTTTCGGTCGTGCGCAATTCCTCCATTTACCTCCCCCTCGTTCCCGAACGACTGGTGTGGGGACTCGCCGTAATGTCGACCGGCTACACCCGCACTCCGCCGCACTCCCCTTACCCCTCCCCCACCCTGCGCCACCCCGACGACCACATGTTCACCTGGGAGCGAGGCCGCACCCTTGACGCCTTTCAGTGCCTCACCATCCACCGCGGGGCGGGCTGGTTCGAATCCCGCGAGACCGGCCGTCTTCGAGTCACCGAGGGCTCCGCCATTCTGCTGTTTCCCGCAGTTTGGCACCGCTACAAACCCGACCGCGAAACCGGATGGACCGAGACCTGGATCGAATTCGCCGGCCCCGTCCCCAACGAACTTCGTCGCACCGACACACTCGATCCCAGCCACGCGATTTACCCGAGAGCACTTAGCCCGGAACTCCTCTACCTCACCCGCAGCGCCATCGAATTCTCGCAGAATCAACCGCCTGGATTCGCCGGCCAGCTCGCCGCGACCACCCTCCAAATTCTCGCCGCGCTCGTCGCCTCGCGAGAGCGGATCCGGCAGCCTCCCAGCCACGTTCAAAAGATCGTTCAGCGGGCAAAGACTCTCCTCCTCGAACGCTTCGACGAAGCCCACCGCATCCGCGATGTCGCCCGCGAACTTGGCATCGCGGAATCCCACTTCCGCCGCATCTTCAAGAAATCCACCGGCCTCTCGCCCAAGGAATACGTCCTCGATCTCCGACTCCGCGAAGTCCGAATCCTCCTTCAAGGGTCCGCCCTGACCATCGGAGAAATCGCCGACCGCACGGGCTACAACTCCGCCTACCACCTCTCGGCGGAATTCAAAAAACGCACCGGGATCTCGCCTTCGGCGTGGCGACAGAATCGGCGGTAATCTCGTCCCGGGCATCTCTCAGCCTTTCATTCGATCGTTTTGCAAATAGGCCGAATAAACAACGCACACCATCCGTGTGTCGTTCCGATTCGACCCGAGATCTTCACGCGAAAGTTACTTTTCGCGCACAATTCTTACGTCTTTGTTGATTTCAATGAATTTTTGTCGGCTTGAGAGTATCATATCCCGATATGAATCGTTTCCGTCACGAAACTCAACCCACGCCAAGTTCATGAACTCAGCCTCTTCTCAATACGATCAACAACAGATCGCAAGCTCCCATCCGATGGTCACCATCGCTATCTTCAGCGCGGTTCTGGCCGTCCTCATTGGTGCGAGGGGAATTGGGGATTGAGGGATTGGGGTCAGTGGGGGATTGGGGTCAGGGATTGGGGTCAGTGTGCAAAAAGCAAATCGCTTCCGCAGTTGAGTCAGTCACGACCGCGGATCGAGGTTCGAGTCATCGGCGCTAACTTTTCACTTTTCTTTTTTGCACACTGACCCCAATCCCTGACCCCAATCCCACCAGAATGAGAACTGCTGCCGAAAAACCCGGCGGGTTGCGCTTTGCGGCCGATGTGTATAAAACTTAACAGATGTCCTTCCTACGCAACCTATCGATCGGCCTCATCCTCTCCATCACCGCCAGCGGCCCCGCCGCGGCCCAGCTCATCTTCACCGTCGACACCGCTGCGAAGAAATTTTATTTCTCGGGATCTGACACGGGGAATCCGGGCTTCGACGGCGTCGGGGGACGCCTGACCTGGGAATCGTCTCCGAGCTCGGGATCGCAAACTTCATTTGCAATCCAAAGTGCCCTCACGTCCTCCGGGGCGGTGGGTTTGGCTGACCTGAAGATCTCAGACAACGGCCAAGTGCTCATCGACCTCGACCTCAACTCGACCGCCACGCTGACCATCACTCCAACGCCGTCCGTCCGCTTCGACTACACAAGCCTTCCAGCCAATCAATTGAACCTACTCGAGAGTTTCGCCATCACCGGGACTCCGATCAATCTCACGCTCGGCACCGGCTTTTCCGACTTTCAAGTCGCCGCCGTGCCCGAGCCCCGATTCGTCGGTGTGCTCGCAATTGTCGGCATCCTCAGTTTGGTGCTTGTCCGGCGACGTCCCCGATCATTCGCGGTTCGGTGACTTGAAAGAGCGTCGTCGTACTCGCTCCGCTTCAACCGTGCTTGGGGTTCTCGGCCCCCACGTCAGCTCAATCGTCAGCAGGCGCGACCGCGGCGCTCCCGTTAAATCGGTAGAGAATGAGCGGAGTCCTGTCGGACGTTCGGACCAAACGTTCGACGAATCTGACCTCCTTACGGTCGCCCAGATCGAGGACCCTGATCTTCATCTTGAGATCCACACCACTGAGCGGGATGGTCTTCTCGACGGTGATCGGACCCCGCCGCGCCCGGTATTTGGCGCTCAACGAGGATTCGTTGCCCAATAACGCGAGCAGACCGTCGATTTTGACGCGCCCGTTCTTGCGAAAATCCAGAGTCGGACGGGACCGATTGGTCTCTCCCCCAACGTCAAGTTCCCGGATCAACCGCATCCTCGATTCCCGACCGTCCCGCTTCGACCGAATGCACATCCGTCCGCTTCCCGGGTGAAAGACACTTAAGATCTTCGCGGTCACATCGCCGTCGTGAATTCCATCCAGCGAATTTCAATCGGTGTCATTTTGATTCCGCCGGTCGGGCATCGCAGCCAGCGTAAGCGCGAGGATTCCCATCAGGAGGAACTTTCCGTTCGCCATTACATCATTGGAACACGCTTTAATCGGTGCGCACAGAATCCCGGAAAATATCGAGCTAGCGAGTGACCCGGCTTAAGCGCGGAGACCTGACGGCTTATTCGGTCACGGCGTTCGCTTCCGGGCTGAGCGAATCCGCTGCTTGAGTCGGTTCCGCCGGAGCCTCCCCGCTCACCCAACGATCGATCAGGGGCAGCGAGAACGCGAGCATGCAGCTCACCGCCAAGCCGATGATCGCCTTGATCGCGTCTCGGCCACAGGAGGCGTAGGCTTTCTTCATCTTCCGGTGCTTCAACCCATACGTCAGCGCAAACTCCCGTCCCGCCAGCAGCCCGAGGAACACCCACGTCGTGCTCATCGGAATCGCGCTCATTTCCTTGAAGACAAACAGAATGATGCCGTATTGAAAATCGATGATCGTCGCCGACCGGATGTCCCCGACGTTCGTCTTCGAGCTCACGATCTTTTGAATGGCCCCGCCTCGCTTGTAGAAGATCCAAGCGTGCAGGACATACATTACCAGCAGGGAGGCAATGAACTCGGCGACCCCTAACCGCCGCGGCAGAAACACGAAGATGTTCGCCAGGTCCTGGATCAACCACTGACTCCACAGAAAACCGGTGGCGCACCATTGCAGGACGGTCCAGTAGCCGGCAGCCGGTTGATCCGCGGTCTGCAGAAACCGCCGCTCCAGCCTCACGATCACAAACCGGGCGATCAGAAACGCAGCTAAAAACGCCACCCCGTAACCCGAGATGCTCTTCATGAGCATTGCCTCGAGGTTGGCGGGCGCAAACACCGTCAGCACCAAAAACGTCGTGCTCACCGGCACTCCGAATCGGGTGAGGATTAAGATGAACAACGGCGGGATGACCTGCACCCACGTGATCCCACCCTCCGGGAGCGGAAATTTCGCCAGACGCCCGAACGACACGTCTCCGTCCCCCGTGACCCACCCGTAGATAAAGACCGCCGTGAGAATCCCGCACGCAAAGAGCCAAAGCACCCACCACGGGCGCTTCGCGTTCGACGAGAGGAAAGTGCCGAGCGTTTGGATCGCGTCGTTCGCAACGATCGAGTAGGCCGCCAGCAGGAAGCCGATGATCATGAAACTCTCGGTCATGGAAAATCGGGGAGATTCCCCGGGGGCGCGAGGCGTGACAGGCCCGTCCAAGGAGGTCAAATCGCGAAGCGGATTGTGACGAAATCGTCACCTTTCGACGGCGAGACCGCCGCCGGACACCACGGGCCCGGCGATCACAAAATCGTGCCCTTCAGAATCGCGATCGCGATCGAGAAGTAGATGATCAAGCCGCCCACGTCGGCCAGCGTTGCGACGAACGGAGCCGACGACGTCGCCGGGTCCGTCCGGCAGGCGCGCAGCAGGAGCGGCAGGATACTTCCCAGTAGCGATCCGCACAGCACGACCGCGACCGTGCTCAGGCCAATCGTCCAGGCGATGCCCCACCAGTAGTCGCCGTAACCCCGATTGATCACCGCGATTCGCGCGAAGGCGACGCAGCCCAGCACCAGACCGAGGATGGCCCCGACGACCAACTCCCGCCCCACGACCCGCCACCAATCCAAGAGCCGCACCTCGCCCATCGCCATCGCCCGGATGAGCAACGTCGACGCCTGGGACCCGGCGTTTCCTCCGCTCGAAATGATCATGGGAATGAAAAGCGCCAGCACCAGCGCCCGCTCGAGCTGTTCGTCGAAGTAATCCAGCACGGTGGCCGTGAACATTTGACCAATCATCAGAACGACGAGCCACCCCAGCCGCCGCCCCACCACCTGCCGATACGGCATCACGAGGAAGGCCTCCCGAGGATTTCCCGCCGGGCATTCGCACTCGGCGAGCGCGCGCAGCACCCGCGACCGGGCCGGCTCGTCGATCTCCAGAACGTTCGCGGCAGCGTCGATCGCGGAGACTTCCGCCAACTGCGTGGCGGCACCCTCCCAATCCTCATTTTTGACGGCCGCTCGGAACGCTTTCGCGTCACGGGCCTTGATTGTTTCCGCTTTCATTGCCTCGAGACAGGATTCCGATCTTCTCACCTGCACGCCGCGACCCGGATCGGCAAGCATTCTCGGTCTCGCCGGGTAGGATCCGACTTCAGCCAACCCGGCCAAAGGCGAAGGGGTCGGTCTGTGCATTGCGAAGGGGTCGCGAAGGTCGGTCCGTGCATTGGTTCAGCGATCAGACGATCATGACACCCAAAAATATCGTCTTGATCCACGCCATGTTTCAAAACTCGCTGAGCGGGATCGCATGGGTTCACTTTGTCGAGGCGCGCGGGTATTCCTGCACGGTCCCGGATTGGCCGCTTCACGCGGGTGAGCCGAAGGCGTTGCGCGCGAAGCCGTCGGAGGAACTCGGCGATTCGTCGCTCGACGAAATCCTCGTCGTCATGGACGCCGTCGTGCGAGCCCAGCCGGAGCCACCAATCCTCGTCGGGCATTCCGTCGACGGTCCGATCGTGCAAATCCTCGCCGCCCGCGGCATCGGGTCGATGGTGGTGTTGATCGATGGGGGCACCCCTTATGGAATGATGACACTCGACTGGGAGTTCCTCAAAAACAGCGCACTCATCGGCAATTCGCTCAAGGGCAACGAGCCGTTCTTCACGGATTTCGACTTGTTCAAAGCGGGGTTCTGTAACGCGATGACGGAGGCGGAAGCGTAATCGGCGTTCGACCGAACGGCGACTCAAGACAGCCGGAACGTGCTGCACGACCGCATGGGCGACAGTGGCAAGGTCGACGTCGACAAGCCCGGCGTGCCGCTTCTCCACTCGGCGGGAGCGAGGACGCAATCACTCCCGCGGCGTTGAGCAAGAAGGGGGGCGAAGCCCTATGCCGACGAGGATCGGGTGTCGGATTTCAATGAATTCGATGACCGGTGTCACTCCATCTGCGGTCAGCCGGACTGGGAGGAAGTCGCGACCTACCTCGCGGATTGGATCGAGCGTCAAGGCACCGGGCCGCTGCGACGGGCGCGCCGACCACCGGGCGTCCGAGGAGGGGCGGGGCGGGACTGCTAAAATTTCCAGAAGATCGGTATCAACCATGTCGCCATGCCCCAGAGCATGAGGTTGAGCGGGATGCCGACCTTCGGGAAGTCCGAGAATTTGTAGCCGCCCGCGCCGAAGACGTAGGTGTTCGTCTGGTAGCCGATCGGGGAGCAGAAGCTGGCGCTCGCGCCAAACATGACCGCCACGATGAACGGGCGGGCGTCGACGTCCATGCTGGCGGCGATGCCGATCACGATCGGCGTCATGAGGATGGCGACGGCGTTGTTCGTCACGAGCTCCGTCAGGATGGAGGCCATGAGATAGATCGCAGCGAGGACCACCACGGGGCCGAAGCCCGACAGTCCGGTCGCGACGGTCTCGGCGATCAATTTCGCCCCGCCCGTCGTCTCCATCGCCTTGCCGAGGCCGAGCATTCCCACGATCAGGAAGAGAATCTTCCACTCGACCGAGGCGTAGGCCTCCCGCGGGTCGAGGCATCCGGCGAAGACAACGATCACCGCCGCCGCGAGTGCCGCCGAGACGATCGGGATGATTTCGAAGGCCGACAACGCCATCACCAGAATGATCGCGATGATCGCGATCGGGGCCTTCTTCCGGCGAAACGGCTTCTCGGTCGTCTCGTTCAGGCTCAGGAAATCGTCCTCCTCGCGCAGACGAGCAATGTTCTCGGTCGGTCCTTCGAAGATGACCGTGTCGCCGAAAGCCATCGGGATGTCCTGAAAATTCTCGAACAAGTTCTGCCCCCGCCGGTGCAACGCCGCCGCCGCCACGCCGTAACGGCGCCGCAACTTCATCGCGCGGATCGTCTGCCCGATGAACCGCGAGTCCGGCCCAATGATCGCCTCCACGAGCTGCAGCGACCGCGACGCCGTCCCGACCTCCGGCTCGTTGTCATCGTCGAACGCCAGCCCCTGCGTCTCCTGAATCGCCGCGATCCCGCGGGCGTGCGCCTTGAAGACGAGCACGTCCCCCGCCTCCACGACAAGCCGGTCGATCGCGACGTCCGACACCCGCCGCCCGCCGCGGAAGACTTCGAAGACCCGCGTCGTCTGGCTTTTGCCAATCTCCGTCGCCGCGATTTCCTTTCCGATCATCGGCGAGCCCGTCTTCACTACCGCCTGACTGCAGAAGCTGCGCGTGTCCTCGCTTGAAAGTAGCGACGACAGCGTCTGCCGATCCGGCAGAATCCGCCGACCGACCGTGAGCATATAAGTAACGCCGATGATCGAATACACCGCGCCCATTTTCGTGATCTCGAAGATGGAAAATTTCGGCTGCCCCATCTCGTGCGCCACGCCCGAGACCAGAATGTTCGTCGACGTGCCGATGAGCGTCATGGTTCCCCCCAGGATCGCGAAGGTCGAAAGCGGCATCAACAATTTGGAAGAAATGACCCCCGAACTCCGCGAAAACGCCAGCAGCACCGGCAGGAAAACCACCACGACCGGCGTGTTGTTCACGCACGCCGACAGCGGAACCACGACGACCGCCATCAACACCAGCGCCCGGATCTCGCTCTTCCCGGCCAACCGGGTAAAGGCCCGCGCGAGCGAATCGATCGCCCCCGTCCGCTCCAGCGCCGCGCTGAGCACGAACATCGCGCCGATCGTGATCGGCGCGCTGTTGCTGAACAAATTGAGCACGTCCTTCTCGTTCAGGACGCCGAGCGCGATCACCGCGACCAGCGCCCCCAACGCCACCAGATCCGGCGTGACCCACTCCTTCACGAAGGCCATCAGCACCACACCCGTCACGGCGAAGACGGCCAGCATTTGAAAAGTATCGAGCGACATGATGCGAGTCCCCGCAAAAAGCATCCCCCCGACGGCGCTGTCGAGCGAGAAACGTCCCGCCTCGGTCCCGCCCGATCTGGGACCGCACCCGCCAGCTCTGAGGCTTAATATCAAATGCATTGCGATTGGCGGCACCGCCTATCAGCATTCGCGCATGAAAGCCTTCCTTGCTCTCGCCCTCGTTGCCCTCGCGTCCAGCTTCACCGCCACCGCCCAGATCCCAACCGGTGCCGCCGCCGACCTCGTCCTCGGTCAACCGGATTTCGAAACCAACGGGACCGCCCCAGTCAGCGACACCTCGCTGAACCGTCCGAGGGGGATCGCCATTGATCCGACCACGGGGAAACTTTTCATTGCCGACACCAACAACAATCGCGTGCTCCGCTATCCATCCATCTCTTCGCTGACGGATGGCACCGCGGCCGATATCGTCCTCGGGCAAACCAATTTCACCGACGTCGATCCAAACCGAGGGCTAGCAGCTCCGACTGCGAGCACGCTCGACGACCCCAAGGGTCTCGCCGTTGATGCCGCTGGCAGGCTCTGGGTCGTTGACGAAAACAACAACCGTGTTCTCATGTTCGAGAACGCCTCGGCTCTCACCTCGGGTGCGCCAGCGAGCAAAGTGCTCGGGCAATCCGACTTCATTTCATTTAACAACGGTTCTTCGGCATCCGGGATGCAGCTCCCAAATAGCCTCCACGTTGATCCAGCCGGGAACCTCTGGGTCTGCAGTGGGTCAGGAGCCGCCCGAGTAGTCCGCTTCGCAGACGCCGCCAACAAAATGAACGGAGCCGATGCCGATCAAGTCATTGGGCAAGTGGCCTTCGGCGCGGTTGGCAGCGGACTCGCCGCTGACAAATTTGACAATCCCCAGGGCGTTTTCGTCGACGCGGTCGGCACGCTTTGGGTCGCCGATCATGCGAACCACCGGGTTGTTGGATTCTCCAATGCCGCCTCACTTGGCAACGGTCCCGACGCCGACCGCGTCTTCGGCCAGCCCGACTTCGTCAGCAACGCGCAGAACACGACGGCCGACGGGATGGATTCTCCCGTTTCCGTATCGGTCGACCCGTTCGGTGCGCTCTGGGTCATCGAACGCTTGAATAACCGGATGGTCCGATTCGACGAAATCTCAACGAAAGCCAACGGAGCCAACGCAGACGGCGTCATCGGGCAAGTCGATTTTGTGTCATCCACCAGCGGTCTTTCGGCCACCAAACTTAGTAGCCAATTCACGTCCTCCCTGACCTTCGACGGCTTTGGCAATCTCTGGACGACCGACAATAGCAACAATCGCGCTCTCCGCTTCACCCGCCCACCAACGCCAGCCGCTCCCCCCGACACGACCCGCCCCGCGATCCGCCTCCGCGGGCGCAAGTCCATCGAGACTCTCCGCAAGCGCGTTGTCGTCCGCGGAACCGCCACCGACGCCGGCGGCATTTCGGAGATTGACGTCAAGACGCGGCGCGGTGCCGAACTCAAGAAACTGCGGGGAACCATCCGCTGGAAAGCCGTCTTCCGCGTCACCAAGGACCGCGGACGCGTCGTCGTGAAGTTCCGCGCCGTCGACGCGGCGGGTAATCGCTCCAAAGTCTCCCGCTTCCGCATTCTTCGGCGGTAGCGGCGAGCCTCCATTTGTCATTCCGCATCTCACATTTCTCAATAGAAGAGACCGATGCTGAATTACATCTGGCTCGGTCTCATCCTCGCGGGCGTCCTTCTCGGCGCGCTCACCGGGCGGATCGCCGACGTCACGCAGGCGGCGTTCGACTCGACGGAGCTCGCCGTGATGAAGATCGCGCTGCCACTCATCGGCATCATGGCCTTCTGGCTCGGCATTATGCGGCTCGCCGAAAAGTCCGGCCTCGTCGCGATCCTCGCGCGCCTCCTCCGACCGGTCCTCACCCGTATTTTCCCCGACGTCCCCGCCAGCCACCCCGCGATGGGCAGCATGCTCATGAACATCGCCGCGAACATGCTCGGCCTCGCGAACGCCGCGACGCCCCTCGGCCTCCGCGCCATGCAGGATCTCGAGAAGCTCAATCCCCGCCCCGGCACCGCGACCAACGCGATGGTCACCTTCCTCGCGATCAACACCAGCTCCGTGCAGCTCATCCCCGCCACGACGGTCGCCTACCTCGTCGCCGCCGGATCGCTCAACGCCACCGCCATCATCGGCCCGGCCTTCGTCGCCACCCTCTGCTCCACCATCGTCGGCATCACCGCCGCCAAATTCCTGGAAAAACTCCCCACCTACCGCCTCCCCCCGATCCCGGAACCGCCCGAACCACCGAAAAGCGCCGCCGAGCAACCCACCAATCACCAGTCACCGGTCACCAATCACGAAACCGAAAAAGCCCCTCCCCCCTTCACCCGCTGGGCCCTCCCCGCCCTCGCCGCGCTTGCGCTCGCCTTCGCGACGATCTTCGCGCTCATGGTCTTCACGCCCGAGACGTTCGCCGCCATCGCGAACAACACTCGCGCCGCCCTCGGCCTGGCGGGCGAACCCTTCGCGCTCCCGGATCGCTGGCTGGGCAATCCCCTCTACCTCCGCGCCATCGACACGATCTCGCTGCTCGCCATCCCGCTGGTGCTGACGTTTTTCCCGCTCTTCGCCGCCGCGCGCGCCATTCCGGTTTACGAAGAATTCGTCGAAGGCGCGAAGGAAGGCTTCCAGGTCGCGATCCGCATCATTCCATTCCTCGTCGCCATCCTCGTCGCCATCGGGATGTTCCGTGCCGCCAAGGGGATCGAGCTCATCGCCACCGGTCTCGGGTCGTTCTTCAGCGCCGTCGGATTCCCGGTCGAACTCCTCCCGCTCGTCCTGATGCGTCCGCTCAGCGGCGGCGGCGCGAGCGGGATCTTCAACGAACTCATCCGCGAGGTCGGACCTGATAGCCTGATCGCCCGGATGGCGTCCTGCATCATGGGCAGCACGGAGACGACTTTCTACGTGATCGCCGTTTACTTCGGCTCCGTCGCCGTCCGCCGCACGCGCCACGCCGTCCCGGCCGGTCTGCTCGCCGACGCGACCGGCGTGATCGCGTCGATCATCGTGTGCCGTTTGCTCTTCGCCTGAGTTGGCTCCCGAACTTTTTGTTGCAACTCGCGGGACATTTCGGAGAGCTAGAATTCGACCTCCCGCCAATGCCTTTGATCCCCCGCCAACTCTTCGCCGCCACGCTGGTCGTGCTCGCCGCGCTGTCGTCCATCCGCGCCGGCACGCTCGTGACCATCACCACGCCGGTCGGGACCATGACGCTCGAACTTTATGACGACACGAAGCCCACAACGGTCGCGAATTTTCTCAATTATCTCAATAGCGATCGCTACGAAAACCTCTTTGCGCACCGGCTCGATCCCGGGTTTGTTCTGCAGTCCGGCGGATTCACGCTCGTAGGATCAATGCTCACACCGGTCTCGACCGATCCGCCGATCGCGAACGAATTTACCACCGACGCCCGCTTCAGTAACACGCTGGGAGCCATCGCAATGGCCAAGGTCGGCGGAAACCCTGACTCCGCCACCTCACAGTGGTTCCTCAACCTCGGCGACAACAGCTTCCTCGATTCGACGAACGGCGGGTTCACCGTCTTTGGACGGGTGGTCTCGGGAATCGACGTTCTGCGCAAATTCAACACGGATTTCAATGACAGCACCAGCGGAGCGCAGGGAGTCTACAACAAGAGCGCGGAGTTGGGACCACCTTACGGCGAACTGCCGCTCCTCGCCGATGCGCTCCAAGTCGGCAACCTCATCTACACAACCGTCGCCATCGTGCCGCCACCACTCCCACCGCCGGGACCCGACGCCCGCCCGGTCGTAAAGATCAAAGGCTAGAAGACCGTAAAAACCAGCCGCTCCCGAATCGTTTTGAAGGGAACCGCCAGCGACGACAACAACGTCGCCAGAATCGAATACAAGACCCCCGGGTCAAAATTCACAAAAGCCCGCGGCACCCGCCGCTGGAAGGTCCGCACCCTGCTCCTACCCGGTCGCAACGTCATCAGGATCCGAGCCGTCGACGCCGCCGGTCAGCGCTCGAAAGTCCAGCGAGTCAAGGTGATCCAGAAAGATTGATGCCAAGCGTCCCCTCGCGCTTCCAGCCGATAACCGACCCAAAGCGAAGCGCAAACTCCGGGAAGTTCACCGCTTCCAAGCGTGAAGGATTAGCCCGGAAAAATCACCGGGGGGAATGGACGGCGACGGACGAGTTTCGCAAAATCGTGGTGGAAAACAGAATAAGACAAAAGCAGCGCCAGCGACCTGGCCACGGCCGCGGGCTCCCGCGTGGATGACGCGATCCACGCAACCCGGCTTCGCGGACGCAAGATTGGGGGTCGCCCGCATCACGGTAAGCGCGAAGCCCATAGGCTCGACGTCTCCGCTCTCCAAGAGCATTTGAAGCGCCTCGAGCGCTTTCCGCCTTCGGAACCGAGTAGTGGGTCTGGAAAGCTAAGCAGGCCTCGATGATGGCGATGTCCGCGACCCTGGGTCGATCCGCCCCGCGGAGGCAGCGCTCCAATTCCTCCCTCGCCTTGGCGGCTTGATCGGGAGGATCTTCCGTCACGAGCCGCACGATGAAGCTCGTATCGAGGGCGGACTTCATCCCTCCGAGTCCTAGGCCAGGGCCCGCCCCGCGGAACCTTTGTGTTTCTCGCGGCTCCACGGTTCCTTCGCGCTTCGGGAACATTTCGCGAGAGAGCCGATCCACGAAGAGCGGCGTTTGACGGGAGGCTTCAGCACCCTGACCGTCTCGCTCTCGTGACGCAGAGGAAGCCATTCCATCGAATTCCCCCGACTGGACTCCCAGCGCCTCACAAACCTCGATCGGAAAGGTCGCCTGGCGTTTTGCAGTGAGCTTGATGGTTGCCATTGATCACATCGATCACCGACGCCTCACCTGTCAGCCGAAGGTAGGGCGCTCTCCACGGATGGCCACGTCGCCACCAGGCCCTCATTCGCACCAAGTCCCCGTTTCGACCGAGTTCCGTAAACTCCAACTCCCACCGCGCCGCAGCGGCTCGCGGGGACGCTCGCCCTCCCCGACCAGCGACTCCCTCACCATTCCCATCGATTCGCATCGATTCGCGTCCATTCGCGGTTCCATTTCTTCCGTTCCGACAAAATGCAACACCCGCAAAACCCACGGATGACGCGAATGAGGAACTCCGCTACCGTCTCCCACCTGACCTTTCTCCGCGCAGCGCGCGCCGATCTCCGACAAACCTCACCTTACATGAATTTCCTCAAACCAATCCTCTGGGGCAACACCGTCGCTCTCTCCTGGATGTGGGGCCTTGGCCTCTTCTTCTCCGTCCAGTTCACGTCGCAATTCGGTATTCTCGGACTCCTCATGTTCGCGATCCCGAACTTCCTCGGGCTCATGGCGTTCGGCCTCGTGACCCAGGTGATCGCCAACCGCGAGTCCGGGAGCGATTCGCTCAACGCCTTTTTCACGAATTGGTCCCGCCCCTTCCGACTCGTCTTCTTCCTTTATCAACTGATCGCCATCACGCTCACGATCTTCGCGTTCATCCACTACGTCTGGCAGCCCCTCGGCCTCCAGCCCGCCGTCCTTTTTCTCCCGCTCACGCTGCTCATCGTCCTCGCGGCCGCCATCCTCTTCGGTGAGGAATTCGACATCCGCCGCATCAAATACTCGCACGCCGTCCTTTTCGGCATCGCCCTGGCCGCCATCCTTGTCCTCATCTTCGGGCGCGACGATTTCTCCAACCTTTCCTCCCTCACCCCCGACCTCCGTCCCGCCGAGGATCTCAGTTTCTGGGGCTACGTCGTCCCGATCTGCGTTGGCTTCCTCGTCGGCCCCTGGCTCGACCTGCAGCAGTGGCAGCGCGCCATTCAGATGAACCGCGAGCGCGTCTCGATCGCGTGGTCGTACGTGAGCGGCAGCACGCAATTCTTCGCCCTTCTCCTCTTCCACGGCGCCCTCACCCTCTGGGCCCTCGACCTCGGTGCAGCCCAATTCATTCGCACCGGCCTCACCGGCCACACCTACGGCCAGGACCTCCTCATGCGCTTCTTCTACGAGGCATCGGACAAAGCGCCCTACATCTTCGGTGCCTACTGCGTGTTCGTTTCCGTCTGCGTCCTCACCACGCTGGACAGCGGTTACATCGCGCTCCGCTGGTTCCTCCAATCCAACGTCAAAGCCAGCAACCACCCGATCTTCTCGCTCGTCCCGACGAAGCTCGTGACCTCCCCGATCCCGGCAATGATCGTCTGCGGCGTCATCGGCCTCGCCTCCGCCGTCCTCGGGCTCGAGCTCGAGTATTACATGATTTTCTTCGGCACGTTCTTCGTCGGCTACGCGACCCTCGGCATCGTCCGTTGCTTCCTCAACAGCCCCGCCAACGCGATCCCGCAGATCAAAATGTTCAGCATCGGCAGCCTCGCGGTCGTCATTTTCGCGTTCGGTTACTTCCTCCGCAACCCGCTCTTCCAAATGATCGGGTCCATCCTCCCGCTCGCCTACATCCTCTGGCTCCTCCTCAAACCCGGCTCCGCCGACGAATTCACCACCGACAACGAAGAACTCAACGCCCCCGCCAACCGCTCCTTCGGGGAAGCCACCCCCGACCCTCACCCCACCAATCACCAGTCACCAGTCACCACTCACGGCTCTGCCCCCGCCCCCCTCACGGCGCACGACCTCGGCGGAAATTTCGAGGAGGACAAGTGGTTCGTCCACCGCTTCATTGCCACCTACGCCGACACGAACAGCGTCGGCAACGTCTACTTCGGCATGTACGCCATGTGGGTCGGCAAGACGCGCGAGCTGTTCTTCAACCGCGTGATGCCGAAGTTCAACATCGCCGAGACCCAGTTCTACATCCTCACCCGATCCTTCGAGCACAAGTTCGTCCGCGAGACCCGCGAGTTCGAAGCCGTGGCCGTCCGCATCCGGATCTCCAGCTTCAACCGCAAATTCGTGACCCTCGAACACGAGGTCCACGACTCCAAAAACCAACTTTTGGGCAAGGGCAAACAGAGCCTCCTCTTCGTTGCCTCGTCGGATTATCACATGATCGACATCCCGCACGACGTGCATTCCGCGTTCCTGGTGCACACTTGACGGGGTGTTGTTGGTTGTTGGTTTTTAGTTATTGGTAGGAGAGATGCCGCACCGCCTCTCTCTCTTACTCTCAATCGTCGTCATTCTCTCCGCCTGCGATCCAGCCCCGCGGTCGGAAAATGCCGATCCCGCCAATACCCCCACGCCAACACCCCCGCCAATCACCACTCACCAGTCACCAATCACCACCCCCCCCCCACCCCCCACACCCGTCCCGATCCCGGCAGTCCCCCGCAAACGAATCGACGTCTCCAAGCTCTACAACGACGTCCTCGTCGAATCGAAATTCGTCACCATCCCCAGCGACCGCACCGCAACCCAGGATCGCGCCGACGATTCCAGCTACGGACTCAAGCTCACCGTCGAAGCCCGCATCCCGTCACCCAGCGCCGACTTCGCCTCCGTCGCCCGCAACACCCCCAAGCTTCCCACGGCTCTCCCCGGTCTCGCCGAGCTTTTCTCGACCGCCAAGGTCTCGCCCGCCTTCGCCGAGCTCTACGATCGCAAAGTCACGTACACGAAAGCCCGCCTCAATCGCCTCGACACCCTCCTCACCCGCCACAACTTCTTCGACTGCGACACGATTCTCGAACTCCAGAATCCCGTCACCGGACGCCGCGCGCTTTTCCTTCAAGGCGACATGGACGTCAATACCGACGGCTCCGACGGCGACCGCAATTTCACCGTCGACGGCGATTCGCAGTTCTTCCAACCCCAGACCAGCTACCGCTGGAAACGCCTCACCGACCGCCCCAACCCCTTCCTCGCCCTCACCCAGCGCCTCCTCGCGGAAGCCGAGAAGGAATACGAAATCGTCGGCCTCCCCGTCGACCGGAACCGCCAGCTCGAAGCCACGATCGCCCACGAGAAAGCCACCCTCTACGAGATCGACGTCTACAGCTTTCTCATCTCCGGAGCCGACCCCTTCATCGTCCTCCCCGGCTTCATGATCCGCGACGCCACCGGCCCGTTCGCCCCGAAGATCGGCGACTACGCCGCCGTCATCTACGACGGCATCACCTACCCCGCCCTCCTCGGCGACGTCGGGCCGTCCTTCAAAATGGGCGAAGCCTCCCTCCGCATCACCAAGGAGCTCAATCCGAGGAGTTCCGCCTTCTCCCGACCCGTCAGCACCCTCGACGTCACCTACCTCGTCTTCCCGGGCACCGCCGAGCCGGAGTCCGGCCCACCCGACCTCGCCCACTGGCAATCGAAAGTCACCACCTACCTCGCGGATTTGGGACTCAAACCAACGAACCTCCACGCGTGGGAAAACGTCATCCAACCCTGGCCAACCCCCACGCCAAGTCCGACTCCGGCACCGACCCCAACTCCGTCCCCCCCGCCAACGCAAAGCCTGAACTAGGCCTCCCCCGCGCCATCCGCTTCCAGCCGATATATCCCCATTGCGAAGCGCAAATTCCGCCATCGCGAGATCGACTTACGATCCAGCCGTCGCCGTTTCACGAGCCGCGGCACTCGCACGAGCCGCGCTCCCGCGACCCGCACCCTTCCGGCGATCCGGACCCGAATAGAGCTCGCCACGTTCCGCCGGCGGAGTCGCCGCGAACTGCGTCCCCAACCGCGCGGAACCCGGGTCGTCCCACCTTTCGATCACCAGCTCGTCCTCGCGTTTCTTGGGACTGACCAGTGCGAAAAACACTCCGGAGACGACCGCAAGGGCAATGAGAATCGGCCCCACCGCCGTGCCCAGGGTGTTTGTCCCCGAGATCAACACAACTCCGCGGCAGACGAAAAACGTCGCAAGGCCAAAAATCGCAAATCGAGCAAGGAACCGAATCATTCGCCGAACCTACGGCAGAGTTTCGTGAATGTCCATACGGAGAAACCCCTATCTTCGTCGGTCCCGCGAAATCTCCCCCACCGACCCTCCGGTGATTATCCGTGTCCATCCGCGTCCATCCGTGGTTCAAATCAGGGATGTCCGACGCTCTCCACACCGCCATCGAAGCCGCCCACGCCGCCGGCGGACTCCTCCGCGCGAATTTCGGTCGCGAGCTCACCGTCGACGAAAACCTCGCGCACGACATCAAGATCGAACTCGATAAGCGCTCCCAAACCCTCATCGAGTCCATCCTCCTCGTCAAATTCCCCGACCACGCCATCTACGGAGAGGAAGGCGTCACCGGCGACCAATCTTCCGACAACCAATGGATCGTCGACCCCATCGACGGCACGGTAAACTTTTTCTACGGCGTCCCCCACTTCGCGATTTCCATCGCCCTCCGCGTCCGCGGCACGATCCAGACCGCCGTCATCTACGACCCCATGCGCGACGAACTCTGGGCCTGCGAACGCGGCCAAGCCGCCACGCTCAATGGCCTTCCGATCCAGGTCAGCACCCGCACCGCTCTCTCCGAAGCCATCGTTTCCGTCGGCGTCTCCAAGACGCTCGAATCCGTCAACGACAGCCTCCCCCTCTTTCAACGCATGCTCCGCTCCGCCAAAAAATGCCGCATGCTCGGCAGCGCCTCCCTCGACATCGCCTACGTCGCCTGCGGCCGCCTCGACCTCTACACCGAGTCGCTCATCTCCCTCTGGGACATCGCCGCCGGCCTCCTCCTCGTCGAAACCGCGGGCGGAAAAGTCGACCTCACGCCCCGCGAAGACCAACCCGACAAATACGCCATCACCGCCACCAGCGGCAAAATCGACTTCGGCATATGACCTTCGACCTTGTGACCTTCGACCTTCGACCCTAATGACCTTCGACCTTCGACCCCAATGACCACCACCGGCATCGGCTACGACGTCCACCGCTTCATCGAAGGCCGCCCCCTCGTCCTCGGCGGCGTCGAAATTCCCCATTCCCACGGACTCGACGGTCACTCCGATGCCGACGTCCTCGCCCACGCCATCGCCGACGCGATCCTCGGAGCCGTCGGCGAACCCGACATCGGCCACCATTTTCCAAACACCGACGAATCCATCCGCGGCATCAGCAGCCTCGAAATCCTCACCCAGGTCCTCGTCATCGTCCGGGCAAAGGGCGCCACCCTCCTCAACGTCGACGCCACCCTCATCGCCGAGGAGCCAAAAATCGCCCCCCACCTCGCGGCGATGAAATCCATCCTCGGCTCCACCCTCGACCTCCCCCTCGATTTCATCGGCATCAAAGCCACCACCAACGAGACGATGGGCTTCGTCGGCCGGTCCGAAGGCATCGCCGCCATGGCCGTGGCCACCGTTGACCGCCCCGGCCCCCACGCTTAGATTCGCGTTCATGACCGCTCTCCGCAAAGAAGACATCTTCGTCACTCCGGCGGAATACCTCGCCGGGGAAAAACTCAATCCCGGACCCCGGCGCGAATACGTCGACGGTGTCGTCTACGACATGGCGGGCAGCACCGCCGCGCACTCCCGGATCGCGAGCAGCATCGTCCGTGATCTCGGCACTCAACTTCGCGGAAAAAAATGCGAAGTCTTCGGACCGGACATCAAGATCCACGTCGTCGCGGATCATTCCGAGTTCTACTACTATCCCGACGTCTCGGTCGATTGCAGCGGCAGCGCCGACATTCGACGCCTCCACAACGAGGAGCCGGTCGTGATTTTCGAAGTTTTATCCCACGCCACCGAGCGCGTCGACATCGGCGAAAAATTGCAGAACTACCTGCGGCTTCCGTCGCTCAAGGTCTACGCGCTCGTTGGACAAACCACGCCCTACGTCGTCGTCCACCGCCGCACCGGCGACCAATGGTTCACGGAATTCGTCGGCGACCTCTCCGCTACCCTCGACCTCCCCGAGATCGATTGCACCCTCCCCCTCGCCTCGATCTACGAGCGAATGGGCTTCTAGGCCCACCCACCCCTCCGCCGTGCCCGCGCTCAATCCGCAATCCGCAATCCGCAATCCGCAATTCTTCAACACCCTCACCCGCCAGATCGAACCCTTCACCCCGATCGACCCCGTCGGCAAAGCCGTCTCGATCTACACCTGCGGCCCCACGGTCTACAACCACGCCCACATCGGTAACTTCCGCGCCTACGTTTTCGAGGATCTCCTCCAACGCCACCTCGAATCCCGCGGCTACGACGTCAACCGCGTGATGAACCTCACCGACGTGGACGATAAAACCATCCGCGGCTCCCGGGAAGCCGGCGTCCCGCTCGCCGAATTCACCGCCCCATTTAAGCAGGCCTTCTTCGAAGACCTCGACGCCCTCCGCATCAAACGCGCCGACGCGTTCCCCGAGGCCACCGCCCACGTCGACCGAATGATCACGATGATCACCACCCTCGTCGACCGCGGCCACGCCTACCAGGCCGACGACAAATCGGTCTACTTCCGCATCGCCAGCTTCCCCGCCTACGGCAACCTCGCGCACCTTGATCTCGACGAACTCCGCCCCACCGGCCGCATCGCCAACGACGAATACGAGAAGGAGGCCATCGGCGACTTCGCCCTCTGGAAAGCCTGGGACGCCGATGACGGCGACGTCGGCTGGGACAGCCCGTGGGGACGCGGCCGCCCCGGCTGGCACATCGAGTGCAGCGCCATGGCCACCGAGCTCCTCGGTGACCGCATCGACATCCACTGCGGCGGCGAGGACAACATCTTCCCCCACCACGAAGCCGAGATCGCCCAGACCGAATGCTGCACCGGCCAGGCCTTCGTCGGCCTCTGGCTGCACTGCCGCCACCTCATGGTCGACGGACAGAAAATGTCCAAGAGCGCCGGGAATTTCTTCACCCTCCGCGACCTCATGGGCAAAGGCTGGACCGGCCGCGAAGTCCGCTACGCCCTCCTCGCCGTCCGCTACCGCGAACCCCTCAACTTCACCGACGATGGCTTGGCGGCAGCCCGCGCCGCCCTCCACCGCATCGACGAGTGGTCCACCCGCATCGGCGACGCCCGCGCCACCCCGGGCGCGGACCCAGCCACTTTCACGCTCACCGCATTTTCAGCCCACCTCGACGACGATCTCAACATCTCCGCCGCCCTGGGGGCGCTCTTCACGACCATCACCGAGACCAACAAACGCCTCGACGACGCCGGACTCACCGAAGCCGACCTTGGCGAACTCCGGGCGTGGCGCGACGCCATCCAGACCGTGCTGCAATTCCAGCGGGAAAACACCACCATCCCCGCCGCCGTCCAATCCCTCGTCGACCAACGCGCCGCCGCCCGCATCGCCAAGGATTTCGCACTCAGCGACCAACTCCGCGACGCTATCACCGGAGCTGGCTGGACCGTCAGAGACACGAAAGACGGGCAGAAACTTTCGCTGAATTGACCGGCGGCCGATTCGAAATCGCTCGAGGTCGGGAAGGAGCGCCGCGCGTCTCGTGGCCTTCACCCGGCGCGCCCAATTGTCATATCAACGTCCCCGACGAAAGCGTCTGGAGAGTCACTGAAAACGGGGGGAGGACGTCTCGTCCTCGCGTTTCAATCCTGAGAGCGGAACGCCCTCTCCCCGCTTGGCTGATCAATTCCTTCGCTTGGTTTGAAAGCGCCCTGGATCGCGAAAGGACCGGGACGAACAGCAGTGCGGTTCACTCGTTTGCAAAACAAGGGCCGCTCACCCTGAAATGGGGACCGCATTCGCCAAAGTCACCTCAGACCATCCCGTCGTTCTCGTAAATCCTGACCGGCTTGCCTTTCCAGAATCAAGGCGGGGATGAGACGTTGTCCTTCCACCCGGACCTCCAGCGGAAGTTGCGACTCCCCTACCCGGCTCCCGCCACACCCAGCGCCCGCCGCCGGATTCGGCTCGGCGCGACACCGCGGAACTTTCGAAACTGGCGGCTGAAAAAATACCCATCCCGGTAACCAAGCCGGGCCGCGATCTCCTGCACGCTCATTTCCGTTTCACGAAGATACGATTCGGCCCGGGCGAGCCGCTCTTCCACGATGAACCGGTTCGGGCTCAGACCGGTGACCCCTTTGAAGCGCCGGGTAAATTGGGAGGAGGAAAGCCGCGCGTCCGCCGCCATTTCGGCGACTGAATAAGCCGCCGCGGGATTCCGCCGGATGCGCTCCACGATTTGGACGACCACCAATCCACTCGGATCACTCGGCGGCAATCCTCGCTCGAATTCCAGACTGCGCAGCAGCAAACCCAGCCCGTCACCGAGCACAAACCGGCCCTCGTGCGGCCCCAGAAAAAAAGTCTCGGTGAGATAGCGGCACAGATGCGAAGCCCAGATGAAGTTTCGTAGCCGCACCGGCGCTCCACCGCGCCCCAGCCGATCCAAAGCTTCCGCCGCGCACCCGCTGGCGCGCAAATGAGCGGTAAAATTGGTCATTCGCAGCCCACCCGTCGCCCGCGCGACAACGCTCAGACCAGCCGGAAGCAGGAACATCGACCCGGCTGAAAATAACCAGCGGCGACCACTCCATTCGAAAACCCCCTCTCCCTCCAACGCCAACCACAAATTGTGATGATCGACTTCCTCCCGACGCCAGGACCACTCCGCCGGATGTTCGTAGATCGCGATTCGATCGATTTCGACGCTCTCGCCGATTCGGGCCATCTCGATCGTCATGCGCGGATAGTGCAAGAACACCTCGTCTCAGTCCATTGCCCAACCGCGCCGATCCGGATTATTTTCTAACCATGAACCTTTCTCCCAAGATTCGTCTCGGCATCATCGGCCTCGGCAACATGGGGACCACCCACGCGAAGAGCATCCTCGACGGATCGGTCCCCGGACTGGAACTCACCGCCGTTGCAGACTCGGATCCAGCCCGCCTGGAAAGCTACGCCGATCTCGCCCGCTTCGACGACGGTTTGGCCCTCATCGCCAGCGACGCCGTCGACGCCGTCCTCGTCACCACCCCGCACTACAGCCATACGCCGCTCGGCGTCGCGGCGCTCGAAGCCGGCCGCCACCTCCTGGTGGAGAAGCCCATTTCCGTTCACAAGCTCGACTGCGAAGAGCTCATCGCCGCATACCGCCCCGAATCCGGCCAGATCTTCGCCGCCATGTTCAATCAGCGCACCGACCCGCGCTACCGCAAACTCAAGGAGCTCATCAACGACGGCACGCTCGGCACGATCCGCCGCATCAATTGGATCATCACCGATTGGTTCCGCACCGAGAGCTACTACCAATCCGGTGGCTGGCGGGCGACCTGGGCCGGAGAAGGCGGCGGCGTCCTCCTCAATCAGTGCCCCCACAATCTCGATCTCTGGCAGTGGCTCTTCGGCGTACCCGACCGCGTGACCGCCCGCTGCCAGATCGGGCGCTTTCACGACATCGAGGTCGAGGATTCCGTCACCGCCCTGCTCGAATACGACACCGGCGTCCAAGGCGTCTTCGTGACGACCACGGGCGAGGCTCCCGGGACCAATCGACTCGAAGTCGTTGGAGACCATGGCCGCATCGTCATCGACACCGAGCGGCCCGGGCTCACTTTCAAACGCAACGAAAAGTCGAGCGCTACCTTCTCGCGGGAAAGCACTTCGAGTTTCGCCAAACCGGACGTCTGGGATGTGTCCATTCCCATCACCGGGAACGGCGAACAACACGTCGGAATTCTCGAGAATTTCGCCGCCGCCATCCGCGGGGAAGAGCCGCTCATCGCCCCCGCCCAGGAGGGCATTCATTCGGTCGAACTCGGGAATGCCATGCTGCTCTCCAGCTTCCGCGACCGACCGATCTCCCTCCCGCTCGACGCGAACGAATACGCCGCCGAGTTGAAAAAAAAAATCGCTGACTCGACCTTCACGAAGAAGGCTTCGACCTCCGCGGCACCAGCCGGTGATTTTTCGAAAAGTTACTAGTCGACCCGCACCAAACCCCTGACCTGTTATCAACATGAGCCGAGATGGAATGAACTACCTCCCCGAGAGCCAGCCGGCTCCCGTTGTGAAACCGGGCGAATTCGTCTTCGCCGCGTCCCACTTCGACCACGGCCACATCTACGGTCAGGCCCGCGATCTGGCGAATGCGGGTGGGGTCTGCCGCTACATCTACGAGCCCCGCGAGGAAAAACTCGGCCCACTCGAGAGCCTGATCGATGCCGGCACGAAGGTCGTCGGTTCGTTCGACGAGATCCTCGAGGATCCCGAAGTCGCCCTCGTGACCTCCGCCGCGATCCCCAGCGAGCGAGCCGCCATCGGTCTGCGCGTCCTCGATGCGGGCAAGGACTACTTCACTGACAAATCACCCGTCACCACCCTCGACCAGCTCGAGTCCGTCCGCGCCAAGGTCGCCGCCACCGGCCGACGCTACATGGTCTGCTACTCCGAGCGGCTCTGCAACGAGTCGGCCTGGCAGGCGGGCGAGCTCATCCGCGAAGGAGCCATCGGTCGCGTCCTCCAGGTCCTGAACCTTGCGCCGCACAACCTGGCCGCCTCCAGTCGGCCGGATTGGTTTTTCGAAAAGGAACGCTACGGCGGCATTCTTACCGACATCGGCTCGCACCAATTCGAGCAATTCCTCACCTACGGAAGTGCCACCGACGCGACGATCAATTCCGCCCGCGTCGAGAATTTTGCCAACCCCGAGCACCCCGGCCTTGAGGATTTCGGCGAAGCTTCGCTCACCCTCGACTCCGGAGCCTCCGCCTACTGCCGCATCGATTGGTTCAACCCAAGGGCTTCGCGCACTTGGGGCGACGGCCGCACGTTCGTCCTTGGCACCGAGGGTTACCTCGAACTCCGCAAATACGTCGACGTCGCCCGCGAAGGCGATGGCGACGTGATTTTTCTCGTCAACGACGACGTCGAGACCGAGATCCCCTGCCGAGGCAAAGTCGGCTTCCCGTTCTTCGGTCAATTCATCCTCGACGTCCTGAATCGGACCGAAAATGCAATGACCCAGGCCCACGCCTTCAAAGCCGCCGAACTCTCGCTCCAAGCGCAGAAGCTGGCCGACGGTCACAGGAAGGGCTAATCCGCCGAGCCTCTTCGCACGACTTCTAAGATCGCGACACAACCAGCCGGCACGACGAGATTCGTGATTCCGTCCCGGACCGGCCCCGGTGGCTCGGCCCGCTCCCGCGTCCAGCCGTCGTTTGCCTCCACCTTCCCGAGGTCCGCCACCACCCGCAACGTGCGTAACGCGGCGTCACCCGATCGACGCTCGAGCGCCCGCGGATCGACGACGACCGGCTCGTCCCGGTCGAGCGATCGGTTCGCGAAGTGGACGTGGACCTTACCCGGCGCGCGGGTCGCCAGCACGTCCAGCGTCGCGATTTTCGACCCGGGTCTGGCCCAGCCGACCTTGAAGGGACGCGCGCGGAAGCGAATACCGCTCATCGTCGTCTCGAGGAGTTCGTCTCCGCTGTGACGGTGGTAGAAATCGACGACCGCGCTCTGCGCGTTCATCACGACCGGGCCAACCCCGTCGCTTTGGTAACGGCGGCCAGCGGGGGGGGGTTGGGGATTTAGACCGCTGCCCGGGCTCGGCGGCGAAAACCTGAGGCTCGCAAACCACACGCGGACGGAAAGAACGCGGGACTGCATTTGAGATGCGCCGCGTAGTTTCTTCGTCATCGCGAAGACTCCCACCGGCGGACAAGTCGGGTCGTGGTCCGCAAGTTGACAATTCATCGGGCCGTCGCCGATGGCCAGATTCGAGCGAATCGCGGCCGCGAATTGCTCGACCGACGTGGCGTCGAACGCCCCGCCGAACGTTCAGTGGTCGACGCAAATGACGAGCCGCGGTGCGCCGGAGTCGGGTTCGCCGATCATCAGTGGGCCTAGATGCCCTTCGTCCGCCGAGCCTCGATGACCTCGGGCGCCAGGGACCATTCGAGCAGCTTGTGATCGGCGAAATGCGGGGTGTCCATCGCCGCAGGGCGTTCGTTCTTCGGACATTCGGCGAGCTTTTTTTCGAAATGGTCGAACAGCCGCTGGAATTTGCATTCCTCGAAGACTGTGACCTTCGGCAGGACGTAGCCCTCGGGGCGGTAGGGTGTGACTTGCTCGGGAGTGATGCGGGGGTTGGAAATGGTGCTCATTGGGGCGAACGGTAAGGGAATCCGATTGATCGGTTCGTTCTCCAGAGTGAAAAAATTATGCTCTGGTTTGATATTTAAGTCAGAAAGCTTCAAAAAAACACCCGCCTGAATAATCCCGAAGGCCACCCCATGATCGAACTCGCCTCGCTCTTCCAAGACCACGCCGTGCTCCAGCGCGACACCCTCATTCCCTGCTGGGGCTGGACGCAACCCGACACCCTCGTCGTCGCCAAGCTCGGCCCGCACGCCGCGCAAACGCTCAGCAACGACCGGGGCGAATTTTTTCTCAAATTCCCCGAAATGCCCGCGGGCGGACCCCACACGCTGCGCGTCGAGATATCCGCGACCGGCGAATCGCGCACGGTCGAGGACGTGCTCATCGGCGAAGTCTGGCTCGGCTCGGGGCAGTCGAACATGAGATGGAAAACCGCCGACTGCGGCCGCTACGTCGAGCAGCTGGCGGGCGACGCCGAGCATCCCGCGATCCGACTCTTCACCGTCGGCAACCGCGATCACCTCGGTCGCCAGACGACCTGCGATGGCGAGTGGCAACTCTGCACCCGTGAGTCCGCGCTCGAGTTCTCCGCAGTGGCGTTCTCGTTCGCGCGAACGATCCACCAGCAGCTCGCGGTGCCCGTCGGCATCATCTGCAGCGCGTGGGGCGGCACGCGGATCGAGACGTGGATCAGCGAAGCGGGACTCTCGCAAATCCCGGGGCTCGAACCCGCGCTCCGCGACTACGCCCGGCTCGCCCACTCGCCCGAGCGCTGGGCGCGAATGGACGAGGCCAACGCGGACGGCCTGATCTCCAATCTGCCCATCGACGCGGGCAACTGCGGGCTCGAAAACCGCTGGGCGGCCGCGAATTTTGCGGACGACGATTGGCCCACGATGGACCTGCCCTGCCGTTGGCAAAACGCGGGCCACGAGCACTCCGGCGTTTTTTGGTTCCGCAAGACCGTGAGGATTCCCGCGTCCTGGGTCGGACGCGCGCTCACCCTCGACCTCGGCTGCATCGACAAGCTCGACGTCAGTTACGTCAACGGCCGCGAGATCGCACGGACCGGTGCCGATCACGATAGTTCGTTCTGGAGCGTCGAGCGCAGCTACCCGGTTCCGGCCACCCTCGCGGCGGACAACGAACTCGCCCTCGCCATCCGCGTCGTCTCGTTCAGCGGCGACGGCGGACTCACCGGCCCCGCCCCGGCCATGCGCCTGCACCCGGCCGACGCACCCGACGACGCGATCTCACTGGCGGGCCAATGGCGATACGCCGTCGAGCAGAACTACGGCGTGGTCGACGCCGAACACCTACCCGGCCACCGCAACCCCAACTCCTTCCACCTCCTCTTCGACAACAAGATCTCGCCGCTCGTCCCCTACGCGCTCCGGGGATTCCTTTGGTATCAGGGCGAATCGAACGCCGCCCAAGCGGCCCAATACGCCACGCTCCAATCCGCGCTCATCGCCGACTGGCGGCGCGCCTGGGCCCGGCCCGGTCTGCCGTTCAACCTCGTGCAACTCCCGAACTTCGGCGCGCCCGAAGGCTACTCTCCGCACGGCCACTGGCCGAGACTGCGCGCGGCCCAGGCCGAGGCGGCGGAGCAGCCAAACGTCGGTCTCGCCATCACGCTCGACCTCGGCGACCCGCTCGACATCCATCCCCACGACAAAGCGCCCGTCGGCGAACGCCTAGCGCGCATCGCCCTCGCCGACACCTACGGGATGAACATCCGCGCAGACGGTCCGGTGCTCGAGAGCGTCACCCGAAACGGCGGCTCCATCCGCTGCGCCTTCGCGAACGTCGGCGACAGTCTCCGTTGCCGGGGAGGCGGGACGCTGGAAAACTTTTTCATCGCCGGGAGCGATGGTGATTTCCGGCCCGCCGAAGCTATCATCGAAGGCACCACGGTCGTCGTCGCCAACCCGTCGATCCCCGAGCCGGAGCAAGTCGCTTACGCCTGGTCCGACTCCCCCCTCCCCGGCCTACTCGTCGACGCCGAGGGCCTCCCCGCCGCGCCGTTCCAGCGGCGGATTTCGGATTCTCACGCGAAGCCCCGAAGCCGCGAAGGGATCTGATACCAAGCGCATTCTTCGCGCCATCGCGCCTTCGCGTGAGCCTAATAATTTCCGGCCAGCGGCCTCGCACTTCGCACTTGAGATCGATGACCACGCTGTCCGACCCGGCGCGCCCGACGGTGCCGGGCACCGCCGCCCGGGCGGAGTCGCCCGCGGACAGGAGAAGATTCCCGGATTCGACCGCGAACGAAACGGCGTCGGATTTCCGCACGATTCGCAGCTCGACGCTCGCGTCCTCCACGCCGGGGTTTTCGACCCACACGTCAAATTCGAAGGCGCTTCCGGACTGATCCAATGCCAAACCGCGCGGCAGGGCGCGGGCGATCCCCCGGTCGCCGACGCCGGCGTAGGAACGCCCGGCTTTGCGAATCACCGGGGCGAACTCGCCGAGAACGGGGATCGTCCGCAGCGCCCGAAAAATCCCCCCCACCCCGAGCGTGTCCCCGATGGTCTGCTGGAGGCCGTGTTTCTTCGGGATCTCGAAATCACGCACCGTCGAGGGTTTGAAACCCCCGACCTGGATCGCGCGGATCACGTATTTGGCGTCCCGGATGGCGGCGCGCCGGTCGAGCGTGGATCCGATCAGTCGCCGAGACGACGCAGCCGTTCCTTCCAACGGGGATCGCCGGCGTCGGCGTCGTATTCCGCCTGCCGCCGCGCGACGGCCGGACGAATGATCTCGGTCCGCACGTCGATGTCGTCCTCGAAGATCTCCCGCCACAAGACTTGCGTCTGCGTCGTGTAGTCGGACCCGCTCTCCTCGTCGAAGTTCGGCCGATAAAGGTCCACCGCCAGTTGCAGGTGGCGCTTGAATTCCTCGGCGGTCGGGTGGCCGGTCTTCCGAATGACGAGGCGGAAGGCCTCCAGGTCCTTCTCCTCAAGCCGACCGATCTTGCTCGTGAGAATGTCCCACGCATGCGGAAAAACGAACGTGTGGCTGCGCCGGAGCTCCCGGTGCGCCCGCTCCTCCCAGCCGAGCGCGGTGCGAAAAACGAGCCGGTCGCAGACTTGGAATTCGAGATCCACCCGTTCGTCGGCGTAGCGCAAGGGTCGGGCGGCCTTCGCGATCTCATCATCGCCGATCACGTCAACGTCGCGGCTGAGAAAAGCCGGTTCGAGCGTCACCTGCAGCACACCGCTGCCGAATACGACAACCGTGCGGGGTGGCTCGGACGGCAGCGCCTCAGCGAGCTGATCCAATAGGTTCCCGGCGGGTGATGCCCAGGTGATGGACGTCATAAGAATCAATTCCTTCGAAGGCTTGTTTGATCAACCGCGGCGTCACGGCCAGATCGTGACCGAGGATGCGCCCGACGCGCACGTCCCGCGGAGTCAGCGTCCCGCGGTCCTCGCGCAGGAGAATCCGCGCGGCAATGCGCGACTTCCGCCACGCCCGCGCGATTTGTTTGGTCTCGACCCGGGTCATCGCTGGCAAACCTAGCGCTGGTAGCACCGGGCCTCAAGGAGCAACGCCGCGGGTTGTGGTCGCGAAAGCGGGCAGAGAAAGCGAGGGAACACGCGGCGCGAAGTTCCCTACCCAAGTGGGTGGGGCTGGTCGCGCCGCGCCAGCCGACTTCTTCCGCGGTGGCAGCTCCCGCTTCGCCACCGGAGTCACCCACCAAGGCGCTGGGAGCGTCGGCCCGCCCACACGAGCAGAGCGCCGACGGCCAGGACGAAGGCGCTGAGCGCAAGGATCACGAGCCGTCCCTCGGTCGGATTGGGCAGCACCAGAAGCAGCAGGGTAAAAGCGCCGAGAATAAAGGTCACTCGACCGACGAGCCTCGCCTGGATGCTGTCCTTCGACTCGCCGATCTCGGCCGCAAAGTCGACCGCGGTCGCCATTTTTTCGAAGAGCGCCCGCTCGCGATCGCGTTGCGCGATGCCCTGAAAACGGGCGAGCGGAATGGAGACGAGTGAACCGAGCAGCGCGAACCCGAGCACCCAAGCACCTCGCTCCTGGATCGTCCACTCGTCGCCCGTGACGCGGGCGTCGAGGAACGAGTAGACGGACGGGAGCAACGCCGTCCCGGAGATCACGAAATACGACCACGTCGGCAATCGGCGAACGATGAGACCCACCACGAGCGGCATCAGGATCGGCGTGCCGATGACCGAGCCGATGAGCAGAAACGTGTCGAAGAGCGCGACTTTTTCCTGACCGGCCAGCAGCAGGCTCATACCGATGACGGTCAGCCCCAGCGCGGTGCTGATCAGCCGACAGAGTCGAACGAGAGCGCGGTCTCCGAGCGGTGGGCGGCGGGTCGCCTCGCGGATGCGGGCGATGAGGTTGTTCACGATGATGCCGGTCTGGCCATTGATGCCGGTGTCCATGCTGCTCATCGTCGCGGCGAACATGGCGGCGATCATGATCCCCATCAGCCCGTTCGGCAGCACGTGCGCGGCGACAACGGCGTAGGCTCCGGTCGCCGGATCGTTGCCGCCGAGCGCCAACACTTCGTCCGCGTAGAGGAACCGCGCCACCATCGGCGGGATGAACCAGACCGTGCAACCGATCGCCATCAGGCCGAACGACCACCAGGCGGCGCGAGAGGCTTCGCGTCCATCCTTGACCGACAGATACGGCCCGGCGCTGCCGATGCTCGTGAGGCCAACGAGCTGCATGACGAAGATGACGACCGCCCACTGCCACGTGTATTTGTTGTCGGCATATTCACCCTCGGGCTTAATCAAGCGGTAAGCCTCGCTCAGCTCGGGAGCGTTGTAGTGAGCAATGAGCCCGCTCACGCCTCCCACCTCGCGCAGGGCAAGAAAACCGACGATGAGGGTAATTCCAAAGAGGACGATCCCCTGGACGACGTCGGTCGCCATCACGGCCCAGCGGCCACCGCTCACCGAGTAGAACAGCACGATCAAACCAACGACGACGATGACGCCCCGCAGCGGGAGGCCGAACGTCGAACTGACGAAAATCGCCAACGCCCAGAGTTGGATCGCCGACGAGAGCGGCCCTAGAACGAGGCCCGCGAAAACGGAAAACTGCTCGACCGGCGTGCCGAATCGCTCGCGGATGATGTCCATCGGCGTGTAGGCCCGCGATTGGCGAAACCACCGCGCGAGGAATAACCCGCCGATGGCGAGGGCCGACAAGTTCGCCAGGTAGATGACGAGCGGGGTGAGCCCGGCGTTGAAGACGGCGGACCCGTTGCCCGTGAACGTAAAAGCACTGATCCCCGCCATCGTCGTGCTCGTGCCGACCATCCACCACGAACCCTGCGCCCCACCCCGGACGAAGTCGCTGAGGTTCCGGTTGAACCGCGAGAAGACCCCGCCCAGCACAAGGAGAAAGACCAGGTAGACGGCGAGAGTGGCGGATTCGATGAGCATGGCGGCGGTGGTCGGGACGGCAAAAAGGCGATCGGAGGATCATCTCCGACCGCCTTGGAAGGGGGCAAATTCCTCAGCCGTTACGCGCGGCGGCGACGTCTGAAAGCGAGGAGCGCGAGGCCTCCGGCGACCAACGCGCCGACGGTGCTCGGCTCGGGCACGGCGGCCAAGCTGACGTTATCGAACGACAGCTGCCGATAATTTAGCGCACCAGAATTCCCCGCCGCGACTTGGAAGGATTCGAAACTCGTGCTCGTCGTCGAGTTGAAGCCAATCGTGGATCCCTGCGAGACCCCGTTCACCGTCAGCGAATACTGCGACGTGTCGAAGTTGATCGCGCCGGAGATCGAGAAGAACCCCGTGACGTCGTCGAGATCGAAACTCCCCGAGCCATTCGACGCGTTCGTCGCGGACGTGCCGTCGAAGTATTGCAGCCGGCCGTTGTCGAAGATCTGGAGTCGGATCGCCGTGCCACTGGCCGCGTCGCCCCCGGCGATGCGGATGGTGGCGGATGTCGCGAAATCACTCGTCCCCGGGTTGTTGTCCGAGCGAAGGTCGAACGAGAAATTGTAGATTCCGCTGGCCGCGTTCGTTCCGCCGAGGTCCGCAGCGCTCGGCGTGAACGTGTTCGTGATGAAGTTCGCCGGATCGCTGGCGGGCGTCTGGGCGATCTGATTCCCGGCGTCGTCGACGACGCCAAGCCAAAGACCCGAGCCGGACCACTGGGTGCCGGTCGTGGGTTCGCCGGACAACGCGCCGACCGAGTAACCCTCCCCGGATTCGAAACCGATCAGGATCGCGTGGGCGCTCGGAAGGAAGCTGGTGGCAAGGAGGGTGGTAAGAAGTGCGGGGGTGAGGAGGTGTTTTTTCATGGGAGGAGTATTTCTTTTCAAATAACGCAAAGCAGGCTTGGTCGTCAACAAAAAATTCGTTTCTCACACGCGCGATCGCGGATTTGATTTCCAGCCGCGAGAATCGCGATTTTTAACCGCTTCGGCAGCGGACTGCGAATCGCTTGCCTTTTTGGCCTCAATCAACCTCCCGCCAACTTATTGAATAACAAATACAAACCGCTTGACCGCCGGCACCCCGTTGATACGCTCCCCCTCGACGGCGCACCATGCGCGGTCCTACACCCCAAAAATAATCAGTCACCCCCGTATCCCCATGAAACGACCAATCCCCCTCCCACTCATCGCCCTCCTGGGCTTCACGCCGATCCTGGCCCAAGCCTTCACGACCAGCTTCGAAGCCGGTGAAGGCTACACCGCCGGCGAGCTAGTCGGACAACCTTCCTCCGGCACGACCTGGGGAGGAACGAGCGGCATCGCGACCGTCGTCACCAGCGGGGGCAATCCCAACGGCCACGTGAGCCTGGTTGGAGTTTCGTCCGACTTGTCACCCGTCAATTTTGCCCCAACCGACCTGGACTTGGGGGGTGCCACGTTCCCGCAGAGCATCAACTTCAGCTTCGACATCCGGAACGATAGTTTCGACGGAGGAGGCGACGACTTATTGGGGCGAATCGTCGTCCTGCGGGACGCGGCGGCACCGAACCGGAGCCGCTCGCTGCGGTTGTCGCTGAACGTGAACGGAACCGTCGAAGTCGTTAGCGACACGTTCGTCGGCGGCTCGCTGAACGTCATGGCCTTCGGCGACGCCACGTCGTTCAGCAACTTCAGCGGCACGCTGAACTTCGCGGACCAAACGAGCACGCTCTCGATCAATGGTGCGGCCGTGAACGGCGGCAGCCCCTTCAACTTCAACGTTCAATCCGGCACCGGCTCGGACGCCTACGGATTCTTCGAAGCGAACGTCGCGGGCGTCGGCAACACGTATTCGCTCGATAACCTCTCGCTCACGGCCGTTCCAGAACCCGGCACCGCCGGTATCTTCCTCGGTGGACTCGCCGCGCTGCTCGCCTTCCGACGCCTGCGCAGCCGCAAGACCGCCGCGTAATTCGCCTCCACTCGATTCCGATCCTCCGCCGCACTGGGAAAACGCGCGGCGCGAGGGCTGGCCCGCGGGGTCGGATCTCCCAAACGCTTAAAACCTCCTCATCCCAACGTCCCCTCGGAATCTGCACGAGATCAGACGACCGTGGCAGCGGCTTCCAGCCGATTACCAAGCCAAAATCGGCTGGAAACCGATTCAGCTCGACACGCCACAGCGCTCAAATAATCCCCGATCCGCAAGATTGGGTTGAATTCATCTCCGGGTCGCGTATTCTTCGTTTATTGAATAACAAATAACCTCCATGTCTTCAATTCCCCCCATCAGACTTTCCCGCCGGTCCGTCGGCTTCACCCTCGTCGAGATCCTCGTGGTCGTCTCGATTATCTCCATCCTGACCGCGCTGTCGGTCGGCGTCTTCCGCTCCGTGTTCGACCGCGCGAAGGAGACTGAGTCAATGGCCTCCCTCCGAAAGGTCGGTCACGCGATCCTGCTCTACACCACCGAAAACGAGAACCAACTCCCCGGCCCCCTCTACACATCGGTCGTCTCCCGGTTCCGCTCGTCGGACGGGAATCAGCTCGCGACCCGCATCGCGCCCTATCTCGGCTACACCGTCACGGATCAATGGCAGGGGATGCAGGAACTCATCCCCAACAATCGCAAGATCACGCCCGCGCAAGCGGCGCAATCCTCCATTCTCACCTTCAACGCCAATGTCAACGATTACGTCGTCGACGACGTTCCGCGCCGACCTTTCGGCTATCCAGGCAGCGAGTCCTACTCGGCCCAGCCGCTGCGCATGGTGCAGATCACGAAGCCGGACTCCCTGTGGATCTTGAACGAAAAACCCTTCGGAACCCAAGAAGGCAAGGACGCCTACGTCGCGGGGACCGACAAGCGGATGTTCCTCTTCGCCTCCGGTCGGGTCTCGTTCGAAGCCCCGGACTTCTCGGCGCGCAACCAGTAGCTGCCGTCGATCCGATTCCAATTTCAACTCACCACCACTTCTCCGTGAAAATCCTCTCCGCCGACAACTTCGCCGCCGCCCTGGTCCTCATCGCCTCCGGCGGCTCGCTCCGCGCCGTCACCGTCGACTTCGAATCCGCCGAGGGTTACGAAGTCGGGAAAACGCTCAACACCCAGCCGAGCGACTCCCGTCCCGTCTGGATCGGGCCTCCCGGGTTCGGCGAGATCGCCGGCGGCGAGGGCGTCGACGGTGGGCAGGCCGCCCGATTCGCGGAACCCGGTGGCTACGCGACCGCGTGGATGCTGCCGGAGCAACTCGGCGAGATCCCGGAGCAAGTCCGGTATTCGTTCGCCGTGATGGTAAACGGATTGACGCCGAACTCGTTCGACGTACCGGTGCGGGTGCGCGCGGGATTGGACGGCGACGCGACGGCGCTGCGGCTACAAATCTACGCCGGCGGGAAAATCGAATTCTTCGACGGCGACCAACCCGTGCGGGTGAAGACCGAGGACGGCGAGGATTTCTTCGTCCGCGAGGGAGTCTACACGACGTTCACCGGAGAGATCGACTTAGCGAAGTCCACGTTCACGATTGCGGTAGACGAGGTCCCGCAGGGCGAGGCGGATGGGGCCGCGTTTCAATTCAACGTCCCGGGGGAACGTAAGGGCTTCGGGCGTTTCGAAATCACGAACAGCCAGGCGGGCGATGGGGATTTCTTCGTCGACCGGATCGAGTTCGGGGCAAAGGAATAGTTAAGAATCACCGGCGATTTGACAGTGAAACGGCACGGCTCTCGCGGAGATCATGGGTAGCGCGAATCGGCAGACCACGAAAGTCTCGGACGTCGCGAAGGCGGCGGGCGTTTCGGCGACGGCCGTCTACTCGCTGCTGAACGGTCGCTACTACGGCAGTGATTCGACGTCGCGGATCGGGCTTTCGGAGGACACGCGGGAACGCATCCGCCTCGCCTGCCGGGAGGTCGGCTACGTGCCGGATGACCCGGCGACCCGCGTCCGCGTCCAGCCGGAACTCGGCGGATTCCTCATGATGCTCTGCGAGGAAGTGCGGGATCAAATTGCCAACCCCTACTTCTCGCCCATCCTCCAGGGTCTGTCGGCGCACGCGGCGAAGGACCGGCGGGGGTGTTCCTTTTGCTCCTTCGATCTCGAGACCGACTACATGTTCAACCCCGACCAGCTGCCCGACGCGGTGCGCGGGGGATTCGTTAACAAAGTCGTCATCGCCGGCGCCATCAATTACTCGCTGCTCCTGGCGCTCAACCGGGCGGCGTGCCGGATCGTCTACGCGTCGCGGGTCGTCGGCCTGCCGCACGTCCACGCGGTGGCGCCGGATTACCGCGAGGCGGCGCGGGCCGCGATGGCGCACTTCGCCGAGCTCGGGCACCGGCAGATCGCGGTGGCCATCCCGTCGTTCGTGAAGGACGACGCATTCTACTTCCGCGAACTCACGGTCGGCTGCCGCGAGGCGTGGGCTGCTCTCGGCGGTCCCGACCCGGGGCCAACGCTCGTGCGGGACCAACGCCCCGCCGACAGCCCGCTGGAATTTTTTGATTGGATCCAGCGCAAACTCCCCGGCGTGACGGCCATTTTTTCCTTCGACGACGCGACGGCCATCAGCCTGCTCAACTCCGCCCGACGCGCCGGTGTCGACGTTCCGGGTGATCTGTCCCTCATCGGCTGCAACGACGAACTGCGGCCCTACAGCCCGCTGCCGCTGACGACCGTCCACTTCCCGATTTTGGAAATGGGCGTGCGGGCCGGTGAGTTGCTCGACCGCGCGGTGGCCGGGAGCCTGGGGCGCGAGCAACCCACCGTCGAGGTCCTGCCGGTCGAGCTTCGCGTGCGGGCGACCACCGCCGTCTGCCGGACGCCCGAGCCGGACGAAGAACCCCCGACCCCGACGCGGGCCACCCGAAACTCGAAGAACGGCAACGAGGGGCTCCGTGCGAAATAATTTCCCGACCCTGTCTCTGCTCGCGCTCGCCGCCAGCTGCGCCTGCCTGCTGCCAACCCGGGCCGCCGACCCGCCGCCCGCCGTGCCGGCGGCGGTGATCGACGCTCTGGCGGAGCCCCGCCCGCGATTGCTCATCGACCAGGCTCTGGTCGACTCGTGGCGTGCTGGCGGGCTGGATCGCGAGCCGCTCAAATCGTGGGCCGCCAAGGCGCGTCGGGAGGCCGACGAGATCCTGCGCCAGCCCGTGGTCGATTACCCGGCGGCGCCGGCGAGCATCCTGGAATCGGGCAGCCGCGTCGTGCTCGGGCGGACTTACACGCTGGCCTTCGCGTATCTGGTGACTGGCGACCGCCGCTACGCCGACCGCCTCTGGGCGGAACTCGAGCGCGCGAGCGAGCTGGAATCCTGGCGGCCCAACGCGCAATTCCTCGACACCGCCGAGATGATGCACGCCTTCGCGATCGGCTACGATTGGCTGCACGACACGTGGACGCCCGCGCAACGGGACACGCTCCGCCGGGCGCTGGTGACGCACGGCCTCGACGCGGCGCGGGACGCCTACGACGGCAACCTCACGAGCTACGCGGGCTGGGCCGCGAAGAACAACTGGAACTTCGTCTGCAACGCGAGCGTGATCACCGCCGTCATCGCGCTGCTCCCCGACGAGCGCGAACTCGGCGCGGACTTGATCGCCCGGGCCGTCGGCCACCTCCGCCCCGCGCTCGAATCCTTCGGCCGGGACGGCGGTTGGGACGAAGGCCCCACCTACTGGGGCTACGCCACGCGCTACGTCGCCCTACTCCTCGAAGTGCTCGGACCCGACGCCGTCGAGCGGTTGGCGCTGCTCGACCGCGCGCCCGGTATCGCGCCGACGGGCTGGTTTCCGATTTACCTGACCGGCCCCACCGGTCGGGCGTTCGACTTCGCCGACGCGGAGGATCGCCCGACGCGAGCCACCCAATTGTTCGATTTCGCCCGCATTTTCGACGAGCCGGCATTCGCCCGTGCGCAATTGGCCTGCGCCTCCGGGACGGTCGGCGACATCATCGCGCTCAGCGCCCTCGGCGAGACCGAGTCCGGAGCGCGTCCGCCGCTGGACCGGCTCTTCCGCGACGTCGGCGCGGCGAGTTTCCGCAGCTCGTGGGACGATCCGAACGCGAATTTCTTCGCCATCAAGGCCGGGTCGAACGGCGCGAACCACGGCCACCTCGACCTGGGAACCTTCGTGTTCGAAGCGCTCGGGCACCGTTGGATCCACGAGGTCGAGAAGGAAAGCTACGCCGCGCCCGGCTACTTCGAGGTCGGGCCGAAGTCCCGCCGCTGGTCCTACTACCCGTCCCGGGCCGAAGGGCACAACACCCTGGTGCTCAATCCCTCGCCCGCGCCGGACCAATACTTTCGCGCGAAATCCAAGGTCGTCGCGTTCGAATCCTCGCCGGCCGACGCGTTCATCACGGTCAACCTCACCGACGCCTACGCCCCCGCCGGCGTCCGCGTCTGGCGCGGCGCGCGGCTCACGGAGTCCCGGAATCGCCTGCTCCTGCGGGACGAAGTGCGGCTAAAACAACCGGGCGAAGTCGTCTGGTCCGTGCACGTCCGCGACCCGGTAACGATCTCCGCCGACGGACGCACGGCGACGCTCGCCTTCGAAAACAAACGCCTGCGCCTGCGGCTGACCGTATCGGCCGAGGCGAAGTTCGAGGTCCTCGACGCCGCCCCGCTCGTCCCGATCCCCGGCGTGACGCAACGCCGCAATCCCGGCCTCGAGAAGCTCGTTGTGCGCCTGCGCGACGTCACCGAAACGGCGATCTCCGTCTGGTTCGAACCCTTCGTCACGGGCGTCGACCCCGACTACGATGCGGCGACCGACTTCGGGCCACTGGCGGATTGGACTCTGGTAAACGGCGAGCCCGCCGGACTCACCGGACTCGCCGTGGGCGGCGAAGCGGTCGGCGGATTCGATCCCGCCATTTTTACTTATACCCTCGCGCTGAAAACACCGTCCGTCGCGGTCACGAGGACGCCCGCCAACGATGCTCTCACGGTCGCCGCTCCGGCGTCGCCGGATCTCCCGACCGCCCTCTGGGCCATCACCGACACAAAGGACGACGCGGCCGCCGCCCGCTACCGCGTCGTCCTCGAGCGGCACGTCGCCCCACCCACGACGCTGACCCCCACCCCGCCCGCCCGCGAGTTGACGGTGCTCGCGGGCGACGGCGAAACGGGCAACCCGCCCGAAGACGCCTTCGACGGACAATTGACCACGCGGTGGTCGGCGGAGGGCCGCGACTCGCCGCTCACCATCGACCTCGGCGCGCCGCGCCGCATCGACGAAGTCGGCGTCGCCTACCACCAGGGTGCCGCGCGGTGGTCGGAATTTTCCGTCGAGGCTTCCGACGACGGGACCACCTGGCAGCCGCTTCTCGGTCGGACGCGCACCTCCGGCGTCACCGAAGCCATCGAGCGCTTCCGATGCGCGAGTCCGGGTAATTTTCGGTTCGTTCGATTCACCGGGCACGGGAATTCCGTGAACGATTGGAACAGCGTGACGGAATTGGTTTTTCTCCCGCTGAACGACTCCGACTAGCGGCCTTCCGGTTTTGTCCCTGGCCTCATGAAGACTCCCCTTCACCCAACCCGCGTGGCAGGACGACGCGGTCTTCTACGAAATCTACCCGCAGAGTTTCTCCGATCCGAACGGCGACGGGATCGGCGATCTGCCGGTCGACCATCCCGACGTCCAGGCAGGCCACGCACCGGGAACTGCGCCGCATCGTGACCTACTGGATCGACCAGGGAGCCGATGGATTCCGCGTCCACATGGCCGCGTCGCTCTATCAAGTCCGACGACTCGCGGGAAGCCATCGGCGGCTTCGGGCAGTCGGTGCGGGGTTGGTCCGACGAGACCTATCCCGAAGCCGTGCTTGTCGTTGAATGGTCGCTGCCGGAGGTCGCGTTGCGGGCCGGGTTCCACGTGCCGCCCGTAAGTTTTACCGTCTTCCGATCTCGCTGAGGGCCGCCAGCGCGACGACGACGACTGCACGCCGGAGGCTCGTTTGCGGAATTTGAGGGGCGTCTTTCCGTTGGCGGACCGGAACCGATGGTGAAAGTGGCTTGGGCTGTCGAACCCGCATTCGAGCGCGATCTCGTGGATGCTCATCCGCGTCGTCTCGAGCAATCGGCCGGCGTCGCGGATGCGCTCGAGCGTCAGCCATTGCGGACGGGCAGGTGGAGGACCAACGCAATTTCTCACCGAGCCATCAACCCAGCGCAGGTCTCCCCGCGGATCGAGAAATTTCGATTCCGGTGCAGCCGTGACCCGATCCTTCGCAACCAAATGCGCCCCGGTCGGCTTCACGCTTTAAATCCCGCCCCCTCACAACAACGCTCCCCTTCCAGCCGTTCCGCCAATCCACCCAGGACCACCACCGAGCCGATCAGCCGCTACCTCGACGCCGCCATTCTTACGCCGGAGACGCCTCGCGACCGAGCGGTGGAGGCTCTGGAAACCCGCATCGGGTTCGGAGTTTACAGCGTCTGCGTGCGCTCCTGCGACCTCGAGATCGCCACGGATCTCCGCGCCAGCGCCGACACCGGCGACACCGGCGGCTGCGCCGGGGTTTTGCCGGGGAGGATATCCTTCTCCACGCCGGACCTCTGACCGGCGATGCGAAATTCACGTTCGCGGTCACCGAGACCCCGACGTCCGCTCCGTCCGTGACCAAACGGATGCTCGCTCTGCTGCATTCGCCGCGGATGGATTCGCACTTTGCCCGGCCGCTCCACGACAACGCCGAAGCGATCCTGGTAGACATCCGCAATCTGCGAACATACGTCGTTGATCTCAAGCCGGTGGAGCCGCGCTACCTGGTGGAGTCGATCAGCGGCGCCGGCTCCCACACCAAGACGTTACCGGACGATTCTCAGCGTTTCGTCTGGTGGAATCCGGAAGCGACGGACGGCTTCGCGGTGGCGATCGCCGAGCGGGAGGAATGGATGTGGAACGAGGCAAATGCGAACGCGGACGACCGCTCCGGCTCGCACGTCTGGAGCCCAAAGAGCCACCACTCGAAATTCCGAATGCGGACGAATTACTTCGGCTTGGGGGAGTTCGTCGAGGACGGCATCCCCGACGGAGCCGCCTGGAGCATCCTCAAATTGATGGGACGATTTGATCCCGTCAGCGGGGGGAGGGCGTCCCGCCCTCCTGATCCAAACATGAGGACGCGACGTCCTCAATTCAATCCTGCGCCCATCGAAGAGCGTCGGAACGAGGCGCGAGACATTAAACGTTCCGCCGACGCTTGACCTTCAACTGGGCCAATGACTTCAACATCATTGCCTGCATCGCGGCGTGATCCTCATCGCCGAGTTGATCGTCGTTCATCGCGGCCTGGGCCCGCTTGATCGCCTCTTCGGCGGCGGACTCGTCGATCTCGGATTCGTTGATCGCCATGTCCGTCAGGACCGACACGGTTTCCTGCGTGATTTCGACAAATCCTTCGCCCACCGCAAGCCGCTCCTCAACGCCGTCACGCATGATCCGGAGCTCGCCGGGAAGCAATTTCGTCATCAACGGAACGTGCTGCGGCAGGACTCCCATCTCGCCGAGCGCGCCCGGGAGCACGACCGAAGACACGTCGCCGGAAAAGGTCTTCGCTTCGGGAGTTACGATTTCGAGTTTCAGCGTAGCCATGTGAGGTGAGTTTTAAGGAGCAAGTTTAAAGAATTAAGTGGTGAGCGACTTCTCAGACTTAAAACTTAAAACTTAATTCTTAATTCTTAATTCTTAATTCTTAATTCTTAATTGTCCGAAGTTAATCAGCAATCTGATCGATCGAACCCTTCATGTAGAAGTTCTGCTCGGGCACGTCGTCGTGTTTGCCGTCAAGGATCTCCTGAAAGCCCTTGATGGTCTCCGAGATCGTGACGTATTGACCGGGCGTGCCGGTGAACACTTCCGCCACGTGGAACGGCTGACTCAGGAAACGCTGGATCTTACGAGCGCGGAAAACCGTGAGTTTGTCCTCGGGTGACAACTCGTCCATGCCGAGAATCGCGATGATGTCCTGCAGATCCTTGTAGCGCTGCAACACGACCTGAACGCCGCGGGCGACCTTGTAGTGCTCGTCGCCGACGATCTCCGGCGCGAGCGCCTTGGAGGTCGAAGCGAGCGGATCGACCGCCGGATAGATTCCAAGTTCCGCGATGGAGCGCTCGAGCACGATGGTCGAATCCAAGTGCGCGAATGTGTTCGCCGGAGCCGGATCGGTCAAATCATCCGCCGGCACGTAAACCGCCTGGAACGAGGTGATCGATCCCTTCGTGGTCGAAGTGATCCGCTCCTGGAGCTGGCCCATTTCGGCCGCAAGGGTGGGCTGGTAACCGACCGCCGAAGGCGTGCGACCGAGCAGCGCGGACACTTCCGAGCCGGCCTGGGAGAAACGGAAGACGTTGTCCACGAAAAGGAGAACGTCCTGATTCTTCTCGTCGCGGAAGTATTCCGCCATCGTGAGTGCGGAGAGGGCGACCCGGAGACGGGCTCCTGGAGGCTCGCTCATCTGACCGTAGACCAGGGCGACCTTCGACTTCGAGAGATCGTCCTGCACGATGACGCCCGCGTCGCTCATTTCGTGGTAAAGATCGTTGCCCTCACGGGTCCGCTCGCCGACGCCCGCAAACACTGAATAGCCGCCGTGGCCCTTCGCGATGTTGTTGATCAGCTCCATGATGACGACGGTCTTGCCGACGCCCGCACCACCGAAGGCACCGACCTTTCCACCTTTAGTGAAAGGACAGATCAGATCGATGACCTTGATGCCGGTCTCGAGAATTTGCGCCGAGGTGTCCTGGTCGACCAAGGTCGGAGCCGGACGATGAATCGGCCATTTTTCGCTGAACGTGACCTCGCCTCGCTCGTCAACGGGATCACCGGTGACGTTGAAGATGCGACCGAGGACGCCTTCACCGACGGGAACCGAGATCGGAGATCCGGTCGCGGTGATCGCGGCGCCGCGCTTGAGACCCTCCGTCGAAGACATCGCGATCGCGCGGACCCAATTCTCGCCGAGATGCTGTTGAACTTCGAAGGTGATTTTCGACTTCGTGCCACCGACCTCGAGATCGACTTCGAGGGCGTCGTAAATGCTCGGGATGGGGCCTTGCGAGGGATCGAATTCGGCGTCGATCACGGGTCCGATAACCTGGACGATTTTTCCTGTGGTGCTCATAAATAAAATGCCCGATGGGGCTCAGTCGGGCTGGGTGTCGTGGTTTGATTTTTCGGCGATTTTGGCGCTCGAGACGGAGGGCAAGGCTCCCGCCGAGCCAGCCGTGACGAGAAACGCGATCTCCGACCGAGAAGTGCCGATGCGGCGATCGGTCTTGATCCTCGAACCCAACGCGCCGTCACGGCTCGCCCTCCGATTGCGGACGGTCGTTGTGGGTGATTTGTTGACCAAAAACATATCGAAGAGCGAATCGGCGGCTATTGCAGCGCCATTTGCGCCGTGGTGATTTCGAGGAGTTCGCTGGTGATGCTGGCCTGGCGCACCTTGTTGTATTCGAGCGTCAAATCCTTCACGAGGCTCTTGGCGTTGTCGGTCGCGTTCTTCATGGCGACCATTCGAGCACTGTGCTCCGAGGCCCGGGCGTCGAGGACCATCTGGTAGACGCCAAAATGCACGTAATATGGAAGGATCGCGTCGAGCACTTCGTGCGCGTCCGGCTCGAAGAGGAAGCCGGAAATCACTCCCTGGGCTTCAGCGGCTTCGGCTGCCTGGTTAACCATGGTTGGCGAGATCGGCAGAAGCTGGAACGAGCGGGGCTGCTGGGTGAGCGTGTTGACGAAGCGCGAGAAGAGGACGGTAACTTTGTCGACTTCGCCTGAGAGGAACTTCTCGATCAGGAACTTCGAGACGGTCTTCGACTGGAGGAACGTCGGCTGGTCGGCGAGTTCGAAGTCGGCGAGCAGGTTGCGCTTCGTCCGCGCGACGAACTGCTTCGCTTTCCGTCCCGCCGAAGCGAAATCGGTCGTCGCGGTGTCGAACTGCGCCAACTCACGGAAGAGGTTGGTGTTCAGACCGCCGCAGAGTCCCTTGTCCGTGCTGATCACGAGGACGAGTTCGCGCTTCACCTCCCGCTCTTCGAGGAGCGGATGGAGCGTGTGATCGACCCGGTCCTTGAGTGACACCAGCACGCGGTTGAGAAGGTCCGCGTAGGGATGACCCGCCGTCGCGAGCATCTGCGCCCGCCGCATCTTGGAAGCGGCGACCATCTGCATGGCCTTGGTGATCTGCGCCGTGTTCTTGACGGATTTGATCCGTCGGCGGATGTCGCGGGTGCTGGGCATTGGATAAGTCGGAAGGTCTTAAAGTCGGAAGGTCGAAGGTCGGTGACTCAGTTCCAAGTCTGTTTGAATTCGTCGAGGGCGGCCTTGAGCTCTTTCTCGAGGTCGTCGTCGATCTTTTTCTGGTCGAGAATCTTGGTAAGCAGGTCGGCCTTGCGGGTCGTGAAAAACTCCTGGAGCTTGGCCTGGTAATCGCCGACGCGGTCGACGGGCACCGAGTCCACGTAGCCGTGCTGCATGGCAAACAAAACCGCGACTTGGAGCTGAACTGGCATCGGGCTGTATTGCTGCTGCTTGAAGAGCTCGACGATGCGGCCGCCGCGGTCGAGGAGCGCCTTCGTCTTGGCGTCGAGATCGGATCCGAACTGCGCAAAGGCCGCCATTTCGCGGAACTGCGCGAGATCGCCCTTGAGCTTACCGGCGACCTGCTTCATCGCCTTGATTTGCGCCGCCGATCCCACACGCGACACCGACAAACCGACCGAAATCGCTGGGCGGATACCCTGATAGAACAAATCGGTCTCGAGGTAGATCTGACCGTCCGTGATCGAGATCACATTCGTCGGGATGTAGGCCGACACGTCGCCGGCCTGCGTCTCGATGATCGGAAGTGCGGTCAACGATCCGGCGCCGTAGTCCTTGCCGAGTCGGGCGGAGCGCTCGAGGAGACGGCTGTGGAGGTAGAAAACGTCGCCCGGATACGCCTCGCGGCCGGATGGGCGCTTGAGGAGGAGCGAAACCTGCCGGTAAGCGACGGCGTGCTTGGAGAGATCGTCGAAGATGATGAGCGCATCCATCCCGTTCTCCATGAAGAATTCGCCCATGGCCGCGCCGGTGAAGGGGGCGATGAATTGGTTCGTCGCGGTGTCCGAAGCGGGCGCGGAGACGATGATCGTGTATTTGAGGGCTCCGGCGTCCTCGAGCGTCTTGATGACGCGGGCGACGTTGGAGTTCTTCTGACCAATGGCCACGTAGATGTTGTAAACCGGGCGGTAGTCGGGATCGCCGGAGGCTTCGGCGGCTTTGTTCGCCTGGGCCTGGTTGATCATCGTGTCGATGGCAATGGTCGTCTTGCCCGTGGCGCGGTCGCCGATGATCAACTCACGCTGACCGCGTCCAATCGGGATCATCGCGTCGACGGCCATGATGCCGGTCTGGATCGGCTGGCTGACGCTTTGACGGTCAATGATGCCGTGGGCGATCTTCTCGACGGGATTGAACGTGTCGGTCTCGATCGGACCCTTGCCGTCGATGGGTGATCCGGCGGCGTCGACGACGCGACCGAGGAGCGCTTTGCCAACGGGGACCTGGAGCAACTTGCCGGTCGTCTTGACCTCGTCGCCCTCCCGGATCTTCGTGTAGTCGCCAAGGAGCACCGCGCCGACTTCGGTTTCTTCGAGGTTGAGCGCGAGACCGATGAGTCCGCCGGGGAACTTGAGCATCTCGTTGAGCATCGCGTCGCTGAGACCCTCGATGCGGGCGACACCGTCACCGATTTCGCGGACGATGCCGACGTTGGACCGGGTCGTCGAAGCGCTTTGGATGCCTTCGATTTTCTGTTCGAGTTCTTGCAGGATGGTGCTCATGGCGTGGGTGTCTTGGGTGAAAATTTAAAGCTGTTGCTTGAGTTGCTGGAGTCGGGAAAACACGGTTCCGTCCCAGACGTCGCTGCCGACCTTCACGCGAAGGCCGCCGAGCAGGCTGGGAGTCACGCGGTATTCGGTCGTAAGATCGTCGCCGAAGCGCGATTTGAGATCGCGGGCGACCTTGGCCGAGGCTTCGTCCCCGAGCGGCGTCGCGCTCTCGATCACGGCGTGGCGCTTGGCGAGTTCGAGCCGAACCATGTGCGTAAACGCTTTGAGAATCTGGAAGTAGCCGCGCGGTTTGACCTCGACGAGGCTGTCCGAATACTGCCGCACCTTGTGTGCGTCGAGCCGTCCCGACGTGAGGCACGCGGTGAACAATTCCCGGGAGGTGCGGCGGGCTTCCTTGCTGATTTTCATGGCTTCGTGCGGTCGGCGGCTGGCGGGCGGAATTGGTGGAAAATCAAGCCGCGAGCTGGCTCGAGGTTTCTTCGTTGAGGCGCCGCTGGTCTTCTTCGGTGAGGACCTTGCCGGTGACCTTGGCGGTGGTCTCGACGACGAGGCCGACCATTTCTCTCTTCACGTCGGCGACCATCTGGTTGTGCTCGTTCGTGATGTCGACGCGGGCTTTGGCGATGATCTCTTCGGCCTGACGAATGGCATCCTGAGCCTGTTTCTGGGTGAGGGCGTCAGCATTTTCGCGGGCACGATCAATCATCTTCTGCGCCTCGGCGTTCGCTTTGCGCATGGATTCGTCAAAATGTTTTTCGGCTTCAGCCAGCTGTTTCTTGATCTGCTCCGCGTTGGCCTGGCCCTCTTCGATGACCCGACGGCGCTGCTCGAGCATCGCGATAATTGGACCAAAAGCGAATTTCTTGAGAATCCAATAGACGATGAGGAACAGGATGACCTGTGCCAGAAACTTCGACCAAACGAGGCCGAACGTGGTGAAAATGGTTGTGAGTGCTTCCATCGAATCAAAAGGAATGCCGCCCCGCCCGCTCAGCGGGCCGGACGGCGTAACTTGCGGATCGCTTAGCCGATGATGGCCATGATCAACGCGTAGATCGCGATCGCTTCCGCGAGCGCCATGGCGATGATCGAGAGCGTCAGGATGTTACCAAACGCACCGGGGTTGCGGCCGACGGCCTCGACGGCCTTCGCTCCGATCATTCCGATTGCGATGGCCGCACCGGCACCCGCGATCGCGAGACCGAGATTGCCCGTAGGACCAGCGATAGCGACGGTGTCCGTCGCTGCTGCGATGATTTCTGGATTCATGTGATTTCCTCTTGGTTTGTGTGTTGTTTCGTCGCCACCCGCAGTCTTGCCACGGTCATGACGACAAATTTTTTAGATTCTAATGGTGCGCCTCGTCCTCGTCGTGGGTGGTCGAAAGTTGAATGTAAACGGCACAGAGTAGGGTAAAAACCAGCGCCTGCAGCAGTCCGATGAGCAGCTCCAGGAAGTAGAACGGGATCGGGATGATGATCGACGAGAGGTAGGCCACAAAGGTCGGCAGCCCGAGCGTGTTGCCTAGAGTGATCATGGTCGACAGCAGGTTCTCGCCGGCAAAAATATTCCCGAAGAGACGGAGTGAAAGCGAAACTGGACGGAACGCGATCGAAACCACTTCGATGACTCCGACCGCGAAGAAAATCGGCGCAAGGCAGAGTGCCATCGTGCCCCGCAGGCCGCCCTTTGTGCCGAAGATGTGCTTGAGCGACCCACCAACACCCAACTCCGAAACGGACCAATACAGCCACATCACCATGAAGACTGCGGCCATTCCGAGCGTCGAATTGAGATCCGCCGTGCCGGGCCGGAACAGGGGAACGTCCGCGTGTTCGAGCGAAAGTGGTCCGACCTTCTCACCCCAGCCAATCGATCCGACGCCCGGCAGAAGGCCGAACCAATTGGAAACGAGAATGTAGATGAAGAGCGTGGCCAGCAGGCTGAAAGTCTTGGCAATCATGTGCTTGCCAACGATGCCCTCGAGCATCGTGTAGAGCAGCGCAATGACAGCCTCGAAAACATTCTGAGTGCCGGATGGAATCACTTCCATTCGTTTCGTTGCAGCCCGCGAGAGCAGAACGATCACTCCTACGACAATCGCGGAGACCAGTACTGAATTTGTCAGCCATTCGAGAAACGGCACCATGGCCATTTCTGCCCAGACGGACTGCGCGTTCAGCGGGATCGCGGCGGCGAGTTGAAAATTCATGAGACGGATTATCGGAATCGGGAAAACGAAGGAGATCGCGCCTGCCGCCGCTCGCAGAGACCAACGATCCGAAAAGGGGCGATGATCTACCGGACGCCGAACGGGGAGAGCGCGTCGAGTCGTTACAAGTATCGGCTCGCGCGAGCGGTGCAAGCCGAATGTGCCGACTTTGTGAAATTTTTCACAAAGTCCGGCTTCCGGTTGAAAACCTCGCATCGGCGAGACCGCGAAAGCCCCGCACGGGGCGAGATAAACGGTTGTCGCTCCGATCGAGACCCAGTATCACTCGCCGCCACGATGCTCTCCATCATCATCCCCGTTTACAACGAGCACGAGGCCATCGGCCCGCTCTTCGAGAAGACCGCCGAAGTCATGCGGACGACCAATCGCCCGTGGGAGGTCATTTTCGTCAACGACGGCAGCACCGACGGCTCCGAGGAGGTCCTCGACGAGATCGCCGAAGCCAATCCCGAGGTCAAGGTCCTGCATTTCCGGCGGAATTTCGGCCAGACCGCCGCGATGATGGCCGGTTTCGACTATGCGCTCGGCGACATCATCATCCCGATGGATGGCGATTATCAAAACGATCCGGAGGACATCCCGAAGATGCTCGTCAAGCTCGACGAAGGCTTCGACGTCGTTTCGGGTTGGCGCAAGGACCGGCAGGACAACGCCATCAAGCGGAATTTCCCGAGCATCATGGCGAACAACCTTATCTCGTTCGTTTCGGGTGTGCGCCTCCACGATTTCGGCTGCTCGCTCAAGGCCTACCGCCGCGAGGTGATCGAAGGCGTCCGGCTCTACGGCGAGATGCACCGCTTCCTCCCGATCTACACGAGCTGGCACGGCGCGAAGATCGCCGAAGTGGTGGTCAATCACTTCAAACGCCGCACCGGCAAATCCAAATACGGCCTCGAGCGAGTCCTCAAAGTCCTGCTCGATCTGATGGTCGTCAAATTCCTCGACCGCCATCAGCAGAAGCCGATGTATGTCTTCGGCCTCGCGGGCTTCATCATGCTGGCCGCGTCGTTCGGATTCGGACTCTGGGCGCTCATCCTCAACGTCTTCGGCGGCAAACCTTTCATCACGACCCCGCTTCCCCTGATGACGATCTTCACGCTGATGACCGGCGTCATCTGTGTCCTCATGGGACTGCTCGCCGAAATGATCACCCGCACCTTCCACGAGTCGACCGGCAAGCGAATCTACCTCATCCGCGAAAGCCGCAACGTCGACCACGATCCTGAAATTGCGTAGCCGGCCCGCGCAGACGGTCTCGATCGGTCACCCTCGGCGAAAGCCCAGCCATCGTCCAAAGCAGGTAGGGAAGCCGCGCCGCCGGGTTCCGTGACCTGCTCCCAGAGCGCGCGAGCCACCCGTGGCGATTAACCCGCCACGCGGCAACCGAAGTCGAGGGAAGCCAAAAAAACTCCGTCCAGCGTGGCTTCCCGAACCCTCCAAAGAAAAATCGCCTCGCGCAAAATGGCAAACGCGATCACCGGTCAACCCATCACCGGCAACGCATCCCGGTAGCTTGGAAACTCCAGCTCCCAGCCCGTCGCCCGCAGCTTCGCATTCGACACCCGCTTGTTCGTCACCCCGCGCTTCCGGTTCGGATCGACCGCCCCCGGTGGCGGCAGCGGGCGGTCGAAATGCTCCGCCAGCCAGCCGTAGACCTCCCGCTGAGTCGCGCTCACGTCATCGACGACGTTGTAGACTCCCGGCTGGACCTCGCCGCCGGCCAGGAGAAACAGCGCCCGCGCCGCGTCATCCCGGTGGATTTGGTTGATCCACCGCCCACCCCCGTCTTCGATTGTCGCCGAGCCGTCCAAGAATTTCCGCATCAGCACCGACCGGTCCGGCCCGTAGATTCCGCCCAACCGCGCCACCGATCCGCCCGCGTCCAACGCGATGCGCTCCGCTTCGAGCAGCACCCGCCCCGTCTCGCGATCCGGCTCCGTCGCGCTTGTCTCGTCGACGACGTCCCCGTCCGCCTGCCCGTAGACCGATGTGCTTCCGGTGAAAACCATCCGCGCCCCCGGACACGCCGCCACGAGGTTGCGCAGACCGTCCCGATACACCCGACGATAGGCATCCACCCCACCCCGCCCCGAACTGGCGCAATGAACGACCGAATCGAATGGTCCAAATCTCTCCGCGAACGTCCCGACCGCCCGCGCATCTCCGAGGTCGGAGTCTCCCACGGTGAACGAACCTCCACCCAGCGCCTCCGCCGACTCCCGCGAGGCCGTCATCCCAACAACCCGCCAGCCCGTGGACACAAAAAAGCCGACGGCAGCTCCACCAAGGAAGCCACAGCCGGCGATGAGAACTTTCGGCACAGCGTGCGCCTGAAATTAGTTCAGGTTGAAATTGAAGCGGAACTTCTGTTTGGCCTTCTTCGCGTTGGACTTCGCCTTGCGGCGCATCTTCTGCGTTGGCGTCTCGAATGCGCGTAGACGACGCACCTCTTCCAGCACTCCCTCGGTCTCCAGTTTGGACTTGAGGCGCTTGAGGGCGCGGTCGATTGGCTCTCCTTTTCGAACGGTAACTTCCGGCATGAACTTATTTCACCTACTTTCTTCCAGCCTCGGATTGGTCGATGAGGCGGATTGCCAAACTGCAACGCTCGCGCAAGTCGATCAAGCGTAAACTTTCCCCAATTCGATCCGATTCCGAATCCAGCTGGCGGCGGCAAAGCCAAATCTCGACCGCGCACTTCGGGCAACTTGGCGGTCCACGCCGCGTGGAGGAAAAACGCTTCGCTCGCGGGCGGGGTCGCTCGCCAACGCGCGGGGAGCCCCCGCTCCACCCGCAATCGGCGGACCAAGGCATGATCCTGAAAAGATCCCGGCAACGGGAGGCGGGATTTGAAAATCCCCGCGGCGATCCCGCCGCCTCGTACCCCGATCTCGACCGGGATCGCAGCCCCGCGGCTACACCGGGTCAGCCGTGCCCTTCGATCCACTCGACGTCCGCCGCATCGCCTCGCTCTCGAGCACCTCGCGCCGGATGTTCCGACCACGAAGCCGCGTCCACCACAGCACGATCGGAGAGGCCACGAAGATCGACGAGAACGTTCCCACGAGGATACCCATCAGGATCGCAAAGGCGAAATCCTCCAGCACCGCGCCTCCGAAGAAGAACAACGCGCCGACCGACAACGCCGTCGTGCCGCCCGTCAGGATCGTCCGCCCCAACGTCTCGTTGATCGCCTCGTTCATGAGCTCCTGCACCGATCCGGACTTGCCCGACTTCAGACTTTCGCGAATTCGATCGAAGACCACGATGGTATCGTTGATTGAATAGCCCGCGATCGTCAGCACCGCGCCGACCATCACGAGCGATAGCTCGCCGCCGATCAGTGAGAAAAGCCCGAGGGTGATGATCACGTCGTGGAACACCGCCGCAACCGCGCCGAGCGCGAACGAGAATTCGAACCTCACGGTAACGTAAATCAGAATCCCGACCATGCCGAGGCCGAGCGCCCACAGGGCCTTGGTCGCGAATTCCATCCCGATCCGAGCCCCGACCGTGTCCTCACCCTCGACCACGATCCCGCGGTCTGGATAAGCCGCCGCGACGGCTTCGTAGACTTCGCGCCCCTTCCCTTCCAACGTTCGGAAGGTCAGCATCTCGCTCGTTCCCTCGCGCTCGATTTGAATGACGGTCGATTCGCTCAGGCCCGTCGGCTCGATCGCCGCCCGCGCCTCCGGCACCGACACCGGCACCTGCGTGTTCACCACCAACAAATCGCCACCCCGGAAATCGATCCCGAAATTATTCGCTCCACGCAGCGCGAAGATGGCGATCGAACCCACGATCATTCCGACCGAGAGGAAGACCGCCAGTTTTCGCTTCCCGAGGAAATCGATCCGCTTCTCCGGGATGATGTTCATCATCGTCAGTTTGCTGAGATGACCCTTGTCGATCAGCCAGCGGAACGCCGTGCGCGTCACCAGCAGGGCCGAGAACATCGAGGCGATGATGCCCAGCGTGAGCGTGACCGCGAAGCCCTTCACCGAGCCGGTCGCCTGAAGAAACAAGATCACCGACGTGATCAGCGTCGTCAGATTCGCATCGAAAATGGCGCTGAACGCTTTTTCGTAGGCCCCATTCACCGCGGCGGCCATCGATTTGCCAGCGTTCATCTCTTCCCTCAGCCGCTCGTAAATGAGCACGTTGGCGTCCACCGCCATGCCGATCGTGAGAATGATGCCCGCGATGCCCGGCAGGGTGAGGACGAAATTGAACATCGCCATCATGCCGAAGAGCAGCAGGATATTCACCGATAGGCCAACGAGCGCGATGATGCCCGCGAATCGGTAGTAGAGCAGGACAAAGACCACCACGAAACCGAGGCCGAGCAGTCCCGCGTAGAGTCCCGCGCGGATCGAATCGGCTCCCAGGGTCGGAGACACGCTGCGCGTCTCCTCGATCGCGACCGGCACCCGAAGCGGATTTTCCAGCGAGCTGGCCAGATCCCGGGCCTCCGCCTCGTCGAAGTTCCCCGTGATGGTCGCCCGCCCGCCAAAGCGATCTTCCTGAAGCGTCGGCGCCGACAGAATCTTGCCGTCCAGAATGATGGCGAGCTGGTTGCCCTTGTTTGCCGAAGCGAGATTGTCGAACAACTTCGCGCCCTCGGAATTGAATTCCAAACTCACTCCCCAACCCTGCTGATCGTAATACGCGTAGGCCTTCGAGACGAATTCGCCGCTGAAATCCGCCTTCCGGTTGATCACCATCGGAGTCTCGGTCACGATTCCCTCCGACGACTCGTCCTCGTATTGCCGGACTTCGAGGCCCGGCGGCATGATTGCCGTCCCCGCCTCGACCTGCCGCAAGAGGGCCTCGCCACGAGGGTCGACGACGGAAAACTCCAGCTTCGCGACCTGCTGCAGTTTCTCCTTCGTCCGCTGCATCTGCTCGTTGTCGAGCCCCGGGATCTGGACCATGATCCGGTCGTCACCCTGCGGCGCGATGTCCGGCTCGCCCACGCCATCCTTGTCCACGCGAGCCCGAATGACCTCCACCGCCTGGTCCAGCAGGTCCTTCGTGATCGGCGGCTGCCCAGGCTCACGCACGAGTCGGATCAGGAACGACGTCCCGCCCCGCAGATCGAGCCCGAGGCGGATGTGCTTCGACACGGGAAACAGCTCCTGCGCGCAGAAAGCGACGAGCAACACCGTCAGGACGAGACCCAGCCAGCGCTTTCGCCCGAAGAGTTCAGTGGAAAAATACCAGGCGAAAAGCGCGAGGATCAGCAGGCCAAAAACGAAAACGAGTCCAGGAGACATGGGTGTCGGGAAGAGGGGAAAAATTGAGAATCGCTAACCGGGTCGGTGTCAGGAGGCCTTCTGGCCGATTTCCTTACCTTCCTTGACCACCGTCACGATGCTGCCGCGGTCGAACTCGAGCTTCACGTTATCCGCCACCCGCACGAGCACCGTGCGGTCCTTGAGGTTCGTGATCACTCCGTGAATGCCCGCGTTCGTCACCACCCGATCCCCGGTCTCGAGGGCGGCAACCAGTTTCGCCTGATCCTTCGCCTTCTTCTGCTGCGGACGAATCAAGAGGAAGTAGAAGACGACAAAAATGAAAATCAGCGGAACGAACTGCATCCACGGAGCCGGAGCCGCCGGATCAGTCGCCTGCGCGAGGAAAAGAAAATCGGTCAGATTCATAACGAGCCGAGCAAGCTACGCAGCCCCACCCGCGCTGACAAGCGACAAAGCCACGCCATCGCCGCTCCATCCAATTTTGTAAAAAATGGACAAAATTTAGCGCAAAGCCTATCGTCTCCTCCTATGAGCACGATCGCCGAACGCCATTCCGCCAACACCCTCCGAGACCTGCCCACCGTCTCCGCGACGACGCTCAAAAACTCCATCGGCGACGTCTTCGAGAAACTCGCCGCCGCCAGCGCGGTCGTGATCAGCCGACACGAGAAGCCCCACGCCGTCCTCCTCTCCGTCGACGAATACGACAAGCTCAGCGCTTACCGCTCGAACACCATCCGCGATCTGGAGGAGGAGTATTACCGGATGTTCAAAGCGCAGGACACGCCGGAGGGCCGCGCGAGGATGGCCCGACTAATGAACGCCACATCCGAGGAACTTGGTGAAGCTGCGGTGCGAGGCGCTCGGACAAAGACTCCAGCCCACGCATCGTGAACGAGCGCATCATCGTCCTAGCCGGAGTCAACGGTGCTGGGAAAAGCAGCGTGGGTGGAGAATTCCTACGCGAAGCGGCGTCTAGTTACTACAACCCCGACGAAGCCGCCCGCCAGATCCGCGCCATCCACCCCCGGATCACGCTCCCCGACGCCAACGGCCAAGCCTGGCAAATGGGCCGCGCCCTGCTGGAGCGTTCGATCACCGAAAAATTCGCCTTCGCCTTCGAGACCACCCTCGGCGGCAACACCATCCCAGCCGTCCTCCGCCGTGCCGCCGAAGCGGGCCGCCCCGTCGAAATGTGGTTCGTCGGCCTCGCCACCGTCGACCTCCACCTCCAACGGGTCGCCGAACGCGTCCGCAAGGGCGGCCACCCCATCCCCGAAGCCGCCATCCGTCAGCGCTGGACCCGCAGCCGCGAAAATCTCATCGCGCTCATGCCGCACCTCCATCACCTCCGCCTCTTCGACAATTCCACCGAGGCCGATCCGACCGCCGGCAAATCGCCCGAACCCGTCCTCCTCCTCGAGCTTCGCCAAGGCCGCATCACGGCCCCCGCCGACCTCACCCGCACCCCCGATTGGGCGAAAAGCCTGATCGCCGCCGCGGTCAAGCTCCAGCAGCGAACCCCCCAGGAAGGCCCCGCCTCCGGCTAAGTGACCTTCCGGATGAAATTCTCCGCCAGCGCCTCGTAAAGCGCCACCGGGCAGATTTTCCGCGAGACCTCGTAAGCCACGATCGCCGCCAGCGCCAAAGGCAGGGTGAAAGCGATCGCCCCCGTCATCTCGACGAGGATCACCGCCGCCGTCAGCGGGCTCTGCACCACCCCGGAAAAATAGGCGACGATGAACAGCAACACCACCGCCTGCGCGGGAGCCCCGGTCCACGCCAGCCACGGCGCGCACATTTTCCCCAAGCCCGCGCCCACCGAAAACGACGGATCGAACAACCCACCCGGGATCCCCGTCAGCAACGCCAGCATCGAAGCCGAAGCCCGGTAAACCGGATACATCGGCCCCATCGCCGCCCGGGTTTCCGCAATTTCCGCCCGCTCCTCCGCCGACAAAGTCGCGAGATACTCGTCGCTCCCCTCCAAGACCACCGCGCGAGCCTCCGCGTAACCGCTCCCCAGCGTCCGCCCCCCGGACACCATCGCCAGCGACGCCATCGCCAACCCGAAAATCAAGGCCACCACCCAAAACCGCCGCCGAATCCAGCCCGACACCACCGGCATCGCCCGCAGCAGCACCCACGAAAATCCCCCACCCAACGCCCCGCCGACCACACCGATCAGCGCGACCGCGAGCCAGGGACCAACCGTCAGAAACTCCAGCGGCATCACCCGCCCGAAATCGAGCCGCCCGTAGAAAAAATAATCCCCGAACGGCACCGCGCAGACGACGCAAGCCACCACCACCGTTCGCACCATCGTCCCGATATTCCCCTTCTCGAACGACCGCCCTATCTCCTCGAAGGAAAAAATCATCCCCGCGATCGGCGCGTTGAACGCCGACGCGATTCCGGCCGCCCCCCCAGCCAGGATCATCCCCCGCTGCGCCAGATGGACGGGAAAATTCCCCCACCGAGCCACCAGATTCATGAAGCAAGCTCCCAGCTGCACCGACGGCCCCTCCCGCCCAATCGACAAAAACGAAAACAACCCGAGCGTCGTGAGAAGCGCCTTCCCGCCCGCGATCCGCATCGACAGCAGCCGTTCCCGTTCCGCCCCCGGCCCCAGCTTGAGCGCCGCGATCGTCTGCGGAATCCCCGTACCGTCCGACCCCACGAAATACCGATCCCGCAAAAACAAAATCAACCCCAGCCCCACGGGCATAACGAGAAACATCCACCCCGGGGAGCCACCCCAAACCCGGCCCCCCGCGACCTCCGACCAACCCTCGGCCCACTCGAAGTAAAGCGCCCCGAGGCCAGCGAAAACCGCCCCCAAAACCGCCAAAAACCCCGCCCTCATCCAATCCGCAATCCGCAGTCCCAAATCCGCAATCCCCCTCACGCTCCCATCATCCAAACGTTGGTCGGGATCACCTGCAGCAGCCAATCCATGTGCGACGGCAGCACCCGCCGCTCCCCGTCACTCGACCACGGCACGACCAGCAGCTTCGCCCCCGAGTGCTCGACGAAATCACACGCCGCGAACCCCGTATTCGACCGGATGATCGCCGTATCCGCCTCCCCGTCGAACCCGTCGACTTCGTCCAGCAGCTCCGCGAATTCCTCCTCGCTCTCCGGCAGCCGCACGCTTCCCGACGAAGCCATCGCCTCGTCGAACGGCGTGATCACGGTAAAAAACGTCACCCGCTTCGAGCCGAGCCGTGCCGCCAGCTCGCAGGCCCGGTTCAGCGCCGGAACGGACAGATTTTTTAAATCCACCTGCACCAGGATCGTCTCCGTCGCCCGCTCCAGCTCCTCCGGCCGCGGAAAGAGCAGCAGATCGCAGGAACACCGCTGCAGAAGCTCGCGCGCGACGCCACCCAAAAAATTCCGATGCTCGCTCTCCCGTTCCATCGCACCCGCCAGGAGCAGATCCACCTGATTCATCCGGCAAGCGTTGAGAATCGCGTCGGCGGGAGTCGCCGCCCGACCCCAGAGCACCGGAGTCTCCGCCGTTCGGTCGAGCGCCTGCATGGCCCCCGCAAATCTCTCCGCCCGCCCGTCCTCCGCGTCATCCGCGTGAATGATGCTCAACTTCGCCGCCAGCAGCCGCGCCACCCGGTCCGCCTCCGCCAACACGGCAAGAAACCGCGGCGAAAACGTCGAAGCAACGGCAATATGGCGATAAGCGTCCGGCATCAAAAAAAACGACACCGCCGTTTAATCGCGAAACCCCACCCCGTCACCAGAAAACGGGGCACCGCTTCCAGCACAGGCGATGGGCAACCGCCAAACCACGCTCAAGGAACGGCGATTTGCAATCGCCCAACCCCCTCAAGGAACGGCGATTTGCAATCGCCGCACCAACCCAAAGCGAAGCTCAAATCCCCACCTCACGGCGTCGCCACCACCACATCCCGGTTCAAAGCCTCGAGCGCAATCGCGCGATTGATCGCGTTCACGTAAGCCCGCGCGCTCCCCTCGACCACGTCCGTGCTCGCGCCCTTGCCCGTCACCAGTTCGCCGTCGCCGAAATCGATTTTCACCGTCACTTCACCCAGGGAATCCCGACCACTCGTCACCGCGCCCACGTGATACGAGGCCAGCGTCCCGCTCCGCTTCGAAATCCGGTCGATCGCCTGCATCGCCGCGTCCACCGCGCCATTCCCCGGACTCGAATCCGTCAACACCTCGTCGCCGTGGCGCAACCGCACCGTCGCCGTCGGCACCGTCGTCGTGCCACTCGTCACGTTCAGATATTCCAGCGCGTAGGTCTCGTTCGAGTTCCCGATCGAGTCATCGACCAGTGCCGACAAATCATCGTCGTAGACGAACTTCTTCTTATCCCCGACCTCCTTGAACCGCAGAAAAACCGCGCCGACCTCCTCGTCCGTCAACTTGAACCCCAAATGCTCCAACCGCGAAGCCATCGCGTGCCGCCCGGAGTGTTTCGTCAGCGGCAGCTCCGTCCCGCCCCAGCCCACCGCCTTCGGGTCCATGATCTCATACGTCTCCCGCTTCTTGAGAATGCCGTCCTGATGAATCCCCGACGAATGCGCGAAAGCGTTCTCGCCCACGACCGCCTTGCTCCGCGCCACCTGCAGCCCGCTCATCCGGGCGACCAACCGCGACGTTTTCAGGATCTCCGTCGAAACCACGCCCGTCGCGGCCCCGCCGAAAAAGTCCGGCCGCGTCTTCAGCGCCATCACCACTTCTTCCAAGGCGCAATTCCCCGCCCGCTCACCGATCCCATTGAACGTCCCCTCGACCTGCCGCGCTCCCGCCCGCACCGCCGCCAGCGAATTCGCCACCGCCAGACCCAGATCGTCGTGGCAATGCACGCTGATCACCGCGTCGTCGATGTTGCGCACGTTCGAGCGCAGGTAGCCGATCAGCTCCGCGTATTGATCCGGCATCGCCCAGCCGACCGTGTCCGGGATGTTCACCGTCGTCGCCCCCGCCTCGATCGCCGCCTCCACGACCTTGGCCAAAAACTCCGGCTCCGTCCGCGAAGCATCCTCGGGCGAGAATTCCACGTCCTTCGTCAGAGCCTTCGCCCGCCGCACGCCCTCCACCGCCATGCGAATGATTTCCTCCTCCGCTTTGCGTAGTTTGAACTCACGGTGAATCGCCGAAGTCGCCAGGAAAACGTGAATCCGCCCCCGCTCGCCCGCCGGCTTCACCGCCGCCCCCGCCGCGTCGATGTCCTTCGCCACGCACCGCGCCAGCCCACAAATCACCGGCCCGCGGACCTCCTCCGCGATGCGCCGCACCGATTCGAAGTCGCCATCGCTAATGACCGGGAACCCCGCCTCGATCACGTCGACGTTGGCGCGCTCCAGTTGCCGCGCGATTTCCATTTTCTCGCGCAAATTCATCGAAGCGCCCGGGCACTGTTCCCCGTCACGCAAAGTCGTATCAAAAATAATTACCTGGTCTGACATTTTAAAAATAAAGTTCTCCGGCGAGGAAGAGATGAGGGATCACGGACAAAAGCCGCGTCGCCGGATCGCGGGAATGTCAGTGCGACTAAGCAAGAAGGCTAAGTCCGAGGGAACGATGTTCCACCAGAAGGGCAAGCAAAGCAAAGCCACCAAAATTAACCATTGGCAAAGAAGACACCACCAAACCCCAATCGGCAAGGGGGAAAACGGGCATCCCGTCCGGCACCACGCAGGACACCAACCGCCGCTCGACCCGCATGGGGAGCGCACGCGTCCCCGCGTGCGGGCAGCGGCGTCCCGCCGCTGCAACCCCGGCAATCCGCGAAGCGGGAGCCGAACCCCAGGCTTCGAACCCACACCCTACCCCGCTACACTCCCAAAAATGTCCACCCAACCCAACCTCCGTTGGGGCCTCCTCGCCACCGGCAAGATCGCCCACAAATTCGCCACCGACCTCCCCGCCTCCCGCACCGGCGTCCTCCAAGCCGTCGCCAGCCGCGACCTCACCCGCGCCCAATCCTTCGCCGCCGCCCACGGCCACCCCACCGCCCACGGCGGCTACGAAGCCCTCCTCGCCGACCCCGAGGTCGACGCCGTCTACATCTCCACGCCCCACCCCGAGCACGCCCGCTGGGCCATCGCCGCCGCCCAAGCCGGCAAACACATCCTTTGCGAGAAACCCATCGCGATGAACCTCACCGAGGCCACCCAGATCGTCGAAGCCTCCCGCTCCAACAACGTCTTTCTCATGGAAGCCTTCATGGTCCGCTGCCATCCGCAAACCACCCGCATCGTCGACCTTGTCCGATCCGGAGCTCTCGGTAAGATTCAGTTCATCGAAGCCACCTTCGGCTTCCGCTCCCCCTACGATCCCGCCGGCCGACTTTGGAACAAAACCCTCGGCGGCGGCGCCATCCTCGACGTCGGCTGCTACACCACGGCCATGACGCGACTCCTCGCCGGAGCCGCCGTTGATCAGCCCTTCGCGGAACCCACGGCCATCGCCGCCACCGGAACGCGCCACCCCGAATCCGGCGTCGACGCCTACGCCGCCGCCACCCTCACGTTCCCCGACGGCCTCCTCGCTCAGATCGCCTGCGGAGTCGGCCTCCAGCTCGCCAACACCGTCACCATCCACGGAACCCGGGCCCGCCTCCACGTTCCCACCCCGTGGATCATCCCCACCGAGACCCACCTCGAACTCACCCCCTTTGAAACCAACCACACCGAGAAGATTGCGATCACCAGCACCCGCCCGATCTACGCCCTCGAAGCCGACACCGTAGCCGATTCCATCCAAGCCGGAAAAACCGAAAGCCCTGCCATGCCAACCGCCGACACCCTCGGAAACATGGCCCTCCTGGACCAATGGCGCACCGCATTCTAAAATTTTCAAAGAACGGCGCGCTTCCAGCCGCCGCACCAACCATATCCGGCAGCCGCCGGACAAACTGCTACTCCCCGACAACCCCGTTCTCGTCGACCGTCTTCACCAGATCGTCATCCACCCGCAGATCGACCAATTTCCAATCCCCCGACCCCGCGTAGAAATAAAATTTCCACCGCAACGGCAGCACGTCGCCTTTCAGTAGATAAGTCCGCCGCTCCAATGATTTCCCCACCCGCTCCGTCTCCAACAGTTCATACCCGTGCGTCGGCCCGTAGGCATCGAGCGCCGCCTGGGTCTGATCCCGCAGCCGCGAAGCCTCCTCCGGCCGCGTCGCAACCACGGTTCCCGCCGTCAATTCCTCGTAAGCCGCCTCCACCTCGTCCGCTTCGATCCTCTCGAAAAATCCAGCCACCATCTCGTCCACCGACCGCACTTCAAATTTCGGCACCACCGGAGTTGCCACCGGTTCCGCCCGCAATTCCCGAGGCATCTTCGTGTCGCGCACCACATCCTTCGGAACGTCCGCCGGAGCCTCCTGAATCCCCTGAGCCCCCACGGAACCCAGCCCCACCAACATCACCAAAAAGACCGACCAACGCATAGCGAGCGACCATCCCCCAACCCCCCGACCCAGACAACCCCAATCCAAGTTCCGGGGAGCGCAAGCGTGGAAAGGGGGATCGCAAGCGTGGGGAACGCACGCGTCCCGCGTGCGAGCTGCGGCGTCCCGCCGCGGCAACCCGGCAAATCGAGCAAAGCGAGAGAGCCGACCATCAAGGAGCGGCGAGTCAAAATCGCCGAGCCAGCGCCAATTCCGCGCAGCGGAACAAATCCTTCACCTCACCGCCCAAACCCCACCCGCTCCGGATCGATGTGCAGCGTGCCGGAATCCGTCTCCGTCGGCGAGAAACCGTCACGGTAATTCAGCGAAATCAAGTCGTGCCGCCGGAACACCGGCTCACCCGTCTCCGGCGACCGAACAAACGTCCACCGATGACGCACGTCCGCCAGAAGATGCTCCGCTCCGCCGTCCGAACGCCGACGAAACGTGTCCCAAACCATCTCCGAAGTCATCACCAGCGGCGGACCGTCCGATTCCACCTGAAAATTGTAGTAGTAATGCCCCTCGTCGAAGAACTGCGACTTCAACCCATCGTGCTCCCGCAAGCCCGGCAGTCCAACCAGCTTCATCGCCCCCGAACAGATTTCGAAATCCTCCCCCGACGTATGGCCATAAACGATCTCCGGAGCCGCGTGAGCGTCGAAAAAAGCCGCCCACAACCGAATCAATTCAATCCCCTCGAACCGACTCACCGCATTCATCCGGCAGTGATACCAGCGTCCGACCGCAACAGGGAACGCGAAAATCGCTATTCCTTTCGGCATCCTCCGTTGCGGGCGTTCGGTTGACCCGGTCACGCTCGGTTGCCGTCGCTGTTCCCACAGCTCCGCGCTTCGGGCCACCTATCAGCAGGCTCTGTCGCTCGACTCCCATCGGCTCCGGTGTTGACTCGCTCGCTCCCGCTCGTCTCGCCCTTCGGGCTGCATTGCAGAGCCAATGCAGTCTGCCCCGAGCGTGGACTCGCGCTCTCCCGAGCGTCTCGCCCTTCGGGCTGCATCGCAGAGCCGATGCAGTCTGCCCCGAGCCTTCCCAGGCTCCGGTGCTCCCAGGCTCCGGTGTTGACTCGCTCGCTCCCGCTCGTCTCGCCCTTCGGGCTGCATTGCAGAGCCAATGCAGTCTGCCCCGAGCGTGGACTCGCGCTCTCCCGAGCGTCTCGCCCTTCGGGCTGCATCGCAGAGCCGATGCAGTCTGCCCCGAGCCTTCCCAGGCTCCGGTGCTCCCAGGCTCCGGTGTTGACTCGCTCGCTCCCGCTCGTCTCGCCCTTCGGGCTGCATTGCAGAGCCAATGCAGTCTGCCCCGAGCCTTCCCAGGCTCCGGTGCTCTGTTGATTTCTGTTTTTCATCCCATCATTCCCTCCTTCGCATTCTTTGCGCCCTTTGCGATCTTCTGTTCAAACCTGTATTCCCGACCACCGCCATGCTCGACATCCGCCAGATCCGCGACAACCCCGACGCCACCAAAGCCCGCCTCCGCACCCGCGGAGCCGACCAAGACGCCGACATCGACGCCCTCCTCCAGATCGACGCCGACCGCCGCCGAGCCGAGACCGACCTCCAACAGCTCCAGGCCGACCGAAAACGCCTCAGCAAACAAATCGGCAGCCTCCGCGCGAAGGGCGAAGACACCGCCGACATCGAAGCCCAGGTCAAAGCCCTCGCCGACGACCTCACCGCCCTCGCGGCCGCCGCCACCGACGCCGACACCCGCCAGCGCGACCTCCTCCTTGGCCTCCCCAATCTCCCCCAGGAATCCGTCCCCATCGGCCGAACCGAAGCCGACAACCCCGTCCTCCGCCACGGCGGCGAAAAACCCACCACCGCCACCGGCGAAGACCACCTCGCCATCGGCGCGCGCCTCGGCCTCTTCGACTTCGAGCGCGCCGCCAAGCTCAGCGGCAGCGCCTTCGTCTGCTACACCGGCCCCGGCGCCCGCCTCGAGCGCGCCCTCGTCAACTTCCTCCTCGATCTCCACACCACCCAGCACGGTTACACCGAGATCAGCCCCCCGCTCCTCGTCCGCCCCGAGTGCCTCGTCGGCACCGGCCAGCTCCCCAAATTCGCCGACCAAGTCTACCACTGCCCCGAAGACGACCTCTACCTCATCCCCACCGCCGAGGTCCCCGTCACCAACCTCCACCGCGACGAGATCGTCCCGCTCGCCGACCTCCCCCTCACCTACACCGCCTACACCCCGTGCTTCCGCCGCGAAGCCGGTGCCGCCGGCCTCGGCACCCGCGGCATCATCCGCCTCCACCAATTCGACAAGGTCGAACTCGTCCGCATCACCACCCCCGAAGACTCCGCCGCCGCCCTCGAACTCATCACCAGCCAAGCCGAAAAGGTTCTCCAGCTCCTCGGCTTGCATTATCGAGTGATCGAACTCTGCACCGGCGACCTCAGCTTCGGCTCGGCGAAGACCTACGACATCGAAGTCTGGGCCCCCGGCCAGGACGCCTACCTCGAAGTCTCGAGCTGCTCGAATTTCGAGGACTACCAAGCCCGCCGCATGAACCTGCGCACCAAGAACGCCGAAGGAAAAAACCAATTCTGCCACACCCTCAACGGCTCCGGCACCGCGCTCGCCCGGCTCTACGTCGCCCTACTCGAGACCCACGCCCAACCCGATGGGACGATCAACCTCCCCGAGCCCCTCCACCCCTACTTCGGCTCGACCAGAATCCCGGCAAGGTAAGCTCAGGGGGGAACGCACGCCTCCCGGCGTGCGAGCAACGGCGTCCCGCCGTTGCTTCCCGGCAAAGCGCCAGCGAGCCGACCGCAGTTCACCTTTCACCCCTTTGCGACCTTTGCGACCTTCTGTTCAAAAAGCATTTGAGAACCTCCCCTCGTCGCGCCTGATCCTCGCGATCTCCGGCGGCCTTGACTCCCTGACCCTCCTCCACGCCCTCGTCGCATCAGGCCGTAAAAACCTCATCGTCGCCCACCTCGACCACCGCCTCCGCGGCCGCGCCTCCACCGCCGACGCCACCTTCGTCAAAAAACAAGCCACCCGCCTCGGCCTCCCCCTCTTCACCGGACGCGCCGACACCCGAGCCTACGCCGCTGCCCGCGGCGTCTCGCTCGAACTCGCCGCCCGCGAGCTCCGCCACACCTTCTTCGCAGCCGCCGCCCGCGCCCACCGCTGCAACGACATCGTCCTCGCCCACCACGCCGACGACCAGATCGAGACCATCCTCCACAACTTCCTCCGCGGCACCGGCCCCACCGGACTCACCGGCATGAAGGCGGAGACCCGCCTTCAGGTCGACCACCGCACCCTCACCCTCCACCGCCCCCTCCTCGCCATCCGCCGATCCGAGATCGACGCCTACGTCCGCGACCAAAAAATCCCGTTTCGCGAAGACGCCAGCAACCGCGACCCCGCCCACACCCGCAACCGCCTCCGCCACGAACTCCTCCCCCTCATCGAGCGCACCTACGGCCCCTCCTTCGCCGAAGCCGCCCTCCGCAACGCCGACATCCTCCGCGCCGAGGACGCGCACCTCACCGCCCAAGCCGCCACCTTCCCGCTCTCCCCCGAACTCCCCGTCCGCGACCTCCGCGCCGCCCCCGTCGCCATCCAGCGCCGCGTCATCCGAGCCTGGCTCAAACGTCACGCCATCCCCACCCCCGGCCTCGCCGAAATCGACCGCGTCCTGACTCTCCTCGCCCCCAACGGCCCGGCAAAAATCAATCTCCCCGCCAACCACCACGCCCGCCGCCGCCAGGGAACCCTTTTCGTAGAAAAGCCATCCAAGAAAAACACCGGAGGGCGAGGCTCCGCCGAGCCGTAACCATCACCCAGCGCCCCGCCGCGCCCAAAGAATTTGAACCCTCACCAATCCTCATCTACGTTCCCGACACCAACGCCCGCCGCATGAAAAACCATCTCTTCACCACCCTCGCCGCTCTCGCCACCCTCACTCTGGCGCTCACCACCCCCTCCCGCGCCCAGTTCACCAACGGCCAACCCGCCGACCTCGTTCTCTTCCAGCCGGATTTCACCTCCACGGCCAACGGCTCGTCCGCCCGCCGCGCGTTCATACCCGCCGGAATCGCCATCGATCCGACGACCGGCAAACTCTTCGTCGTCGACAATGGAAACAACCGCGTTCTCCGGTTCGCGAACGTCTTCTCCCTCGTCACCAACGCCGGTGCGGAAGCCGTGATCGGACAAACCAATTTTTCGTCGAGCACAAACGCGACTTCGCAGACCGGTCTCGACATGCCCAACGGCATCACCGTGGACCGCTTCGGCCGCCTCTGGGTCGCCGACACCGGCAATAACCGCGTCCTCATGTGGGAAGCCGCGTCATCCCGTTCCACCGGCGCAGCCGCTGACGCCGTTTTCGGCCAATCGACGTTCATCGGCAACGTCGCCACGACCGCCATCAATCGAATGAACGGCCCACGTTCCGTGCTCGTGGACGAAGCCGACCGACTGTGGGTTGTCGATACCAACAACCACCGCGTCCTCCGATTCGATTCCATCTCGAGCCAGCTCAACGGGACCAACGCCGATGCCGTTCTCGGCCAGTTGAATTTCACCAACAACTCCTTTGGGACGACCGATTCCACTCTACGGACGCCCACCGAACTCGCCATCGACGCCACGGGCCGCCTTTGGGTCGCCGACACCTCGAACGCTCGCGTTCTTCGCTTCGACAACGCCGCAGCCAAAGCCAACGGCGCGGCCGCCGACGGCGTCTTGGGTCAGACCGATTTCGTAAGCGGGACTGCGGCGCCGCCGCTCACGGCCTCAACTCTCGCGGTTCCCGTTGGCCTCGCCCTCGCTCCCAACGGCGACCTCTGGGTGTCCGATCTCACCGCCGCTCGTGCCATTGGCTTCTCAAACCCGGCCCTCCTCGCGAATGGCGCGCCCGCCGCGAAAGTCCTCGGGCAAGCCGACTTTGCCAACGTGGAAGCCGCGACCACCGCCGTCGGACCCATCTTCAGCACCGGCCTCACCTTCGACACCGCCGGACGCCTCTGGACCTCCAACAACGGCGGCCACCGCGTCCTCCGATTCACCCCGCCGCCCCCCGCGGCGGCCATCGCCGACACGTCCTCACCGACGATCAAAGTCCGCGGCCGCAAATCCATCGACTCCACCCGCAACCGCATCGTCCTCCGCGGCACCGCCGCCGACGACACCGCCGTCGCCGGGATCGAATACAAAGTCTCCGGTCAGCGAGGCCTCCAGTCCGGCAAGGGAACGACCAACTGGAAAGCCATCATCCGCCCCGACAAAAACAAACGCAAAACCGTCGTCCGAGTCCGCGCCATCGATGCCTCCGGCAACCGATCCCGCTTCCTCAAAATCAAAATCTTCCGCCGCTGATCCAATCAAGAGCGGCCCGGCAACTGCCAGACGACCAACCCGACCGGCGAAGCCGCACTCCCCCCAATCCGAAATTCCGCCTACCGCCGCAAAATCCGCACCTTCGCCCGCTTCGACTTCAGCCCCACCCCATCGACCGCCCGCAACTTCACGATCACGCGCCCTCGATCCTTCCGCACCCGCAGCACGACCTTGAACTTGTCACCGCCCTTGACCTTCGACTTCGCCACCTTCGCACCGCGCGCCCGCACCTCGATCCGCGCGATCCCCGAAGCATCCGAAGCCGTCCCCCGAATTACCACCCGTTTCCGCAACGTCTCGATCGTCTTCCGACCCCGCACCTTGAGCGTTGGATTCCGGACATCGATCTGCCCGCCGCCCGGAGCCGGCTCCACCACCGGATCGAACGGAAACCGCAGCACGCGGCTATTCTGACCGTCTGCCACCCACAGGTCGCCATTCTCGTCGACAAAACTCTGACTCGAAAATTCCAGGTTGAGCCTCCGAGCCGACGGTGGCGGCGTGATTCCGCCGCTTCCGCTCACGAAATCCGCCTGTCCGATCACCACACTCGCGGTCGCCAGCGTCGGAGGCAACGCCACCGTGTCAAATCGGAGCACCCGATTCTGCGTCGAATCCGTGACCCACAACCGCCCGTCGTCGTCCGCGTGCGCCCCAGTCGGCTCGCGCAGCCGTTGGGCCGACACCCCCATCGCCTTCTCCGTGAACGAACTCTGACCCACCACCACATCGGCAAACGCCCCATCCGACCGGATCGCTGCGTTGAAGTAGCCAACAACCCGGTTGTTGACGGAATCGGCCACCCACAAAATCCCCCGCGAATCGACCTGAACACTCGTCGGGTTGGCCAGCTTCGATGCCGTGACACCCGGTAGCCGGGTCGTGAAGCTCGTCTGCCCAAAGACCCGGTCCGCCGCCGCGCCGTTCGCCTTCGACAATGCTGCGGTGAATTTGAGAACCCGGTTGTCGAACTCATCCGCAATCCACAGGTTGCCGACCCCATCCGCCCAAACGTCGATGGGGGTAAACTCGTCAGCCGACGTTCCAGCCGCGCCGGAAAGCGTCACGAAATCCGGACGCCCCAGCACCAGATCGGCATCGGGGTAATTCCCGAGATTTGCCGCGTCGCGAAAGAGCAGAACCCGCTCATTATTCCCGTCGGCCACCCACAGATTTCCACTCGGGTCGACCGACAAACCCTTGGGGCGATTGAGATTTTTCCGCGTGGGGAAATTTGTCCCCGCGTTGAAGTCGCCCGAGGTGAAGTCGGGTTGCCCGATCACCGCTTCCGCCGCCGCCCCGTTCCGCAAACCCGCCCGATCCCCGTAACGCAGGACGCGGTGATTTCGCAGGTCACTCACGAAGACCTTCCCGGACACCGGGTCGATCGCGATGTCCGTCGGACCATTCAGCGACGACGCGCTCGTCGGCTCCGGGAACGGGTTCGTGAACCCCGGGTCGCCCAACACTAGGTCCGCACTCGCAAACGTCTCGATCTCACCCCGCGCCCCCGGCACCGCCACGACCCACGTGAACCCCACGGCCACCACGCACAACCAATTCCACCTCATCACTTTTGCTCCGTTTGTCCTTTGCATTTTCATTGTCATTAAACCAAGACGCCTCACCGCCGCAAGATCCGGAACCGCTCCCGCTTCGATTTCAGCCCGACCCCATCGACCGCCCGCAACTTCGCGACCACCCGACCCCGGTCCTTGCGCACCCGCAGCACGACCTTGAACGAGTCGTTCCCCTTCACCTTCGACTTCACGACCTTCGCCCCCCGCACCTTCACCTCGATCCGCGCGATCCCCGACGCGTCTGCCGCCGTCCCCCGGATCACCACCCGCTTGCGCAGGGTCTCGATCGTCTTCCGACCCCGCACTCGGATCGTCGGCCTCGTCACGTCCGCCACGACCACGGGGTCCCGCGGCCGGGAGAATCGCAGCACCCGGTTGTTACCAGCGTCGGCAACCCAAAGATCCCCGTTCGCTTCGACGTGAAGACCACCGTCCGAGAGTCCCCCCAGCGGGCGATCACTACTCAACCGGTTGGCGGCGAGACCGAAGTCATCCGAATCGAAGTCACTTTGTCCGATCACGGCATCCGCATCGCCCCCGTTCGGCTTGCTCGCAACCGAGTTAAAGCGAAGGACGCGATTATTTTGATCATCCTTGACCCACAAGGCGCCAAGATCGTCCGTGTAAACGTCCGAGCACAGGCTCATCCCCGAGGCGGACGTGGTTTGCACTCGCACGGTGAACGAAGTCTGACCCAACAACCGGGTGGCAACCGTATTCGGCAGCGCACCACTCGCCGTTTCAAAGCCCAGGACGCGGCTATTGAAAATATCGGCAACCCAGAGCGTGCCGTTCGCATCGCGGTCCAGACCGCGCGGCCCATTCAGCGCCGTAGCTGACCTTCCAGAATCGTCCGTCATGTAATCCGGCTGACCGTAAACGGCGTCAGCCGGGGCACCGTTCGTTTTGTTCGCCGCATCGGTGAAAGCGAGAATCCGGTTATGACTGGAATCCGAGACGAACAGATTGCCAAAATCATCGACGGTCACACCGCTCGGCGATCTCATCCCGGTCCGGGTGAGTTGGGACGAATCATCGGTCAAATTGGCCTGACCCAAGACCAAATCAGGTAGGAAAGCGACCCCCGGCACCACAACCCGGTTCGCGGCGTTTTCAAACATCAATACGCGATTATGAGAGGTGTCCGCGACCCAAAGCCGTCCGGCCGAGTCCAGGGCAACACTGGAGGGACTGTTCAACGATCTCTCACGACCTCCCGGCAGCGGGTTCCCGTCGAGGTCCATTCTTCCGAAGACGGCCTCGGCATCGGCGTTGTTCGCCAAGGCATCGTTCGACGCAAACCGAAGAATGCGGTCGCGTCGCCGGTCCACCACAAAGACCTTGCCGGTCGCGGGATCGACCACGACATCGCGCGGTTCTTCCAAGGAGCTCGCACTCGTTGATCGCAGGGTGTTGGTCGTAAAATCCGGTTGACCCAACACCAAATCTGCGTTCGCAAAGGTGGGGATCTGCGCCGAAACCGGCACGGCGACAAAACAGGCGCAGCAAAGTAGAGCCTTCAAGGATTGCATCGTTAAGGGGTAGCACATCTGGGCAAAAGCGCTTCCGCAATTTTTCGCCCGGACTTCCGGCCGCTCGATCCGCCGGCCGATCGATCCGAAGCCGAAACGGGATCGGACCGGTTCAAAGGCCGGGGAGGGCTTCCGCTCACGCCGAAGGTGACTTCACCTACCGCCGCAGGATGCGGAACCTCACCCGCTTCGACTTCAGCCCCGCCCCGTCGACCGCCCGCAATTTCACAATCACCCGCCCGCGATCCTTCCGGACCCGCAGCACAACTTTGACTGTCCCGTTCCCGCGCACCTTCGCTTTCGCGACCTTCGCACCCGGAGCCCGCACCTCGATCCGAGCGATCCCCGACGCGTCCGACGCCGTCCCCCGGATCACCACCCGCTTGCGCAACGTCTCGATCGTCTTCCGACCCCGCACCCGCAACGTGGGTCGCTTCGTGTCGGTCACCCCCGGCGCGACGATTTCCGGCGTGATCGTGAACGCGTAGGCCGCGCCCGAACTCGCAGCCAAGGCATTGTCCAAGGCGGGGTCATTTACCGGGACAAACGCCGTGCTGTCCTCGAGTCTCGCCCCCACCAGCGCCAACTCCACCGAGATCCCCACCGCGCCACCGAAGCGGTCATCCGTCCCGGTGTTCGACGCTTTCAGATAGCTCTGCTGACCCCACACCCCGCCGACCCGACGGAAGACGTAAGCCGCCCCCGAATTTCCCGCGCCCAGATTCACCTCGCTCCCGTTCACCCCGGTCGAATCGCTGTCCTCGAACTCCGCACCCACGATGAGCGCATCCCCGGAGATCGCCACCGACGTCCCGAATTCATTGCCGACCCCGTTGGTCGACGATTTCAGGTAGGCTTGCTGCGGCCACAACGCCCCGCTCCGCGCAAAGACGTAGGCCGCGCCCGCGTTGTTCGCACCGTCGCCCTCTCCACCATTCACCCCCGTCGCCGGACTGTCCTCGTTCGGAGCGCCGACGATGATTGTGTCGCCCGAGATCGCCACAGCGATCCCGAATTCATCGTCCGCCCCCGGCGTCGACGCCTTCAATTGAGCCTCTGGCGTCCATACCCCCAGCGTCCGCACGTAGACGTAGGCCGCTCCTTCGTCGTCCTCAACGCCATCCTGGTTTCGGGCACCGACCACCGCCCGGTCACCCGACAACCCCACCGAGCCGCCGAAGCGATCCTCATCCCCCGAGTCCGTCGCCTTCAGGTAGGCCTCCTGATTCCAAATTCCCCCGCTCCGAACGAAAACGTAGGCCGCCCCAACGTTCGTCCCCGTGTCGCCCTCTGCACCGCCCACGCCATTGGACGTGCTGTCCTCGAAATCCGCCCCGACCACGAGCGTGTCACCCGAGATCGCGACCGAAATCCCAAACCGATCCCCGCCCCCCGCGTTGCTCGCTTTGAGAAAACCATCCGGAAACCACAGCGTCCCCGTCCGTCGGAAAACGTAAGCCGCCCCCGAGTTGGCCGCCATGTCGTCCTCCGAGTCCGCTCCGACCACCACGCGATTTCCGTCGATCGCCACGGCCCCGCCAAACCCATCCCCGTCGCCGGTGTTCGACGCCTTGAGATACGCCTGAAACTGCCACCCGCCAGCCGTCCGCACGAAAATGTAGGCCGCCCCCGAGTTCGACGACGAATCGTTCGTCGCGACACCGTTCACGTTCACGGCGTTGCTGTCCTCCTGCGGCGCCCCCACCACCGCCGTATTCCCCGAAATGGCCACCGCCGCGCCGAAGAGATCGTTCGCGTCCACCGACGACGCCTTGAAGAGCACCTCCTGCGCCACCGGGTCGATCGTCACCGGATACCGCGCCCCCCGCTCGTCCACCTCGATCCGCACCCCGCCATCGCCCGCCGCGACGAACTCGACCGGCAGCCGCCGCCCGTCCGCGTCCCACGCCAACAATCCGCCGTAGGTCAGCACCACCGCCTCGTCCGCGTTCACGAAGGAGACCGCGCCCGCCTCGACCCGCGGCTTGAGATCGCCTCGCACCGCCAATTCCAGCCCCAGTCGCGGCCCCGCCGAGTCCCCAGCCGGACGCTCCGTCAACGTCCATCCCTGCTGCAATCCTCCCGCCGAGTTCACGAACCATTCGTAGATCCCTTCCGCCCGCTTCACCGCCAGCCGGTTCTCATCGGCCCGCATCCAGGCGGCTCCCGACACCGCAGCGGCCTCGTCCCCGAAACCCACCGCGCTCAACTCCAATCCCCAAGTCCACTCCCCGGTCCGCGCGACGAATCCGCCGTCTTCGAATTCCGCGAGCCAACCCACCCCCGGACGTTCCGCCGCGAAGCGACCCTCCGACGTTTCGACGAAGGCATGCCGCTTCGCGTCGTAAGCCGCCCGGAGGCCGCTCCAATCCGCGGCACTCACCGCGGACGGTCGATCCGTCGGAGCCGCGAGCGCCGCGGCACCGGTCAGCGTGAAAATGGAAAGGACTCGGACGAGGAAGGTCGTTGTTTTCATAACGTAAGACCACCATCCCCACCGCCCGCCACCACCTCAACCAATCGAAAGGTCTAAAAGTGCGTTCGTCCTCCCGGACTCACCCCAGCGCCACGAGCAACTCCGTCCGGCTGCGGACCCGATGCCGCGCGTAGAGCGCCCGCAAGTCGGCCTTCACCTTCGACACATTCACGTCAAGCAGCACCGCAATCTCCCGATCCGTCCGCCCCTGCAGAATGCGCTCCACCAGCCTCCGCTCGTCCGCCGAGAGATTCACCACCGGCAGCCCGGCGGGTGCTTCGGCCAGAAAACTCACCCGCACCAACTCACCCGCCGAACCCGGCAACCAACTCACCCGCGCCAGCCAGCCCCCCGACCCCCGCACCAGTCGCGTCTCCCCGCCAACCCGCAGCGCCTCGACCTCCCGCCGCAGAACGTCCGGCAACCTCGCGACGGCCTCCCCGCCACCCCACCACCGAGCCAGCTCCCCCTCGGCCACCCGGCTCATCACGACGACCTCACCATCAGGCCGCGCCACGACCACGGGCACCGGCAGCTTCCGGATAGTCGTCCGCAGCCCCCGCTCCGCCTCACCCACGACCTCGGCTGCCACCACCCGCCGAAGCACCGCCTCCACCTCCGGATGCAGCGCCTCGAAAACCGCCACATCCTCCGCGGAAAAGTCGCCCTGCCGCGCTGTCCGCAGGGCCGCCACGAACGCCGTCAGATCCCGGCTTGCCGGGTCCGGCTCCCAAAATGCAAAATTGATCCCGTAGCGCCAGCCCCCCGGCCTCATCACCTCTCGATAAAACGGATGTCGCGCCAGCGCCGCGCCGCGCGGCAGAAAGTCGCTGATCTTCCCCACCGGGATCCGGGGATTCTCCTCAACGTAATCGTCCGCCGGATTTCCGATCACGATGCTCGGTGCCCGCGCCGACGTGAACCGCGCTCCGTCGGAATGGATCACGGTCGTCGCCCGATACCCGATCGCCCGGTAACCGAACGCCACCACGTGCACCCGCGTCAACTTCGGCACCAGATCGAAGATTCCGGCGATGAAATCCCTCGCCACCGTCGCGTCCGCGAGCCGCTTCAGCGACTCCCGCGCTCCCGGGCTGATCCTCACGATTCCCCCCCGTTCCGAACGTCCAAGGCAGCGCCAAACTCCGCGACCAGTTGCGCCCGGTTCGCGACGCCCAGCTTGCGAAACGCCCCCGCCAGCTCCGCCTTCACCGTCGCCAACGAACGCCCGACCGACTCCGCGACCGCTTGGTTCGTCCGTCCCCGGCACACCTCCCGGACGACCGCCAACTCCGCCGACCCCAACAACGCCAACCACCCCAATTTCTCCTCCACCGACCGCCGACTCCGCGTCAGCAGCACCACCCGAAACGTCGGTCGCCCCAACTCGCGGTCGCCCGGCGGCTGCGTCGTCACCCGCACCGCCAACTCCGCCGTCAGTACCCGCCGAATCTCGAGAATTCTCCCCGGACGCTCCGCCTCCAGCAACACCGCGTGCCATTCGTCCCTCGCTTCGTCCGCAATCGCCCGCACCTGCTCCCACCGCTCGTCCCCGCCGAGCCGCGCCAACAGCTCCTCCGCCGCCGCACTCGCGCCCACCACCCGCAGACCCCAATCCAGCACGATCACCGGCACCCGCTCCGACCACAACACCCCCTGAAGCGTCCGCAGAACCTGCCGAGCACCACCCCCTTCAAGCGAGTCTCGATGAACCCGATCTTGCTTCACGAGCAACATGATCTTTTATCCCTAATCAGAATTTCACCAAACGCAAACCACCAACCCCCGAAACCGAATTGCCAATCCCGCCCCACCTGCAACAAATCCACGATCCAAAATCCGAAATCTCAAATTCTCACCGCCGGCCTCGCCGCCGCTCGGTCGAACCTCGTGCCCGGCCTTGTTCTCCAGGCCGTCATGCTCGGCATCCTCGTCGCCTACTACGCCGTCCCGGCGACCCGTGGCACCTTCGACCAGCTCACCATCCTCAAATCCGAGGGCGGTTACGCCTTCTCGTTCATCGCGACCGCTCTCGCCGGCGGGCTTTTCCCGGAGTCCCTCCGAATCGCCATCTTCCAACGCTTCCGGATCGTTCGGACGAACTTCACCAGCTTCCTCTTCGGCTCAATCTTCTGGGGCGGCATGGGAGTCCTCATCGACGCCTTCTACCGTCTCCAGTCTCACCTCTTCGGAGCCGACCCGACCGCCGCCACCGTCGGCGCCAAAGTCCTCGCCGACATGCTCCTCTTCACGCCCTTCGTCGGCGTCCCACTCGCCGCCACCGCCTACCTCTGGAAGCAGCGCAATTTTGACACCGCCATCTTCGGCGATGTCCTCAATCTCCGCGGCTACCGCACCCACATCCTCCCGGTCCTCATTCCCAACTGGGCCGTCTGGGGACCCGTCGTTTGCGTTATCTACGCCCTCCCGGTCGGCCTCCAATTCCCCACCTACGTCCTAGCCCAAGCCTTTTGGACCCTCGTCCTCACCACCCTGACCGCCGCCCCCCCATCGCACACGACCAGCGATCGGCAATTGCGCGACCGCCAACCCCACCCAAAAAGGTAGGGAAGCCGCGCCGCCGGGTTCCCATTCTTGGTCAGAAGTATCGGGGTTCAATCGAGTTCGGGATTGAACTTCCCCGGCAGACGGGTGATCCCAAAGTCGCTTGGTAATGAGAGGAATTCCGAACTCCGTGGCATCGTCTTCCGGCCGATGATCCAACCTCAATCGGCTGAAACCCGATTCTATCTGAAACGGGTAAGGTCTTTTTTGTAGGAAACGTCCAGTTCACGTCATCACCGCCAAACGCCTTCGTCCGCAACCCGACCCGACCCACGGAACGCGCGGCGCGCTCTCCCTACCCCGAACTGGGGCCGTCGGCCTCGTAGGCGGATCGACCCGGCAAGTCGATTCAGACCATACCCAGTTTGAATCCCACCCCCGCCGCGGGGATCGGACTGCAAGCGAGCCTTGACGTCGAGCCGGGACACCGGGCCAAAAGCTCAATCCCGGAAGGCTGCCCGCGGCCCATAGCGCACCGTCGGACCAAGCCGGCGTGAAGGCCCACCACGTCCAACCGAGCATCCCCCGGTCGTCGAAGCGCTCATCCCTCATCCGAATCCAGCACCAGATCACCAACGCGCCGACCGATTAAACGTAACGGCCGTTACGTTTAATCGGTCGGCGCTTTTAGGCCTCCATGCTCCCAAGTTCATCCAAAACGCGGGGGATTCTCAGCCCTGGATTCCCTGTAAAATGTGACGACCGTCACATTTTACAGGGAATCCAGGGATCGCCGCGCCGTTGGTGCGGGCTATCTGACGGGGCGGACAGCCGCCGAGGCGAAGAACTTTGGGTCGCCGGAGGCCAGGGGTGCTGACGCCCTGGTGACGGCTTCCACCACCGCTCTGATTCCACGCTCGAATGGGCTGGACTCACTACCAATCACACCCATCGTCCCGCGAAAGTCGACCAGTCCTTGCCAGCGCCCGCGATGGCGCTCGCTCTCCCGGACAGAATCGCCAACCCAACGAGTGCGCAAAGAGTGTCCCGTCCGCCGTTCGTTCTTCGGGTCCGTTCGATGTGGCAGTCGGGCAGGATTCAACTAGGAGTCTGTCGGACTTAGAAAAGCCGACGCTCCAGAATGGCGTATATGGCATTTTGATTTTCTCTGAGACATCCGGCGGTGGGCAAAAACGATCAATTTCGTTCGTTTTGGCCCGAAATCGCCTAAGCCCGACAGGCTGCTAGCGGCGAATGATCCGGAGTTTGAAGATCTTGGAGCGATTGCCCGCGTTATCGAAAGCGCGGACCTTGACGACCGTCTGGCGCTTCCTGGTGTTTGGGCGAATCACTGCGCGCCAGCGGGTGCCGGGTCCCTTCGCTTCCTGGAAACCACCCCGCACGCCGCTGGCTTTGAACTCCACCCGGTCGATACCGGAGGCGTCCGCCGCCGTCCCGCGAAAGACGACCCGGCGGCGGGTGGATTCGACGCGGCGACGGCCTTTGACGCGGACGGTGGGGCGGGTGAGGTCGGGTGGAGTCGGGGCGGCGACGGGCAGGATATTATAAGAATAGGCGGCACCCGCTTCGGCGGCGGCGTTGTCGTTGACGGCAAGGGGGTTGTCGACGCCGCTGGGGGCGCTGTCCTCCAGGCTCGCCCCGATGACCGCGGTGGTCGGGGACAGCGCGACCGCCCCGCCGAAGCGATCCTCGGGATCCGGGTTGAGCGCTTTGAGGTAGGCGTTGGGGGTCCAGATCGGGCCGGCTCGCTCGAAGAGAAAAGCCGCGCCCGCGCTCTCCGCCGAGTTGTCGGTCGGATCACCCCCCACGCCGGTGGCCCCGCCGTCTTCGCGGAAAGCGCCGACGAGGGCGTGGTTTCCGGCGACGGCGACGGCTCGCCCGAACTGGTCGCCGGAGTCGGCACTGAAGGCTTTGAGGTAAGCTTCGGGGAACCAGGTGGTGCCGCCGCGGACGAAGGTGTAAGCGGCTCCCGCGCTGGCGGCGGTGTTGCTGGCGGGGTCGCCATTCACGCCGGAGGCGGAACCCGCTTCGAAGGGCGCGCCGACGAGCACGGTGTTGCCCGAAACGGAGACGGATGAGCCGAACTGATCGCCGGAATCGGTGTTCGAGGCTTTGAGGTAGGCGGCTTGGGACCAGGTGGCCGCGGCCCGGGTGAAGACGTAGGCGGCACCGCTGCCCGATTCGGTGGCGTCGGCCTGATCGCCGCCGACGCCGGTCGCCGCGCTGTCTTCGAGCGGCGCGCCGACCACGGCGGTGTCGCCCGAGATGGCGACCGAGGAGCCGAAGCGGTCTCCGGCCTCCGTGTTGGATCCTTTCAAGTAGGACCGGAACGACCAGATGATGCCCGAGCGGGTAAAGACGTAAGCAGCTCCGGCGGAGCCGGCCGTGTTGTCGAGCGGGTTGCCGTCGACGCCGGTGTCGGCGCTGGCCTCGAAGCGCGCGCCGACGAGGATGGTGTCGCCCGAGATGGCGACGGCGGCTCCGAATTCGTCGCCGGCGTCGGAGTTGGGCGCTTTGAGGTAGGCTTGCTGAGACCAGGCAACCCCGGAGCGCACGAAAACGTAAGCCGCGCCGGCGCTCGGGGCGCTGCCATCCAACTCACTGCCGTCGACCGCGTCGGCGTCGCTGTCCTCGAGGTTGGCTCCGACGACGAGGGTGTCGCCGGAGATCGCAACCGACGCGCCGAAGACGTCGCTGTCCTCGGTGTTGGAAGCCTTGAGGTAGGCTTGTTGAATCCAGGTCGCCCCGCTGCGGACGAAAACGTAGACGGCACCGGCGGAGGAGAGGCCGTTGTTAATTTGGTCGCCCCCGATTCCCACGGCGTTGCTCTGCTCGCCGGGTGCGGCGACGACGATGGTATCGCCGGAGACGGCGACGGCGGCTCCGAAGGTGTCGCTCGAATCGGGATTGGACGCTTTGAAGAAGGCGTCCTAGGCGACGGAGCTATTGGCGTGGGCGGACGGAAGCCACCCGGAGGCGGCGATCAGCGCGAGAGGAAGGAGTCGGTTCATGAGTTTTGGGGGAGCAATCTCGGCCGAGGCCGACGTGCGGACCGCGATACGGATCGGAGATGGGTCTACGCGCCGAGCGACTCGAGGGAGTTTCCAATGGACAGCGGCGCGGCGCAATCGGAAATCTGGGAGCATATCGGTTTCCTGCTAACCTTTTTCTGGAAACCTCGCGACCGGTCCGTCCGGGGTGGGATCACCGCCGAAGAATCCGGCGAGAAGAATAAGAAGTTTCATAACATTGGCTTCGTTTGGGGGCGAAAGTTCATCGGTAAGGTCGCTTGCAACCCTACGCGCAACGGCCTGCGCGCAAACTGATATTTGGCAGTCAATAATTTCTCAGCGCAATATTCGATCGTTCCGATGACCGACCGGCAGGGACGCGGGTCTGACCCGAACGCCCTGCCGCCCCGGCGCCTCCTAATCGACAAACAGAAAGTAAAATGCGACCCCGATCCCCGTCCAAAACGCGAAACCGACCACGCAGACGGTTTCCATCCTGAGAACCCGCGGCTGATCCGATAGAGCCACGGGCTCAAATCGAACCCCGTGGTGGAACTTGCGCTCCGCGCGGGTTGGCGGGCGAAGTCGTGTGGAAGGCCAGCGTCGTTCTTGCACTCGGAGTCGCTCGCCAGCGTGCGCGGAGCGCCCTCTCCACCTTCTCAACCCCACCCACTTCTCATCCCGAGGCAACGCACTCGATTGACAATTCAGACTAAGTCGACTAATCCAGACTTTCCATGAAGTCCGTTGCCACGCACGAAGCCAAGACGCACCTCTCCCGTCTCCTTACCGAGATCGCCGCGGGCGAGGAATACGTGATCACCCGCGGTCGAACTCCCGTCGCGCGACTGATTCCCGTTCCCAATCCTCGGCCCCGCCCGAAAGTGGGTGAGACCCTGGACGAGCCGCGCCCCGTCCCGGACGAAAGTCTGCGCGCACTCACCGCCGGTGAACTCGCCGCCTGGGGCCTGTGATCGCCCTCCTCGACACGTGCACGTTTCTCTGGCTCGCGCTGGAACCCTCGCGCCTCTCGGAGCCGTGCCGGGCTGTGATCGACGACGAGTCGAATCAACTCGTATTCAGCCAGGTGAGCGTCTGGGAGATCACGCTCAAAAATTCCGTCGGCAAACTCCCGCTTCCGCTCCCACCCCGCGAGTGGATCCCCACCCGTCGGGCCTTCTTTCAGCTAGAGGCCGTCCAACCGACCGAAGCCGCCATCTTCCGCAGCGGCGAACTCCCCCGCGTTCACGCCGACCCATTCGACCGCCTGATCGCCGCCCACGCCATCGAAGCGAACTTCACCATCCTGTCCCCTGACACCCCCCTCTCCGACCTCGGAGCCGCCCGCATCTGGTGAACCGCCAAAAGCGGTGCTCCACCATTCACCATTCACCATTCACCATTCACCATTCACCAGTCACCAGTCACTCACGCCTTCCCGTCCTTGAACATCTCCAGCGTCCGCTCCCGCTCCACCTTGTGGTCGACCATCGGGGCCGGGTAGCCCTTCGCCAGCGGCTTTCCGTCTTCCGGCGGACCGAAGAACCGCTTCGCATCCACGTCTCGCAGCTCCGGCACCCATTCCTTCACGTAGTCTCCCCGCTTGTCGAAGCGCTCACCCTGCGTCCACGGGTTCTGGATCCGAAAATACGGTGCCGCGTCCGCGCCCGTTCCCGCGCTCCACTGCCAGCCCCCGTTGTTACTCGCGATCTCGCCGTCCGTGAGCTGCTGCATGAAATACGACTCCCCCGTGCGCCAATGCACGTGCAGGTCCTTCGTCAGGAACATCGCCGTGATCATCCGGCACCGGTTGTGCATGAAACCCGTCGCCGCCAACTGCCGCATCGCCGCGTCGACGATCGGAAACCCCGTCTCGCCCGCCTTCCATTTCTTAAAATCGGAGTCCTTCCCCGGCCACGTCACCCCGCCGTAACGCGGGTTGAAATCCTCCTCCAACACCTTCGGCCAATGCCACAGCACCGCCTGATAAAACTCCCGCCAGATCAGCTCGTTCACGTAGGTATCCGCGCCCTTCCGTCCCGACGCCCCCAAGCTCTCCGCCTTCTCCGCGCACCGCTCGTAAACTTCCCGCACCGAAAGCAAACCCCACCGCAGATCCTGCGACAGCCGCGAAGTCGTGTCCCCGGACGGCGTGTTCCGAGTCTGATCGTATTCCCCGATCCCGCCATTCACCCAGGCCGTCAGCCGTCCCCGCGCCGCCTTTTCACCCGGCTCGATGATGCTCCCATTCCCCTTCAGCCCCCAATGCGCCAGATCCGGTAAGTCCAGGCTCTTCACGTTGTTCGGCGAATCCAGCTTCCGCAGCCGCCCCGCCGCCTTCCGTTTGTCCAGCTTCCGCCACGCCTTCGAATAAGGCGTAAAAACTTTATACGGCTCCTCGCTTCCAGTCAGCACCTCGTCACGCTCGTGATTGCAGTGATCCTGAAACAACTTCAACTCGATGCCCGCTTCGCTCAACGCCTTCCCGAGTCGTTCCTCGACGTCCCGCCCGAACGGATCCGGGTCCCGATTCGTGTAAATGGCCGCCGCCCCGACCTCCTTCGCCAGTCCCACCAATTCCCTCACCTGCTCGCCGCACCGCAGCGTCAGCGTGCTCCCGATCGATTGCAAATTCCCCGAGAGCGCCTCCAGTGACCCGCAGAGGAACTCCTGCCGATGAGGCCCCGTCCACCCGTGCGACTTCGTCCAGTCGCTCAACACGTAGACCGCCACCACGGAATCCCCATCCCCCGAAGCCGCCGCCAGCGAGGTATTATCCGTAATCCGCAAATCCCGCCGAAACCAATGAACGATCGTTTTCATGTCTCAAATACGAACCACCGATGGACACGGATAGACACGGATTAATTTTCTGAATCTTTTCAGCCATCCGCGTTCATCCGCGTCCATCCGTGGTGAAAAGCATTTCCGAATCAAACGAAACGGCGAACACCTCCCCACCGGCACCCTCGCGCCGCCCCGCCGCTTCGAAAGCAGCCCCGCAGTCCCGTCCCGCCAGCGCAACGAATTCCCAGCCCGCCAGAGTTGTTCCGATCCCCCGGGCCGCCCGCGCAAGCTGGGCCGCCTGACGGAATAGATGCGCCCGCCCTTCCCCAGACCGCACGCCCGCGGTCAGCCCGATTCCAACCTTCACCATCAGCCTCCGCAACTCCCCCGCGCACCGCACCGCCCCCGCACACTCGTCGAAAGTCGCCCTCAACTCGCCCTCCAACTCGATCACCTCCCGCGCACCTTTCAGTGCCGCGTCCAAACCCGCCACCGGCTCGACGCCCGAGGCATGAACGCAGAACCGGGCCGATCCCTCGACCCCGACCCACTCGAATCCATCCGCCAATCGCGCTGGCTCGTCGGTCAGCGGATCCACCACCCAAACGGGCACGCCAAGACTCGTCGACCGGGCGACCAGATCCGCCGTTCCGCCCGCTCCATCGCCAAGCGCCCCGTCCCAGACGGCCAGCACAACGAGATCCCCACCCCACTCCCGCGCCCGTCGCGCCGCCGTCCCCAGAATCATCTCGTTCCCAAATCCCCACAGCGTCCCGTCCTCCGGATCCCCACCCTGCGGCGTCACCCAGACCGTCACCGCCCCGGCGCAAGCTTCCTCGAATCGAGTCCGCCAAGCCTCGCCGACACTCACCGCGGCGTAACTCTCCCGCTCCAGCGGCAGCACCACCGCGGCGTCCACGCCCCGCTCGCGCAGCACCTCCAAACCGATGAGATCCCCACCGGAAGCCGCGCCCGCGACGCCGATCCACGGCCCCACCCGCTCGATCACACTCGCCATCCGCGCCCGCACCGACGCCTCGCGCCCCGCCGGGAATCTCGGTCGCTCCCGTCCCGCCGCGTCCACCCGGTGCCCCGTGACCACCAGCACCACCGGCCGCCCCAGCACGTCGTCGAGCGCCTTCGCGGGCATCCCCAATTTCTCCAACAACAACACCGCCTGCTCGCGCGACGTGAGAATTTGATCCCGATCGACCCCCTCCCGCACCGCCTCGGCATACATCGCCCGCGCTCCGTCCAGATCCCCCGAAGCCAACCGCGCCTCCGCCAGCGACACCCGCTCCCAATAATTCGACGCCCCGCCCCGCCGCTCCAAATCCTCCCGCACCAACGCCGCCATCCGCCCCGCCGCCTCGTCGTCGTCGAGCAGCGCCGACAACGTCGCCGCGTTCACCGCCGGATAATACACGTCGTCCCGCTCCTCGCCCGCCGCCGCCGCGTATTCGTCCCGCGACCGCTCGAGATCCGCCCGCTCACCCCGAGCCTTCCACGCGTCCTTGAACAAACGCCCCACCAGCGGTCGCGCGTCACTCAACCCCGAGATCGGTTCCCAATTTTTCTCCAAAATCACCCGAGCCCGTTCCCGCCCCCCCGTCCGCGCCAGCGCCAGCGCCCGCTGGTAGGCCGGCAATCCCCTTCCCGGAAAAACGGCCATCGCTTCCGCCGCAACCTCCGCCGCCAGAAAATTCTCACCCCGCTTCAGCAGCAACGCCGCCAGGCCCTCGTAAATCCCCGGAAACAAACCCCAAAATGGCGCCACCCGCCCCTGCCACCGGGCCGTCAATTCGCCCGTGCTTGCCCCCCGGCCCTCGGCACCCAGCCATCGTTCGAACTCAGCCACCCGCTCCCTCGCCGCCGCCAGTCTACTCCCGCCCGGCGTTTCCCGGTTGTCCCCCCGTATCGATCCTGTCATTTGTTTTGGGCGCGGCATTTTCCGCGCTGATCACATGGCGGGCGGCTACTACACACCTCGATACTGGATCCACGACCTCGCCGCCAGCATCGTTTACCGAGGCGTCGCCTCCGCCGCCCGGCTCCTCACCGCCCGACCGTCACTCGCCGAGAACGAAGTCCTCCGTCACTTCCGCTGGATGGTGAAGCGAGGCTTCGTCCCCACGCTCCTCATGGCCTTCCTCTACGGCATGCTGGCCGCGTATTTTCCCGCCTCCTACCTCGGCAACCCAGACCTCTTTCGCGAATGGATCATGCCGCACTTCGGCGGATTCTTCGTCTCCTTCCTCGTCCCCTTCGCCGTCGCGAATCTCTTCTGCGTCCGCGGCGTCGTCGCCATCGCCGCCGACCTCACCGGCATGCGCCTTTCCCAGGAGATCGACATCCTCGACACCCTCGGCGTCGACGTCGCCCGCCAGCTTTTCGCCCCCCGCGCGCTCGCCCTCGTCCTCCTCGCCCCCGTCCTCGCCATCCTCGGCGTCGGCTTCGGCGCGCTCGGATGCTACCTCGGGACCTCGATATTCCTCCCCATCGGCATCGCAGAATTCTGGCGCGAATTCATGGCCAGCGTCACACCCACCCTCTACCTCGTGACCGTCATCAAAGCCGCCGCCATCGCCTTCGTTCTCGCGATCATCGCCGGGTCCCACGCCTTCGCCCCGATCGCACCCGGCTCCCGCGACATCGTTGGCCGACTCACCACGAAAGCCGTCGCCGTCGCCTCGCTCGGCGTCACCGTCCTCAACCTCCTTTTCCGGATGGCCACCTCGTGACCGATCCCGCCCTCGCCCTCCGCGGCATCGTTCTCCACCCCGCCGCCCCCGCCATCGACCTCACCGTCGATTCCGGAGAAAGCTTCGCCGTCCTCGGTGGCAACGGCTCCGGGAAAAGCCGGTTCCTCGCCGCGATCCTCGGCCAGTTCGACAGCGACGGCGAATCCCTCATCTTCGGCGTCGCCGCCCACCGCCCCTCCACCCGCCGCCGCGCGCTCGCCGAAGTCGGCGTCCTCTTCCAGGAAAATGGCCTCCTCCGCGACCTCACCGTCCGCGAGAACGTCGCCCTCCCCGGACTCGTCCGCGCCCGGCTCCGACCCGCCGCCAACGAGGCCGACACCGCCACCCTCCTCGCCCTCCTCGACTGCGCCCACCTTGCCGCCGCCTACCCGTCGGAACTCAGCGCCGGCGAAGCCCGCCGCGTCGCGCTCGCCCGCGCCATCGCCGGCGACAGCCGCCTCCTCCTCGTCGACGAACCCACCGCCGGCCTCTCCGAAGACGGCCGCGAACGCGTCATCTCCCTCCTCCGCGCCCTCCTCGCCGAGCGGGTCGTCGAGACCCTCGTCACCTTCACCGAAGACCGCCGCCTCGCCGCCGCCCTCGCCCCCCGCCACCTCCACCTCGAGCGCCGGGGCGAGACTTTCGGAATCAGCCGCTCGGGAGCGGTTCCGCTCAGCGACGAAGTTGAGAGTCACTAGTTGAGGGTCGAATCCCAACAACGCCGCGCGCAAATCCGAAACTCCCAACTACCAACTCTCAACTCCTAACAACCTCATGTCCGACCAACGCCGATTCTGGAGGGAAGTCTTCCCCAAATTCCTCGAAGCCACCGCCATCTGGACCATCGTCGCCGGAGCCATCGGCTGGCTCACCTGGAAGGAAATCAACCGCACCCCCGATCAGGTCGATCTCGGACGCCCGCTCACCTTCACCGCCGACAACGCCTACGGCGTCGCCGACGGCAGCCCGCTCATCTGCCAGGGCATCCGCGTCGGCGAGATCCTCGCCGTCGAGCCCGTCACCACCGACGACGGCCGCCTCGAGATCCGCCTCGACGGGACCATCGACCCCCGCTTCTCCGAGTGGGCCTTCGCGCCCGAAGCCGCCACCAAGGCCGGAGCCCTCTCCGGCATCACCGGCACCACCATCATTCTCACCTACGCTGGCGAGCGCACCGACACCGCCGACGAAGCCCCGCAGCAACTCGCCCTCACCGCACCCGAAGAGACCGGCCAGCAGATCACGCGCGTCCTCGCCGAAGTCACCAAAATCACCACCGCCTTCACCCATCCGATCGATCCCACCCTCCTTCCCGCCGACTGGCCCGCCGACGCCGACCCCATGCGCATCGGCGTCATCGTCCACAACCTCGAGCGCGCCACCAACACCCTCAAGACCGCCGCCGCAACTCTGGAACAAGAACTCGACGCCACCGACGAAGCCAGCCTCATGGCCAGCCTCCAAGGCATCCGCGCCAACGTCGACACGCTCACCGCCGAGGCCACCACCGTCCTCCGGACCCTCGACCGAAGCGTCGCCGGCATCGACGACAAGATTTCCGACCTCGTCGGAAACTCGGCCAGCGACCGCGCCCAACCCCGCGAGGAAATCACCCGCGCCATCGCCCGCGCCGACGAACTCCTCACCCGCCTCAACGCCCTCATTCCCCGCATCGGCGACACCTTCCTGGGCCGCCGCCTCATCGGCAAACCCGACGAACAAAGAGCCGAACCAGCCCGCTGACCAACGAGGTGGAGCGGGCACTCCGTGCACGCTGGCGAGCGACTCCGCCTGCAAGCCCAGGAGCCGAGCTTCCAATCGGCACCGCCCGCCAACCCGCGCGGAGCGCGAGTTCCACCTTCGTCAGCTCAGCCGCTGCCCGCTACCGAAACGTCGCCATCTCATCCGCGTTCAAATAAGCGACCACGCTGAACCGCTCCCCATCCGACTCCGACAGCGCCAGCGTCACGTAATACGTCCCGGGCGGGGGTCGCACCAGCGTCGCGGTATTCCGCACGTCGTTGAAGACGAACCCCTTCTTTAATTGCCCCTTGCGCACCGAACCCAGCTCGTGTCCCCGCAGGCCCTGGCCATTGTAGGGTTGCTCCGTCAACCACACCGAAAGCTCGAGGTCCCCGGTGTGGCCCGACCTCGTGTGGGAGATCTTCGCCACCGACATCTCCACCGTTCCGCCTTCTTCGCTCCACCGCCAACTCCACGGCCCACGCATCGTGAATAGGGGAAGCGGCGGACCCAACTCCCGCCGCGAACCCATCGTCCGGTGATCCACGATCACGTATCCGCCCGAGCGATACTCCGTGAGGCACAGCGTGATGTAATAGCTTCGCCGCGTCCCGGGCCGGTTCACCTCCTCGGTCCGGATCACGTCCTCGTAATACTGCCCCGGCCCAAGCCCGTCGAGTTGACCGGAACTCGCCAGCAGCGTCCCGCGAATGCTCCCACCCGAGTAGCGCGAATCCGTCGCCCAAAGCTGCAGCTTCAACGATCCGGTCGCGTTCTCCCGGCTCGAATTCCGAATCTCCCCGCCTTTGAGCACAACCGACTTGTCCCCGTTGAAAAACTCCACGCCCGTCGAGGGTCCAAACTCCGGTCCGGCCCAACTCACGGAAGCCGCGGCCAGCAAAATGCGGATGATCAAATTTTTCATATCTTTATTGGGTCGATTCCGCCTGTTCGTCGTAGCCGTCGATCTTGTTGTAGATGTCCATCGCGCTGTCCTGCGCCTCCATCTGAATAGTGTGCGCGGTCTCGGCGGCGACTGATTCGTCGAGTTCGATTTCCTCCCCGTTCTTCTCCACACCGACCAGCCGGTCGTATTCGAAATTGTAGATCGTCGTCGTCCGCCCACCGCTGTCGGCCTCCGCGTCGCTCCCCTTCTTCACCTCGAAGGCCGAGGCAACCAGACCATCCTTCCAGTAGTAGATGACGTAGGTTTCGTTGTCGTCGTCCGCGCTGTTGACCCACACGAGCTGCCTCAGGAATTCGTTCTCCGTGTCGAGATACCCCAGGTAGCTGATCCGGCGACCCGACTCGGCGTCCCAGTGGAGTTTCACCTTTTCCACGGCCCCCGACTCCACGTCGGCATCGATCTTTTCGTCCATCCGCGTTCGAAATTCCCGAAAGTCCCCCGCGGTCGACATCCGGGCCACGCCTTCCGAAGCGACGGGAGTCTGCTCCACTCCGTCGATCGATTTCACCACGGGTCCGTCGGGTCCGCGCGCCAGACTCACTGCGAAAATCCCCTCCCGGGACGTGTCTTCGTCACCGTCGTCTCCGAAGCGAATGTCGCCCGGACTCTGCCCGAGGTAATCGATCTTCACGTCGACCGGGTCCGCGAGGACGAGATCGCCTTTCGGCAGATCGAGTCCACCCGGCGAGAAGCTGTAGAGAAGCTCATCGCCCGCCGCCGCGATCGCCGCTTTTTGCAGCATCGGCCCGATGGAAGCCTGGCTGCCAAATCCTCCGTCGACCTCGACCAGCACGACACCCGCCGACTCCCACTTCGTCTCGTAAAACAGCAGCGCCAGGCGACTCCCCTCCTGATCCGGCCCCCACTGGACCCGCAGCGAAGCGTGGTTGAGGTCGGGAAAATACGGGAAAGACCGCTCGTCGATCCCAGCGCCCGAGATGTCGAGCACTTGCCGCTTCTCCGGGAGGAATACGACCACGTTCTTTTCGAGATCCGCCGTCACCACGACGGCAAACTCGCCATCCGGCGAAGTCGTGCCCTCGATGATCCGCCCCGATCCCTGGTCGAACGCGATTTCCCGCGCCCCGAGCCACGGAACCAAAGTGCAAAAACCGAGAACGGTCAGAAAATTTCGGAGCGGCGGGCTGGTTTTTGGTGTTTTCGTCATTTCGCGGTTCATCGGGACGGGGACGGCTCGAGCCGATTCATCATGTCGTCGGCCGATTCGAGATAATTTCGGTCGTCCGCGGGCAGGTCAGCCGACATCGCCACGACCCGCCGGGCCAGCTCGAGCGCTTCCCCGTTTTCGCCGAGTTCCTCCAAGGCCAACGCCAACGTGAAGAGCGCTTCGACGTGACGCGAGGGATCGAGTTCGTCGTTGGTTTCATAGGCGACGAGCGCCCTTCGCGACCAGAGCTCGACCGCCGGCCAATCGTCGGCCTTGAACGCGGTCGCGGTCCGAAAATCCGCCGACTGCGCCATGTCGGCGTGATTCTCTCCCAGCAATCGCACCCGCAGATCATAGCTCGCCTCCAGTGCCTCGTTGGCCGCGTCCAACTGCTCCGCACCCAGGAGCTTGACGCCAAGGAGGAGATTCTCGTCCGCAATCCGCGGGTCGTCCGGACCAAACGCCTCGGTGCGCGCGGCGATCATTTCCCGCATGACGACCGCGAATTCATCGATCTTCCCCTGCCCCTCGAGCGCCCACGTGAGCGTCTTCATCGCACTGATCGTGGCCGCCTGACCCACCCCGATTTCGCGGATCCGGGCCGCGACCACCCGACGCGCCAGGGGCTCAGCCGCCTCGTATTCATCGTTCCCGACCAGCGCGTTCGCGAGCATTCCGGACAAATAAACCGCCCGCTCGCTCTCCGGTCGCGATCCCCGCTCGACCGCGCTCAACGCCTCCCGATAAGTCGCGATCTCCGCCTCCGCGTCACCCGCCTCGTCGTGGAGTAAAGCGAGCCGCAGGTAAAAACCATCCGACGTCCGGTTGCCCACGCCGAACTCCTCGTCCGCCAAACGAATGATGTCCCGCAGCATTTCCGCGGCTTCGGCCGACACACCCTGCTTCTGCAGCGAGACGGCCTGGCTGCCCCGAGCCTGCAGAGTGAGCGCGCCTCCCGGCCCCTCCGTCCGCTCCCAGGCCGCGATCACATTCTCGAGCAAAGCGTCCGCCTCCTCGAAGCTCTCCGCCTCCACCAGACTCTGCGCCAGACTCAGCCTGGCCTGCACCGCCCGCAGATCGTCGGCACCAAATGTCTTCTCCCGCGCCGCCGCGACGCGCTCCCGCAGACCAACCGCCTCGTCCGGCGGCACCATCCCGGCCAGGACCGTCATCAACTCCAGCGTCGCGGGATGCTCCGCGCCCAACCGCGGCTCGCCCGTCGCCCACTCCACCGCCTCGAACAACGCTTCGGGTGCCTCGGCCAAAGGTCGCCGCCGCTTCTCCGCCGCGCTCGTCAGCGCCGTCACTTCGGCCCAGGCCACCGGCTCGCTCTCGCGATCCACGAGCGCCAGATAGTCGACGTAAGCCGCGACCTCCTCCGTCGTTCGGCCCATTGCCTGCTCCGCCGCCGCCACCCGGAGCAACGCCGACAATTCTCCCGCGCGGTCACCCGATTCCCGCGCCGCCGCCAATGCTTGCGCCGCCGCCTCGATCTCCGCCGCCACCGCGTCGCGCACCTCGGCCACCGTCTGACCCCTCGCCTCCGCGACGTTCGCCTCGGCCAGCGCCACGACATCGGCCTCGCCTCCCGTGATCGACAGCCGCAGCCGTTCCTGCTCCGCCAGCAACTGCGCGATCAACGCACCCTGCGCGTCCAGCTTGCTCGCCGCCTCCGCGATCACCGCCTCCTGCGACTGCGATTTGGCGTAAAGAAAAACCCCACCCGCCACCGCGACCAGCAACGCCGCCGCCGCCACGACCAGCGTCAGCCGCCGCCGCGCCCGCTCCTTCGCCAGTTCGTCCCGCAACGACTCCACGCTGAGCTGCAGCTCCCGCGTCCGCGAGTTGAGGTCCTCCCGCGAATCGAATTCGTAATACAGCTCGTCCCGCTCGAGCAGCCGCCCCCGGTGCGCCACCTGCAGCTCCCGCTTGTCCTCCGGCTCCGGAGCGTGCTCGTCGAACGGAAATCTCTCCCCACACAAAAACACGTAACACGGCAACCCCAGCTCCACCGCGATCTCATACTCCATCTGCGTGAAACTCCGCCGCTCCGGCCCGTCCAGCACCGGCTGCGGCTCCGCCCCGTAGTAGAATCCCGCCAGGTGCACCACCGCATTGCACGTCTCCAGCTTCGTCCGCAGCATCTCGCGAACGCTCTTGTAATCCGGCGGAAAATCGTCCTGCACGATCGGCAGGCACTCCATCCGCCGCAGCCCCTCGCTCACCAACCCCCGCGCCGTCCGCAGATCCCGACTCGTGGCGCTGACAAAAATCCTCGGGACCGGTTGCATCGCCCCACCCAAGGGGAAACCCGGTTGGCGGGCAACAATTTTACCCCTTGCAATCTGCTTGCGCTGCTCAGTCCGCCCCGATTTCCAGATAAATCGGGCCCGCCCGTGCGATCGAATCATCCAGCACCCGTTCGCCCACTTCCGCAAAACCCGGCTCGTCCGGCGGCACCTCGGCCCCGTCCCGAATCCAGCCGACCAACTTCTGGTCCTCGAAATTATAGATCTCGTTCGTCCGCCCGACCTCGCTCATCTCCGTGTCGCGGCCCATTCGGACTTCGTAGGCCGACACCAGCAATCCCTCCCGCCAATAGTAAATGACGTAGCTCTTGTTCTCGTCGTCCTCCCGGTCGCTGTAGACGAGCTGCTCCAGCACGTAAGCTTTGACGTATCCCAGATAACTCAACCGCCGCCCCGGACGGTCGCTATCCGCGTGGACCTTCACCTTGCGAACGTCCTCGCCCTCCACCTCCACGTCGATCGCGTCCCGCAACGCCACGAATTCCTCCGCCGTCGACCCCGCTTCAACCGTTGGCTCCTCCTCCGGCTCGGGGTCGTCGCCCATGCTCGGCTCGACTTCGACCGCAAACACGTTCACCTCCGGGTCATCGCCCGTCCGGGTGGCACGAACGAGCATTTCGCCCGTCATCTCCGACCGATCCGCCGCGGCGTATTTGACCCGGAACTCGATCGGCACCGAGGGTCGCGGCTGCGGCTCATGGTGCTCGATCCATTTGGGCGTGTAGCGAAACACGGTGTCGGAATCCACGTCCACTCCCCTGGCCCGCTCGGCGGCCACGGCCGCGGCGTCCAGCTTCGGGAGAATGTCGTGCTGCGTCGCCGACTCCTGCGCCGCATCGATCAGATACGCCTTTACCGTCTCCGACTCCGTTCCGTAGAGCAGCAGCCCGAAATAATACCCCTCCATGTCTGGGCTCCACTTCACGAGCAGCGACTCGTCGTCCGACTCCGCCAGATACGGAAACAGCCGGTCGTCCTCCGCCGTGAGAGTCAGCACCGGCTTCTGGGTGCGCAGATTCACGATGAGATTTTCGTCATCCCCCGTCATCACAACGCCAAACTCCCCGTCCGCCGAAGCCGAATCATCCACCAACAAGCCCCGCTTCCCATCGTAAGTCGCGACCTCGAATTGAGCCGCGGCAAACGGAAGACCGAACCCGGCAAAAGCCAGGGAGAAAGAAAACACTGCGTCGAAAATCTTCATACTTCGTTAGACTGCATATTACGAACCGCCCCGCGGTTCGAACCAATTCCGAAATCCCCCTGAGATGCGAACCACGGAAGGACACGGATAAACACGGATGTTTATCCATGAATCGTATCCCCCATCCGCGTTCATCCGTGTCCATCCGTGGTTAAAAGCATTTCCGCATCGCATCCCGCACCCCCCCTCCTCTAAAAATCCAGGGTGCCCACCAAGCCCCGAGCCAGTCGAAAGCCCGCCGCCAAGCGGTCGACCCGCCGGACCAAACTCCGCACCAGCCTCGCGCCCACTCTCCCCGACACCGTCCCCACCCGCTGGGTCAAGTTCCTCGTCGGCCTCTTCCTGCTCCCCCCGGCCCTCATTCTCACCCAGACCTTCTTCACGGCCTTCGCCCGCGCCACGGTCCACGAGGCCTTCTGGGCCACCGAGGAATTCTGGTTCTTCAGCCTCGGACTCGTCCTCTGGATCGTCACCTTCGTCGCGCTCCCCCGCCCCACCCTCGTCTACGTCTTCGGCCACGAACTCACCCACGCCATCTGGGTCTGGTGCATGGGCGGCCGCGTCAGCGCCTTCCAGGTGACCGAACGCGGCGGCCACATCCTCTCCGACCGCATCAACACCTGGATCGCCCTCGCCCCCTACTTCTTCCCCATCTACAGCCTCCTCGTCATCGCCATCTACGGCGCCCTCGGCCTCGCCTTCGACCTCACCCCCTTCCGCCCCGTCCTCTTCATGCTCATCGGCGCGACCTGGGGCTTCCACCTCAGTTTCACCCTCTGGATGATCCCCAAAGGCCAAAGCGACCTCCACTACGGCGGCACCTTCTTCTCGCTCACGATCATCTACACCCTCAACCTCGCCATCCTCGCCGTCTTCCTCGTCGTCGCCTCCCCGAACCTCACCCTCGCCACCTTCGGCCGCGACCTCCTCGACAACGCCATCACCGCCGCCGTCGCCGCCACCGACCTCGTCCAAAACCGCTGAAACCCGACCGCTCCAATCTGCTCGCCCACTTGGCCGAACTCCAAACCGCACACGGCGGTGCGATCCCGGTCGAAACCTACGTCCGTGAGGCCCTCTACCACCCCACCTTCGGCTACTACTCGCAAAACATCCGCACCGTCGGCCGCCGCGGCGATTTCTCGACCACCGTCACCCTCGGTGACGCCCTCGCCCGAGCCCTCGCCCGCTGGCTCGCCATCAACCGTCCCGCCGACAAAGCCCCCTGGCACGTCATCGAAGCCGGACCCGGCACCGGCGAACTCGCCGCCGCCATCCGCAAGCACCTCGGTTTCTGGACCCGCCGCGCCCTCACCTACCACCTCGTCGAGAGCTCCCCCGTCCTCCGCGCCGAGCAGCAGCACCGCCTCCGCCGCCACCGCAACGTCCGCTGGCATGCCTCCATGACCGCCGCCCTCACCGCGTGCGGAGGCCACGCCACCATCGCCTCCAACGAACTCATCGACGCCTTCCCACCCCGAGTCTACGAGTTCCGCGCCGGCCACTGGCACGAAGTCGCCGTCCAGATCCACGAAGGCCGGATCGCGGAAATCCTCCTCCCCGACCGCCCCATCCCCGCCACCTCCATCTTCGACCAACCCCACCCCGAAGGCCAACGCGTCGAAGTCCACGTCACCGCCGCCGAGTGGCTCGCCACCTGGGTCCCCGCCCTCCGCGCCGGCCAGGTCCTCACCATCGACTACGGCGACACCGCCGACCGCCTCTATCACCGCCGCCCCCACGGCACCCTCCGAGGCTACTACCACCACCAGCGAGCCGAAGGCCTGAGCATCTACCACCGCTTCGGCAAACAGGACATCACCGGCGACGTCAACTTCACCGACCTCGAGACCTGGGGCCACCATCTCGGACTCGAAACCGTCGCCCTCACCGATCAGACAACCTTCCTCGCCACCCACGGCTCCAAAAAGCCCGCCACCCCCCACGACGCCGCCCTGGCCGACCACACCGGAGCCGGCACCGCCTTCAAAGTCCTCATCCAAAAGAAAACGGCTGCCCCACCAATCGGCCTCCAACTCTGGCCGACAGGCCCGCAGGGCTGCATCGGGGGAGCACAGGGTTGCCTTCGGCGGTCTCCGCTTCGCTCCGGCTCCAGCCTGTCGTGACGGGTCCGGCAGCTGCCGGACCCGTCACAACTGCACGCAAGTGCACCGCGAAGCGGCCTCAGCGGCCCTTGCCCGGAAAAGTCACCGGTAGTGGCCCGAAAGCAAATCTGAAGGAAAAAGCGGTGAGATTGGTGGGTCGCCAAGTATTCAACGGCGGCGGGGAGTCGAGATAGGATCGATTCCGGGGGATTGGACGGGAAAGGGGTGGATTTTGCGCCGCGGCAGGCACGATTTGGCAGACCGAGTGCAGAGCAGGTTTGAGGCAATCAAGCAGCGATGAGTTGGGGCTGCGGACCTGGACTGAGGCGGGCGGACCGCAACCGGCAAGACGCTGTTGGGCCTGAGCAAAGACACTCTTGAGCGCCCCGAACTCCACGATCCGCCGAAGTCATCGAGCTTTAGGAATTTGAACAGAAGCACGCAAAGATCGCAAAGGGATGAAAGAATCCTGGAATTCTTCTTCCTGTATTCTTTGCGACCTTCGCGACCTTCTGTTCAAAAGCATTTCTATTTCACGGGCGTCCAGTTGACTCGCTCGCTCCCGCTCGTCTCGCCCTCCGGGCTAGGAGCTGGCCGGATCCTTGGCCGGAGCGAGGTAAGAGTCCACCCAGGCACCCGTCTTCAGGTTCATTGCCGTGTCGACGGCTTTCTCGAAAGCCGGAACCGTGCTTTTCACCCACACGATCTCGCCATTGTCGTTCGTAATGACCAGGAGCCAGCCATGGTAGCTTTCGCCAAACACCGCGTCAGTCCGATCGTAACGTAGTTCGATCTCCTTGGTCTCGTGCTCCAGCACCCGCCCGTCACGCGCGTTCGAGAGTGCAATGGGAAACTCTTCGCGCTGCACGATCTTGTAGCACTTGCGATCCACCGCGGACCGGGCCACCACCCAGAAATATGCCGTCAACCCCTCGACACTCGCGTTGAGCTCTTTGTTCGTGACCTTGATACCCATCTTCACGCGCTCGGACCGGTCGTCCCAATCCCCACCCTCCACCTTCGTCGAGCGCTCGCGAATCACGCTCACGTCCAGCCGCGGAGGATTCTTCGCCATTGGCATTTCCGCCATCGCGCTCATTGGCAAACAAGCCGCCATCAGGCTTGGTAAAATGCGCCCCGAGAATTTGCGACTAATTTGACGGTTCATTACCTCCTCCCCTACCGAAGCGATTCTCGAATTCCAAGCCTATCCGAAAATCTCGGGGAATCCCCTAGACCCTCGATCGCAGTGTATCTATCCGCTCAATCTCGCCCACCTCCAATCTCGACTTTCCAAGTCGGAATTCCCAACCTCCCGCCCATGAGCACCCACCTGTTCCGCGAGAAAATGGAAACCGCCGGCGTCAGCGAATCCGCCATCCGGGCCTTCGAAAACGGCTACGAACGCTTCGCCCGTAACGAGAACGCCCTCATCCCCGAGACCGACATCACCCCCGTCGAATCCCTCCCCAGCCTCGACGAAATCCGGGACTCCTTCGCCACCGCCGACTCCGCCACCCTCCTCTCGCAGACCGCCGTCCTTAAACTCAACGGCGGCCTCGGCACCAGCATGGGCCTCGAACGCGCCAAATCCCTCCTCCCCGTCCGTGGCGACGACACCTTTCTCGACCTCATCGTCCGCCAGATCCTCAGCTGGCGCGAGTCCACTTCCAACGTCCGATTCCTGCTGATGAACAGCTTCAGCACCAGCGCCGACACCCGCGCCGCCCTGGCAAATTATCCCGCCCTCGGCGACCCCGCCGACCTCGAACTCCTCCAGAACAAAGTCCCCAAGATCGACGCCGCCACCCTCGAGCCCGCCACGCACCCGGCCGCCCCCGAGCTCGAATGGTGCCCCCCCGGCCACGGCGACCTCTACGCCGTCCTCGCCGGCTCCGGAGCCATCGACGAACTCCTCGCCAGCGGCATCACCTACCTCTTCGTATCGAACTCCGACAACCTCGGTGCCACCCTCGACCCCGCCCTCCTCGCTTGGTTCGCCGAATCCGGCAAACCCTTCGCCATGGAAGTCACCGCCCGCACCCACTCCGACCGCAAAGGTGGCCACCTCGCCCTCCGCGACGGCCACCTCATCCTCCGCGAATCCGCCCAGTGCCCCGACACCGATCTCGAATCGTTCCAGGACATCGACCGCCACCGCTACTTCAACACCAACAACCTCTGGCTCCGCCTCGACCGCCTCCGCGACGCCATCCACGAAGCCGGCGGCTTTCTCCCCCTTCCCGTCATCCGAAACCAAAAAACCGTCGACCCCCGCGACAAGAAATCCACCCCCGTCGTCCAGCTCGAGACCGCCATGGGAGCCGCCATCGAGTGCTTCCCCGACGCCGGAGCCATCGCCGTCCCCCGCTCCCGCTTCGCCCCCGTCAAAACGACCGGCGACCTCCTCACCCTCCGCTCCGACGCCTACGAAATCGCCCACGACGGCCGCACCCAGCTCGCCCCATCCCGCGACGGCATCCCGCCCCGCATCGAACTCGACGGCCACTACAAACTCGTCGACCAGCTCGACGCCGCCACACCCGACGGCCCCCCATCCCTCGTCAACTGCGACTCCCTCACGGTCAAAGGCCCCATCATCTTCGGCCCCAACGTCGTCATCACCGGCCAGGTCATCCTCACCAACAAAGCCGACACCCCAGCCATCCTCCCCCCCGGCACCTACGCCAACACCCAGCGCGCAGCGCCCTTCCTGTAGAGGGTTGGGAGGGTCGCGCCCTCCGTCACCATCTCCCGGAACGCCCGACCCAGGAACCCCGCCCGCCTCACACGATCAACCGCACACCCTGCCGATCCGCCGTGCTGTCGGGCAACTTCTCTTCGGCAATTCGCGTAAGGTTCGTCGGAATCCGCCACTTTTCCGAAAGCTCACGAATCCGTCGGATCTTCCCGCGATTCGTCCGCGCCACCGCAGTCGTTGGCCGTCCGTCACCCGTGATGCTCCGAGCCGTCCACCAACACCAACTCCGAACACCAGCCTCCGCCCGTGACGCTCACCACCCACCTCCCGGCCAACCACGGAGCCGGAACTCAACTCGTCGGAAAGCAATTCCGGTTGCGAAAACAGCGCTTTGCCGTCACGCTTGCAAGACGCCAGCCGATGAAAACGCCAATCCTTTCCACCCTCGTCCTCCTCGCCCTTCCGGTCTTCGCCCACGCCCACGGCGGTCACGCGGAAGCGGTCGGAGCCACGCACATCGCCTTTCACCTGGCACCCGCGGCAGCGCTCATCGTTCTCACCCTCGGCGCAGTCGGCCTCATCAAAAACCGCCGCCGCCAGCCATCGAAAGTCGCCGTCCAGCGGGACTCCGACTAGACGTCTAATCGCCCAGGCGAGATCTTCGCCCACCAGGGATCAGAAACGAAGCAGGGCTTCGATACCACGCCTGAAAGCCCTCCCAAAGAATCGGCGGATCTATTCACCCCGCTCGGGGCAATCCTAGAGCACTTTCAAATTGATTGGACGATTCGATCCGGCAAGCGGGGGGAGGGCGTCCCGCCCTCCTGATCCAAACTCGAGGACAAGACGTCCTCGCCCCGTTTCGTCGTCCCTTGCCTAGGTCGCCAGTTACTTTGAAAATGCTCTAAATGAAGGGTAGCGCGAGACTTCCACCTGCCCAGGACATCCTCGGAGAATCATTGCCCGCAGGTCCGAAGGCGTCGAGGGGCGTCTTCCGCGTCCCTAAACCCCACAAAAAAGGCGCCCACCAATACAACCGGTGAGCGCCTCTTCGTCGCGCTGGAGTCGTAAAGACCTCCCTCGCGTGAATGTGCGGAGGAACTAACGCGAGTAGAGCTCGACGACCAACTGCTCGTTTGCAATCGGATTGATCTCGTCGCGGGTCGGGATGCGCACGACCTCTCCCGAAAAGTTGTCTTTATCGACCATCACCCAATCGGGGACTGGCACGACGGCCGTCTGATCCATGCTGCGCTGCGCGAGGCGACGAGATCCCTGGACGTCCTTGATGAGAACCTTGTCGCCCGGCTTCAAATTCGCCGATGAGACGTCAAGCTTGCGTCCGTTAATCTGAACGTGTCCGTGGGACACCATCTGACGAGCCGCGGCGCGGGTCTTCGCGAAGCCCATGCGGAACACAACGTTGTCGACGCGGGTCTCCAGGAGCTGAAGCAGAGTTTCACCGGTCACACCACGCTTGTTCAGCGCAATGTGGAAATAACGGCGAAACTGCTTCTCGAGCACACCGTATTGGAAACGAAGTTTCTGCTTCTCCGCCAACGCCAAAGCGTAGTCGGACACCTTCCGGCGCGACCCTTTCGGTCCGTGCATGCCGGGGCGGTAGTTCTTGCGTTCAAAAGCCTTCGCCGAACCGCCCAACATGACGTTGAAGCGGCGACTGACTTTGGTTTTGGGTCCTGTGTAACGAGCCATTTAAATTGCGGATTTGGGATTGCGGATTGCGGATTGGATTAGACCCGGCGTTGTTTGGGTGGGCGGCAACCGTTGTGGGGCACCGGGGTCACGTCTTTGATCGTGCTGATGTCGAGGCCGATGGCCTGCATGGCGCGAACGGAGGATTCACGGCCGGAGCCCGGCCCCTTGACGCGCACTTCAACTTCCTTGACGCCGTGGCCCATGGCCTGGCGGCAGGCATCCTGCGCCACCATCTGCGCCGCGTAAGCGGTGCTTTTTCGAGAGCCCTTGAACCCACACTTACCGGCGGTCGACCAGCCGAGGACCGCTCCGGTCAGGTCGGTGATGGTCACGATCGTGTTGTTGAAACTGGCCTGGACGTGGGCGATGCCGACGCTGACGTTCTTACTGCCCTTGGCTTTGACGACCTTGATTGGCTCGATGTTGTCGTCGAGCGATATGCTGACCGCGGACGGCTGGGCGGAAGTGGGAGCCTCGGCTTCCTTCTTCTTGGATTTCTTCGCGCCCTTGACCTTCGGAGCGGCGGCCTCATCGGCTTTCGGCGCGTCGGCAGCACCTTCTGCCTTCGGAGCCTCGGCGACCGCGTCAGCCTTCGGCTCATCAGCGGCAGCTTCTTCAGCCTTCGGAACTTCAGCAGTTTCGGCCTCAGCCTTTGGGGCTTTGGCAGCCGCCTTTTTGGCTTTCGGCTCTTCCGCGGCCGTCTCTTCCGCCTTCACTTCTTCGTCCTTCGTTTCGGCAACGGGTTCTTCGGCCTTTGGCTCCTCCTTTGGCGCTTCGGCTGCTGGTTCAGCAGTCTCTTCCTTGGCAGCAGCGGGAGTCTCCTCGGGTGCGGCGGTTTCCGCCTTCACCTCGGTCTCGGGCGTCTCTTCGTTCGGTGTGTTCTCTTCGTCGGCCATGGTCGTATTCTTCGAAATCTAAGGATTAAACTTTGCCCGTCTTCGCGTTCGGGTTGCGCTGGATACCGACGGTGCGGCGTGGCCCCTTTCGGCTCCGGGCGTTGGTGGAGGTGCGCTGTCCGCGCACTGGCAGGCCGCGGCGGTGACGGATGCCTCGGTAGCAGTTGATCGCTTGGAGACGCTTGAGGTTGCCCTGGATCTCACGGCGAAGGTCGCCTTCGATCACGACGCGGCTCTCGCTGATCGAGTGAATGAGCGTGCCGATCTGCTCGGGAGTCAGGTCCTTGGCGCGAACGTTCGGATCAATGTCCGACTGCTCGAGCAGCTTCTTGGCGGTCTTGGGTCCGATCCCGTAAATGTAGGGAAGGGAGGCTTCGATGCGTTTGTTTCCGGGGATGTCGACTCCGAGTAGGCGAGGCATATGAATTTTTGATTGAGGATTGCGGATTGCGGATTTGGACGAGCGGATTGCGGGTTGGGCGGGGTGGTCGGGCGGCAGCGCCAATCCGAAATCCGCGTTCCGCGATCCGAAATGGAATCAGCCCTGCTTCTGCTTGTGGCGGGGGTTTTTGCAGATGACGCGGACGACGTTCTCACGCTTGACGATCTTGCAACTTTCGCAGAGGCGCTTGACTGAGGCTCGGACTTTCATGATTTCAGGATGAATAAATTAATTGCGGTGGCCGGAGCCTTGTCATGCGGCGTCGCTGCGGCCCGGACGAGTGGTCTGGGAGGATGCGGATGATGGGCATCCTCTCCTGGCTCCGGCAGCTTGGTCGGGCGTCCCTCCGGCCCACGTCCGGAGACGCGGAACCATCGTCTAGGGACACCTCGACGACCGTATTCGCTACTTCAATAGCGATCTCCGGTTGGATGTCAACACTTCCGGTGCTCCGTCGGTGATTAAAATCGTGTGCTCGAAGTGGGCCGATGGCGATCCGTCCCGGGTGACGACCGTCCACTTGTCGTCGAGCACGTCGACTTCGCTCCGCCCCAGGTTGATCATTGGCTCGACGGCAATCGTCATTCCCGACTTCAGTTTCGGCCCCGTGCCCCGCTTGCCGTAATTGGGAACCTGGGGGTCCTCGTGCAACTTCCGACCCACCCCGTGGCCGACGAATTCGCGCACCACGGTGTAGCCGTTGCGGATCGTCTCGGCTTCGATGAAGGAACACATGTCGCCCAAACGTCGCCCACCCCGCGCCAATTGGATCGCATCGTTGAGAATCTGCTCGGTCACCCGGAGCAGGCGTTCGGTCGTCGGATCGATGATCCCGACCGGAATCGTCGACGCGGTGTCGCCAATGTAGCCGTTGAAAATCACACCGCAGTCGAGCTTCACGATATCGCCGTAGGCAATTTTGCGCGGCCCGCCGTAGCCATGGACCACCTCCTCGTTCACGGAGATGCAAAGCTGGCCGGGAAACGTGCCCCGGTAGTTTTTGAAAGCGCTCTTGGCACCAGCCTCGGCGATCCATTCGCCCGCCATCTCATCGAGTTCCTTCGTCGTGATGCCGGGGACGATTTTATCGGCGACCCGATTCAAAATGCTGGCGGCCAAGTCGCCGGAGCGGCGCATTTTCTCGATTTCCGAAGTCGATTTCCGCGGGATCATCGGGCGACCTCCCCGTTCAAAGCGGCGACGATTGCGTCCGAGACCCTAGCCCGATCGACGGAGGCATCGATGTCGGTGAGAACGCCAGTCGTGCGATAGTAATCGATCACCGGATCCGTCAACCGCCGATGTTCCTCGAGTCGGCGGGCAAGCGCCGTAGGCGTGTCGTCCGAACGCCGCTCGAGCTTGGCACCACAATCCTCACACGCGTCGCCCGGCGACAAATTGTGAAACGTCATTCCATACGTTGCGCCGCATCGCACGCAGGTAACCCGGTTGAGAATCCGGTCCTCGATCACCGCATCCGGGAGGGTGAGATTGATCGCCAGATCGATCTTCGCGTCCCGCTCGCTCAAGGCCGCGTCGAACTCCCGCGCCTGTCCAATCGTCCGCGGAAACCCATCGAGCACGAATTTTTCCCAATGCCCCTCGTTCAGCCAGTTGATCAGAATGCGCAGCGCGACTTCGTCCGGAAAAAGCCGACCTTCCCGGGTCCAGACCTCCATTTCCTTACCCAGATCGGTGCCGCGAGCCCGCTCTTCGCGCATCATGGCGCCCGTCGATGCGGACGGAATGCCGTGAGCGTCCTCGATCAGTTCCGCCTGCGTTCCTTTGCCGGACGCGGGCGGACCTAACAGGACGATTCGCCGATTCACGAATGCGCCCCTATTGCCCGGAAGCCAGCCAAACGGTCATTCCAGCGATCACCACAATGGCGATCACCAGATAGATCCAAACCAGCGAGCTGTCCGAAATGACGGCATTCGATCCCATCCGACGGCTTTCCCGCGACCCGCGGATTTTGCCCTTTCGAAGGAAGCCATCGTAATGACGTTGGAGAAGGTGAGTTTCGACCTGTCGCATCGTGTCGAGCACGACGCCCACGATGATGAGTAGTCCCGTTCCGCCGAAGAACTGCGCGGTCATGTAGGGAACCTGCAGCCAGCGGCTGAGAAGCTGCGGCAGCACAGCGATAATCGTGAGGAAGATGGCACCCGCGAAGGTCAGCCGGGTCATCGTGTAATCGAGGAATTCAGCCGTCGGCTTGCCGGGCCGCACTCCGGGAATAAACCCGCCGTATTTCTTGAGATCGTCGGCAATCTGCGAGGGCTGGAACTGCGTGGCGACCCAGAAGTAACTGAAGAAGAAGATCATCAGCCCGAAGAAAACGTAGTGCGGCCAACCGACCGTCAACGCGTCGGCAATCGACCGAGCCACCTCAGACTGCGGGAACGCCATCTGCGCGATGGTCGAAGGAAAGAGCAGAATCGCCTGCGCAAAAATGATCGGCATCACGCCAGCGTAGTTCACTTTGAGCGGCATGTATTGCGTCTGGCCGCCGTAGACCTTCCGTCCGACCACGCGCTTGGCGTATTGGATCGCGATCTTGCGCTGGGCCTGGGTCACGGCAATGACCGCCGCGATCACGATCAGGAGGAAGGCCACCATCAGAACGAGCACGACCGGACTGACCTGCGCCGCTCCGTCACCAGTCGGAACGAACGTGTTCCAAGCCTGAATGAGACCCGCTGGCAACTGAGCCAGGATGCCGACGGTAATGATCAACGACACGCCATTGCCGATGCCGCGATCGGTGATCTGGTCGCCCAGCCACATCAGGAACATCGTGCCCGCGCTCATCGTGAGCACGGTGATAGCCCGGAACGCGAAACCGGGATCCGAGACCAACGGAATTCCGAGACGCGTAATCGTATCCATGATTCCCGGCAGAAACGGGTTCGCCTGCGGATTCTCGAGCGACAGCGCGAGGAGGTAACCTTGAAACACGCAGAGCGCCAAAGTGGCGTAACGCGTGTATTGCATGATCTTCTGCCGGCCACCGTCTTCCCGCGAAAGTTTACCCAACCGCGGGATCACCGCTGTGAGCAACTGCATCATGATCGACGCCGAGATGTAGGGCATGATGCCCAGCGAGAAAATTGCCGCCGCCTGAAGCGCGCCGCCGCTGAACAGATTGAAGAGCGCCGCGACACCGCCGCCGGTGTTTTCACCGGCGCTCTGGAACCACACGCGCAGGACTTCCGCGTTCACGCCCGGCGTCGTGATCGCCGCACCGACGCGCATGATGACGATCATCGCCAACGTGAAGAGCACGCGCTGGCGCAGCTCCGGAATTCGAAAAATGTTGGTGAAAGCAGAAATCATAAAATCAGCACAAAAGAGGGAAGGTGATCAAAGGCGGGAAGGCTGGAACGGGCAATCGAAAACAAAGTGTAGCGGCTGGTCTGTGACCGCCGCAGACTCCAAGACCGATCGGTGCCGCCATTGACACAAGCAAGCGGCGGTCACAGACCGCCGCTACAAGGACATCGAACACTCAAAAGTCTTATGCTTTCGGGCGAAGAGCAGCCGTCTTCTCGCGGAGCGAGATCGTGCCGCCAACCGCTTCGATTTTCTCGCGGGCCGTCGCCGTCAGATGATCGATTTCCAGCGTGAGTTTCTTGGTGATCTCACCACGCCCGAGCACCTTGACGCCGTCGAGTTTGCCTCGAACGAGCCCGTGCTGACGGAGAGCCGCCTCATCGACGGAAGCTCCTTCGTCGAACAAGCGCTCGAGGTCATCGAGATTTACCGTCCCAAAGACCGTCTTGAATTGCTTGTTGTTGAAGCCGCGCTTGGGAAGACGACGAATCAGGGGCATCTGGCCGCCCTCGAAGCCGGGACGGATCGATCCGCCGGAGCGAGCCTTCTGTCCCTTGTGGCCCTTGCCGGACGTCTTACCCTGGCCGGAGCTTTCACCGATGCCGAGGCGTTTCTTCCGGTGCTTGGCACCGGGATTTGGTTTCAGATCGTGGAGTCTCATCGGGAATTAGGCGGTAATGACGGTTTCGTCGGCGACCGCTTCCGTGTCGACGGCGGCGGTCTTGGGTGGCGAAATCCGCTTGCCACGAATGGCCATGATTTCGTCGCGCTGACGGAGAAGCCCGAGCGCGGTGAAGGTCGCCTTGACGACGTTGGCGTGATTGTTCGAGCCCTGCGACTTCGCGAGGATGTCGCGGATGCCGACCGCTTCCAAGACGGCGCGGACGCCGCCGCCGGCGATGACGCCGGTTCCCGCCGAGGCGGGGCGGAGCATCACGCGACCGCCGCCGAACTCACCTTCGACCAGGTGCGGGATGGTCGTTTCGCGCATTGGGTAATCCTTGAGGTTCTTGCGAGCAGCCTCGGATCCCTTGCGGATCGCTTCGGCAACTTCGTTCGCTTTGCCGAAGCCGAATCCGGCTTTGCCCTTGCGGTTGCCGGTGACGATCAGTGCGCTGAAGCTGAAACGACGACCGCCCTTGACGACCTTCGCACAACGATTGATGAAAACGACTTTCTCGGTGAATTCCGAAGGCTCCTCCTGGGGGCCGGGTCCGCGACCTTTGCGGTCCCGGCTATTTCTGCGATCCATTGCCATAATGCTAATTCCTTCGAACGGGGGTTAAAAGTCGAAGCCCGCTTCGCGAGCCGCGTCGGCGAGGGCCTTGACCTTACCGTGATATTGGAAGCCGCCGCGGTCGAAAACCACGCGCTTGATGTTTTTGCCGGAGGCGCGCTCGACGAGGAGTTTGCCAACTTTCTGAGCGGTCACGACGTTGGCGTGGGCTCCGCCCTCGGCCTTGAGATCCTTTTCGGTCGTGTGAGCCGAGGCGAGGGTTTTGCCGATCGTGTCGTCGATGACCTGCGCCGTGATGTGGCGGCCGGAGAAGTGCACCGCGAGACGCGGGCGCTCGGCCGTGCCCTGAACTTTTTTGCGAACGCGCTGGTGGCGAACTTTGCGAATATTGAGATGTGCCATGGGATGTTTCCTGGAAAATTACTGGACCTTCTTGCCTTCCTTGCGGCGGACGACTTCGTCGGTGTAGCGGACACCCTTGCCCTTGTAGGGCTCCGGTGGGTAGTAGGACCGGATGTTCGCGGCGCATTGGCCGACAGACTGCTTGTCGATCCCCTCGACGGAGATTTTCGTGTTGTCGGTCACGGTGACCGTGAGGCCCGACGGGATTTCGTGATGGATGGGGTGCGAGAACCCAAGGCTTAGGTTCAACTTCGAACCCTGGACGGCGGCCTTGAAGCCGACACCCTGAATCTCGAGGTCGCGTTTGAACCCGGTGCTGACGCCGGTGATCATGTTATTGACCAAAGCGCGGGACAGACCGTGGAGCGCGCGGACGCTGCGGGCGTCGCTTTCGCGTTCGAAGGCGGCTTTCCCGTCGGCGACGGTGAGCTTGATGGCCTTCGGCAAGGTCCACTCGAGCTTACCCTTCGGTCCTTCGACCGTGACGAGGCGATTGCTGCCTTCGGACACTTGGACCTTTTCTGGCAGGACGATTTCTTTTTTTCCGATACGTGACATGGCTGGAATTCGTTGAGGATTCGTTTCTTCGGAATTACCAGACGTAGGCGAGGAGCTCGCCGCCGACCTTCTTACGCCGCGCTTCGTGGCCGGTCATGATGCCGCTCGAAGTCGAGAGGATTGCGATACCCATGCCACCGAGAACGCGGGGAATCTCGGTCGATCCAACGTATTTGCGGAGACCGGGCTTGCTGACGCGCTTGAGGCCAACGACCGCGGACACCTTTTTGACGAACTTCGTCTGGATCTTGATGATGGGAAACTTACCGGTGGTGTCCACCTCGTAGTCTTTGATGTAGCCCTCATCCTTGAGGATGCGGGAGAGTTCGCCCTTCATCTTGGAGAAAGGGACTTCGAAAACCGGCTTGCTGACGGCGGCTGCGTTGCGCAGGCGGGTCAGGAAGTCGGCGATTGGGTCGGATACGGTCATGATATGTGCGGCGATTCGAGCTGTGGCTCCCGGGACGAAATGCCGGGAAACCTTTCAGATCAGCTTTGGGTCGCGGCCTCCTCTTCGTCTTTGGCGTCGTCGGTCTTGGCGACGGGCTCTGGTTTGGGTTTGTCCGAAAACGGCACGCCGAGTTCGATGAGTAGATCCTTCGCTTCCGCGTTGGTGGTGGCCGTCGTGACGATCGTCACGTCGAAGCCGATGTTTCGTTTGATTTTATCCAGTTCGATCTCAGGGAAGATCGATTGATCCGAGACGCCGAGGGTGTAGTTCCCGTTGCCATCGAAGGCTTTCGGAGACACCCCGCGGAAATCGCGGATGCGCGGGAGCGACGTCTTGATGAGGCGCTCGAGGAACTCATACATCGTGCGTCCGCGGAGGGTCACCTTGGCACCGATGGCCTGGTTCTCGCGGAGCTTGAAGTTCGCGACACTCTTCTTGGCGACGGTCTCGACCGGGCGCTGACCCGTGATCGCGGCGATTTCGTTCTTCGCGATTTCGAGGGACTCCTTCACGTCCTGAGCGGAACCCACGCAGCTGTTGATCACGACTTTCGTGACCTTCGGGATCTGGTGCGGGTTCGTGTAACCGTGCTTCTCGCGAAGCGCCGGGATGACGCGTTTGCGGTAGTCGGTGAGAATTTCTGGTTCGGCTAGAGCGGACATGGTCGGTTAAGCGGCCTTTTTTTTGTTGGTCTCGCCTTTCTCGGTGAGTTTGACGTTCGAAATGTGGATCGGACCCTCCTGCTCGAGGATCGCGCCGTTCGGCTGATCCTGAGATTTCTTGTGGGTCTTCTTGATCATACGCACGCCCTCGACGAGGACCTGCGACTTGGTGCGAATCACCTCGAGGACTTTGCCGGTGGAGCCCTTGTGGTTCCCGGCGGTGACTTCGACGACGTCGCCGCGCTTCACGTGAAAAGTGGTTTGTGGCTTCTTGATCATAGGACCTCCGGAGCGAGCGAGACGATCTTCATGAAGTTCTTCTCGCGAAGTTCGCGGGCGACGGGTCCGAAGACGCGGGTGCCGCGGGGGTTGGAATCTTTGTCGATGATGACGACGGCGTTCTTGTCGAAACGCAGGACGGAACCGTCACGCCGCTTGATCGGATGGGCGGTGCGGACGACAACGGCGCGAACGACGTCACCTTTTTTGACGGCACCACCGGTCGAGGCTTCCTTGACGTTGCAGGTGATGATGTCGCCGACGCCGGCGAACTTCGTCGCCTTGCCGATGACGCCGATCATGTGAGCCCGACGAGCGCCGGTGTTGTCGGCGACTTCGATATTGGAGAGGAGCTGGATCATTGGATAATCAGTGCTGAATGACCTCGACCAAGCGCCAGCGCTTCAAGCGACTGAGCGGGCGGGTTTCGGCGATCACGACGCGGTCACCTTCCTTGGCCTCGTTTTTCTCGTCGTGAGCGTGGAACTTGGCGGTGCGTTTGATGATCTTACCGAACCGGGGATGCGGAACGCGGCTGGTCGTCATGACGACGATCGTCTTGTCCATTTTGTCGGAGGTGACGATACCGATCTGCGTCTTGCGCAGCGGGCGGGTCGGGGATTCGAGGGTGGCTTCTTCGCTCATGGCTTAGTTGGCGGTGGCGGCTTTCGACTTCTCCACGATCACGGCTTCGACCCGCGCGACGTTGCGGCGGATTTCCTTGATCAGGTGGGGTTTCTCGAGCTGTCCGCCCTGTTGCTGAATGCGCAGATTGAACGCTTCCTGCTGGAACTCGCGTTTGCGAGTGGCCAGCTCCTGGAGAGTCATCTCGCGGGCTTCTTGAATTTTCATCGTATCGTTAAAATTAGGCGTGGTGCCGGGAGAGGAACCGCGTGCGGACCGGCAGCTTGTTGGCGGCGAGGCGCAGGCACTCCTTGGCGAGCGACTCGGGCACGCCAGCAAGCTCGAAGAGGACGTTGCCCGGGCGGACCGTGGCGACCCAGTATTCCGGCTGGCCCTTACCCTTACCCATGCGGGTCTCCGGTGGGCGCTTGGTGACGGACTTGTCAGGAAAGATCCGGATCCAGAGTTTGCCTTTACGCTTCATGTGGCGGTTCATCGCAACACGGGCGGCTTCAATCTGGGTATTCGTGATCCAGGCGCGCTCCAGAGTTTGGAGTCCGTATTCGCCGAAATCAATCGAGAGACAGCGGGACGCGTTTCCTTTTCGGCTGCCGCGCTGCGACTTCCGATACTTCACGCGTTTGGGCATCATTGGCATCTCAGTATCCTCCTAAAAATTCTATGGTTTCGATGGGTTCGCCGGTCGCGATCAGACAGCGGCGACGGGTTCAGGAGCTGGCGGCGGAACCGCTGGCTTCTCTTCTTCCTTCTCAGCGGGCTTCACGACCCAGCACTTCACACCGATCTTCCCGGCGGTCGTGTCGGCTTCGCAGAAACCGTAGTCGATCGGCTGGCGGAGCGTGTGAAGTGGGATGGTTCCCTCGCGATACCACTCGGTGCGGGCGATTTCCGATCCGCCGAGGCGGCCGGAGATGCGGACCTTGATGCCCTCGGCACCCATGTCCATGCCGGTCTGAACCGAGCGTTTCATGGCGCGGCGGAACGAGATGCGGCGGGCGAGCTGGCTCGCGACGTTCTCGGCAACGAGCTGCGCGTCGATCTCGGGTTTCTTGATTTCGATGATGTCGATCTTGACCTGTTTGCCGCCAGCGATGTTGGCGATCTCCTGGGTCATGATTTCGATCTCGGAACCCTTTCGGCCAATGACGACCCCCGGGCGGGCGGTGAAGATCGTGATGCGGACCGTATTCCAAGCGCGCTCGATGAGAATCTTCGACATCGCGGCCGTCTTGAGACGGTTCTCGAGGAATTTGCGGATCTTCGCGTCGATGAAAATGAATTCGCTGAGCTCCTTCTTGGAAGCATACCACTTCGACTTCCAGTCACGAGTGACCGGGAGGCGGAATCCGATTGGGTTGACTTTCTGTCCCATAACTTAGCTTTTGGTCTCCTCGGCGACGACTTCCGTCTCCGTGGTCGGCTCGGCGGCTGGAGGCTGCTCGTCCTTCGTTTCTTTCTTCGATTTTGGCGTCTTGGCGGTCGACGTCTTCTTCTTGGCACCCTTGGGCTCACGGCGGACGATTTCGATCTCGTCGGTGAGGGTGATCTTGATGTGGGCGGTCCGCTTGCGGATCGGGCCGGCACTACCGCGGGCCTTCGGACGAAAACGCTTGAGGGTCGGGCCTTCGCCGACGACGGCTTCCTTCACCACGAGGCTTTCGGTGCGCAGGTTGTTGTTGTTTTCGGCGTTCGCGATGGCACTCTTGAGCGTCTTGACGATGAGCACCGCGGCCTTCTTCGGCGTGAATTGGAGAAGACTGAGCGCGTCCACGGCGGGAAGACCCTGGATCTCCTTGGTCACCTCGCGGGCCTTGAAGGCCGAGATCTTCGCGTAGCGATATGTCGATTGAACCTGCATGAATGTTTTCGTTTGAGTGTCTAAAAAATTGGTCTAATTCCGGGCGTCGACCCGGAGTTGGTCCCCGATTCGGATCGGGTTCTTGTCGTTCTCTAAATTCTGAATCACCGCTCCGCTGATCGCTTCCCGCACGTCGACCACTTTGACCTGGCCGACTCGGTTGCCGTCCCGCCACACCTCGAAAGGCATGCCGATTTTGACTCCCTGCTTGTCCCCGACGTTGGCGACCACGAGGGAGAATTCGTCCTTGAGTTCGACGACCATCCCATCGGAGAGGCTAGCGGCGAAGGGAGTCGCGGGGACCGCTTCGGGAGCGGATCCAAGCAATTCCTTCGCCTTCCGAAGTTGCGTTTCCGCTGCCATTCGGGCATCAGCCGGAATTTCGCGGGCAGATTGGATAAGGGTTAGGACGGTCTCTGTCAACTCGATCAATTGAGTTTGCAGCTCGGCGTTCTCTTTTTTCGCAAGTCGCAGGTCCCGGACTGCGGCGATGAGCCGTTGCTCGATCTTCGACGTGTTGCCATCGAGTCCGTCGATCCCGAGCGCCTGCAGCTTGAGCGAGAGTTCCTCGGATTGCCGCTTGAACATCTCGGCCTCGCTGTTCGCGCTGGCGAGACTGCTCGTGAGAACCTTCACACTGTTTTGCAACAACAGAAGGCGCTCGTAAATCGGTGCGTCGCCCGTGAACGTGTCGGTCCGGCCGCCCGCAATCACTTGCGGGACGCCTGATTCAGAATTTCTCAAAGATCGATTGTCTTGTCCGTTGACGGGATACGTCAGCGAAAAGACGCAGAGGCCTGCCACGGTTGCGGCAAGTTTCATCCTCCGTTATTTGCTCACCTTGGCGGTGTGAGATCCGTGCCGTTTGAAGATTCGCGTCGGCGAAAATTCTCCCAGCTTGTGGCCAACCATGTTCTCGGTGACGAACACCGGGATGAAGGTTTTGCCGTTGTGGGTGTTGAAAGTGTGGCCGACGAAATCGGGAGTGATCGTCGAGCGCCGGGCCCAGGTCTTGATGGGCTTTTTGGTGTTCGCGTCGTTGAGCTTGTCGATTTTCTCGAGCAGCTTGAGGTCGACGTAGGGGCCTTTTTTGAGTGAACGGGACATGATGCGGGATTACTTGGACTTCGACTTGTTCTTGCGACGTTCGACGATGAAACGATCCGACGGCTTGTTCTTCGTGCGGGTCTTGAAGCCCTTGGCGAGCTGACCCCACGGGCTGACCGGATGCTGGCGACCGCCACCACCCTTGGACTTACCGTTACCGCCACCGTTGGGGTGATCGATCGGGTTCATGACCATACCACGAACGTGCGGGCGCTTGCCGAGCCAACGGGAGCGTCCGGCCTTACCGCTGGAAACGTTCTCGTGGTCGGTGTTGCCGACCTGGCCGATCGTGGCGTAGCACTCGACGTGAATGCGGCGGAGTTCGCCGGATCCCAGTTTTACGTTGGCGTAATCGCCTTCGCGACTCGCGATGACAGCTCCAGTGCCGGCGCTGCGCATCAACTGAGCGCCGCGGCCCGGGATGAGCTCGAGATTGTGAATGGTGACGCCGAGCGGGACGAGGCGCAGTGGCATCGCGTTGCCGGGCTTCGGCGGAGCTTTCTCACCCGCGGTCACCTTGTCGCCGGCGGTCACGCCGACGGGTGCCAGAATGTAGGTCTTCTCGCCGCTAGGATATTGGAGCAGAGCGATGCGGGCCGAGCGATTGGGATCGTATTCGATGCCGATCACGTCGGCGACGACGTCGCGGATCTTGCGCTTGAAATCGATCTCCCGGTAACGGCGCTTGTGCCCGCCGCCACGGTGGCGCGAAGTCATCCGACCGTTGTTGTTGCGGCCGCCCGATTTCTTGAGTTTGCGGAGAAGGCTCTTCTCCGGCTCGGATTTGGTGATCTCCGCGAAGTCCGGCAGCGCCTTGAAGCGGCTGGCTGGAGTGAGCGGTCGAAATGTTTTGAGTCCCATGGCTAGTATCCCGTCGCTTAGACGAGGTCGAGTTTGTCGCCTTCTTTCAAGGTGACGATGGCTTTTTTCCAGTGAGCACGGCGACCGAAGTCGGCGCGACGCTCGCGCTTCTTTTTGCCGTCGTAGTTCATGGTATTGACGGACGTCACCGACTTCTTGAAGAGCACCTCGACGGCGCGCTTGATCTCGAGCTTGTTGGCGGTCTTGCTGACGCGGAAGACGTATTTGTTCTGCGTCTCGGAGAGAAGCGTCGCCTTCTCCGTGAGCAGGATGGTTTGGATGGTGTCGTGGATCGTGCTCATGCTGCGAGTCGTTCGGAGATTTTCTGGATACCGTCGCGGGTGACGATGATTTTGTCGAAAGCGAGGAGCTGCTCGGTGTTTACATCGGAGGCAACCACGAGCTGGGTCGACTTGACGTTGCGACCGGCCTTGTAGGTCGTCTCGTCGAAGCTGGCTCCGATCACGAGCGTCTTCTTCGCGCCGGTGAAAGCGTCATTCACGAGGGAAACGAATCCCTTGGTCTTGAGCTCGGCGACCGCGAAGTTCTCGACGATGAGAACGTCGCCGTCCTTGATCCGCTCGCTGAACGCCTTGCGAAAGGCGAGCTTCTTGACAGCTTTCGGCACGTTCTTCGTGTAATCACGAGGACGCGGACCGTGAGCGGTGCCACCACCGGTCCAAATCGGCGAGGACTTGTAGCCGGCGCGGGCGCGACCGGTTCCCTTTTGGCGCCAAGGCTTGGCACCGGATCCAGCGACTTCGCCCTTGGTCTTCGTCTTGGCGGTGCCGCTACGGCGGGCCGCCTGGATGGCGACGACGACGTCGTGGACGGCCTGATTGCCTTTTTTCGCGTCCGTGATGAGGACGATATTGGCTTGTTCCGCGTCGGCGGAGGTAAACGTAGGTGCGCTCATCTTAGTCCTTCTTCACTTTGGCTTTTTTGATCGACGGGCGGACCACCACGTAGGAGCCCTTCGCGCCGGGAACGGCTCCGCTCACGAGGAGCAGATTGTCTTCCTCGCGGACCTGAACGATCTTGAGATTCTGAGTCGTGATGCGGTCGTCGCCCATGTGGCCGGGCATCTTGGTGTTCTTCCAGACGAGGCCTGGCGTCGAACCCGCGCCGACCGAACCGGTGCGGCGATGCATGGTGTGACCGTGCGAGGCGGGCTGACCCGCAAAGTTGTGGCGCTTGATGGGGCCTTGAAAACCCTTGCCCTTGGACTGGCCGACGACGTCGACCCACTGTCCGACCTCGAAGGTGGTCACGGGAAGGTCGACACTCTCCGGGGCGGCTTCACCGTCCTTCAAGCGGAATTCCTTGATGAAGCGCTTGGGCGTCGAATCGGTTTTGCCGAAGTGACCGAGCTGCGCTTTCGTCACGCGCTGGGGCTTCTGGTCGTCGAAACCAACCTGAATGGCGGTGTAACCATCCTTGTCGGCGTCGCGGACCGCGAGCACGCGGTTGCCGCCCGCCGCGATGACGGTCACGGTAATGGCGTTCCCGGCATCGTCGTAGATGCGGGTCATGCCGAGTTTTTTTCCTAGGAGTCCGATGCTGCTCATGGTTCGCGTTCTCTGGGTCAGATCTTGATGGTGATGTCCACGCCGGCTGGGAGGTTGAGCTTACGCAGCTCGTCGACGGTCTTGGCGGTCGGCTCGACGATGTCGAGAAGGCGCTTGTGGGTGCGGATTTCGAACTGGTCCATCGACTTTTTATCGACGTGGGGCGAGCGGTTCACGGTGAACTTCTCGATGCGAGTGGGCAGCGGGATGGGTCCGGTGACCTTACTGCCGGTGCGTTTGGCCGTCTCCACGATCTCGAGCGCCGAGGCGTCGATGATCCGGTGATCGAAGCCCTTGAGGCGAATACGAATTTTTTGACCGTTCTGCATGTGAATTAGAGCTTAGTAATTTTGATCGAGAATCGAAGTGAGGACCTGGGGCGGGACGGGCTCGAAGTGGGATGGCTGCATCGAGTAGGACGAGCGGCCCTTCGAAAGGGAGCGGATCGCAGTAGCGTAGCCAAACATCTCGGCGAGGGGGACCTGAGCCTCGACCGTGGTGAGAATCCCCTTGGTCTCCATCCCTTGGATGTGCGCGCGGCGGCGGTTGAGGTCGCCGATGATGTCACCCTGAAATTCGTCGGGCGTAATGTTTTCGACTTTCATCACGGGCTCGAGGACAACCGGGCTGGCGTTTTTGATCGCATCCTTCATCGCGAAGATCGCGGCGAGCTGGAAGGCCATGTCGTTCGAGTCGACTTCGTGGAAGCTGCCGTCGACCAGTTCGACGTGGAGGTCGACGACCGGGTAGCTGGCGATGACGCCATTGGTCATCCCTTCCCCGAGGCCCTTGAGAACCGCGGGGATGAACTCCTTGGGAATCGTGCCTCCGGTGATCTGGTTGTCGACCGTGTAGCCCTTGCCGCGCTCGTTCGGACGGACCTTGATGACGACGTGGCCGTATTGGCCCTTGCCGCCGGACTGGCGAATGAGTTTGCCCTCGCCGTCGGCGTTGGCGGTGATGGTCTCGCGGTAGGCGATCTGCGGCTTGCCGGCGTTCGCCTGGACCTTGAACTCACGGAGGAGCCGGTCGCGAATGATCTCGAGGTGAAGCTCACCCATCCCGGCGATGATCGTTTGACCGGTCTCTTCGGCGGTCGAAACGCGGAAGGTGGGATCTTCTTCGGCAAGGCGCGCGAGGCCGACGCTCATCTTGTCGGAGTCGGCCTTCGTCTTCGGCTCGATGGCCATCGAAATGACCGGGTCGGGGAAGGACGGTGGGATCAGGAAAACGGAACGCTTTTCGGCGCAGAGGGTGTCGCCGGTCTGGACGTTCTTCAGCCCGACGATCGCGGCGATGTCCCCGGCGTAGCAGACGTCGACGTCCTCGCGCTTGTCGGCTTGGATCTGGATCAGACGGCTCACGCGCTCGCGCTTGCCGGTGCGGGGGTTGTAAACATTGTCGCCCTTGGCGAGCTTCCCGGCGTAAACGCGGAAGAAAACGAGTTTACCAACGAACGGATCGCTCCAAAGTTTGAAAGCGAGCGAGCAGAAAGGGGCATTGTCGTCGGTCGCGATGAGGACCTGCTCGTCGGTCGCGGGGTCCTGGGCCTCGGCGGCGGGGACGTCGAGCGGGCTCGGGAGGTAATCGACGACGGCGTCGAGGAGAAATTGGATTCCCTTGTTCTTGAAGGCCGAGCCTCCGGCGACGGGGACGAAGCGATTGAGAATCGTCTGACGACGGATGGCGGCTTTGAGGTCCTGCTTGGTGATTTCCTCTTCGGCGAGGAACTTGGCACCAATCTCCTCGTCGAGATCGCACATCCGCTCGAGGAGCGCCTCGTAAGCGAGAGCGGCCATGCCCTTGAGATCGGACGGGATGTCCTGAATCTCGTAGGTCGATCCGAGCAGGTCGTTGTCGGAGTAGACGACGGCTTTCTGGTTGAGCACGTCGATCTGGCCGCGGAGAGTTTCCTCCTTGCCGAGCGGGATGAGCACCGGGAGGCAATTCGCGCCGAGCTTCGAGCGCATGCTCTCCATCGCGGCGTCGAAATCGGCACCGGTGCGGTCCATCTTGTTGACGAAAGCAATGCGCGGAACGAGGTATTTGTCGGCTTGACGCCAGACGGTCTCCGACTGTGGTTGGACGCCGGCGACACCGCAGAAAACGGCAATCGCGCCGTCGAGCACGCGGAGCGAGCGCTCGACCTCGGCCGTGAAGTCCACGTGGCCAGGGGTGTCGATAATGTTGATCCGTTGATCCTCGTCTTCGAATGCCTTGTAGATCCCGCCCTGCTCGGCGCGCTGGAGCCAGTGGCAGGTCGTCGCGGCGGACGTGATCGTGATGCCGCGTTCGCGCTCCTGCTCCATCCAATCGGTGACCGTCGTGCCCTCGTGGACCTCGCCGATCTTGTGGATCATTCCCGTGTAGAAAAGGATGCGCTCGGTGAGAGTCGTCTTGCCGGCGTCGATGTGCGCGGCGATGCCGATGTTGCGCGTGCGCTGCAACGGATAAGCGCGATCGGGCGAATTGGGATTCGCAATCTCGATCGGTTCGTCCTGGAGCATGGCTGGCATCGGGATGGGTTGAAAATTCGGGGTTCGAGTAGCGGCGCGGGGGGTTACCAGCGGAAGTGGGCGAAAGCGCGGTTGGCCTGCGCCATCTTGTGCATGTCGTCGCGCTTTTTGATGGCGTTGCCCTGGCCGGCGGCGGCGTCGCGCAGCTCGTTGGCGAGGGCGTCCTTCATCGGGATGCCGCGGCGGTTGTTGGCGAAATTGACGAGCCAGCGCATGGCAAGAGCGACCTGGCGCTCCTGCGGGACCTCCATCGGAACCTGGTAGGTCGCGCCACCGACTCGGCGGCTCTTGACCTCGAGGCGGGGCCGGACGTTGTCGATCGCCTTGTTGAGCGTCTCGAGGGGGTCGACCGTGTCGCTGCCCTCGTGGGATTTGTCGATGGCACCGTAAACGATCTTTTCGGCGGTGGCCTTCTTGCCCCGGCTCATGACGGCGCTGATGAGACGCGCAACGAGCGGACTCGCGTAGCGGCTATCGCGTTTGACTTCTTTGTGAATGACTCGACGACGACGGGACATGGCTTCTTGAAATTAGAAATGCGGAATGCTGAATTAGAAATCTGTTAGCGTTTTTTGCCGCCCTTGCCCTTTGCGGGCGCTTCCTGACCGGGTTTCGGGCGCTTGGCACCGTATTTCGAGCGGCCGCGACGCCGACCGTCGACTCCGAGGGCGTCGAGCGCGCCGCGAACGATGTGGTAACGCGTGCCCGGCAGATCCTTCACGCGTCCACCGCGAACGAGGACGATGGAGTGCTCCTGGAGATTGTGCCCCTCGCCGCCGATGTAGGCGATGACCTCCTGGCCATTCGTGAGGCGGACTTTGGCGACCTTACGCAGCGCGGAGTTCGGCTTCTTGGGGGTTCGCGTCATGACCTGAACGCAGACCCCGCGGCGTTGCGGGCAATTGTTCAGCGCGGGCGACTTCGATTTCGTCGTCACTTTCTTCCGTCCGTGGCGGACGAGTTGGTTGATCGTAGGCATGAGCGTTTTTTGGAAAAGCGGTTCTGTAAATCCGAGACGTCCTGGGGACAAAAAAGCCACACTAGGAATGTGGCTATCCTCGAACCCCGTCGGAGTGCGGGAGAGAGGAAACTAGCGGTTGGCGTGGGCAGCGCAATCCTTTTTTGGAAAATTTCATGCCGTTTTTACCGGAAGGCGGTTGGCAATGTTCGACGAAGCCGCGGAGGCGGTGCCGAGACCGGGCGGAGCATTTCAACGAGATGGCCCTCCCGAGAGCTGGCCGAACCCGATTCGTTTGCGGCGGAATTGACGACACACCCCGGCTCGTGAGACTTTGCGCGGCTCGCGCATGGGAGGCAAAAAGAACAAGTCCAAACAGCGGCAGCAGCAGCGACGGAAGGAAATCCTCGCCGCGTCGCCCGACGACCTTGCGCTCAAAGCGGAGGACGAGATGGAGGTGGGGCGGTATCGTCAGGCCCGCGACCTGCTCAAGCCGCTCGCCAAGGCCGACCCGGGCCGCTTCCTCGCCCTGCTCGTCCAGGCCAACCTCGCGCTGGCGCGGCAAATGATCGACCGCGGTCAGGCCAGCGAGGCCGAGCAGGTCCTCGCTTACGTCCGGACGCTCGCGCCCAAGAGCGGCGTCTCGCCCACCATCGACCTGGAACTCGCCCTCTCTAAAAAAGACTGGCCCGCCGTTGCCAGCAGCGCCGCCGCGATCCTCGCCAGCGCCGCGCCCGACGGGAGCACCCGCGCCGCCGACGCGCTCGTCGCCGCCGGTGAGCGGCTGCCCGACGAAGCCGCCACGCCCGCCCTCCGCGCCGCGCTGCACGGCATCCTCGAGGCGTTCGACGCGGTGGCCGACTCGCGGTTCGACGACGCGCGGGACGCGATCCGCCCCATCGAGCGGGCGAGCGTCTTCGCGCCGTGGAAGGTGCTTCTCCGCGGGATGATTGCCCTGCACACCGGCGACGCGGCGGCCGCCCGGCGGTTCTTCGAGACGTCCCTCGACGGTGCGCCCGCTCGCGCGGCCCGCGCGTTCCTGCCGTTCTGCGGCGGCACACTCCCGCCCGGCGACGCGCTGCCCTCGGCCCTTGGGACCGCCGTGGCCCGCGTCGCGAATCTTGGCCCGGCCACGCCCGCCCTCGTCCTCGCGGAGACCGCCTGGCGCTCCGGCCAACCCGCCGCCGCCTACCGGGCGCTCTGCGACGGCATTGCCAACTTCCCTTCCGCCGCGCCGGGCGTGAACGGGGAACTGACCCAATTCTTCCTCGCCGTCCCGCGGATGCTCGACTGGAAGGCCGCCAACGCGTTCGTCGATGTCTTCGACCGGATTCTCGTCTCGAACCGTGCCAGGAACCGCGCCGAGGAGCGCCTCGCCTGCCGCATCGTCGTCGCCCCCATCGCCCAAGACGGTCGCGACGACGCGCTCCTCCGCAGCCTTTGGGAGCGATTTGTCCGGCTGCACGCCCTCGACTTCGGCCCGGACCCGCGGCTCGCCTCCGCCGTGGATACGCACCTCGGCAGAAAATTTGCGGCCCCCAATCCCTGGGGCTTCAACTCGGGACAACCCCACCACCCCCGCTGGGCCGACGAACTCCTCACCCGCGCCGTCGAACGCGATCCCGACAATCTCGACGCCTGCCTCGCCCTCCTCGACCTCCGCGAACTCGAGGGCAACGCGAGTGCCCGCAATCATCTCCTCGACGACATGGCGGACCGATTCCCCGACGACAAGCGGGTGCTGCGCCGAGCCGGCCTCCTCGCTCTCGAGCGCAAAGCCTACACCAAAGGCACCGGCTACCTCGAGCGCCTCCGCGCCATCGACCCGAACGACGCGACGACCTTGCGACCGCTGATTGTCGGCTATTTCATGATGGCCCTCGACCACTTCGGAAAAAACAAGCCCGCGCGCGCTCGTGAGCTTTTCGCTGTCGTCCGCCGCCTCGCCCTGCCGCCCAACAGCGGCGACGTCCTTTGCTCGCTCGAGTTCGTCGTCGCCAAACAGGCCAACGTCGAATCCATCGAAGGCGATCCCGCCATCGCACTCGCCAACCGGGAAGAAGCGCTCGCTCTCGCCCGGTTTGAGTCGCCCCTCGCACTCTACTTTGCGCTCTGCGGCGGAGAGGAAAAAACCGTGCAGCTCTGGCGCGACCGTTTCACCGCCGCCACACGACAAGCCGTCTCCGGCGCGGAACTCCTCGAGGTCGTGCGCGCCCTCATCCACGTCGATGGTCTCCGCTCCAACGTGGACATCGATTGGGCCATCGAAGCGGTCACCCGACTTGCCTCCCACACCCGGAAACATCCGATCTCCCGCGAGTCCGCGGTCGCCATCGTCGAACTCCTCCACGCCGCGGACGACTTCGACGACATCCTCGATGCCATCACGGATGGACGGCTCGCCGCGGATCCTGGTGACCCGTATTTCGGGTTCGAGCGGTTCGTCGCGGCGGGTCGCTTCGAAGACAGCCCGACGGAAGCACCTTTTGACCAGCTCGAGAGCTTGGCCGACGAAGCCCGCCGCCGCAACGACCGCGCCGCCCTCGACGCCATCGGTCCCATCCTCGCCCAAGCGCGGTCTCGCTCCCCGCGCACCCGCTCCAGCGGCCCGACTTTCACACCGCTGGACATCGACGAGATGGACGATGACGACGATGACGATGAAGAATCGGACCCCAAGATGGATCACTTCCGCCAGGAGATCGCCGCCATGTCCGACGCCGAGTTTCGCCGTTTCCGCAAGCGCATCGGGCGGAAAATCGACCCCCTCATTCTCGACGAACTCCGCGCCGCCTCCCGCGAACCCGATCCACCGAAGCCCGGGCACCTGAACCTCTCGGCCCAACTCGACCTTTTCCCAGAATGAACCCCTTTACCACCCTCGGAGTCGCCCCCACCGCCGACGACCGCGCCATCCGCGACGCCTACCTCGTCGGCATCCGCGCCTCGCCGCCCGACACCGACCCCACCCGGTTCCGCGCCATCTCCGACGCCTACGAACTCGTCAAAACCGCGCCAGCCCGCATCCGCTACCAGCTCTTCGACGAGACGTCCCCCGGCGACAGTCCGCTCGACGTCGTCGTCCGCCACGCCGTCGGGCGCGGCGCACCCAAGCCCATGAACCGCGACACCCAGCGCGCCTTCCTGCGCGATTGTCTCGAATCATGAATCCCGACCCGGCCGACTGGAAGGAACGCGCCTTCGACGACTTCGCCCGCTGGCTGCACGCCGCCGACGCGACGCCGCCGACCGCGGCCCCCGACGCCGAAGCCGACGCCCCCGACCTCCACTCCCTCCTCGCCGAGCTCACCGCCCTCCGCCACGAAGCCCGCACCGGCAACCGCCGCGCCGCGGAATCCGCCGGTCAGACCACCGCCGCCCTCCAGCGTTGCGAAGCAACCCTCACCGGGCTCCTCGCCTTCCACGCATCCACCACCACCGATCGCCCACCCTCGCGCGCTCACTGCCTCGCTCTCGTCGAACTCCACGACCGGCTCGCCCGCGTCGCCGCCGCCCTCGACCGCCCGCCCTCACCCCCCGCCTCACCCCCCGCCTCACCCCCCCGCCGCGGCTGGCTCGGTACCCCCACCCCACCCCCGCCCACCGACGCCTGGGCCGCCGCGTGGGAAAGCGTCCGGCAGGGCCTCGGCATCGTCCAGCGCCACACCGAAGCCGTGCTCACCAGCGCCGGAGTCCTGCCGATTCCCACCCGCAGCCTCCCCTTCGACCCCCTGCGAATGGTCGCCATCGCCACCGAGCCGCACCCTCACCTCCCGACCCACCACGTCACCGACGAACTCGCCCCCGGCTACGAATTCCAGGGCGAAATCCTCCGCGCCGCCGAAGTCAAAGTCTGCGCCCCGCCCGCGCCATAACTCCCAACTCCCAACTCGCAACTCGCAACTCGCAACTCGCATGAAAGACCCCATCGTCGGCATCGACCTCGGCACCACGAACTCCGCCATCGCCTCGCTCCAGGACGGCGTCCCCCGCGTTATCGACATCGACGGCGCCCCCTCCCTCCCCTCCTGCGTCGGCATCGATCCCACCGGCCAGCTCCTCGTCGGTCGCCCCGCTCGCAATCAACTCGTCGCCGCCCCCGACTCCACCGTCACCTCCATCAAGCGCCTCATGGGCCGCGACACCACCGTCACGCTCGGCGACCGCACGTTCACGCCCGAGGAAATCTCCGCCCTCATCCTCCGCGAGCTCAAGCTCCGGGCCGAAGCCGCCCTCGGCCACCCCGTCACCCGCGCCGTCATCACCGTCCCCGCCTTCTTCGACGAGAATCAGCGCAAGGCCACGCAAAACGCCGGCACCCTCGCCGGCCTCGAAGTCGTCCGCATCATCAACGAACCCACCGCCGCCGCCCTCGCCTACGAAGCCGGTGAGCGCGGCGACGAACGCATCCTCGTCTACGACCTCGGCGGCGGCACCTTCGACGTCTCCGCCGTCGTCGTCGAAGGCGGCGTCGTCGAGGTCAAAGCCAGCCACGGCGACACGCAGCTCGGCGGCGACGACTTCGACGCCCTCCTCGTCGGCCACGTCGCCGCGCGCTTCGAGGCGGAGCACGGCATCGATCTCACCGCCGATCCCGCCACCGCCCGCCGCCTCCAGGTCGCCCTCGAGCGCGCCAAATGCCGACTCTCCGACGAACCCTTCACCACCGTCCGCGAAGAATTCGTCCACGGCGACCTCCACCTCGAACTCGAAATCGACCGCACCACCTACGAAGAACTCATCACCCCGCTCTTGGAAAAAACCCTCGCCTGCGTCCAGCGCGCGCTCGAAGACGCCGCGATCCCCGCGTCCAAACTCGACAAAGTCATGCTCGTCGGCGGCTCCACCCGCACGCCCCTCGTCCACCAGATCCTCCGCCAGCGCCTCCGCATCGAACCCCGCCACGAGATCGACCCCGACCTCATCGTCGCCCTCGGAGCCGCCATTCAGGGCGGAGCCAGTGCCGGAGAAAAATCCCGCGCCATCCTCGTCGACATCACGCCCCACAGTTTCGGCACCGACGCCGTGGACACCGGCGGCTGGTCCGCCGACACCTACTACGTCCCCGTCATCCACCGCAACACCCCCCTGCCCGCCAGCAAGTCCGAGGTCTTCAACACCATCCACGACAACCAGGACACCGTCCGCGTCAAAGCCTTCCAAGGCGAAAGCGACGTCCCCGACAACAACCTATTTCTCGGCGAATTCCTCATCGAAGGCCTCAGTCCCGTCCCGCGAGGGAATCCCATCGTCACGCAATTCGACCTCGACCTCGACGGCCTGCTCCGCGTCACCGCCACCGAGAAAGCCACCGGCCTGCGCGCCAGCGTCACGCTCGACACCCGCGGCACCTGCGACACCCTCGACCTCGACGCCGCCGCCGCCAACCTCCGCGCCACCACCGGCGACGCCCCACCCGCCCCCGCCGACGCCACCACCCTCGACCCCACCCTCCTTGCCACCACCCGCGATCTCGAGAAACGCGCCCGCGCCCTCCTCGCCAGCGGCATCGACCCCGAAGACGCCACCGAGATCGGCCTGCTCCTCGACCAATGCGCCACCGCCGAGCGGGACGCCGACGCCCCCACGCTGATCGAAAAATCCGAAATCCTCGCCGACCTCGTCTATTACCTTGAAGACTGAGCCACCCGGCCCGCCGGCCGCCCCGTCGGCGCTCACCTGCCCCGCCTGCGGCAAGTCGAACGCCCCCGCCGCCCCCGCCTGCCGACGCTGCGGCTGCGATTTCACACTCCTCAACCGCGCCACCACCGCCGCCACCGCGCACCTCCTCCGGGCAGAAAACCACCTCCGCGCCGGCCGCCCCCGCCCCGGCCTCGCCGCCGCCACGACCGCCTGGACGATCCGGCACACCCCCAAAGCCGCCCGCCTCGCCTTCGTCGCCAGCGTCCTCCTCCGCGAGCACCCCACCGCCCTCCGCTGGCACGCCCGAGCCACCAGCAACGAACCCGCCCAACCACCCACCGGCCAATTCGCAAAACGCCCCACCCCGGGCCGGGCACCCCACCCCCACGGACGCCGAATCCTCGTCGCCGCCACCCTCACCGCCGCCGCCCTCGCCACCCTCGCCCACTACCGCCGCCACGCAGCCGCGCTCGAGGATGCGTGAAATCGGCTCTGGAGCCACGCGGGTCTCCGGGCGTCCCGGTGCCAGCCGCCCCTCCCGATGGTGGGGAAGCCGCGCCGCCGGGTTCCCACTTCCGGTCACCCGTTGCGACCGAGCCTCGGCGGACGACCGATACTCCGCGAGCGACCGTCCCCACAATAGAAATAGCGTTTTTCCAACCTGACCCACATGGCGCCGCTATAAGCGGATTGTCGGTCGCTCTCGTCCTGAAAAATCAGAGATCCTTCCTTGCATGCGGGATGACAGGTTTGGACGAAGACGTTGCTTCGCAACGATCATGGCCCGCCCCCCAAGCTGTCATTCCGTGGTAATCCGATGAGCCATCGACCGACTTTCACTTCTTTGTGTTCATCAAAAGGCAATCTCTGACTTTTCCCACCCCGCGCGCCGCCGCCCTGCGAGGTTTCAGGTGCCAGCTGACCCCTTCGATCCGGTCACAAATCCGGCTCCGGGTGGGTGAAAATGCGAACACTTAGCCGCCTTGTCTCGGGCGATTCCCGAGGCCTCCCGTTGAAACGGGCTAAGCCCCATTCCTCCCCGGGAACGATGGCCGGCTAGGACGCTCATCCCTTCGTTCCGTAAAAACACGGGCAGCAGCCAAATTCCTTCGCGAAGGCTTTGCTGAAGTGACTCAGGCTCGAGTAGCCGACCGCCATCGCCGCTTCCGTCACATTTCCTCTGCCGCCGCGCAGGAGTTCGGCGGCGCGTTCGAGCCGCGCTCCCCGGAGGAATTGCGAAATGGTCAGCCCGGTCTCGTCACGAAAGATCCGGCTGAGATGGAACGGGCTGCAACCAACCAGCTTGCCAAGTTCCGCGAGTGTCGGCGGGTGCTCGAGATCGGCGGTCAGCAATCCACGCGTCCGGACGACGCGCGCGCTCGCGATCCGCTGCGTCCGTCGGCAGAAGAACTCCTCTTCCGGCTCGAAAAGACCGAGCGCCGCGACCTCGAGAATTTTTCCGTGGTGCCAGCAGGACCACGCACCCGGGATACCCGGAGGATCGAGGAGATCACGCGCCACACCGACGAGCGCTTCGGACATCGCGGAGACGCACGCATCGTCTCCCCCCGGGCTTCCCGGCTCGAGAAACTCCAGCACCGGTCGCCGCACCGCCAGAGTGCCCGAGGGCAGCCACCGCGCAACCCAACTCTTCCGGAACTCGACCGCGACAAACTGGTGCCGCCCGTCTCCGTTTCGGTCGAGCATCGGATGGCCCGACCGCGCGAAGGCCAGGCTCACGTGCCCGGGCTCGATCTTTGGTGCCTCCGACTCGATCCCGGTCGCCGCCCGCCCCGCCAGGTTCAAGCAGACCAGGAGGGACAGCTCGTCGAAGAGGTGGCGCCCTTCCCCTTGATCCGCCCGGTCCCACCGCGTGATCCGGAAACCGTCCGCGTCCAGATCACCGAAACCTCCCGCTCGATCACCAATCGCCTTCGTTGATTCGCTCCCGGCCACCATCACTCCCTTAATATGCGATTGAGTCTCATTTGCAATCACTTAGCGGTGGTCGGCGTGGATTGGACCTCGAAAAAGTTCGAATCGCCGCCGACGCGGGCGACGGGAATCCCGTAGGCCGCGCTCAACCATTCGCCGACGAGCACCGCGCCCGCGTCCCCGCTGGCCAGCACCCGGCCCCACGACATGAGGCAGACCTTCGTCGCGTAGGTCGCGCAGAGGTGCAGATCGTGCAGCACGACGACGACGCACCCGCCGTCGCGCGCGAAATCCCGCGCGAGTCGGAGCACGGAGTGCTGGTGCTTCAGATCCAAGCTCGAAGTCGGTTCGTCGAGCAACAGGTAGCGGCCCTCGGTCTCCCCATCGAGCTGCGTGAGCGCGCGGGCGACGTGGACGCGCTGACGCTCCCCGCCGGACAGCGTCAGGTAATCCCGGTCCGCAAATCCAACCAATCCCACGGATTCCAAAGCCCGGATCGCCGCCCGCGCGTCGGCGCTCGTCTCGCGCCCCGTCCACCGCGGAGCGCGGCCCTGCAGGACGACGTCGATGACCGCGAACGGAAAGTTCAGCGCGCTCGATTGCGTGACCACAGCCCGCCGCCGGGCGAGGTCCCGCCCGTCCCAATCCGGCAGCGGCCGCCCGCCGACCTCGACCGATCCCGAGTCCGGCGCGATCTCGCCCGCCAGCACCCGCAGCAAGGTTGATTTACCCGCCCCGTTTGCGCCGAGGATGGCGGTCACCTCGCCCGGTCGCGCGCGGAAGTCGACGTCGCCAAGGATCAGTCGTCCTTTCCGCTCCAAATTCAAACCACGCGCCCGGATCATCTTCCGACCAATCTGTAGCGGCGGTCTGTGACCGCCGGTGCCTTCGCGATCAAGGCGCGCCCCATTTTCGTGGAAATCCGGCGGTCACAGACCGCCGCTACATTGGGTTGGGTGCGACCGTTCACGACTGCCAGGCTCCCTTGTTGCGCAGGAGCAGCCAGAGGAAAAACGGCGCGCCGATGATCGCCGTCAGGATGCCGATGGGGAGTTCCGCCGGGGCCGCGACCGTTCGCGCCACGATGTCGGCTCCGACGAGCAGACTCGCGCCGAGCAACGCCGCGCCCGGCAGCAGAAACCGGTGATCCGGGCCCGCGACCAACCGGACGACGTGCGGCACGACCAACCCGACGAACCCGATCGCCCCCGACATCGCCACCGCCGCCCCGACCCCGACCGCGGTCAGCACGATCACCGCCCACTTGGCCCGCTTCACGTCGAAGCCGACGTGACGGGCTTCCGCCTCGCCGAGCAGCAGCGCGTTGAGCGCCCGCGACCAGATCGGCAGCAGCCCGAGCGTGAGCGCCACGCACGGCAGCGCGAGTCCAACCTTCCCCCAAGTCGCACCGCCGAGGCTACCAAGACTCCAGAAGGTCACGTCGCGCAACTGATCGTCGGTCGCGAGAAAAACGAGAAAACCCGTGAGCGCCATCGCCAAAGCCGCAACCGCCACGCCCGCCAACAACATCGTTGCCACGATCACCCGGCCATCGTGCATCGAGAGCAGATAAATCGTCGTCATCGTAACCAGCGCCCCGACGAACGCCGCCAGCGGCAGCAGCAATGGTCCGAGGATCGCCGGCAAAAGAGCGCGCACCGGATCGCCGAGTACGATCACCGCGACCGCCGCCAAGGCCGCGCCCGCCGAGACGCCGATGATCCCCGGATCGGCCAAAGGATTGCGGAAAAGTCCCTGCATCGCCGCGCCCGACATCCCAAGCACCGCACCGATCAAGGCCCCCAGCAAGATACGCGGCAGCCGAATCTGCTCCACCACCGCGCGCACCGTCGGCGAGATCTCCGTCGCGCCCGTCACCCGGCCGGCAACGACCTCGGCCAGATCGCTCAGCGTCACCGCCATCGGACCCGTCACCAGAGCCGTCGCGATCACGGCGACGAGCAGGCCGACGAGCGCGCCCCATTGCCAGGTCCGCCGCCGGGTGCGCCGCCGCCAATTCTCGAAAGCCCGATCGGCGGCGTCGACCTCGAGCGCTACCGTCGTCACTTCCGAGCCGCCTGCGCCAATTCCAAGGCGGCTTGGGCCGCGCGCGGTCCCATTCCCAGCAGATACAGATCGTCCATGACGACCACGTTGCCGTCCACGACCGCCGGCGTGCCCGCGAGCGCCGGCAGGGCTTTCAATTTCTCGAGCCCTCCCAGACCGCCGACCGTGCGCTCGCCGGTGACGACCACGCGAGGCCCGAGCGCGAGGAGCGATTCCGGCGAGACGGGTTTGTAGCCCTCGTAACTCGAGATGACATTTTCCAAGCCCGCCGCCTCCAGCATCACGTCGGCCGCCGTGTCGGTCCCAGCGGCGAGCAGGACTCCGTCGCCGCGGCCCATGAGATAGACCGCCTTCAGATTCTCGCCGCCCTTGGTGACGGATCGAGTCCGCTCGACTTCGAATTCGAAGTTTTTCGCCAATTCAGCACCGGCTTCGGCCAAACCAAGAGCGCCCGCGACGCCGCGGATTTTCTCGGTGATTCCGGCAAGACTCGACTCGTCTGGAGCGACGTAAATTTCCACCCCGGTCGCGCGCAGTTGCTCCATCACGTTCGGAGGCCCCGCGGCATCCGACGCCAGGATGAGATCCGGCTCGAGCGCCAGCACGCCCTCCGCCGAGAGCGCCCGCACGTAGCCGACGTTCGGCAGCTCGCCCGCCGCTTCCGGATACGAGCTCGTCGAGTCCACCGCAACCAGCTTCCCGCCCTCTCCAAGAGCATAGACGATCTCGGTGATTTCTCCGCCGAGGCTCACGATCCGCTCGGCGGCCTGCGCCGAAGCAGCGCCGACGATCAAAGTTGCCAGAACAATGGTTCTCACGAGAGACCCTCCGCGAGTTCGCGCCAGCCACCGTCCTCGACCTCGCCCGGCTTCCGTTTGCCAAAGATCAGCGCGATATTCCCGCCGTCGGCATCGTAAAGCTCCACCGCCGTCACGACGCCGTCGCGCGTCGGCTTCCGCACGCGCCACGCCGAGGCCACTCCGGAATCCCGGAGGTGGAGATTGAACTCCGGATCCAGCACGTTGGTCCAATCCTTGAAGGGCTGGATGTTCGACACCGTCCCGGTGTGAATCTGGAGACAGCCCCGGTTGCCGACGAAGACCATGATTGGAAGCTCGCTTGCCGCCGCGGCGCGCAGGATCGTGCCGGTCACGTCCGTCGGGAGCGGCTCGGCAAATTCCTCGCCCACGAGGCGCAACGCCTGCACCCGACCGACACTGAATTTTTTCAGTAAGCTGAAAAATTCGTGCGTGTCCTGCAATCCGCGCCAAGCCTCGCGCAACCCTTCGAGGTCGATCTCGCCGTCCGGCCGGTCGACCTCCGCTTCCGGCGACGGCTCGGCGTCGAACGTCGGCGACTGGTCATCGGCCTTGCGATCGGCGATCAACGCGTCGAACGCCGCGCGGTCGCTGTCATCCTCGAGGAAGACCTTGTGCATCGCGGAGCCATCCGAGCCGAAAATCTGAATGCTGTCGTTCGCACCGGTCGCGTCGTCTTTGCGGACCGCGAAGGCCGTCGTCCACTGACGCGGAAAGAGCCGCAGGTCGATGTCCGGACCCACAACCTGCCCCATCGCCCCACCGGCGAAGAAACCAATCTCGCGAAAATGCCCGTTGCGCTCGTGCACGGCGTGCTCGTTCCGCGTGAGACACATGACGTAACCAAGCGTTTTGCAGGCGTCGAGCAGCTCATCCCACTCGGGCTCGAGCCGCGTGACGTGTTCGCCGCATCCGGTCGCGAGGAGGGCGGCTTCGCTGGTGCCCAGGCGGGCGGCGACGTCGCGGATGCGGAGCCGGGGTTCGGCGGCACGGAGCGCCGACCATTTTTCGGAGAGTTCGTTTTCGATGGTTGGGTTCATGAGATCTATTGAGCGGTGATGGTGAAGTTTGGGTTGTCCGCGTCGGCGGCCTGGATCGACCAGCGGCGCATGTCCTGGAGCTGATCTTCGTCGAGGAGTTCGGTGTGACCGTCGAGCATCACGGTGACGGCGCGCTTTCCGTAGCGAAGGTCGATGAACCCGAACGCGGCGGCGGATTGCTCCTCCTCCCAGGTATTCGCCCAGCGGCGGCTGCTGAAAAACGGCGACTGGACCCGGTAATTCCCGATCTTCCCCGGCTCGCTCCGGGCCGAGGCGAAGACGATCAGCTTGGACGGATTGGAGACCTGCACCATCCGGGTCGCGCAGAAATTACCGACAACATCGAGAGCCCTCGGGATCGGCTTGAGGTCGCTGCCGTTGCCGAAGTCTCCGCCGACGAACGTGACGTTCATCCCGAGATTCGGCGAGATGCTGGCCGCGTAGTAGGAGTCGGTCGTTTCGCTCCGCACGTCGTTTCCGGTCAGGATGAGCGCGCTCTCGTCGTATTCCACGTAGGGAGCGAGGCGCCACGGGTAGCGGGCACTGGCCGGCCAGTGAATGAGATTGCCCGCGGCATCCCGCGCGTCGGTGCCCGCGGGTGCGTAGCCTGCCATGAGGTGGCCGTCGTTCTCAGCCGCGTGGAGTTGATACCCAACGATCAGTTTGCGCCCCGCGGAAATCTCCTGCGCCTTGAGCCCTTCGTTCTGCAGCCGCCCGACGACCGGCACGGTCACCACGGCCAGCACGGCGAGGATCGCGGTCACAGCAAGGACCTCGATCAGCGTGAAGGCTCGGTCTCGATCAAATCCGCGCACGTCGCCACCTCCCCAAGAGAAACAGCCCCGCCAGGCCAACCAGAGCGATCACCGAGGGCTCCGGCACGGCCGTGAGGTCGCCCGAAAGACGTCCCGCCAATCCGAGCGAGCGATCGTTCTGATGAAAGAAATCGTCCTTCGTGTAGAACGACGGAAATCCCGACCCCGCCATCTGGCTCGTCGCCGAGATCCCGGTCACCATCAGGTCCAGCGAACCCGCGTTCAACGCGTCCTGGACGTAGGCCAGGATGAACGGATCGCTCAGCTCGAGATCGAACGTCATCACCGAGTCGATCGGCACCAAGCTCCCCGGCGTCACCATCGAGATCTGACCGATCGCCCAAGGGCTGACCTCGAACCCATCGCGGACGTTGTTGGAAACATCCCCGAGCGTCCCGGCTCCGTCGAATCCGGCCGCGAACGCGTCCCGCGTCCGCTCGGCCCCCGTCCCCGAGCCGGTGGTGAACGGAGACGATTCGTTGAAGGTCGCCGCCGTCGTGCCATTTCGATACCCGGTGCCGAAGAGCTCGATCGGCCGACCCGAGTCGGCGTCCGTCATCGGATCGAGGTAAGTCCCCAACGCGTCCCGCGTCGGGTCGTAGACGAATTGGTTGTCGACGTTCACCGTGATCGCCAGCCGCAGCGAAGAGACGCCGTAATTGGACGCGCCCAACCCGGCGGCCGCGATGCCCGTGGTATCGAACCGCAGGAAATACTGCGCGTCCCGGTCGTCGAAGCCGGACTCGCCAGCGGCTCCGAAGACCGACGCCCCGGAGCGAGTGCCGGGCGTTTGGTTGAACGGATACATCCACCGGTCGCCGGCGGGTTCGTCGATTTGAAAAGGCGCCGCCCACGCCGCGCCACCGCAGAGGGTGAGGGTCAGGATCGCCGGAAGACGGAATTTCATGGCGGCGAAGGTAGCTGCCTCTCCGCCGCGCCGCTAACGGTGGCTTGCGAAGCTTTGACGCTTCCTTGCGGTCCGAGATCGACCCGCCAGCGCAAGGCGACGCTAACCTTCCGCAAGCGTCCGTTAGCGGGATTCCCGGGACTTCGGCAGACTCCGCCGCATCATGTTCAAAAGCCGACCCGTCGCCATCGCCATCAGTCTTCTCGCCGTGACCACCGCCGCCCACGCAACACCGCTCGGGCTCAGTTCCGACCCGATGGGCGATGCCTGGGACCGCGGCGACGCCAACACCGCATTCGGCACTTGGGATCATTTCGCGAGCTACACGTTCTCCAACCTCGCCGCTGACTCAGCCAGCGGATTCGCCAGCCTCGGGCTCGACCAGTCGACCACCCTCACCGGGAACCCGGGCAGCGACCAGGGAGCAGGCACCTACGATTCGTTCGCCGGTTTTAGCGGCTCCCCGGGCACCGACCTCCTCTACAACGGCAACCGCAACACCAACTTCTCCGTCGACGGCACCACCGCGTTCGCCATCAAAGGCTTTACGCTCCAGGTCAAACAAACGCTCAGCCAAGCGTCGCTCGGTGGATCGGTGACTCCGACGCTGAACGGGATCGCCGCTGATGGCTTCACGACGACGTCCGGCACCGGCGACACCACCAGTCCCGGCGGGGACTACAGCGTGACGACCTGGAATTGGGGTGATTCGCTCGCCGCGACCTCGAGCACAACGTTCACTTTGGCAATCACGCCAACCAGCACCCGGACCGCCTTCGACAGCATCGTCGTCGACGCCGGCCCGGTCGCCGCCGTCCCCGAGCCCGGTGTCGTCGCGCTTCTGGCGCTGGGCGCTCTCGCTCTGCTGGTGAGCCGGCGGTTTCGACGCCAGACAACGGTCTGAGTTCAGCCGACCCGATTCCCGACGTAGATCCCGGCCCCGTCCCGATTCTCGGCGCGGGCCGGCGCGCCGCCGACAACCCCGTCATTCTCCACGTCCGACGCCACGACGGAATGCGCTGGGGTCGGCGCTGGGGTCGCGCTGGGGTCGTCGCGCTGGGGTCGGCGCTGGGGTCGGTCCATACCTTTGTCACGTGGCATTAGTATGGACAGACCCTTTTTCATACCTGTGAGGGGTCGGTGAGGGGTCAGGCGGCATGAAAGGCTGATGAATAGAGCGTTGCTGGGAAGTGGGGCCCGGAGAGCCTGATAAAATGAATGGTGTAGGTTGGGGTGATGAAAACCCAACCAAAAAGCCTACCGACGGAATCGAGCTTCATTGGCATCGATTATCACAAGCGATACAGCGTCTATTGCGTGGTTGATGGCCACGGCGAGGTGCTCGGCCAAGGGCGCATCGAGCACGCGATCAGCGGAGATTTTGGGCGGCTCGTCGAGCGGTGGCCGGGGTGCCGGATCGTCTTCGAAGCGAGCATGAACTGGCACTGGCTCTACGAGATTCTCGAGCAGGTGATGCCCGCCGAGAACATCGTGTTGGCCAACCCGTTTAAGACGCGGATCATCGCCGAGGCCCAAATCAAGACCGATAAGATCGACGCCCGAGCGTTGGCCAATCTGTTGCGGGCCAATTTGATTTCGAGCGTCCACATCCCCAGTCGCGAGACCCGCGACATCAAGAACGTGCTGCGCCAGCGCTGTTTCTTCGTGCGCCAACGCACGATGCTGCGCAACCGCATCCACCGGTTACTTGGTGGGCAGCACGAACTTAAACTTCCTGTCTGCAGCGACCTCTTCGGCAAGAAGGGACTGAGTTTTCTGGAGAAGCTCGAGTTGCCCGAACCAGCAGGCATGCTCCTGACCCAGCAACTCGCCCTCCACAACGAGTTGGTCGCTCGCATCCGCCAAGACGAGGCAGCGCTCAAAGATCTCATGAGCCAAAGCCCCGAGCTCACCCACGTCTGCAGTCTCCCCGGGATGGGACCCATCCTCGCCGCGGTTGTCGTCGCCGAGATCGACGACATCTCGCGCTTTGCCTCCGCGCAGAAGCTCTGCGGCTACGCGGGACTCTGCCCGGCGACGAGCAGCAGCGGCGGTAAGACCTACCACGGACGCCTGCTGCCCCAGTGCAACAAGTGGCTGCGTTGGGCCTTCGTCGAGGCCGCCTGGGTAGCCGTTGGCTGCTCGCCCTACTTCGGCGACTACTACAAAAACAAACGCGCTCACGGCAAGAAAGCCAACACCGCCATTCTGGCCACCGCCCGCCGGATGGCCCGAATCACCTGGAGCCTCTTGACCCAGGGGCGTTCCTACACGAACTTTCCTGAATCCCAAAAGCTCCGAAGCCAGCGCCGTGACGCGGACGGGCAAACGCCTTCCCGATCCGGCCTGGCCAAGGAAAAAATTGAAGACATGAAAACCCCGAAAACACGCCAGGGACGCAAACGTCGATCTTCTCGAAAACAATTTCCCCAGCCGCTCCAATGAACGACTGGTTGGTCGCTAAGTCTTAGCACTTAGTCGGCGCACCTTGGGTCAGGATGGAGGGCTGGGGATCTGATCGCCACAATGGATGGGGGCCAGAAGTGCCCGCCCCGCAGAGAAGTGTGATTCCAGCATCGCTATCGTCCCAAGTTTACAGGCTCCTTCCCTTAATGTAAGAGCCCGCGCTTTTCCCTGCCCTGATGGTCACCCATTGGGCGCTTTCTTCTGCGTCCCATGCCCCACTCGGTCCAAGAACCCTCTAAATTAGACCCTTGACAGCCCTTCGACCCTTTTTTCAGAGAGGTCATTCATATGGACACATTTCGGGCGTGTGAGGGGTCGGTCATTCATATGGACACATTTCGGGCGTTCAGCGAACACCTGCCGCTCCAGAACACGCCCTCTGATGAAACAAAATGAACGACCGACGCCGTTGCTTCCGGATGACGGAAGCAGGCGTGATCATCGAATCCCGACCGGACGGACGGGAGGCACCGCCGCGAGGCGCGGCCGACCAATGCATCCACGCGAAACCCAACCGCAGACCTACCGCCGGAGGATCCGAATTTTCGCCCGCTTCGATTTCAACCCGATGCCGTCGACGGCGCGGACCTTCACGACCACGCGACCCTGATCTTTCGTGATCCGTAGGACGACCTTGAAAGTGCCGTTGCCCTTCACCTTCGCTTTGGCGACCTTGCCGCCGCGAGCCTTCACGTCCAGATCGGCGACCCCGGAGGCGTCGCGGGCGGTCCCGCGGATCACGACCCGCTTGCGCAGCGTCTCGATGGTCTTTCGACCGCGAACCTTGAGTTCCGGGCGAGTGACGTCGACGGGCGGCACGGCGACCGGATCGGCGGGTCGGGTGAATCGGAGGACACGTCGATTGCTGAGATCCGCCACCCACAAGTTCCCGGCCGGACTCAGGAAAAGACCGTAGGGAAAATCCAACCGATCCGCGGCGACATGCGCATCAACGGCAAAGAATGACGACTGCCCGACGACCCCGTCCGCGAGTGGTTGATTATCCGCCGAAGCCACGTTGTCGTAGCGCAGGACGCGGTTGTTCCCGCTGTCCGACACCCACAATGACCCGAAGGAATCCTTGGCGACATCGCGGGGTCCACTCAATCCGACGCTGCCACCACCGGTGCTCGAAGTATCGAAGTCCGGCTGGCCGATGACCAGATCAGCGTCAGGACCATTTCCACGACTGGCAGCATTGTCGTAGGCCGTCACGCGGTTGTTGGCACTGTCCGCCCCACCCACAACCGACTGGAGGTATCGAGCATGACGCCAACCGGCTGCGCCAATCGGTCGATTCCCAACGGAAGAAATGTGCTTCCGCTACTGATGAAGTCGTCCTGCCCGATCACTTGCGTCGCCGCGGCTCCGTCCGCCAAGGCTGCCGCATTGGCGAAACGGAGAACGCGGTTGTTGATCCGGTCGGAAACCCAGAGATCCCCGCCCCCGTCGATCCAGAGGCCCGACGGGGCGGTAAACTCGCTCGCCGAGAGACCCGATGCCCCGGAAGTGAAGTTAATTTGACCGAGCACGAGATTCGCCGCGGCGTCGCTGCCCAACGCCGACGCGTTGGTCCACATGAGAATTCGGTTGTTACCAGAATCCGCTACCCACAGCCGACCCGCTGAGTCGACCTGGACGCTGATGGGGAAACTCAGTCCGCGAGAGGTCGGATTGGACTCTCCACCGTTCACGGAGACGTCGGAAAAGTCATCCTGCCCAAACACGACCTCTGCGGCGGCACCGTTGCCGAGTGCGTCCTCGGGAGGATACCGCAGCACGCGATTCCCGGAGGAGTCCACCACAAAAACCTTCCCGGTGGTTGGATCGATCGCGATGCCGTTTGGTTGGACAAAATTTGAGTCGGAGGTCGTCGCGGCGGCGTTGGTGTTGAAATCCGATTGCCCCAACACCAAATCCGCGCTCGCGGAAGTCGAGATCTGGGCGGTTAGGCTAGCAGCGAAAATCAGCAGGACGCTCGCGCCTAAGGCAGAAATTTTACGGAAAGACAATTGCATATCCGAACCATTACACGCATTGGTCAGGGTGTCCCCCGCCAATTTGTCGGCGTCACCAGTTGCCGATCTTTCAGGGCGCACTGCGAACAATCCGAAGGGCCCGCCGCAATTCAGCCCACGCGATTCCCGACGTAGACCCCGGCCCCGTCCCGATTCAGGACGCGGGCCGGCGCGCCGCCGACGACCGCGTCATTTTCGACGTCCGCCGTCACCACCGCGTGCGCCGCGACCAGCACGTTTCGTCCGACGACGACGCGCCCGAAGACACAAGCATAGGACCCGAGGTAGACGTGGTCGCCGATCGTGGGCGCGCCCATTCGATCGCCGCGGAAGACGCCGCCGATCGTCGCGTGATTCACCACCGTGCAATTCCGCCCGATCGTCGCGCCCTTATTCACGGTCAAGCTCCCGGCGTGCAGGATGATGAACCCCGGCCCGATGCGCACCGACTGCGGGATCTCGATCGCCCGGCGCGAGCTCGCCCACGCGAAGACCAGGTCGCTGACCGCCCCGATCACCCGCCAGCCGTTGAAAAAATCGCGACACCGCATCAGCACAATCACGTGAAAGCACGCCGACGTGAACGTGATCCGCAGAAATTCCTCCCAGTCCGTCCGACCCCGGTGCCGATACAAGTCGGCGCGGATGATCTCGGTCAGCGGTTCAAAATTCGGGACGTCGATTTTCATGAGGATCGGCATTCGGTCCCAGGCGATGGGACTTCAAATGCGTTTCAGACAGGATTAACAGGATAACAGGATTAACAGGATGATTCCAAAGGGTGAATGGGACCCTGATCTGTTACCCTTCGAGCGCAACGAGGGCTCAGTCCGAAGAGACTAAAATCCAATCCTGTGAATCTTGTTAATCCTGTCCCTTTCCGGATCCCGATCGAAAAGGAAGCATCCCGCCGGCCCGTTCGTCACGAAGAGTCGGTATGAGTTACCGAGTCAAGATCCGCGAAGCCGAAATGCTGAACCACAACGTCCGTCGCTTCCGCACGGAGAAGCCGCCCGGCTTCGAATTCGAGCCCGGTCAGGCCACCGAGCTCGCCCTACCGAACGAGGCTGACCTCGCCGACGAGAAGCGCCCCTTCACCTTCACGTCCCTGCCCGCCGACCCCGACCTCGAGTTCACCATCAAAATCTACCCCGGGCACGACGGCGTGACCGACCGGCTCGCGGCCTACGGCGAAGGCGACGTCTTCGAGATCGGCGACGCCTGGGGCGCGATCACGTATCAGGGGCCCGGCATCTTCCTGGCCGGCGGCGCGGGCATCACCCCGTTCCTCTCGATCCTACGGGATCTCGACGATTCCGGCGATATCGACCGCTGCGGCCTTTGGTTCAGCAACCAGACCGCGGCCGACATTTTCCTCGAGCGGGAACTCACCGACCGCCTCGGCGACAAGCTCCAACTTTTCCTCACCGACGGAGAATCGGGAACGGCCACGTCGGGCCGAATCGACCGCGACCGCCTCAAATCCGACCTCACCAGTTTCGACCAAAAATTCTACATTTGCGGCCCCGAAGACATGGTCACCGACCTCACCCACGCCCTTGAGACCCTCGGCGTCGACGAAGACCACATCATCACCGAAGACTTGGGCTGAAAGAAAAGGCGGCGCCAGCCGCCCCCTCGACCAGAGCGGGTAGGGCAGCCGGACCCCGGGTGCCGTGACCTTCTCCCAGCGCGCCCAAACAACGAGGCAGCTCCGCCCAGCCACGTGAGCCAAGAAGCATCGCGGGTCCCCAAGACCTCCACCCTCAACCGGTAATCAAAAATGGGAGCCCGACGGCGCGGCCTCCCTACCTTGGGGAACAGAATCCGCAAAAACCGCGTCGCCGAGCCGCGCGGAAAGCGTTTTGATTCAAATCGGAAGTCAACGCCAAGCCCGCCGCCCGACCCGCCAAGCCAAACCATGCTCACCGAAGCCACCGCCATCGTCCGCCGCCTCCGCGAAGCCGGGCACACCGCCTACTTCGCCGGCGGCTGCGTGCGCGACCGACTCCGCGGGGTTGCCGCCCACGACATCGACATCGCGACCAGTGCGCGCCCCGAGGAGGTGGCCGCGCTCTTCCGGCGCACGATTCCGGTCGGCGCGCAGTTCGGCGTGATGATCGTCGTCGAACACGGTTTGCAATTCGAAGTCGCCACCTTCCGCACCGAAGGCACCTACCTCGACGGGCGACGCCCCGATTCCGTCACTTACAGCGACGCCAAGCACGACGCCCAACGCCGCGATTTCACGGTTAACGGTCTCTTCTTCGACCCCATCGACGAGCGCGTGATCGACCACGTCGGCGGCATCGCCGACCTCGAAGCCCGCACCCTGCGCGCCATCGGCGACGCCGCCGCCCGGATCCGCGAGGACAAACTCCGCATCCTGCGCGCCGTCCGGTTCGCCGCCACGCTCGACTACGAGATCGATCCCGCGACGTGGGACGCCGTCCTCGCCGCCGCGCCGGACATCGCGGTCGTGAGCCCGGAACGGATTCGCGACGAATTGGTGAAAATTTTCACCTCGCCCCAGCGCGTCCGCGGCTTCGACCTCCTCGACGCCAGCGGCCTGCTTCGACTCCTCCTCCCGGAAGTCGCCGACACCGCGGGCTGCGAGCAACCGCCGGAATTTCACCCCGAGGGCGACGTCTTCGTGCACACGCGCATCATGCTCGAAATGCTCCCGCCGGACGCGTCGGCGACGCTCGTCCTCGGCGTCCTCTTCCACGATATCGGGAAGCCACCGACGTCGTTCACCGACGAGACGGGGCGCATCCGGTTCAACGGCCACGAGCACGTCGGGGCCGACATGACGGTCGGCATCATGAAACGACTCCGGTTTTCCAACGACCAGATCGACGACGTCGTCGCGCTCGTGAAGAATCACATGGCCTTCAAGGACGTCCAATCCATGCGCGTCGCCAAGCTCAAGCGCTTCCTCGACCGCGAGACGATCGACGACGAACTCGAACTCCACCGCGTCGATTGCGCGTCGAGCCACGGCATGCTCGACAACCACGTTTTCCTCGAGGCGAAACGCGAGGAATTCGCCAACGAGCCGCTCGTCCCGCCGCCGCTCGTCACCGGTCACGACCTCATCGCGCTTGGGCTGAAACCCAGCCCGGCCTTCAAGCAAATCCTCGACACCGCGCACACCGCCCAGCTCGAGGGAGCGTTCCCCGACCGAGCCGCTGCGCTGGAATGGTTGCGCGACGTGGCGCTCGTCCGCTAACCGCACTGGCAAGAACGTCGTTGCGATTCCCCGCAGCGTGATGTCTAATTTAAGCCATGGCCGCGACAATCGTCTTCATTCTACTCGCCATCGCGATCGCCTACCTGATTTTTCGAACCAGACAAAAGCACGGCGTGGACCGGACCGAGTTCATTGTGATCATTCAGCGCACCGCCGACGACACGGGCAAGCTCGCGGATTTTCGGGCCCTCGTCCACAACCCGATTCTCAACGACCCGGAGCTGGAAGCCGCCCGCGGTCGCCTCGTCCACCTCGACGACAAATACGGGCGCGGCAAGGGCGAATCACTCACCGAGCCTCACCGCAAGGAGCTCGGTGAGATCGCCGACGAACTCCGCCGCGCGTAACCGCGGGAGCGTCCGCGATATTTCTTTCCCACGCGGGACCCGGATCGGCTAGAAAGTCCCCGTGCATCAGTTCCGCTACCACGACGGTCGTCTCCACTGCGAAGACACCTCCCTCGACGCCATCGCCGACGCCGTCGGCACCCCGGCCTACGTTTATTCCGCCAACACGATTCGGGAGAATTACCGCCGTCTCGACCGCGCGCTCCACGAGCTCGACCACCGCATCTGCTACGCGCTCAAAGCGAATTCCAACCTCGCGATCCTGAATCTCCTCGCCTCCGAGGGCGCGGACTTCGACCTCGTCTCCGGCGGCGAACTCTTCCGCGTGCTCCAGGCCGGCGGCCGCTCCGACCGCTGCACCTTCGCCGGCGTCGGCAAGACGCGGGCGGAAATCGAATACGCCCTCGAGCACGGCATCCACTCCTTCAACGTCGAAGGCGAAGAGGAACTCGCCCAGATCAACGCCATCGCCGCCGAGCGCAACGTCCGCGCCCCCATCGCAATCCGCGTCAATCCGAACGTCGACGCCGGCACGCACAAATACATCTCCACCGGCAAGAGCCAGAACAAGTTCGGCATCGGCCTCGACCGCGCCGCCGAAGTCTACCGCGCCGCCGCGAAGCTCGACCACCTCCGCATCGTCGGCGTCCAGACCCACATCGGCTCGCAAATCCTCGACACCGCCCCGTTCGCCGAGGCCATCACCAAACTCATCCCGCTCGTCGAAGAAATCCGCGACGCGCACGACATCGAATTCTTCAGCATCGGTGGCGGCGTCGGCATCGTCTACGACGACGCCCTCGCCAGCGGCACACCCGATTGGTGGCGGGCCCACCCGTCCCGCATCACCCCCGAGGCCTACGCCGCCGCCGTCGTTCCGCTCCTCAAACCGCTGGGCCTCCGCATCCTGCTCGAGCCCGGCCGCTTCCTCGTCGGCAACGCGGGTGCCCTCGTCACCTCGGTCGTCTCCGTCAAAAAGACCCCCGCCAAGCATTTCACCATCGTCGACGCGGGCATGAACGATCTCATCCGCCCCGCCCTCTACGAAGGCCACCACGAGATCCACCCGCTCACCGAGCCGACCACGCCCGAGCTGGCGAAACAGGACATTGTCGGCCCCGTCTGCGAGAGCGGCGACTTCTTCGCCCAGGACCGCGAACTCCCCGTCACGGAAGCCAACGACCGCCTCGCCCTCCTGAGCGCCGGAGCTTACGGATTCGTCATGGCGTCAAATTACAACAGCCGCCCCCTCCTCCCCGAAATCCTAGTCGACGGCGAAAAATGGCAAACCATCCGAGCCCGCCAAACCTACGAAGACCTAATCCAAGGCGAAAAAATCCCGGATTAAGAAAGTGGAATCGGCATCCTGCCGATCACCAACCCAACGGCAAAGCCGCACTCCCCCCACCAATCACCATTCACCAGTCACCAATCACGCCAAGCTCAACCCTCACCCGTGCGCCCCGGCCAGCACGTCGGTCGCCGCCAACCCCAGCTCGAAAGGCTCCAGCGCCATCGGCTCGTCGTGGTCCAGATACTCGCGGCACAGCGCAAAAAATTCCCCCTCCGCCTGCGCCCGCCGCACGTCGTGCAGAAACCGCCCCGTCGGCTCCACGCCCAGCGCCAGGTAATTCATCACCTTCTTGACCCGCTGGACCCGCTTCCGCTCGTCCACCCCGGGCGTCTCCGTCGATTCGTAAAGCCCCCGCACGTATTCCAACACGTCCCGCCCCGTCGGCAACCTCACCGCTTCCCCGACCCGCAGCGCCCGCAACTGCGAGAACATCCACGGATTCCGAATCGCCCCACGCCCGATCATCAGCCCCGCCGCCCCCGTCCGGCGTAAAATTTCCAGCCCACCCGCCGCCGACGCGACGTTTCCATTCGCCAGCACCGGACACCGCATCGCGCCCACCGCATCCGCGATCCGGTCGTAATGCACCTCCGACCGATACCGCTCGGCCACCGTCCGCCCGTGCACCGACAGCAGATCGATCTCGTGCCGCCCAAAGACCTCCAGCAACGCGTCGAATTCCCCCACCTCGGCGAACCCCAACCGAGTCTTCACCGTAAACCGCCCCCGGATCGCCGCCCGCAACTCCCCCAAAATCCGGTCGATTTGCGGTAAATCCCGCAGCAACCCACCGCCCGCGCACTTTCGATAAACTACCGGAGCCGGACAGCCCAGGTTGAGATCCACGCCCGCCACCGGGTGCCGATCCTCCAACTCCCGCGCCGTCCGCACCAGCGCCGCCACGTCATTCCCGATCAGCTGCGCCACCGCCGGCCGCCCCGTCGGATTCTCCACCACCGACCGCAAAATCTCGCGATCCAGACGGGACGTTTCCAAGACGCGAAAAAACTCCGTAAAATAAACGTCCGCCGCCCCGTAGCCCGCCGTCAGGCGCCAAAAATCCCAATCCGTGACGTCCTGCATCGGCGCCAGCGCCAGCAACGGCCCGCCCGTCCCCCATTCCTCCACCACGTTCACGACTGGCAATTCACCACCGATCCACGCCCGGGCAAAGCTGATTTCGAATCTGACCTAGCCCGACAACTCGGACGCCGCGTCGGCCAGCGCATCCGCCAAATCGTCCAGGTCGAACGGCTTCAACAAATGCCGCCGAAATCCCGATTCACTGCTCCGAGTCCGGTCCGACATCGTCCCAAAACCACTCATTGCAATGGCGTAGCGCACGGCCCCGCTTTCAACCTCAACCAACAAATCCCAACCACTCCCGTCGGGCAGCCCGAGATCGGAAATCAAGACATCGCAGCCCTCCGCCGCCAGTAATTCCCGCGCGTCGCGCACCGATCCGGCAGCGCGAACCCGATGCCCCAATTGCCGCAAAAACATCACCAAATACTTCCGAGTATCCGGATGATCCTCGACGACCACAATTTCAAGCGCGCCCTCGCCCTCGGATTCCCGCATCCCCGCCGGGCGGTTCAACCGTGACATCGGCCCATCCGCTACCACGCCAACCTCCCCCCGCTTGAAACCAACACTCCATCCCACGTCATCCTCCTAATTTCGAATTCGCCACCCTTCCCGGCCCCATCGAAGCCCGGAATATTGCCCAGAATTTCTCGGCTTCACTCTGGCACGAATCCGGCTTTCCGTATTACTCGACCACGCCCGAGTATTACGCCCGATGCCAAATCCACCGCCCACCACCGACCGCACGCCTGTCCAGCGGATCAGCGTCTCGCTCCCCGAGGCGCTCTTCAACGACCTTGAGCGGCTGGTCGAGGGTCAAGGATTCGACAACCGATCCAAGGCCATCGCCCGCATGATCGCCCAGGCTTCCGCCGATTTTCAGGAGGACAAACGCGACCGCGTCATGGCCGGCACGATCACCCTCATCTACGACGAGAACCAGGGCCACGTCCTCCAGAAACTCGCCGAGATCGAGCGCACCCACGTTGCCGAAGTCATCAGTTCCCTCCACGTCCAACTCCAGAGCAATCACCGGCTCGAGGTCATCCTCATGCAGGGTCCGGCCAAAAAATTGAAGACCATCTCCGACCAACTCATCGGCACCCCCGGCGTCCGCACCGGCAAACTCACCCTCACCAGCATGATCCTCCCACCCCTCCACGCCGAATGACCGCTCGACTCACCGAAACCATGCGACCCGGCGCGATGTGGTCCGCCCGCATCCCGCGCCACCGCCACGTCCGCCTCACCACCCGCGGCCCCGGCGCGAACGTCTCCGCCCTCCTCTACAACGCCGCCAACCCCCTCGATCGGCTCAACATTCCCGACACCCTCAAGGCCCTCCACACCGCCAAACTCACCCGCGGCCACGTCCTCATGTCCGACCTCGGCCACGCCCTCGCGTCCATCGTCGAAGACAGCGTCGGCTGGCACGATCCGCTCGCCGGCCACAGCGACGCCACCTTCATCGCCGCCCGCTACGGCGGCGAGAGCTATCAGGAATTTCGCAACGACTTCCACCGCAACGCCCGCGACAACTTCCTGATCGAACTCGGCAAGCACGGCCGCGGCCTCCCCGACCTCGTCGCCAACGTCAATTTTTTCAGCAAGGTCCAGACCGACGACGCGGGCCAACTGGACTTCATCCCCGACCACGCGCCCGCCGGAGCCACCCTCGTCCTCCGCACCGACGTCGACCTCCTCCTCGTTCTGGCCAACTGCCCGCACCCCATGGACGAATCCGAAACCTACCCGAGCCAACCCATCGAAATCGAAATCACAAAAACCGACCCGCCCACCGAAGACGACTTCTGCCGCACGTTCCGCCCCGAAAACGCCCGCGCCCTCGCCCTCACCGCCCGCCTCCTCGATCTGTGATCAATCCGAAATCCGAAATCCGAAATCCGAAATCCGAGATCCTCTCCGAGATCGTCCCCGCCGGAGAAGGCTGGCTCCACCCCATCGAAGCCGGCCAAACGCTCCGCATCGTCGACCTCGAAGGCAACCAGGCCGTCGACACACTTTTCTTCAACGCCGACGACTTCACCGAGCGCTACAGCGCCCAGGACACCATCCGCGAGCAGCGCGCCATCTACCTCACGACCGGCACCGAGCTCGTCTCCAATCTCGGCAACGTCATGCTCACGATTACCGACGACACCTGCGGCCGCCACGACACGCTCGGCGGAGCCTGCGCCGCCGAGAGCAATCAAGTCCGCTACGCCCTCGACAAGGGCCACATGCACAACTGCCGCGACACCTTTCTCCTCCAGATCGCGCAATCCGGCCTCCCGCTCACCAAGCGCGACCTAGCCCACAACATCAACTTCTTCATGAACGTTCCCGTCACCCCCGAAGGCGGACTCAAATTCGAAGACGGCGTCTCCGAAGCCGGAAAATACGTCGAACTCCGAGCCGAAATGGACGTCCTCTGCCTCATCTCGAATTGCCCCCAACTCAACAACCCCTGCAACGCCCACAACCCCACCCCCATCCAGGTCACCATCTGGGAAAGAGAGGAAATTGCGGATTGCGGATTGCGGATTGCGGAATGAATGCGGAAGAGCTCAAGGCGAGGACACGTGCCTTTGCCGTTCGCGTGCTCAAATTTGCCGACGCGGTGCCGTCGACCCCGAGCGGTCGCGCAGTGGTGAACCAGATCGTCCGAAGCGGCACCTCCGTCGCCGCAAATTATCGCGCCGCCTGCCGAGCCCGCTCGAGAAAAGAGTTCATCTCCAAGCTCGGAATCGTCGAGGAAGAAGCCGACGAGACGGCATTCTGGATCGAGCTCGCCATCGAAGCCGGTCTCATTTCCGCAGCGAAAAGCCGCGACCTCCTCCAGGAGGCCAGCGAACTCACCGCCATCATGGTCGCGTCGATCCGCTCGGCGCGCAGCGTCGAATGAACAATCCGCAATCCGCAATCCGCAATCCGCAATTCACCAAGATCCTGATCGCCAACCGCGGCGAGATTGCCGTCCGGATCATCCGCACCTGCCAGCGCTTGGGAATCCAGACGGTCGCCGTCCACTCCGAGCCCGACGCCCACGCCCTCCACGTCCAACTCGCCGACGAAGCCGTCGCCATCGGCCCCGCCGCCGCCTCCGCCAGCTACCTCGACACCCAAAAGATCCTCTCCGCCGCCCGCGCCACCGGCACCCAGGCCATCCACCCCGGCTACGGCTTCCTCAGCGAAAACGCCGACTTCGCCGAAGCCTGCGCCGCCGCCGACATCGCGTTCATCGGCCCGACCCCCGGCCAGCTCCGCAACTTCGGCCTCAAACACACCGCCCGCGAACTCGCCGCCGCCGCCGGCCTCCCCATGCTCCCCGGCAGCGGCCTCCTCACCACCATCGAGCAAGCCCACGCCGAAGCCGAACGCATCGGCTATCCGGTCATGCTCAAAAGCTCCGCCGGCGGCGGCGGCATCGGCCTCGCCCGCTGCGACACGCCCGCCGAACTCGACGAACGCTTCCCGTCCGTCGCCCGAGCCGGTCTGGCGAATTTCGGCAACGCCGCCTTCTTCGTCGAAAAATTCATCGCCACCGCGCGCCACATCGAAGTCCAGATCTTCGGCGACGGCGCGGGCACCGTCATCGCCCTCGGCGAGCGCGATTGCTCCGTCCAACGCCGCAACCAAAAGGTCATCGAAGAAACCCCCGCCCCCAACATCGCCGACGCCACCCGCTTCGCCCTCCACGCCGCCGCCGTCGCCCTCGGCGAGAGCGTCAACTACGCCAGCGCCGGCACCGTCGAATTCGTTTATGACGCCACCACCGCCCAATTCTACTTCCTCGAAGTCAACACCCGCCTCCAGGTCGAGCACGGCATCACGGAAGAGGTCACCGGCATCGACCTCGTCGAGTGGATGATCCGCCAAGCCGAAGGCCACTTCCGACTTTCCGACCTTGGACCTTCCGACCTTCCGACGCCGCAGGCTCACTCCCTCGAGCTCCGCCTCTACGCCGAAAACCCCCACAAAAACCACCAACCCTCCACCGGTCTCCTAACGAAGGTCCACTTCCCAACCGCCGAAGGCGGAACTCAGGCCCTCGACCCTCGACCCTCGACCCTCGACTCACCCCGCATCGACACCTGGATCGAAACCGGCACCGAAGTCACTCCCCACTACGACCCCCTCCTCGCCAAGCTCATCGTCACCGCCCCGACCCGCGAAGAAGCCATCGACCGCGCCCTCGCCGCTCTCGCGGAGACCGAAATCCACGGCATCGAAACCAACCAGGCCTACCTCGCCACGATCCTCGCGTCCGAGCCGTTCCGAAGAGCCGAAATCACCACCCGCACCCTCGACACCTTCCCCTTCGAGCCGACCACCATCGACGTCCTCGCCCCCGGCACCCAGACCAGCGTCCAGGACCTCCCCGGCCGGCTCGGCTACTGGTCCGTCGGCGTCCCCCCGTCCGGCCCGATGGACCCCAAATCCTTCCGCCAAGCCAACGAAGCCCTCGGCAACTCACCAGAAGCCGCCGGACTTGAAATCACCCTCTCCGGCCCCACCCTTCGCTTCAACACCCCCACCGCCATTTGCCTCACCGGAGCCCACCACCCCGCAACCCTCGACGGCGAAAAGGTCATCTACGGAACCCCCACCCCCGTCGCCGCCAACCAAACCCTAAAGATCACCACCGCCGAAGGCCCCGGAGCCCGAGCCTACTTGGCCATCGCCGGAGGCTTAGACGTCCCAGACTACCTCGGCAGCAAAAGCACCTTCGCCCTAGGCGGCTTCGGAGGCCACGCCGGAAGAAACCTCCAAACCGGCGACGTCCTAAGACTCACCACCACCAATCACCAGTCACTAGTCACCAATCACAGGTCACAGACACCCCCCGCCCCCGAACTCACTCACACCTGGAGCCTGCAAACCCACTACGGCCCCCACGGAGCCCCCGATTTCTTCACCGACGACGACATCGCCACGATCTTCAGCGCCACCTACGAGGTCCACTACAACAGCAACCGCACCGGCGTCCGCCTCACCGGACCCAAGCCGAAGTGGGCGCGCCGCGACGGCGGCGAAGCCGGCCTCCATCCGTCGAACATCCACGACAACGCCTACGCCATCGGCGCGCTCGATTTCACCGGCGACCTCCCCATCCTCCTCGGACCCGACGGCCCCAGCCTCGGCGGCTTCGTCTGCCCCTGCGTCGTCGTCCCGGAGGAACGCTGGAAACTCGGCCAACTCAAAGCCGGCGACAAAGTCCGCTTCATCAGCGCCAAAGGCGCAACGCATTCCACCATTCACCATTCACCCATCACCAGTCACGTCGCCGCGACCCCAACCCGCCCCGCCCTCACCCTGCGGCAAAGCGGCGGCGATTACCTCCTCGCCGAATACGGCCCGCTCGTTCTCGACGTCGACCTCCGCGTCCGCGTCCACCTCCTCCACGCCGCCCTCGAGACCGCCGCCCTCCCCGGCCTCATCGACCTCACCCCCGGCATCCGTTCGCTCCAGATCCACTTCGACCCCGCCATCCTCCCCGAGTCCGAACTCGTCGACACCCTCCTCCGCCTCGACGCCGACCTCCCCGCCACCGACGACCTCGAAATCCCCTCCCGCATCGTCCACCTCCCCATCTCCTGGGACGACCCCGCCGTCCAGCTCACCATCGAAAAATACCAGCAAACCGTCCGCGCCGACGCCCCGTGGTGCCCCAGCAACCTCGAATTCATCCGCCGCATCAACGGCCTCGATTCCATCGACGACGTCCGCCGCATCATCTTCGACGCCAGCTATCTCGTCATGGGCCTCGGCGACGTCTACCTCGGCGCCCCCGTCGCCACCCCACTCGACCCCCGCCACCGCCTCGTCACCACCAAATACAATCCCGCCCGCACCTGGACCCCGCCGAATGTGGTGGGGATCGGCGGCGCTTACCTCTGCATCTACGGCATGGAAGGCCCCGGCGGCTACCAGCTCTTCGGGCGCACGCTGCAGGTCTGGAATTCCCACCGCACCACGAAAAATTTCGAACCCGGCAAACCCTGGCTCCTCCGCCACTTCGACCAACTCCGCTTCTTCTCCGTTAGCGAAACCGAACTCACCACCGCCCGCGAAAATTTCCTCCACGGCACCTACGAAATCCGCATCGAACCCACCACCTTCAAGCTCGCGGACTACCACAAATTCCTCGCCGACATCGCGCCCGAGACCGCCGTCTGGAAGGCCCGCCAGCAAGCCGCCTTCGAGGCCGAGCGCGACCGCTGGGCCGCCGCCGGTTACGCCCCCGACGACGATTCCAGCACCTCCGAGCCGCCACCCACCGCCGACGACCTCCCACCCGGCGGCCAGCACGTCGACGCCACCGTCGCGGGCAATCTCTGGAAATTCCTCGTCGCCCCCGGCGAGCAAGTCGCCGCCGATCAACCCGTTGCGATCATCGAGTCGATGAAAACAGAAATCGAAATCTGCAGCCCCGACGCCGGAATGGTCCGGTCCCTGCTTATCACGGAGGGCCGCCCGGTCACACCCGGCCAGCATCTTGTCGTCCTCACGCCGCCGCACCCGGCAACCTGACCGTTCCATGCCACTCAAGAAACTCCCCCTCGACCTCTCCAATCTGCGCTCCGGCTACCGCACCGGCGACTTCACCCCCGCCGAAGTCGTCCGCGAGATCCACCGCCGGATCGCCGCCCGCGGCGAAGACCACGTCTGGATCCACCTCGTCCCCGAGGAAGACGCCGTCGCGGTCGCCACCCGCCTCGCCGACCAGCTCGACCTCCCGCTGGCCGGCATCCCCTTCGCCGTCAAAGACAACATCGACGTCGCCGGCCTCCCCACCACCGCCGGTTGCCCCGCCTACGCCTACACCCCCGACCGCACCGCCACCGTCGTCCAACGCCTCCTCGACGCCGGCGCCATCCTGATCGGAAAAACCAATCTCGACCAATTCGCCACCGGCCTCGTCGGCACCCGCAGCCCCCACGGCGCGCCCGCCAGCGTCTTCGACCCTGATTTCATCTCCGGCGGCTCCAGCGCCGGCTCCGCCGTCGCCGTCGCCGCCGACCTCGTCGCCTTCTCGCTCGGCACCGACACCGCCGGCTCCGGTCGCGTCCCCGCCGCCTTCAACAACCTCATCGGCCTCAAACCCAGCCGCGGCCTCCTCAGCACCACCGGCGTCGTCCCCGCCTGCCGCTCCCTCGACTGCGTGAGCATCTTCACCAACTCCGTCTCCGACGCCGAGATCGTCCTCCAGGTCGCCGCCGCTCCCGACGAATCCGATCCCTACTCCCGCGTCCACGTCCGCCGCCCGCTCTTCGCCCAATCGTTCCGCTTCGGCGTCCCCCCCGCCACCGAACTCGATTTCCACGGCGACGACGACTGCGCCCGCCTCTACGCCCAAGCCCTCACCCGGCTCGAACGCCTCGGCGGCACGCGCCTCGAGATCGATTACGCCCCCTTCCGCGAAGCCGCCGCCCTCCTCTACGAGGGCCCGTGGGTCGCCGAACGCTACGCCGCCGTCGGCGAATTCATCGCCAACCACCGCGACGACTGCGACCCCACCGTCGCGGACATCATTCTCAAAGGCGCGACCCTCACCGCCGCCGAAGCCTTCGCGTCCTTCCACCGCCTCGAAGCCCTCAAGCGACGCGCCAGCGAAGTCCTCGACGCCATCGATTTCCTCGCCCTTCCCACGACCCCGACCACGTTCAAGATCGCCGAAGTCCAAGCCGACCCCATCGCGCTCAACTCCGTCCTCGGCACCTACACGAACTTCGTCAACCTCCTCGACCTCGCCGCGCTCGCCGTCCCGATGGGGTTCCGCGCCGACGGACTCCCCCTCGGCATCAGCTTCATCGGCCCCGCCTGCACCGACCCGCAACTCTGCGCCCTCGGCCGCGCCTTCACTGGGGCGTCGGCCCGCAAAACCGAGCTCAACCTCCGCCCCCGCCTCCTCTCCGGAGCCGACCGCGTGAGCCTCGCCGTCGTCGGCGCCCACCTCTCCGGTTTCCCCCTCAACCACCAGCTCATTGAACGCGGCGCCCACCTCCTCGAGGCCATCGAGACCAGCCCCGACTACGCCCTCTTCTCCCTCCCCGACTCCGACCCGCCGAAACCCGGTCTCGTCCGCGTCGCCGACAACCGAGGCGTCGCCGTCGAAGTCGAAGTCTGGTCCATCCCCGTCGAAGAATTCGGCAGCTTCGTCGCCGCCGTCCCCAGCCCCCTGGCCATCGGCACCATCCGCCTAGCCGACGGCCGCCACGTCAAAGGCTTCCTCTGCGAAGAAGAGTCCACCCACCGAGCCGAACCCATCTCCATCTACGGAGGCTGGCGCCACTACCTCGAAACCCGCTAATTCCGCGCTCACCAATCGGAAACCGCAGGTTTCCGGGGGACCGCGGGCTTCCAGCCCGCAGTTTCGAGCTTCCAGCTCGAAACCTCCCCCCAACCCGGCGAAGCCGCACTTCCCTCCCCCCCCAAACGGGAATACTTGCACTCACCCCACCTCCAACGAACGTAGACCATGAAAATCACCCACCTCACCCCGATCACCATCGCGCTAGCGATCACCTCGATCACCACCCTCACAACCACCACCATGCAAGCAGCCGAAACCAAAAAAGCTGTTCTCGCCGCCGGATGTTTCTGGTGCGTTGAAGCCATCTACGAGCGAGTCCCCGGCGTCACCGACGTCATTTCGGGCTACGCCGGCGGTCACACCGAAAACCCGACCTACGAATCATCGAACACCGGAAAAACCGGCCACGCCGAAGCCGTCGAGATCACCTACGACCCCGCCAAGGTCAGCTTCTCAGCCCTCCTCGAAACTTACTTCAAGTCCTTCGACCCCACCGAAGGCCGTGGCGTCGCCCCTGACTTCGGCAGCCAATACCGCCCCATCGCCTTCTACTCCGACGAAGCCGAAAAAACCGCCATCGACGAAAAGATCGCCGAGCTTCAGCCCAACTACGACCAGCCAATCGCCGTCGAAGTCACCCCCCTCGACAAGTTCTGGAAAGCCGAGGACTACCACCAGGACTACGAAGAAAACAACCCGAACAACCCCTACATCCGCAACGTCAGCATCCCCCGCATGAAAAGAGCCGGCATCGAATAAACTCAAGGAACGGCGCGCTTCCAGCCGCCGCACCAACCCAACCGCGAAGCGGCAAACCACTTCTCATTCCGCATTTCAAATTTCCCATTCATCACCCAAAAACCAACCGCACCGCCGCCACCCCCGCGAACCCGATCAGCATCCACTCGAACACATCCTGCCGGATCCACCCCAGCACCCACCGCCCCAGAAATCCCCCCGCGACCACCACCGGACTCAACACGAGCGTCATCCCAAGCGAGTCCCAAGTCACCAATCCCATCCCGACGCTCAGCGGCACCTTCGTCACGTTGACGATGGAGAAAAACCAGGCCGCCGTCCCGACGAACGCCAGCTTCGGCAACCCGCACGCCAGCAGGTAAATCGTCATTACCGGCCCCGCCGCGTTCGCCAGCATCGTGGCCACGCCGCCCACCGCTCCAACCACCCACGCGGCCACCGGATGCCCCACCGCCGCTTTCGCCAGCGCCGGCGATCGTCGCTGCACGATCAGCACCGCCAGCAACCCCAGCGTCATCCACCCAATCACCCGACCATACCCGCCATCCCCCAGCATCGGCATCACCCACCAGCCAACCAGGATCCCGACCACCGCCGGAGGCAGCAGCCGAAATACCATCCCCCACACCACGTGAGCCCGGTAGGCCACGATCGCAAACAAATCCGCCACGATGAGCAGAGTCAGCACCGCCCCCGTCGACTCCCGAGCCGGCATCACCGAAGCAAAGATCACGATCGCCACCATCCCCAATCCCCCCAGCCCCGCCTTCGCCATCCCAATGAGAAGCGCCGCAAAGCCAATTAGCACCCATTCCCAACCCACCACCTCCATCGAGTAACCGGAAACCCCGAAAACCGAAAGAAAAGCTATCCAGGTTCATCCGGGTCCATCCTCACCCATCCGTGGTTTGCATTGAGCTCTCCACCCCCCCGTCGTATCGTTCCAGCATGCCCGCCACCGCCGAGCCGCCCACCATCGAGATGTGGACCGACCGCGAATTCCTCGAATGGCTCGAGCCCGGCATTCACGCCGACCTCATCGACGGCGAAAGATTCATGCACTCCCCGGTCTCCCTCGCCCACGCCCGCACGATCAATTTTTTGAATCACCTCATGAGCCGCTGGCTCGAAGAGTCCAACTGCGGCGGGGAGATCTTCCGCGAAGTCGTTGCCGTCCGACTCTCCCAGCGCAACGTCTTCCTCCCCGACCTCGCGTGGTTTTCACCCGACCAGCTCCCCCACCTCGCTCCGACCCACGCCCCGTTCGCGCCCGCCTGGATCTGTGAAGTCCTGTCACCTCGCACCGCCGATCGCGACCTCGGCCCGAAGTTTGCCGCCTACGAAGAACACGGCGTCCAGGAATATTGGATCCTCGATCCCGTCCACCAGCGCCACCAATTCCTCTTCCGCGAAGACGACTACCTCGTCGCCAGCGACCCAACCGACGGCTGGATCACCAGCCGCACCATCCCCGGCTTCCGCGTCCGCCCCCAGTGGCTCACCGACCTCCCACCCGCCGCCGACTGCCTCCGCGAGATCACCGTTTAACGAAAGGCAAGCCGCATCGGTCACCCGTCCCATCCGTGTTCATCCGTGGTTCTGTATTTCAAATCCGTGGTTCTGTATTCCTCATCCGCCCCGTCCGTGGTTTAAATCGCCCGCATCATGAAAATCGTCGTCGCATACAGCGGCGGACTCGACACGTCCGTCATTCTCAACTGGCTCAAGGAAACCTACTCCGCGGAGGTCATCGCCTTCTGCGCCGACATCGGTCAGGAGGAGGAACTCGACGGCCTCGAGGAAAAAGCCCAGCGCACCGGAGCCAGCAAATGCTTCGTCGATGATCTCCAGGAAGAATTCGCCCGCGACTTCATCTACCCGATGTTCCGCGCCGGCGCCCTCTACGAAGGCCAGTATTTCCTGGGCACCAGCATCGCCCGCCCCCTCATCGCCAAACGCATGGTCGACATCGCCCAGGCCGAAGGCGCCGACGCCATCGCCCACGGCGCGACCGGCAAAGGCAACGACCAGATCCGCTTCGAACTCACCGCCGCCGCCCTCAGCCCCAACCTCGAAGTCATCGCCCCCTGGCGGCAGGAGCGCTTCCGCACCCTCTTCCCCGGCCGCAGCGAAATGATCGACTACTGCGCCACCCACGGCATCAACGTCGAAGCCAGCGCCAGCAAACCCTACTCGATGGACCGCAATCTCCTGCACATCTCCTACGAGAGCGGCATCCTCGAGGACCCGTGGTTCGACTCCTCGGCGCCGGACAACAAGGCGATGTTCAAACTCTCCGCCGACCCCGAGGACGCCCCCGACGAGCCCGAGACGATCACCCTCGAGTTCGAGCGCGGCGATTGCGTCGCCGTCAACGGCGAAGCCCTCAGCCCGCTCACGGTGATGAAAAAACTCAACGCCCTCGGCGGCAAACACGGCATCGGCCGCGTCGACATGGTCGAGAACCGCTTCGTCGGCATGAAGTCCCGCGGCGTCTACGAGACCCCCGGTGGGGCCATCGTCCACGCCGCCCACCGGCGCCTCGAATCCCTCACCATGGATCGCGAAGTCATGCACCTCCGCGACTCGCTCATCCCGAAATACTCGACCCTGGTTTACAACGGATTCTGGTTCGCCCCCGAGCGCGAAGCCCTGCAAGCCTTCGTCGAGGAATCACAAAAAACCGTCACCGGAACCGTCCGCGCCAAGCTCTACAAAGGCAACATCATCGCCGCCGGCTTGAAGAGCCCAGTCAGCCTCTACAACCCGCAGATCGCAACGATGGAAGCCGACCCCACCCAGGCCTACGACCAAGGCGACGCCACCGGCTTCATCCGTCTGAACGCCCTCCGCCTCAAAGTGGAAGCCGGCGTCGCGCAACCAGAGTAAAACCCGGTTGCTTCCGGCGGACTGCGCTTCGCTCCGGCACAGCCTGTCGTTCTTTGCCCGCACGTTTTCGTCCTCGTTTGAGATCCTGACCACACTCGCTCATATTCGGTTGAATCGCGGTGCCTACCGTGTCACCGTTCTCGCGATGAAAAAACCATCTATCTACCTCCTTGGCGCGAGCGTGGCTCTCGCACTCTCCGTCTCCACTTCCCACGCAGATCTGGCCGACCACATGGGCACCCTTCCCGACGGCCCCGACATCACCGAAGCCGACGTTGAAGCCGCGCAGGAAATGTGGGGTGATGCGGTCGTCAAGATCGGCGAGGCTGGCGACGATGCTCCCGCGGTCGCCGAGGCGGCCGCCAAGTCCGCCTACGCTTTTGAACTCGGCCCGATCCTGTTCAAGCCGACGCTGGCCGCGGAAACCCCATTTCGTCCCGACCTCGAAGGAACGCTCTCCTACTTCGTCTCCGGTAACGACAAATTCTCCGAAGATAAAGGATTCGCTCTGAAACCTTGGACCAAGGTTCGCTTCGAGAACCACAACATCAAAATCTTCGGCAACAAAGCCATCGCGATGGGACACTATTTCTTCACGGACAAAGCGACCGGTGAAGAGACCAAGGTTGAGTTCACCAAGGGCTACGTGAAAATGGATGACGGGCGGGTGCTCCTCTTCCTGCAAGACTCGTCGTTGCCCTACTCCGGATAACACTTCGCAGCCGTCAGACTTCCAAATTTCTACCACGGAGCCGGGCCGCAAGGTCCGGCTCCTTGCGTTTTGGAACCTGGCTCAATGCCTGGCGATCCGTTGCCGCTTCACGTGGACCACGATCGCCGCATGAACCGCGATCGCCACCGCAAGCCCGGCACCCTGCATCAGCCAGGTCGCTTCAACCGCCCGCGTCACCAGCCACAGCCCGGTTCCCGCAACCGGCACGAACAAAAGAACCGCGGAGACCAAGCCGGGATTATACCGCCGCAAAGCGACGGCCTGACCCACGTGTCCGACCACGTTCACCAGCGGCAAATACATCGCCATCAACCCCCAGCCAGGACCCACGAAGACCGCCAGGTAGAGCGCGGCCAGATCGACTCCCCACACGCCCACCGAATTGATCACGAACGTCGCCCGCCGCGATAGCACTTCGACGCCACCACCCATCGTCTCGTTGACAAACGCCCGAAACCGGTCACCCGCATGCTCCTCGAGCTGGTGCAGCATGTAGACCGGCAATTGCACGTAAATCCAGAAAATCACCCCGCCCGCCACGACCCACACGATCGGCGCAAGCGCCAGCAGAACGATCCCCGCAAAGGCCGCCGCGCCGGGCCAATTCCACTTTCCGATCAGCCAATTCGAAATCACATTCACGGCCCCGAATTAGCGGACGAAGACGGATTCCACAAGCCACTGGGTAATTGCCAACCTTGCTTTCGGCCTTTTCCTCTGCAAGTCTAACTGAATGAAAGCTACGCCCCTCCTCTTTGGCTTCGCCTTCGTTGCCGCCGCTTCTCCCCTCGCTCTTTTCGCGAATAACCCGCCCAACCTCACGATTTCCGGCGAGCGTTACAAAAATCCGACCACTTACCTGTTCACCGGAACGGTGCAGGACGAGTCGGGCGGCGTGACGCTCGGCTATCGGATCAAGCGTGAGCAGTTCACGGTCCCGATCCGCGGCAAAAACTGGCGGCTCCGCATCAAGCTGAAGAACCCACGCACCCGCGTCGTCTTCTTCGCCATCGACCGCGAAGGCCGCCGCTCCGCCCGCCAAAAACGAGTCCTCGTCCAGCAAGCCCCGCAGGATCAGCAAAACTAACGCCGCTGGCAAAATCAGGAACGGCGATTTGCAATTGGCTTCGCCTGTCTCCGCTTCGCTTCGGCTGCCGAACCAACCCAGATCCGGCGAAGCCGGACACTTCCCCTTTTTGTCATCTTGAACGGAGTGAAAGATCTCTGGCTTACA
>CAVRCI010000010.1:0-115591 GCA_963719495.1 uncultured Verrucomicrobiae bacterium
CTAAAAAGACTTCCAAGAGCCGACGCCCTCCCCGAAGGCACCCATCTTCGCCCCTGATAAAGTCGGAGATATTTCGCTCCGCTCAGCAGGCCAGCGGGAAGGACGAGATCCCGCTTGACCGGCATCTCCAGAATTCCAACCCTCGGCACCAATCAATCCGCCGGCACAAACTCGGTCGTCGCCCGACCCCCAAGCGCTTCAACACCCTTGGGCACCACGCCCTTATCCGCGAGCGCGATGTAGGCCAGAATCCCCTTCGCCACGCCGTCCGCCAGCTCGTCCCGCCAGGTCGTCGAAGCGATCCGCGCCGCCTCCGACGGATTCGTGAGAAATCCCCCCTCGATCAGCACCGCCGGCACATCCGCGTTCCGCAACACCGAGAAACGCGCCCGTTTCACCCCACGATCGTAGAGCCGCGTCTCCGCCAGGATCGCTGGAAAAATCGCGTTCGCCAACACGACGCTCGCCGGCTCGATCGCGTGCCCGTCCTCTTTCCCGACGTCCCGCGCCAGCACTTTACTCTGACCCGTCGGCGGCGTTCCCCGCGCCGGAATCGCGAAGATCTCGATCCCGTTGGCCGACGGCTTCCAGTCGGCCGAATTGAAATGCAAACTTACGAAAATGGAATCGTCGTATTTGTTCGGCATCGCCGCGCGCGCCGGAAGCTCGACAAAAGAATCCGACAACCGCGTCTGCACCACTTTCACACCCGCCTTCTCGAGTTTTTTGCGAACCCGCTTCGTCAAATCCAGCGTGAACTCCTTCTCGTAACCGAACCGGCTGCTCGCCCCCTTGTCGTGTCCGCCGTGACCGGGATCCAGCACGACGGTCTTCACTTTTTTCAAGCCCGGCACCTTGTCCGGACGATAAGCCGGCTCGAGGACCGAACTCACGTCCGTGCGCGAGATGTAGGGTTCGCCACCCTTTAGCTTCAGCGGGAAAGCCATCCACTCCCGCATCCCGTTGAGCATCGTCTCGCGGCTATCCTCCTTCGCCCGCAGGGTTCGCCCGCCGCCTTCGGTCTTCCAGGTGCGCTTCCCGTTCGACTTCGAGGCGTTCTCCGGTGGAGCCATTCCGTAGAAATCCGCCACGCTCTCGAGCGAAACGTAATCGCGCCCCCCGATCTCGACCGTCTCCCAATCGGCCCGCGCGACGCCAGTCAGACCCAGAAAAAGAAGGCACGCCCAGACGCGAATTTGCATGGCCGCGAACCTCCCACACCCGCGCCCCGCACTCAACGAGCAACTTTCATTTCGCGACCACGTTCACCAATTTCCCCGGCACCACGATCACCTTGAGCACTTTCAATCCCGCGACCGATTCCACGATCCGCTCGCTCGCCAGCGCCGCCGCTTCGATGTCTTCGCGAGACGCGTCGATCCGGACGGTCATCTTTTCGCGGACCTTGCCGTTCACCTGCACCACGATCTCGACCTCGTCTTCGACCAGATCCTCCTCGTTCCAAGTCGGCCAACTCTGCTCCGACGCCCGGCCCTCGAAATCGGCGAACCGTCCGCCCAGCCGCTCCCACAATTCATCCGCCAGGTGCGGGGCAAACGGACTCAACAGCCGCAGCAGCGTCCGCACGCCCTCGACGGGTCGCGGCGACGCGCCCACGAATTCGTTCGTGAGCACCATCATCTGCGAGATCGCGGTATTGAACGCGAACGCCGCCACGTCTTCGGTCACCTTCTTCGTCGACGCGTGCACGACGCGCCGCTGCGCGTTCGTGAGTTCCGCCTCCGCCAGATCCGGCGACAATTCCCAACGCCCCTCCTGATCCTCCACCATCACCAGCCGCCACACCCGCGCCAGGAAGCGATGCACGCCCTCGACGCCCTTCATGCTCCAGGGCTTCGGCTGATCGAGCGGCCCCATGAACAACTCGAACAACCGCAACGAATCAGCGCCGAACTCCTCCACCACGGCATCGGGATTCACCACGTTCCCCCGACTCTTCGACATTTTCTGCCCGTCCTCGCCCTGGATTAGCCCCTGATTCATCAAACGATGAAACGGCTCCGGCGTCCCCACGATCCCCAGATCGAACAGCACCTTGTGCCAGAACCGCGCATACAACAAATGCAGCACCGCGTGCTCCACGCCGCCGACGTAGAGATCGACGCCGCTCTCCCCCATCCAATACCGCTCGAGCTCCGCACCAACTGGCGCGTCCGCATTCCGCGGATCCAAAAACCGCAGGTAATACCAGCACGACCCCGCCCACTGCGGCATTGTGTTCGTCTCCCGCTCACCCCCATCCGGCAGCTCCACCCACTCCCGCACCTTCGCCAGCGGCGGACGCCCATCCCCAGCCGGCGCAAAATCCTCCATCTCCGGCGGCAACAAAGGCAGCTCACTTTCCGGCAAAGCAAAGTGCCGCCCATCCCGCCAGACAATTGGAAACGGCTCGCCCCAATAACGCTGACGCGAAAACAACCAATCCCGCAGCTTGTAATTCACCGACCCCCGTCCGCACCCCTCCGCCTCCAGCCAATCGATCATCGCCCGCTTGGCGTCCACGGTCGCCAAGCCATCAAGAAACCCCGAATTGACCGCAAACCCATCCCCGGCAAACGCGGCCAAACGGGGGGAGGGCGTCCCGCCCTCCCGAACGAAAAACAAATCGCTCACTACCAGACCTGCCGACACCGCGTTCTTCCGAACGTATTCACACACCCGCCAGGCGTGTCGCTCGTTCCGCACGATCCGGTCGAAATATTCCCGCTGCCAGATCGTTCCCTCGCGACCGAGCGCCCGCCCGATCGCTTTCGCCGTGAAGCTCTTCCAGCCCTGCATCGTCGCCGACAAATCCACTTCGTCACCCAGCGTAAAAACAACGTGCACGTGATTTGGCATCACGACGAAGGCGTGCAAATCATATCGGTCGCCATCGAAATGCCGAAGCGCCTCCGCGACGATCCCGCCAATCTCCGGTGACTTCAACCAGCATTCGCCGTGGCCCGCGTCGAGCCACCGCTCGCGTCGATCATCGGTCAATTCTGCATATTCGCGCTTCTGCTGGTCCGACCAAGGTTGCGGGTTCATCCGCTCCCACTCGACGGCTTCCGCCCGCCACTTTTCGACCACTGCAGCGGGCAGCGCGTCCACCAACCGCCATGTGACGAAGATCATTTTCCCGTGTTGCTGCCAGTGAGGCAGGTCTCCGCCCTCTCGCTTCGTGATCTCCTCGCGGGGCTCGTAGAACGGGGACGAGACGTCCCCGCCCCCGTCCCCGCCAGATCGGCTTTCTCCGGTTGGGCTGGCAGCACGTTCCTTAGCCACCACCTCCCGCACCTCCAACCCAAACTGCGTCGCAAACTCGAAATCCCGCGCGTCGTGCCCCGGCACCGCCATGATCGCGCCCGTCCCGTAGCCCATCAGCACGTAATCCGCGATCCAGATCGGGATGCGTTCGCCGTTCACCGGATTGACCGCAAACGCCCCCGTCGGCACCCCCGACTTATCCTTCGCGAGATCCGTCCGCTCGAGATCCGACTTCGCGGCCACCACCTTCCGATACTCAGCCACCGCTCCCCTCTGCTCCTCACCCACGATCTCATCCACCAGCGGATGCTCCGGAGCCAACACCACGTAGGTCGCCCCAAAAAGCGTATCCGGCCGCGTAGTGAACACCTCGATCCGCAATCCGAAATCCGCAATCCGAAATTCCACCACCGCCCCCTCACTCCGCCCGATCCAGTTCCGCTGCATCGTCTTCAGCGCCTCCGGCCAATCCAACAAATCCAGATCGTCGATCAACCGCTGCGCAAAAGCGCGAATCCGCAGCATCCACTGCCGCATCGGCCGCCGCTCGACGCGAAATCCCTTGCTCGTCCACTCCTCGACCTCCTCGTTCGCCAGCACCGTCCCCAGGTCCGGCGACCAATTCACCGGAGCCTCGTCCACGTAGGCCAGCCGCTTGGAATCCACAAAATCCCGCACCGCCTCCTCGCCCGCCGACCGCACGTCCTCCGGGATCGGCAACTCCGCCAAAGGCCGCGCCTTCCCCGTCCCCTCGTCGAACCAACTGTCGTAGATCTTCAGAAAAATCCACTGCGTCCACCTGTAATAATCCGGATCGCTCGTCGCCACCTCGCGGCTCCAATCATACGAGAACCCCAACTGTTTGATCTGACGCGTGAAGTTCGCGATGTTCGCCTCCGTCGTCACCCGCGGGTGCTGCCCCGTCTTCACCGCGTATTGCTCCGCCGGCAGCCCGAACGAATCCCACCCCGCCGGAAACAGCACGTTCACCCCGTCCATCCGCAACTTCCGCGCCACCACGTCGCAAGCCGTCTTCTGCAGTGGGTGACCGATGTGCAGCCCGTTCCCGCTCGGATACGGGAACATGTCCAAAATATACGCCTTCCGCGCCGCCGGATCGAACCCCTCCTCGCCCGGATCCTTCGCCCGCCACGCCCCCGCCGCTTCCCAAGCCTCCTGCCACTTGGGTTCGAAATCGGAAAACGGAAACGGTTTGCGCTGCGCCATAAACCAACGAATAACGACAACGCCCGCCGCGCCCCAAATCATAAATCATAAATCGTAAATGGTAAATCCACCCCCCCTCCTCCTCGCCACCCGCAACGCCCACAAGACCGCCGAGATCGCCAGTCTGCTCGCCGGTCGGTTCACGGTGACCGACCTCACGTCCCGTCCCGACGCCCCCGAAGTCGCGGAGACCGGCACCACCTTCGCGGCCAACGCGACCCTCAAATCCAACGCCATCTCCGCCCACTTCGGCGGCTGGGCACTCGCCGACGATTCCGGCCTCGAAGTCGACGCCCTCGATGGCGCCCCCGGCGTCTGCTCCGCCCGCTACGCCGGCCCCAATGCCACCGACGCCGACAACGTTGCCCTCCTCCTCGCGAATCTCGCGGCACTCTCCCCGACCGTCGGCGATCCGCTCACATCCGCTCGCTTCCGCTGCGTTCTCGCCCTCTCCCGCGACGGCCAAGTCGTTGCCACTTTTCCGGGCACCATCGAGGGCACCATCAGTCCTGACCTCCAAGGAGAAGGCGGCTTCGGCTACGATCCGCTCTTCATCCCCGCGGGCCACGACCGCACCTTTGGCAGCCTCCCCGCCGACCTGAAAAACACGATCAGTCACCGCGCCCAAGCCCTCGCCACGTTCACCGACTGGCTGGCAAGGAACTCGCTCTCCAGCGAGGCCTAGGCTCTGCAAAGAAAAACGAAACCGGCGAGCCGGGCGTTTCGCCCGATCTCGCCGGCCCGCTCGCAAGCCCTGAAAGCTCGCAAGGTCGGTCGTTCAAGTTATCTCCGCTTCGGTTTGTAGATGATGATCGCGATGGCGGTTTCCGAAGGAACGTTGAGGTTCGTGTAAGCGATGATCTCGATCTTCAGTTTTTCTTTGCGCGAGTTCTTGTCAGGCTTGATGCGAATGGGAATTCTCCATTTCGAACCGCCGCGCGCCTTCTGGGGCTTGCCGCCGTTGATGGTGTATTCGACACGACCAATGCCATCGGCACTCTCCGCCGAGCCGCGAAGGACGACCCTGCGTTTATCAGTCTTGGTGCGTCTTTTCCCGGATAGGTCCACGTCGGCTGGTTTGGGCAGATTGTTGACCGTTGTGAAGGCGAACGTCGCCGACGTCTGACTGCTCGGTGCGAAATCCGTGCGAGTCGCGAATGACCGGACGATGGCCGTGTTGTTCAGCGTAAAGGGACCCGTGTAGAGTCCTCCGTTCACGGCGGGATCCGAGCCGTCGATCGTGAACCGAATCGTTGCATTCGGAGTCGGCGTGGAAATTGTCACGACAACGGCCTGCGAGAAGGTTCCGCCGCCTGGGCTGATGGTCGTGGCGTCGACCGACTGGGGTGGAATTTCGAGGGTGTAAGTCCCGGATACAATTGGACTATTCTCGAAGCCATCGCGAAAGGCAAAGGCTTGCACCGTGGTGTTGACCGTGACGCTGAAGGGACCGTTGTAAAGGGTCGACGTCGAATTCGGCGTCGTTCCATCCGTCGTGTATCGAATCCGTGCCTCTGGCGTCGTCGTGCTAAGGCTCACGTTAACCGCTTCCGCGAAAGAACCCGGTGTCGGGCTGAACGAGGGCTGTGCGGCGGGGGGTTGAGTTCGTCGGAGGTTTGCTACCAAAACAGCGGAATCACCGTCTTGAAATTGAACGGGGAACCCAATCCCACCGTTGTTGTCGATGGAGATATAAGGATCCTCCAAAGGATTCACGTTGAAGCTCTGGATCGTCCCAAAGCTTCCGGTGTCATTTTTGGGCAACTGGCCCCCCACCGCTCCCACCAAGATGACTTGACCAGCGCTGTTCAGCGCGAGGATCGCGGGAACATCGTTGTTAGCTGTCGTTGCCACGCCGTCGAAAACAATTTCGTTCGCTTCGTTGAGTTGAAACGTATCGAAGAAATCCGGGCCGTACGTGGTGCCCGGTTGGGTTCCGGGGACGGCATCTCCTTCACGAGCGATCAGGCGAATGTTGTTCACGGTGCCAGCCCAGAGACCCTCGTCGTTGTTCGTGTTCACGTTCGCACCTTTGACGTTGGCGCTGAACGCAACGAAACCAGAGCTGTTCACCTGAATTCGCGAACGGGTCGTTGGATCTCGCTGCTCGAAAGATTCGAAGACCGAACCGGTCCCAGGTGCGGGTGAATTTTCTCTGGCCACCAGCGTGAAGATCGAGCCTCGGCCAACGTAAAGGGCTTCATCATTCCCCCCCGTCACTCCGTTTCCAACCAGACGCGTCATGAAGAGTAACCACTCGCTATCCGCGGCGTCGTACTGAAGGAAATCGTTGTAGAGCACCCCATTAGCCGTGCCCGGGGCCTGCGTTCCAGCGCGAACAATCAGCGTCGGAACGTCGGCCGCTGGTCCTGCCCAGATTCCAGTCCGATTGAGCTGGGACACGCCGGTCCCGTTCAAAGAGGCGATCATCGAAACCCGCCCGCCCGGCGAGAGGATCGGGTATCGGAAAGTGTCATCCGGAAAATTGCCGTAGGAAACTCCCGAGAGTGGAATGTTCGGCGTCGAGCTCGCGGCCGTGTCGCCCTCTCTGGCGAACAGGGCGATGGCTTTTAGAGAACCAGCATAAATGCCAGTCCAGACCCCGGTGTCATTGTTTTCGCCGACACTCCCGCCCCGCAGGGTTCCTCGGTAGGCCAGCCGAGCCTGCTGATTAAACTGCAGCAGTGGGAGACCCGACCTCGCGTCGTTGACGAATTCGAAATTCTCAAGCACGGGACAGTCGTCGTAAACAACGCCCGGCGAGACGCCGGGAGCCTGTCCGCCCTCGAAAGCAATGTTGGTGAAATCGCCAACCGTGCCCCCGAAGAGGCCGATGACCGGTGTCGCGTCATTCGAAGGGGCTCGAAGGAATATCGTTCCAGTGACGTCGCTAATGTTATAACGATTGTTGCCGTCGGGAGCGAGGGAACCGAAGGATCTCCCCGGCATTTGTGGCATCGATTCACCGGCCTGCGCGATCAAGACGGGCTGCGTCACGTTCGTTGGTCTAAACCAAATACCCGTATCGTCGACCCCTTGAGTGACGGCGCCACCGAGTGTCGCGCCGAACGCCGCCCGCCCACCGGACGAATTTCGATAAAGCGCGTCGAATTCCGTGTAGACGACGTTTGGCTTTGTACCGGGGGCCGCGTTTCCCGTGCGTGCCAGCAGCACTAAAGCGTCGCTCGGGCCTTCCCAGAGACCAACGTCGTTTACGCCCGTGATCGGGGGTCCCACGATGGTCGAACGGATCAACCCGCGTCCCGGAATGTCAAAGCTTCCTTCCGTGAACCAAGGCTGGTCATTGACGGTGTCATAGAGGACGCCAAATTCGAGATTCGGAGCAGCGTCGCCGGTGGTGGCCACCGTCTGGTAATCGATGTCCTGCCCGTGAGCAAAGCCCGCGGTGAAGAGACCTGCCGCGAGTAATAGGGGCCTGGAAAATCCCATAAACGGCGTTTTGCTAAGTTCAATTTTGTTTTTCATTGGTCAAGTGCGAGTTGCGTGTGGCTTCTAGGTTTCACGGTAGCTTTCAGTCAAGCGACCAATTAAATGCAACCGCTTTGTTACAGCATCGAAAGCTGCAAGAAATCATTCCTTTTTTGCGGCTTATAAACTTAATCACCAATGCTTTAAGTTTTCTGAATGATCCGATCCAGGACCCACTTTCCTAACCAGCCTTAACAAAATCAGGTTTAAATTAGGGATTTCCCCTATGCCTATTATCAGTTGCAAATGACCATCATTAGATCTTTGCTTCCAGCCATCACTCGCCGCCACCGCGGATGGGTAAGCCTCGGAAAATGCCGTCATACCGCGTTTTCTTGTCACCGATATCTTGACAGCGCTGGCCCCCTTGATTCTCGATCTTGTCGTCGAAAATCCAACTGTCGTTCCGTTCGTTCAACATACGGCTTGAGGCTTTGCGTCGAAACGGGTCTGGTGAAGCACCCATGACGCAGAATTTGAAGCCGCTCCTCGTTCCGCTCATCGCGAGTTCCTTACTGATTTCCTGCCAGACGGTCGTCGAATCCGGCTCCGAAGAAGGTCCGCCCCCCACTGCTGAGTCTGTCGAGTTGGCGAAGCCAGATCCGTCGGCTCGAGATCCAGCCGAACCCGGCAACTTTTTGACGCGCCTTTGGGAAAGTGGGTTTGCCGCGAAGGAAGATGCCCCACCCGCCGCAACGTCACCCAATTGGGTCGGCAACGTCAAAGCCGTCAGCGAGCGCCACGATTACGTCCTCGTCGATTCCCAAACCTACCAAAGCCCCGCGCCCGGCACGATCCTGACCTCCGTCGGGTCCGTCTCCGAATCCGGCTCCGTCCGCGTCTCCGAGGACCGCGATCCACCCTTCTTTATCGCCGACATCCTTTCCGGCCGCCCCGAGCCCGGCGACCGCCTCTACTCGCCCGCCCCGTGATTTCAGAATCCGAAGCCCTCGCTCGGATTCTCGACACCCTCGCGCCCGGACCGTCCCGTCCGGTCCCCCTCGCCGCCGCCCTCGGCCTCCACGCCGCCGCCCCACTCACCGCGCCCGCCGCCGTTCCGCGCTTCGACCAGTCCGCCATGGACGGCTACGCCCTCCGCGTCGCCGACGCCGCCCGCCCGCTTCGAGTGACCGGCGAGCAACCCGCCGGCCGCGACCGCCAGCTCACCGTCAACCCCGGCGAAGCCATCCGCATCTTCACCGGAGCCCCCATCCCGACGGGAGCCGACTGCGTCGTCATGCAGGAGGACGTCGACCGTTCCGGCGACCAGATCACGATCCGCGACCTCCCCGCTCCCGGCGAATTCATCCGCCCCGCCGGAGCCGACCTCTGCGCCGGCCAATCCATCCTCGCGCCCGGCGACCTCGTCACCCCCGCCCGCATCGGCCTCCTCGCCTCCCTCGGCATCGAATCGGTCCACGCCCACGACCGCCCCCGCGTCGGCATCATCACCACCGGCGACGAGGTCCGCCCACTCGGCACCCCGCTCGCCCCCGGCGAGATCCCCAACAGCAACGGCCCCATGCTCGCCGCCCTCCTCACCACTGCCGGTTTCCCGGCCGACGTCACCACCCACGCGACCGACAGCCCCGAAGCTCTCGTCACCGCACTCGCCGCGACTGCCCACTGCCACGCCGTCATCCTCACCGGCGGCGTCTCCGTCGGCGAACACGACCACGTCCGCGCCACCCTCCGCGACCACGGAGCCGACGTCGACCTCTGGCGCGTCGCCGTCAAACCCGGCAAACCCTTCCTCTTCGGCCCCACCGCGACCACCGCTTATTTCGGCCTCCCTGGCAATCCCGTCTCGACCTACGTCACCGCCCTCCTCTTCGTCCTCCCCGGCCTCCGCCACCTCGCCGGCGCCTCCGCCGCCCACGCCCGACCGCACTTCACCGAATTCCGCCTCGCCAGCCCGGTCGACAATCCCGGCGACCGCCCGCACTACCTCCGCGGCACCCTGGACGGCTCCACCTTCCACCCCGCCCCCCTCCAGGAATCCCACGCCCTCGCCTCCCTCGCCAACTCCACCGCCCTGGCCCGCATCCCCGCCGGAGCCACCCTCCCAACCGCCACCCCCGTAACCGGCCTAAAACTCTGACGCCCCCAAAGAAACCACCACTCGAAAATCGAGAATCGAGAATCGAAAATCCTTTTACCCTTTACCCGTCCGAAGTTGAAAGTTAATGACGTTAAGTAATTCGTGATCGATCCGACCACAGAACCACTTCCGACGGAAGGGCGGGAGCAACTCGCCGACATCATCGTCGGCATGCAGCGCGCCCTCCTCCTCCGGATCGCCGGAGAGCTCTCGCCGGGCTCCGTTTCCTTCCCCCAATACGTCCTCCTCGGCCACATCACTTCCCTCGGCCCGCTCAGCATGAGCGAAATCGCCGAGACGATGAGCCACACGACCGCCGCCGCCACCGGCCTCGTCGACCGCCTCGCCAAACTCGGCTACGTCGAACGATCCATCGCCCCCGACGACCGCCGGAAAGTTCTCGTCGACATCACCGCCCGAGGCTCCACCCTCGTCAACCGCATCCGCCACGACATCTTCGAGGCCGTGACCCGCGTCATGGATCACCTCACGCCCGAGGAGCAGCACATGTGGCTCAAAATCTACACGAAAGTCTTCGAATACTGCCGCAACAATCCTGCACCGAAATGACCACCCGCTTCCTCCGCATCGTCCCCTTCGCACTCAGCGCAGCCTTGCCGCTCACGGCTCAGCAGCCCACCCCCACCCCCAGCCCGACACCCGAACCCACCCCCCTTGAAGCCCCCATCGCCGCCGACCCGCTCGGCGACGTCACGCCCGATGCCTCGCCGACGCCTTCGCCAACGCCCGACGTCGCCGACGAAAATGAACTCGCCCTCCCCGACGACTTCGGCGACCCCGGCGAAGCGCCCCCACCGGTCCCCAACATCCGACCCAACGTCAACGACGTCGCACCCAGCCCAGCGGAGATTCGAAAAATGAACGACGAAGCGGTCGCCAAAATCAGCGCCTTCGCCGAGAGCCAACGCAATCCCAAGGTCCCCGACCTCGACCTCGACCAAGCGATTTCCACCGCCCTCAAGCAGAATCCCGACATCCTCAACGCCATCCAGCAGATCCGCCTCACCCGCGGCCAGGTCATCGAGATCCGCGCCCAAGCCCTGCCCCAGCTCGGCCTCACCGCCGCCTACACCCAGCAGCAACGCACCCTCGTCGACCCCAAGCAGCCCAGCCGCGGCGGCAGCACCGGCCCGGCCACCATCACCGGCCCAAACGGCCAGGTCTCGACCATCGATTTCGGCGACAGCGGTGGCGGCGACTTCGACTTTTTCGTCAACGACAAGAGCTACAACATCGAGCTCCAGGCCAGCCAACTCATCTACAGCGGCGGCGGCGTCCTCGCGGGCATCCGCGCCGCCAAATTCGTCGAAGACAGCGCCTACTTCTCGCTCCGCCAGACCATCGACCAAACCATCTCGTCGGTAAAAACCGCTTTCCACCAAGTCATCCTCAACCGCGCCCTCGTCGTCGCGCAGCAACAATCCGTCAACCTCCTCGAGGAGCAGCTCACTGATCAGCAGAACCGCTACGAAGCCGGCACCATCCCCCGCTTCAACGTCCTCCAAGCCGAGGTCGCCCTCTCCAACGCCAAACCACCCCTCATCCGAGCCCTCAACAACCTCCGGATCGCCCAATACCAGCTCGTCGTTCTCCTCGGAGCCGACTACTCACCAGCCAGCCCCAGCGAAGTCCCCTTCAACGTCGTCGGCAGCCTCCCCTACACCCCCCGCGCCATCAACCCCGACGAATCCATCCGCGTCGCCATCGAGCGCAGCCCCCTCCTCAAATCCCAGCGCCGCAACATCCTCGCCCAGGCGCAAAATATCCGCGTCGCCTTCTCCGGCTACCTCCCCGTCCTCTCCGCCACCAGCGGCTACGTCGTCCGCAGCAACACCGCCTTCCACAGCCTCGGCGAAATCACCCAAGGCTGGACCGCCGGCCTCCAGGGAAGCTGGGCCATCTTCGACGGATTCGAAACCGCCGGCCAGACCGCGCAAGCCCGCGCCCAGCTCGAGCAGGCCGCCATCTCCTACGACGACTCGGTCCGCACCGTCATCCTCAACGTCCAGCAGGCCATCTCGAATCTCCAGACCGCCAGCGAAACCCTCGAAAGCCAGCAGCAAAACGTCGTCCAGGGCACCGAAGCCCTCCGCCTCTCCCAGGAGCGCCTGGACGCCGGAGCCGGCACCCAGCTCGACGTCCTCAACGCCCAGGTCGCCCTCCTCCAAGCCCAGACCACCGTCCTCCAGGCCCGCTTCGACTACATCAGCGCCCTCGCCCAATACGACCTCGCCCTCTCGCTCGACGCCCAGTATTCCGAACTCCTCGACGACCCCCTTGCCGCCAAAGAGCGCGAAAGCTTCGCCCGCATCACCGACCCCACCGCCCCCCAACCCGAACTCCCCGGCGACCTCAAAGACAAAGACCCCATCGCCGGCCTGGCGGCCAACGCCCCCGGCACCACCCCAACGCCACCCCCAACTCAAGCCATGCGCGAAGCCATCGAAAAACCAAAGTCCAACCGAGGCAAAGCCTTCGTCCCCGGCCGCAGATAGTCAATTCAAGGAGCGGCGATTTGCAATCGCCGAACCAACCCAAAGGCGAAGCCTCAAAAATCAGAAGCTCCCCCCGCTATCATGTTGAGGACCACGAACGCGCAAGCAAGTCGAGAAGCCAGCGATGACCTGATGCAAACGGGCGGCACCAGCCGCCCCCATCGAGCATTCGGAGGGCGAGGCTCCCGCCGAGCCGTGGCCTTCACCCTGGATTCCGCGCCTCGCAGACCGATGTCATCGGCAGCGGAGCGAACCATCTCTGGCACACACTAAACAACCGCCCGCGCACCAGAACGCCCCCGCCACCCCAAGCCATCGCGCACCCAAACCCACCCAAACCCCGCGATGCCCACCCCGCTCCTTCCGATCCCCGCCCTCGAAGCCCTCACCTTCTGCCGAGCCGCCTTCATCACCCGCCTCCCCGACGTCGACTGCGCCACCGACCGCGAGACCGCCCTCGCCCGCCTCCACCCCCACCACCAGCGACTCCTCACCAACCTCGGCTTCACCCTCCCCCTGGCCACCGCCGAACAAATCCACGGCAACGAAATCACCATCCTCTCCCCCTCTCCCCCTCGAGCCCTCCCCCCCTCTTCACCAAAAACCGACGGCCTCATCACCGCCACCCCCGGAGTCACCCTCGGTATCTACGTCGCCGACTGCGCCGCCGTCTGGTTCGCCGATCCCGTCCGTCGCGTCATCGCCCTCGTCCATTCCGGCAAAAAGGGCACCGAACTCGACATCGTCGGCCGCACCATCACCACGCTCCGCGAAGAATTCGGCACCGACCCCGCCGACCTCACCGTCGTCGTCAGCCCCTGCATCCGCCCCCCCGACTACGAGACCGACTTCGCCGCCACCATCGCCGACCAGGCTAAATCCCACGGCGTAACGAACTTCCACGACCCCGGCGAAAACACCGCCGCCGACCTCGACCGCTACTACTCCTACCGCCAGGAAAAAGGCCAGACCGGCCGCATGCTCGCCGCGCTGGAAATTCTTCCAACAACCAACAACCAATAACCAACAACCAGATTGCGAGCCTTCGACGAGAGCGAACCCGAGTGGATGGACGTCGCCCAACCCGACACCCCCGAGCTCCGCCGCGACCTCGAGAACCTCGCCACCCTCAACCGCGTCTTCGGCAGTTACACCCTCATCCTCCACTACCTCCGCCCCTGGCTCCTCGCCGCGCCCCGCGACCGCCCCATCCGCCTCCTCGACTTCGCCACCGCGTCCGGCGACATCCCCCGCCGCCTCGTCGACGCCGCCCGCCAGCACGACGTCCGCCTCGAGATCGACGCCGTCGATCAGCAAGCCACCACCGTCGCCATCGCCCGCGAACTCTCCGCCGACTACCCCGAGATCACCTACCACGAAGGCGACATCCGCACCTTCGGCACCGGCCACACCTGGGACATCGTTCACTGCTCCCTCGCCATCCACCACTTCAGCGAACCCGACGCCCTCACCGTCTTCCGGCAAATCAAAGCCCTCGCCAGCTCCCACGCCCTCGTCGCCGACCTCCGCCGCTCCCCCCTCGGGACCCTCGGAGTCGACTTCATGACCACCGTCTGGATGCGCGAAGCCATGACCCGAAACGACGCCCGCGCCTCCGTCCGCCGAGCCTTTTCCCACGCCGAATTCGCCGACCTCGCCCGCCGCGCCGGCTGGCTCAGCTTCCGCCACCGCCGCCACCCCGTCTTCCGCCAAGCCATCTCGTATTGAAGCAAGCGTGGCATTGGCTTCCAGCCAATCACCAATCAAACCGGCTGAAAGCCGCTATTGAAAAGCCTCCCGCGCACCACCCATTGACAAACCCACGGAAGGCACCGCTCGTAATCAAATGAATTCCCCACGCTTGGCCACCCTCGCCCTCGCCCTCGCCCTCGCCGCCACGCTCACCGCCTGCACGTCCCCCAACCAAAGATCCGCCCGCGCCGAAGCCGCCACCGTCGCCTGGCTCCGCGGCACCGGCCAATCCGCCCGCGTCGACGTTTCCGGCAGCTGGTTCGTCCCCGGTTGGGGCGGCGGTTACCTCGCCCAGACCGGCAACCGCGTCACCGGCTACATCGACACCTATGCCATCAGCGGCGTCGTGAACGACCGCACCCTCCAACTGGCCATCTCCGAAAACGGCGAGACAACCTACAGCGCCCTCGTCGTCCTCACCTCCCCCGACCGCCTCGCCGGCCACTACTCCCGCGGCATCCCCTACAATCCCTACCGCCAAAAGCGCATCACCTTCGAAAAGATCAGCCGCTGATCCGCCAACCTACCAACCCTCCTCGCGGCCCAACATTCTCATTGCTTTCAGCCACTCCCAGCAGCAACCTCCGATAACGCAAGTGACTTCTAAAATGAAAATTCATCTTAACGCCCGCCGCATCCTCGCCACCCTCATCGCCCTCCCCCTCTGCGCCGTTTCCGCCGCCGAAAAACTCCCGGTCGCCGCGCTGACAACGGTCCTGGGTGATTTCGCCCGCAACGTCGGAGGCGACCACGTCGAAGTCGTCGACGTCATCCCCGCCGGCACCGATCCCCACGCATTCGAGCCCAGCGTCGGCGACGTTCGCAAGGTCAGCGATGCCCGCGTCGTCCTCGTCAGCGGACTCGGCTTCGAATCCTTCCTCGGCGATCTCGAACGCTCCGCCGATCCCTCAGCCACGTTCGTGATCGTCGGCGATTCCATCGACCCGATCTACAGCGAGCACGGGGACGATCACGGCCATGACCACGATCACGACCACGAAAGCGAAGCCGACGGCAAAGTCCCGGACCCCCATTGGTGGCACAGCATCCCAAACGCCGAGATCGCCGTGAACGTCATCCGCGACGCCTTCATCGCCGCCGACCCCGCCAACACCTCCGCCTACCAAACGAACGCGGCCACCTACCAAAAAACGCTCGAAGCCCTCAGCAAGGAAACCAAGCTCACCATCGCCCAGCTTCCCCGCGACAAGCGCATCCTCGTCACCTCGCACGACGCCCTCGGCTACTTCGCCCGGGACTACGGCTTCACCATCGACCCCGTCCAAGGCTTCAGCACCGCCGACCAACCCTCCTCCCAGCGAGTCGGCGAGATCATCGACGACATCCGCGCCCAGGGCGTCGCCGCGATCTTCGTCGAAAACACCGAAAACCCAAAAATCATCACCGAAATCACCCGCGAAACCGGCACCAAGATCGGCGGCGAACTCTACGCCGACGGCCTGGGAGAAAAAGAAGCCAACACCTACGAAAAGATGATCCGCCACAACGCCCAAACGATCGTGGACGCCCTCAAATAATTCAAGGAGCGGGGAGCGCACGCGTCCCCGCGTGCGAGCTGCGGCGTCCCGCCGCATCAGCCCAGGCAATTCGAGCGAAGCGAGAGAGCCGAAACTCGAGGAGCGGCGATTTGCAATCGCCGAACCAACCCAATCCCGCGAAGCGGGACAAACATCTCACAATGACCGGCCACCCACTCCTCCGTCTCGCGTTCATCCTCCTCGCCCTGGGCGCAACCGCCTACCCGTTGGCCCGCCTCACCTCCAAACCAGCCCCCACCGCCCGCCCGGCCGCTCCATCCGGCCCCACCGAGGCCACGCCCCGCGCCCACGACACGACCCTCACCCTCACCACAACCACCCCCCCAAGCACCGTAACCATCACCAACGCCACCAACACCCTCGCGACCCTCACCCCCACCACGAACACGACCACCATCCCCCTCACCCTCCCGACCTCCATTCAGGGATGGGACTTGATCATCCGAGCCACCTGGCCCAACGAATCCCCCCACGCCCTCCGCGTCACGACCGACGCACCCAGTTCAATCAACGAGACCTACTGGTCCACCGCCAACACCCTCGAAGAAGTCCTCACCCTGCCCGCCGCCCCGTGAGCCATCATCTCATCCTCCGAGACCTCACCGTCTCCTTCAACCGCATCCCCGCCGTCCACCACTTCAACGTCGAGCTCGCCTGCGGCTCCTGCGTCGGGCTCCTTGGCCCCAACGGCGCCGGCAAGACCACCCTCATCAAAGCTATCGCCGGCCTCCTTCCCCGCGAAACCGGCACCATCGAATTCCAAGGCCACGCGGTCTCCGGCAGTAACGTCCAGGGCAAAGCCCTCGCCTACGTCCCCCAGCGCGAAGCCGTCGATTGGGACTTCCCCATCACCGTCCGCGGCCTCGTTGAAATGGGCCGCTACCCCGAACTCGGCTGGTGGCGCCGATTCCAAAAATCCGACCATGCCATCGTCACCGAAGCCCTCCGAGTCATGGACCTCGAACCCTTCGCCGACCGCCAGATCAGCGCCCTCTCCGGCGGCCAGCAGCAGCGCGCCTTCCTCGCCCGAGCCTGGGCGCAACGCTCCGACATCTACCTCCTCGACGAGCCCTACACCGGCCTGGACAAGAACGCCGCCCGGGCGTTCTCGACCGCCCTCCACGAACTCCGCGCCCACGGCAAGCTCATCATCGTCAGCCACCACAACCTCTCCGACGTCCCCGATCTCTTCGACCACGTTCTCCTGATGAACGGAGAACTGGTAGCCTTCGGCCCCACCAAGACAACGTTCACCGAGAGCAACATCGACCAAGCCTTCACCACCAAAGTCTTCACCGGCCACAAACACTAAGCAAAGCGAAGCGCCCATCCCCCCAAATCGCTGTCATGTTGAGCGAAGCGAAACATCTCTGGAATACACTAAAACTCAGAACCCCCGCATTCCAATAAGCCCCCGCGCCAACCCACGATCCCCGCATACGAACCACTCACCCACCATTCACCAATGACTCGCTCGCTCCCGCTCGTCTCGCCCTTCGGGCTTCATCGCAGAGCCGATGCAGTCTGCCCCGAGGCTTCCCAGCCTCCGGTGCTCACCCACTAATCACCAATCACTAGTCACTAATCACCCACCCACCCACCGTGCCAACCTTCCTAACCGAGCCCTACAGCTATGAATTCATGCAACGAGCCGCCCTCGTCTGCATCCTCATCGGGTTCACCAACGGCTTCCTCGGAGCCTTCGTCATCCTTCGCCGCCTCGCCCTCACCGCCGACGCCCTGGCCCACAGCCTTCTCCCCGGTCTCGCCCTCGCCGCCATTTTCATTGGCCTCTCCCCCGCCGGACTCCTCGCCGGCGGACTCATCGCCGCCCTCATCGTCGCCGTCGGAGGCCAACTCATCTCCCGGAGCAGCCGCGTCAAAGACGAGACCGCCATCGCGTCCCTCTACGTCGTTGCCTTCGCCCTGGGTATCATCCTCATCAAATACGCCCGAGTGAAGATCGACCTCGACCGCTTCCTTTTCGGCAACATCCTGGGCGTCGGCGACTCCGACATCTGGACCGCCTTCGGGATCAGCGCCGTCATCCTCGTCACCCTCATCACTCTCCAGCGCCCCCTCCTCCTCGCCCTCTTCGAAAGCTCCGTCGCCCGCACTCAAGGTGTCCCCGTCAACGCCCTCTTCATCGTCCTCATCGTCCTCATCGTCCTCGCCATGCTGGCCTCCCTCCAAGCCGTCGGCGTCCTCCTCTCCCTCGGCCTCCTCATCCTCCCGGCCGCCACCATGTATCTCCTCTCCGACTCCTACCTCGCCCTGTCCTGGGGGGGAGCCGCCATCGGCGTCCTCGGTTCCCAGCTTGGCCTCTTCATCTCCTTCCACGCCAACCTTCCCTCCGGCCCAGCCATCGTCCTCGTCCTCGGAGCCATCTTCCTGGCCGCCTACCTCTTCAGCCCAAAATACGGAATCGTAACCAAGGCCCTGAGACCCAAACACCTCCACCAGGAATCCCTAAACCGCTGGCAAGGGTAAAACAGGCTTCCAGCCCGGACCCACCAACCCAACGGCAAAGCCGCAAACTCCATCCGTGTGAATCCGCGTCCATCCGTGGTTCGAATTCTCACTTCCAGTTCGGCAAATTCACCGTCCGCAAACTAGCCGGCAACAGCGACCGCCCCATCAACCACTCGTCGATCTTCCGAGCCGCGTCCCGCCCTTCCCCAATCGCCCACACGACAATCGACTGACCCCGATTCGCATCCCCCGCCGCGAAAACCCCCTCGAGCGACGTCATCATGTTCTCGCCGATTGCGATCGTATTCCGCTCCGTCAATTCGATCCCCGACCCCACCAACGGATCCGTCTCCGACCCCGCGAACCCAATCGCCAACAGCACCAAATCCGCCGACACCCGAAAGTCCTCTTCGACCACCTCGCGCCCGGTTCGCTTACCATTCTCGTCATAAGCCCACTCGACCCGGTCCATGCTGATCTCGTTCACCACGCCATCCCCGTCCGTGTCCACGAACGCCTTCGCATCCGCGCTGAACTCCTCGATCCCCCCCTCCTCGATGGCGTAAGTCATCGAATAAACCATCGGCTGCTCCGGCCAAGGGTTCTTGGCGACCCGCTCGACCGGCTTCTGCGCGTTGATACTCACCTGAATCACCTTAGTAGCTCCCTGACGAAGCGAAGTCGCCACGCAGTCCGCGCCGGTATCCCCACCGCCCAACACCACGACCGACTTCCCATCAGCCGTGATTCCATCCACGACTTCCCTCCCCGCCTGACGCCGATTCTCCTGCGTCAGGAAATCCATCGCGAACAAAACACCCCCCAGCTCCCGCCCCGGAATCGTCACGTCCCGCGGCTTCTGAGCCCCGATCGCCAGACACACCGCGTCGAAGTCCCGCCGCAAATCCTCCAAATCCAAATCCCCACCCAGCGTCATCCCCGTGACGAATTTCACCCCCTCCGCCGTCATCTGCTCCACCCGCCGCTCCACCTGCCGCTTCGCAAATTTAAAGTCCGGAATCCCGTAAACCATCAATCCGCCGATCGCGTCCGCCCGCTCGAACACCGTCACCGCGTGCCCCGCCCGGTTCAACTGCTGAGCCGCCGCCAACCCCGCCGGCCCACTCCCCACGACCGCCACCGATTTCCCGGTCGAAAAGTCCGGCACCTCCGGCACGATCCAACCCTCCTCCCAACCCCGGTCCACGATGGCCCGCTCGATCGACTTGATCGTCACCGGATCCGCGTTGATCGCCAGCGTGCAAGCGTTCTCACAAGGAGCCGGGCAAGTGTAACCCGTAAACTCCGGAAAATTATTCGTCGCGTGCAGCCGCAAGAGCGCCGCCTTCCAATCCCCCCGCGAAACCAGGTCATTCCAATCCGGAATGATGTTCCCGATCGGACACCCCCCCATGCAAGTCGGCACCCCACAATCCATGCACCGCTTCCCCTGCTCCCGCAGGTGCGAGTCCTCCCAGGTCGGTTTCCAAACCTCCTCGTAGTCCCCAATCCGAACCGCCGCATCCCGCTTACCAATCGGCAAGCGGTCATGCATCAAAAACCCATTAGGATGATCATCAGCCATTTTATTCCCCTTGGTCCCAGTTATTAGTCATGAGTTATTAGTTTGTTTCAAGGAGCGGCGGCTTCCAGCCGCCGGGGAGCGCACGCGTCCCCGCGTGCGAGATGCGGCGTCCCGCCGCATCAGCCCAGGCAATTCGAGCGAAGCGAGAGAGCCGAAACTCAAGGAGCGGCGATTTGCAATCGCCGACCCAACCCAAAGGCGAAGCCTCAAACCACCATCACCAACGCCCCCCATCACGCCGCCTCCGGCACCCCAACCCGAATATCCCGCCCGTCCGCCAACCCACGCTCCACCACCTCGGCGTAAGCCTCCGGAATCACCCGCACGAACTTGGCCACGCTCGCGTCCCAATCGTCCAAAATCCCCCGCGCCTTCGAACTCCGCGTGGATCTCACGTGATTCTCGATCAACCGCCGCACCAACTCCAGATCCCGCTCCGACTCCAGCGCGCTCGTCCCCACCATCTCCCGATTCACCTTCGAATCGAACGTCCCATCTTCATCGAAGACAAACGCCTCCCCACCACTCATCCCCGCGCCGAAATTCTTCCCCGTCGCTCCCAGAATCACCACCGCCCCACCCGTCATGTATTCGCAAGCGTGATCCCCCACGCCCTCCACCACCGCGATGGCCCGCGAATTCCGCACCGCAAACCGTTCCCCAGCCTGACCGTTAAAATAAGCCTCCCCGCCCGTCGCACCATAAAGCGCCACGTTCCCGATAATCACGTTCTCCGAAGCCACGAATCCCGCATCCCGCGAAGTCCGCACCGTAATCCGCCCCCCGCTCAATCCCTTGCCAACGTAATCGTTCGCCGCACCTTCCAAGTGAATCGTGATCCCCCGCGAAAGAAACGCCCCCAGACTCTGACCCGCCACGCCCTGCAAATTCACCGTGATCGTGTTATCCGGCAAGCCAGCCGCGCCATACTTCGTCGCCACGAGACCACTTAGCATCGTTCCAAAAGTCCGGTCGCAATTCCCAATCGTCATTTCGATCACCACCGGCGTCCGATCCTCGAGAGCTGGCGCAGCCGCCGCGATCAGCTTGTGATCCGACTTCTCCTCCAACTTGTGATCCTGCGTCCGCGACCGAAACGGCGTGTCTTCGGAAGGCTGGCGATACAGCAACTGTTTCAAATCGACGCTCAGCCCCTTCGGATGCGTCACCGCCTTCGGGTGAAGCTTATCGACCCGACCCACCATCTCCCGCATCGTCCGGAACCCCATCGCCGCCATCAGCTCCCGCGTCTCCTCCGCGATGAACCGCATGTAAGCCATCACGTGATCCGCCTCGCCGGTGAACATTTTCCGCAGCTCCGGATCCTGCGTCGCAATCCCCACCGAGCAGGTATTGCAATGGCATTTCCTTAGCATCACGCACCCCAGCGCGACCAACGCCGCCGTCCCGAACCCATACTCCTCCGCCCCCAGCAGCGCCGCCACCGCCACGTCGCGCCCCGTCCGCAGCCCCCCGTCCGTCCGCACCCGAATCCGCGACCGCAAGTTATTAGCCAAGAGCACCTGCTGCGTCTCGGCCAAGCCAAGCTCCCACATCGCCCCCGTCGACTTGATCGAAGTCTTCACCGCCGCGCCCGTCCCGCCACTGTCGCCCGCGATGAGCACCGCGTCGGCCTTGGCCTTCGCCACGCCCGCCGCGATCGTCCCGACGTTGGCCACCGACACCAACTTCACGTTGATCTCCGCCTCCGGATTCGCACACTTCAAATCGTGAATCAACTGCGCCAGATCCTCGATTGAATAGATATCGTGGTGCGGCGGCGGCGAAATCAAGCCAACCCCCGGAGTCGTGAACCGCACCTCCGCGATCACGTCATCCACCTTCGGCCCGGGCAATTCCCCGCCCTCCCCCGGCTTCGCGCCCTGAGCCATCTTGATCTCGAGCTGCCGCGCGTTCACCAAGTAATGCGCCGTCACGCCGAAGCGTCCGCTCGCCACCTGCTTCATCGAATTCTCCCGCTCCGTCCCGAACCGATCCACCTGCTCCCCACCCTCGCCGCTCCCCGACTTCCCACCGACCCGGTTCATCGCCACGGCCAAAGTCTCGTGCGTCTCCCGGCTCAGCGACCCAAACGACATCGAGCCCGTCGCAAACCGCGTCATGATCGACTCCACCGACTCGACCTCCTCCAGCGGCACCGAATCGCTCACGTCGAAGTCCAGCATCCCCCGGATCGTCTGCAACCGCTCGTCCTGCGCGTTCACCGCCTCCGCAAATTCCGCGTAAGCCCGCGCGTCCCCACCCCGCACCGCCGCCTGCAACCGCGCCACCGCGAACGGACTCCACTGGTGCAACTCGCCGTCCCGCCGCCAATAATATTCCCCACCCTGCTCCAGCCCCAGACTTCCCGCGATCTGCCGGCCAAACGCCGCCTCGTGCCGCTCCCGCAACTCCCGCTCGAACAACTCCAACCCCGCCGCCGGCAACTGCGCCGGAGTCCCCTGAAAAAACTCCTCCACCAGCGAAAAATCCAACCCGATCGCCTGAAACACCTGCGCCCCCTTGTAACTCTCCAAAGTCGAAATTCCCATCTTCGACATCACCTTGAGAATCCCCCCCTCCAGCGCCTTGTGGTATTTGCCGATTAACGCCGGCAGCTCCCCCGCGAGCACCACATCCTCCCGCATCTTCGCCAGACTCGCGTCCGCCAACCAAGGATGCACCGCGTCCGCCCCGTATCCAATCAACGTGCAAAAACCATGCACAGCCGCCGCCTCACCCGTATCGACAATCAACGCCGCCCGAGTCCGCAGACCCTCGCGAATGAGATAGTGATTCAGCCCGCCCACCGCCAGCAAAGCCGGGATCGGCAACCGTCCCGCCCCCACCGCCCGGTCGGAAAGAATCAAAATCTCGAACCCCTCGCCGATCGCCCCAGCCGCCGCCGCCCGCAGGTCCTCCACCGCCCGCTCGAGCGCCGTCCCGGCCTCGAACGTCAGATCCAAAGTCGTCGCCCGGATCCCGTTCCGATCCATCCCGGCAATCGCCGCCAGCTCCTCCGCCGTCAAAAACGGCGACCGCAACCAAAGCTGCCGACAATGCTCCGCCGTCTCGCCGAGAAGGTTCCTCTGACGCCCCACGTGACTCTCCAAAGAAGTCACGAGATCTTCTCGCATGAAATCCAAAGGCGGATTCGAAACCTGCGCAAACAACTGCGAAAAATAGGACGAAAGCGGCTTCTGCCGCCCCGAAAGAAACGCCGGAGGCGCATCGTTCCCCATCGCCCCGATCGGATCCTTCCCCGACTCCGCCATCGGCTGCACCAAAACGCGAAGCGTCTCGACCGTATACCCAAAGACCCGCTGAAAATCCTCCACCCGCTCCGCGAGCACCATCTCCCCCTCGCCCCCTCTCGCCCTCACCCCCTCTTCACCAATCCGCACCCGCCCAGCCGCCAACCACTCCCCGTATTCCGGCTTCGCCAGCTCAGAGAAAACCTCCTCCTCCGATAAAATCCGCCCCACCGCCGTGTCCGCGACAAAAATCTGCCCCGGCTTCAGCCGCCCGCTCACCACGATCTCGCTCTCCGGCGTGTGAAGAACCCCCAGCTCACTCGCCATGATCAACCGCCCCCCCGTCGTCACGCAGTAGCGGCAAGGCCGCAGTCCATTCCGGTCCAGCGCCGCCGCCACCCGCGTCCCGTCCGTCGCCGCCACCAGCGCCGGCCCGTCCCAGGGTTCGCTGATCGTCGAAAGATAATCGTAAAACGTCCGCCGAGCCTCCGGCATCGCCGTATCCTTCGACCAAGCCTCCGGAATGAGCAACCGCAGCGCGTGCGGCAAACTCCGCCCTCCCTTCACGAGAAGCTCCAGCACGTTATCGAACGCCGAAGTATCGCTCCCCTTCGCCTGCACCACCGGCTTCACCAAATCGATCTCGTCACCAAAAACCTCCGACTTCAACGCCGCCTCCCGCGTCCGCATCCGATTCAAATTCCCCCGCAGCGTGTTGATCTCCCCGTTGTGAACCGCCGCCCGGAACGGATGCGCCAACTGCCACGCCCCCAGCGTGTTCGTCGAAAACCGCGAGTGCAACAGCACGATCGCCGTCTTCATCCGCGGATCCGACAAGTCCGGAAAATAAGTCCGCATCTGATCACAAGTCAGCAGCCCTTTGTAAACAACGGTCCGCCGATCCAGCGAACACACGTAAAAAATATCCCGCCCCCAACCGCCGATCCCCGCCCCGGCCACCGCCCGCTCGATCGCCCGCCGCAGCAAATAAAGCTGCACGTCCAACGTCTCCGCCGCCATCCCCGCCGCCACCGGCGTCACGAAAAATTGCTTCAACCGCGGCTCCGAATCCAACGCCGCCTTCCCCAACCCCGCCGAATTCGTCGGCACCGGCCGCCACGCGATCAACCGAAACCCCCGCTCCACGGCCACCCGCTCCACGAGCCGCTTCGCCTCGTCCGCCGTCCAGTAATCCTTCGGAAAAAACGCCATCCCCACCCCGTAAGTCCCCGCCTCACCCAGCCCCGCGACCTCCCCGGCAAAAAACTCGTGCGGCACCTGAATCATCACCCCCGCCCCGTCCCCCGTCATCTCCTCCGCCCCCCGCGCCCCCCGGTGGTCGATGTTCACCAGCACATCCAAGGCATCCTCGACCAACTCGTGCGAAGCCGTCCCGTCCAACTGAACCAGCACACCCACCCCACAGGCCGCCCGCTCCGCAAACGGATCACAGAGCCCCAACCGATCCCCAAGATTCTCCACCTTCACACTCATAAACAACGAACGTCGAAAAACAACGGAAGCGATTTCCGTTCCAAGCCCCCCATTACAAAACTCCGATGCGGCCGCATCAAAGTTTTGCAAGCTACCAGCGGTTAACTGCCCCGTGGCATCGGCTTCCAGCCGATTACCCACCCAAACGCGCAGCGCACTCCCATCACCCCCCAAAGGGTGCAGGACAAAAATCTCTGAAAAAGCATTTAAGCGAGGTATTTTTACTGCCAAAGTATATGCGTTTACATATACGTTTGATTGATGAACCCAAATACCGCACCTCGTGCCATCCTTGATCAAATCGCGGCCATCGACCGCATGGAGCGAGGAAAGCTCTCGGTGATCCGTCAAGGCCAGAGCGGATCTTACTTCAATCTCCAGCGTAGGGAGGGTGGGCGAAACGTGACCGAATACGTCCCGGCCGATCAGGTGGCCCAAGCCCAGGAGAACATTGATGCCCATCATCGCTTCCAGTCTCTTGTCGGCGAGTATGCGGACTTGATCACCGCGCAGAGCAGGCAGGATCGCAAGGCCGGGGCTAAAAAAAAACGCCCGACCCAAACATCTGCCTCGCCCAGGAAGCGGAAATCCAAGACCTGATCGCCGCGTTCCGCAGCAAAGAGCCAGCCGGAACTGCCGTCGCCGAGTTGGAAGTCCTCGTGCGCACAGCCATCTTCAAACCAGCCAACGAACTGGTGGCCATGCTCCTGCAGCAAGCCGCCGAGCGCATTGACGCGGCCTACCTCCCCAAGCCCGGCGAACAAGCCAAGGGGCGCGAGGTTCTCATGGTCCAGGGCATGTTCGGCTCCTTCGCGCTGCTGCGCCAATACTACTACCATCCCGGGAAAAAATGCGGCCACTTCCCGGCCGATTCGGCCCTCGGTCTGGAAGGGGCCTACACCCCCGCCCTGGCCCGGCTCATCTGCTTGGAGGGAGCGGATGAAAGCAGCTTCCAGCAGGCTTGCTTCCACCTCGCGGAAACTGGCGGCATCTCCGTCTCCGAGCGCCAGATCCAGCGTGTGGTTGGCCGCACGGGCGAGTGCGCCGTGGCGTGGCAAAAACGAGAATCGGCCCCCGGCCCCTGCGAGGCCAGGATCCTCTACGTCAGCGCGGACGCCACCGGAGTGCCCATGCGCCGGGAAGAGCTCGCTGGCCGCAAAGGCAAAGCCCCCGACGCAAAAGCCAAAACCCGCATGGCCACGCTCGGTTGCGTCTTCACCCAGACCAAAGAAGATGACCAAGGTCGCCCCCTGCGCGACCACGACTCCACCACCTACCTCTCCGCCTTCCAGAGCCCCTCGGACTTTGGAATCAGCCTGCGTCGCGAGGCCATTCGGCGCGGCTTGTTCTCGGCCCCGGAAACCGTCCTGCTCATCGACGGAGCCCCCGGCTTGGAAAAGCTCGGGCACGATTACTTTCCGGATGCCGTCCAAATCGTGGACTTCTTCCACGCCATGGAGCACCTGCAGACCCTGATCGAAACCCTCTGGGGCAAAGCAGAGCAGGCCCGCAACAAGCGCCGCAGACATCACTGGAAAAAACTCCTCGCTCACGACGGGGTCGAGCGCATCATCAAGCAGGCGCGCCAGGAAGCCCTCCTTCGCGGCAATGTGGCACAGGTGGAAACCACTTTGGGCTACTTCGTGAACAACATCCCGCGCATGCAATACGGAACCTTCCGGGCCAGAAAATACTTCATCGGCTCCGGAGTCGTCGAAGCCGGCTGCCGCTCACTCATCGGAAAGCGATGCAAGCAATCGGGCATGTTCTGGGGCGAGCCTGGCGCGGACAAAGTCCTCGCCTTCCGCTGCATCCATGCCAGCCGCAGAACGGACTCGTTCTGGAAATACCGCCTCAACTCACGCGCCGCTGAGAACGACACGCTCCCCCTCGCCGCATGATTTGAAGAATTTTGTCCTGCACCCCCCCAAAAAAGCCCCACATTCCCCGTTGACACCCACCCCCACCCGTGGTTTCCTCCACTCCCTTTTCATGAAGACCTTCTCCGCAAAAAAAGAGCAAATCGAACGCGCCTGGTGGGTCATCGATGCGCGCGACCAAATGCTCGGCCACGTCGCGGTCAAAGCCGCAAAGCTCCTTCGCGGTAAACACAAAGCCATTTTCACACCCCACGTCGACACCGGCGATTTCGTCGTCGTGATCAACGCCGACCAGGTCAAGGTCGGCGGCAAGAAAGACATCCAGAAGACCTACCACAGCTTCTCCGGCTACGTCGGCGGTCACAAGTCCGAGACCTTCCGCGCCCGCAAGGAGCGCAAGCCCGAACTCCTCGTCGAGCGCGCCGTCAAGGGAATGATCCCCCACAACCGCCTGGGTTCCGACATCTACCGCAAGCTCAAGGTCTACAGCGGCACCGACCACCCGCACACCGCGCAAAATCCGCAGACCGCCACCATCTAATACCTGAATGAGCGCCACCACCGAATATCTCGCCACCGGGCGTCGCAAGACTTCCATCGCCAAGCTCCGCGCCGTCCCCGGCACCGGTGAAATCAAGGTCAACGATCACGATTTCATCGAATACTTTCCGAGCCTCTCGACGCAAAACGAGATCCTTCGTCCCCTCGAGCTCGCCAACCGCGTCCACGCCTTCGACCTCCACGTGAAGACCCAGGGCGGCGGCATCAACGGCCAAGCCGGCGCGCTCCGCCTCGCCATCTCCCGAGTCCTCGTCGAAGTCGACCCGGAACTCCGCCTCATTCTCAAGAAAGAAGGCCTCCTCACCCGCGACCCGCGGATGAAAGAGCGTAAGAAGCCCGGCCAGCCCGGCGCTCGTAAACGCTTTCAGTTCTCGAAGCGTTAAACAATTTCCCTCGAGTAAAACCGAAAAATCCGGCCGGTCGCCAAAACGACCGACCGGATTTTTTCGTTAAACCGGTAGGGAAGCCGCGCCGCCGGGCTCCCAACCGTCAGTTAGGGGGAGCGCACGCGTCCCCGCGTGCGAGCTGCGGCGTCCCGCCGCAGCACCCGGCAAATCGAGCAAAGCGAGAGAGCCGGGCAGCGATTCAAGGAGCGGCGGCTTCCAGCCGCCGAATTCGACCAACCAAATGTCTTGGCGAGGACAACGAACGCGCAAGCGCGTCAAGAAGCCGGGGATGACAGGGCAGTGCCAGCCGACCCCATCTGGCATTCGGAGGGCAGCCGGAGCGAAGCGGAGACAGTCGGGATACTTCCGACAACGCTCCTGCCGAGCCGTGGCCTTCACGTTTGACGCCGCCTCACCTGAAGCGATGTCGATGGCAGCGAAAGCGAAACATCTCTGATTTCTCATCTCACCGACATCTATTCGGCAGGATTCCCGTGAAAGCCACGGCTCGCCATCCACCATCCACCATTCACCATTCACAAATCACCATTCACCAACTCAAAAACGCCCCTCGAACCACTCCGAAAACGTCTCCGCCGCCGCGTGTGAATTCAACACCGGGATCCCCCCCAACGCGCGCACCCGATCGCCATCGCGCTCCTCGAACGTCCGCACCAGCACCTTCGTCTCCCCCGCCGCGTAGGCCAGAATTTTCTCCGCGTCCGCCATCCGTCGCACGTTCGCCAGCACGATCTTCGCGTTCCGCGCCCCCGCCCGCCGCAACACGTCCGCATCCGACCCGTCACCCCGCACGCACCGCACCCCGCTCCGCGCCAACTGCTCCACCACCGAAGGATCGTCGTCGATCACCACCACCGTATTCCCCGCCTCCAGCAGAGGATTGAGCGTCCACATCCCCCCCGACCCAAACCCGATCATGAGAACATGATCCCGGAAGTCCGCCCGCACCTCCAGCCGCCGCCGCCCCGGGTGCAGCCCCAGCAGTTTCCAGGTGATCGAGTCCGTCGCGATAAAAGGAGTCACCGTCATCGTCGCCACGGTTATCAACGCAATCACCGAAAACGTCTCCTTGTCCAAATGCCCCGTCTGCAAACCCACCAGCGCCAGCACCATCGAGAATTCACTCGTCTGCGCCAGCAGCAACCCACTCTCGATCGAGGCCCGCGCCGACAGCCCCGTCCACTCCGCCACGATCGTCACCACCGGCGGCGTCACCACGATCACCACCATCGCCAGAGCCAACCCCTTCAACAACAGATCCAGATCCGGCACGATCACCGCCGCCCCCAAGGTCGTGAAAAACAGCGCGAGGAAGAAATCGTTCAGCGACCCCAGCAACCCCCGCACCACCCCATTCACGGGAGTCCCCGACAGCAGAATCCCCGCAAAAAACGCCCCCGCGATCGAAGGAATCCCGATCCAGTAAGCCAGCCCAACGAACGCAAACAGCACCGACAAAAACGCCAGCAACAACGTCTCCTCGTCCAACTTCAACCGCTCGAACAACCGCGGCACCACCCGCCGTTGGAGAAAGATCGCCAGAAAGCCCATCCCCGCCGTCGCCGCCACCTTGAGCGCCGCCCAGCCCGCCCCGTCGTCCACCGTCGAAAGCACCGTGATCACCCCGATCACCAACGCATCCTGCAGAAAAAGCACGCCGATCACCAACCGCCCGAACGGCTCGAACATCTGCTGGTGCTGCTTCAAATGCCGCAGCGCCACCAGCGTCGAACTCGCCGCCAACGAAAACGCCAGGTAGATCGACGTCATCTGCTCGAAACCCAGGAACCCCGCCATCAGGTAAGCGGCGATCCCCAACACCCCAAACTGAATCACCCCCACCCACGGCACCGCGTGCCGCTGAGGCAGAAACCGAGCCGGATTCAGCTCCACCCCCGACGAAAACACCAGGAACGCCAACCCCAACGCCAGAATGTCGCGCAACTGCGCTCCACCCAGCAGCGGACTCGCAAAAAAGCTGAGCAGCACCCCTCCCACCATCAGCAACGGAATCGCCGGCAGCCGGAACCGCAGCGCAATCCCAACCCCCAACGAGGCCACCAGCAGAAGCAGAGCCAGACCCGTCACGCCGCCACGATCCCCAGTTCCGCCAACTTGCGATTCTGCATTTTGACCCCGTCCACCTTCGCGATCATGAGATAATCGACCTCCAGCTCCAGCAGCCCATCCACGCTGTGCATGTCCACCGCCAGGATGCTCGACGGCACCCCGAACGACTTCGCCCGGTAGGCGAACAACTCGTTGCTATCCTCGATCTGTAGCGCCGACACCAGCAGCTTCGCGTCGTGCAACCCGGCCTCCTCCAGCACCGACAGATACTCCGCGTTCCCCAACAAAATATCGCAGGAAAGCCCCGCCAACTTCCGCGGATCCGTGTCGATCGCCAACACCGCCTCCCCCCGCCGGTGCAGATCCTCCGCGATCCGCCGCCCCAGCGTGTTCATCCCGATTACCAGCACGTGACCCCTCCGCGTCACCGTCAGCCCAGCCGTATCCTCGACCTCCATTCCCCCAAACGGTCGCAAAACGAACCCCGCCACCACCCGGTCGAACTGGATCGCAAACGAAGACATCGAGATCGTGATCAACCCGACCAACCCCACCAGCGCCACCGTCCCGGCGTCCACCAACCCAGCCTGAAAAGCCAGCGCTAGAAACAAAAACGAAAATTCCGAGATCTGCGACAGCGCGATCCCCGACAGCACCGCCGTCCGCCGCTGGAACCGCAGCACCCGCACCACCCCCGCCACCAGCAATGGCTTCACCAGCAAAACGAAAGCGCTCAAAGCCAATGCCACCGGCCACTGCGACAGAGCGTCCCCGAGATCCATCCCGACCCCCAGCGTCACGAAAAAGATCGCGATGAAAAAATTCATCAACGGATGCACCCGCCGGTGCAAATCCCGGTTGTAGGGCAACTGCGCCAGACTGATCCCCGCCAGGAACGCCCCCACCTCGTGCGACAGATGGAAAACGTGCGCCAGACTCACCAGCAGAAAGCACCAAGCCAGACTCCAAATGAACAGCACCTGCGGCGACCGCGAAGCACTCGCAAAAAGCGGCGGCAGCAACCACCGCGCCGCCACGACGACCACCACCAACATCAGCGCCATCCCTCCAAACGCCACCCCCAGACCCGCCGCAATGTGACTCAACTCGAAGTCCCCACCACCCCCCAGACCCGCCAACAAAGTCAGCAGAATGATCACGAACAAATCCTGAACCAGCAGCACCCCCACCGCGATCCGGCCATGAAACGAATCCGATTCCTTCTTCTCGTCCAGCAGCTTGATCACCACCACCGTGCTGCTCAGCGTCAGCGCCACCCCCAAAAAAGCCGCCTCCAACGCCGCAAACCCCAACAAAGTCGCGACCCCAAAACCCGAGCCAAAGGTCAGCACCACCTGACCCACCCCCGCCAGCACCCCCACCTTCCCCAGCACGCGGATCTTCTCCACGTTCATCTCCAGCCCGACCAGGAAGAGCATCAGCGCAATCCCCACCGACGACACCGTCGCCAGCGAATCCGAACTCCCCACCAACCCCGTCGCCGGCCCCACCACCAACCCGGCGATCAGATACATCACAATCGTCGGAATCCGAAACCGACCCCCGACGAAAGTGAACAAAAACGCCGCGACCACGATCGTCGCCAACGCCTTTAAAAAGTCACTCCCGATTTCCATCGCCCCACCCAACCAAAAATCCCGCCCCCCGACCCGTGGAATCGGCTTCCAGCCGATCACCAACCCAAAAATCGGCTGAAAGCCGGTTCATTTTTTACCCCCGCACCAACCGCCGAACCTCCCAATCCTCCCCCCGCTCGACCACACCCAAATCCCGAAAATCCTCCTCGAAAAGCGGCAAAAACGTATCCCCCACCACCTCACGCAAAACCAGCGTAAGAAGCACCTCGTCGCACCGCGGCAGCAAAGCCCGGTAGATCTCCGCCCCCCCGATCACAAAGACCTCCCGCCGATCCCCCGGCTCCACCACCTCATCCGGCGACCGCACCACCCGCACCCCCTCGGCCCCATCCCAGGACCGCGAAATCACCACATTCTCCCGCCCCGGCAAGGGCCGCCCGATCGACTCGAACGTCTTCCGCCCCATCACCACCACGTGCCCCAAAGTCGTCCGCTTGAAGTAAGCCAACTCCCCCTTCAGCCGCCAAGGCAACCCCCCATTCACCCCGATCACCCGATTGAGAGCCATCGCCACAATCGCAATCATCGCATCCCCCCAATAACCAACACCCAATAGCCAACCACCACCCTCACACCGAAATCTCCGCCCGAATCGCCGGCCAGGGGTCATACCCAATCAACTCGAAATCCCCGAAATCGAACTCCCGAATCCCCCGCCGATCCGGGTTGAGCCGCATCGTCGGGAGTTCCCGGCACTCCCGGGAAAGCTGCTCCCGCGCCTGATCCAGATGATTCAGATAAAGGTGCAAATCCCCGAAGGTGTGGACGAATTCCCCCGCCTGCAGCCCGCAAACCTGCGCCACCATCAACGTCAGCAGCGCATACGAAGCGATGTTGAAAGGCACTCCGAGGAAAAGATCCGCGCTCCGCTGATACAGCTGACAACTCAACTCCCCGTCCGCCACGTAGAACTGAAACATCGCGTGACACGGAGCCAGCGCCATCCGGTCCAGCTCCCCCGGATTCCAAGCCGACACCACCAAACGCCGCGAATCCGGATCCGTCTTGATCCGCTCGATCACCTCGTCGATCTGATTGATCGCCCGTCCCTCCGGAGTCCGCCAATCGCACCACTGCGCCCCGTAGATCCGGCCCAGATCCCCCGAATCATCCGCCCACTCGTCCCAGATCGTCACCCGATTCTCGTTCAGCCAAGCCACGTTTGTCTCCCCCCGCAAAAACCAGAGCAATTCGTAAATAATCGACCGCAAATGACACTTCTTCGTCGTCACCAGCGGAAACGATTCCCGCAGATCGAACCGCGCCTGCGCCCCGAAGACTGACAACGTCCCGGTCCCCGTCCGGTCCCGTTTCTCGCGCCCCTCCTCCAGAACGAGCCGCAACAACCGATGATACTCCTTCATTGCAACGCGGAAGCTAGCCCGCCCACCATCCCAGAACCAACAACAAAACTTCGATGCGGCCGCATCGAAGTTTTGTTGCTGGTCAAATTCGGGGGATGTTGCGGTTCTGAATTTGCACGGTTCCGGCGGGCGCTCCACTGTGTCAGTTCGTTCATGCTCGAGATCACCATCCTAGCCAGCGGCAGCGCCGGGAATTCCGCCCTGATCCGCAGCGGCACCACCACGCTCCTCGTCGACGCCGGTCTGAGCGCCCGGCGGCTCCGCGAGCGCCTCGCCGCGTGCCACGTCACCCCCGAGTCCCTCGACGGCATCGTCCTCACCCACGAGCACGGCGACCACACCGGCGCCCTCAAGGTCCTCTGCGCCAAAGCCGACATCCCGATCTACGCGAACCGCATGACCGCCACCGCGCTCGGTCACCTCGCGACCCACAAAAATTGGCGCTTCTTCGCCAACGCTCCGTTCCAGCTCGGCGACGTCACCATCGAGTCCTTCCCCGTCCCCCACGACGCCGTCGAGCCCGTCGGCTTTCTCCTCCATCATTCCGACGCCAGCTTCGGCCTCGTCACCGACCTCGGCCACGCCACCCCCGCCATCCGCGACCGCCTCCGCTACGTCGACGCCCTCTTCATCGAAACCAACTACGACGACGATCTTCTTACCCGCGACGAGCGCCGCCCGTGGTCCATCAAACAACGCATCACCTCCCAGCACGGCCACCTCTCCAACCAAGCCGCCGCCGACATCGTCGCCGAAGTCGTCACCGACCGCCTCAAGCGCATCCTCATCGGCCACCTCAGCCGCGACTGCAACACCCCCGACCTGGCGACGGCAGCCATCGCCGCGTCTTTGAAGACCAAAGACCGCCCCGACATCACCATCCACTGCAGCGTCCAGGAAACCGTCAGCCCACCGCTAAAAATCGGCACCCCCCGCCCGGAAATTCAGGCGACGTTCACGCTCTAGCCCCTTCAAGGAGCGGCGATTTGCAATCGCCGAACCAACCCAACCGGCCAAGCCGCCACTTCCCCACCTCGCGGAACGGCGGGTTGACTCCGTCGCTCTCCGCTTCGCTCCGGTTCCAGCCGCCGCACCACCCCAAACCGGCGAAGCCGGACACTTCCTTCCACCCCCCGGTCACCGCCAAAACCGCCAGATCAAATACCCCCAATTCAACCCCGCCGCCAAAAACACCACCCCCACCATCCCCCGCCGCTCCCCCCGACTCAACCCCCAAACCCGCACCCGCCGGAGCCGAAAACCCGCCACCAGCGCCGCGTAAATCACGAAAATTCCCGCGCAGACCACCCCCACCGCCACCAGCGGATTCCAAACCAGCGCCAACCCAAAATCCCCGCCCATCAGAGCCCGAACGCACCGCGTCCCGCCACAAGTCAGACACGGAATCCCGGTTAACGTCCGCAGAGTGCAAGCCGGCGTCCCCAATCCAAGCGCCAACCAAGTCCAACCAGCCACCGCGCCACCGACCAACACGATCAGTGCGAGCAATTCCGGATCCACCCCCGACCGGCGAAGTGGTTGCAGACCGATCCTCATCCGCGCCCCGTCTCCGCAGTCAGGCCGCCGCGGACAAAGTCGAGATCCCGGCGTAGATCCCGCAGCCGATGAGCAGCGTCATCACCACCGAGACCGCCGCCTGCCACGTCGGCACCTTGTTCGCCACCGCCAAGCCGATTGACGCGCTCACCGCCAACCAACCGATTTGCACGACGGATCCACAGCAGGGAATGATCTGAAGTAGGGACGCCGAGCCCAGGGCGTAACAGATAACCGAAAACGAGGTCGTGAACGGCTGCCGCGCCGCCCCGAAACTCATCAAAAACGCGTGGCAAAGTCCGGCGAAGAAAAACGGAGCCAATGGCGCACCCAACGCCAAAAACGCCAGTCCGCGCATCGCCGCATCCTCGTTGGTGTAGTTCGCCAGCAGCTTCGCGATTTCGGGATCTTTGCTGAACTCCTCGCTCGCCCGCAGGTAATCCATCGCCATTCCCATCACCCAGACGCCGATCACCAGGGCGACCAGACCGGCTCCCAGCGCCAAAATCAGGTAATACGAAAACGGCCGCATCAGCGTGCGCGAGAGCGTGGCGCCCGCGAGAGTCTGGCCCGGCGTGAAAAGCGTCCCCTTCAAAGTCTGCGTGAACGCGGGCATCCAGCCCAAGGCGTCCGCCCGCTCCCACGGGACTTCCTCACTGGGAGCCGCGCCGTCGACGGTGTCCGAAATCCCCTCGCCGTCCTGCCCATACCCCTCGGCCGCCAATTCCATCGGCTCCCCCGGCGCTGGCGGCACGGTGATGGGTTCCGTCGCCTCAGGCAGATCGGTGAATTCGCTCAGCGGCTGCCACGTCTCCATCCCCTCGCGCCAAGCCAAATCCGTCGGCTTGAATTCGCCCGATTTCAGACCCCCACTCACCTCCTCCGGCGTAAATTTTCCCAGGGACACGCGGTCGCGGTTGACGTGAATCTTCTCCATGCTCGCGCGTAAATAACGTTCCACTCAAAGTAGCGCAAGCATCCTGCTTGCACGCCCCACGCCAGCGGTAAGCCTCACCCGGGATTGCCTCCCGCCCGCCCATGGGCAACATTGACCCCATGGCCACCACCGCACCCGACTCCATGTCCCTCGGCACACCCGCCCCCGACTTCGCCCTACCCGACGTCGTCAGCGGCAACACCGTTTCGCTCGCCGATTTCGCCGACGACGACGCCGTCCTCGTCATGTTCATCTGCGCCCATTGCCCCTACGTCGTGCACGTCCGCGAGGAGCTCGTCCGCCTCGCCGACGACTACCAACCGCGCAAGGTCGGCTTCATCGCCATCTCGTCCAACGACGCCGTCAAATACCCCGACGACTCCCCGGAATTTCTCCGCCGCATGGCCGTCGACCACGGCTTTCCATTTCCGATGCTCCACGACGAGACTCAGGAAGTCGCGAAAGCCTACACCGCCGCCTGCACCCCGGATTTTTTCCTCTTCGACGGCGACCAAAAGCTGGCCTACCGCGGTCGCCTCGACGGCAGCACCCCCGGAAACAATCAGCCCGTCGCCGGCTCCGACCTCCGCGCAGCCCTCGACGCCGTCCTGAAAGACGAGGCCGTGCCCCAGCCCCACCAGCCAAGCTTGGGCTGCTCCATCAAGTGGAAATAACGCCTACCTCGCCGTCAGCAGCCCGCCGCCCGAATTCGCAAACCCCCACGCGATCATCCGCTCCGCATCGTCGAAGATGTAGGACGTTTTGCTCCCCAGTTGCACGAGGATGAGACTCCGCCCGCCCACCGACGCGCTCGTGACGAGCGTCCGTCCCGCCGCGACCGTGTAGCCCGTTTTCATCCCGTTGAACATCGGTGACCGCGCCAGCAATTTGTTCGTAGCCTCCAGCCGCTTCGTCCGCCCGTCCTGATACCGGAAGGTGTATCCCTGCAGCCGCATCATCGCCCGGAGATCCGAATTTCGATAAGCCGCGAAGGCGATCCGCGACATGTCCCGCGCCGTCGAATACTGCGCCGCCGGCAGCCCGTTCGGATTGACGAAATAGCTCGAGTTCGCCCCCAGCGACCGGGCCTTCTCGTTCATCGCCCGCGCGAACGCGGGAATGCTACCCGAATGATCCCGAGCCAGGGCCAAGGCGACATCGTTGCAGCTCTTGACCAGCAAAGTCGTCAGCAGACTCCGCCGGGTGTAGGTATCGCCGGCCTTGAGATACAGCTTCGTCGGCTCGGCCAGCGTGTCGGCGTATTGCACCGTCAGCGTCCCGTCCAGACTCCGACCCTCAGCCACGATCAAGCCCGTGAGGAGCTTCTGCGTGCTCGCCACCTGCCGCCGCGTGTCCGCGTTTTTTTCCCACAACGTCCGCCCGGTTCCCGCGTCGATCAGAATCGCCGACTCCGCGTAAATGCTCGGCGCGCCGACCGGCGCCCGCACCTCGTTCGCGACCCCGACCACCGATGGGGCCGCCGCCGGCACCGGCCGAAACGGTGCTTCGCCGATGTAGCGCGTATCCGCTGGCCGCCGCTCCTTCTCGATCGCCCCGCAGCCCGCTAGCGCCAGCACCAACCCGACCAAACTCCACCCCGTCACCGCCCTGCGCATCGTTACCTTGAACACGCCGCGACTCATCGGCGAATCCCCCCACCCCGCCAAGCTAAAAAACGGGACTCGCGCCGTCCCACCATTTTCGATTGCCTCGCCCTGCCTCCCATCGGCCCGCATGAAGTCACCCCGCACCCTCGTCATCCTCCTCCTCGTCGCCCTCTCCGCCGGGCTCACCATTTTTGCGTTCCAGAACGACACCCGCGTCCGCGACGCCATCGTCGAAGCCCAGGGCAAGGGTTGGAAAAAGACCCCAGAAGCCGCGACCATCGGAGCCATCAGCAAATACGGCGACTGGCCCCAGCTCATGGCGGTCGCCCTCGTCGGCATCCTCCTCGCGTGGCGCTTCCGCCGCCCCGAATGGACCCGCATCCTCGTCGCCTGCATGGTCGCCTCCACCCTCGCCGGCCTGCTCGCCAACACCTCCCGCCTCACCACGGGCCGCACCCGCCCCCGAGACGAACAAAAGGTCGGCGTCGGCTTCCACGGCCCGGTCCACGAAGGCAAACTCACCATCGGAAATTCCAAAATGAACGCCTTTCCCTCCGGCCACACCGCGACGGCCGTAGGGTTCGCCGGCGTCCTCCTCTTCGCCCGCCCATTGCTTGGAATCGTCGCCCTCGCGCTCGCCCTCCTCATCGCCTGGTCGAGAATGGCCCTCGGAGCCCACCACCTCTCCGACGTCACCGTCTCCACCATCCTGGCCCTCACGGTAGCCTGGTTCACCTGGCGCTACGCGAAAACCCACGGCGACGCCGTCGCGGGATGGCTCCGGAAAAAGATCAAGCGCTCGTGAACGAAGACGACCCTCAAGGAGCGGCGATTTGCAATCGCCGACCCAACCCATCCGAGCGAAGCGAGGCACTCTTCACCCTCCTCGAGCGGCTCCCCTCCCACCGCCCCACCTACCTCGCTCTCCTCGCGTTCCTCGGCCTCATCTTCGCCCTCGGCAACTTCCCGTGGCACCTCGACAACTACGACCAAGCCAAGCAAGCCTACGTCGCCTACGAGATCGACCGCACCGGCGAATTCTTCTTCCAGACCACACCCCAGGGCCGCTCCGCCTCCAAGCCCCCGCTCTACGGGTGGTGCTCCGCCGCCCTGCACGGCGCCGGCGTCCCGTGGGACCTCGCCCACCGCCTCCCGTCGCTCGCCTGCGCTGTCGCCATGCTCGCAATCCTCGTCTCCACTGGCCGCGCCCTCTTCGGCCAATCCGGAGCCTTCCTCGCCGCCGCCGCGTTCGGTCTCAACCTCCTCACCCCCCGCCTGGCGACCCTCGTCCGCACGGACATGATGCTCGCGTTCTTCATCTTCCTGATCGGCTGGATGATTTACCGAAAAGTCACCGATGGCACCCCGTGGACCACCCGCGAACGGTGGATCGTCTTCGCCGCCATGCTCGCCGCGCTCTTCACCAAGGGCCCCGTCCTCTACGTCTTCCTCCTCCCGGGCATGATCGCCTTCGCGTTCCTCGCCCAACCCCGCGACCGCCGACACCTCGTCTGGAGCGGCTGGTGGACTTGGGCCATCCCGCTCGCGTTCTTCCTCGCGTGGGGTGTCACCGGCCTCTTCACCAACGAGGCGTTCTACGAAGACGTCGTCGTCCGCGAACTCTTCTCCCGCTTCGAGGAAGGCGCCCGCGACGACGAACGCCCGCAGCCCCTCTGGTTCTACCTCCCCCACGTCCTCCACAAATTCGCCCCGTGGAGCGTCGTTCTCCTCGCCGCCCCCTTCCTCGTCCCCGCCGTCCGCCGCCGCGTCCGCGAGAATCCCGGCACCCTGTGGCTAACCCTCTGGGCCGTCGGCGGCCTGATCGTCATGACGATCATCCCCGCCAAACGCGTCGACCGCATCTACCCGATCATCCCCCCGCTCGCCCTCCTCGTCGTCGACTTCGCGGCCGCCACCTGGCACGACCGCCGCGCCCGTGTCGCCGCCGGAGCTCTCAGCGTCGCCGCGTTCCTCTTCAGCGGCGGCTACTTCCTCGGCCTCATCCCGTGGGGCTACGCCAACGACACCCCCGGCCTCGTCGAGTTTGCCGAAAACGCCCGCCGCACCGCCGCCGACCGGGGCATCGACGACATCACCATCCTCCGAGCCCGCGACGAAAGCCTCCTCCTCTACCTCGACACCCTCCGCTTCACCGAAAAAGGCGCCGCCTTCGACCAGTGGCGCACCGGCAACCCCACCGCCCTCCTCATGTCCGACCGAACCTACCGCAACAACTTCGTCCCCGAATTTGGACCCCTGACCCCAACCCTAGACTCCGGCGCACTCTTCCGCAAAAACGAGCGTCGCTACTACCTATTCATTCGTCCGCAGATTAAACAGAAGGACGCAGATTGAATGCATTTCCATTCATGAATAAAAATCTGTGTCCCTCTGTTTAATCTGCGGACAAAACCTCATCCGCGATTGTCTCAACGGCCGCCCGCCGATCCGTGGCCGCAACGATGGGCCGGCCGATCACCAGCCAGTCCGCCCCCGCCCGCACCGCGTCGCCCGGTGTCATCACCCTCTTCTGATCTCCGAGGCCCGCGCCCGCTGGTCGCACCCCCGGGGTGACCGTTTTCAGCCGATCCCCGAACTCCGCCCGAATCCCCCCCAGTTCCAGCGGACTGCACACGATCCCGCGAATCCCATTCTCCAGACCCATTGCCGCCAGTCGCGGCACCAAGTCCGCCGGGTCGTGCGGCGTCCCGACCGCCTCCAACGTCGCCCGTGAGCTGCTCGTCAGCACCGTCACTCCGAGCAGCAGCATCGCGTCCCCCGCCGCCTCGACCGCCCGCGCCACCATCTCCGGCCCGCCCGACAGGTGGATCGTCAGCATGTCGACTCCCAGATCCCGCGCCGACGCCACGCCCGAGGCCACCGTGTTCGGGATGTCGTGAAATTTGAGATCCAGAAACACCCGGAAACCGCGCTCCCGAGCCGCCGCCACGATCCCCGGTCCCTCCCGCGTGAAGAGCTGCATCCCGACCTTCACCCACACCGCCGCTCCCGCGAGGTCATCCATCACCCGCCCCGCCTCGGCGGCGTCGGGCACGTCGAGCGCCACGATGATTTTTGCTTTAGCGGACTCGGTCATGGGCTGAAGATGCGCGCTCGATGAAGCTGACCGCCCCCGCGAAAGTCAACCTTTCCCTCCGCATCCTGGGCCGCCGCTCCGACGGCTACCACGACATCGAAACCCTCATCGTCCCCCTCGACCTCGCCGACGAACTCGAGATCTCCACCCGTCCCGGCGACGCCGTCACTCTCACCTCCAACGACCCCACCATCCCCACCAACGAAGGCAATCTCGCCGTCCGAGCCGCCCAACTCTTCGCCACCCACACCGGCATCAAATCCGCCGTCCACATCGACCTGAAAAAGCGCATTCCCCACGGAGCAGGCCTCGGCGGCGGAAGCAGCGACGCCGCCACCGTCCTCCTCGCGCTCAACGACCTCCACGACGCCAAACTCCCCGCCGAAACCCTCGAATCCCTGGCCGCCACCATCGGCTCCGACGTCCCGTTCTTCATTCGCCGCCAGCCCGCCTGGGCCCGAGGCCGCGGCGAAATCCTCGAATCCACCACTCTCCCCAAGCCGCTTCCCATCGTCCTGATCAAACCCCCATTCGGAGTCCCCACCCCCTGGGCTTACCAAGCCTACGCCGGATCGACCAACTTCCCCGGCGCACCGACCGCGCCCCAAACCCTCGGCGACCTCACCTTCGTCAACGACCTCGAGCGCCCCGTCTTCCAGAAATTCCTCCTCCTCCCAATGATCAAGACCTGGCTCCTGGATCAGCCGGAAACGAGCGCCGCCCTCATGTCCGGATCCGGTGCCACCCTCTTCGGCATCGCGAAATCAAACGAAGCCGCCACCGCTCTAGCGGAAAGCGCCCGCCAAAACTTCGGCGAAACCTACTGGATCCAAACGACGCGGACGACGTGACACCTGCTTCCAGCTTGTGCCCAACCCAACGGCGAAGCCGCATTTTCTCGGCGACCCGCCCGCTACCCGATCTCGCCCGCGATGATCTCCTCGAGCTTCACGATATCCGCCGCGAACTTCCGGATCCCGTCCGCCAGCTTGTCGGTCGCCATCGCGTCCTCGTTCAGCATCCAGCGGAACGTTTTCTCGTCGACGTCGATTTTTTCGACGTCGCTCGATTTCGCGTCATCGGGACTCAGTTTCCGCTCCAACGAATCGTCTGAATCCGCCAAATCTTTCAACAGATCCGGCGAGATCGTCAGCAGGTCGCAACCGGCCAACTCCGTGATCTGCCCGATGTTCCGGAAGCTCGCGCCCATCACCTGGGTCTCGTAGCCGAACTTCTTGTAGTAGTTGTAAATCGCGTTCACCGATTGGACGCCCGGATCTTCCGCGCCCGTGTATTCCTTGCCGGTCGTCCCCTTGTAATAGTCGTAAATCCGACCCACGAACGGCGAGATGAGAGTCACCTTCGCCTCCGCGCAAGCGATCGCCTGCGGCAGCGAGAACATGAGCGTCAGGTTGCAGTTGATCCCTTCTTCCTGACACACCTTTGCCGCCATCGCGCCCTCCCACGTCGACGCAATCTTGATGAGAATCCGCTCCCGCGAAGTGCCCATCTTCTCGTAGAGCCCGATGAGGTATCGCGCCTTGTCGATGGTGCCCTGCATGTCGAACGACAGCCGTGCGTCGACCTCGGTCGAGACGCGCCCCGGCACGATCTCGAGGATTTCGCGTCCGAACAGAATTAACAAATCATCGACGATCTTCTTGATCAGATCCGGCCCGCTCAGCGACGAACCCTTGTTGTCCGCGATCGCCTTCTCGAGGAGCGGTTTGTAGTCATCCTGCTGGACGGCCTTGTAAATGAGGGAGGGATTCGTCGTCGCATCCTGCGGCGAATAATCCTTCATCGTCTGGAAATCGCCGGTATCGGCAACGACGGTCGTGAATTCCTTGAGCTGAGCGAGAAGTGAAGTGGCCATAAGAGTAGGTTGGGATCAGGGTTGAAAGGACTCCGGGAACCGTGCAGCGGACCGCCAGCGATTGCAAATCCCAATGCGGCGAAAGACCGCCGCATTGGTTTTGCCCACACGACCGCCAAGGACTTCGGGCACTTCAAAGCCGCAGAATTAGCCGAACCGCCGATTCGCGAAGACCCAAACCCGGAGGGCGAGGCTCCTGCCGAGCCGTGTTCGCATCCCACCGCCGTCGTGCGAGAGACCGGGCGGTTCACGTGAAAAGCAACGGCTCGGCGGGAGCCTCGCCCTCCGGTTGGAAGCGTTCTCGGCGTCCGCGCGCGTCTGCGTGGATCATCCCGTTGCATTTCCTTCGCGCCTTCGCGGGAAAATGATCCCGCCCGCCTAGTCGCTTTCGTGCGCCAGGCTCGCCGCGACGAAACCCTTGAACAGCGGATGCGGGAAGTTCGGCTTGGACTGAAACTCCGGATGATACTGGCAGGCCAGATACCACGGATGGTCCCGCAGCTCGACCACCTCGACCAGCGAGCCGTCGGGTGAGGTCCCGGCGATCACGAAACCCTGCTCCTCCATTTGCGCCCGGTATTCCATGTTGAATTCGTAACGGTGCCGGTGGCGCTCGCTGATTTCGCTCTGACCGTAGACGCGCTGCGCGAGCGTCCCTTCGCCGAGCACCGTCGGACTCAGGCCGAGGCGCATCGAAGCACCCTTTTCGGTGACGCCCTTCTGTTCTTCGAGGATGCAGATGACCGGATAGCGGCAGCCGGGGTCGAACTCCGTGCTGTTCGCTTTCTCGAGACCGCAGACGTGACGGGCGAATTCAATGGTCGCGATTTGCATGCCGAGGCAGAGGCCGAGGTAGGGTGTTTTCGACTCTCGGGCGAAGCGGGCGGCGGCGATTTTGCCTTCGGTGCCGCGATCGCCGAAGCCGCCCGGGACGAGCACGCCGGCGACCCCGCCGAGGTATTTCTCCGCGCCCTCGGCTTCGAGGTCCTCGGCGTCGACAAGCACGAGATCGACGGCGCAATCGTGCGCCGCGCCGGCGTGGGTGAGGCTTTCGTAGATGCTCTTGTAGGCATCCTGGAGTTCGATGTATTTGCCAACGACGGCGATGCGGACGCGCTTCTTCGGATTCACGACGCGGGCGACGAATTTATTCCAACCCGCCATGTCGGGTTCGCCCTCGGGCAGACCAAGCGTCTTGCAAACGATGAGGTCGAGGCCTTCCTCTTGAAAAAGCAGCGGAGCTTCGTAAATCGTGTTGTCGACGTCGCGGCCTTCGATCACGGCTTCAAGCGGGACGTTGCAGTAGAGCGACAGTTTCTGCCGGACCTCGTCGTCGAGCGCGTGCTCGGTGCGGCAGATGAGGACCTGCGGCTGGAGACCGATCTCGCGGAGTTTCGCGACGCTTTGCTGCGTCGGCTTGGTCTTGAGTTCGCCCGCCGCTTTGATGAACGGCACGAGCGTGACGTGCATGAGCATCGTGTTGCCGAGACCGGCTTCGAGGGTGAATTGGCGGATCGCCTCCAGGAAGGGCAGCCCTTCGATGTCGCCGGTCGTCCCGCCGATCTCGGTGATGCAGACGTCGGCGTCCGATACCTCGCTCATGCGCCGGATCACGGCTTTGATCTCGTCGGTGACGTGCGGGATGACCTGGACGGTCTTGCCGAGGTAATCGCCCCGGCGCTCTTTCGCGAGAACGGTCTCGTAGATCTGGCCGCTGGTGACGTTGTTGGCCTTGGTGAGGACGGTGTTTGTGAAGCGCTCGTAGTGCCCGAGGTCGAGATCGGTCTCGGCACCATCGGAGAGAACGTAGACCTCACCGTGCTGATACGGGCTCATCGTCCCGGGATCGACGTTGAGGTAGGGGTCCAATTTTTGCAGCACGACGCTGATCCCGCGGTGCTCGAGGAGCGTCCCCAACGAAGCCGCCGCCAGCCCTTTTCCCAGCGAACTCACCACGCCGCCCGTCACGAAAATATGCTTCATCGGCGGCGATCATAGGGACCGATTCCCGAAAATCCAGCGTTGGGAAAAATTCCGTGCCCGCCGCCCGCCGACGGCGCGGAAATGGTTTCTTCGCGCCCGCCATGCCGCTAGCCTCCGACCCCATGCCGGCGGACGTTGCCATCGAAGCCACCTCGCGAACGCTTCGCCGCGTCGTCGCCGATCCCATCACCTGGCTGCCGTTTCTACCGTTCGCCGCCGCCTATTCGTTCCTCGGAACGCCGTGGTGGATCTGCGCCGCCGGGGCCGTTGCCGCCGGGACGGGCGTCGTCGCGTGGTGGCGCCGGCATTGGACCAGCCTCCGCACCGACGCCGAAATCACGCTTCGCCGCGACCAGGTCCAGGCCGAAAATCTCCGCATCGAACGCACCCTCGGCGACCTCACGCCCAGACTACCCGATCGCTGCGGCACGGCCTTCCGCCTCAGTCTCCCGAATTTCCTCGCGAACAAACGCCACGTCGACGCCGCCATCTTCGAAGACAATCGAGTCACCCCCGTCGAGGCCGAAATCGGCACCATGGTCGGCGACCTCGCCACCGCCTGGCTCGCCGACCTCGACCGGCTCGCCACGGCACGGCTCGGGGACGCCGAAATGGACCGGCTCCGGGATTCCGTCGAAAAAGGCATCACGGCCATGCAGAAGACGCGCGCCGAGATCGACACGCTCATCCGCCCGTCGCAGGGCCTCGACCCCGCCCTCAAAAGCGCCGCCGCCGAGCGCGCCCAGCGCCTCGAGGACCGTCTCGCCGAAGCCCGCCTCATCCGCGACCGACTCGTTCGCGACCTCCAGCCCGGGATTTCGCCCGACCCGCCAACCGATTCCAATCCGTCCACGTCGACCCAGCCGCTTTCGCAATGACCGAACCCGCTCCGAAAAAATTCAACGCCGCCGGGCTGGCGAGTTTCCTCGTCCCGCTCAGCGAAACCGAAACGACCCTGCGCCAGGCTTACGATCGCCTCATGGCCGTCGGCAACCCGCCGACCGACGTGCCGCTCATCATCCGAATCTGCGAAAACCCGAAGTATCACTACGGCGGCTTCGGATTTTTCAAGGGCCGCATCTCGCTCGAGCAACACGACTACGCCCACATCGTCCTCGGGCGCGGCCTCACGCTTATGGACGAGGCGTTCGTGATCGGATTCACGATGGGATCGAGTGACAAAGTGTCGACGCTCGAGGAGCGTCTCTTCGCCTTCATCGCGTCGCGCGTCTATCCCAAGCCCTACCGCTTCGCCCGGGACGGCACCCGCGTCTTCCGCGATGGCGTCCACCTCGGCTACGTCTCGGCCTGCCAGCCGATCGAGCAAATCGATTTCACGCCGCTCCTCGACCTCCCGCTCGGCGAGACCCGCCGCATCATCGGCCTCGAGGCCAATCTCCTCCAAGCCTACTACGAGGTCGAAGCTCGCCGCTTCCCCGACAGTGCGTCCAGTCAACGTCTCGTTCAATGAGCCGCGCGTTCGAAGAGATCGACCACCGATCGACTCCGCTGGGCGACCTGACGCTCCGTCGACGGCGGCTCCCGCAACTCGACGATCTCGAAATTTTCGAGGTCAAGCTCGGCGAGGAATTTCTCATGTCGAGCCTCTTCCACGAGGTCGAAGTCGCGCTCGCCGATCTCGGACTCGCCGGGCTGCCCGGCCCGCTCGACGTCGTGGTCGGCGGCCTCGGACTCGGCTACACCGCCCGCGCCGCCCTCCGCCACGCGACCGTCGCCAACCTCCTCGTCGTCGACGCCCTCGCCCCCGTGATCGAATGGCACGAAGCCGGACTCGTGCCGCTCGGCCCGGAGCTGACCCAGGACCCGCGCTGCCGCTTCGTCCACGGGGATTTCTTCGCCATGGCGACGTCGCCGGAAACGGGGTTCGACCCCACCCAGCCGGGCCGCCGCTTCCACGCCATCCTCCTCGACATCGACCACTCGCCCGAAAACGTCCTTCACCCCCGCCACGGCGCGTTCTACACGCCCGGCTCGCTCCGCGAAGTCGCCCGCCAACTCCACCCCGGCGGCGTCTTCGCGATGTGGTCCGACGACCCGCCCAGCGAGTCGTTTCTCTCCACCCTCGGGTCCGCCTTCGAAAATCCCGAAGCCCGCGTCGTGTCGTTCGAGAATCCCCTGCGCGGAAATTCTTCGGAAAGCACCGTCTATCTCGCGCGCCGACCGGCCTAATCCCAGACCCGGTCAGTCGAACTCGACGTCGGGAATTTCATCAGCACCCAGCAAACGCCCGCCTTTGATCATCCGGCAGAATTCCTTCTTGCTCAGATCGAGGTGCGTCCCGTCCCGCGTCGTCAACTCCTCGAGCCGCTTGTAACCCACCGACAAACGCTCCAGCCGAACGATCCGCACAAAGCCCCCGTCGACTTCCCAAACCTGATCCTGCCGCAATCGTAAAGGTGCGCTCATAAAACTTCGTTCTGAAAAAGTTCGACCACCTCGCCGTCCGGCCCCTTGAAAAAAGCGATCCGCACCGGCACGATCCCGCCTACCGAGTCGATGTCGACGTCCTTCGTCTCCATTGTCACCTCCATCCCCGCATCCCGCACGATCCCAAGCATCCCCGCGCAATCGTCGGTCCGCAGCGCAAAGTGCAGGATCGTCGACTCACCCGGCTCGAACGCCTCACCCCGCTCGAAGATTTCGACATAGCGAGAATCTCCGGCGTGCACCATCACCGCCCGAGCCGGAGCCATACCCCAGGAAATCTTCACCTCGAGCCCCAGCACCTCCGTATAAAACGCCAGACTCCGATCAAAGTCCGCCGTTCGAATCGCCACGTGATGAAATCCAGTAATCGCCGCCATCCCCGAACCATCGCAAGCCACTCCCCAACCCGCAAGCCATCCGAAACCACCAGCCGAAGGCACCCACCCCCCCGGAGGGCGAGGCTCCCGCCAAGCCGTAGCCCCCACGCGCCACCCATCCGAAACCAAACAGCCGCCGACGCTCACCACTCCAAATTTCGCATTCCGCATTCCGCATTTCCCGTTTCGCATTTCGCATTTCGCATTTCGCATTTCGCATTTCGCATTTCGCATTTCGAATTAACCCAAGCTGATCACCAGCATTGCCGCCCCCCACCCCCCACGGTATTAAACCCTGACCCATGCCCGAGTTTTTGCAGAAAGGCGGCCCCCTCATGTGGATCCTCGCCGCCGCCAGCGTCGTCGCGGTCGCCGTCTTTCTGGAGCGCGCCTTCTACCTGCACCGCGTGAGCATCCGGGTCGGCGAGATTCTCCGAGGCCTCTCAAATCTCGTCCGCATCGGCAACTACTCCGAGGCCATCACCGAATGCGCCGCCACCGCCGGACCCGTCGGACGCGTCATGCACGCCGTCATGGTCCGCCACACCCTCGACCGCCCCGAGCTCAAGGACATCGCCCAGGACGCCGGCCAGCTCGAAGTCCCCAGGCTCGAGCGCAACCTCGGCCTCCTCGTCACCATCGTCTACGCCGCCCCGCTCATCGGCCTCCTCGGCACCGTCATCGGCCTCATCCAGGCTTTTACCGCCATCTCCGCGCAGGGCGGTTACGCCACCGCCGCCGAGATCGCCGGCGGCGTTTACCAGAGCCTCCTCACGACCGCCGCCGGACTCGCCCTCGCCATCCCCGCGCTCCTCGCCTACCAATACCTCTCCTACCGCGTGAACGAACTCGTCCACGACATGGAACGCGCCGGCATCGAAGTCGTCAGCATGATCCTCGACGCCCGCCGCGCCACCGACCGACCGTCGTGAAGCTCCGCCGCAGTCTCGAGCCCCGGTTTACGCCGATCCTCTTCATCCCGGTCGCCGACGTCGCCGCCGCGCTCATTTTCTTCTTCCTGCTCAGCGGCACCTTCCTCCTCCAGCCCGGCATCGCGGTCGAAGTCCCCGCCTCCCCGTTCGTTCTCGCCCCCCAGCACAATCCCCGCGTCGTCAGCGTCACGTCCGCCCCGGCCCCGGCGATTTACTTCGAAAACGAGCGCCTCACCGTCGACCAGCTCGCCACCCGGCTCGCCGACCGAACGGAAGACGCCACCGTGATCATCAAATCCGACCGCGCTGCCCCGGTCGAACTCGTCGTCGCGGTCTCGAACGTCGCCCTCGCCGCCGGCTGCACCGTCGTCCTCGCGACCTCCGAGCCGGCCCCATGAGCACCGCGACCGACCCCGCCCGCCTCCTCTACGACTGGACCGGCCACCCGGACCACCGCCGTCGCCTCGGCTTCTGGATCCTCGGCGCGCTCGTCCTCCACGCCAGCGCCTACCTCCTCTTCCGAGCCACCGACCCGCCCCCGTCCAGCCTCGAGCCGTCGAAGGCAAAAATCCACATCCTCGCCCCCGACAGCGAAGCCGCCCGCCTCCTCGCCCCCCGCATCGCCGCCGCCGACCCCGCCCTCTTTGCCGCCGACCGCCTCGCCACCCGCCCGCTCCCCGATCCTGCCATCCCCGACTACCGCCCGAGCTTCGAAAACGCCGAGCCGCCCCTTGTCGCCCTCCCCGAGCCCGTCCGCGAACTCCTCCCACCGCTCCCGCGCGACGACGGCCCCGTCGTCGTGAACGACGGCCGCGCCTCCCCTCGTCCGCTCCCCGCTCCAGCCCGCGATACGAAAGTCGTCTTCGCCGGCGACCTCGCCAGCCGCTCCGTGACCTCGCGGCCGAACGCCGCCTTCACCGCCCGCCCCGGCGAGAACCTCGCTCCCGCCACCTACCTCGTCGCCGTCGCGCCCACCGGCGAAGTCCGCCACGTCGTCGAGATCGAGCGCACCGCCAGCCCCCGGATCAACGCCGTTGCCATCCCGTATCTCATGGGCTTCCGCTTCGACCCCACCCCCACCGCCACCGACGTCGCGTGGGGCGAAGCGACCATTCACTGGGGTCTCGACGTCCGCCGCGAGCGACTCTAGCGCCGAATCCAATGTTCGACGTCTCCCTCTCCGCCCTCGCCACGGTCTACCTCATCACCACCTGCGCCGGCATCCTGCTGGTCGTTCTCGTCGCCACTCTCGCCCGCCGCCGCACCAGCCGCCCCGGCCCACCGTCCGTCCGCTGCCGCCTCTGCGCCTTCACCTTCGAGCCGACCAAGGAACTGACCCCCTGCCCCCGCTGCGGCAGCCTCAACGAGGCTCCCGTTACGAACCGAACCAAAGTGATGCCGAATGGGGCCGATCCCCGGTAGAGCGAGGTCGAGCCATCGTCTGATCTCCAAACCAAAAGGATGCCGAAGGCATCGAAGCCACGGCAGCGCGGGGTTGAGCGGAGCGACACCCCGGGGACACCAGAGCCTCCCCCAGGCAATACCGATCCCAAAGGGATCGCACCCACGCGGCACCCATCCACAGCATCCGCCCCCATCCCGCCCCGAACTTTTGGGTTGCCTAACCCCGCCCCCGTCCCGATTGATAAACGATTCCCTTACCCACTTTTCAGGCATGAATGAGCGCAGAGTAGTTATCACCGGTCTCGGAGTTGTCAGTCCCATCGGACTCGGCAAGGACCCGTTTTGGAACAATCTCGTCGCCGGGAAAAACGGCATCACGCACTTCGAAGCCTTCGATTCCACCGACTACGACTGCAAAATCGCCGGCGAAGTCAAAAATTTCGAGCCCCGCGACTACTTCAAGACGCCCAAGGACACCAAGCGCACCGACCGCTTCACGCAATTCGCCATGGCGGGCGCGAAACTCGCCGTCGCCGACTCCGGCATCGACTTCGACAAGGTCGACCTCGACCGCACCGGCGTCATGATCGGCTCCGGCATCGGCGGCCTCCAGAGCATGGAGACCGAGGCGCACCGCATCGCCGACCGCGGCCCCGACCGCGTCTCCCCTTTCACCATCGCCATGATGATCAGCAACATGGCCAGCGGCATGATTTCCATGGAATTCGGCCTACGCGGGCCGAACATGTGCATCGTCACCGCCTGCGCCACCGCCAACAACTCGCTCGGCGAAGCCTGGCGCATCATCAAATTCGGCGACGCCGATTGCTTCCTCGCCGGAGGCACCGAGGCCACCATCACCCCGCTCGGCATCGCCGGATTCGCCGCCATGCGCGCCCTCAGCTGCCGCAACGACGAGCCGGGCCGCGCCTGCCGCCCGTTCGACGCCGCCCGCGACGGCTTCATCATGGGCGAAGGAGCCGGCATCCTCGTCATCGAAGAGCTCGAGCACGCCAAGCGCCGCGGCGCCCACATCTACTGCGAACTCGCCGGCTACGGCTGCAGCGCCGACGCCCACCACATGACCGCCCCACTCCCGGAGGGCGACGGAGCCGCCCGCGCCATGCAAATGGCCATGCGCCACGCCAAGGTCAATCCAACCGACGTCGACTACATCAACGCCCACGCCACCTCCACTCCCCTGGGCGATCTCTGCGAAACGAAGGCCATCAAAAAGGCCCTCGGCGAGCACGCCTACAGGACGCCAGTCAGCTCCACGAAGTCCATGACCGGCCACCTCCTCGGAGCCGCCGGCGGAGTCGAAATGGCCGCCTGCGCCCTGGCGATTCAGCACGGCATCATCCCGCCGACCATCAACCTCGAAAACCCCAGCGAAGGTTGCGATCTGGACTACGTCCCCAACGTAGCCCGGGAGGCCAAGGTCACCTGCGCCATCAACAACAGCTTCGGCTTCGGCGGCCACAACGCCACCCTCATCGCCACCAAATTCACGGGCTAGATCAACCAGGCTCAAGGGGGAGCGCACGCGTCCCCGCGTGCGAGCGACGACGTCCCGCCGTCGCGCCCCGGCAATCCGCGAAGCGGGAGCCGACCGCAATCTGTTGACTCGCTCGCTCCCGCTCGTCTCGCCCTCCGGGCTGCAGCGCAGAGCCGATGCAGTCTGCCTCGCGGCTTTCCAGCCGCCGATGCTCCACCAATCACCATTCACCAGTCACCAATCACCAGCTAAAAAAAGCTCCCCACCAGCTCCTCCGGCCCCACCGTAGCCGTCCCCAGTTTCCCAACCACGATCCCCGCCGCGTGGTTCGCCATCTCCGCCGCCTCCCGAGCGCTCACGCCGGCCGCCAGCCCCAGCGCGTAAACCGCGATCACCGTGTCGCCCGCGCCCGACACGTCGAACACCTCCTGCGCCCGAGTCGGCGTGTGATAAGGCTCGTTCCCGCGCTCGAACAAAATCATCCCGTGTTCGCCCAGCGTCACCAGCAGCTGCTCGACGTCCCACATTTCCACCAACCGCCGCCCGACCTCCAGCAGCGGCCCGTCGCTCAGCGGTTCATCCTCGGCCTCCGTCAGCACCACCCCCGCCGCCGCGAAAGCCTCACCCCGGTTCGGCTTGATCACCGTCGCCCCCGACCAGTCGATCGGATTGCCGGGATTCGGATCCACGCACACGACCAATCCGCGATCCGCCGCCGCCTCACAGATCCGGTCCTTCATCGCCTGATTGAGAAATCCTTTGCCGTAATCTTCGAATATCACCACGTCCGTTTCCGTTAGGACTTCGTGCACGCGCTCCATCACCTCGTCCATCAAGGTCTCGCCAATGCGCGTCCGCCGCTCGCGGTCCACCCGCACGACCTGTTGCTGACGCGCAATAATCCGCGTTTTCACGATCGTCGGCCACCCGTCCGCCTTCACCAACGAGTCGGTCCGAATCCCCTCCGCTTCCAGGAGCTCCACCAACTGAGCCCCGTAAACGTCCTTCCCGATCGCCCCCAGCACGCCCACGTGCGGCGTGAATTCCACCAGATTCCGCGCCACGTTCGCCGCGCCGCCCGGGTAGCTGCTCTGACTCACCACTTCGACCACCGGCACGGGCGCCTCGGGCGAGATGCGCGACACCTTCCCCCATACGAATTCGTCCAGCATCACGTCGCCGATCACGAGGATCCGTTTGCCGGCCGCCGTCCGAAGAATATGTTGTAATCTCTCTGAATTCATAAATCATCGCCCGCAGTGCAACCCGGACCGACCACGGGGCCCGCACTCATACAACGAACGTCCTTAATATGAGAATGAACTTTTTCGCTTCGATCCTCGTTCTAGCCGCCACGCCAACGCTCGCTCTGCGCGCCGAGTCCGTGCCATCCAAGATCGATCTGGCCAGTCTGCCCGCCAACACCGTCGACTCCGTCGTCGTCCCGGTTCCCAGCGAAGTGTTCAACGTCCTCGATAAACTCGGGACCCCGAATTGGAAGGGGCAGCTCCGCTCGTCCCTCGGCAGCCAGTCACCCGACCGCGCCCAGGTCGCCCTCCTCCTCGGCACCGTCATCGCCGAAGGCTTCATCGCCGTCGAAGCCGAGGACGCCGAGCGGGTCAAGGAAATCGGTCGCGAAGTCCTCGACCTCTCCGACGCCATCGGCGTCAAGGACGCTGTCCTCAAACGCAGCAAAAGCATCATCGACCTCGCCGACGCCCGCGAATGGAAATCCGTCCGGCGCGAACTCGACGGTGCCCAGTCGGACGTCAAAGGGGCCATGGCCGAACTCAACGACGACGACCTGGCCCAACTCGTCAGCCTCGGCGGCTGGATTCGCGGCACCGAAGTGGTCACCTCCATCGTCGGAGCCGATTACAAATCCGACCGCGCCGAGCTCCTTCACCAGCCGGAGCTTCTCGCCTACTTCGATCGCCGGATCGAGGCCATGAACCCCCGCCTTCGCAAAAGCGACCTCATCGCCCAGATCCGCGCCATGCTCACCGAGATCCGCCCCCTCATCCTCGAAGGCGGCGGCCAGAAGATCAGCCCGAAAAGCGTGGACCGCATCCACACCATGACCAAGGAAATGGTCCAGACCATCGCTTCGTCCAGCGACGCCTAATCAAACTAACGCCACCGTGAAACGCCTCCTCACCACGACCGCGGCCCTCTTCGCATTGGGCGGAATCGCCTACGCGACCGTCGACGACGCCCTCTCGTTTGCTTACGAGGCGGCCACTCCCTACGTTGAAAAAGGCTTCACCTTCCGCGAAGACGCGTGGGGCGGCGACCTCGGCGTCGGCGAGCAGAAGGCGGTCACCGCCCAGCTCTTCAAGGGTAACGACTACTGGTTCTGCCTCGGCACGGACGCCGACGGTGCCGAACTCAGCGTTCACATTTACGACGACAAAGGAAACCTGGTTGAAGCGAAGGATTGGCAAAAAGGCCGCTTCGCCGGAGCCAGCGTCAAACCCAAGCGCTCGGGCACCTACTACGCGATCGTCACCGTGAACAAATCCGCGATCGAACGCACCCACTGGGCCCTCGTTTACGGGTATCAGTAGTCGAGCCGACATGGCCTCCACGCCTTCGCCGACCGCGACGACTCTCGAGTTCGAGAACGCCCGCGCCCTCCAGTCACTCTACGCCCACGACGAGAAGCTCCTCCGCGAACTCGAGTCGAAACTCGCCGTCCGAGTCACCGCCCGCGACGCCCAACTCCACGTCGACGGCGATCCCGCCGCCGTCGAGACCGTCCGCCGCGTCTTCGATCAGCTCTCCGAAGCCCGCACCCGCGGCCTGACGATCCGGCGCCACGAGTTCCTCTACGCCATCGAGCAAGCCGCCCACCCGACCGGAGCCGGCCTCGGCAAACTCCTCGACGAAAAGATCACCTGCTCGTCCCGCAAACCCCCGATCGTCCCGAAGACCGAAGGCCAGCGCGAATACATCCGCACGATCCGCGAAAACGATATCGCCTTCGGCATCGGCCCCGCCGGCACCGGCAAGACCTACCTCGCCATGGCCCTCGCCGTCTCGGCCCTCAAGCAGGAAAAAGTCAGCCGCATCATCCTCACGCGCCCCGCCGTCGAAGCCGGCGAAGCCCTCGGCTTCCTCCCCGGCGACCTCCAGGAAAAAATCCTCCCCTACCTCCGCCCCCTCTACGATGCGCTCAACGACATGCTCGAGATCGAGGAGCTGCAAAAATTCATGGACCGCGGCGTCATCGAGATCGCCCCGCTCGCCTACATGCGCGGACGCACGCTCAACAACGCCTTCATCGTCCTCGACGAAGCGCAGAACACGACCACCGAGCAGATGTTCATGTTTCTCACCCGCCTCGGAGCCGAGTCGAAGTGCGTTGTCACCGGCGACCGCACCCAGATCGACCTTCCCAAGAACAAACGCAGCGGCCTCATCGAAGCCGTCGACGCCCTCCAGGACATCGAGGGCATCGGCATCCACCTCTTCCGCGAATCCGACGTCGTCCGCCACCAGCTCGTCCAACGCATCCTCCGCGCCTACCGAAAACACCGCGGCCTCCAGGACAGCCTCATTTAATTGCGGATTTCGGATTTCGGATTTCGGATTTAATTCATGATCGCGCTCCATCAACCCGCGCCAGCGGCTGACCATTTCACATTCCGCATTTCAAATTTCGAATTTTCGCAAAAGTGAGCATCTGGAACAGTCAACGCCGCCGCCTCGTGAGCCAGGGGCTCGCCAGCGCGAAGAAGCGCCGCAAGCAGGTCGACAGCCCGCTCGGCGAAGCGCTCGAAAACGGCTGGTCCGCCCGCTTGGCCATCTGCCTCGCCTTCATCCTCGGCCTCGGCGTTCTCATCTTCGCCGGTCCCATGGCCGAGCCGCTCAAGAAATTCCTCGTCTGCTTTCTCGTCTTCGTCACGGCCCTCGCGCAGCTCTGGATCAACCACCCCCAGACCCTCATCAGCAACACCCGCCTGCTGCTCGTCCTCTCCGTCTGCTTCCTCCAGCTCATCGCCGTCAAACTCATCCTCGTGAACGCCGGCCCCGACGGGATCAACCCCGCGATGGCCCCCGTCCTCATCCCCTACGCCTTCGCCCCGCTGGTTCTCTCGCTCCTCCTCGGCAAACACCACGGCCTCTACGCCGCCGTCTTCTGCTCGCTCTGGGGCACGTTTCTCCTCCCCCAGCTCAATTCCGTTTTCCTCGTCATCTCCCTCATCACCGGCATCGTCGCCGTCTCGGTCACCATCCAGGTCCGCCGCCGCGGCCGCCTCATTCGCGCCGGGATCTACGTCGGAGCCGCCACCTGGGTGCTCGCCGCGGTCTTCGGCCTGGTCGGTCCCATCGTCTGGGAAAATCTGCCCGCCACGGACTGGAATCTCCTCGGTTGGCAGAGCTTCGCCGCCCTCGCGACCGGTTTCCTCACCGCCATCGTGATCAGCGGCATCCTCCCGGCCATCGAAGGCACGTTCAACATCACCACCGACATCTCCTGGCTCGAGATGTCCGACATGAACCACCCGCTCCTCCGCCGCCTCTCGATGGAGGCCCCCGGCACCTACCACCACAGCCTCGCCGTCGCGAACCTCGCGGAGGCCGCCGCCGAGGCCATCGGAGCCAACCCGACGATCTGCCGCGTGAGCGCCTACTTCCACGACATCGGCAAACTCGTGAAGCCGGACTACTTCAACGAAAACATGCCCGCGGGCCACAACCCGCACGACGACCTCACGCCCACGATGAGCTCGCTTATCATCATCGCGCACGTGAAAGAAGGCGTCGACCTCGGCCTCAAGCACAACCTCAACTCCCTCCTCGTCGACGCCATCCAGCAACACCACGGCACCTCCCTCGTCGGCTACTTTTACCAACGCGCCCTCCAGCAGCAGGAAGACGCCCGCCTCGGCGGCAAGATCATGAACATGCGCGCCGAGGATATCCCGGAGGTTCGCCAGGAATCCTTCCGCTACCCCGGCCCCCGCCCGCAGACCCGCGAGAGCGCCATCGTCAGCCTCGCCGACTCCATCGAAAGCGCCTCCCGCTCGCTCGACCGCCCGACGCCCCAACGCATCGAGGACCTCATTCACGACCTGATCGACGCCCGTATCGCCGATCACCAGCTCGATGAAGCCCCCGTCACCCTAGACGAAATCCGCCGCATTGCCGAAGCTTTCCGCACGACCCTCAACTCGATGCTCCACTCCCGCGTCGCCTACCCGAAGTCGAAGGAGGCCAAGGAGAAAGAAAAAGAGAAGGAAAAGAGCAAGGCCGAGCGAACCGCGGAAGCCGCGTGACCCCGCCCGAGCTTTCGATCACCAACCGCCAGCGAAAAATTCCGGTCGACCTCCCGCGGCTCCGCCGCCTCGCCGCGTTCGCGCTCCCGATCTGCCTCGCCGACCCCGGCCCCGACGAAGCCCCACTCCTCGCCGACCTACCCGTCGTCGACGTCTCCATCCTCTCGTCCCGTGAAATGTCCCGCGTCCACCGGGAATTCCTCCAAATCTCCGGCCCCACCGACGTCATTACCTTCCCCTACGGCGAGATCCTCGTCTGCGCCGAAGTCGCCGTGGCTCAGGCTCCCGCCCACGGTCTCGACCCCGACGACGAACTCGCCCTCTACGTCATTCACGGCCTCCTCCACCTCAACGGCTACGACGACATCCAGCCCGAGGCCGCCCAACGAATGCGTTTCCGACAGGCAAACATTTTGAACACAGCCCGCAAACAGCTGTAGACTCCTGCCGACCGCATGGAATTTTTCGACCCACCATCGCCCGAAACGCACCTCGAGGATCCGCTCGAATCCGCCCTCCGGATTGCCAACCCGACTTTCGACGTCACGGCACCGCTCACGTTCCGCAATTTCTCCCGCTTCGACCTCGCCGCCGCCGGCTGGCGCGACACCATCTTCGTTCCCACCCTGCTCCCGGCGATCGTCACCACCCTCGACCTCGCCTCCGCCGGAGAAGTCCGCGAGATCATCGAGCTCGAGACCAATCTCCTCGCAACGACCACCGCCGCCACCGCTCCGGCCCTCATCGCCGAAGGCCGCCGCCTCGCCGAGGCCACCGGCGACCCCCGCGGCGACCGCGTCCTCCCGCGACTCCACGCCGCCATCCGGTCCGGACAGATGAGGGGACACTTCACGGTCCTCTTCGCCGCTCGCTGCGCCGTTTTCTCCATCCCCACCAGAGTCGCCCTCGGAGCCTACCTGCTCCAGGAACTTCTCGCCGGCTCACCCGACATCCGCGCGTCCCGAGCCCTCGACTTCGCCGCTACCTGCCTCGACACCCTCGACCTGACTGCCCCGCAGCTTCGCGCCGCGTAGAGCCCGCCCCATGGCCACCCGCGTCCTCGAAGCTCCGGAAACCGACGTCGATCTCGACCTGCCGTGGAACGTCGTCGTCCACAACGACCCGGTCAATCTCATGAGCTACGTGTCGCTCATCTTCCGCCGCGTCTTCGGTTTCTCCCGCGAAAAAGCCGAGCACCACATGATGGAAGTCCACGAACTGGGCCGCTCCATCGTCTGGACCGGAGAGCGCGAGAAAGCCGAGCTCTTCGTCCAACAACTTCACCTCCACCTCCTCCTCGCCACCCTCGAGCAGGCGGAGGGCTGACCCGATGCAGTTCCAGATCCTTGACGACGCCGCCATCGGCTTCACGCGCATCCACCCCCTCCTCGCCGAGCTCCTCCGCAACGTTCCCCTCGCGACCGATCCGCGCAATCTCTCCGAGTCCGCGCAGGAACGCCTTTTCCCGCCCCCGTCCGACGACCCCGACCTCGACCGTCTCCGCTCGGATTGGGCGGCCTTCGTCACCCCCGACCTCTCCGAGCACTTCCAATCCGCCCGCGACGTCGTCGCCGCCGATCTCCGCCGACTCGACGAAACCGAAGACCAACTCTTCGAACTCCGAATCCCCAACGGCCACGCCGAAGCCTGGCTCAACGTCCTCAACCAAGCTCGCCTCGCCCTCGCGACCGACATCGGCTACGAGCAGGAAGACCCGGACGAAGTCGGCGAAGCCCCCGACCTCCTCACCGAGTCCGGCGTCGCCACCTTCCGACTCAACCTCTACGCCTTCATGCAGCAATGCCTGGTCGAATTCCTCGACTAGTTTCAAGGAGCGGCGATTTGCAATCGCCGACCCAACCCAAAGCGAGCGAAGCGAGCTCATAACCTCCCACCCGAGCAAACGTGGAAAAATCCCGCGCCATCCTCATCCGGCGCTACCGCTTCTCCGAGACGAGCCTGCTCTGCATCTGGATCACCGAGACCCACGGTAAGATCAAGACTTCGGCCCGCGGCGCGCTGCAACCCAAGAGCGCCTTCCGCGGCAAACTCGACGTCTTCCACGAGGTCGAAATCGGCTTCGATCCCCCGAAGACCGGCGAGATTCACAACCTCCGCGAGGCCATCCTCCTCCACCCCTTCGCCGGCCCCGACGTCCGCTACGCCAACCTCGCCGTCGCCGCCTACTTCGGCGACCTCACCGACCTTGCCACCGAAACCTCCGCCCCCGCCGACGAAATTTTCACTCTCCTCGCCCGTGCCGTCGCCTACCTCCGCACCACGCCCCCAACCCACCGGGCTATCCACTTCTTCGAGGCGGAACTCTGCAAAACCCTCGGTATTCAGAACGAACGAACCGACCCCCTCCAATCCCTCACCACCCACTGCGGCCGAATCCCCAAATCCCGCCAGCCCGCTGTGAAAATCCTGAATACGGTTTGAACAGAAGAGCGCAAAGTTCGCGAAGGGAATGCCGCCCAGCTCCGCTGGTCGGCATTCCCTTCCTCCTTTCACCCTTTGCGACCTTTGCGACCTTCTGTTCAAAGCATTTGTATTGTAATCCTCACCCCGATGACCCGTGACCCGTCCTCCGCCGGCAACCTCACCGGTTCCCTCCTGATCGCCCACCCCAGCCTGCGCGACGCGAATTTCCGGCGCACCATCATCCTCCTCTCCCACCACAGCGCCGAGGACGGAGCCGTCGGCATCGTCCTCAACCGCCCCGCCAACCAGTCGATCAGCGATCTCTCCACCGACCTCCTCCCGACCTTCCTCTCCAGCGTCCCCGTTTTCGTCGGCGGACCCGTCTCCGACGCCGACCTCCTCCTCGCCAGCATCGAATGGGATGCCGCGCGGAATTCCGTCCTCTTCCAGACCTTCGGTGAACCCGACGAGGCGGAGCAAATCCCGTCCGAAATTCGCCCCACGCTCCGAGCCTTCCTCGGCTACTCCGGCTGGAGCCGCGGCCAACTCGAAGCCGAGATCGCCCAGACCGGCTGGCTCGTCGTCCCACCGAACCGCGCGCTCATTCAAGCCGAGAACACCGAACTCGAATGGCGCGCCTTCATGCGTTCCGTCAGCCCCATCCACCACCTCCTGGCGGAAATGCCCGACGATCCGTCGCTCAATTGACCGGCCCGCGCAGCGCAAACGCCAGCAACATCAGCGAAGCCGCCGCGATCCAGGAGGCCACCACCCGCACCCCGACGTGCGCCCAGAATCGGTCCGGCCGCAACGACGCGTAAAACGCCACGTTCGCAATCACCAGCAGCACCGCAACCCCGGTCCCCGTCAGGATCAGCAGCGTGGGAAAGACCGCCCCCACCTCCGGCGGGGAATCCAAACCAACCAACAACGCGGCCGCACCAATCAAACCGGCTCGACTTAGAATCCGCTTCGGCCAATCGGCCACGACCCCCAGCGCAACCACCAAAGTCCAGCCCGTCAAAATCCCCCGAATCACCGCCGACTCCGGAACCCACACCGAAGCCAGCAGACCGACCGCCACCCCGACGAGCGCCGCGATCATCCCCTCGCGCAGACGCAGCGGAATCCCCTGCGACAGCATCAGCCCACCCGCCACCAGTAGCAGCAGGTGAGTCGGGACCGTGAGCGGGTGGACCAGCCCGTTGAGAAAGCTCCCCGCCCCCGGCAGCGTCGAGTGAGCGAAGAAACTACCACCCGCCATCACCTACAGGACGCCGAACAGAAACCCGGCTCCAATCAACGCGATCACGCCACCCATCGCCCGCACGGCGATCACCCCACCGGGGAAACGAGTCAATAGTCCCAGCGCGATACCGCACAGGTGAAGCAGACCTGTTCCCAGAACAAACCCAATCGCGTAGGTCACCGCGCTCGCCGAATCCGGCAGTTCAGCCCCATGGGCATACCCGTGAAAGATCGCAAAAAATCCCACGAGGATCGCCGCGAAAAGCAGCGGTGGCTTCACCGCGAACAGCACCATCGCACCCAGCAGGATGCCGGAGAACGCGATCATCTGCTCAACCGCCGGAAACGGCACCCCCATCACCCCGAAAACCCCACCCACCGCCATCACCAGCGGAAACGTGATCGGCAAAACCCAGATCGCCGGCCGCCCGAGAAAGGCTCCCCACAACCCCACGGCAACCATCGCCACCACGTGATCCAGGCCGAAGAGCGGGTGCGTAAACCCACTGGTGAAGCCTCCCACCGCACCCACTCCCGTGTGCGCCTCCGCCAGAACGGGGGCCAGCAGGAAAAGAAGAAGCAACGGCAGGGAAAGGGCGGGACGTGGAGTTTTCATTAAATCGTGGATTTCGTTGGGCTGGCGTGAAGGTTGGAGGAATTACGGCCCGGCACCAGCCCAGGATCATAATTTGTCAAATATTTTGCACCGTTTCCCCTTGCCGTGCGTCTCACTCACCGATTACAAACCGCCCCCAATCGTTCTGCGACTGAGTCTCAATTCAGTTGAAACGCCCCAAACGCCACCGTCCAACCCCATTTTCATGAAAATCCTATCCTTCACCTTCGTCGGTGCCCTGGCCCTTGCCCTCACCTTCCCAGCTGTCGCCCAAGAGGAGTTCCTCGACCGTCAGACGGAAGCCTCGGCATCGCCCACGCGGAGTTATCTCGAGGGCGATTACGGCTTCGGCGATTTCGGCGGCCTGCGCACTGACTTGGAAGATCGCGGCATCAGCTTGTTCGGAGGCTACGCCGTCGAGGTCTGGGGTAATACGAGCGGCGGTCTGAAGCGCGGCACCGTCTACACGGGCCTTCTCGACTTCGGCGTCGACCTCGACTTCGGCAAGCTAGCCGGCATCGAAGGTCTCACCTTCCGTTCCAGCTGGCTCTGGCTCAGCGGACGCGACGCCTCCGAGGATCTCGTCGGCAACATCTTCACGACGAGCAACATCGCCGGCTTCAACACGCTCCGCGCTTTCGAGCTCTGGCTCGAGCAGTCCCTCCTCGACGACCGACTCTCCATCCGCGTTGGCCAGCTCTCCGCCGACGAGGAATTCATCATCTCCGACACCGCCGGCACGTTCCTGAACGGCACTTTTGGCTGGCCCGCCCTCGCGTCCGAAGCCCTGCCCAATGGCGGACCCGCCTACCCGCTCGCCACCCTCGGCGTGCGCGTCGCCATCCACCCGACCGAATGGTTCAGCTTCCTGAGCGGTGCGTTCCAGGGCAACCCCTTCGGCGAGGACGTCAACCGCCACGGCTTCCGCTGGCGCCTCGACGACGAGAACGGCTACACCTTCATCAACGAAGCCCAGTTTCGTTGGAACGAAGTCGCTCTACCGGGAACCGTCAAATTCGGCGGATTCGCCAACACGGAGTTCTTCGAGCGATCCAACGGCTCCGGCGAAGAAGTCTACGGCAACTTCGGCTTCTACGGCATTGCCGACCAGGCACTCTACCGCGAACCCGGCACGCCCGTCCCAGCAGCCGTCACGAGCAAGGACGCCAAGTCCTTCAAGGAGCCTGTCTCCGTCATCGAACCGTCGAATCAGGGCCTCAACGCCTTCGTCCGCGCCGGATTCACCCCGCAGGACCGCAACTTCATCGGCTTCTACCTCGACACCGGCTTCGCCTACACCGGCCTCATCCCCACCCGCGACAACGACGTCTTCGGCGTCGCTCTCGGCTACGCCGACCTCTCCGACGATGCCGCCCAAGCCACCTTCGACGAAGGATCCCGCAAAGTCGGCTACGAGATCGTGATCGAGGCCACCTACGACATCGAAGTCACCCCCTGGCTCCATGTCCAACCCGACGCCCAATACGTCATCCGCCCCGGCGCGACCGGAGACCTGGGCAACGCTTTCGTCCTCGGAGGCCGCGCCTCGATCGTCTTCTAAAAAAGGGTAGGGCAGCCGCGCCGCCGGGTGCCCACTTCCGGTCACCGAGTCGCGGCCGCCAACCAGAAAACGTCCAATACTCCGCGGACGACTCCGCAAAAAGACGCCGAAACGCCAGACTCCCGTCCAACGTAGAAGCAACGGAACGCGCGGCGCGCCTTCCCTACCCTCGAAACGAAGCGGCGGCTAGCCGCCCGACTCGGCGACCAACGCCGCCCTCGCCCGGCGTCGCCGCTGCGCTTCGGCCAGGAATTCCTCCTGCGCGTCGAACCGCGGCTCGTCCGTGACCCGCGGGACGTAGATTCCGTCCGGCTGCATCACCCGCGCCTTCACGTTGTCGCGCCAGAACCAATCGAGAATTTCGTCGACGTGCTCGCGCACTCCAGGGGTCGTCAGCGGAAAAACCGTCTCGACCCGCTTGAATAAATTCCGCTGCATCCAGTCCGCGCTCCCCAGATAGATCGTCGGCTCGCCCCCGTTTTCAAATCGAAAAACCCGGCTGTGCTCGAGGAAGCGCCCCACGATGCTCCGCACCTCGATATTCTCGCTCACGCCCTTGACCCCGGGCCGCAGCGCGCACATCCCGCGCACCAAGAGCCGCACCTTCACGCCCGCCGCGCTCGCCCGGTAGAGCGCCTCGATCACGCCCTCCTCGATCAGCGAATTGATTTTCGCGTAGATCCCCGCCGGTTTCCCCGCGGCGGCGTTCCGCGCCTCCGCGTCGATCATTTCGACGAACCGGCTCTGGAGGTTGAACGGAGCGACCAGCAATTCGTTCATTCCCTGAAATTTCGAGACCCCCGTCAGCAGATTGAACAACTCGGCCAGATCGTCCGTCACCTCCTCGCGGCACGTCAGCATCCCGATGTCGGTGTAGATGCGCGCCGTCGACGGGTGGTAATTTCCCGTCCCGAGGTGCGCGTAGCGCCTGATCCCGTCGCCCTCGCTCCGGACCACCAGCAGCGCCTTCGAGTGAGTTTTCAGCCCGGCCACACCGTAGACGACGTCGACCCCAGCCTCGCGCATCATCCGCGCCCACTTGATGTTCGCCGCCTCGTCGAACCGCGCCTTCAGCTCGATGACGACCGTCACTTGCTTGCCGTTCCCCGCGGCCTCGATAAGCGACTGCACGATCGGCGAATCCGAACTCGTCCGATAAAGCGTCTGCTTGATCGCCAGCACGTGCGGGTCCTCCGCCGCCTGGGCGAGGAAGTCCACGACCGTCTGAAAGCTGTCGTAAGGGTGGTGCAACAGGATGTCGCCCTTCCGCAGATGATAAAAAACGTCCGCGTCGGCATCGAGCGCCACAACGGTGTTCGGCGAAAATCGCTTATACCGCAGGTCCGGCCGATCGATTTGCAGGGCCAGGGGCATCAACCGCACGAGATTCAGCGGACCGTCGATTCGGAAAACGTCCTCGTCCTCGAGGTTGAACAACTCGATGAGCCGCCCGACCACGTGCTCCGGGCAGTCGTCCATCACCTCGAGCCGCACCGCCGCGCCGCGATTCACCTTCCGCAGCTCGGTCTCGATGGCGTGAAGAAGATTTTGAACCTCCTCTTCGTCGAAATAGAGGTTGCTGTTGCGCGTGATCCGGAAGAGGTGCGCGCCCTTCACTTTCACGCCCTTGAACAACGCCCCGACGTGCTCCTGGATGATGTTGCCCAGAAAAACGTAATGGTCCGCTTTCCCGTCCGGAAACGGCACCACGCGCGGCAGAATCCGCGGCACCTGAACGACCGCGATGTCGGTGTTGAGGTTTTCGCCCTCGAGTTCGACGACCACGTTCAGGCTTTTGTTGAGGAGCTGCGGAAACGGATGGACCGGGTCGATCGCCAGCGGCGTCAGCACCGGGTAGACGGTTTTCCGGAAGAATTCCTCGAAAAACTTCGCCTCGTCCTCCGACACGTCCGGGTAGTGATGAAACGCCACGCCCTGCCGCTCGAGCTCGGGCTGCAATTGCTCGCGCCAGATCCGGTATTGGTCGTCGACCATCCGCCGCACCCGGTCGCTGATCCGCTCCAGCGCCGCCGTCGCCGACAACCCGTCCAGCCCGGCATCGTGCGAATGCATTTGCCGCTGCTGCTTGAGGCCCGCCACGCGGACTTCGAAAAATTCGTCGAGATTCGAACTGACGATGCAGAGGAACTTTAGCCGCTCGAGCAACGGATTCGACGGATCCGCCGCCAGATCGACGACTCGCTGATTGAATTCCAGCCAGCTCAGCTCGCGGTTGAAATAGTTCTGAGGGTCCCGGAAATCCATAAATGCCCGCCCCGAAGGCGCGAACCGGAACTCTAATCGAAAATCCGTAATCGAAAATCGAAAATCACACCGCAATGTCCTCGTTCCACAGCTCGGGCCGATCCGCGATGAATGCCCGCATCATCGCCACGCACTCCTCGTCGCCGAGCACCTCCAGCTCCACGCCCTCACGCCGCAACCAATCCTCGGCCCCCACGAACGTCGTGTTCTCCGCGATCACGATTTTCGGGATCTTGTAGAGCAGCGACGTCCCGCTGCACATCGGGCACGGCGACAGCGTCGTGTAGAGCACACATTCGCGGTAGACCGAAGCGGGCTGCCGCCCCGCCGCCTTGAACGCACTCATCTCCCCATGCAGCAGCGGATCACCGAGCTGAACCCGCATGTTGTGACCCCGTCCGATGATTTTGCCGTCGTGCACGATCACCGACCCGATCGGAATCCCCCCCTCCGCCAATCCAGCCTTCGCTTCGTCGATCGCCGCCTGCATAAATTCATCGCGCATGGTCCAATCCTACATCGCCGCCGCCGCAAAATCCCATTTCTCATTCCACATTTCTAATTTCTAATTTCCCCCCAATGAAGCCCCTCCCACCCGAGACCCACAACGCCGCCTGGATCGGCGACGCCGTCCTCTCGCTCGTCATCCGCCGCTGGATTCTCGATCAAACCGGCCGCACCGACGGCACCCAACTCACCGCCGCCACCAGCAATCAATTCCTCGCCCTCTTCGGCAACCCCACCGAGGTCGAAGCCACCATCGGCCGCGTTTACGAAACGGAAGGCCTGACCGCCGCCGCCACCTGGATCGAAACCCACCTCCTCCCCACCCACCTCGCCCAAAGAAAACGCCAAATCCGCCAACGCCACTAAACCAACGAGAACCAGCCAAGCCCCGCGGCCGCCACCCCTCCAAAACCTGTCATTCTGAGCGAAGCGAAGAGCCATCGACCACCGTTCACTTCTGCTAAGGCTCCAAAACGGCAATCTCTGGCAGACACCCCCCACCGCACCGCCCACTCAACCCAGCGGCCTGCCAAACCACTCAACGCCAAAAAACGCGCAAAACCACCTCTCGACGAACGACCACTCCCCGCAAACCACTGCCCGGGTGTGATCGAAAGCGCGTCCTGATCGGAAGAAAAATCTAGTGAACGCCAACAACGTCTGACCGAGGGGACGGCAGGAGGCTGGTGACGAGTGCATGGGAGATCGCCACGGTCCAAGGCCTCGCAGCATCGGGTCTCCCGCCTCATCCAAACGCCCCCCCAATTCCCGCGGAGTCGACTGATAAAACGTAACGGCCGTTACGTTTTATCGGGAGCGGATTCATTCGTTCATTCGTTCGCTCGCCACTCCCCGTCCGCCCCCCCCCCCGGATCCGCGGCCTTCCGACGGGCAAGCTCCGGCTCGCGAGTAGTAGTAAAGCCCGGCCTCTTCCGAGGACCTCGCCACCAATCCATAACCTGTAAAATGTGATGACCGTCACATTTTACAGGTAATGGATTGGTTGGGGCGCTCTGCCGCCAACTCCGAGGGTAGCCGGAGACTCGCTTCTCCGCGCGGGTGGCATCATGGCCACCCGAGGGTGGCTTTACTCGCGGCTCGACGCGGGCTGGCTCGTTGATCCCAATCTCACTGGCACCTTTGGGCTCAGCCTCGGACGCACTTTCAATCACACCCCCACTCCCCACCCCACCGAAATCGTATTTTACAATCCCCCACCTTCCGCCTTTCTTCGACCCATGCCCATTCGCGCGACCCTCACCGCCGCTTTCCTGCTGCTCGCCACCCTGCTCACCGGCCAGGCCAAGGAGATGCGGGCCGCCTGGGTCGCCTCGGTCTACAACATCAATTTCCCATCGAAGCCCGGTCTCAGCGCCTCCGCCCAGCGAGCCGAAATCGCCCGCATCTGCGAAGTCGCACAGCGCTGCAAGCTCAACGCCCTCATGGTGCAGGTGCGCCCCGAAAGCGACGCGCTCTACGAATCCCGCTACGAGCCGTGGAGCCGCTTCCTCACCGGCGTCCAGGGTAAGAACCCCGGCTACGACCCGCTCGAGACGTTCATCATCGAAGGCCGCAAGCGCGGCATCGACATCCACGCCTGGATCAATCCCTACCGCGCCGCCACCTCCGCCAGCGGCCTCAGCTCAAGCCACCCCTCCCGCGGCAACCTCGCCAATCAGACGCGCAAACTGAAGAAAATGCTCTGGCTCGACCCGACCGAGCCCGCCGTGCAGGAGCACGTCATCCGCGTCGTCGAAGACATCGTGAAGCGCTACCCCGTCGCCGGCGTCCACCTCGACGACTACTTCTTCCCCTACCCCGAGACCTACTCCGGCAGCTTCCCCGACTCGTCCTCCTACCAAAGATACCAGGACGAAGGCGGCCGACTCGGCCGCGGCGACTGGCGGCGCGCCAACGTGAATTCCCTCGTCCGCCGCCTCGGTGAGACCGTTCGCCGCGCCCGCCGCGGAGCCCAATTCGGCATCAGCCCGTTCGGCATTTACACGAAGGGCCAACCTTCCGACGTGAAGGCCGGACTCGACGCCCTCAACCAGATCTACTGCGATCCCGTCGCCTGGATGCGCGAAGGCTGGGTCGACTACCTCGCCCCCCAGCTCTATTGGGACGACGGAGGCCCCCAATCCTTCAGCTCGCTCCTGCGCTGGTGGCGCAACCCGGACGTCAACCCCAAGGGCATCCCGATCATCCCCGGCATCGCCGTCGACCGCCTCACGAGCAAAGGCCGCCCGGCCAGCCAGATCGCCCGCCAGCTCGACCTCACGAAATCCGTTGGCCCGCGCGCGGGAGTCGGCTTCATCCTCTGGGATTTCGACCCTTTGCTCAAGGACACCAAAGGCGTCCGTGACATCGTCGCCGACTATTAGCCTGGAAGCAGATTAGACCACCATTCCGTGCTTCGCCCGGTCGAGACCAGCCGTCACAGACCGGGCCTACAGCGACTCCAGAGGCTCGGGCGTCGGCGGCGGGTTCAGCGGGATCGTCGGCTCGACCCGATACTGACCGAGCCGACGGAGGTAGGCCTTCTCCAGCACGTCGCTGCGCTCCCGCAGTTCCGGATCGATCGAGACGATCTTGGTGAAAAGCATGCGGTAGTATTCCCGGAGTGCCGCCCGTTTGTCTTCGTCTGTCCGCGCGACTTCCGACCGTTCCTTCATCCCCCGGATGGCCTGGTCCTTGAGCGCCTGCAGTTTCACCTGCTGGTAGCGCTGCTTCATCTTCCGCTCCTTCTCGAACTCGTTCTCCTTCACCACCGGCGGCGGCGGGGCCAGATCCACGGGGTAATCTTCGGTCGGATAATCCGCCGGAGCGTCCGTCGGGTAATCCGGTGCCGCGTAGACGTCGTCCGGAATGAGCGTGCTCGGGTCGGGCATCTCGTCCATCGGGATCATCGGCAGGTCGTCTTCCAGAGGCGGCAGATCCGCCGAAAGATCGTCGATGCCTCGCTCGGACGCCACGGGTTCGTTGGGCGTCCCGGGGCCAGCCGCCGCCTCCGCCGCCAGTTCGTCCCGCTCCCGCGTCACTTCCTCACCATCCCGGGCCAGATCGGCGGCCTGCTCCTCGCTCGCGCCGTCGTCCATCTCGTCCATGCCATCGGTCATGCTCGTGTCGGCCTGCTCGATCAATTCCCGCGTCGTCGGCCGGTCGGATTCACCGGGCGGCACGACGACCGTGCTGACGCCCGTCCCCCGCCGTTGGGCCATCGCCGAGTGGTTCGGCAACAGCAGACCGACGCCGATCAGGAAAAAAAAAGTGGATCGAATCTTCATGCGGGACGACCGACCGGTCGGCAGTCCGACCGTCGGAACTTGCAAAGCAAACAGGTTTATTTTCCTTTGGCAAGTCGCACCCGGCCACCGCCATGACCCGCCTCGCTCCCACCTTCGCCCCGCTCGCCATCGACGCCCAGCCGGCCGAACTCGCCGCTCGGCTCGCCCGCCCCGGGACCGTCTTCCTCGACAGCTCGCTCGCCAAATCGTCGGCTCATTCCCTGATCGGCTGCGACCCCGACCTCGTGCTCACGGGCACCGCCGACGAGTGGTCCCGGCTCGCCGCCGAGCTCGCCCGCCGACAACGCGAAACCACGGACTCGGGACTCCCCGAAGGTGCCGCGGTCGGCTGGTTTGCGTTCGACGGCAGCTTCACCTTCGGCTTCTACGAAAACCTCCTCGCCTACGACCACACCAGCGACACCTGGCAGCTGCGCGGCAGATTTCCGACCACCGCCGAACCGCCAACCCGCCGTCCGACGATCTCGTTCGAACCCGAGCTCTCCCGCGACCAATTCTGCAAAATGGTCCGCCGGGCCCAGGGCTACATCGCCGCCGGCGACATCTATCAAGTCTGCCTCTCCCACCGGTTTTCCTCCGCTTTCGCGGGCGACGCCTGGCCATTCTACGAGGCCCTCCGTCACTACTCCCCGGCTCCCCACGCGGCCTACCTCGACCTCGCGGGCACCACCGTCCTTTCCGCCTCGCCGGAGACCTTCCTCCACCTTAGCGGCAGCCGCATCGTGACCCGCCCCATCAAAGGCACCCGGCCCCGCCGCGCGGAGCGGGACGGCGACGAACGCTCGGCCTACGACCTGATCACCTCCCCCAAGGAAGTCGCCGAGCTCGTGATGATCACCGACCTCGAGCGCAACGACCTCGGCCGCGTCTGCGAATACGGAACGGTCGAAGTCACCGATCTCCTCCACCTCGAGCGCTTCGAGCAAGTCTTCCACCTCGTCTCCACCGTCCAGGGCCAGCTCCGACCCGACGTCTCCCACCTCGACGCCGTCGCGGCGTGCTTCCCCGGCGGCTCGATTTCCGGAGCCCCCAAACGCCGCGCGCTGGAAATCATCGCCGAACTCGAACCCACCCCCCGCGGCCTCTACACCGGTGTCATCGGCTACTTCGGCTTCAACGGCGAGTCCCAGTTCAACGTCGCGATCCGCACCGCCGTCCTCGAAGGCGACCACGCCCACTTCCACGTCGGAGCCGGCATCGTCGCGGACTCCGACCCCGCCAGCGAATGGCAGGAAACCCTGGACAAAGCCGCCGGCCTCCTCCTAGCCGCCAAAAACTGCCGAAACGACCAAGGCTGAAAGGCGCCCCCACCCACACCCCGCTGTCATCCTGAGCGAAGCGAAGGATCTCTGGCTAGTCACCTCACCGTATTTATCAGCAGTCCGAGCCGCTCGCCCCTACCGCCGAGCCAAATCCGACGACATCGCCAATAAAGCCTGCCTCAACCCGTCGTTCCACCCGGCGACGAGCGCCTCCGGCGTCCGCCGCTCGATCGGCACTTCCTGCGCGTAGGTATTCGAAGAGACCAGCACCGCCTTCCCTCCGTCGTTCCGGAAGACCCGCACCTCGAGCTTCAGCATCGCCCGGGGCGCGATGCTCTTGAAATCGCCGTAGAGCTCACTCACCGTCGCCCGGATCCGCCAATCCTGACCGCTCGGATCCCCCGCCACCGCGACGCTGCCGTAGAGAGCGCTCTCGGCCACCCACTTCCGAACGATCTCGGTCATCATCTGCGACGGCGCGACGAGAAAGCCATTGTAGGGATCGTTCTCCCACTGGTAAGCGGAGATCTCGTAGGCAAATCCACTGCCCGAATACGGCAGCGCCACGTCGACGTAATTCACCGCGACCGAGCCACCCGTCCGCATCGCCGCGAACGAAGGCGGCTCGCCCGGATTCAGCAAAAATTGCTTGGGGGCCACGCGCGAAAGCCCCGCGCATCCGGCCATCCCCACCACGACCAATCCGAGGGCCAGAAATTTCATCGTCTTCATCATCATCGTCTTTTCCGGTTCGGCGGATCCAGCGCGGAGGCCGGTTTGGCGGGCCGCTGCCAGATGATCTGCGAAGGATCCCGCACGACTTCAGCGGAGGCGGCGCGAAGATTTTCCGAAATGATCCGGAGGTTCGACAGGGTCGCCGAAAGCTCGTCGCCGTTGATCTGTGACGCGGGTTCGAGGTTCGCCAGGATGGACTTGAGCTGCGCGTTCGACTTCGCGACTTCCTCGAGGAGCGCCTGCGTGTCGCCACTGAGCGTGGGCACGTCGAGGTCGGCCACGGCCGTCGTGAGGTCGTTCACAAGAGCGTTCATTTTGGCGCTCAGATCCGGAATGTCCGCCTCGTCCACCGCGGTCTCGATCTGCGAGAACAGCGCCTGCGCGCCGTCGCTCAACTTTTTCAACTGCGCGCCCGTCACCGCCCGGTTCAGATTATCCAGCAGCGTCACGACACCGTCGCTCACGCCCTTGATGTTGAAGCCCTCCACCTCACGCATGATGTTGTTCACGCTGTCGAGCATGTTGGTCAGCTCGCCCGGGGCCGATGGCAGGTAGTAGTTGTCGGGCTTCCACGCGATCTTCAGCGGAACGAACCGCTGCGGCTCGAGGTAATTGATTTCGAGGTAGTTCAACCCGGTGATGCCCGCCGGCTCGATCTGGACGCGCATTCCACGCTCGATGTTCGCCGTCAACATCGGCTGCAGGTTATCGACCTCGAACATCTCGGGAAATATCTCCGTGTCGATCTGCATCACCAGCACGACGTAGTTCGTCATCTCGGACTTCTCGACCGACGGATACCGCTGAAAGACGAAATTCACGTCCGCCACCTTGCCCACGGTCACCCCGCGGAATTTCACCGCCGACCCGACCTCGATGCCCTGCACGGTCGCGTCCACGTAGGTCTCGATGTTCACCTTCGCCTTGAAAAACTGCCCCACGCCAAACGTCACCAACGCCCCGGCCAGCAACAGCAAACCGGCAATGATAAAAATTCCGATCCGGAAATAGTTCACTTCGCTCTTCTTCATGAATTCTCGACCTCGGCCTCGCGGTGGAAAAATTTCCGCACGAACGGCACGTCGGAATGATCGCGCAGCTCCGCGGGCGGCCCCGTCGCGATGATTCCCTTGCTCTCCTTATCCAACATAATCACCCGGTCCGCCACCGCGTAAATGCTCGGCAGCTCGTGCGTCACCATCACGAACGTCATCCCCATCGTCTCCTTCAGCCGCAGAATCAGCGCGTCCAACTCCGCCGAAGTGATCGGATCCAATCCCGCCGAGGGCTCGTCCAAAAAGACCACGATCGGGTCCAACGCCATCGCCCGCGCGATCGCCGCGCGCTTCTGCATGCCTCCGCTGATCGCGTTTGGCAGAAAATGCGTGAATTTTTCGAGCCCGACGAGCTTCAGCTTCATCCACGCAATGAGATCCATCGCCTCGTCCGACAGCGTCGTGTATTCCTCCAGCGGCAGCCGGACGTTCTGGCTCAGCGTCATCGATCCGAAGAGCGCCCCACTCTGATACGACACCCCGATTTTCCGCAGGATCGCGTTCCGCGCGTCGCCCTCCGCCGCCACGATGTCGTCGCCGTCGATGTGCACCGCGCCGCCGAGCGGCGGATTCAGCCCGATCATGTGCTTGAGCACCGTGCTCTTCCCGCAGCCCGAGCCGCCGAGAATCACGAACACCTCGCCGCGCTCGACGTCGAAATTCAAATCCTCCAGCACGACGTTGTCGTCGTAGCCGGCCTTCAGATTGCGCACTTCGATGATCGCTCCCATGACGCCTAGAATCCGATTGCGAAGAACACGAACGCGAACACCGCGTCCACCACGATGATGAGAAAAATCCCGCTCACCACCGCCCGAGTCGTGCTGTCGCCCACGGCGCTCGCCCCCGATTTCGTCTGCAGACCCCGCAAACACCCGATCCCCGCCACCAGCACCCCGAAGAAAAATGCCTTGATGATACCCGCCAGCACGTCGTTCACCGACACCGCCGAAGTGAGCTGATTCCACACCGCCGCCCACGGATGTCCAAACATCATCACCACCAGCAGCCCGCCGCCGATCCCGAAGATGTTCGCGTAGATCGTCAGCAGCGGAGTCACGATCACGCTCGCGATCACCTTCGGCACCACCAGGAACCGCACCGGATCCATCCCCATCGTGTTCAGAGCGTCCAGCTCCTCGTTCACCTTCATCGTGCCAATCTCCGCCGCAAAAGCCGACCCCGACCGCCCCGCCATCACGATCGCCGTCATGATCCCGCCCAGCTCCCGCAGCATCGAAAGCGCCACCAGATTCACGACGAAAATATCCACCCCAAACTGCCGCAACGGCGCCGTCGATTGGAACGCCATGATCATTCCGGTCAGGAATCCGATCATCCCAACGATCACCAGAGCGTTCACCCCGGCCTTCTCCACGGTGCGCCACATCTCGCCCCACCGCACCCGGCCCGGATTCCCCAGCGCCGCCGCGAGAGTCAGAAACAGCTGTCCCGTGAACCGCACCTGCTGCCGCAGATCCTTGAAAAACGCCGCGCCCACCCGCCCGGCCTGCACCACCACGGAATCCACCTTCGGAGCCCCCGCGTTCAAATCCGGGAACTCGTCCTTCTCGTAGGGTTCCAGCAATCGCGCCGACTCGTCCGGCAGACCCTCGATCCGCGCGCCGAACCGCTTCTTCAGCTCGAACAACAACGCGATCCCCGACGCGTCGATGTAATCCAGCCCCGACACGTCCACCGTCGCTCCATCCCGCTCCCGGCAAGCCCGCTCGGCCTTCGCCCACACGTCCGCCGCTCCCTGCGCGTTCAAACGCCCGGTCAGCCGGACCTGCCCGCCGTCCACTTTGATCCCCGACTGCGACTCCTGAACTGGCACGCGCTGTCTTTACGCTATTTTCAGCCAAACCGCGAACGATTCCCCGCGATTCTCACGCTCACTGGACCTTCGACATTCGACCTTCCGACCGTCAGACTTCCGCCCATGGACCACATCTACAAAAAACTCGAACTCGTCGGCTCCTCCCCGGACAGCATCGAAAAAGCGGTGGAAAACGCCATCGCCAAAGCCTCGGAATCCATCCGCAACCTCCGTTGGTTCGAGGTCGTCGAGACCCGCGGCCACCTCGAAGACGGCAAAGTCTCCCACTACCAGGTCACCATCAAAGTCGGCTTCACGCTGGAGTAGCGGGTCGAAGGTCCAAAGTCGGAAGGTCAGTCCAGAATCGCTGGTGCGATCACAGAAAGGGAAACCAGGCTTCCAGCCTGTTGTGCCGGGCTTCCAGCCCGGCACCTCGTTGCCAAAGCCGAAGGCCAAATCCGACCTTCAGACTTTAGACCTTCTGACATTGGACCATCCGACCTTCCGACCCTAATACCCTTCCGGCCCGACCACGCTCCGACCCTCGTCGGCGTCGAGATAATCGAACATCGACCGGATATCCTCCCGGTCCTCCAGCCCGCTTTCGGCCTTCCGCTCCGCCAGCTTGATCGCGACCCGGTCGTTCCATCCGACCTTGCGCATGAAGCCGTTCCAAATCTCGACCTCCGCCTCGCTCGGTCGGTGCCCCTTCGAAAAACACCACCGCAGCGCGTCCAAATCCGACGTCCCGTTCAAGACCATCGGTCTCAAATCTTCGTAGGACACCCTCAGAAAGTCCGCACACCGGGCATCGAACGCCGCCCCGACGTTCGCCCGAAGATCCTCCCGCAATTCCCCCGCGTGCAGGAGCCGAATCTTATCCAGCATCCGCGCAAAGTAAAAAATCCCATCCGTCTTGGCGTAAGGAGAGCGCGGCACTTTCATCCGCGAGATCTAACTAAAGTCGGCGCATCGCGGCAATCAAGGAACGGCGATTTGCAATTGGCTTCGCCGGTCTCCGCTCCGTCTGCCGCACCAAACCATCCCCGCGAAGCGGGACAAATCAAGGACCGACGGCTTCCAGCCGTCCATCCACACCAATCCGGCCCAAGCCGGACACTTCCCCCCGCTACTACGCCGAAGCCGTGGCCAGCAACTTCGCCGCCCGGCCCTTTCGCCGATCCGCCGAGTTCTGGTGGATCGCCCCACGCTTGGCGGCCTTGTCCAGCTCCGAGACGTAGGCCGGATACTGCGCCTTCACCGCGTCGGCGTCCTTTTCGGCGACCGCTTTGGCGAAACGCTTATGCGCGGTCTTGATTTCGGCGAGGGTCGCCGTCTTGCGAGCGTTGCGGACAACGTCCTGACGGGCGCTCTTTTCGGAGGATGCGATGTTTGCCATGATTGTTGAGTCGAAGGTCTGAAGGTCTGAAGGTCTGAAGGTCTGAAGGTCTGAAGGTCTGAAGGTCGAAGGTCGAAGGTCTGAAGGTCGAAGGTCTGAAAGTCGGAATGTCTGAAAGTCGGAATGTCTGAAGGTCGAGCGTCTGAAGTCTGAGTGGTAGCAGAGGAGGGATTTGAACCCCCGACCAAGGGCTTATGAGTCCCCTGCTCTACCACTGAGCTACTCTGCCGCGGGCCAAGAAAAGTAGGGATTCCCTTCGTGGAATCAAGTAAAACCTTCGACTCCGCCAGCCGCAGCTTTGCCCCTCGTCGCCCCCTCCACCTACCGATCCCCCCACTGGCTCCCCGGCGGCCACCTCCAGACCATCGTCCCGGCCCTCTTCCGCCGCGTCCCGGTCGTCACCCGCGAACGCCAGCGCGTCACCACGCCCGACGGCGACTTCCTCGACCTCGACTGGCTCCGCGACCCCGCGCACCGCCGCCTCGCCATCCTCTCCCACGGCCTCGAGGGCAATTCCCACGACTCCTACGTCCAGGGCATGGCCCGCACGCTCCACGGCGACGGCTGGGACGTTCTTGCGTGGAATTTCCGCGGTTGCAGCGGCGAACCCAACCGCCTCCTCCGCTCCTACCACAGCGGATCCAGCGACGATCTCGCCATCGTCGTCGACCACGCCCTCGCCAGCGACCGCTACGATTCCATCGCGCTCGTCGGCTTCAGCCTCGGCGGCAACGTCACCCTCAAATACCTCGGTGAGCTCGGCCCCGACGTCGACCCCCGCCTCGTCGCCGCCGTCGCGTTCTCCGTCCCCTGCGATCTCGCGTCCAGCTCCCTCGCCCTCGAAAGCTGCGCCAACCGCATCTACATGGACCGCTTCCTGGTCAATCTCCGGCGCAAGATCCGGGAAAAAATCGCCACCCACCCCGGCAAACTCACCGACCGCGGCCTCGACACCATGCGCACCTTCCGCGAATTCGACGGAGCCTACACCGCCCCGCTCCACGGCTACCACGACGCCGAAGACTACTGGACCCGCGCCAGCAGCAAACCCGTCCTCCCCCGCATCACGATCCCCACCCTCCTCGTCAACGCCCGCAACGACCCGTTCCTCCCCACCGCCTGCTTCCCGGAAGAAGCCGCCCACGCCAACCCCCACTTTCAACTCGAAACCCCCGCCACCGGCGGCCACCTCGGATTCCCCACCTCCCGCCACGCCCCCGAATCATGGCCCGACCGGCGAGCCAGCCAATTCCTCCGCCAAGCCAACCCCATTTGTTAGCGTCACTCGTCAACGAACGCCGACCGGGCGTGATTGCCCAAGGGCGGACCCACTGATGAAAAGAAAAATGAGACAGGATTTACGGGATTTACGGGATGATCAGGAACAACTGATGAGGCAGGGATCGTTCTCCCCGTGAGTGAGCGGGGCCTTTGTTCGAAGTCACTGAAACTCAATCCTGTAAATCCTCTCAATCCTCTCAATCCTGTCCATTTCCGGATTAAGGCTGCTTCATCACGACGTCTGCTGTCAGACCGCCGCCGTCGTCCGGCCATACGCCGACTCGAGGGCTTTCGCGAGATCGCTGTTTCGCAGCGGCTTCGTCAGGAATTCCACCATCCCGACCTTCAGGCACCGCTCCCGCTCTTCGGACTGGGCGTTTGCCGTCAGCGCGATGATCTGCGGCCCGCCCGTGTCCGCGTCCGCCAGGATGGCCTCCGCCGCGTCGCGCCCACCCATCACGGGCATCTGGAGATCCATTAAAATGACGTCGTAGCCGCGGCGGCGAGCCGATTCCAAAGCCTGGGCACCGTCCGCCACCACGTCCGCTCCGTAGCCCATTTTCTTCAGTACGGCCAGGATGAGGCGCTGATTGATCGCGCTGTCCTCCGCCACCAGGATCGAGAGCGGCCGCTCGACGCCAGCGGCATGATCGAGCGCGAGATGCGTCGCCCCCGACGCATCCGCCCCTTCGCTCGCGGTGTGCATCGGGATCTCGAAGCGGAACTCCGACCCGACACCCACCGCCGACTCCACCCCGATCACGCCACCCATCAATTCCACGAGTCGCGCGCTGATGGCGAGTCCCAGCCCGGCCCCGCCGAATCGCCGCGAATCGCTGTCGTCAACTTGATCGAACATCTCGAAGATCCGCGAGCGATCCTGCTCGGCGATTCCAATGCCCGTATCCGACACGGAGAAACGAATCGCCGGACCGCCGATCAGCCCACGTCCGGGACCCACGTTCAACCGGACGTGTCCGGACGCCGTGAATTTGATCGCGTTCGCCAGGAGGTTCACCACGACCTGGCGCAATCGCGCCCGGTCGGCGGAAATCAGCGTCGGCAGCCCCGCATCAACGTCCATCGACAGCGAGAGACCTCGTTTGTCCGCCGCCGGTCTCTCGAGTCCCAGGCACTCCTTGGCGAATTCACGCACGGTCACGTTCACTTCGCGCAATTCGAGCGTCCCAGATTCAATCTTCGAGAAGCTCAGAACGTCCGTAATCAAATCCAACAACGCGTCGCCGCTCGCCCGGATCGTGTCGAGGTAGTCGAGGGATTCTTCCGCCGTCGGCGCTTCCCGCATGAGATCGCACATTCCGAGGATCGCGTTCAGCGGTGTCCGGATCTCGTGGCTCATGTTGGCGACGAATTGCGACTTCGCCACGCTCGCAGCCTCCGCCCGCTCCTTCGCCTGCACCAGTTCCCGCTCGATCTCCCGCCGCTCCGTCACGTCGCGGATCACCCCATAGACCCGTCTCGCTTTTCCATCCCGCATCTCGACCGTCCACTTCACACGCACCAGGATCCGCCGCCCCTTGGCCGTCACGAAAGGCACTTCGCAATCGAACGCCTCACCGGTCTCGAGGCTCCGCGCCAAAGCGGGCCGGATCACCTCCCTCGCCTCTTCGGGATAGAAATCCAGCGCGTTCTCGAGCGTCGGCACGAAATCATCCTCCACTTCGTGCATCCGCCGCGTCTGTTCGGTCCAGACCGGGGTCATCGCGGCGACGTCGAATTCCCAACCGCCGACGTTGCCGATCTCGCCCGTTCGCTCGAGCAGCGCCGCGTAGCTCCGCAGCTCCTCCGTCCGCCGCTTGTCGAGCGTCACGTCCGATTGCACCGAGGTGAAATGAGTCAACTCCCCTTCGTCGTTCCGCAGCGGATCAACCCGGAACCGAACCCAAAACGGCGTCCCGTCCTTCCGATAATTCAGGACCTCCGTCTCGAACGATTCGCCGTGATCCAGCTTCCGCCTCATCTCCGCGACCGCTTCGGGATCGGTGCCTTCGCCCTGCAGGAACTCACCCGGAATCTTCCCGATCACCTCCGCCAGCGCGTAACCACTCACTTTCTCGAATGCCCGATTCACCCACTCGATCCGCCGCTCCGCGTCGCAAATGATAACCATGTTGTCCGTCTGGGCGGCCACCGCCGCCAGCACGCGCAGCTCGCGCTCGACCTCGCGCCGATCCGTCGTGTCCCGGACGAAACCATACAATTCCACGACCCGCCCCCTCGCGTCCCGCACGGGGAATCCCCGCATTTCGATCCACCGGCTCTCCGCGTCGGGCACCCGGATCGCGAGCTCCAGCTGGTAATCCCGCCCGCGCTCCACCGCCCCGGCCACGAGCGCCCGCAACTGCTCCCGGTGAGCCGGATCGAAGAGTTCCTCCTGCTCGTCGAAGCGCGGCGCCCCCTCGCCCGGCGACCGGGCAAAGATCTCGAACATCCCCTCCGACCACACGAGCCGTTCGGCACCCACCTCCCACCGCCAACTCCCCGTCCCCGCCACCCGCTCGACCTTCTGCAAAAGAATCCTCTGTTCGGACAACTGGCGCTCGGCCTTGATCCGGTCCGTGATGTCGAGAATCCCCACCAGCACCCGCCCGTCCGCGTCGGCAGCTTCGGGAAACCTCAGTCGCATCAGCGTTTCAACGGCGCCGCCGCTCAACGTTCTGACCGGCACCTGACCCGAAAACGACCCCCGCCCCGCCGCCCATTCGAGGATCTTCCGCCGGAACGCGGTCAATTCCTTGTCGCCGTATGCCTCCGATTTTGGCGCACCGAGCAATTCTCCGCGCTCCGAGGCATCGAACAAATCCGCCGCCTCGTCGTTCAAATCGGTCACCCGGACCCGTTGCAAGAGGCCGACGAGCGCCTCGGGATGCTCGTCGAAGTGACGTCCGAGATCCCGCACTCCTTCCAAGCGCAGCCGCTCGAGCTCCCGCCCGACGTCCGTCCAGTCCTCTTCCAATAAAGCCACCGGTGCCGATGCGAAGATCGCCCGCAACCGCGCGGCCGCCATCCGGCGCTCGCGGACCCGCGTGTGAACACCGACGGCTAACCCGCCGGCCATCAGTCCGATCACGAGGAACGCCCCCAGACCGACCAATTGGGCTTTCTGCAAGCTCTCCGCGATCAGCGATTTCGGGATCTGGGACAGCACAATGTGACTGGAGCCGGATCCAAGGCCCGGGTCTCCAAGCTCGGGCGGGTCCAGCTCGCCGAAGGCAATCCACGACCAGACAAAAAGATCACCGCCATCGAAGCGGCTTCCCGACGACTCCGCCGTGATGGCTTTCCACAGCTCCGGGCGTGCGTTTGCGAGCGTGGCGTCCTCGCGACCGCGGATCTGCCCTCCCCACTCCAGGTCCGGATCCACGGCCCGCTCCCAGAAGCCGTTCGAATCGAGCAATTCCGTTGTCGAATCCTCCTTGGGGTAAGCCCGGTCGATGGTCTCGAAAAGTCGCCGAAGTTTGAGATTGATCACCGCCAGCCCCCCCGGGCTGCCATCCGCTGCCGACACCGGAGTCATCAAGCGAACGACGGGCTTGAACGGGAGTTCGACCTCTCCGTTTTCCACGTTCAGACCGAACTTCGAGACCGCGACTTCACCCACCGCGAGCTCAGTTCCTCGCTGGAAGTAAGCCGCTTCGCCCTTGTCCTGTAATTCACCCGCCGGCACGGAGACGCCATTCGACTGAACCCGGAAAATTTCCCGCCCCTCCTGCGACAGCAGACGCACCTGATCCACGTCCCGATTCAACTCGGCTAGCGCCAGCGCCAACCGCCGAAACCGCTCCACGGCGATGTCCGGAGACGTCGTTTCCCCGCCCGTCATCGCCAGAAGCGTCGAAGCCGCCCACTGCAAGCGCGCATCCAGCAACATCGTCACCACCAGATTCCGCTCTCGGGCCTCCGCCACCTCGGCAGTCAGAATCCGCTCGGATTCGCGGTGATACAGCAACCCAATCGATAGCCCGGCAACCAACACCGCACCCGCCACAATCGAAACCAAAACACCTCCGCCACGATACATTTGTTTCATTTAAAAAATCTTCATGAATCTTTGCAACTTAATTTTTTGCCAGCATAGCCTGATCTCTGTTCAAACATTGGACCCGGGACCCACCAGCCAACGCACCTTGCAAAATGATCGCCTTCGCCCCCCCGGCAACGACAGGATGTCCCGATGTCGGCAGCCATTCCACCCGCCTTCGCCCCCCTGCCGCCCGACCTACTCGCGATCTGCCGCTGCCCGCTCACGCACCAGCCGCTGCGCAACGCCGAGCCGCGGGAACTCGCGACCCTCGAGCTCCCCGCGGCACTCGTCCGCGAAGACGGTCGGAGCGCATTCCCGATCCGCGACGGCATCCCGATCCTGCTACCGGAAGCCGCCATCTCCCTGCACGGTTGAAAACCGCGCCCGCGCACTTCAATTCGTAAGGAGAATCGCCGCCGACTGGACCCTCGAAGGCGGCGATCATTTGAAATGCATTTGCCTTCTGTATCCTTCGCTCCCTTCGTTACCTTCTGTTCACGACCACCATGACCGAACTCGAACGCCTCCGTCACTCCTGCGCCCACGTCCTCGCCACCGCCATCCTGCGCATCTGGCCCGACGCCCAATTCGCCGCCGGCCCACCCGTCGACCAGGGCTTCTACTACGACGTCGAGCTCGACCACCGCATCACCCCCGAGGATTTCCCCGCCATCGAGGCCGAAATGAAAGCCGAGGCGAAGCGAAACAACGTCTTCGAGCGCGTCGAAATCTCCCGCGCCGAAGCGGTCGAGCTCGCCACCCGCGGCGAACTCGCCGCCCTCGGCCCCCGCGACCAACCGTCCAAATTCAAACTCGATATCCTCACCCGCATCCCCGAAGGCGAGACCATCACCCTCTTTCGCAACGGCGATTTCACCGACCTCTGCGCCGGCCCGCACGTCCCCCGCACCGGCAACCTCAAAGCCTTCCAGCTCACCCACCTCGCCAGCGCCTACTACCTCGGAGACGAAAAAAATCCCCAGCTCCAGCGCATCTACGGCACCGCCTTCAAAAACAAAACCGAGCTCGAAGCCCACTTCGCCATGCTCGAAGAAGCCAAGCGCCGCGACCACCGCAAGATCGGCGCCGAGATGGGCCTCTTCGCCATGGACCCCGAATACGTCGGCCCCGGCCTCCCCCTCTGGCTCCCCAAAGGCACCGTCCTCGTCGAGGAATTGGAAAAGCTGGCGAAAGAGACCGAATTTGCCGCCGGCTACGACCGAGTCCGCACCCCCCACATCGCCCGCGAGAAGATGTATCTCACCAGCGGCCACCTCCCCTACTACGAAGACAGCATGTTCCCCCCCATGGAACTCAACGAAGGCGCCACCGGCGCCGCCCGGGGACCGCGAGCTTCCAGCTCGCCCACCGAGGCTTCCAGCCCCGGTGCCCCCCAACCCGGCGAAGCCGCTAACTCCCCCGCCGAATCCACCGAAGACACCACCGACCGCTACTACCTCAAAGCGATGAACTGCCCGCACCACCACCGCATCTTCGCGGCGGAGCCCCGCAGTTACCGCGACCTCCCCCTCCGCCTCGCCGAATACGGCTGCTGCTACCGCTACGAGCAAAGCGGCGAACTCCTCGGCCTCATGCGCGTCCGCAGCATGCAGATGAACGACGCCCACATCTACTGCACCGAAGACCAGTTCGCCGAAGAATTCCGCGCCGTGAACGAGATGTATCTGAAGTATTTCAAAATCTTCGGCCTCGACCGCTACCAGATGCGCTTCAGCACCCACGATCCCGCCAAGCTCGGCCAGAAATTCGTCGACGACCCCATCCTCTGGAAAAAAACCGAGGACATGGTCCGCCGCGTCCTCATCGACACCGACATCAACTACGTCGAAGTCCCGAACGAAGCCGCCTTCTATGGCCCGAAAATCGACGTCCAGGTTTGGAGCGCCATCGGTCGCGAATTCACCATCGCCACCAACCAGGTCGACTTCGCCGTCCCGTCCAAGTTCGGCCTCGTCTACAAAACCAGCGACAACACCGAGGCCACCCCGCTCTGCATTCACCGAGCCCCGCTCGGCACCCACGAGCGCTTCATCGGTTTCCTCATCGAGCATTACGCCGGGAATTTCCCCCTCTGGCTCGCCCCCGAACAGGTCCGCATCATCACCATCGGCAGCGAAGAGCCCCTCGTCGCCTACGCTAAGTCGATCCACCAGGAACTCCGCGCCCACGGCGTCCGCGCCGAACTCGACGCCACCGACGACCACATGAAAGGCAAAATCCTCGCCGCCGAGCAGCGCAAAGTCCACACCATGCTCGTCATCGGAGGCCGCGACCTCGAGGCCGGCAAAGTCTCCGTCCGCCTCCACGGCCAGGGCAACGTCGGAGCCAAAGACAAAAACGTCGCCGTAGCCGAGATCCTCGAAGCCATCCGAACCCGAAGCTAGGGGAGCGCACGCGTCCCCGCGTGCGTGATGCGGCGTCCCGCCGCATCACGAGGCAATGCAAAGCGAGCCGAAGCCCCATCAAGGAGCGGCGATTTGCAATCGCCGACCCAACCCCTGGCGCGAAGCGCTCACTCTCCTTGCCATTTTATTTCGCCCCCCCCTTACAGCAGAGCCAACCAAAATCATCCATCGAGCCGCCAATTTGAATGGACATCTCGGATCAATCGGATCATACGAAAATTCATGAAGACACTCACCGTGATCGCATTTTTCTTTTTGACCCTGGCCGGTGAAGCTTCCGCTGGATCGAAGACCAAAATCTTCGCCGGAATTTATCAGGGCAACGCGAGCCTTGAATCTTCTACGGGTGACAGTCGATTCTACAGCCCGGTCCGAGTCCGGGTTAGCAACAGTGGCAAGATAGTCGGCACGGCTTACTTCTCCGACTCTGCCACGCTATACCGTGTGAAAGGACAAATCCGCCGAGTAAAAGTAACCGGATCGCTTCTGTATCAAGCCAAAGCCACCGGGAATTTTTCCGATGGGACCCGTTGGGTCGTCACGTTCACCGGCTCGCCAGCAGTTGACACACGGAGCGCCAGCGGGACGGCAAAACTAGGCGATTACCGCGGATCGCTCCTGCTGCCGAGCAGTGACTAAGGTCTTCAGCGAAACAGCTCGCAGGAGTCTCGAGGAACGGCGACCTCCCGCTCGCCGCACCAACCCAAAGCGCGAAGCGCTCAACACTCCTTACACCATCCCGCCAAACATCGCCGCGTCCCCATCCCGGTAGCTCATCCACCGCCGGTAAGGCTCGAATTTCCGACCCTCCGACGCCGGCTCCACCCGCCGCTCCAGTGCGATCATGTCGCCCGCGTCCATCGCGGAAAATTCCATCGCCAGCCGCGCGTTCTCCCGCAACTGCGCCTCGCTCGTCACCCCCGTCACCAACGAGGCCACCGGGTGCGACCACGCGTAGCGCAGCCCCTCGTCCAACGAGAACACCCCCTTCTTCACCGGCGCGAAATTCCCACCCAGCGTCTTCATCGCCAGCGGAGCGATCTTCTGCTCGAGCAACTCCGGTAAAACCCGCCGAACGAACGCATCCGAGTTCGCTTCAATCGGCGAGACCGGCAGCTGACACGCGTCGAATTCATACCCGTGCTTCAGCACCTCCAGATGCACGTCCGGGTTCGTGTGCCCGGTGAATCCCACGTATTTCACCCGCCCATCCGCCTTCGCTTCCGTCAGCGCCTCCACGACCCCACCCTTGTCGAACCCCTTCCGCACCTGCTCCTGCGTCGCCACCGCGTGCCACTGCCACAGGTCGAGGTGATCCGTCTTCAGCCGCTCGAGCGACTCGTCCAGCATCCGCATTGCCGTGTCGTAGTCCCCCGTATCGTGCGTGCACACCTTCGTCATCAGAAAAACCTGATTCCGCCGCCCCTCGATCAGCCGACCCATCAGTTCCTCCGACTTCCCACCGTGATAGTCCCAGGCGTTGTCGAAAAATGTCACACCCAGCTCCAGCGCCGCGTCCACCATCTTCGCCGCCTCCTCGTCGCTAGCCATTCGCAGCGCGTGCCCGCCCAACGAAAGCGCCGAGACCTGCAAGTCATGCCGCCCAAACTTCCGGGTCGGCACCATCACCCGCTTCCCATCGGCCCCAAAGACCCGGCCACCCCCGACCATCAACCCCGCCGTCGCCAACCCCATCCGCCGTAAAAACTCCCGCCGCTCGTAGGTCGATCGTTCAGCCATGCACCGACCTTGCCCCACCCCAGCCCAACCCGCAACCCCCCCGAACCGATTTCTAACTCCTCATTTCACATTTCTAATTTCTAATTTCTAATTTCTAATTTTCTAAAAAAACCACCCCAACGCCGCCGCGTCGATCACCGCAATCTCGGGCTCATCGTCCACCCGCACCCAAGCCCGGTCACCCTCCACCTTCCCCACCGTCACCCGCCGCACCGGAAATCGCCCGCGCGCCGACTCCGGCGTATTCTCCGACAGCCACGCGTCGAATTCCACCACGCCGACCGGCGCGCCGAATCCCCCCGCCGCCAATTCCTCCCGCGTGACGGGCCGATACTCGATCACCCGCGCGCCCGTCAGCTTCGCCACCCGCTGCACGACGTCCGACTCCTCGAATGCCTCGTCCCCCAGCCGCCAGCCATCCCCCGCCCGCACCAACTCCTTGCTCTCCCCGTCACTCCCGATCCGAATCCGGTCGATCGTGTCCAGATTCACGTCCACCAGCCGCCGGTCCCGCAAATCATCGGGCTGCACGCCAAGCTGATCCCACACCGCGATCGGCAATCGATACACGCTGTCCCGTGCCGTCGACTGCACGATCACCGACTTCCCGTCCGCTGCCTCGCCGCCAAACCGCAGCGCCAGCGGACGTTTCTCCCCATTCGCGTAAAAAATCACCTCCGCCCGCGGCTCGCTCAACCCGAACGCGCTCAAATCATCCGACTCGTCCGCGACAAATTCCTCGATCCGCGCCCGCAGGATCGGCTCGAGAAATTTCTCCACCGCCTCCCCGCCCGCCCGCGCCCGCAGCGGCCGCACGATCTCCCATCCCGACAAACTCCGCGCCACCTCGACCTCCCCCGCCGCCGTCTTCAGCACAAATCGATCGATCTGCGACACCGTCAAAGCCGTCAGCACCGGATCGCGAAAATCCTTCGCCCGCCGAAAAGCCAATTTCTGCAACGCGTCACGCACCACGAAAACCTCCTCGGAATCCCCCCGCCGCACGTAAATCCGACCGTCCCCCACCGCCTCCTTGCCAAAAAGCAGCCGCCCGCCCGCTCCGCCGATCACCTCGATCTCACTCTTCGGCGAGTCCAATCCGTAATCATCCAACTCCGCCCGCCCCGCATCGATGTCGTCCGCCGCCACCCGGTCCAGCACCTCGAGAGTCGTCAATTCCTGCAGCAAACCGAGCACCAGCACCGTCGCCGCCCGGTCCCGCGGCCGAGGACCCACCGTCCACCCGTCGGGTTTGCGCGTCAGCTCCACCACGTCGTCCCCCGTCACGATCCGCAATCCTGTGATCGCTCCCGCATCGAGATTCATCACAAAATCCCGCCCCGCTTCCCGCTCCCGCGAACTCGTCAACCGCGGCTCGATCCCAAAAACGAACACCCCCGCCGCCACCGCCAGCAGGACGAGCAGCACCGTCCCCCACCGACTCACGCCCGCCGTCTCCAGGCCACGACCAATCCCAGCAACGCCACCACGCCCGGGATCACCACCATCACGTAGAATCCCAGCCGATCCACCTGCGCCGGAGTCAGGCTCAGCGTGAACCTCCGCACCACCTTCGGAGTGATCCCCGTGAGCGTCGCCCGGTCGACCATCCAATTCACCGCGCTCAGCACGAAGTCCAGGTTCGCCGGAGCCTGCTGCATCGAAGCGTCCCGCAAAAATTCCCGGTTGCCGATCACGACCATTTTCGCCGAGTTCACCTCCACCCGGTCGTCCCGCGTCCCCCCCTCTCCGCCGAGATCGCGATGGCCAACGGCTGCCCGACGTCCACTCCGTCGTCGTATTTCACACCATCCTGAATCGTCTCGAAATCCGTCTCGCCCCAGAACGTTTCCGGCGTCCCCACCAGCGGGCGCACCCGCACCCGCGCCTTCGCGGCCACCGCGTCGTCGACCGTGAGCGATGCCGTCGCCACCGGAAACAGCGCGTTCACTCCGCCCAACCGCTTCGTGATCGGCGATCCGTCGATGAAGATCCCGGGCACATCCTTCAAAACGTAAAACGTCCCCGGCTTCAGCGGAGCCGGCATGACCTGCAGCACCCGATTCCGCCCCGCGACGATCCCAGCCTCCGCGACGAACTTCGCCAATTCCGGCGTCTCCGCCTCCGGGTCCAGCGCGACAATCAGCCGCCCATCCGCCGCCCAATATTTCCGCAACGCCGCCAACTCCGGCTCCGCCAGATCGTAGGACGCCCCCCCCACCAGCACCGCGCTCGCATCCTCCGGCACCGCTTTCCCGCCCGCGAGATTAAGCGTGATGAGATCCGCGTTCTGTCGCCGCAACCCGTCCGCCAGGAAGCTCAGCTCATCGCCCGACACCTCACCGTGCCCCTCGAGCACGTAAACGACCTGACGCTCCGGGTTCAAAAGCTGGAGCAGCGCTCCGGTCAGAACCTGCTCGCCCGCAAACGCCTCGAGCCGCGCGGGCTCGCCCGTGGCCACCCCCGACAAATCAAATTGCCCCATATCGACCACCGGCAGCGTCGCCGTCTTCCCGTCGTAGTCCAAAATGAGCACGTTCTGGTCGCCCACGATGTTGTATTTCGACTGCAACTCCCGCGCCCGCGACAGATCCCGCGCCGGATCCACCGTCTCGATCTCGACCCGGTCGCGACCCGAAAACTCGAACTCCCGCAACAAATTCCGCACGTCCCCGTAGAGCGCCGACTCCAGCGTCATCCCGCCCGATCCGAAATAAACCACGATCTTCACCGGCTCCCGCAACTGCCGCAGAACCCGCTTCGTCTGCTCGGCCAACGTGAACTTCTGCGACCGCGAAAAGTCCCACCGCGCGAAGTATTGAAACCCAATCCAGTTCGCCGCGATCACCAGAAAAACGACGCACACCACCTGCACCGCCAACCGCAGCCCAATCCCCGATCTCTCGACGCTGTTCCGCTTCGCTTTCCCCATCACACCCTCCACTTCCGCGATTGAACCACCTGGAGCGTCAAGTAAAGCGCCAGCCCCGTCAGACTCATGTAAAGCACCACCGGACGCGTATCGAAGACCCCCTGCGAAAACTCACTCATGTGCGAAATCGCCGACAGGTAGGACGCCAAATCGCGCAAAAACGGACTCACGCTCACCGTGTAAAAACTGAACAGTCCCCAGTAAAACATCACCGAGATCGCGGCAAACGCCATGATCGCCGCCACCACCTGATTCTTCGTCAGCGCCGAAGCCAGGCACCCGATCGCCAGGTAAAACATCCCCAGGAGAAGCAGCATCGCGTAAGCCCCCAGGTAGGACCCAGCCGAGTCCGCCGCCGTCTGATCCGTCAGCCACCCGAAGATGAAAAAATACAGCAGACTCGGTGCCCAAAGGACCACGTAGAAAAACAGCGCGCTCAAATACTTCGCCGCCACCACCGTCGCGTCCCGCACCGGAGCCGTCATCAACGTCTCGATCGTCCCCATTTTATACTCCTCCGCGAAGAGCCGCATCGTGATCAACGGAAACGGCAGCACGAACCCGAACCAGAAAAACGGCGTGTTGAAAAACGCCTCCACCAACGTCACCGAAGCCGCCCCCCGGTTCATCGTGCTCACCACGAAATAGAAATTGAACCCCGTCAAAAACAGGAAAAAAAACAGGATCACGTAAGCCGTCGGCGACCGGAAATACAAAGCGACCTCGCGCCCGAACAGAGTCAGAAATTTCCTCATCTACCTCGCCCTCGATCCGTGTCCATCCGTGTCCATCCGTGGTTCTGCATTGAATCAGTCATCCGAGTGCGTGATCTCCGCAAACGCATCCTCCAGCGTCGCCCGTTCCCGGCTCAACTCCCGCACCGCCCACCCGCGGTCCACGGCCAACCGGTGCAATTCCTCCCGCGGATCGTCCCCCGCCGCCACCGCGATCCGGAATTCCGCCCACTCCCCGTCACCCACCACCTCCACGTCCGCCACGCCCCGCACCGATCTCAACGCCGCCATCGCGTCGCCCGCGTCGGTCACCCGAGCCTCCATCCGCACGTCGCCCGAAGCCCGCAGACGCGCCCGCAAATTCTCCGGCTTGTCCGACGCCACGATCTTCCCGCCATTGAGAATCATCACCCGCGAACACGTCATTTCCACCTCCGATAAAATGTGCGTCGAAATGAGAATCGTGTGGTGCCGCCCCAGATTGCGAATCAGTTCCCGCACCTGCCGGATCTGGTTCGGATCCAGCCCGATCGTCGGCTCGTCCAGAACGAGGAGGTCCGGCTCGTGGATCATCGCGTCCGCCAATCCAACGCGCTGACGATATCCCTTCGAGAGCGCGCCCAGCATTTTCGAGCTCACGTCCGTCAACCCACAAAGCTCCAGCACGTCCCCCAGCCGCTCCTTCATCCGCCGCCCCAGCACGCCCTTCAGCCGCGCCCGGTACCGCAGATATTCCGAAACCCGCATGTCCAGATAGAGCGGCACATTCTCCGGCAGATACCCGATCCGCTCCCGCGCCCGCAGCGAATCCGAAAAAACGTCATACCCCGCGATCTCCGCCCGCCCGCTCGTCGGCGGCAGGAAGCACGAAAGCATCCGCATCGTCGTGCTCTTCCCCGCCCCGTTCGGCCCCAAAAACCCCACGATCTCCCCCTTCCCCACCTCGAAAGAAATCCCATCCACCGCCACAGCCGCCCCGTAGCGCTTCGTCAAATTCTCAACACGGATCATCATTTCGGGGAAGGACACTACACTTCAAGACCCGCCAACTTGCAATCGCCGACCCCAACGTGGCATTGACTTCCAGCCGAACCGCTCAAGGAACGGCGATTTGCAATCGCCGCACCAACCAAAAGCGAAGCTCAAGCCGCATTTCATCACCCCCTAAAAATAAACCCACCGTCCCCCCCGCCCCCACCCTCCGCCAGCACCGCATCGACCAACCCCCGGTCCGCCGAAAACTCACACACTGGATCCGTCCGCCCCGCATCCCCGGTGATCAACGCCGCCTGACACCGGCACCCCCCGAAATCCTCCGACTGGAACTCACAAGACCGACAAGGCTCCGGCATCCAGTCGAAACCGCGGAACCGCTGAAACGCCTCGCTCTCCCGCCAGATTTCGCCCAGCGATCGCTCCATCACGTTCTCGAACCGCATTCCCGGGATCGCGTCCGGCGCCGCCTGGCACGGCAACACCTCCCCGCGCGGATTCACCGTGATCCCCCGCATCCCCCACCCGTGCAAACAAGGCTTCGGCCGCCGAGCGTAATAATCCGGCATCACGTAGACCACGTCCATCCGCCCCCGCAGCCGCTCCGCCTCCCGCCGCGCCACCCCGTCCGCCACCTCCACCTGCTCCCGCGTCGGCAGCAACGCCGCCCGATTTTTCCAAGCCCACCCGTAGAACTGCACGTTCGCCAACTCGATCCGCATCGCCCCCAGCGACTCCGCCAGCGCGATCATTTCCCCGATCCGCCCGATCGTCCGTCGATGCAGCACCACGTTCACCCCCAGCGGCAACCCAGCCGCGACCACCGCCCGTGCCCCGTCCAGCTTCGCCGCGTGCGTCCGCGCCCCGGCCACCTCGTCCGCCAACTCCACCTCGTCCGACTGAAAACTCACCTGCACCACGTCCAACCCCGCCTCCCGCAACCCCACCGCCCGCCGCTCCGTCAGCCCCACCGCGCTCGTGATCAGATTCGAATAAACCCCCTCCGCCCGCGCCACCGCCACCACCTCCTCCAACCCCGGAAACAACAACGGCTCCCCACCCGACAACCCCACCTGCACCACCCCCAGCTCCGCCGCCTCCCGGATCACCCGCCCCCACTCCGCCGCCGGCAATTCCTCCTCCCGCCGCGCCAGCTCCAGCGGATTCGAGCAATACGGGCAGTGTAACGGACACCGGTGAGTCAGCTCCGCCAGCAATCCATAAGGTCGCAGCGCGTCCATCACCCCACCAACAGCCCCCGACCCACCAGATCCCCAACCACCACCTCGACGTCCGCCAAAACAACCCCCTCGAACTCCTCACCCAGCACCGCTGCAATCTCCTCCACCGACCGCACCCCATCACAAAGCCGCACCACCGCCTCCGCCGACTCACTCAGCTCGATCGCCCCCTCCGGATACAGCAACATCGTCACCCCCGTCACCCGATCCGCCCGCAACCGCGCAAACCCAACCAACCGCGGCCTCATCGCGACTCACTCCCACCCTCGATCGCATCCAGCACCGCCCAGAGCACGTCGCACTTGAACTCCAAAGCCGCCACCGCCGCCGCCCGCAATTCCACCGAATCACAATACCGCATCGTAAATTCCAGCGCCTCGTCCGAATCCACGCGCGCCTGCGTCACCCGGCCCTCGAAGTATTCGAACGCCCACTCCGCCACCCACGGATAAAATTTCCGAAAAGCCGCCAACCGCTCCGCCATCAAATCCGGCGCGAAAAGCTCGGTCAGCGAAGAAGCGATCGCCACCGGCCACGGCCGCGACCGCGCAAAATTCACGTAGGCATCCACCGCAAACCGCACCCCCGGAACCACCCCGCCACAATCCTCGATCTCCGCCCGGTCCATCCCGCACCCCTCGCCCAACCGCAGCCACTTCTCGATTCCACCCACCTCGCCTTCGCGCCCATCGTGATCCGTCACGCGATGAATCCACACCCGCCGCACCGCCCGCACCGGGCAATTGCTCAGGATCGCCGCATCCTTCGGCGGAATGTTCAGCTGATAGTAATAGCGATTCGCCACCCACCGCCGAATCTCCTCCCGCGAAAGCTCCCCCGCATTCATCCGCAAATGAAACGGATGCCGGTGATGATACCGCCCAACGCCCACGGCCCGCAAAGCCGCCAAAAACTCCCCATCCGTCATCATCGAAGCCAGGAACCTACAATCCCACCAAAACCGCCGCAACCCCCACCCGCGCAGCGGGTCCAACCAAGGTAGGGCAGCCGGGCCCCGGGTGCCGTCACCATCTCCCAGCGCCCCACTCCCACGAAGCCCAACTTCCCCTCGCAAAACCCCCGCCCCCACGCAAAGATCCTGGAAATGGAAGCCGTGCTCATGGAAGAAATCCGCCGCCTCCCCAGAATCGAACTCGCCACCAGCGACGTCCTCGTCGCCGAAACCGCCCAACCCGAAGGGCTCTACTTCCTGGAATCCGGAGCCGTCGAAGTCATCAAAGGCAGCACCCGCATCGCCCGCGAAAGCACCCCCGGAGCCGTCTTCGGCGAAGTCTCGCTCCTCCTCCACAGCTGTTCCACCGCCACCGTCCGCGCCATCGAGCCCAGCGTCTTCCACGTCGCCCGCGACGGCGAAGCCTTCCTCGCCGCCCACCCCGCCATCGCCCTGGTCCTCGCCCGACTCCTGGCGAGCCGCCTGGAAGCCGTCACCCGCTACGTCGCCGACATCAAAAGCCAGTTCAAAGAATCCGCCACCCACCTCGGAATGGTGGAAAGCGTAGTCGACACCCTAATCGCCAAACAACCCCGCCAAATCTCGAGAAAAAACCGAGGCCATTAACCGCCCGGGGAAAACAAGGCTTCCAGCCTGTAGTGACGGGCATCCTCGCCCGTCACAACTGCACGCAAGTGCAACCGCGAATCAGGATGGGGAACGCACGCGTCCCCGCGTGCGAGAGGCACCGTCCCGGTGCCTCACCCGGCAAATCGAGCGAAGCGAGAGAGCCGCCCGCATCGCCACCATTGACTCGCTCGCTCCCGCTCGTCTCGCCCTCCGGGCCGCATCGCAGAGCCGATGCACCAATCACCAGTCACCAATCACCCCCCAGCTCCACCCGCTCCACCACCTCCAGACTCCGATACTCCGCCACCATCGTCTCCAGATCCACCCGCACGAAAGCCGGGATCGCCCCGATCTGCCGACCCGGGTTAAACACCCACGTCCGCCCGATCCGCGAAGCCCACCCCCCGTCCGCGTAAAACGGCGCATTGTGAATGTGTCCGCAAAAAACCAAATCCGGCTGCAGCACCTCGATCAATCCCCCGATCACCCCATCACCCGCGAATTCCTTCCCGGTAAAACTCACCGGCAACCCCGCCGGCGGAGCGTGATGAACCCAGAACCACCGCCGCCACGCCCGCGTATCCGCCGCCTCCATTCGCAGCATCGCCATCATGTCCGCCTTTGATTCCTCCGTCTCCCACCACGGACACACCGTAAATTTATCCTCCCCCGCGAACACCGTCTCGCCGTCCACCGCCAGATTCCGCCCGCTCAAATCCACCAGCCACTCCGCCACAAAGTCCCGACCGCCCACCGGCACGTCGCCGTCGTGGTTCCCCGAGCACACCACCAGCCGCGCCTCCTCGCGAATCCGGTCCAGATACTTCGAGATCACGATGATCTGCGTGTCCAAATCCACCGGCGACGACAGATCCAGCAGATCCCCCGCGATCACGATCACGTCATACCGCGACGCCCGCACCACCAGCCACTCGAACTGCGGCAGCGAGTAATGCAAATCCGACACCGCCAACAATCTCACCCCCCCACCCTACAACCCCCGCCCCCCACGATGCATCCCGCGAATCAGCCAATCCGCCGGAGGCACCCCCACCCCCGGAGGGCGAGGCTCCCGCCGAGCCGTATTTTCCGCCCAAGACCCCCGAACGCGCCAACCCCGCTCACCCCACCATTCACCATTCACCATTCACTATTCACTCCCTCCGCGCCGCCACCAACCGGTAAGCCGCCGGCGTGAAAACCGCCGCCAGAAAAGTCGCCCCCCCGACCCCACCCGCCAGCACGATCGCCAGCGGCGGCCAGAATTGCCCGCCCACCAGCAGCAAAAGCGGCAGAAAACTCCCGATCGTCGTCAGCGTCGTGCTCACCAAATGCCGCCCGCAACCCCGCACCTCCGCCACGATCGCCTCCCAATCCCCGCGCCGCGCCTCCGGGTTCGCCCGGATCGCCGCCAGCACCACGATGTTGTCGTTGAAAGCCAACCCCACCAACCCGATGCACCCCAGGATCGTGTTGAAGCTCACCGGAAACCCGATCAAGCCCGTAGCCAGCAGCCCGTAACCCACCGCCAACCCCGCCGTCGCCAGCAGGATCAACGCCATCCGCACGCTATTGAACGACAGCACCAAAGTCGCAATCGTCAGCGTCACGATCACCGGCAGATACAGCAGCAGATTCCCCACCGCGTCCGCCTGATTCTCCGACTCCCCGCCCACCTGCAATTCGTAACCCGGCGGCAGCCGAAACCCCGACGCGTCCAGATCCGCCAACACCCGTTCCGTGATCTCGATCGCCAACGCCCCCGCCTCGGCATACCCCCGCACGTTGTTCACCCGCTCGCTGTTCCGCCGCGTGATCGCACCCGTCTCCGGTCGCAACTCCAGCCCCCCCAGCGCGCGCAATGGAACCAGCTCGCCGTTCGCCCCGACCAACCGAAGATCCTCGATCCCAGCCACGGTCTCCCGCTGCGCATTCGGCAACCGAACCCGCACCGGCAGCTCCTCGACCGCCTCCAGCAAACTCCCGCCCTCAATCCCCTCGAGTTGCGCCTCCAATTGCGCCGCAATCGCCGCCGGCTCCAGCCCAGCCGCCCGCGCCGCCGCCTCGTCCAGCCGAAACCACAACTTCGGCTCACCCCGCGTCAGCGTGGACTCCGCGTTGGTGATCCCCGGCTGCTCCGCCAACCTCCGCTGCACCTCGTCCCCCAACCGCTGCAGCTCCCCGATGCTCGGCCCCCGCAACCGAATCTCGACGTCCGCGTTCGCCGGCGGTCCCTGCGCGAACTTTTTCACCAGCACCCGCGCCCCCGGAAACTCCTCCGACAGCCGCCGCTGCAACTCCGGCACCAACTCGCTCGTCGTCTGAAACGTGTCCACGTCGATCACCCCCATCGCGTATTCCGGCGAGTTGTCCCGGTTCTCGGTCAGATTGTAATACACCGGCGGGAAGCTCGCTCCCGACAACCAGTGCACCCGCTCGACCCCGTCGTAAGAGCGAATGATCGCTTCGACCTCACCGATCACGTTCCCCGTCTCCCCGATCGCCGTCACCGATGGCAACGTCACTTCGACCGTGAACATGTCGCGATCCGTTCGCGGAAAAAACTGGCTCCCCAGCGTCGGCGCCAGCACGAAGCCGACGACCGGCAGCGCCATCCCCATCGCGACCCCCAGCCACGGACGACTCACCCCCAGCCGAATGATCCGATTCATCGGCCCCGCAAACCACCGCGCCTCCACGCCCTCCCGCATCCACTGCGGCAACCGACGTTTTCCACTCCCACCCGGCAGCTCCGAAAAGATCCCCGCCAGCGCCGCGATCACCGTCACCGAAAGCGCGAACGACGCCGTGATCGCCACGATGACGCTGCCGCCGATTGAGCCCACAAAATCCCCCGCGCCTCCCGGCAAAAGCAGGATCGGCAGAAACGCCAGCACCGACGTCAGCGTGGACGACAGCAGCGGCACGAACAAATGCCGCAGCGCGCCCACCACCGCGTCGCGTCTGCCCAGCCCGCGCGCCAGATAGATCCGAATCTCGTCCGTGATCACGATCGCCGTATCGATCAGCAACCCCATCGCGATGATCATCCCGAAGATCGACATCTGGTGCAGCTTCCCGCCTTGCAGCGAAATCACGAACAACGTCGCGGCCGCCGTCAGCGGCAAAGCCGAGCTCACGATCAGCGACCGACGCCACCCCATCGTGACGAAGATCACCACCATCACCACGCCCGCACCCAGCACCAGATTCCCCGCCAACTCCGCCAGCCGCGCCGCCGTGTAATCGTTCTGCCGAAACACCACGTCCGTCGTGACCGCCCCGCCCGACGCCCGACGAAATTCCTCGATCACGCGCCCCGCCGCCGCGTCCCAGGCATCCACCCGCTGCGATTCCGCCACCCTCGCCGCCACCAGGACCGAGCGCTGTCGGTCGACCAAAGCGACCTGCTCCGGTGGATCCCGCCAACCTCGCTCCACCCCCGCGACGTCCCCGACCCGCACCGTCCTCCCCCCGTCCCCCTGCTGCACGATCACCTCCCGCACCCGGTCCAACGCCTCGATTTTCCCCGCGACCTCGACCAACAACGTCGCGCCCGGCCCCCGCAACTGGCCCGCCGGCACTTTCACGTCCGCCCGCCGCAGCGCCTCCGCCACCGCCATCGGCGTCAATCCCCGCTGCGCCAACGCCTCCGGATCCACCGTCACCGTCACCTCCTCCGAAGCCTCTCCGTAGATCCTGACCAGCTCCGTCCCACCGACGTTTCGCAGCCCGTCCGCCAGTTCCTCCGCCCGCCGCGACAGGATCCCCAGACTATCCGACCCGCGCGCCGGATCCGTCCACCGCACCGCCGCGATCAACGTGTAGGCCACCGGGTTGCGCTTATCGTCGAAAAACGGAGCCTGAACCTGCGGAGGAAACGTCCGCGCTGCGTCGGCCAGCGCATCGCGAATCTCCGACGAGATTGCGTTGATATCGTCCCTGCCGACCGCGTCGAGCAGCTCCACGCTCACAATGGAAATTCCCGCCCGCGACGTGCTCGTCACGTTCTTGATCTCATCGATGTCGTCCAGTTCGGTCTCGATCTTTTCCGTGACCAATGCCTCGACCCGATCCGCCGACGCCCCCGGGAAAATCGTCAGGATCAACGGATTCCGATTGGTGATCACCGGATCCTCCAGTCGCGGCAGACCGGACAACGCCGAAAGCCCCGCTACCACGGTGACGATGATCGTCAGCGCCAGCAGGTAGCGGTTGTCGAAGAAGATTCCCAACCATCGGAAATCCTTCACCGGCTTCTCATCACTCATAACCCGACCGGAGCGCCACCCATCGATTCCGTCTTAACGACCTTCACACGCTGCCCCGGGGCGATCTTTTGTAGCCCGCTTCCCACCACCCGGTCCCCAGCCCCGATCGCCCCGCGAGCGAAGACCACGTCCCCGTATTCGTGCAGCACCTCGACGTCCCGGCGATCCAGAGCCAGCTCACCCGACTCACCATCCGGCACCACCACGAAGCACGCCCACAACCCCCGCGCGCTTTCGGTCAGGCTGTCCTGCGGTAAAAAGAAACCCTCCGCCGCGACCTCGCGCTCCCGCCGGACCCCGACCAGATCCCCATCCCGCAATCCCAAACCCGTCGGCACGGACAAAATAACGTCCACCGTGCGGGTCCGCGGATCGCGCTGCGGCAAAATCCGCGCCACGGGAAATTCCCGCTCACCGCCACCCGCGACCACCGTCGCCGCGTCACCGATTTCCAATCCATCCAGCGCCTCGCCCACCAGTGCCGCCCGCACCTCGAGCACCTCCGATTCCAGCAACTCGAAGACCGGCTGATTCGGTGACACCACCGCCCCCTCGTCGATCATCCGCCGCGCAACCGTCCCGGCAAACGGCGCCCGCAGCACACTCTTCCCCAGATCGACCTCGACGCTCTCCAACCGAGCCTCCGTCCGCCGCACGTTCGCCTGCGCCGCCCGAAACCCCTCCTCGGCCTGATCCATTTGCTGCGCCTCAATGACCCGCGTCTCCCGCAATTTTCGGTTCCGGTCGAAATCCGACGACGCCCGCTTCAGCGTCGCCCGCGCCTCCGCGATCGCCGCCGTCAATTCCGCCCGCTGCGCCTCCAGCCGCGCCACGTCGATCCCCGCCAGCTCCTCGCCGACGTCGACCGCATCCCCTTCGTCCGCCCCCACCGTCGTCACCGTTCCCGCCACCTCGAACGCCAGATTCGCGCGCCGCCGTGCCTCGACCACGCCCACGAACTCCTCGCTCACGGGATAGCTCCCCGTCTCCTCGAGCACGACCACCTCCACCGGCGTCAAAGCCACTTCCTCCCCGTCACCCGACCCGCTGCCCCCGCAGCCCGCCACGAGCACCGCCCCCACGATCAAGCCCGCGCCCGCCACCGACTTCCACCATTCACCATTCACCATTCCCCCAATCACGCGCCCAGCGCCCCCAACTCCGCCGAGAACAAATCCGCCTCGATCTCCCCACGGCTCCCGTCGAAATCAAAATCCCGCCGATAAGGTCGCCACCCGCACCCGTCCAAATACCGGTGATAATTCTCCAACAGGCAATCCATCGGCCCATCCCTCGTCGCCGCCGCGTCCCGAAAAATTTCGTCCGCCGCGAGCAAATGCGCTCCCTTGGACAGACTCACCAACCCCCACACCACCTCGGTCGACGGCGGGGCCCAGGCCTCCAGATCGCCCGCCCGCCGAGCGGCGTCCACCACCTCGACACCGAGTTGAAAACACCGCCCGTTGATCGCGTGCATTCCCGCCCGACGAGCCTCCGAACACTTCCCCCAGATCGAATCCGACCGCACCAGCTCGGCCAGCGGAAACCCGTGGGGCGCCAGCCGACTCAGGAGCAGGTCACCAATTCCAAAAGCAAAGATCCGCTCCCGGGTCGAACCCCGATACCCCGCCGCCCGCTCGAAAAAATCCACCCGCATTCGCATCTGCCGCGCCACCACCGCCAGCACCAGATCCTCCTTGCTCTCAAAGTGATGATAAAGGGTCGCCTTCGAATACTCCACCCGCTCCGCCAATTCATCGAGGTGCAACCCGAGATACCCCACCCGGCGCAACATCCCATCCGCCGTCTCCACCACCAACCGCTCCCGCTCCGCAAAAGCCCGTTCCTTTCGAGACACCATTCCACCTCTCTCAGCCAAAAGTTACTCCGAGTCAATATATGACTCCGAGTTACTTCACCAGAAAATCCTGTAAAACCTGTCCAATTCCCCGCGCCTACTCCTGCCGCGCCAAAATCTCCTGCATCACCGCAAACGCCGCTCCTCGCGCCGACGCCGGATTCTGTCCGGTGATCAACCGATCATCCACCACCACGTTCTCCGAAAAATTCTCCGCCGTCACGACCTCGGCACCCAATTCCGTCAACCGATCCTCGAGCAAAAATGGCAAAAATGGCATCTCGTCAGGTCGAGCGGTTCTCCGGCGGTCGATCAAACCCAAGGCGTCCTCACGCCGATCTCCATAAAAATCACCGATCCCCGCCGTCACCCACGAAAAACCGCGCCACCACCTCCGCCCGCGAGTTCACGCCAAAGTGTCGGAAGATCGTCTTCACGTAGTCCCGCACCGTGTGCTCCGAGATCCCCAGGACCTCCGCGATCCGGCCATCTTCGTAACCCTGCAGGATCATCTCGTGCACCAGCCAGCAGCGAGGCGACAGGTCCGGCACCATTGCCCCCCGGTCCTCCGGCCAGCCCATCTCGAAGAGCCACGAGATCTCCGTCGCCACCACGTGCCCGATCAACGCCTCCCGATCCGTCAACAACGGCTCGTCCGGATGTCGATACAGCGCAAACCCGGCCCAAGCGGCCCCCCCCACGTTCCGGCAAGTCAGCAAACGCGGCTGGAATCCGCAATCGATCCACAGCTCGTTGACCGCCGTTGCCTCGAACTCCCCGCGCGTCACGAGTTGCTGCAACGAGCGGGTCACCTGTGGCGTCGTGCTCTCCGCCAGCGCCGCCGCGTAGGGTGCCGTCAACGCCGCCATGTCCGGGTGCGTCTGGATTTTCATGAATTTCTCGAACGCCGCCTCGTCGAACCCTCCCTGCTGGTATCCCGCATAAACTGGCAGCTTCCCCGGCTCCATCTTCGCACACAGCGTCCAGACCCACGCCCGCGTCCCCGTCAACTCCATCACTCCGTCCATCAACCGCGCCCGCATCGCCTCCACCCCCGCAATGCCACATACCACCCCCAGCAACCGCACGATCGCCCGCACATCCTCCTCCGCCAACGTCATCTCCCCACTCTTCATTTCGCATTCCTCATTTCAAATTTCTCATTCCCCACAAAGAATCTCGCCATCAGTGCCGCCTGAGATCCCACGCCAAAATGCTCATACAGCGCTTTGACGTAATCTCCGACCGTGTGTTCCGACAGGCCGAGGTGCTCCGCGATCCGTCCCCGGTCGAAGCCTTGCAGCATCATTTCGTGCACCAGCCAGCACTGCGGAGACAGATCCGGCACCGTCGCCCCCCGATCCTCCGGCCAGCCCATCTCGTGCAGCCACGGAATCTCCGAGAGCAGGAGATGCACGATGTTCCCCTCCCGCTTCGTGAACAAAGGCCTCCCCCGCCGCCGGTAGCACCCGATCCCGCTCACCCCGCCATCCGCCAACGGGCGGTGCGCGATGCAGCGAGGCAGGATGTCTGCCTCCTCCCACATTTGCCCCCACTCCGAGCGTTCGAACTCCGCGTAGTCACAAATGTCGTGCACGTTCCGGGTCACCTGGGCACCCGTCTCCTCGAGTGCCCTCATCATCGGCTCGGAATACATCGCCAGCGAGGGATGCGATTGAATTTGCAAAAATTTCCCCAGTTGCTCCTCCGAAAATCCCCTCGTTTCAAATCCCACGTAGATCGGTCGTTCCCCCGGCACCACCGCCGCCGCCAGCACCCAGCCCAGATAGTCCGCCGAAACGAGGTCCCCCAGCCCGTCCAGCAAATACCGCTTCCGCTCCAGCACCCCACCCGTCAGCCCGCACACCCCGCCCAACAATCGCACAATCCCCAAAACATCGTCCTCGGGCAGCTTCGCCATTTTCGATTTTCGATTCTCCATTTTCGATTCGCCACTCGGTCTTTCACATTCCGCATTTCTCATTCCTCATTCTTCATTTCGTGTTAGCGGAGCGCGCCTCCCGCGCCACCAGCCGCACCAGTTCCGCCTGATTCCTCACGCCAAACCGGCTGAACACCTGCCGCACGTAACCCGCCAGCGTACCCGTCGACACGTTCATACGATCTGCTATTCCCTTCCGCGGCAGCCCGTGGACGAGAAGCTCCAGCGCCTCCCGTTCCCGCGGATACATCGCCCGCTTTTTTTCGAGTACCGTGATTTCCACCCGATCCGTCCGCCAGTGCAACATCGCCACCTCCCCGAGCACCATCTCCGCCAACCGCGACTCCTGTTCCTTGTAATCCGGCTCTCCCGCCAGACGTCCCAGCCCGATCTCACTCTTTCCACCCTCAACCAGCCGAGCCAAGCGCAAGCTCGGTCCGCGGCCATCCAACAAAACAACGCCACCGTGCAATTCCTCGCTCGGCGGCCCCACGCCAATTGTCGTGGATCTCCACCACCACCCGTGAGAACTCGTCAACTCACACAGCTCGTCGAGTAAGGCACCCTTCCGAGCCGCGAAATCCGGCGGCATCGCCGCCACCCGGACAAACATCCCGATCACCCGTCGCACGGTTGTCTCGTCATATTGCCGCATGGTCCAACCGATGTTGCCCGAGGGTATATCCCGGAGAAACGATGCGGAAAGTCAAAAAGGCAACAATCCTGCAAAGAAAGGTTTTCCACCGGACTTTCGCGCCCAACTTCTCCTCACTGACTGCCCTTCCGGCAGGATGCCAAATCCACGTGGCATGGGCTTCCAGCCTAGGAAATCCGCATCAAAGGTAGCGCAAGCTTCCAGCTTGCAACCACCATCGCCGCATCCCGCAAGCTAGAGGCTTGCGCCACCTTAATTTCCCGCCACCCGCCGACCATCCAAAGGTCCACCCCCCCCACGCTGCCCCAACAAAGGGGGGTGGGGACGTCTCGTCCCCACGTTCGAATTCATCTGCGCGAACGAGACGTCCCCTCGCACCTCGATACGAGAATAGTTCCACTCGGAAAGTCATCAACTCCAGCAAGCGGCCCGCGCCCGCGGCGGGATCACCCACCCGGCTCCCTGCGCGCGACCATCGCTTCCGCGTAATCCCAGCCAACACCCCACTTGCCCCGACCGCCTCCTTCGGGCTAGATTGCCCCCATGACGGCTACCGAGGTGATCAGCGAAATCAAAGTCATGCCGACCGAGGAACGTGCGCGGGTCGCCGCGTTTCTGCGCCAGTGCGATGCCGCGCCTGCCGTCCGATACGCCGATGATCGACAGGTCGAGGAAACCGCCGAGCGGATTTTTGACCGACACGCCTCGCTCATGCGCAAGCTCGCCTCGTGAGCGAGCCGCTGTTTCTCTCCTTCGAGCAAATCAGACGGCTGCACCGGCTCTCCATCGACCGCTTCGGCGGGGCCGATGGCATCCGGGACTCCGCCCTTCTCGAAAGTGCGGCCCTGCATCCGCAACAGATCTACTTCTACACCGAAGCTGATCTTTTTGATGTCGCGGCGGCCTACGCGTTCCACCTCGCCCAAGCCCAGGCGTGCTTCGATGGAAACAAACGAACCGCCGTAGCCGCCGCCCTGATGTTTCTGGAGGTGAACGGCATCTCCACCGACTTCGACTCCCTTCCCCTTCACGCGGCGATGATCGCCGTGGCCGAAAAGCAAATGGACAAGCCCGAGTTAGCCGCACTACTCCGAAGACTCTGCCAAACCTAAAGGGCGTTCTTCCCGATAGTCCGCAGCGGCTCTTCGACCGGAATCAGTTCCGCGGACATTGCTGATCCAACCCTGAAATCGCCGTGATCCTCGCCATTTCACCGCGCACCGTCGAAAAGCACGTCGACGCCGTCCTCCACAAACTCGGCTTGGAAAACCGCATCGCCCTCCTCCTCGCCACCCGCGACGGTTTGCCGCATCAAGACTAGCGCAAGCTTCCAGCTTGCAAGAATCACCCGCACCTCCCGCAAGCCAGAGGCTCCCATCACCATCGGATTCCTCCATTCCAACCGCAACCCCACCCGGACCGCCCCACCTCACGAACCCCCGTTCGATTGTTCACCCATCGGCGTCCTATTCTCCACGACCACCCCCTCCGCCCGCAACCACCGCGCCACGGCCCCCGCCCGCGTCCTAACCCCCAGCTTCTTGAGAATATTTTCTGCGTGATGATTGACAGTTCGTCGACTGATCCCCAACCGCTCGGAGATCTCCGCGTCCCGTTGGTCCCGGATCATCCCGACAATCACCTCCTGCTCTCGCGGCGTGAGTTTCATGATCTCCGAGTCACCACTCGGATATCTCGACTCGCAACTCATTAACTCCAGTAGGCGAACCCCAACACCATTTCTACGTGTCGAAATCAGTTCGACTGACGATTCGGGCAAATAAACTTTTCCCCCATTGCGTACGACTCCAGTTCGCAATCACAGTGAGTGAGCTGCGACTGAAGGACCCGAGGGAGAACCGGGTCGTAGGCCGCCGAAAACGCCTGGGAGATCCGAGCAGTCCCTTGATAGTCCGCCAGTAAGACCATAACGAAGGAATCTGTTCCCAATCGCGGATGGGAAAAGCGTGAATGAGGCACCATTTGATATCCGATCCTCATGTAAAACGGTATCATCGGACGATGAACATTGATCAAATCGACTCTCATTCCTTTGAAATACTGATCGCGCCAAACCGCTTCGAAGAACCGATACGTTTCTGCAACTCTCCCCCGAAATTCCCTTGATTTGGTAAGACGAGAAGCGGATCCGATCCATTCGCGGAACAATTCCAAATAAGTGTGCGGATAAAATTCCTCGCAATCGAGACGACCTGCACGGGCTTGATTCACTCGCATCGATGCAACTGTCTCTCCGTCAATATCAAGTAAATAGTGGTCGGCGGTCTCATCGAACTCGTCTTCTGCCGGTGCCCCCGGCGAGTTGATGCTTCTCAGCTCGGTCACCTGCCGAAACCTGTTATCTGACGACCTAAAACTCTCAACTGAAATGCCGACTCGTTCTGAGAGTGCCTCATTCGAACTGTGCGTCAGGGCTTTCGAGAGACAATCTGCCTGAGCCCACCGATTTGGTCCACCTAGCAGCCTGTCGGGCTTAGGCGATTTCGGGCCAAAACGAACGAAATTGATCGTTTTTGCCCACCGCCGGATGTCTCAGAGAAAATCAAAATGCCATATACGCCATTCTGGAGCGTCGGCTTTTCTAAGTCCGACAGACTCCTAGAGTGAGAGATTTCCCAGCGGTCTATCTCCGTTGGTTTGTGGTGTTTGTTGTGGTTGATGACCTCGGTGGTGGAGGGAGGGCGTAGCCCGACCGGAACCACCGAGGTCGGCGATTTCTTTGGCATACGCCTTGGGCGTGAGCAAGCCCAGAGAGCGATGCGGTCTCTCGTAATTATGGAGGTGTTTGTAATCGGCGAAGATCACCCGCGATTCGCTCAGCGTATAGATCAGTTCGCGATTGAGGCACTCACGTCGGAACTTATCGTTGAAGCTTTCCACATAGCCGTTCTGCCAAGGGCATCCTGGATCGATGTAGATCGTCTTGATGTTCCTTGCTTTGAGCCAGTTTTGGATCGCTTTGGCTATGAACTCCGGTCCGTTGTCCGAGCGGATATACTCTGGCGCACCGTGCTCCTTGATCGCCTCCTCGAGCACGGCCAGGACGTCCACGGCCTTGATCGCTCGGTCCGAGTGGATGCAGTGGCACTCCTTGGTAAACTCATCAATGAGATTGAAGACGCGAAGCTTGCCTCCGCGAACGGTGTGATCGCTGACGAAGTCCCAAGCCCACACGTGGTTGCGGTGCTTGGCTTCTTGCGGCAGGCCGGTAGACAGACCTTTCCGGCGTCGACGCGGTTTGGGCGGCGGCACTTCAAGTCCTTCCTCCCGACGCACGCGCTGGACCAGCTTCTTGCCCACTGACCAGCCCTGTTCGACGAGCTTGCGCGTGACCTTGCGGTAGCCGAAAAACGCGTAGGTTTTGGACATTTTCACGATCTCTGCTTCCAAGAGCTTTTTCTTCTCTGGCACGGGCTTGGGAGTGTATCGCAGCGTGCTGCGATGCAGGCCCAGCCACCGGCTAACCGATCGCCCGGAACACGACAACGTCGCTTGAACCTTCTCGCTCATTCGACGGCCTCGCTCCGGGCTCAGAGGTTTTTTTCCAAAACAATCTCCAAGGCCCGCGCTTTGAGCATCTGATCGGCCAGCATCTTTTTGAGTTCCCCATTCTCCTTTTCCAAATCCCGGAGTCGCTGGGCCTCCTTGATACCCATCCCTCCATACTTGGCCTTCCAGCGGTGATACGTCGCTGCGCTGATCTCGTGCTTGCGGGTGATCTCATCAACATTCATTCCCTCGCTCTCGCGAAGGATCCGAATGATTTGCTCTGTCGTTCTTCTCGTCTTTTTCATCTGGATTCTCCTTTCCTACCCGGAAAATCCTCTCATAAAAAACGGACCAGTTTTCGGGGGCCCTGGCAGCGAGCAACCAACGAGCAACCGCTCCGGCGCGGGTTCGAACATTAAATTTGCCCAATACGTTTTCCGCGTCTCGATTTACCGTTCGTCGGCTGATTCCCAATTGCGCCGCGATTTCCGCATCACGGAGATCGCTCACAAATCCATTCATCACTTCCAACTCCCGGGGTGTGAGCGGGACCGCCTCTTGCAAACTCATTCCGATCTCATCAATCGCGTAATTCATTGCAGCGAGAATGCAGCGAAACGAAAACCTCACCTATTCCCTAAATCAGGGGGGTGCTTTCTCAGGGGGTAGGCCCCAAGTCCTCTCAGGTTAACCCCTATGCTGCCACAGCCCAACCGCTCGCCGAACGTTTCTGGCGGCCAATGAAGTTCACGGAGGGCATTCAAGTCCTGCCATAGCTGCCCACCGTCTATTCCTGCCGCGCCAGGATCTCGCCCATCACCCGCTGAGCCGCTCCTCGCGCCGACGCCGGATTTTGCCCGGTGATCAAGCGGTCATCGACCACGACATTCTCCGAGAAATTCTCCGCCGTCACGACCTCGGCACCCAATTCCGTCAACCGATCCTCGAGCAAAAATGGCATCTCGTCCGTCAACCCCACCGCCGCCTCCTCCGCGTTTGTAAAAGCCGCGACCTGCTTCCCCTTCACCAGCGCCTCTCCGTTCGCCAACTTCACGTCCACCAGCGCCGCCGGCCCGTGACAAACCGCTGCCACCAAGCCATCCGATTCCCACACCTCACGGATCGCCATCTTCACCGCCGCCGAATCCGGAAAATCCCACATTGTCCCGTGACCGCCCGCGAAGAACACGGCATCGAAATCACCCGCCGTCACGTCCGCCAGCCTCACCGTTTTCTCGACACCCTCCACCCCATCGACCTCACCGCCAAATTCCTTCCAGAACGCCGCATTCGCTTCGTCCTCCAATTCCAAACTCTTCGGATCCACCGGCGCAAATCCACCCGCCGGACTCGCCAACACAACGTCGAACCCCGCATCCCGAAACACCTCCAAAGGATGCGCCGCCTCGGACAGATAAAATCCCGTTCGCTTCCCGGTCTCCCCGAGTTCTCCGTGATTCGAAAGGACCAGCAAAACGGACGCCGCCGACAGATTGGAAACCATTAGCCCGAGTGTCAGCACGATCCATTTCATTCGCCCACCCTGCCACATTTAGGGACTTCAATCGCCGACAATTTTGACCAGCACCCGCTTCCGCCGCAGCCCGTCGAATTCCGCGTAGAAAATCTGCTCCCACGGCCCGAAGTCGAGTTCACCGTCCGTCACCGCCACCACGACCTCGCGTCCCATGATCGTCCGCTTCAGGTGGGCGTCGGCGTTATCCTCGCCCGTCCGGTTGTGGAGATACTGCGAGTGCGGTTTCTCTGGAGCCAGATCTTCCAGCCACCGTTCGAAGTCCTCGTGCAAGCCCGATTCATCATCGTTGATGAAGACACTGGCCGTGATGTGCATCGCGTTCACCAGACACAGTCCCTCCTGAATCCCGCTCGCCCGCAGGCACCGATTCACCTCCGGCGTGATGTTCCGCATCTCCCGCCTCGTTGAAACCTCGAACCACAATTCTTCTCGAAAACTTCGCATTCCAAAGTGATGCGCCCATCGGCCCGCCTCCGCAAGAATCACCATGGTTCCGACAATATCTTCACCCGAACAAGGTTGCGTTCGCGTTCCGGAGTTCGTTCGCTCCCAACATGCGCTTTCTCGTCACCGCCCTGCTCGCCCTGGCCGCCACCTCCGCCCCCGCGGCCAGCGTCATTTTCCTCCACCCCGACGGTGCCGGCGTCGCCCACTGGCAGGCCGCCCGTATGCTTTTCGAAGGCCCCGACGGCAACCTCCAGTGGGACCGACTTCGCCACATCGCCGTCTACCGCGGCCACCTGACCGACTCTCTCACCGGGACATCCAACGGCGGCGCGACCGTCCACGCCTACGGGGTCAAGGTCCCCCGCGCCGGCTTCGGCAGCGACGGCACGTCCGCCCAGCCGCCGGTCTCCGCAGGAGGCCAGCCGCTCAGCCTCATGCAGGAGGCCGAACGTCAGGGCATCCGCGTCGGCGTCGTCAATTCCGGCAGCATCATCGAACCCGGGACCGCCGCCTTCCTCGCCTCCGCCGCAAAGCGCGACGAATACGCCTCCATCGCGAGCCAAATCATCGAGAGCGGGGCCGACGTCATCCTCAGCGGCGGCGAAGAATGGCTCCTGCCCGCCGGAAACCCGGGGCACCACGGCCCCGGCAAACGCCCCGACCAACTCGACCTCATCGCCCGGGCCGCCGAACTCGGCTACACGGTCGTCTACGATGCCGAGGAACTCGCCGCCGTTCCCGCCGACACTCCCCGCCTTCTCGGGGTCTTCGCCTCCGGCCACACGTTCAACGACAAACCCCAACCCGAACTCACCACCGCCGGTCTGCCGCTCTACGAACCCAGCACCCCGACGCTCGCCCAGATGACCGCCAAAGCTCTCGAACTCCTCGGCGACGACGAATTCTTCCTCGTCGTCGAAGAGGAGGGTTCCGACAACTTCGGCAACAACAACAATGCTCCCGGGACGTTCGAAGCCCTCCGCCGCGCCGACGAGACCATCGGCCTCGCGCTCGACTTTCTCGAGACCCATCCCGACACGCTCTTCATCACCACCGCCGACAGCGAAGCCGGTGGCATGGACGTCATCGGCATCTCCGACAGCGAGACCAGCCTCGCGATCGCGAAAAACGGCCGCGACCGCAACGCCGCCCCCTACAGCCTCACAGCCGACGGCCAGCCCTTCATCTCCGCCCCGGATCGCGCCGGCGTCGAACATCCCTTCGTTGTCACCTGGGGTTCCCTCGACGACACCTCCGGCGGCATCCTCGTCCGCGCCGCCGGTGCCCACGCCGACCTCGTCACCGGCTGCTTCGACAACACCGACGTCTACCGCGCCATGCGCCACGCTCTCTTCGCGCCACCCGCCGACGAGACGGCCTCCGAATCTCTCCAGGACGGGGACGATCCTCAAGCTGGCCAACCGTAGGACCGATACTCCCAATCAATCCGCCCGTCCGCGATCTCCAACACCCCAAACCCGAAGCTCGTCTCCAGATTCGGCCCCCGCCACCACCCGCCACTGATCGCGCTACCCATCACGAATCTCCTCCCCGCCCAATCGATCACCTCGTTGGAATGCAGGTGACCCTGCAGCACCACCGGAAGTTTCCTTCCCTCGAAGACCGCCAGCACCTCGTTCGCATTCGCCACGACGAGATTCTCAGGCAACCCCGCGCCGGGGTTCTCCTTACGTTGGAGAAATGTCGTCCGGAACAGAACGTGCGTCGCCACCACGGAACACCTGATCCCGCTCCGACCCCTCCACCACCCCGCGCAGCCACTCCAATTGCTCCGCCCCCACGAACCCCCAATACACCTTCTCCCCACCCGTCAGCTCGACCGAATCCAGCACGACGAACCGATGGTCCCCCACGTCGAAAGTCCGATAATCGTCCGCGATCCCCAGTTCCCGCCGCGCCATGGCCCGCGGGTCCTCCGCCGCCTCGCCATCCCCTTTCGGGGCCGCACCGGCCAGGTCATGGTTCCCGATTACGTGCTCCACCGAGCGTCCCAACTCCGCCAAAAATTCCCGGTATTGGGCAAACCGCGGCGCGCACTCCACTTCCGTCGAGACGTGATCACCGTGAAGGGCATCCCCGCCACCCACCCCCCCGGAGGGCGAGGCTCCCGCCGAGCCGTAACTCCCCGCCCAAGACCCCCGAACGCACCAACCACGCTCACCCACCATCGACTCGCCCGCTCCCGCTCGTCTCGCCCTCCGGGCTCCGGCGTTCACCCCACCATTCACCATTCACCCGTCACCAATCACAGGCGTAAACGCCCCCCCTCACCCTGACACCCCGGGCACCAGCAAGTCCGCCGCCCCCCGATCACTGCGCGCTCCAGCCCACCCTTGCAGCGCGGACACGTCCCCCCGTCCGTCCACCGGTGCGAAAAAAGCCATGACCGCGGATACCGCCAATCGTCATCGATCTGCTCGATCGACTTCACGCAAACGTCCCGCGTCGTCTTCCAAAGCAGCGTCGCCTCCTTGTCCGAAAGATCCCCCGACAACCGTCGCGGGTGCAGCCTCGCCCGCCAGAGAATCTCGTCCGCCATCCAGTTCCCCACCCCCGGAAACCGCTCCTGCATCAGCAACAACGGCTTCAACGGCGTCCGCGCCCGCCGTTTTAAAAAATCCCCCACCGCCTCGCGCGAAAAAGCCTCCGAGAAAACCGAAGGCGGCAACTTCGCCCACCACTCCGGCTCCCCCTTCCCTTGCCAATAGAGCAACCGCCCAAAAACGCGCTGATCGTTAAAAACGAGCACGCGCCCTTTCTGCCGCAACAACAAATAATCGTGTTTCTCGGGCTCCACCCCAACCGGATCCACCCGCAACCGCCCCCGCATCCCCAGATGCACCCCCAACCACCGATCCCGCTTCCGCCCAAAGCGAAAAACCATCTGCTTCCCACTCGCTTCCGAATCCCCGATCACCTGCCCGGTCAAGCCATCCGTCAGCGCATCCACGTTCGTCCCCCTCAGCACCCGCACCGTCGGCTTGGGCACCAGCACCTCCACCACATTCTCCCCCAACCCCACGTCCCAAAGACGCCGCGCGTGATCCACTTCAGCTAATTCAGGCATCGTATTCTTCCCTCCTTTGCGGTCTTGGCGACCTTCTGTTCAAAAAAAATCCCGCCGACCCGCGCCAGCGGGAGCCGGATCCATCCCTCTGCGAGCCGGAACGAAGTGGAGACCGACGAAGTCAAATCTGCGAAATCTGCGGTTAAAAACGTATTCGTATTCTCACCCATCCTCTCAGCGGTCATTCCAACGAGATGAAGTTTGCCTCCAGCGTCGTTCCCACCGTCCGCCCATACTCCGCGATCGCCTTCTGGTGATCCGTCAGCGCCCGCACCTCGTTCACCTCGGCGGTCGCCAGGTCGCTCTGAAACTCCAGCACCTTGAACGTCGTCGCCGTCCCCGAGGCCAACCTCGCTTGCCCCGCCTCCAACGTCCGCTCCGCAAACACCCGCGCCGCCCGCGTCGTGTCGATCCGCTTCCGCGTCGTCTCGATCTGCCCCGCCGCGTTGTCCGCTTCGACGTAGATCGATTGCTCCAACTGCTTCAACGAAACCAACCCTCGCGCCACCTCCAGCTTCGACACCTGCAACTGACCCCGGGCCTCCCGGTTCGGAATCGGTAGACTAAAATTCGCCCCCACGCTCCCGCGCAAATCGCTCGGCACCGTCAACTGCGACACGCTCTCGCCGATCTCCGTCTCGATCCCGTTCAGCCCCAGGCTCGCCACCAGGTCGAGTCGCGGCAAAGCCTGGTTCCGATTGAAAACCACGTTGATGTTCCGCTTCTGCAGATCGAGCAGAGCCTGACGGTAATCCGGCCGGATCTCGAAAGCCCGCTCCAGCCCCGCGTCCAAGTTCACCGTCACCTCCCGCTCGAACGGTGGCGGCGCGATCCGCACCGGCACGTCCAGCACGTCCGCCACCTCGTCCGTCACGAGCTGCTTCAGGAAATTCTGATTATCCGCCACCGACCGCTCCGCCACCAGCACCCGCTCCTCCCGCTGCGCCACGTCCGACTGCGCCTGCACGACGTCCAGCGGCGACATCACGCCGATCTCCGCCCGCTTCTCGTTGTCCCGCAACAATTGCGCCGCCAAATCCCGCGACCGGATCTGCACCGCCAGATTCTGGATCGAAAAGAACAGGTCGTTGTAAACCAACGCCGTGTCCGTCACCACGTCGATCAGACTCTGACGCAACTCCCAAGCCGAAATCGCCTGATCCGCCCGCGCGATCCGGATCTGCGCCAGGTTCACGTCCGTCCCAAAGCCCCGCAGCAAAGGCTGCGTAATCGATCCCCCCACAAACGTCTGGTAACGCTGATCGATCGCGCTCCGCGTATCCGTATCCCGATTGACGTTCGCCCCCACGGCGTAACGCGTTCCCAGCGGCGTCAGCCCCGCGATCGAAGCCCGCGCCTCCGTCCCGCTCTCCCGCGCAAACCGCGCCTGCCCACTCCGCCCCGGCGCCGCCGAGTCAAACGTCGGATCCAAGGAGGTCAGATCCCGCCGACTCTCTTCATACGAATACCCCAGCTCCAAAGTCGGATCGAACACCCCCTCCTCGTTCAGCGTCCGAGCCTTCGCGATCTTCGGATTGTAGGCCTCGACCTGAATCCGAAAATTCTTCCCCAGCGCCATCTGAATCGCCTTCGAGTAAGTCAGATCCAAATCCTCCGCCCGTCCAAGAGCCACCGAAGCCACCCCCAACGCCGCCACAACGCCAATCCGAAATCCGAAATCCGAAATCCGAAATCCCATCATTCCGCCTTCTGCATCCACTCCAGCTCCCCGCCCTCGCCCTTCACCTGAACCCATTCCCCCGAAAACGACCGGTTCCGCCACAGCTCCGCGTAATCGCCCTGCACCTCCGGCAGCGGCCGTTTCTCCTTCTCCGCCACGCCCTTCATCAGCCGCATCCGCGCCGCGTTCTCCGCCCGCACCGTATCCCGCACGAAATCTCCGTTCTCCCCCGTCGTTTCCGCCAGGATCGCCAGCAACCCATCCGCACCCTCCCCGACCAACCGGCTATTCTTAAACACCTGCACGTCCGCCGCCCGATCCGCCGTCCCCTCCGCCACATCCCCGCTCGCCGCGGCGGCGGTCGGCGTCGCCTCGGTCGGCGGCTTCTTCGTCCCCTCGTCGTATTGATACACGTCGAGCCGCATGTTGATGTCCACCTTGATCGGCTCCGAGGTCCCCAAATCGATCTGCGGCAACGAACACCCGCTCAACCCTACGACCAAAAACGCGACCAACACGAAAGCCTTCACGGTTTTGGACCCAGCTCCCCCACCGACCAGCGCCCGCCCGCGTCCCCACCCTCGTGCAACGCCACCTCGAACTTCCGGGACCCATCCGGCCCGGCGAGATCAAGTTTGAGAATTCCCTGCGATTGCACGAACCAGAAATCACCTTTCGCGTCCGCGTAGTCAAAATCTCTTAACGTCTCCAACCCGATCGTCGTCAGACTCCGCTTCACCGATCCCCAATCCGGCGACAGATTTTCCAGCAAATCGTCGAGCTTTCCGATTCGTAATTTCCCCGGTTCGGTCAGCGAAAACTTCCCGCGCACCCGGTCGATCGCCTTGCTGAACGCATCCACCTGCACCTCGAAATCGACCGGCCCCGTGAGCGAAAAATTCTCCGGCGACAGAATGCCGGTCAGAGTTTTCGTATCCACCGCCGTCCCCGCCACCCACCCGATCCACGGCGAATCCGTCTGAAAGAAAAAGCTGAACCCGCCGTTCACGTAACCCGCGTAAGCCTCCGCGCCGAACTCGCCGTTGATCCCCGTCTCGTCGAACGTCACCGCCACCCACGCCTCGCCGGCCTCGTATTGCCGCCACTTGATCTCGTCGATGTCGAGTTTCTGCACGACGTTTTTCACGCCCGACTCCGGCGGGTAACTGAATTGCAAATCGCCCTCCACGTCCTGCAATTCGAGTTGGTAGGAATTGAAAACGTAACTCTGCTTCGGGATCCGCAGCGCCGCCTGCAACTTGAGCGCCGCCAGGTTGTCGAACTCGACGTTCTCCGCCAGCGTCTCGAATTCCAACGGCAACCCGACGTCCGACCGCCCCCCACTCCCGATCACCAGCGACCCGTATTTCACGTCCAGCCGGTCGATCCCCCACCCCGGTGCCGAAGGCGCAACCGTGTTGATTCGCTCGCTCCCGCTCGTCTCACCCTCCGGGCGACTTCGCAGAGCCAAAGCCGTCTGCCCCGAGCCGTCCCCGGCTCCGGTGCTCCCCTCTCCCCCTCCCGCCATCCCGCCCTCTTCACCACCCCCCGTCGCCGCCTCCATGTAGACGAAGAGATCCTGACTCAAAAAAATCGTCGGTCGCAGTATCACAACCTCCCGCACCCGCTGATTCGCCAGCCCACTCAGAGTGAACCGAACGAACACACTCCGCAGCGTCACAATCTTCGCCGCCGGGTCCAGCGGCGACCGAATCTCGAGATTCGCGAATTCCACCGTCTGCACCTCCTCCGCCAGCCCGTCACGAGCCGCTCCGATCGCCACGTTTTTGAACGCCGAATTGATCGTAAAATCCACGTCCGTCACGTCGACCCGCTCGTCCTCGAGCTTCGTCCGCAAATTTTCCAAATTCAGCGCGCCGATCGTCCAAGGCTTATTGTCTTCACCTCCAGTCTCCCCCTCTTCCCCTCCCGCACTCTCGCCCTCTTCACCAAGCAATCCCCTCAACTGCTCCCCGATCGTCAGCTCCCCACCATCCACCGTCACGCTCGCCACCACTTTGTCCCGCATCAGTCCCGCCACCGAAAAGCCCACCTTCGCCAGATCCAGAGTGAGAAACGGCCCCACCGCCCCGTCCGTCCGAGCCAGCACGTCCCACACCGTTACCGCGTGCAGCGTCCCGATCACCTCCTCCGTCGTCCCCAAGTCTTTCAGATCGAACGCCACCTTCGCCGACATCTCCGGAATTTTCCCACCCATCCCCACCAGCCGCACCTCCCCGTAATCCGAAAACAATCGACCGACCTTCCAAGTCGCCCACGTTCCCTCTTCCGCTCCGTCGTTCTTACCGGCATCCACCGACTCGGACTCTCCCGCAAACGCTCCCGGCCGTAATCTCACGCTGGGATTCCCCAAACGAACCGACTTCACCTCCTGGTCCATCGCCCCCGCCACCGTGAACTCCGCCACCGCCCGGTTCGCCGTCACCAGCGCCTCCCCGTCCGCTCCCGCCACCCGCACCTTGCGCAGCTCCACCCGCTGCACGTCCGTCCCATTCCCCATCGCCACCTCCCGTAATTTCGCCGAAGCCAGGAACTCCGCCGGCCCCACGGCCACCGAAAAATCCTCGAGATCCAGCGCACCCACCGACCAACCAGCCTTCGCGTCGCCCCCCTCCTCCGGGCTCGCCGCATCGCCATCGCCACCGCCCGCCTCCGGCACCATCGCCGCCCAATCACTCGGCAGCCGCAATTCCCCACCAGCCAGATCAAGGGACTCCACCCGCCGACCCGTAAACAACCCCGCCGTCGTGAACCCCACCACCGCCGCGTCCAACCGCAAAAACGGATCCGCGTCCCCCCGCCGCACCGCCACGTCCGAGATCGCCAATTCGTGCGGCACGTCGCCGGCATTGCCACCGATTCCGAAATTCTTCCAATCCGCCGACAACTTCATCGTCACCGTCGGAGTCCGGTCGAAGAATGAAGCCACGGTCAGCGTCCCGTTCTCGATGACAACGCGCCCGATCCCCCAAGCCGCCGCCGCTTCACCCGGCTCCCCCTCTCCCCCTCTCCCCCCATCTTCACCACCGATCCCCAGCGCCTTCCCCAACCCCGGCGACACCCGCAAGCTCGGATTCTTCAGCCGAACCTCCTCCAACCGCCAGCCGACCAAATCCGCAAACTGAAACCCGACCGATCCCCCATCCAACCTCAGCAACAACTCGTCTGTCGCCTTCGACCGCAGCTCCAGCTCCCGCACATCCAGTTCCGAGAACGACGCCGCCCGCAGCGACTTCATCCGCACGTCCACGCCCGGAAAAACCCGCTCCACCGCCCACTCCGCCACAAAATCCAGGTGCCACGTCGCGTAAACGAGCACCCCGACCACCACCAGCAGCCCCACCAAAGCCACCACCAACAACCGCCAAACCCACCGCCTCATAAAATCATGGGGATCGCACGCGTCCCCGCGTGCCAGCGGAGGCGTCCCGCCTCCGCATCAGGCAAATCGAGCGAAGCGAGAGAGCCATCCGCATCCCACCATTCACCATTCACCATTCACCATTCACCAGTCACCAATCCCGCCAAGCTCACCCCACCTGCCAATCCGGCTTGTTCTCCCAAACCCAGCGATAATACTCCGCCCGCTCCAACCCCGCCGCCGCCGCGTCGTCCACGAAGATCCGCGCCGCCGGGTGCATTTGCAAAATGGACGCCGGGTTGTTCGCCGTCACCGCCCCCTCGACCGCTCCCGCGATCGCCGCCGCCTTCGCCTCGCCGAAGGCCAGCAACGCGATCACCCCCGCCTCCATGATCGTTCCGATCCCCATCGTGATCACGTGGTGCGGCATCTCCTCCCCGTCCGCGAAGTAGCGCGCGTTATCGTCCCGCGTCCGCTGCGTCAGCGTCTTGATCCGCGTCCGCGAAGCCAGCGACGACCCCGGCTCGTTGAACCCAATGTGCCCATCCGTCCCGATGCCGAGGATCTGGTAATCGATTCCCCCCGCCGCCTCGATCATCTCCTCGAATCTCCGGCACTCCCGTTCGATCCCGCGCCCCTCGACCGCCCCGTCCGGGATGTGAACCCGCTCCGCGTCGACGTTCACGTGTTGGAAGAGATTCTCCCACATGAAGTGGTGATACGACCCCGCGTGATCCGCCGACAGCCCGACGTATTCGTCGAGATTGAACGTGCTCACCCGCGAAAAATCCAACCCCTCCTCTCGGTGCAGAGTGATCAATTCCTCGTAAAGCGCCAGCGGCGTGCTCCCCGTCGCCAGGCCCAACACCGCGTCCGGCTTGCGCCGAATCAACCCCGCAATCTGCCCCGCCACCAAAGCCGAAGCCGACCCCGAATTCTCACAAATAATCACTTCCATAAATTAAATTAGAACCGCGGATTTCGCAGATTTACGCGGATAAATTTCTATCAACATCCCGGTATTATCCGCGTAAATCCGCGAAATCCGCGGTCGATCCCTCACCCGCATTACAAAGCAGCTCTGAGTTTCCCCTCAACATCCGCCCGCAGCCGATCAATCATAGTCAGCGCAAAATCCACGACATCCCCCGTCTCCGCCCCGATCAGCGGCGTGAGATCCATCGCGTAAGCCACCTCCGACATCCCATCGCCCGAGTGTGAATCCAACAGCGTCGCGTTCGCCCGCCGCCGCCCCGCCACCGCGAGGTCGTAACGCTTCCCCCCCGCAATCTGCGAATCGAACACCCCATTGAGCGCCGCCGCCAAGTGCCCCGCCCCCCCGCAATCCAACACCACCTTCTCCCCGTCGCTCAACCAATCCAGCGACCGCCACATCTCGCACCCCAGCAACCGCTCCGGCCGCGACTCCGGCGGCAACTCCCGGATTGCCGCCAGGACCGCGACCAGCACGTTGATGTGCGTTGCGTGCTTATCCGCCGGATTGTGCGTGAGAACCACCCGCGCACCCGCCTCCCCCATCACCGAAACGAGATCCTCCACCAACCCGCTCCCGCCCGGTGGAGAGATCTCCGAGCTCGGATACCCCAATTGCGCCACAAACGAAAACCGCCCCATCCGAGCCGCTTGCCGCTGCTCCTCCATCCGAATCTCGCCCAACGCCACCGGATCGATCCCCGCATACGGCCCACGAGCCGAACTCCCCCGCCCATCCGTGCAGATCACCCCCCCAAACCACTCCGTCTCCGACCGAAAGCACTCCGCGATCCCCGAAAACGCCATGAATTCCAAGTCATCCTGATGCGCCCCGATCCCGAGCTGAGTCGTCCGCTCCACCGGAGCACCGCCCGGCACAAAGACCTCCGCCGATTTCGATCGAAAAACCATCAAGACGCAACCGAACCGCCCAGCCCCGCGAAAAGCAAGCGGGATCGAGTCGGCGTGACGGGACAACGCCGATCAAGCTTCCCGCTCTTCACTCTCAGCGCGAAAGGCACATTGGCGAAGCGCCAAGAGCGCTCGTTGACGAATGTGACTTCGCTCCTTTTCAAGACGTGTCACGCCTCCATCCGACCAGCAATCATTCCCGCGGCGCAAGGTTTGCAAACCATCACCACTCAACGTCAAGTCAGCGAGCTTTTGAGAGGGCGCACGTTTGGCGGCAGGTTGGGGGCACTTCCCCATGAAAGTCCCCCATCCCGTCCGATCGTGGCAATCCGCGTTCACCCTCATTGAAATTCTCGCCGTCGTCGCGATCGTCGGCACGCTCGCCGCGCTGAGTTTTTCCATGCTGTCCGGGACCCGAGCTAAAGCCAATGACGTGGCCTGTTTATCGAACCTCAAACAGCTCGGGGTCGGCGTGCAACTCTACTTGG
>CAVRCI010000011.1:0-225339 GCA_963719495.1 uncultured Verrucomicrobiae bacterium
AAATGGGAAAAATGGTACGCAAAAAGCCAGAAGTTTCCTACTGCGATACCTTCTGGTGGCAATACTAATTTTCAAATAGTTATTTTTGACACACCGATTACTGGATTTGTTGGGACTGTGAATCTGACAGTTAAGGTTTCTTCGGTACAGTTAAGACAAGAACGTCGGTTACTGCTACGATTAAATATTCAAAGTAATAATCAACCCAATTCTTTAGACTTACAATTACCAGTCCAACAGTTTCATGTAGACGCAAGTAATCCTGTAGATATACCAGTAAATGTGAGTAATAATGGTCAACAATCTACAGAAGTAACGCTTTCATTTGTTATCGATGAGCGTTGGTTAATTAGCAATTCTCAACAGCACTTTTCTTTGTCAGCTGGTTGTCAAAAACAAGTAATATTCCAATGTATTGCACCATCAGCAAACAAAGCACCGAGTAAAAACTATCCTTTTAAAGTAGAAGCTGTTGGTAGTAATAGTTATCCTAGCAACGTTGAAGGTAATATTGAAATATCACCATTTGGTTTCGTCGAATTCGATATTCCCCATCCACAACAAACAATTCCAGCAAAACGTCAATGGTTAATTAATTGGAAATCTGATACGGCACCTTTTGAATTAAACTTTAAAAATATCAGTAATTTAATTCAGCAAATCAATATTCAACTCCAGGGTAAAGATGCGAGTAAATGTAGTTTCCAGCAAATTCCTGAGAATGCGAATCTTGATGTGGGAAAAACAAATCAAATTACTTTAGATATCAAAACAAAACGTCATTGGGTAGGAATCAGAAAAAAACTACAGCTTGAAGCTAAAGCAGAATTATCCGAGCAGCGTTTGGGTAGTACTACAGAACCAGCAACAAAAAATTTAGAACTGAAAGTTTTACCAATTATACCTCTGTGGTTGCAGTTAACAGTTCTTGCTCTCATTGTTGGAATATTATCATTACCGAAACCAGATTCAGTAATGCATACACAAAGCGTTAACTCGGTTGACTTAAATGGCGTAGGAAATATAGCAATTAGTGGATTTAATGATTGTACGCTCAGACGTTGGGAAGTTCGCGATCGCAAATTAAAACCGGAAATCCTGACGACAGAAAACAACACTACAGCTTGTGGAAATAGTCATCAGAAAAAAGGTTTATTAAGTATTTTCGATATTGGTGCAAAAGTTGTACGCTTTATTCCGAAGGATAATAACATTGTTGCAGTTGGTTTAGATAAAGGATTAATTCAACTTAGGGATGTCAATTCCGGTAAAGTTATCACCGAATTAAGAGATTCAGAAGGAAATGACCAAATATTTGATTTAGAATTTACTCCCGATTCAGATTTCCTATTTAGTGGTCATGGTAGTGGTAAAGTATGGTTTTGGTCGATAAATCTCCTGATGCTGCAACCAGTGCGAGCGCCACAAAAAATTCTCAATCTGAGCGACAAATTAAAACGAATATTTGAAATTAAAGCCCTAAAGTTTATTCGTACTCCAACTAATCGGGGAACTTTAGTTATTGCTGGTAACGATTCAACTTTTATTTTATTACCTTGGAATCCAAATGAGCTTGAGACAGAATTTCAACAGATATATATACAACAAAAAAGCGGTGAATCAAATGATATTCGAGCATTAGCTGCTCTAACTTCTCAAAATATCTTAGCTACTGGCGATTCTGCTGGATATATTACTACTTGGAATTTAGATGAATGTCTTAAGGAATTAAGCAATAATTTTACTCAAAAGCAGCAAATAAATCAATTAAATTGTTCCTTAATTAGCCGTTGGAAAGCTTCAGAAGTCGCTGGTGTAAATAGTTTGGGATTTAGTGAAAATGGGCGTTTATTAGTCAGCGGTGGTGGGGATGGAAGAGTTATGGTTTGGAAATTAGATGATAAATATAAGCTCGACGAGACCGAGAAAGGTGAAAATATTTATGAAAATTCCAAAGCTATTAACAGTATTGATTTAGAAACAAATACTCAAGGTAATTTAATAGTATTAATTGGAGGTGAAGATAAACAAGTAAAAATACACCGCGTTATTATCAAGCCAAAATAAATAATCAAGTCAGAATAATTCAATCCAAATAAATCAAAAAAGAGTGAGTATTTAATATATGTATATTCCAAATCAAAACCCTTTAAGTATAAATATAAATCCTCCTGGACTTCAATCTGGGATGCCGGGTGATACCATAAAAATTACCGCACGTTGTAGTTACTAATAATGGAGAAAAAGATGCTGTAATTAATCTTTTCTTGAATATAGATGAAGAATTAACGCAATTAATCGGTTGGTCTAATTCTCCACGGGAGAGCATTAGTCTTAGTTCCAATCAAAGTAGTAATGAAATAACCTTTGAATTACCGATTCCTGTTCATGCTTCCCCTGGAACTTATGACTACACCTTAGTTATAGATGCACCAGAACATTATCCCCAGCATACTCCTATAAATTGCCCATCTCAAATAAAGATTTTATTTAAAGAACAAACCAAAATTGGTTTAAATGACCCGACTTTTTATTAAACCTAGTACAAATCCCAACAAACCACTGATTTTTAAACCAGGTGAACCCTTACAATTAGAAGTACAGGTTAACAACAATTCCGACCGTGTAGACCGTTTTCGCTTGAATTGTCCGGATTTAGACGAAAACTGGTTTACCATAAATTACCCCAAAACGGGATTGGAAAGTTCGGGATTAACGGAAGTTAATGCATTAGAACTTAATAATAAATCCCAGTCCACAATTTTATTGCAGCTACATCCACCAATAGATGCACTTGAAGGAAACTACAATCCTGCAATTCGCTTACATTCGGAGAATCATCCAGATTTAGTTTTACTTGATTTAGTTTACACCCGAATTTCCCCAAATTATCGTTTAGATATCGAATTAAAAACTATTTTAGGACAAGTTAGTTATCGTCCAGGTCAATATATATTATCAATTATTAATCAAGGTAATTTGATCCGAGAACTGATATTTCATGCTAAAAGTCGCGATGAAGATGAAATATGCAAATATAATTTTGACCCTACAGAAGTAAAATTATTACCATTAGGAGAAACAGAAGTTAATTTAAAAGTAAAACCTAGAGGTTGGTGGGAAAATACTTTCGGCTTGGTGGGGGAAGAACTATTAACTTTCAAGTTGACCTAGAAGACAAACAAAATTATCCCCTAGCAGATAGACAAAATCAAGCAACTTTAATCTGGAAATCTCGTCCAATATGGCAGTTTTTATTATTACTTTTATTGGCTTTAGGCTTCTTTGGAGTAATTGCATTTGTTATTTGGCGATTATTAAATCCCGAACCTTTAAAAATTCAGAGATTTACTGCAAATAACTTAGAGATTATAGAAGGTGGTGAAGTACGTTTAAACTGGGAAATCAGCAACTATAAACAATTGCAAAAACTAGATTTAAATGTAAAAGAACCTGATATAGAAAAATATAATTATCTCAAAGATAAAGGGCTAGAATCAATTTGTAATACAAATCAAAATACTTTAAAATGTACAAATATTAATATGGGTAAAAAAGGTATTATAGGAAAATATACCTTTGATTTGCAAGCACAGTACAGTAAAGGTGTCTTACCGTTTTCAAGAAAATATACTCAACAAGAGAAAGAATCAATAGAAGTTATAGTTAAAGAAAAGCCAATTGCAGAAGTTTTGAATTTTGGAGCTATTAATAAAAAGTATACTAAAGGTGAAAATATATTATTTAACTGGAAAATCCAAAATCCTACTCTACTCAAAACATTAGAAATATCCGGAAAAACAGGAGATGGTAAAGTATTAAAACCAATCCAGTTTAGTCTCAAAGACATTGAAGGAAATTGCGAACAAGTTAAAAACGAACAGGCTTTAGAATGTAAAGGTATTCCCGTACTGCATCAAGAGTTGGGCACTTTTACTTATACACTAACTGCTTTCAGTAATGGGATTCAAAGAAATAGTTCTAAAGAAGCTGGAAATGCTGTAGAAGTATCACCTCAACAATTTAGTATTAAAACATTCACTATTAACGGCAGCAGGGGACCAAATATAGAAGTTGAAGAAGGAGAAACTATTAATTTGGTTTGGGATGTACGCGGAGACAGCAAAGAAATCAAAGTTAATATTATAGGTTTACAAAGTAATCTTCAAAAAAGTGGAAAAGGGTCATTTCCAATTTACAAAGATACTCAATATAAGCTAGAAGTAATTGATACAAATGGTAAATTAGAACCTGAATTTAAAGAAATTAACGTTAGAGTCAAACCAAAACCAAAACCTACTCCTACAATTTTCATTCCAGCACCAGGTTCTACACCTAATAATTCAATAAATAATAATTCTACACCCGCAACTACTTCTAGAAGAGGTAGAAATACAGCAATTCCATTTCCAAATATTGAATAAGTGAATAAATTTATATCTGCTCGTAGTTGTAGATATCCAGCTAATAACCTGATGATTTCAATCGGGTTACTGATTGTAAAAAATATGCGAACCATTCCTGTATTGTCTATTAAGTTAATATGTCTTCTAAAACAGTAAATAGATTTTTGTGTTATTATCAATACCATATAAATACTAGTAAATACTTGTTACTATTAGAATTATTGCGAGCTAAAAATGTATCGTTTATTATTGTTAAAACATTTAGGAATAGTAACATTACTATTCCCATTATTTTTTGTCATCCCAACCGATAAAAGCACGTCTACAACGGTCGCGGACAAATAGAGTGTATGGCTACAACAAAAGTAAAATCAAAAATATTCTTGCTCAAAATAAAGCCACAACTACGCGCCAGAACGAACGGCATTAATTATTGGTAATGCTGAATATAAAGAAGTTGGCAGACTCAAAAATCCGATAAACGATGCGAATGATATAGCAAAAAGTTTAAAAGATTTGGGGTTTGAGGTCACTTTGCTAACAGATGCATCATTACAGAAAATGGAACAAGCAATTGAAAACTATAATCGTCAATTGCGCCAGGGGGGAGTGGGATTATTTTTCTTTTGCGGAGGATGGGGTACAAGCCGAAGGAGAAAATTATTTAGTCCCAGTTGAAGCAAAACTCGAACGGGGGCAAGATGTCCGTTATGAAGCATATCCCGTCGGAAAATTGCTTGGTGCAATTGAAGATGCCCGTAATAAAGCTAATATCATCATTTTAGATGCTTGTCGTACCTGCACGCGGAGCTTTTTCCCGACGTTTATCCCGAGAACGGTGGCGCGCCCTGGGACCGGGTCCCGACCTACGACGAGGTCGAGTTGGCCCGCCGCTACCGCGAGCTTCTCGCGGCGGAACGGAATCTCGCGGTGCTCACGAATGCCGCCGTGACTGCGGTCGAGCGTTCCGGGTCGCGCGTGGCGGCGGTGGAATTGGCTGACGGGCGGCGCGTTCACGCGGCGGTCTTCGTGGACTCGACGGCCGACGGCAACCTCTCCGCGCTGGCTGGTGCGGAGACCGAGCTGGGGCGGGAGGTCGACGGGCAAATGCAGCCGGCGACGTTTACTTTCAAGGTCTCCGGCGTGGATCTCGACCGACTCGCCGATCCCGACATCGGTTCGTGGGCGGGCATTCGGTCCCTGCGCGCCGAGCTGTTGCCGCTTTACCTCGACCTCAAGCGGAGCGGCGGGACGACAAACCCGCGCGACAACGTGCTGTGCTTCCCGTATCCCAACGGGCGGGCGCTGCTTTTCAATCAAACGCGCGTATTGGGGGCCGATCCGACGAACGCGGCTTCGATGGAGGCCGCGCTGGCCGAGGGTCGGCGGCAGGCGACCGAGTTCTTCGAATCGATCCGCCACCACCCCGCCTTTGCGAACGCGACGATGGACTTCGTCGCGACGCGGATGGGCGTGCGCGAAGGCCGCCGCGTGATTGGCGATTACGTGCTCACGGCGGAGGATTGTCTGTCGGCCCGGAAATTTCCCGACATGGTCGCGGCCTGCGCCTACCACCTGGACATTCACGATCCGGCTGGAGCCGGGACGCGGATGGAACACATCGCGCCGCCGGGGTATTTTCACGTTCCTTACCGGAGCCTGCGAGCGCGGGGGTTCGACAATCTGCTCCTCGGGTCGCGCTGCATCAGCGGCAGCCACGAGGCGCACTCCGCTTATCGTGTGATGGCCCCGCTGAGCGCGATTGGTCAGGCGGCGGGCGTCGCGGCGGCGCTTGCGGCGACCCGGGCGGCGGGCGATTCCCGAGGAATCGAAGCCCGCGAAATCCGCGACGTGCTCCGGGAGCAGCGGCAATTCGTCGAGTCGGAGGCGGGCCGTTGAGGCCGCCCGCCATCCTCGTCCGGTCCTCCTGGCAGACGCTCAACATCGGCGACATCGGGCATTCCCCGGGATTACTCGCCCTGCTCGAGCGCCATCTGCCGGAGGCGAAGATCCGCCTGTGGCCGAGCGACGTGAGCCACGGGGTCGAGGCGACGCTCCGCCGCCGTTTTCCCGACGTGCCAATCGTGCAAACCGAGGCGGAAATCTCCGCCGCGCTCGCGGAATGCGACTTCCTGCTGCACGGCTCCGGTCCGTATCTGGTGGGGGAGGATGCGGTTGCGCGGTGGCGGGCGGAGACGGGAAAACCCTACGGCGTCTACGGGATCACGCTGCCATCCGTGCGGCTGACCGATCCCGTGAAGCAACTGCTGGACGCGGCGCGGTTCGTGTATTTCCGCGACACGGTGTCGCTGGAGTTAGCCCGCGAACGCGGCGTGGCGTGTCCGGTGATGGGATTCACGCCCGACGCGGCTTTCGCCGTGGATTTGGTGGACGACGGCGAGGCGGAGCGTTTTCTCCGCGCGAACGAACTGGAGGATGGAAAATTTCTCTGCTGCATCGCCCGCTACCGGAATACGCCGCACTGGATGATCCCGGAGAAAAATCGTGGTCCCGATCTCGTGAAGGAAGCTCGCAACAACGCCCTCAAGGAGCAGGATCACGCGCCGCTCCGCGACGCGATCCGCGGAATCGTGCGGTCGACGAATCTGAAGATTCTGCTCTGCCCGGAGGATCGCACCCAGATGGAAGCCGCCCGCGAAATGCTCTACGAACCCCTGACCCCGGACGTGCGCGAGCGGGTCGTCTGGCGGGAGGACTACTGGCTCACGGACGAAGCCCTCTCGACCTACCGCCGGAGTGCGGGGATCTTCGGGAACGAAATGCACAGCCCGATCATGGCCGTCGGACACGGGGTCCCCGCAATCGTCGCGCGCTGGGAGGAGCAGACCAGCAAGGGCTTCATGTGGCGGGACATCGGTCTGGGCGATTGGCTCTTCGACTTCGACCGGGCGGCGGACCGGGATCGCTTCGCCGCGTTCGTGATCGATTGGGCGCAAAATCTGCCGGCGGCCCGGGTCGCCACCGGCCACGCGCGGGACTTCGTCGCGGAACGCCACCGCGAGACGATGACCGGGCTGCGCCGCGAGGTTGGGTTGCCGTGAGGACGGTTGCTGGCTCAGGCGGACTTGCGCTTGGATTTGGCGCGCGTCCGTTTTTTCTCGGGAGCGAACGTGTCGAGGTCGAGCCACCGACCTTTCACGAGCGCCATTCGGGGGTGGGAGGGGACGCCGGTTTCGCGCATGTGAAGCTGACCGACGACGAGATCCACGGCGGAGACGCCGACCTCTTCCGCCATCTGGTCGATCCCGGAAAACCACGTGTCGGAGGCGCGCATCTTGTAACGGCCCGCGAGTTCCGGGGCGGCGCAGTCCAGGCGCACGTGCCCGACGTCGCCCGGCACCTCGAGGCCGATGCCGCTCAACCACTCGAGAATCGGGCATTCGTTGGAGATGATCACCTGGGGCGCGTGGCGGGCAAACCAGGCGGCAAAGTCCTGCTCGCGGATCCGCGGCTTCTTCAAAAGCGGCACGCGGTGCTGTCGCGGCAGATTTTGCTGATCCGCGAGGAACGCTCCCGTCCAAGCGTGGGCGACGCGGGAGTCGGTGCCATCGGTCTCGACGAAGCCGATCCTCGTCACCCCACGCTCACGAATTTTTTGCAGGGCCAATTCGAAATTGTCGGCGTGGGCGCTTTCGACGCGGTGGATGTCGGGGTCCTCGAGCGAGTGCCCGATCGCCGCGATGGAGAAGGCCGACCATTCGAAATCGATCGTCGTCATGCCGTCGGGGAGCGGCGCCACGATGGCGGCCTCGACCCCGCGCGCCTGCAGGATGGACACGGCGCGCTTTCCGGTCATCCCCTCGGCCCGCAACCAGAAGGGTTCCAGCAGGTAGCCGAGGCTTTCGGCCCGGCGTTGCGCGCCGTCGAAAATGCGGAGGTTTTTGCGATAAGGATGCCAGCCCTCCTCGGTCGGCCACGCAGTCAGCCACGCGATGGTCGCCCGGTAGGGAGTCGATTGGTTGCCGCGGACGTGGGCCATCAATTTCGACACGTCGGGATCGGGCGCGTAACCGAGTTCGCGCGCGATTATTTGCACCCGGTCGATGGTGCTCTGGGGCATCCGCGGATGATTGCGCAGCGCGAACGAGACCGCCGCTCGGGACAATTTGGCTCGCTCCGCGATATCGCGCAGAGTCACTCGACGTTTGTTCATGGGGCACCCGCACCCAACGCTCCGCCGGGAAATTTTTCAACCTCCAACCCGCCCGCTCGATGATTTCGATTTCCCAATCCCCCCTTTTTCGAGCCCACGTTCATCCCGACACGGGCATCACGAGCCACCTGCTCGACCAACGCGTCGCCCCGCAGCAGCAGACGTTCTATTACGTCAACGACGGCTCGTCCCGAGACCGGCGGTTCTTTTGGTTCTACTGCGCCTTCCCGCCGTCCGGCGACGCGAACGCGGGGCGCACGCTCGGGGTGATCGATTTCGTCGACGGCGACATCCGCCATTTTCCCGAGACTCAATTTTCCCACGCCTCACCGTGGGTCGACCCCCACACCGGCGAGGTCTTCTGGGGAACGGGGCGCGCGATCTGGAAACGCGGACCGCGCTCCAGTGACCGGGCCGAGAAGATCGGCGAAGTCCCGAAGGATCTCATCGGTTGGCGCGACGTCACCTGCACGGTCACGCACCTCTCGCGATCGGCGGACGGGCGGGAATTTTTCATCGACCTGCGCACCCCGGCGAAGACCTACCTCGGCACGATGACCATTGCGACCGGGGCGTTCGATTGCTGGGCGGAACTCGACGGCACCTGGGACCACGCGCAGTTTCATCCGACCGATCCCGACCTCGTGCTTTTCTCGCAGGAAATCCACGTCGACCCGATCACCGGGCGGCGGATTTCGTGCGACGACCGCATGTGGACCCTGCGGCGCGGTGAAAGCCCGCGCCCCGTCCTGCCGACGCCGACCGTCTGCACGCACGAATGGTGGAGCGCCGACGGACGCGCGATCTACGCCATCGACGGCGACGGCACGTTCCGGGTCGATCTGGCGACCCGGCGGCGCGAACCCGTCTGGCCCGGCGCCACCTGGCACACGCACGCCAACTCCGACGACACGCTGCTCGTCGGGGACCGCCACGGGAAATTTTTTCGCGGCTGCGAATCGCGGGTGACGTTCAAAAATCTCCCCACCGGTCGCCAGATCGAGATCGCTCACAATCCCGAGCTGATCGGTGACGTCGGCTCGAAATATCACATCGACCCGCATCCCCGCTTCGTCCTCGGGGAAGAATTCGCCGCTTACACGACCACCGTGCGCGGTCAGCTCGACGTCGCGTTCACCGCCACCGCCGACCTGCTCGCCGCGACGGCTTAACGTAAAACCCGCCTCGAATTGGGATCACTCGGTGTCCCGCTATCCTTTCCCACCCGCCACTCCCATGACCATCAACAAGCCCTTCCCTCAGCATCAGCGCCGCGTCGTCCATTCCCTCGATGGGAGTTGGGACTTTTCCTTTCTCGGCGACGTCGATGGCGATTCCGTCGACCTGGGTTCCGTCGACTTCGCGGATCGAATGCTCGTCCCGGCGGCTTTCGACTCCCTGCCCCGGCTGATGGGACGGCGTGGCGTCGCCGTTTACCGCCGCTCCATTCCGACCACGCCTGGTCGCCGCCGCCTGCTTCACTTCGAGGCGGTCAGTCTCTGGTGCCGCGTCTTCGTCGACGGCGTCGCGCTCACCGATCACGACTGCGGTTACACCGGATTCTGGTGCGACGCGGGTGCCAGCGAGCGGGAATCGACGGAGATCATCGTGGTCGTCGACAACCGCTTCGATTGGCAACGGACGCCGCTCCACGAGCAATTCTTCGACTTCTACCAGTGGGGCGGGATCACGCGCTCCGCGTGGCTGCACGAGGTGCCCGAGACATACGTCCGCTCGGCCCACGTCCGCGTGGACGATTTCGTCGCCGGGATGATCACCGTCACGGTCCGGCTCTCCGCCGCGGCAGCCGAAGTGACGACCTCGATCGATGGTGCGGCGTCGGGAGTCCACGCGGTGTCGGGTTCGGAATTCTCAATCGAGCTCAGCGTCCCCGACCCCCGCCCGTGGTCGCCGGACGCGCCGCACCTTCACACGCTCGCCATCCGCGTTGGCGAAGACGACCTCATCGTCCGCTTCGGCCTGCGCACGATCCGCACGTCGGGCCGGGAAATTCTCCTCAACGACCAGCCGATCAAACTCCTCGGCTACAACCGCCACGAATTTCACCCCGACACCGGCTCGTCGGTTTCGCCCGCGCAGCATCTCATCGACCTTCATTTGCTCGAGGATCTGGGCTGCAATTTCGTTCGCGGCAGTCACTACCCGCAGGACCAGCGGTTTCTCGATCTGTGCGACGAACTCGGAATCCTCGTCTGGGAGGAGGGGCTCGGCTGGGGTCAGCGCGAGCGCCAACTCACCGACCCGCACTTCCGCCAGTCCCACCTTCGCATGCTCGACGAAATGGTCGACGCCAGCGTCAACCACCCGTGCGTGATCATCTGGGGTTTCCTCAACGAAGCCGGCACCAACGAGGAATCCACCCGCCCGATCTTCGAGGAATCCGTCGCGCGGCTCCGCGAACGTGACCCCGACCGCCTCGTCGCCTGCGCCAGCATGTTCCCGCTCGACGACCTCTTTTACGACCAGGTCGACATCATCAACCACAACCTCTACCCGGGCTGGTATGACACCGGCGAGCACCCCGATCCGCTCAGCCTCATCCTCCCGCGCGTCCACGAATGCCTCGCCCACATCGCGCAATTCGACAAACCCTACGTCATCAGCGAGACCGGGGCCGAGGCACTGCCGGGTTGGCACGATCCGATGAATGGATTTTTCACCGAGGAATATCAGGCCGAATACCTGCGCGTCTTCTGCGAGGAAGCCGTGAGCAATCCCGCCATCGCCGGCTTGGCGATCTGGCACTTCTCCGACGCCCGCGTCGACCGCAACGAGCAGCTCATTCGCCGTCCGCGCGGTTACAACAACAAAGGAACGTTCGACGAATACCGCCGCCCGAAAGCCGCCTGCGCCGTGGTGCGGGAAGTTTTTCGGAGAAGCGTGGGTTAACGTATAACGAGAACCAATTCGCGGGGGCGGGTGGGCTGGGTTACCTTCCGCTAAGTAAGAAACAGGCAGGACCATCGTCCCAGCCTCCCAACCCCTCGAGATCAACCCCACAGCACCATGAAAAACACCCTCACCGTCCTCTCCATTCTCGCCCTGAGCGCGCTCGCGGCCAGTCCCGCCAAAGCCGTCGTATTAGCCAACTACGACTTCACGACCAACACTGCGTCTGGAGACAGCGAACCTTTGACCACCGCCTCCACGTTTGACGATTTCGGCTGGACGTCGGAATTCCGCACCGCTGACGGCACTCAATATCGAGCTGTGCAAGTGAGTCAGACTCCCAGCAGCTTTGACGAAAATGAGTATTTCACCTTCACCCTAACGATTCCCGCGTTGACCACCGTCGACCTCACGTCGCTGACCTTCGACGGAATCTTCGAAAACGGAGCCGTTGGCCCGGTGAACTATTTCGTCCGTTCCGACGCGGGCGGTGATGCCTTCGCCACCAATCTGACCATTGCGGAGGGCAACGAAGTGACAATGAACGACACTCTGACCCCGAAGTCCGTGAGCCTCGCTGCCGCCAGCTTTCAAGGCCTGTCGACTCCGGTCGAATTCCGAATCTACTTCACCGACGGCTCAAACAACACCAGCACATCCCGCTTCTCCGGCGTCGACAACGTCGTCCTGAACGGCGACATCACCGCCGTCCCCGAACCCAGCAGCGTCGCGCTCCTGATCGGCGGAGGCTGCCTGCTCGTCCTCCTGCGCCGTCGGCAAACGAATCGCTCAGCGGCCTGACATCACTTCACCAGCAACGGATCGAAGAGAATCGATCACGCGAAAGCTTCGCCCTCGGGCGAAGCTTTTTGCTTTCGGCCCACGCGAGGGCGGCGCTCCCTCTCAACCTCGAGAATTCACCTGACATCGCCCGGATCGGTTAACGTAAAACGTGAGCCCATTTGCAATGGTGCCGGAACCCGCTGAATTTGGCAAAATCCCCCCGATGAAGCGTTTCTCCTCCTGCCTCCGCCCGCGCTCGGCCTCTCCGGCGTTCAGCCTCATCGAACTCCTCGTCGTGATGGCGGTGGTCGCGCTCCTGTTGGGAATCGCGGGAATGGCGTTCAACAATTTCGGAAGATCAACTTCGCTCGCGGCGGCGGGAAACCGGGTCGCGGCCATTCTCGAACAGGCGCGGCAACACGCCCTCTCGCAGGGCGCGATGACGGTGGTGGCGATGTCGACGGATGCCACCAGCTCCAATCGAAACCAGGCCTTTGTCGTTCTGGCTGCCCGCCCGCGAAGCGACGGGGCGGCTCTGACCGCCGCCGATTGGAAGCAGGTTTCCAAATGGGAGATCCTTCCCGAGGGAATCACCGTCGATTCGGGTTCCAGCTTCACGGACTCCGGAACGAAGCTCGCTCCTTCGCTGCCCTCGCAATTGCCGGTGCGCGCCGGTGAACGGTCGAACTCCTTCCGCTACGTGATTTTCCAACCCAGCGGCGCCATCCTCGGCGGAGGGGCGGCGGCCCTTCGACTGGTGGAAGGGAGCTGGTCGAGCGGGGCCGCATCGCCCACCTACACGCGTCGAGGCTCCGACGGGACTCCCGGGAACTACTACAAACTCACCCTCATCGCCGCCACGGGGAGGTTGAAAGTTGATCGCCCGTGATTCGATTCGACTCGCGAGCCGACGAGCCTTCAGCCTGATCGAGGTCGTGCTCGCGCTCGGGATCACCACCGTGGCCATCATCGCGATCATCGGCCTGTTGTCGGTCTCGCTCCAGGGCAGCCGGGAGGCCTCCGAGGACACGTCCTCCTCGGCGATCCTGAGCCAGGTCGTCGATGGATTGAGGGCGGAACCCTTCGACGACATGCGGACCTCGCTGGCGGGCGGCGGTCGCACTTTTACCTTCAATCAAGAGGCCGCACCGGTCGCGCCGGGAGACTCGCCCGCCTACGTGTGTCTGGTCGAAGAGACTTCCACCAGCGGCACGCCGGTCAGCCTGCTGGCCATCAAGATCACGATCTCGACCGCTGCGGGCGAGAAGCGAACGAACCATGCAACGATCGCAAAATACTAACCGTCCCTGGCTTCGGCGCGGGTTCACGGTGCTCGAGATCCTGGTTTCGATGGTGATTCTGTCGCTCCTCGTCGTGCTCCTGGCCTCGATGATGGGTCGGATCTCCGAGGCGTGGATGACCGGAGAAGGCCGCTCCCGAGCCAATCAAAGTGGGCGGGCTATCGCGGACGTGATGCGGACGGAACTCCAGGGGGCGCTGCTGCCCATCGAGGTGCCCATCGACGACGACGACGATGACGATGCCGAAGAGATTGAAGAGATCGACAATCTCCAGTTCGTGGTGAACCCCTCGCTCCCAGCCGAGTATCAAAATCGTGATTCGATCTTTTGGCAGGCACCGGTCGCCACGGATAAAACCTTTGGTGACGTCGCCGAGCTCGGCTACTTCGTCGCGTGGGACGGTCTGCAACCTCAACTGCGAAGACTCTACGCCAGCCTCACGCAGACCTCGCCGTCGGGCGAAGTCACCGCGGACCCGAATTTCCGAATCTACAAAAATCCGACGGACTGGATCACCCGGGACATTCTCGAGGCGTCCAGTCCCGCGGATGAGCCGAACGATTACCGCGGACTCTTCGCGGAGAACGTCCTGGGGTTTTGGATTCGCTGCCTGGATCCGGAGGGGAATCCGATCACGCAGGACGCGGACGGCACGGCCTTCGCGAATGGGTTCGATTCGCGACGGGGCTACCGCTACCGGGACGGGTCCGGCCAAATGATCACCAAAGTCGGATCCGCTCTTCCGGCCGTGATCGAAATCAGCCTCGCGCTGATCGATCCGCGATCCGCGCAACGCATCGATCCGGCGCTCAAAGCAAAAATCATTTCGGTCACCGCTCAGGCGGAGACGGCTTCGGAGTTCGTCGAAGACGCAATCGCCGACGCCGGTTTGGAAGCCATCCGCCCGGGCCTCCGGGCCTACACCACCACAGTTTTCCTGAGGAATTCGCGATGAAAATCAAGAGCCACCCACTTCGCCGGACCCACGACGGATCGGCGCTGCTCATCACGCTGGCGGCGCTGGTGATCCTGACCATCATCCTGGTCGGATTCTCCGAGAGCGTCCGTGTCGAGCGCGTTTCGGCCCGGAGTCATTTGGATGGCACGCAGGCCACGCTTCTGGCCCAGGCGGGGATCGACCAGGCCGTCTCGGCCATCCGCGAAACCACGGCGGATCCCGAGCGCAACTGGATCAGCCAGCCCGGTCGGCTGATCGCGGGCGCGGCGACCGGAGGCGGATCACCGGATGCGCGGAAGATTCTTCAGCAGGAGGTGCCGCTGTCCTCCGGGCTGGCGACGGCGACAACGGATCCAAATTTTCGACCGCCCGATCTCAACGCACTCACTTTCGAGACTCCCGCCTCCCACCTCATCACCGAGAGTCCGGATGCTACGGGCAACGTCGCGGCGCTCAGGGCCCAGTGGGTCTACGTTCGAAAAGACGGCACCCTCGACGACTCGGCGGCACCCAGCACGTCCAACACCGTCAACCCACTCGTCGGGCGCTACGCCTACTGGACCGATGACGAGAGCGGCAAAGTCAACTACAACATCGCGTGGACGCGCGATGACGCCAACCCGAATTCCATCAGCCACCCGACCAAGGTCGGCCTGGCGGCGCTGCTCGCGCCGGACAACCTCGCGGTCGGCGAAGACATGGCGCGGGCCATTCACTTCTACGACGTGCCGGGGGCGCCGACGGCACCGAGCCTCGACCAGTATGGCCTCCTGAACCGAGTCGCCTTCGACACCCCGCTGAACGTCCGTCGCGTGGCGTTCGACAACGCCGTGCCGACCGGTTTTTTGGAGGCGCTGACCGCCCAGAAATTCAATCTCACCCACTACGCCAACGATCCCGGGACGACCTTCTTCAACGACGACCGCTTCGTTCTGACGACCCGGGAAGACCTCGCTGGCAAGCGCGCCTTTCTGGACATTTTGAATGACTCCGAAGCGGACCCTGGGTTCCTGGACTCGCTCGATTTTGACAAATACAACGCGACGATCGAGACGCTGATCGAGTATCTCAAAGAAACGAACTGGCCGGTCGCCCCCGGAAAAAGCCTCAAAGAGAAATATTTCCCCGGAGACACCCAGGGCGACCTTCGCCTGGCCCAATTCGCGATCAACATTATCGACTACGTCCGAAGTGCGGAATCGGAAAAGCCCTTCGTCGAACCCACTCGAGCCATCATCGAGAACGACACCGTCCAGATCAAGAAATCCAGTGGAACTGCGGAGACGTTCATCGGCCAGACCCGCAGATTGTTGATCACGGAGCAGGCGATGTGGCTTTCCGAGACGCCGGAAGCCTCCGGACCGAACAAGGACAGATACAAAGCCCGCTTCTACGTCGAAGTCTACCTCCCGGAAAACTACGGATTCGAGTCGATCAATCTTCTGGAGCCGGAGCCCGATAAACTTCTCTTCTGCTATTACGACGAAACGGCCCGGTCGGTCGACGCCAACGTGAAATACGCCGATTTCAAGGGCGAACGAACTTCCTCGAGAGAAAAGAGGTTCTTTCGGGTGCGCACCAGCAATATCGTCACGGGAGATCCCATTCTGCTCGCCGGCAACTACGCCGTGCTCAGTCACGTCTTTTACCGCGACACGCCCAGATCGGTAACGCCAAACGTCGGTTTGAAGACCATCCTCTTCATCGGGACCGATGGCGACAACGACGATCTGATCGACGGAAATTCCCCGCCCCGGATCGCGTTTGCACCGAACATGGGGTCCACCAGAGGAGACCCCACGACCTATCTCGACTACCCCATCACCGCCAACATCCCGGACCCCGGAGACACCGGCATTCCCGCCATCCGTTCGTTTGAAACGAATGATCCCCGGCTCGAATACCTCATCGCGGACTGGGGAACGATCCGATCGACGAACACGCTCGGCAGCGTCAATGCTCGCTTCGCGGAAACGGTCGGCCAACTCTCCAGCACCACCTCTCCCCAGCAGGACACCGACGCCAATGGCAAAATCTCCGCGGCCAGTCTCCAGATGCCGGCTCCGAAGGGCAGCGCTGCGAACCCTACCGGTCAGGTCCAATCGCCCGGTGAACTCGGCTTGATCCACACCGGCGCCGACTACCGAACGAACGTCGCAAGCGTCCCGTGGCGAACGATTCGCCTACAGCCAAGCACGGCACCCGCCGGCTCCGAGGTCCCGGATTGGGCGTTCATGGATCTGTTCGCCGCGCCCGTGAAGACCCCGACCGACGCGGAGGAACTTTACTCCCCCCACGGAAACTCGAGTGCTGGACGGATGAACGTCAACGCTCAGATCACGCCCTTTCCGATCACCCGGTCAGCTCCCCTGGCAGCCGTCTTCCGCGACGCGCGCACCGATTCCACCGACTCCACCAAAGTCGTGGACGCAGCCAAGGCCGAGCAACTCGCTCTGAACGTCGTGGAGCACCGACTATCGACCGGCGGAAGCGGGATTCCGGCGGGCAAGGAATACGGTTACGCCGGGGTCTTCGACTCGCCCGGCGAGATCGTGGAAATCGCCGGGATCGCGGATGGCGGCGAGAAGAGCGAGCAACTCATCCGCGACGTCGCCAGCCTGCTCACGACGCGGGGCAACGTTTTTGGTGTCTATTCGATCGGCGAGACCCTCAAGCAAACACCAGCCGGCGACCTGACCGTGACGGCCACCAAGCGGCTGCACGCCATCGTCGAGCGCTACGTCGACCCGAGCATCCCCGTGCCTGACGACCCGAGCGTCACCGCTCCAGACAACGTCAGATTCCGCGACATCTATTACCAGGATCTCACGCCGTAGTTTCGACAGCTCGCCCTCCACAATCGGTTTAACGTCAAACCAGCCGGGGGTTCGGTCCGCCGAAAAGCTCCGTCATAGGTAATCTCAAACCCTTCGCTTCATGAGTTCCTCCCCCCCCCGCATCCGCGCGGAAGACAAAGCCCCGCTCGGGCACAAGATCGCCTACGGCCTCGGTGGTATGACCGAGCAGTTGTCGAACGCCGTCACGAAAAACATGTTCGTGCCGGTCTACAACATCGGCCTCGGCATCAGCCCCGCGCTCATCGGCACGGTGCTCATGGTTTACCAACTCTGGGACGCGCTCGCCGATCCCATCATGGGCAATCTCTCCGACAACACGCGCACGCGCTGGGGCCGTCGCCGCCCCTACATCGTCGTCGGCGGCATCCTCACCGGCCTCGTCATGCCACTGCTTTGGCAACCCTCACCCGAGTGGAGTCAAGCGGTGACCATCGCCTACATGGTCGGCGTCGGTCTACTCTTCTACACCTGCTTTACGGTCTGGGCGATGCCCTACTACAGCCTCGGCATGGAAATGACGCCGAGCTACCACGAGCGCACGCGCATCGTGGCGTGGCGGACGGCCTTTTCCAAACTCGTCGGCCTGCTTGGCGGCTGGATGCTTGCGCTCGCCGCCCTCCCCGCCTTCGCCGATCCCGTCACCGGAGAACCCAACATCGCCAAAGGAATGAGCGTCATGGGCTGGGTCATGGGATTGATCATTCTCGCCGTCGCCGTCCTGCCCGGCGTCTTCGTGAAGGAGCGCTACTACGCGAAGGAAGCCAAGGATCAGCCGAAAATCCCACTCCTCAAAAGCATGCGCGAGACGCTCGCCTGCCGACCCTTCCAGCTTGTCCTCGGCATCGTCCTCTTCAACACCGTCGGCTCCACCCTGGTCGGTAGCCTCGGTCTTTACCTCAACATCTACTACATCAACCAAGGCGACATCGGCAGCGCCTCGATGATCCAAGGTTGGAAGTCCACCGCGACCTTCATCCCCGGTCTCCTCAGCGTTCCCTTCTGGGCGTGGGTCAGCGAAAAAATCGGTAAGACAAAAGCCCTCGCCCTCACGCTTTCGATGGGCTTCGTCGCGAATATCCTCATCTACTTCTGCTACACGCCCGAGCAGCCCTATCTCCAGATCCTTCCCCACGTCTTCCTCTCGGCCTTCGGCGTCGCCATGTGGATGCTCATCCCCTCCATGCAGGCCGACATCGTCGACTACGACGAACTCCGCACCCACGAGCGCCGCGAGGGCAGCTTCTCCGCGATCTTCTCGTGGATCTTCAAATTGTCGGCCACGCTCACGACTGGCCTGGCCGGTTTCATCCTCGTCTGGACCGGATTCGACGTCGTGAAATACGGCAAGACCCAGCCGCCGGAGACGCTCGAGCGCATGCTCGAATGGTATGTCTTCCTGCCGATGGGTTTTTGGATTTGCGCACTGCTGCTCCTGCGCTTGTATCCTTTGAGTCCGGCTCGGATGGCGGAGATCCGCATTCAACTCGAGGCGCAACGGGGTAAGGTCTAGATCCACGGCCGATCCACGGCCCATTCTTCCATCATGAAAATCATTCAGAAATTTACGTTCGGCAGCGGCGATCGCTTCGGACACCAGGGCGAAGCGCAACTCGCCGCCGTCCTCGAAGCCCGCGCCCGGGGCATCAACGTCTGCCCGACTTGGAATAAATCCAATCGCGAGCACACGATCATCGGCTCGAAGCCCAACGACCTCCGGGCCGAAGCCGACGCCGCGGTCGCGGCGCTGGGTTACGACGGCGACTACTACGTCGACGCCGACCACATCGGCTTGGCAACCGTGGGGGGATTCTTGGCGGGAAGCGATTTTTTCACACTGGACGTCGCCGACTTCATCGGGAAACCAGCCGACGGAGCGGACATCGACGCATTTGTCGCCGCGCATCAGCACTTGATCGGCGACCTCGCGGTTCCGGGCATCGACGAGCCTTTGGCCATCAGCGACACCTCGATTCGCCAGGCCGCGGCGAAATTTTTGCTCGCTGCCCAGCAGGCTGGAGCGATTCACCGTCACATCGCCGAGACGAAGGCCGGGGATTTCGTCACGGAAGTCTCGGTCGACGAGACCGACACGCCGCAGAGCCCCGTCGAGTTGCTCCTCATCCTCGCGATGCTCGCCGAGCAGCGGGTGCCCGTGCAGACGATCGCGCCGAAGTTCACCGGCCGCTTCAACAAGGGCGTCGACTACGTCGGCGACCTCGCGCAGTTCGAGAAGGAATTCGATCAGGACCTCAGCGTGCTCGCCTACGCGGTCGCGGAGTTCGGCCTGCCGCCGACGCTTAAATTGAGCGTCCATTCCGGCAGCGATAAATTCTCGCTCTACCCGATCATCAACCGGCTCGTCCGCCAGCACGACGCCGGCCTCCACGTGAAAACGGCCGGCACGACGTGGCTCGAGGAAGTGATCGGCCTCGCCGAATCGGGCGGAGACGGCCTCGAGGTCGCGAAAAAAATCTACGCCGGCGCCCACGCGAAGTTCGACGAACTCACCGCGCCCTACGCGACGGTCATCGACATCGACCGGGCCCGGCTGCCCGCTCCGGAAGAGGTCGCGGCCTGGACCAGCGAGCAATTCGTGTCGGCCCTCCGCCACGATCCGACCTGCGCCGCCTACAATCCCCACCTCCGCCAGCTCATCCACGTCGGATTCAAAGTCGCCGCCCAGCTCGGCACCGAGTTCACGGACGCCCTCGACGCGAACGCCGAAATCGTCCATCGCAACGTGAAGCAGAATTTCCTCGAGCGCCACATCGTGCCGATCTTCGGCTGAACGGCGGGCCGCGCCCTCGAGCGAATCAGACGGTGAGTGCGCCGGCGGATTCCGGGACCTGAGCGTCCGACTCAACGTCAAGTCAGCGAGCTTTTGAGAGGGCGCAAGTTTGGCGGCAGGTTGGGGGCACTTCCCCATGAAAGTCCCCCATCCCGTCCGATCGCTGCAATCCGCGTTCACCCTCATTGAAATTCTCGCCGTCGTCGCGATCGTCGGCACGCTCGCCGCGCTGAGTTTTTCCATGCTGTCCGGGACCCGAGCTAAAGCCAATGACGTGGCCTGTTTATCGAACCTCAAACAGCTCGGGGTCGGCGTGCAACTCTACTTGGCGGACAACGAAAGATATCCCGCCGGAACGTTCAACGGCGGCCCCTACGTGCATTGGACGGATGCCGTGCAGCCCTACCTCGGGAAGGACAATGTCCGGCGCGCCAATGGTCTGACGAAAATCTTCGATTGTCCGGCGAAGACGGTTTCGACCGGCCAACCCGAAATGGCCTACTCGGCGAATCCCAACGTGATGCGGGACCTGGCTCGGAGCAGCGCCGCGCAGCAAGTCCACATGATGCAAGTCCAACGCCCCTCATCGACCATCATCCTGGCGGACGCGTGCCAGCTCAACGAGAAGGGCTACGTCAAACCCTTCATGTTCAGCCAGCCGGGTATCTACGACCGTTCCGAAGGCAACGCCGATCAGGCGGTGCCGGTCGGTGCCGACAAGGACGGGATCAATTTTGCCGGCATTCGCTACCGCCACGCGAACGACACCGCGGCCAACTTCCTCTTCGCCGATGGTCACGCCCAAAGCATCAAAAAAGGCGATCTCCTCTACAAACATCTCCAGATCGCTTACTAAGCGGCTCTTCTTCATTCTCCGATCCCTGACCATGAAAAAAACGACCATCCTCGCGCTCACCGCCCTCGCCGCATTTTCAATCTCCGCACCCACCGCGTTCTGCCAGTCATCGGAAGGTGCGATTTTCGTCGAGGCCGAGTCGACCGCCGATCAGACGGGAGCCAAAGTCCTCGAGGATGGCGGGGCCTTCGGCACCTCCTACACGATGCACCCGAAGGAATTCAATCCGGTGTTCAAAATGGCAACGCCGACCGGTGCGCCGGAATATACCGTGTGGATGCGCGCTCGCGGCGTCGCCCTGCAGCTCAAGGCCGCACCGGAGATCAACGGCAAGCAGAAGGAAGTGAAGTGGGTGTGGAAACCGGGCGACGACTGGACTTGGAAATCCTTCGGGCGCTATCCTGTCGAGCAGCTCGGTGCCGAAGTCGTGATCATTCGCGGCAAGGACCCCATCGAGATCGCGGGGCTGGACGCCATCATTTTCGCGCCCGACGCGGAGTTCGATCCGACCCTCGCGGGTGCGGCGGAGGAACTCGCCGAGCAGTGACCTGTTCCCGATCCCATCTCGGGGTGGACCCCGCTCCGCCGCTGGTCCGATGGGATTCGGAGCCCGAGGCCACGTCAACCGCGGCCGAATGAATCGTCTGAATCTCATCGAGTTCATCTGGCACGATCTCGGGGACTGGCTCGGGTGCTACGGACGCGCGGGCGTTCGCACGCCGCACCTCGACCGGCTGGCCGCAGAGGGCGCGATTTTCGAGCGACATTTTTGCACCGCGCCCCAGTGTTCGCCGAGCCGGGCGAGCTTGATGACGGGGCAATACTCCGCTCAACACGGCATCCTTGGATTGACCCACCGCGGTTGGAAATACGCGGAGGGCGTCGACGATTTGCCGACCATTCTGCGCGGTCACGGCGTGCGCTCGATCCTCTGCGGTCTTCAGCACGAACGCCACGACGCGCGCGACGCCTGGCCGCGGAAGGACGTCGAACGCACCGGCGAAATCACGTTTTCCTACGACGAACGCTGGACGCTCGAGACCAAATCCCACCTCGTCGCCGACGCGGCGGTCGAGCGGTTGGACGCCGACGCCGAACGCCTGCGGGCCTCGCCGTTCTTCCTCTCGGTGGGGTTCTCCGACGTGCACCGGCTCTACGCGAACGACTACGACCCCGCGGTCGTCGATCAGCTGGAGGTCCCCGCCTACCTCCCGGACGATCTCGCCACCCGGAAGGATCTCGCGACGTTCTGTCACCGCATCGAGCGGGCGGACGCCGCGGTCGGACGCATCCTCGAAGCGCTGGAGCGCGCGGGACTCGCGGACAACAGTCTCATTTTTTTCACCACCGACCACGGCCCCGAGATGCCCCGCGCCAAGGCGACGCTCTACGATCCCGGCCTCAAGTGCGCGCTGCTCATGCGTCTGCCGGGCACCATCCCCGCGGGCTCCCGCGTCGATTCGCTCACGAGCCACCTCGACCTCGCCCCCACGATCCTGACCGCGCTCGACCTGCCCGTTCCGTCCGCGTGCCAGGGCGACTCGCTCTGGCAGCGAATCACGACCGGCGAGGGTGGCACGCGCGACGTCGTCTTCGCCCAGATGACCTACCACAGCGGCGAATACGATCCAATGCGCTGCATCCGCACGAATCGCTGGAAGTTGATCCGCAACTTCCTGCCCGGCTGGCCCGTCCAGATCTCCGGCCCCTACGCGGCGCGCTTCGGCGCGGACTACGTCACCCGCCACTTCGCCCAACTCCGGCCGGAGATCGAACTCTTCGACCTGGAAGCCGATCCCGACGAACTCACCAACCTCGCGGGTCAGCCCGAGGTAGCCAGTGTCGAGGCGGACCTCACTCGGCGGCTGCGTGAATTCCTCGTCGCCACCGAAGACCCGATTCTCGACGGCCAGATCCCCCACGCCGCGCCGGAGCTCGCGGGCTGCGCCTGCCGTTGGGCGAAATTCCAACCCCGGCACCCGGAGCGCGAGAACTTCCAATTCGAACTCGTCGTCACGTCCGACTTCGGCGAGCAGCCGCTGCCATGAGCGTCTCGCTCTCGGGCGGCTTTTCGCTCCTCTCCGAGTTTCGGCACCGCCCGATCCAGCTCGCCGTCGAGCGGTTGCGGCTCGACTGGCGGGCCGTCTTCTCGGCGCCGCTCGGGCGCGGCGAGGCGGTCGCCGCCGATCAGATCCGTCTCCGACCGTTCACGTCCGACCTCGCGGAGGAAAGCTTCCGCGTCGCGCGCGACCCAGCGACAAATTCTCTGGAAGTCTCGTCCGGCGGCATTCTCGGCTGCGTCTACGCCCTGCACGCAATCAGCGTGCGCCTCCTCGGCACCGACGCGTTCGACTTTTGGACCCAATCCGTTCCCCAACTCCGCGCCCGGATCACGGTGACCCACGACCTCGAGCCAGCCGCCGCCACGACGCGTTGGCGCGGTTGGTTCATCAACGACGAGGATTGCCTGCTCGGATTGGACGACAGTCTGGTCATTCAGGAGGACGTCTGGCGCGGTCTCTTCGAATCGATCCTGCGCGCGGGATACAATCTCGTCATTCCCGGCACGGGCATTTCGCCCGACGCCTTCCAGCTCGATCTCGCCACCGAATACGGACTCTGGATCGGGCAGCACCACGCCGAGCCGCTGGGCGCTGAGCTCTTCGGCAATGCCTTCCCCGGCCAGCCGATGCACTACCCCGAGTGCAAACCGCGGCTCTTCGGTCTCTACGAGGACGCGGTCCGGCACGCCGCCGGTCGCCGGGTCGTCTGGACCCTTGGGCTGCGCGGTCAGGGCGACAAGACCTTCGCCCACGAGGACGCGCGCTACGCGACCCCCGCCGCGCTCGGGGCGCTCATTTCCGACGTCGCCCGCGAGCAACGCGCGCTCGTCGAGTCCCGTTGCGCCGGCCCCCAGCATTTCGCCTACTACCTCTACTCCGAGAGCATGGATCTCTACCGGGGCGGGCACCTTCAGCTCGATCCCGACGTCATTCTCATCTGGGCGGACAACGGCTTCGGCGGCCTGAGGCGGCGGCGCAACCTCGGCGAGGCGAACCCCGAGCTGCTCGCGCTCCCGACCCCGGCGGAAGCCGCCACGACCACCCACGGTCTCTACTACCACCTGAGTTTTTACGACGTTCAGGTCGCGGGAAAACTGACCCCGTGGGTGGCCCCCGCGATCATCGCGGATCAAATCCTCGAACTTCGCAGCCGCGCCCCCGTCGCCTTCGCGCTCGTCAACGTCAGCAACGTGAAACCCTTTCTCGCCCAGATCGAACTCTTCCGCCGCGTGCTCGCCGCAGACGCTGCGAGCGAAGATCCGACCGCCATCTGCCGAGCCGCGTCGGAAGACTGGTGGAAATCGCGCTGCCCCGACCACTCGGCGTCCCTCGTGGCGCTGGAGCAGGATTACTTCGAGGCCCACCCCGCCTTCGGACCATTTCCCGATTCCCGCATGGGCGAAATGGCCGGCCACATTCTGTTACGCGCGCTGATCCGAGCGGCCCTCACCAACCGCGGTCTCCCCGTCCACCTGTCCTTCCTCGACGAGGCCCCCGGCGATCTTTCCATTCTTCTCGACGAACTTGCGAAGCGCGTCGAGCCGACCGTCCCCGCGTGGATCGCCATCCGCATGAAGGCACTCGAGATCGGCACCCAGCTCACCGGCGAGGCCGCGACGTTTTTCCAACGCGACCTCCAAATGCACTGCCTCTTCAAGAGCGCGACGTTCGAGGGCTTCGCCGAAGCTCTTCGCGGTCTCCGTTCCTTTCTCGACGGAGATTTCGAGTCCGCGTTCGTCGTCCTGAACTCCGCGCTCGACCACGCCATCGCCGCTCGAGACGCGCTGACCGTCGGCGACGTCGGGAGGTGGGAAAACTTCCACCGCGGCGACTGGCTCACCAACGTCGACGAGACGATCCGGCATCTCTCGCTGGCGCGCGATACCGCCCGACTGCACGGCGATCCCGCGTTTTCCTGGGATTCGTGGTCGAGCCGCGCCGCCCTCCCCGAGCCGAAGCACCTCGTCACCGTAACGGCGCGAACGTTTGACTCCCCGCAACTGGCCGACATGATGGTAGGAACCGCGGCGCGGAGTTCCCCAAATCCCCGCTTCCCTTTGGCCTCCGCCGAGACGACCGGGTAACCGTCCCCCGGCCGAGCCCCCCCGCCCCCATGAATTCTGGCCGCATCACCCTCCGCGACATCGCCGAACGTGCCGGACTGTCCCGAGCCGCGGTCTCCCTGGCGCTTCGGAACGACGCCTCGCTCCCGAAACGCACGATCGAGCGCGTGCGCCGGATCGCCGACGAACTCGGTTTCTCGCCCGACCCGAACGTCTCGAAACTGATGGCCCACCTCCGGCTCGACCGGTCCGCCGCCTACCAAGCGACCATCGCCTGGCTGACCGCCTGGCCCACGGAGGAAGGCTGGCACGTCTGGCTGCGGGAGAAGCGGCTCTTCGCCGGTGCCACCGCCCGGGCCGAGACGCTCGGCTACAAACTCGAGCCGTTCTGGCTCCGCGCCCCGAGAATGACGGCCCGCCGCGCGACCGCCATTCTCCAATCCCGCGGCATCGAGACGGTTCTCGTCGCTCCCCTCCCCGACGGGACGACGACCCTCGATTTCGAGTGGGATCAGTTCTCGGTCGCGGCCGTCGGACATTCGCTGGTCGACCCCGACCTCCACCGCATCGAAAGCGCCCACGCCTACAACTTCACCGAAGCCCTGCGCCAGATCCGGTTCGGCGGGGTGCGCCGGATCGGGTTCATCGAAAGCCACGGCACCGATCTGCGCATGTCGCACGAGTGGACCGGCGCATTCCTCGTCGATCAATTGAGCGTGCCGGAAGCCGACCGCGTCCCGCTGCTCATGCAGGAGGAGATCGGGCGCGCCGATTTCCAGGAATGGTTCACGCGCCACGCTCCCGAAGTGATCATCGCAAACGAGTGCCCCGTCCTCCAGTGGCTGGGCGAGATGGGCCTCCAAGCCCCCCGCGACGTCGGGCACGTCCGGCTCGACTGCGGCGGACCCGAGTTGCTGGATCGCTACGAATGGGGGTTCTCCGGCACCTGGCCCTCCGGCATGGATCAACTCCCCGAAGAAATCGGTGCCACCGCCGTCGACACCGTCATCGCCCAACTCCACCTCCGCCAACGCGGCGTCCCCGCCAACCCCAAAACCACCCTCGTCAAAGGCCGCTGGCGGCAGCTACAGACCTTCACCGCATCGAAGGCGGGTGGAAAACGGAAGAAGCGGCGTCAACTCAACGTCAAGTGACGGCTCGTTTTGAGATCGGCGAGTCGTTGACTAAGTTGAGGTTCATGAAAACCAAAATCCCCTCTCTCCCCCTGTTCTCCTTGGCTGCCGCCGCGCTCGTCGCGATTCCCTCCGCTCGCAGCGCGGACGTGATCCAAGTGGCGAACAACGCGGAATGGAATCTGGCAACGACTTGGGACGATGGCGCCGCTCCCGTGGGCGGGAACGATTATTTCACGAGTAACGATCTTGGCGTCTCCGAGGAAACTCTCCGCGGACCATTCGGAGGGGCAACTTTCGAAGGCGGCTCCCTGACGATCGTGTCAGGAAGTCGACTACTCACCAAGGGGAGCGGAACCAGCACTTTCACGATTTCGAATCTCATTCTCGACGGGGGTAGGATTACCCACGGTGACGCAAACCCGCTGCACATCTTGGCAGGTGGACTCAATGTCGCGAGTTCTTCGGAGATTACCCTCTCGCGCGGCACCGGACAGACAAAGAGCTTTCAGATCGATTCGATTATGACTGGTGGTGGGAATTTGACACTAACTGGCGGTGGTCCGTTTGTCTTGAACGCCTCTGGCAGCTCTTATTCTGGCACGTTCCTCGGCGTCAGCAACGTCATTACGGACTTCAACCAAAGCTACGCCGCCTCTTCCCTTAATCTGGCGTCGGGTTCAATGCTTCAGCTCGACGGAGGCATCGATCTCACCTTTGCCAACGTCACCTTCGGAGCAACCACTCTCGCGCCGGGCACTTACACCTACGCCTTTCTGAATTCCACCTACGACGCCTTCCTCGTGGACGGTGGCAGCGGCTCTCTCACGGTCGCCGCAGTCCCCGAGCCGACCACCACAGCACTGCTGATCGGAGCCGGACTTACCGGACTCATCTTGGTGCGTCGCCGCCGCGCCGCGCGAGCCTGACATTCCAGACTCTCTAATTTTGGGGAAACGCAACCGCGTGTCGCCCGGTCGGGAGTCTTCCCGACCGGGCGATTTCCTTTCCAACCTTGGCCTGAACCATGATCACCGCCGAACTCCCGACTCCCTCCACCGCGGCATCCACCCCGCCAGCCCGCACCCGGTTCGCCTACGTCGGGACCGGCGGTCGCGTGCGGATGTTCATCGATCCCGCGATGGAGCGCTTCCGCGACGAGGCGGAAGTCGTCGGACTTTGTGATCCGAGCCTCGTTCGAGCCGCGTTTCACCAACGGCGCATCCACGAGAAGTTCGGCGTCGAGGGCGTGCCGACGTATTCGGACCGGCAATTCGCGGACATGCTGCGCGAGACGCGTCCCGATCAGGTCGTCGTCTGCACGATCGACCGCGAGCACGACACGTGGATCGTCCGGGCTCTCGACGCCGGGTGCGACGTGGTCACCGAGAAACCGATGACCATCGACGCGGCGAAGTGCGCCCGAATCCTCGAAGCCGTCGAACGCACCGGCCACTCGGTGCGGGTTGCGTTCAATTACCGCTGGGCACCCGGCGCGACCAAGGTCAAGGAGCTGCTCGCCAGCGGCGTGATCGGTCGGGTCTGCCAGGTGAATTTCGAATACCTCCTCAACACGAGCCACGGCGCGGACTACTTCCGCCGCTGGCACTCCAACAAAGCCGACTCCGGCGGACTGCTCGTGCACAAGTCGACGCACCACTTCGACCTCGTCAACTGGTGGATCGACGGCATCCCGGATCGCGTCTTCGCGCGCGGCGGCCTCTCTTTCTACGGTAAAGAAAATGCCATCCGCCGCGGCGACGGCGCGCTGGCCGACTATCCCCGCTACCACGGCGCCGAGACGAAAGGCGACCCGTTTGCCTACCGGATCGGCGAATCCGTCTGGGAGGATCCCGGCTACGAGGAGAGCCTCTACCTCGGTGCCGAAGCCGAGACTGGCTACCTGCGCGACCAGAACGTCTTCCGCGATGGCATCAGCATCGAAGACGTCATGAACGTCATGGTCCGCTACCGCGACGGCGCGCTCCTCAACTACACGCTCAACGCCTTCAGCCCGCGCGAAGGCTATCGCGTCACCTTCACCGGTGACCGCGGCCGCCTCGAATACGAGGAGGACCACGGCACCCACCTCCTCAACGAAGAGGGCCACAAAATCCCCGCGAACGAGCACGCCCACGGCGGCGAGCACCGGCTCCGCGTCTTCCCGCATTTTAAGCCCGCCTACGACGTCCCGGTCACCGCCGGCGAAGGCGGCCACGGTGGCGGCGACGTTCTCCTTCAGGAACAAATTTTCGCCGCCCAGCCGCCGACCGACCCCTTCGGTCGCTCCGCCGGCCACGAGCAGGGTGCGGCCTCGATCCTCGTCGGCATCGCCGGGAACGAAAGCATGGCGACCGGTCGCGAAATCGCCATCGGCGATCTCGTCCCCCTCCGCCCGCAAGCCCGCCGCCTGTCGGAGTTGGCTTGAAGGCAACTCGAAGCGCCGCGCGCCAAAGTTTGCCGCGCATTTTTCCGCTTCGACTTGCCATTTTCCGGATCAAACTTCAGAGAAATCCAAACTTCCGATGCCCCTGCTCCCAATTGACCGCGTTCTCGGCCCCACCTGGATCAACCCCGAGCTGACCAGTCTTCACCTCCTGCCCGCGCGGGCGACGGCCTGGCCTGCAACGACCGCCCAAGGAGCCATCGACGCGACGGAGACGGTGACGCCGGAGGCGGAAAATCCGTTGGTCCGTTGCCTCGACGGCGAGTGGAAATTCCACGCGTCCCCGCGACCGGAGAGCTGCCCCGACGGCGTGGCTGAGCGCGATTTCGACGACGCCGAGTGGGGCACGTTGCCGGTCCCCGGGCTCTGGCCGTTCCTCGGCGTCACGGGTCATCACTACACGAACGTCCAGATGCCCTTCCCGCACGAGCCGCCGAACGTGCCGGACGAGAACGTCGTCGGCATCTACCGGCGAGAGCTGGGGATTCCGACCGAGTGGGCGGGTCAACGCATCGTCCTGCACTTTGGAGCCATCGAGGGTTTGGCTCAGGTCTACGTCGACGGAACCTTCGTCGGTCTGAACAAGGACTCGCGGTTGCCGGCGGAATACGACCTCACTCCACTCGTCCGCGCGGGCGCGACTCACACACTCACCGTCGCCGTCTTTCAATGGTCCGATGCAACCTTCGTCGAAGACCAGGATCAATGGTGGCAAAACGGCTTTTCCCGCAGCGTTTATCTCTTCGCCACCCCCACCGTCCGCATCGACGATTTTTTTGCGAAAACGGACTTCGATGGCAACTCGGCTGGAGGGACGTTGGAACTCGAAGTTCTGGTCGGATTCGACTCGATCCCGGAGCCAACGCTTCGACTGATCAGCTCCCTCGTCGAGCCGAAAATGGGAGACACCGTCTGGTCGGACGAGACGGAAATCGACGCGACGCGTCACCAGCTCAAATCCTGGCCGCGCGTCGGCGCGACGCTCACCGCCGTCCTGCCCGGCATCCGGCCCTGGACGCACGAGACGCCGGATCGATACCGCCTGATACTCACGCTCGAGCGCTCCGGCGACGCGATTCACCACACGGCGACCGACATCGGCTTTCGCCGGGTCGAGTTGCGCGACGGATTGATTCAACTGAATGGTCGTCCCGTCTTCTTCGCCGGAGTGAATCGTCACGACAGCTCCGACGTGAACGGTCGCGCCGTCACCCGCGCCGAAATGGAACGCGACCTCGCCGTGATGAAGCGGCACAACGTGAATGCCGTCCGGTCGTCGCATTACCCGAACGACCCTTACTGGCTCGAACTCTGTGATCGCCACGGGATGCTCGTCATCGACGAGGCCAACCTCGAGTCCCACGCCTTCCACAACATCCTCTGCCACGATCCCCGCTACCGCTCGGCCTGGGTCGAGCGCTGCAGCCGGATGGTCGAGCGCGACAAAAATCACCCAAGCGTCATCTTCTGGTCGCTCGGCAACGAGTCGGGTTACGGCGCGAATCACGACGCGGCCGCCGCGTGGATCCGCCGCCGGGACCCGACGCGCTTGCTCCACTACGAAGGCGCGATTTCCCGGCACCAGAGCGGAGAGAATTGGTCCGCCGGGCGCGGCGTCACCGACGTCATCTGCCCGATGTATTCGCCGCTGCACGAGATCGTCGAATGGGCCGAGAACCCACCCGACGACCGGGCGTTCTTTCTGTGCGAGTTTTCCCACGCGATGGGGAACAGCGGGGGCTCGCTCTCCGACTACTGGGAGCTCTTCGAAAAATACCCGCGCCTCCAAGGCGGATTCGTCTGGGAATGGTGCGACCACGGCATCCGGCAAACGACCGGGGATGGGTGCGAATATTGGGCCTACGGCGGGGACTTCGGCGACGAGCCAAACGACGCCAATTTCTGCTGCGACGGCCTCGTGTGGCCCGACCGCACCCCGAAGCCGCACCTCCTCGAATTCAAACATCTCGCCCGCCCGCTCGACGTCGTCTTCGACGAATCGGGAAAGCTCCGCGTCACGTCCCGCCGGACCTTCCGTTCACTCGACGACCTCACCGCCGACGTCACCCTCCTGATAGACGGCCACGCGAAGTCCACGGTCGGTCTCCCCGCTTTGGCCATCGGCCCCGGTGAGAGCGGATCGTTCGACCACCCATTCGCCGACGCGACGCCCCCCGTCGGAGCGGACGTCCGCCTCCAGGTCGTCGTCACGACCCGCGACGCCACGGATTTGATCCCGGCCAGGCACGAGGTTGCGCGCTTCGATGTGCCCGTGAGCGCATCCGGGATCCCGCCCGCCCCAACGTCGAACGAACCGAACCCCGTCCCGAGCCTCGGCGGAATCGATCTCGCCAACATCATGACCCCGAGCCTCTGGCGCTGTCCCGTCGACAACGACGGCGTCCGCCTCTGGAGCGGCCAGGAAGACAAGCCCCTCGGAAAATGGCGGAAAGTCGGCCTCGAGCGAACGACCATCACTCCGCTAGACGCCCCGGAAGGAACGACGCGCCGCGAGATCCGCACCGCCAGCGGCGACCTCGCCGCCACCTGGGAGCAACGCCTTCGCCCGACGGACACCGGGGTGCTGGTGACGATACGGGCCGAGCTCACCGATCTGCTCGACGACTGGCCGCGGATCGGAGTCCGACTCAGTCTCCCGCCCGCGTGGGATTCCGTCGCTTGGTGGGGACGCGGCCCGCACGAGAACTACCCCGACCGCCTCGCCAGCGCGGGCGTCGCCCGCCACCGCGCCACGGTCGACGAGCTTTTCACCGACCACATCCTCCCGCAGGAAAACGGCCTCCGCTGCGACGTCCGCGAACTCACGCTCCTCGAAGACGATCAGCCCCGCCTCGTCGTCACCGCGCACGGCAGCCCCTTCGCGTTTTCCCTCTCGCGCCACCTCCCCGAAGACCTCGAAGCCGCCCGGCACACCACCGACCTTCAACCCCGCGACGAGACGATCCTGTATCTCGATCACCGCCACCGCGGTCTCGGTAATCTGAGCTGCGGCCCCGACATCCTGGACCAATACCGGATCAACCAAGGCACCCACGAATGGTCCTGGCACGTCCGATCGCTTTGAATCAGTCGCGGACCTCGGTCGATGGCAAAACGCCAATGGCACCAAATCATCTCCCGGAGGGTCCCAAGCCCCCGGTGGGCGAGGCTCCCGCCGAGCCGTGACCGCCTCCTCCACCTCCGCAAAGCCCAAGGCCCGACCTTGCCCCAGCGACGCCAAAACACTAATCCCTAACCGACGGCCCACCCCGCCCGAATCCCAATGTCCCAACCATCCGAAAACCCGCGCCCCGTGTTCGTTCAAGGTACTCCGATCGAGCTCTGCCAGTTTCTCAAGCTGGGAGGGTTGGCCCAAAGCGGCGGCGAGGCAAAATGGGTCATCAACGAGGGCCTGATTTCCGTCAACGGAGAGGTCGAGACCCAGAAGCGGAAGAAACTCCTCGGAGGAGACAAGGTCACCTTCCGCAACGAGACGCTGATCGTGGAGTGTCCGTGAGCGACGACGAGTCGGATGATCGCGCGGCGGAGATTCCTTCCGCCGCCGCGACGTTTTCTTCACTCGGTCTCTCCGAACCTATCCTCCTCGCCGCCGAAGGCTGTGAATATTCCGAGCCGACGCCTATTCAGGCCGCCGCGATCCCCGCGATCCTAAGTGGTCGGGACGTTTGGGCTTCCGCGCGGACCGGATCCGGAAAAACCGCCGCCTTCGTCCTACCGCTGCTCCAGAATTTGGGAGAAACTTCGCGACCGCCCGGCCGCTTCGTCAGCGCGCTCGTTTTGGTTCCCACTCGCGAGTTGGCAGCCCAGGTCTTCGACGTTCTCTGCGAAGCCAAGCGTCATCTGCTCCATCGGCTGAGGACCCACCTGGTCCACGGTGGAGTCTCCATCAATCCCCAGATGATGGGCTTGGGAGGCGGGGCCGACGTCCTGGTCGCAACTCCCGGTCGACTCCTCGACCTGATCGATCACAACGCCCTTTCGCTTTCCGCAGTTTCGATCCTGATCCTCGACGAAGCCGATCGTCTCCTCGACGAGGGATTCAGCAAAGAGCTCGACCGCATCGTGAGTCTACTCCCGGCCACCCGGCAGAGTCTGCTTTTCTCGGCCACGTTCCCCGCCGCGGTGCAAAGTCTGGCGGCCAGCTTGCTCACCGATCCGGTCCGGATCGAGGTGACGATGGCGGCCGACCCCGACCCGCGGATTCATCAACGGGTGATCGAGGTCGACGTCCCGCGCCGGACTCAGTTGCTCCGGCATCTGTTGGCGGAAAATCAATGGTCCGGCGTGCTCGTGTTTGTCGCCAGGAAGTATTCGACCGAACACGTCGCCGACAAACTGCGACGCTTGAAGATCCGGGCCGAGGCCCTGCACGGCGGACTGAGCCAAGGGGCCCGCACCGAGGCCCTGGCCAACTTCAAGGCGGGCAAAATCCGGGTGCTCGTCGCCACGGACCTCGCCGCCCGCGGCCTCGACGTCGCCGGTCTCCCCGCCGTGGTGAATTACGATCTCCCGCGCTCCGCCGTCGACTACACCCACCGCATCGGTCGCACCGGCCGGGCGGGCGAGGCTGGGACCGCGATCAGTTTCGTCAGCGCCAGCACCCAGGCCCATTTCCGGCTCATCGAGAAACGTAACCATCTCTGGCTGGAGCGAGAAGAAATCGAAGGCTTCGAGCCGACGGAAACCGAGGAGCCGCCCCCAAGCACCGGCGGAATCAAAGGTCGCCGCCCCAGCAGGAAAGACAAACTCCGGGCCGCACGGGCGAAAGCCGCCACGCATCCGGAGACCGCTCATTGAACCGCGAATGAAAGCGAAAGGACGCGATCAGGGAATTGTGAGTCGGTGATCCGGGTCGGGATGACGCCCTCCTCGCCAATCGCGCGGCGACCCCCCGTTTGACCTCTCACCATTCGTGTCCATTCGCGGTTCCACTTCCGCGACGACTCCCTCGATGGCTTTGTCGCCGATTTGCGTTTCTTTATCCTGGTCGGGAAGAAGCGATTTCTTGCAGTTGCCGCCGTTGGGCCGCATTCGGCTTCCAACGAGTGCTGTGAATCAACCGCTGTACCAGGCCCTTCGCCGCGTAATGCAACGGGAGATTCTGTGCCGTGGCGCCGTCGCTGAGGCGTCGCAGTGCGGAGATCGACGGGCCAAGGTGGGCGACGTCGGCGTGGGCCTCCAGGACCGTGACCGCCGACACCACGACCTCGGGATCCGGGTCATCGAGGGCGGCGGTAACAATCGGAAGGGCCGCAGGATCCCACCCGTCGAGCAGGACCTCGCTGAGGACGTCCGTGTAGCAGCGAGTGTGCTCCCGAGCCGCCAGCGTCCGCTGTAAAGCGGCAAGTCCAGCGGGTGGGTCGAAACGCAGCCAGAACGTGAGCGCATCCGCTTGAATCGAGCAGGCCCACTTTCCTTCCTTCGGTGCGTAGAAAGCGACCACGTCCGGGAGGAGATCAGGGGTGCCGTATCGGGCGACCGCGGCCATCAATAAATCAAGATTCTTGGGGGACCGTTCCCGTAATTGAGCCCTGAAGTAAGCTTCCAGCTCAGGAACCGGTTCGGCGGCCAGCGTCAGAAGCGGGGCGTTGGCGATCTGAGAGACCGCTTTGGGAATGAGAAAACGGGGTGACCGACGTTGCAAATCATCGATGATGAGGGGTCGGGCTTCGTCGGGTTTGAGCTCGGCCAAGGCCGCGAGGGCGTCGGGATTATGGAAGGGGGGACCGACCATCTTCCGGACCAAAGGCAGGAATGCTTCACCGCCAAAACTTCGCCAACTTCTTAGCAGGGTCTCCCCTTGCTCGAGGGTCAGGTCGAGCTGGACCTTCACCAGTTCAGCACGGACTTGGGGGCGTTTGATCGGATCTTCGAAGAGGAGGGTCATCATCGTCTGATAGGAGTCCTCGCCTTTTCCCCCCGTAGCAGCCGTGGCCGCGGCGGTGATCTCCTCGGAAGCCGCTTGAAACGCGTCCCGAAATTTCCTTCCGAGGGCCTCCCGCTCTTCCCGCGACTCCGGGATCGGTTTGAACTCGAAAGCGGCGGTTTTAAGGGTGGCGTAGATCTGCGTCAGGCCAGGGTTGAACTTAATTTTTCCAGCGCGAAGGGCCGCGAGGATGTTCCGAGCCTCCGCCACCGGGTCCGGGGCGGCGTAGAGAGCCATCGTTGCGGAAAAAGAGTGTGGACCGGAGGCGATGAAGGGGAGCAGGGCAGCACGAGATTCGGGCAGGCCGAGATACCGCAACGTGGCGGCCCCTTCGTCGGCTTCCCTGCCGTCGCCGGGGAGTTGGGGGACGGCCTGGTCGATGATCCGTTGCGCCTCGGCAGGATTCAGCGCGGTGATCGTGACAAACACGGGATCGGACACGAGTGCGACGCGGTCATCCTGACCGTTGGGCCGTTCGAAGCGGTCCCCCTTTTGAACGCGATCGCTGTAGGCGCGCAGGGCGTAGGTCCCGGGCTTCTCGAAACGCAGCCATTGATTCGCCGGGAACGTGATTGCCCACTCGCTCAGGTCCTGATCGTTTCCGAGGCCCCCGCCGACGCCTCCCCTTTCGAAATACCACCGGAGCGGATCGGCGACGGGACGACCGGCGGCGTCGGAGGCGTGAATCGCGATGTTGGGGATCCGCCCCGACCGGTCGTAGGTGCCCGTCCACAAATGATACGGCTGCGTCGAATCGTTGCGGAAGGTCAGCGTGGTGTCGATGATCTCACCTTGGTGGTATCGTGTCTTGGGAACGTCGATTATCAGCGAGAGTTTGTCCGGCTGAGCGGCGCGGATCTTTTCCCAATCGACAAATTCGGGAGTGACGAATTGCGAGCGGGCCGCCGCGGCTGCGAGCAGCACAAAGGCGATGCATGGAAGGGGACTGAGCACAGCAATGATTTTGTATCGAATGAAAGCCACTTGGAAAAGTCCTCGGGACGGGGAAAGCAATTGGTGAGCAATCGAGTCGTTGCAAGGCCCGACGAGGACGACGAGCCTCGGAAGGGTAAGGGCACTCATCCGGGCTTATGTCGGGGCCTGTTCAAAAGTGAACGGAGACTGTTCAAAAGCGGAATGAGAGACTGTTCAAAAGTGGATTGGGGGTTTTGGGGCGTTGTATTGGGAGACGCGGGAAGCGCCTCGGAGGAGGCCGGAGCGTAGCGGAGGCTGACGGAGAGGCGCTTCCCGCGTGCGCGCCTGCTCCCCGGCCCCAGTGCCCCAAGGATACCAGCCGTTGGGGTGAAGCGTTTGTGGAACGCGCTGGCTTGCGCGCTCGCCTGGTCGATTATCCCGGATTGAAAAGAAGCAGATTACCCACCGTCTCCCGCCAGATTTTGTCCGTCGCACACTTGCAGGTTTCAATGCGGGACTTCTCGATGCCAGCAATGCCGCAAGCCAGTTAGGCATCGGCAAAACCAGGCTCTATGAACTCCGCACGGCCTACCTCGCAAATCGTAATTCCTACGCCCCGGCTGCCAGCGGGGGCGCTCGTCGCGCCGACTGGCCGCCCGAAGTTGAACGCTTTCTCCAAGAGTTTCTGCCGCTTCAGAACCCACCCAATTACCAGTTAGTCGCCGACGAACTTGAGCGACTCTGCGGATTCGTTCGGGCGCGCTCGGTCGTCGAGACCCACGTCAAAGCGCGCTACGCCCATCTGGTGCCCTCGCCGACCCGCAAGCCTCGCGTTTATCGGCGCTTCCGTCGCGCTCGCATCGGCGAACTTTGGCAGCACGACAGTTCGATCCACCAATGGTGGCCCGCCGCCGCTAAACAGACTTTACTGCTCACCGTCGACGACCATTCGGGCCTGAATCTAGCAGGTCGCTTCGTGGAATCCGATACCACTTGGAACCATTTCGGACATTTCCGCGAATCCTTCGAGACCTGGGGCCTGCCGCAGATCGTTTACACTGATGGCCTCAGCCTCTTCGGGCCAAGTTCCAGCGGCGATCACTGCGATCCTAAGAGTGAATTCCAACGCGCCCTCCGCGGACTCGGCGTCGCTCACTTAGTGGCACCGACCCCACAAGCTAAGGGTAAGATCGAGCGCCGTTTCGGGACTTTCCAGAGACGGCTCGTCACACTACTCGCCCATGCCAGCGCCAAAACTTGGCCCCAGGCCGACGAAATTCTTCAGATGGAGATTGCCAGGCAGAACCGTACCGTCAATCGCTCCACCGGCAAGGTCCCGCTCCATCTGTGGGAAGCGCAGTCGCTTGGCGACAGCGGGCGCATGCGCCCCATCCCGCCTTCCGCGCTCCTAGACTTACACCTCTCAATCCGCTGCTCCCGCCGGGTGAACAATGACCACACCATCGACTTCGATGGCTCCAACTACGAGATCTCCAACACCCAGCGCAAGAGCGTCACCATCGTCCACCATCCCGGAAGCCGTTTCTGGGTCGTCGAACACCCTCCCAAAACCGTCTGGCCCCCCATTCTAGGCCACTTCAGCCTCTAAAATCGCTGTTCGCTTTTGAACAGGCGAGAATTCCGCTTTTGAACAGTCGCCGACACACTCATCCGGGCTTATTGACTTCTCGGAGGAAGTGCGATTCACCGGGTGCGCGATTTTCTCGATCAGTCGCTGGATTCGGAAAATGTGTGATCACGAAATACCCCTTCCCTGGCCTCTCCCGGAAGGAACTGAACTGGAGCGGCAAGCGAGTGGGAGGAGAGAAATTCTGAACCAATGCACGGACTGACCCCTCCTCCGGACTGACCCCTCCTCTGAACCAATGCACGGACTGACCCCTCCTCCGGAAGAACTGAACTGGAGCGGCAAGCGAGCGGGAGGAGAGAAATTCTGAACCAATGCACGGACTGACCCCTCCTCCTGAACCAATGCACGGACTGACCCCTCCTCCGGACTGACCCCTCCTCAATGCACGGACTGACCCCTCCTCTGACCCCTCCTCTGATCATTAAAGAGAAGCTCGTCGGTCTCGCCGCCCCGACCGGTCGGAGCTTTACGGTCCGCATCGTTTGCCAGGAACTCGAGAGTTGGTTCAACGGCGACCCGGAGGCCGTCCATCGGGCATTCCCTGGGTGCCTCTTTTCGAGCCAAACAGCCAAATACCGGGATCCGGACCGACTCACGAACGCTGCCGATGAGCTCACGTCGCTCACCGGCAGCGCTTCGAAGGTGGATCGCGCCGGGAAAATCGCCGCTCATTTGGAACCCGCAAGCAACGCTTCCCGGAGCTTTCACCACGCTTATGAAATCCTCGCGAGTCATCTGGGCTGAGTCCTCGGAACGGAAGTTCGACTGGGTCGGCGCGCCGGTGGGCCGGACGGAGTCGGGGCTGTTTTGACGTGGGCTCGGAGGGAGCCTCGCCCTCCCGGGGGGCTAATTGACTGCTCTTGATTTCGCTGCTCGTCGATTCGAACGGGGGCGTGCAGGGTGCGGGTTGCTTGGCGGCGTGAGGCCGTGGGCGCAACTTTTCTTTTTTCTCATGTCTGCTTTTTCCAAACTTGGCGTTCCGGCGGATCTGGTTCGTGGACTCGACGCGCTCGGGATTGCGGAGCCGACTTCGATTCAGAGTAGCGCGATTCCGTTTCTCATTCGGGATGGCGGAGATTTGGTCGCTCAGGCGCAGACCGGGACCGGGAAGACGGCGGCTTTTGGGCTGCCGCTGCTGACGAAGATCGATCCGGCCAATCCGAAGGTGCAGGCGCTCGTGCTCTCGCCGACTCGGGAGCTGGCGAAGCAGATCGGGAAGGCGTTGTTTCAATTCACGAAATTTTCGAAGGAGAAGATCTTCGTCGAGGTGACTGGGGGTGGGGACAAGATCGGGGAGCAGGTGGCGCGGTTGAAGCGCCCGACGCACGTCGTGGTGGCCACGCCGGGGCGGCTCTTCGATCTGTTGAAGGCGGGGGCTCTCAGGCTCGATGAGGTGCGGTACCTCGTGCTGGACGAGGCGGATGAGATGCTGAGCATGGGTTTTCGCGCGGAGATCCTCGAGGTCGCGAAGCTCACGGCGGCTTCCCGGCGGAGCACCTGGCTCTTCTCCGCGACGTTTCCGGAAAAAATTCAGCGCTTGATCGCGGACTGCATCAAGGGCGAGCCCGAGCGAATCAAGGTCGAGCGGGCGGACGTGGTGAACCCGAATATCTCGCACCGCTACGTGATCTGTCCGCGCGAGGATAAGGACGCCTGGGTCGCGAATTTTCTGCGGGACCAGGGTGAGGAACGCGGGATGATTTTTTGCCGCACGCGGGCGGGGGCGATCAAGCTGGGCGACGAGTTGAAGAAGCACGGCGTCGCGGTCGACGTGTTGCAGGGCGATCTCAGCCAGAAGGATCGCGACAAGGTGATGCGGGCTTTCAAGAAGGAGCGGACGCGGTTTCTCATCGCGACCGACGTCGCGGCGCGCGGCATCGACGTGGAGGGGTTGTCGTTCGTGATCCACCGTCAGCTTCCGGAGCAGCGGCGGTATTACACGCACCGCGCCGGAAGGACGGCGCGCGCGGGGCGGACGGGTGTCTCCATTTGTTTGATCGAGCCCGAGGAAAAGCGCGCCATCGCGGAGCTCGAGCAAGAGCTGGGGCTGACCTTCGAGGCGTTGGACTGGGGATAGGTTGGCCGTTCGGCTCGGGGCATTTGGGACGGGGGACCGGCCTGGAGGAGTCGGTTGCTTTCGGAAGTGGGCTCGCCGGGAGGCTCGCCCTCCGGGGTGGGTGGGTATGCCCGGGATCAGCGGTCGTCGTAGGTGCCGATGGCTTCGAGGGTGTGGTTGGGGAGGACTCGGAAGACTTCCTTGCTGACGGGGTAGGCGGTCATGCCATGGTCGGCGAGGACGGAGTCGGCGATGTCGGCGAAGCGGCTGGCGAGGGCGGGGAAAACGTAGATGCGGAAGCGATTGGGGATGGCGACGAGGAGGTCGGGGCCGAGGGTGGTCTCGAAGGTTTCGATGAAGTCATCGGCGAAGACGGTGGAGGCGACGAAGGGTTGGTCGGAATCGACGACGGCGAACTGGATGGTGCCGCGGTCGTCGCGGACGTAGCGGGGCTCGAGGGTGGCGAGGTCTTCGCTGGCGTTCTGGCGGGCGAGGGCGTCGATGCCTTCGCGGTTGGCTTCGTAGTCGGTGGGCTGGACGTAGGTGACGTCGTCGCCGTCGAGGAGGGCGGGGGTCACGAGGGTCTGGCCCGTGCCCGGGATCGGGATCTGCACGGGGGGGCGCATGAAGGCGGGCTCGACGAGGAAGTGGTAGCGGGGGGTGGGGGGGGGAGTTGCGTGAGTGGTGACTGGTGACTGGTGATTGGTGGGTGGGGGGGGCGGGGCCGCGGAGACATAGGAGAGGGCCGCGGTGAGAAAGATCGCGGTGGCGAGGGAGAGAATTTTGTTTTCTCGGGGGTGGGTGGTAGTCATTGGGTCGACGATGATTACTTTTTTGGACGGTGTTTTGGAGGAGGCTTTGCCGACGCAGATTTCGGTGAACGTGGGGGGAGTCGGTTACGAGGTTCTCATTCCGCTGTCGAGTTTCGACCGGTTGCCGAAGGTCGGCGGGGCGATCCGGGTGTTGACGCATCTGGTGGTGCGCGAGGATGCGCACATTCTGTTTGGCTTCATGAGCAAGGCCGAGCGGGATCTGTTCCGGCTGTTGACCGGGAACGTGACCGGGGTGGGGCCGAAGCTGGCGCTGGCGGTGCTGAGCGGTATGGGGGTGGAGGATTTCAAGACGATGGTGGTGGCTGGGGACGTCGCGGCGCTGGCCAGGGTCAAGGGTGTCGGGAAGAAGACGGCGGAGCGAATGGTGCTGGAGTTGAAGGACAAGCTGGGTGTGGTGGCGGAGTGGGAGGCTTCGAGCGCGAAGAACGCGCCGACTCCGCACGATACCGCGATCCACGACGCGGCGCTGGCGCTCATTTCGCTGGGTTACAAGCAGGTGGACGCGCACAAGGCGATCAAGCGGGTGATCGAGATCGAGGGTGGCGAGGGGTCGGTGGACTCGGAGGCGCTGGTGCGTCAGGCCTTGAAGTTGCTGCTGTGAGCGATCCGGCGGACGATCTGCGGCGGGTCGGGCGCGTGCGGGCGGCGTTGCCGGAGGCGGGGCTTTTTCACGAAAAGACGTGGCGGGTGTCGCCCCGGGCGTTCCGGATCTCCGCGGAATTTGCGGACGAGTTGGACAAGCTCGGGTATCGGCTGGCGAAGTTCGTGCGGGCGTGCAACGACCTGTATCGGCTGAGCGCGGACGGGCGGGAGCCGGGGTGGATCGCGGAGTTGCTGGATCGCGGGAAGCCGCCGGATTTGATCGAACTCGCGCGGGAGCGGGCGTTTTTGCAGGACATCCCGCGGGTGATTCGGCCGGACGTGATTCTCACCGAGGATGGCTACACGATCGCGGAGCTGGACAGCGTGCCGGGTGGGATCGGACTGACGGGATGGTTGGGCGGCGTTTATTCCGAGCTGGGCGAGGATGTGTTGGGCGGAGCGGATGGGATGGTCGAGGGGTTCGCTTCGATCGTTCCGGGTGGGGGTGACATCGTGGTGTCGGAGGAGGCGGCGACTTACCGACCGGAGATGGATTACATCGCCGCGCGGATGAATGAAAAATTTGAAATGGGAAATAAGAAATGGCGGGTGGTCGACGGGGGGGCGCGGGAGGATTGGGCGGAGCGGGTGTATCGGTTTTTCGAGCTGTTCGATTGGGCGAACGTGCCGGCGGCGGCGGGGTTGGCGGAGCGGGCTCGGGCGGGGTCGGTGAGCGTGACTCCGCCGTTCAAGCCGTGGATGGAGGAGAAGATCTGGTTCGCGCTGTTCTGGCTGAAGCCGCTGGAGGGTTATTGGCGGAAGGCGCTGGGGGCGCGGGCGATGAGCGAGCTGCGGCGGGTGATCCCGTATTCGTGGGTGATGAATCCGGAGCCGCTGCCGGTGCACGCGGTGTTGCCGGGGTTGGGGGTGAACTCGTGGGACGAGGTGGCGGATTTCAGTCAGAAGGAGCGGGAGTTGATTCTCAAGGTGAGTGGGTTCAGCGAGACGGCTTGGGGGTCGCGGGGCGTGGTCATGGCGCAGGATGTGCCGCAGGTCGAGTGGCGGGCGGCGGTGGAGGAGGCGCTGGGGCGCTATGGGGATCAGCCGCATTTGTTGCAGCGGTTTCACAAGGGGCGGTTGGTCGAGCAGCCGTGGTTCGACGAGTCGATCGGGGAGGTGGTGACGATGTCGGGGCGGGTGCGGCTCTGTCCGTATTACTTCCTCGGGGACGAGCGGGCGCGGGTGAAGTGCTCGGGGGCGCTGGCGACGATCTGCCCGGCGGACAAGAAGCTGCTGCACGGGATGACGGACGCGATTCTCGTGCCGACGGCGGTGGGTTGAGGATTGCTGGGGTGGCGCGGTTCGATCAAAGTCCCCGGGTGCGAATTCTTGGAATTTTGATGATGATGGCTCTCGCGGGATGCGCGAGCCGTGGGCCGGTCGGCGAGGCTTATCTGGAGCGGACGACTTATCAGAAGATTTACGTGAGTTCGTATTCGGGGGCTTCGAGCTCGCCGGACGCGGCGGCGGTGACGGCGCGGGGGACGCGTTATCAGAGTGGGTCGATCTCGAGCGCTTCGGCGGATTGGTCGCGCTGGCCGGTGGGAACGATCTTTCGCGTGCTGGCGACGGGGGATCTCTACGAGGTGGATGATTTCACGGAGAACGTCGTGGGGAGGAACGAGATGCTGCTCTACAAGCCGCTGCGTCCGAACGTGGCGAATTCACCCCGGCAATACGTGACGATCGAGATCATCACTTGGGGGAGCCCGCGGAAGAGTGCGGCGATCCTGCAGCAGAATCGGTCGAGCACGGCGAAGCGGATCCTGGCGGAGTTGGTGGGGCGGTATCCGGCTTCGGATCGGTAGGTTTGTTGGACAGGATTGACGGGATTCTCAGGATTTTTTTCTAATAGTAGTAGCCTTCGGGGAGGTTGAAGGCGTTTTCCACGACCTGGATTTTTGGAGTGGGGTCGAGGAGGACTTCGACTACGTCGAAGCGGAAGGTGATGTCGGGGAGATCGAGGAGGCGGAGCCAGGCCATGGCTCCCTGGACGATGCGGCGGCGTTGTTTGCGGTCGACGGCGGCCAGGGGGCGGCCGAAATTTTCGGTGGCGCGGGTTTTTACTTCGGCGAAGACGAGGGTGTCGCCGTGGCGGCAGACCAGGTCGATTTCCCCGCCCCGTTTGCCCCGGAAGTTGCGGTAGAGGATTTTGTAGCCCTGGCGGCGGAGGTGCCGGGCGGCCAGGCGCTCGCCGAGGCGGCCTCGGACGAGGTGCGGGGCCTGGCTGGGCCTAGTGCGAAAGGTGCCCCACGGGGGCGAAACTGCGGCGATGAATCGCGCAAGGTCCATGCTCGCGGAGGCTAGCGAGGTGGGCGGCGGTTGCATAGCCCTTGTGCTGCTCGAATCCGTAGACCGGGTAGTCGCGGGCGAAGGTGTCCATCAACCGATCGCGGGTGACTTTGGCGATGATGCTGGCGGCGGCGATGCTGCTGCTGATGGCGTCGCCGTGGACGATGGCGGTCTGCGGGATGGGAAAGGGTTCGACGCGGAGGCCGTCGATGAGGACGTGATGGGGCCGGAGCGAGAGGGCCTCGACGGCTTCGCGCATGGCGGCGTGGGTCGCGCCGAGGATGTTGAGCCGGTCGATGTCGCGGGGATCGCGGTGCGCGGTGGCCCAGGAGACGAGGGGATTCGAGACGAGGTGATCGTAGAGGCGGTTGCGGGCGAGCGCGGTGAGCTTCTTGGAGTCGTCGAGGCCCGAGACGTCGAATCCGAGGGGCAGAATGACGGCGGCGGCGACGACGGGTCCCGCCAAGGGGCCGCGGCCCGCTTCGTCAACGCCCGCGACCGGGGCGTGACCTTGGGCGATGAGGCGTTGTTCGGTCTCGAAAGTGCAGGGCACGGTCGTTTACTGGGGAGGTAAATTGGTGGGGGCGCAGCGGTCGGGTGACCGCTGCCGGGAATCCGAGCGCCGCGGTTAGCGCTGAAAGGGCCGCTCTTTGACCGTGGTGGCGGACTTGCCGATCCGGTCGCGGAGGTAATTGAGCTTGGCGCGGCGGACGAGGCCACGGCGCTCGACTTCGATCCTGGCGACGCGGGGCGAGTGAACGGGAAACACGCGCTCGACGCCTTCGCCGTAGCTGATGCGGCGGACCGTGAAGGCGGCGTTGACGCCGGTGCCTTTGCGACCGATGACGATGCCGGCGAAGATCTGAATTCGCTCCTTGTCTCCCTCGACCACGCGGGTGTGGACTTTCACGGTATCGCCTACTGCGAATTTCGTGACGTCCGTCTTCATTTGTTCCTGTTCGATGCGATCAATGACGTTCATGGCCGGTAAATTTGTGGGTTGGAGAGGTTGGCGAGATACCGGGGATATGCAAGCACGGAATTTTGCACGAAATTTGGACGCGGAATTTGATTTGCGCGAACGCTAGAAAGTTTTTCGCGCGATGACCGCCTTTTCGGACGGAGGGGGGTTCACTGGATGGGGGCGAGGAGGCGGGCGGCGCGGGCTTTGAGGCGGAAGAAGAAGTTGGCATCGGTCATGTTGGCGGCGGTGGCGGGTTTGCTGCGCTCGAAGTCGGCTTCAAGCATGGTCGCGACCTGGCTGGTGAAGTCGCGGTCGAAGACGGCGGCGGTGACTTCGAAGTTGAGCCGGAACGAGCGGTTGTCGAAATTGGCCGTGCCGACGGTGGCGAAGTCGTCGTCGACGAGCATGACCTTCTGGTGCGTGAATCCGTCGGTGTATCGCGGGACCTGAATGCCCTCGAGGTCGTCGACGAGGCGCTTGACCGTCGGGCTGATTGCCTTGCGCGTGTCCGGGCGGGCGACGAAGTAACCTTCGAAATCGCTGTGTCCAAAGATCCAGTAAACCGGGAGCGCGAGGACGGGCATGGTATTGAGCGCGGCGGTAGTTGCGGGCGAAATCGGTGTCGAGGAGGCCATGAGATCTTTGACCGCGAGGTGGGGGGCGTCGGGGTTGCCGCCGTCGGCGGGGAGGCGGGTGATGAAAGTTTTGTCGGCGAGGCGTTCGCGGCGTTCTTCGGGGGATGCCGCGCGGCCGGCGAGGAGCAGAACGAGGAAAATGGAGAGCGGTCGAATGAACGTAATGGCGGTGAACTCGGACGAATTTACGCGGGACGGGGGGATTGTCAGAACGATCCACCGCCGCGCCCGGGCTTGACGGCGGGGGCGGGGAGGAGCGAAGGGTCTGGGTCATGAAACGAATTCTTTTCTCCCTCCTGGTCGCAATTGGTGTGACGCCGCTTTTCGCAGCGGATAACGTCGCCGACATGGAAGACATCAAAGTTGTAATGAAGACCTCGGCTGGCGACATCGATCTCACGCTGTTCGCGTCGAAGGCTCCCGTGACGGTCGCGAATTTTCTCAATCTCGCCAAAAGCGGTTACTACGACGGGATCAAATTTCACCGCGTGATCGCGAATTTCATGATTCAGGGCGGCGATCCCGACGGGACGGGCGCGGGTGGGCCCGGGTATTCGTTCGAGGATGAATTCGATCCGTCCCTCAAGCACGACAAGCCCGGCATCCTCTCGATGGCGAACCGCGGACCGAAGACGAACGGGAGTCAGTTTTTCATCACCCACGTTCCGACGCCGCACCTCGACGGGAAGCACACCGTTTTCGGCGAAGTGACGTCCGGGCAGGACGTCGTGAACAAGGTGAAGCAGGGCGACACCATCGAGACCATCGAGATCAAGGATTCGACCGACGCGCTCTTCGAGGCGAAGGCGGACCGGATCGCCGAGTGGAATAAATCGCTCAAGTAATCGTTTCGCTCAGATAGCGGGCGGCATCGAGAATCGGCGTGACCGCGGCTTATCTTTGGGTGGCCGCGGGTGGCGCGGTCGGCAGTGCGCTGCGCTTCGGGCTTTCCGAATGGATGGCGGCCCGCTTCGGCGGTGCTTTTCCCTGGGGAACGCTGGCGGTGAACGTCGCAGGGTCGTGCCTGATCGGAGTCTTCGCGGCTCTGGCGGCTCCGGATGGGGTGAGGTATCTGGCGGGGACTTCGGGGCGGGCGCTGCTGATGGTCGGCGTGTGCGGTGGGTTCACGACCTTCTCGAGCTTCAGTCTGCAGACTTTGGCCCTGGCCCAGGAGGGGCATTGGGTCGCGGCGGCGGCGAATGTCCTGGGTTCGGTTGTCGCATGTTTGATTGCTGTGGTGGCGGGGTTCGCGGTGGGAGAGTGGGCGATTGCGCGCTGACGCTGTTGGCTCGAGAATCATGACACGCCGCGGGCTTGGCCTGGGTCGATGGTGCGCCGAGGTTGTTTCCAACCTTTGCTGCCAACGACGGGGTTGGGGGATGGGGATGAAGCCCAGCTCGACGTGGGCTATGTGGGCGAATTGACAAATTTGCGAATGCTGTTCGGATTAGGGGATGAAGAATCTGTTTCCGATCCTTGTTTTTCTCGCGACATTTGCGCTGACTGCTCCAGCGGAAGCCCGGGGTTTGTCGGATCTGGCGGGGAAGTATCCGACTGGGTTGCTGGTGATCTCGCAGGGTGAGAAGACGCGGCTCCTGGGGACGGTGGCGCTGACGGTGGGCTCGAACGAGGCGGGGTCGCGGGGGCGCATCGTTTTCAAGGGGCGGATCGGGGAGGATGATTTCCGCACGAAGATCACGCTCAAGGGGCGGAAATTTGTCATGACTTCGCTGCTGCCGGGAATCGACGGGTTTGGGCAACGCGTGTCGGGCAAGGCGAAGCTTCGGAAAGATGGCGTGACGCTGTCGGCGAAGCTGGCGGGGCAAGTGAGTGGCGAGGGGGATTGGGAAATTGGCTTCGACGCGTTTGGGCGGATTTTGACCATCGCTGGAAAGATTTCGCCAAACGGTGGTGACCCGATCTTTGTGAATTTCACGGCTGGTTAGGTCGTAGGGATTGATTTTCCGCCGTTGGCTTCTAGCTTCGACGCAGGTTTTGCGACCGGGCAGTTAGCTCAGCGGTAGAGCGGCTCGTTTACACCGAGTTGGTCGGGGGTTCGATCCCCTCACTGCCCACATTTTTTTCCGAGGCCCGTCCGGTTTGACGGGGATGTTCGAATGGTGGGGTGATGAATATTTTCAAAGTTGGCGCGATTGCGGGTCTTATCGTGGGTCTGGTCGGGTGTGAAACGATGTCGACGGGGTCGCTGCTGCAAAGTGGACTGGCGGCGGCGGTGCGGAGTTATGCCGGGCGCGACGTGTCGCCGAATCAGCCGCGCGGCGCGTATCGGCGGGATGACGGGTATCGGGACGATTACCGGAACTACCGGGACGACGACCGGCGCTACGTGCGGGAGTCGACGGGGTCACAGCGGTTTGGGCCTTACCGGAACTCGCGCGGGCAGGATTATGTGATCGTGCGGAACTACTACAGCGATGGGTCGTATGAGGACTCGCCGCAGTTGTATTGAGAGATGCGAAATGCCGCCTAAGGCGGACGATTGGACCGTTCGGTGGCGGGGACGCCAGCGACAGCAGGCCGGGAGGCCTGCGCTCCCCTTGATCTGATTTGCGCTTTGCGCTGGTTGCGGGACGGGGCATCTTCTCCGGACTTTGAAGAAGCCGTTTCCTCTCTTTCTTGCGCTGCGCTACCTGAAGCCGAAGCGGACTTTTGTCTCGGTCATCACGCTGATCTCGATCGTCGGGGTGACGCTGGGGATCACCGTGCTCATTCTGGTGATCTCGGTGATGACGGGGTTCGAGCGGGAGCTTCAGCGGAAGGTGATCGGGTTCGATCCGCACGTGGAGGTGCGGCGGGGGCCGATCATGGAGGATTGGAAGGGGATTTCGGAACGAATCCTGACGGTGCCGCAGGTGGATGCGGTGACGCCGTTCGTGCAGGGGCCGGCGCTGGTGCAATTTCGGGGTCGGCGGTTGGCGCCGATCGTCCGGGCGATCGACGTGGATTCGGAATCGCCGGCGAAAATAGCGGAAATGGAGAAGTTCATTCTCGAGGGTGGGGAGCTGGATCTGAATGGCGATTGTTGCGTGATCGGATCGGAGATTGCGCGACAATTGGGGTTGATGGTGGGGGATACTCTGACGTTTTTCTCACCGGAGAATTTGCAGGCGGCAGAGCAACGGCTGACCTCGCTCAAGAGCGGTGGCGGGGAGGCGAATCCTGAGGAGCTGGAGTCGGTGAAGCAGCTCATCATCCCGACGGATTTGACGGTGACCGGGATCTTCGAAAGCGGGCGGTACCTCTACGACAGCCAGTTCATTCTGCTGCCGCTTCACATCGGGCAGGAGCTCTACGGGCTGGACGGGAACGAGGTGCACGGGTTGGCGGTGACTTCGCTGGACGCGTATCAGGCCGAGGTGATCAAGCAGGAGATCATGAGCGGGGTGGGACCGATGTTCACCGCGCTGACGTGGGTGGATTTGAACAAGCAGCTGTTCGAGGCGATCGCGATGGAGCGGACGGTGATGTTTTTTCTGCTGATGTTCATCATTCTGGTCGCAGCGTTTGGGATCATGAACACGTTGATCACGGTGACGGTGCAGAAGACGCGGGAGATCGGGATCATCAAGGCGCTGGGTGCGAAGACACATCAGATCGTGGGGGTGTTTCTGGCTCAGGGGATGGTGGTGGGATTCTTCGGGACCTTGTGCGGGCTGGGTCTGGGGATGGCGTTGATTCAATGGCGGAACGAGGTGTCGCGGTGGTTGGCGACGGCGCTGGGGATCGAGATTTTCCCGGCTTCGGTTTACCAATTTCAGGAGATCCCGGCGGAGGTGATTCCTTCCGACGTGGCGATCATTTGCGTGAGCGCGTTCGTGATTTGTTCGTTGGCGGCGCTGGTTCCGGCTTACGCGGCGGCTCGGTTGGATCCGGTGAAGGCGCTGCGGTATGAGTGAGGCTTTTTTGAACAGAAGGGAACGAAGGGAACGAAGAATGCAGTGCGTTTGAACAGAAGGTCGCAAAGGTCGCAAAGGGATGGAGGAAATCCGGAGGGGGTGACCTGAGCGCAGCTCAGGTCACCCCCTTTGCGATCTTTGCGACCTTCTGTTCAAAAGCATTTCATCCGCCGCTCGCGAGCAGCCTCGGGGGAGGGCGGTGGGGTCTCGGCCGATGAGTTCGAAATTTTCTCCGCGGCGAATGGCGAGGTCCTGGGTTTGGATCGCGCAGCAGCTTCCGAGGTTCGCGGCGTCGAAGAGGCGGAGGACTCCGGTGACTCCGTCGGGGACTTCGGTGTTGGTTTCGGGGTCGATGACGAGGCCGCGGGCCCAGGTGGGGTGGGCGTGGGGTTGGCCGAGGCCGCGGGTGTAGAATTGGGAGGAGAGCTCGGTCATGCCGTATTCGTTGACGACCTGGTCGGCGGGGAGGCCGAGGTGGTGGGTGAATCGGGCGTAGAGGTCGGGTTTTTCGATCTGGCGGCTGGTGCCCTTGTAGCCGCCGGTTTCGACGGCGAGGGAGCCGGGCGGGAGGGTGAGTTGGCGGTCGCCGAGGTGATCGAACCAATCGAGGAAGGCGAGGGCGGTGCCGAAGAGGACGGTGGGTGAAGTGAGTGCTTCGCACTTTTGGGTTGGTGATCGGCTGGAGCCGGAGCGAAGCGGAGACCGCCGAAGGCAACCCGATGGCACTGGCTTGGGAATTGCTATCCCTTCGGTCAACCACGACGCCATCTGGCTGAGTGAGGAAAACGGAGCTTCGTCGGCGGTCGGGATGAGTGAGATCACTTCCCGGACGGCGGAGAGCCCGGCTTCCTCCCAGCCACGGAGGGCGGCGCGTTGGTAGAGATGTAGAGATTTGAAATGATGTTTGCCGTAGTCTTCCCCCGTTGTTCCGCTCGTGCGGAAGGTGCGCGTCGTCTCGGAGGCGGGGTGCGCACGGACGGCGGTTTGTTTGAAGACGGACTGGGGAAGGGCGGGGATCGCCTGCCACGCCGTGGCGGTCGGGAAGGCGGCGCAGTAGCGGTCGTAGGCCGGGTTGGCGGCGCGCTGGAAGGAGTGGATCTCGAGGAGGAGGTCGCCGAAGGATTCGCGGGACTCGGCGTCGATGAAGCGGGCGATCCGGGTTTCGAGGGTGGCGTAGTCGGCGGGCATGGTGCGGGTTTCGAAATTGTCACATCGGAGGGCGGGGTCAATCGGGTATGATCCGCCGCGTGTCGATGCGTGTCTGTTTCGTGGGTCTGCGCCGGGTGGCTTTGGGCTCGCTCGTCGCGGGGTCGATGGTCGGGTCGTGGGCGCAGGGGATCGGGCAGGGGAAGACGGCTGACGAGCTCTACATGGGGGCGGTCGGGGCCTACAACAATGGGCAATACGAGGCGGCGGTGAGCGGTTTTCAGAAGTTCACAGCGGATTTCGGCTCTTCCGAGCAGGGCAAGGAGGCGATGGGGGCGATCCGGTATCCGCTGGCGATGAGTCTGCTGCATCTGCAGAAATTCGACCAGGCGATGGGGGCGATTCAGGATGCGCTGAAGGCCGAGCCCGGGCCGTCGCTGGATCAGCGGGAGGATCTGACGTTTTACCTCGGGGTGTGCCAGATGCAGGCGCAGGAGATCGACGCGGCGCGGGCGACGTTCGATGATTTCGTGCGCTCGTATCCGCGGTCGAAGCAGGTCGAGGAGGCGGCGCTGCTGGCGGGGACGTCGTGGCTGCTGGCGGGTAGGAACGCGGAGGCGGCGGGACATTTTGCGAAGGTGAAGGGTGCGATGAATCCGATCAACCGAGGTCGGGCTTCGGTGCTGGAGCTGTATGCGCTGCTCGAGGCGGGGGAGCGGGAGCGGGCTCTGGAGTTGGTGGTGGCGGAATTCCCGAGGTTGGATCAGATGCTGCAGATCGCGACGTTTCAGACGCTGTCGCTGCAGCTGGGGTCGGAGTTTTTGGAGGCCGAGGATTACCGCAAGGCGATCCAGTGCCTGCAGCGGGTGTGGAGCAGCGATCGGTTGATCAAGTATCAGCAGGCGCGGCTCGATGATCTCGAGGACGCGATGGCCGCGGCGGAGGCGCAGCCGAAGGGCGATCCCTACCGGAAATTTCAGCTCAAGCAGATGATCGCGAAGGTCCAGCGGGAGCTGGAGAATTTCGCGAAGATGACGAGTTTCGACGCGGCGTTGCGGTTGCGGCTCGCGACGGCGTTTCAGGCGATGGAGCGGTATCGCGAGTCGGCGTTGATCCTCGAAGAGATGCTCGTCGAGATGCCGCCTGACAAGGTCGTGGAGTCGGCGACGGCGAATCTCATTCAGTGCTGGTCGGCGATCGAGCGCTGGCCGAAGGCGGTGGAGGCGGCGGAGACGTTCGAGGAGAAATTCCCGAAGTCGGAGCAGATGCCGCTCGTACTTTATCTGAAAGGTATCGCGCTGCAGCGGGAGAACCGGCAGCCGGAGGCGATCGCGACGTTTGCGGCGATCTCGAAGAAATATCCGAAGTCGGATTTCGCGCCGCGCGCGGTGTTCATGGAAGGATTCAGTCGGCTGCTCGGCGAGGAGAACCTGGCGGCGGTCGCGACGTTCGACGAGTTCGCGACGGCGTATCCGGAGCACGAATTGGCGGACCCGGCGGCTTACTGGCGGGGGATGGGATTTTCGCTTGAGAAGCAGTATCCGCAGGCGCGGGCGGCGATGGACGCGTATCTGGCGAAATACCCGGTCGGGGCCTCGCGCGGGCTGGCCGTTTTCCGGAAAGGATATGACGCGCAGGCGATGCGGGATTTCGAAACGAGCATCGCGGAGTTGCGGGCGTATCTGACGAAGTATCCGGGCCACGAATCGAACGCCGAGGCGCTGCTCCTGCTGGGCGACGCCTACATGAACGAGGGGCGGATGGATTACGGGATCGCGGCGTTCAAGCGGATCCCGCCGGAGGAGACGCGTTTCTTCGAGGAGGGCTGGTTCAAGGTCGGGAAGGCGCTGCGATTGCTCGAGGACGTGGACGGGATGCGGGCGCACTTCGAACAATTTGCCGTCGAGTCTCCGCGGAGCCCGCGCGTGGCCGAGGCGATCTATTGGATCGGCTGGACGTATCGCCAGCAGGACGAGCCGGAGAAGGCGCGCGACGCGTATTGGACCGCGATCGAGGAGATGGGGAACGATCCGTCGATTCGCTCGGTCGACGAGCTCTTCCCGGCGCTAACGAAGCTGTATTCCGGTCCCGAGGAAGACGCGCAATACCTCGCCAAGCTGCGCGATATCCGCGAGGAGGCGGATGGGGCGAAGGAGGAGACTCTGGCGATGCGGGCGCTCTGGGCGCAGGCCCGTGCTCTCGTCGGCACCCAGCCCGAGATCGCTCAGGACACGATGCTCGAGGCGGCGAAGCGGGTGGACGTTTCGTCGACGAATCCGCTGTTGATGGCGGAGTTCGCGAGTGCGCTGGAGGCGGCGGAGCGGGACGACGAGGCCGAGCGGATGTGGCGGGATCTGGTGAAGTGGAATCCGCGCGCGCCGCAGAAGGACGCGGCCTTCGCGGCGCTCGGGGAGCTGGAATTGCGGCGGGGCAACGAGAAGGCGGCGCTGGGTTGGTTCGATCGGTTCGAGAGCGAGACGTTCGGCTCGGTGCGGCTCGGCGGCGTGTTGTTGGCGAAGGCGAAGCTGCTCGTGGCGCGGGGTGAATACGACGCGGCGCGGGGAGCGCTCGAGCGGTTGCTGGGGAACGAATACACGACCGGCCTCGAGAAGGCGGAGGCGCTCTACGGAATGGGCCAGACGCACATGGCGCAGAAGAAGCCCGAGTTGGCCGTCCCCTATTTTCAGCGGATCTACATCCTGCACGGGCGCTGGACCGAATGGGTCGCGAAGGCCTACGTGCGCAGCGGCGAGGCGTTCGAACAGCTCGAGGACAAGGACGCGGCGCGCAAGACTTACGACGAGATGACGAAGCTCGAGCGGCTGAACGATCAGCCCGAGATGAAAGAGGCGCGGGAGCGGCTCGAGGCGCTGGGAGGGCCGGTGAAGGAGTCATGAGGCGGATCCTGATCGCAGTTTTTGTTTTCGGCTTGGGTGTGCTTCGCGCCCAGGAAGGCGCCGGGCTCGACACGTTGTTCATGAACGACGCGGGCGAGACGAAGCGGACGGCGCGGGTGCTTGGGGCCGACGAGAAATTTCTGAAGATCGAGACGAAGCTCGGCGCGGGCGCGACCGCGGTTGTGAGCGTGCCGCGGGCGGAGGTGCGGCGGATCGAATTCGCGCCCAATCCGGAGCTCGATGCGCTGCTTGGGAACGCCACCGCGAAGGAACTCGGGCAGGTCGCTCTCCTCTGGAATCGCTGGCAACCCTTCGTCGGCGTGCCGAAGTCGCCGGCTGGCCGCGTCGCCAACGTTTACGCCCGCCTCCTGCTCACGAGCGAAGATCCCGCCGCCGCCAAGCAAGCGCTCGCGATGCTCGCCGAGATCGAGCCTAAGCTCTGGGACGACAACGAGCGGTTCACGGCAAAACAGAACCGGCTGCGGGCGATGGTTGCGACGGGACAGGCCGCGGCGGCCATCGACGAGGCGAGGGAACTCGCGAGGGATTCGGAGGATCCGGCGGTTTTGATTGAGGCGAAGTTCATTCTGGCCGAGGCCGCGCACGAAAATCTCCGCAAGCTCATCGAGAATAATCCGCGCTGGGAGGAGGACGTGAACGTCCGACCGGAACGGGCTCGGCTGATCAACGACGCGCTCGACTTTTACCTCTACCCCTACCTGTTTTACGGGTCCGAGACGGACGCCGCGGCCCGCGGACTCTGGGGTGCGACCGAGATCTATGAATTCATCGGCGATGGGCGAAACGCGCTCGAGTCCGCGAAAGACATCACCTCACTTTACCCCGGCAGCCGGTTCGCCACGCAGGCGGCGGAGGTCGTCGCGAAGGAATCAACCAACGCAAACGAACAATCCAATGATGAGTCCGAAACCCAAAAAGAAAGCTAGCCGCCTCCGGGCCGGCATCCTCGCCGCGCTGGCGGCCCTCGCGTTCGTCGCGGCCCCCGTGACGGTGCTCGCGCAGGACGCACAAAACGACCCCGCGGCGCCCGTCGCCGAAGCGGCGGTGAAGGACAAAACCCTGCTGGACATGTTCAACCAAGGCGGCTGGCTGATGTATCCGCTGCTCCTCTGTTCGATCGGCACGGCGGCGGTCGCGGTTTACTGCTTCATCCAGATCAACGGTAAAAAAATGATGCCACCGACGCAGGTCGAAGCCGTCGGGAAAAACATGGAGCAACGCGACGCGGCGAGTGCGTATTCGCTGTGCCACGGGAACCCGAACGCGTTCTCCAACACGATGTCGTCGGCGCTGCTCAAGGTAAATTTCGAGCGCGATCTGGCGAACAAAGCGTCGATGGAGCAATCGGCCGCCGAGTCGCTGGCGAACGAGGAGACCAAGCTCATGCTCTGGGTGAACTACCTCAACGTCTTTGCGACCATCGGGCCGATGCTTGGGTTGCTGGGGACGGTGACGGGCATGATCCAGAGCTTCGACGCGCTGGCGGCGGGGAAGTCGGAGCCGGCCGATCTCGCGGGCGGTATCGGTGAGGCGATGTTGACGACGGCGGCCGGGTTGCTGGTCGGCATCCCGGCGATGTTCTTTTTCTTCTACTTCCGGAATTCGCTCACGATCATCGTGACGAACATCCAGCGGCGCGTGACGTTCATGATCGATCTGCTATCGGGTGAGCTGAAGCTCGAAGGCGCGGCGACGGATTACGAAGCGGTGCCGACGGGCGAGGGGGCACCGGAGGAAGTGTGATGAGCGAATGGTCGGGCCGGTGGTGAGATGAGAAGCCAGAGATGCTTCGCTTCGCTCAGCATGACAGGTGGGGGATTTTGGCAACGCCGAGAGAATTGAAAACACGATGAGATTGATCAAAAAAGCGGAGGAGGACGTTGGGTTTCAGTTGGCCCCAATGATTGATATGACCTTCCTTCTGCTCGTTTTCTTCATGGTCACCACGAAGATTTCGAAGGAGCAGATCAAGGTGGAGATCAAGCTGCCGACGGCCAGCAACGGCGTGATCCCATCGGACCTCAGTAACCGCGACATCATCAGCATCGACGGTCAGGGGAACTATTTTGTCGGCCAGAGTCCGGCGACGAAGGAAGAGTTGAAGGCGTATCTCACGAAGCGCTACGAGGCCAAGACCCCCGTCCCGCTGCGGCTCTACGTGCGCGCCGACAAGAAAACGCCCGGCAAGCAGGTGAAGGAACTCATGAAACTCGCCTCGGACGCCGGGGCGGTGAACGTGATCTTCGGGAGTTACCAACGATGAGCGCCGTGCATTGCGCCGCGGGGTGGGTCCCGGCCTTCGTTCCCTGTCATCTTGAACGAAGTGAAAGATCTCTGGCTTACACTCGGGGTGCCGTCGGGTGGATGAGAAGCCAGAGATGCTTCGCTTCGCGCAGCATGACAGGTTTTTGGATGGGGGGCTGGCGCCCCGGGGCGCTTCGCGATTCATGGGAGTTACCAGAGATCGAGGGTGTAAAGCGCGACGCGTCGCGGCTCGGGGCCCTCGTCCCCTGTCATCGTGAACGAAGTGAAAGATCTCTGGCGGACACTCGGGACGGCGCCGTGCGGGTGAGAAGCCAGAGATGCTTCGCTTCGCTCAGCATGACAGGTTTTTGGATGGGAGGCTGGCGCCCCGGGGCGCTTCGCGATTCATGGGAGTTGCCAGCGATCGAGGGTGTAAAGCGCGTCGCGGCGGAGCTCGGAGCCCTCGGTTCCTGTCATCTTGAACGAAGTGAAAGATCTCTGGCTTACACTCGGGACAGCGTCGTGCGGGTGAGAAGCCAGAGATGCTTCGCTTCGCTCAGCATGACAGGTTTTTGGATGGGGGGCTGGCGCCCCGGGGCGCTTCGCGATTCATGGGAGTTGCCAGCGATCGAGGGTGTGAAGCGCGTCGCGGCGGAGCTCGGGGCCCTCGTTCCCTGTCATCTTGAACGAAGTGAAAGATCTCTGGCTTACACTCGGGGTGCCGTCGGGTGGATGAGAAGCCAGAGATGCTTCGCTTTGCTGCCAATGACATCGTCTTCTGTGGCTCGGAATCCAACGAGAAAGCCACGGCTCGGCAGGAGCCTCGCCCTCCGAATGCCAGTTTTTGGATGGCGGGCTGGTGCCCCTGCCAACTGGGCCGCGTCTTAACTCCCAACTTAATTCTTAATTCTTAGAAACTTAAAACGCCGATGCAGCTTCGCCGCCGAGACCTCCAGACCGTGGAGATGCAGATGGGCCCCATGATCGACATGGTGTTCCTCCTCCTCGTGTTCTTCATGGTCACGGCGAAACCGATCAAGCAGGAGAGCGACATCAACATCGGGCTGCCCGGGACGGTGGCGCAGGAGGAAAGCGTCGACATCCCGGACGAGGCGCGGATCACCATTCAGGAGACGGGGCAGGTCGTTCTCAACGACCAGCCGCTGGACACACCGACGAGCACGCAGATGCCGGAGCTGCTCACGACGCTGCTACGGTTCAAGGAATCGGCGGACGCGAACAAGAGCGAGGCGCTGGTGACGATCGCGCCGGACGACGCCTCGGATCATCAGCGGATCGTCGACGTTCTCAATACTTGCGCGAAGGCGGAGATCACGGGCGTCACGTTCGCGGACGACACCGACAGCGGGGAGGAATTTTAAGATGCCGGTCGATCTCCTGCTCGAAGACGCGAATCAGAAAAAGCGGGTCAAGAAGCTCGTGATCTCGATCGTGATTGGGGTCGTGCTGCTGCACATCGTCGCCGGGATCGTGGCGGGTGTGCTGGTCGTGGCGCGGTATTTGTTGCCGCCGCCGGCGACGTTCGAGGTGCAGCGCGACATCAAGCTGCCTGCCAAGGAGCGGGAGCATCGGATGAACATGGATTCGTTCGACGCGATGACGCCGAAGCCGAGCTTCAACGACAAGATGCAGAGTCTGCAGCCGGCCAAGTTCTCGCTGCCGGATCTGCCGAAGATTCCGATGGACCAGATGCTGCCGTTGGATCCGAGCAGCATCGTGTCGGATCAGGTCTCGAGCATCGTTGGGACGGCGGGGCTGGGCGGTGGTGGCGAGGGTTCGGGTGGACTCGGGGGCACGGGGTCGGGCGTGAGTTTCATGGGGATCCAGACGACGGCGAAGCGGATCCTGTTGCTCTACGACATCTCGACTACCGTGACGAATTCCGTGCAGGAGGCCGGCATGTCGATGGAGGACATTCGGGAGGAGACCAAGAAGGTGCTCGATGGGCTGGGGATCAGCACGCGGTTCGGACTGGCGCAGTTCGCGCGGAACTACGCGTTTTTCCAACCGGAACTCGTCCCGGCGACGGACGACAACCGGGCGGCGGCGAAGGGCTGGCTCGACCAGTGGTTCACGACGAGCGGCTCGATGTCGCGGGGGACGCCGAATACGCGGACGGGGAGCCCGGGGTTCATCGAATTGATGAAGGCGGCCTTCGCGATGCAGCCGGACGTGATCTTCGTAATCTCGGACGGGGGTTTTTACGCCGGAAGCTCGGGTGGTGAGAACGGCTTCGGGGGGAAAATCGACTACGACGACATTGGCAAGGCGCTCGACGAGCTACAGAAAGCTTCACCCGAGCCGGTGCAGATCAACTTCATCGGTGTCGGGATGGATGGCGCCGACAAGTCGGGGATGCAGCGGTTGCGGGGACGGTATTTCGGCGGCGGGCGTTTCCGGGAGTTGCGCTAGGTCTGAGAATTGCTTGTTATCGAACGATGAGTGACGAGAACCCACCGACGCCGCCCGCCTTTCCGCCCACACCGCCTTCGTCGCCGGAGCCGGGTGACCCGTCGCCCAAAAAGGGTCGGGTGATGGAGTTCTTCACGTCGCCGGTGATTCCTTATCCGGTCTCAACGCCGGCGGAAAAGTCGTGGGCGACGGGGTTGCACGCGAGTGGGTTCGCGGGATTCGTTTTCGTGATTCCGCTGGCGAACATCATCGCGCCGCTGGCGATCTGGCTGATCAAGCGACCCGAGAGCGCCTACTTGGACGCCGTGGGCAAGGAGGTGGTGAACTTTCAGATCAGCGCGCTGATCTACGCTTTCGTAACGGCGCTCATTGCGACGCCGTTGACCTGCCTCTTTTTCATTCCGTGGTTGGTGCCGCTCGCCGTCTTCGTTGGATGGATTGTCTTCATGATCCAGGCGGTGATGAAGACGACGGAGGGTGGGGATTTCCGGTATCCGGCGACGATTCGGTTCGTGAAGTAGCGAGCGCTTCGCGGTTCGGCTCGCTGGCGCATTGCCGAGGCTGATCCGGCGGGACGCCGGATCTCGCACGCCGGGAGGCGTGCGCTCCCCAACTCTCTCTGCTTGCGTGGCCGGATTTTGGAGCTATCTTCTTCTCCTATTGGGGGCGCATTGGTTTCGACTGATTGTTGGAAGCTTGGTCCGCATGCCGAGGATGATTCGTTGGCCTCGTAAAAAATCGAATCGAAATAAAATAAACGCAGATTACGAAAATCTCGCTCTCGCGGCCTAAAGCGCCGTGACGTGTTCGACCCGACGCCTACTAGGGTTGGATACGTTGGCAGTAGGCTGGCTGGAAAGGGGTGTGACCGCTCTTTTTGGTAAGATCGATTTCGTGGATACTGGAACTCGCGTGGTGTGTTGGCCCACAGCGCGGGTTTGAGATTGAGGACCAACTAAGCATGTAGACGATCTCGCGGAAGGCGATGAGGACAGGGGTTCGAGTCCCCTCGCCTCCACCAATTTTGACTCGCCGCCGGGGTGGGGGCGAGTGGTAGCGTCACGCGGCATGGACGACGTATCAGATGCCGGAACGCCGGAGGCTGTAGGGGGAACCAGGGCGGTTCTCGGGGGGCAATCGGGTCGGGATTTTGCGGAGGAGGCTCTGCGCTGGATTCCGAAGATTCTGACCTTGCAGGACCGCAACCGGCACAGCCCGACCTACGGGTGCTTCGACCGGAATTACTGGCAATACAAGATCATCGATTTCCCGAGTGGGATGTCGCAGGAATTCGTGCTGCCACTCGCCTTGGCTTGGGACACGGAGATCGCGGGGAACGCGTTTTACCGGGAGGAGGCCGTGCGGGAGTGGGCGGAGGCCGGGATGGTCTTCGCGGCGCGGAGCGCGCACGCGGACGGGTCGTGCGACGATTATTTCCCGTTCGAGAAGGCGGGTGGGGCGGCGGCGTTTTCGTTGCTCGCGTGCGTTGAGGCCTACGCGCTGCTGGGCCTGGAGAACGCGGAGCTGCTGATTTTTTTCGAGCTTCGGGCCGATTGGATGGCGCATCATCACGAGAGCGGGCAGCTGACGAATCACCAGGCGCTCATTGTGTTGTGCCTGGACCGGGTGGGGAAATTGGTAGGAACGACGAAGTGGGAGGCGGCGGCGGCGGATCGGCTCGGGCGGGTGCTTTCGTGGCAGAACGAGGAGGGTTGGTTTCAGGAATACGAGGGCTGCGATCCGGGCTATCACACGTTGACGATCTCGCTGCTGGCGCAAATCTACGAGGCGGCCCCGAGTTCGGAATTGCGCGAGGCGCTCGAGCGGGCGGTGCGGTTGGCGGCCGAGTTCGTGCATCCGGACGGGTCGTTCGCGGGGGAATACGGGAGCCGGAACACGTATAATTTTTTCCCGCACGGGTTCGAGGTCTTCGGGCGGCACTTTCCGGAGGCGCTGAACGTGAACGATCGGTTTCTGGCCGGACTACGGGCGGGGCGGGCACCGTGCTACGCGGACGATCACATCGTGGGGCACCACACCTGGAATTACCTGCTGGCGGCCCGGGATTTCGTGACGGAGCGGCCGACGGTCGCGGATCGTCCGATGGGGCGGGTTCACCTGAAGAACGCCGGGATTCTGATCGACCGGCGGGCGGGGGCGGAGCTTTACGTGGCTCTGAACAAGGGGGGTGTCTTCAAGTTTTTCCGGGACGGGAAGCTGGTTGCTTCGGACACGCAGGTTTCGTTGCTGGTGCGGGACGGAAAGCGGATTCGGAACGCGGTGGCGCACCTGGTCTCGGAGTATCCGGCGGAGGTCGCGGACGACCAGATTCGGGTGAGCGGCGAGATGGGGTGGGCGAAATCGAAGGACATGACGCCTCCGCGATTGATGGCGCTGCGGGTGATCATGCTGGGTGGTGGGCGGTTTTTTCCGGATCTGGTGCGCAAACTTCTGCAGCGGGTCTTGATTACGGGAAAGAAGGCGGCTCCGTTTCGGTTCGAACGGGTTTTCGAGTGGGAAGGGCACGGTCTGCGGGTGGCGGACCGGATCGTCGGCGCGGATTGGTCGGCGGTGGAGCGGGCTGGGATCGGATGCGATCAGACTTCGATTTACGTGGTGATGAGCCGGACGTTTCAGGCCGGGCAGATGCTGCCGTGGACGGATCTCGCGACGGAGCTTGCCGTGGCGAAACGGAGTGGCGCGCTGACGCATGAGCGAACGATTTAGGGCGTTTCGGGCGCGGCATCCGGCGGTCGTGGAGGCGGCTTTGTGGGCGGTGCCGGCGATGGCGTTTGGTCTCGGCTTGCGGGTCCTGCTTTCCGTCCTGCAGCCGTATGCCTACTGGGGATCGGATTCGGATTCTTATTTCAGTTTCACTTACCGGCTGTTGGTCGACGGGGTCGGGTCGATTCCCGAGAAGCGGCGTTACGTTTACCCGCTGCTGTTGCTGCCGACCGGGGTTCTGCCGGGTGGGGCTTTGTGGTGGGTGGCGGTGGGGCAGCATTTGCTGGGGTTATTGACGATCTTGCCGTTTGCCTACGTGGTGCGGAAGGTGTTCGGGCGGTGGCGGTGGTGGGTCGTGCCGGTGACGCTGGTCTACGCGGGGACGCCGATGCTGGTGTGGTATGAGCACGAGCTGCTGGGGGAGGCGTTCTTTTTCGCGATGCTGGTTTGGGCTTTTGCCGGGTGGGCGGCCTGGGTGGGGCGGATCGAGCTGGGGGGGGCGGGCGGGCGCGGGGTGGTGGCTTGGTGGTTGTTTTTTGCGGCGTTGGCGTTGGCGGTGATGACGAAGCCGAGCGGGCGGTTTTTCTGGCCGGGGTTGGTGATTGGGTTGATTTACCTGCGGGCTTGGCGGTGGGTGCGGTGGCCGCAGTGGGTGGGGTTGGCGGCGCTGCTGGTGGTGTCGTGGACGATGGGCGAGGGAACGCAGGCGGCGCGGTTACTCTACACTTCGGCGTTTCCGCTCACCCAGCTGGAGACGGCTTCGCACGCGGATCTCAAGGCCGAGGTCGCTCCGCTGGTGCGGGCGGCCCGGGAGCGGCTGAACATTTATTACGGCGAAGACGACGCGGCGAAGCAGTTCCTGAGGGAGGATTATCGGACGAAGGCGTATCCGGCCTGGCGGGCGCTGCGGAAGGCGGGCGGGGACCGGGATTACGCGGCGATGCGGGATCTGGCGCTGGAGGGGATCTTCGCCGAGCCGCACCTGTTCGTTTACATCGCGTTGCAGCGGACGGTGGCGGCTCTGAATTGGTCGGTTTTCAAGGAGGAGCGGTTCGAGCCGGAGTATTTTCCGCGGAAGTTCGAGGGACGCTTCGAGGATTTGCTCGAGGAGCCGGCGAAGCTGCGGATGTTGTTTGGGCTGTCGGCTTCGGAGCCGCTGCCGACGTGGCCGGAGATGGAGGCGCGGCTGCGTTCGGGCGAGAACGCGACGCTGCAGGGTTGGCAGCGGGGAGTGGTGACCGCTTTCGTGGACGCGGGCACCTTCGTGCGGTCGCCGGAGGATGACGACGGGGGGCGGAGAAACTTGTCGGAAATGACACCGACGTGGCTGGGTTGGTGGTTGCTGATTGGGTCGGTGACGTCGCTGGTGGTGGCTCGGTATCGTGGGGTCGTGGGGGTGTGGCTGCTGATTGGTGGGGGCTACGCGGTGGCGGTGCACTTGGTGGGCAGTAGTAATCCGCGGTTCTTCGCGGCGGCCTGGCCGATGCTCTTTGTGGCGATGGTGGTGCCGTTGGATTGGCTCGCGGAGCGGTTTGCCGGGCGGTTGCGGTGAGGATGAAAATTTTATGAAACGAGTGATTTCGATCGTGGTGAGTCTGGGGATTTTGGCCGCGCTGTATTCGCGGATCGATTTCTCGAAGGTGGTGCCGATTTTCACGAATGCTTCGGTGTTCTGGATGACGGTGAGTCTGGGGATGGTGATCCCGCTGACGATGCTGACGGCGGGGCGGCTGTGTCAGCTGATGCCGCGGGAGCATCCGTTGCACTTTCTGGAGTCGATGCGGTTGATTCTGCTGGCGAGCGTTCTCAATCTGGTGCTGCCGTCGAAGATGGGGGACATGGCGAAGGCGGTGTTCATGGCCGATCGGGGGCACGTGAAGGGATCGTTGGCGTTTGCGCTGGTGGTGTTCGAGAAGGCGTGCGACCTGCTTTCGCTGCTCGTTTGGTGCGTGGTGGGGCTGCTGATGTATCCGCGGAAGGATGCGTTCTTCTGGGTGATGACGGCGGTGATCGTGGCGGGGTTTTGCGGGCTGGCTCTGTTGCTTGGGTCGACGGTTTTCGCGCGGTTTTTCTTCCGGTTGGCGGAGCGGTATGCGCCGGGGAAGATCGGGGCGAAATTCGCGACGCTGCACGAGTCGTGGGTGGAGATGCACGCGTATTTCTGGCGGGACAAGTGGGAGCTGACGAAGATCGCGGTGAATTCGCTGTTCATCTGGTTCCTGCACCTGGTGCAGATCTGGATGTTCACGTTGGCGTTGCGCGAGTCGGTGCCGTTTTTGTCGAATCTGGCGCTTTCGCCGCTGGCAATCCTGGCCGGGCTGCTGCCGCTGACGTTTGCGGGGGTGGGGACGCGGGATGCGGCGCTGGTGTTTCTGTACGCGCCTTACATATCGGCTCCCGCCGGGGCGGCGCTGGGGGTGATGTGCACTCTACGCTACGTGCTGCCGGCGATTCTGGGGTTGCCGTTCATCGGGAAAGCGGTGTCGGAGCTTGGCGGCTTGCAGCGGTTGCGGGGGGCGAAGGGGCGGGTTGCGTGACTTGTGACTTGTGAATGGTGACTTGTGAATTGTTGCGAGAGGCTGGCGACGGGCGGGATTCTCTCACTGCTCGACTCCTCGACGCTCCTTGAGGTGTCTTCGGCTCTCTCGCTTTGCTCGATTTGCCGGGGGATGCGGCGGGACGCCGCATCTCGCACGCGGGGACGCGTGCGCTCCCCTTTTCGGCACCTGGAAGGTGCCGCTCCTTGAATTAATTTTGGAAACGAAAAAGGGCACCCGGTTTTGGGGCGCCCTTCTTTGGTGATTTTTTTGATTATTCGGCGCTGGCTTTCGGGGCGTCGGAGTTGAGCTTTTCGATGATCTCGGTCGAGAAGTCGGAGTCTTCGCGGCTGTAGACGACGACGGGGATCTGGCCGGCGCTGAGGCCCGACTTGTCGAGGACGAGGTCGTAGCCCTTTTCGGTGATGCCCGTGTTCACGACCTTCATGATGTCTTCGATGATGTCTTTGCGCATCCGGACGAATTGCTCCTGGAGCTGACGTTCGCGGGTGCCCTTGAAGTCGTTGACTTCGCGGTCGAGGGTGCGGGCTTCGGTGACCTTCGACTCGCGCGTTTTGAGCATTTCGTCCTTGGCGTCGGCGCTGAGCTCGGGGGCTTCGATCTTGGCGTTGAGCTTGTTGATTTCCTCCATGCTCGTCTTGAGGGTCTCGACGCGCTCGTCGAACTCCTTCTTCGCGGCTGCGCGCTGGTCGTTAAGCTTTTTCTCGGCGTCCTTGGTCTTGTAATACTCGGTGAACACGCGGTTCATATCGAGAATGCCGAGCTTGATTTCGGCGTGGGCGTGGGGCGCGATCACAGTCATTGCGATGGCGAGGGCGGCGATACGGATGGGGTTTTTCTTCATATAAGGGGTGTCTTAAAGCTGGGTTGGCGGGCGAGTTTTCTGGCCCGCGTGAACCTATTGAGACCCGCTGGGCGGGAATTCGTTCAAAATTGGTAGCCGACGTTGAAGTTAAATTTGCCGGTGCTGTCGTTGAATTCGTCGCTGTCGATCGGGATGCCGTAGTCGATGCGGACGGGGCCGATGGGGAGTTCCACGCGGAGGCCGAGGCCGATGTCGCTGTTGACGCCATCGGTCGAGAAGTCGGCGAAGTCGCTGTTCACGAAGCCGACATCGTAGAAGAGCGAGCCGCGGATGCGGGGGATGATCGGGAAGCTGAGCTCGACGGTGCCGTAGGCGAGCGTGCTGCCGCCGAGGGGGTTGCCCTGATCGTCCTTCGGACCCACATCGCGGAAGTCGAAGCCGCGGAGGTTATTCGCGCCACCGAGGTAGAGGCGGTCGAAGAGTGGGACGCCTTCGGGTCCGCTGGAGTCGCCGAAGCCATCGACGACGGCGACGGATCCCTTGAATTGAAGAATCATGTCGAAGGGCAGGGAGAAGAACTGCGCGCCCTCGAGGGTGAGGCCGTAGTCGTTGACGGTGCCGCCGAGCGGGCCGCCGGCGACGAAGCCGGTGAGGCGGACGAGCTGGCCCTTGCGGGTGAGGAAGAGGCTGTCGCGGTTGTCGTAATTGATCGAGCCGGTGACGGAACTGCGATCGTAGGTGCCTTCGGCGTCCTGAATGACCTGGCCCGCGTCGTTGTCGACGTCGAAGATGCGAATTTGTTCGATGCGGTATTCGCCTTCGATGGAGATGAAATTCGTGAGCGCCTTGCGGAGGCCGACGTTGGCTCCGACGTTGGATTGGTTGTAGACGGAGCTGAGGAAGTTCGCGTCGCGGTAGAAGGCCTCGGTGGTGAGGGCGAGCTGGTAGCCGAGGAACCAGGGTTCGGTGAAGGAGATGATGAAGTCCCGACGCCGGACGCCGTACTGGGCTCGGATGCGGAATCGCTGACCGCCTCCGGTGAAGCGGGGCCAATTCGTGATGTCGAAATTCGACTGTTGGAGCTCCGCGAAGCCGATGAGGCTGTCGATGGTGCTGAAGCCCGCGCCGAAGTTGAACGAGCCGGTTCGTTTTTCTTCGACGATGACGTTGAGATCCTTTCGACCGGGGACGAGCGTGTCGGAGGGGACGAGTTGGAGGGCGGTGGGTGGCTCGGTCTGGAAGTAGTTCAGGTTGGCGAGGCGCGCGCGGCTGACGTCGACGAGCGTCGTGTCGTAGATTTCGCCGGGTTTGACGGCGAGTTCGCGGCGAATGACCCGGTCTTTCGTGCGGCTGTTACCCTGGATGTTGACGAGGTTGACGTAGGATTGGATGCCCTCGTCGATGGTGTAGTTGATGTCGACGGCTCCTTCGCCGGCTGGCGTGATCTCGGGGAGGACGACGCGGTCGATGTAGCCGCGGGCTCCGTAGAAATCGCCCAGCGCGGTGAGATCGCCGGTGAGGCCATTTGGGGTGAAAAGCTCGCCTTCCCGCATCTTGAGGATGCCGAGCACCTCGTCGACCGGGACGATGGCGACGCCTTCGATGGTGACGGCGTTCACGCGGTATTCGATGCCTTCTTGAATCGTGAAGACGATCTCCACGCTGTCCTTGCCGTAGGCGACGGTGTCCGGGTCGGAAACCTGGACGTCGGCGAAACCGCGGTTCTGGTAGAGGCGGCGGACGGCGAGCTTGTCGGCTTCGAGCTGGGACGGGACGAGGCGGCCGCTCTTGTTGAAGAACGAGAGGAGATTCCACGTCTTGGTGGCCATCGCCTTTTTGAGGTCCTTCGCTTCGACGGAGTAGTTCCCGACGAAGGTGATCTTGCGAACGATGAGTTTGGGGCCTTCGAGGATCGAGAAGACGACGCGAGTGCGTTCGTCGGAGAGGTCTTCGACCTTGTATTGGACGTCGACCTCGGAGTAGTTGCGTTCTTCGTAGAGCTTGAGGATGGAGCGGCGACCTTCCTCGAGGCGTTCTTCGTTGAGGGCGTCGCCGGGCTTGAGGCCGATCTCCTTGCGGAGCTTGGTCTGGCCGATCACGGTGGCGCCTTCGATGAGAATCTCCGAAATGACGGGCCGTCCCTGGAGGAGAACGGTGACTCGGACGCCATCGGTCATGGGTTCGCCGAAGATGCGGACATTGGAGAGGGTCCCGGTGGCGTAGAGGTTGCGGATGTCTTCTTCGACGGTGCGTTCGCTGTAGGGCTGGCCGACCTGGGTCGCGAGGTTGGCGAGGATTCGCTCCTCCGAGACGGATTCGGGGCCGACGAATTGGACGTCGATCTCGCGAATGATGGGTCCGCCACCGATCTGGGCGTGGAGCGGAGTGGAGGAAATCGCGAAGACCGCGAGCAGGAGGGTGAGGAGAAATGGAGAGAGGCGGCGTTTCATTCGTCAGCGGGGCAATTACCGCGCGGGTGCCCGGTCTAAAGAGCGGAGTAAAGACGACAATGGTCTGGAAAGGTCAAGCTGGGATTTGGGGGCGGACCCGGGGTGGATGGTCGGCCCGCTGGCGTCCGGCAACCGCCGGACCGGATGCCGAGGCGGGACGCCGCGGCTCGCACGCCGGGAGGCGGGCGTTCCCCACCGATTTGCGTCAGGTTTCCGGCCTCGCGAAGGCGATGGAGACGGAGCGGACGACGTTGCCGTTTCGGTTGCGGAGCTGGAGTTTGGCGGTGCTGGCTGGCCAGTCGATCGTGAGGGTGCCGAAGTTGAGGCCGACGTAGGTCGCACCGACGCGGAGGGAGTTCGGCTCGCCGGGGAATTCCTCCCAGTAGTGGGTGAGGCCGCTGGTGGTGAGCTCGACGAGCGGCGGGCGCTTCTCGAGGGCGGGGAGCAGCGAGACTTCACCGATGTGGCGGTCGCCGGAAAGCAGGATCACGCCGGGGGCTTTTGATTGTGCAATAAGTTTGAAAAGGCGCTCCCGGGCACCCGGGTAGTCGGCCCATTTCTCGTAGCGGTGTTCGGATGGGAGGATCTGCGAGCCGGAGCAGATGAGGTGCATCTGGGCGGGGCTGCGGTCGAGAGTGCGCTCGAGCCAAGCCCACTGACGTTTGCCGAGGATGTCCGCGTTTTTGGTGTCCTTCGGATCTCGAAAATACCGGACGTCGAGGAGGATGACGCAGACCTGTTGGCCCGGCGGGCCGTAAACTCGGCTGGTGTGGATTCCTTCCTGAGAGCGGCGCGGGCTATCGGCGGGTTCGTCCACGAAATCGAGAAAGAGGCGCTGGGCGTCGGCCTTGATCGGGAAGGTGCGGTCGCCGTTGTTCTTGCCGAAATCGTGGTCGTCCCAGGTGCCGATGACGGGCACGGACTCGGTGAATTTGCGGTAGGCGGGATTGTTTTTTTGGAGATCCCACTTGGCCGAGAACTTCGCGACATCGGTCGTGTCGCCGTAAATGTTGTCGCCAAGCCAGACGAAGAGGTCGGGCTGCCAATCGGCGATCACGCGCCACATCGGCTGCTTGAAATACTGGTTGTTGCACGATCCGAAGGCGATGCGCGTGAGCGGAGGGATCTCGGGTGCGGCGGGTTTTGAATGCGCCAGCGGAGCGGCGACGCTCGCGGCGACGAGGAGTGCGAGGGGGAGTCGCTTCACGGCTGAAGACGTTGGATGCTCCAGGTCGAGTCGGCGGTCGGCTCGTAGCGGAATCGGTCGTGGAGGCGGCCGGAGCGACCCTGCCAGAATTCGAACGAATCGGGAATCACCCGGAAGCCGCCCCAGAAGGGCGGGAGCGGGACCGCGCCGTCGGCGAACTTTTCGCGCACCCGTTGCATCGCCGCTTCGAGGTCGGCGCGGGAGGCGGCGGGTTCGCTCTGCCGCGACGCCCAGGCGCCGAGTTGACTCTCGCGCGGGCGACTGTGGAAATACTCGCGCGACTCGTCGGCGGTGATCCGTTCGGCGCGTCCGGTCACGAGGATCTGACGTTCGAGCGGATTCCAGTGGAAGGTGAGGGCGACGTGGGGATTCGCCGCGATCTGGCGGCCCTTGCGGCTTTCGTAGTTGGTGAAAAACCGGAGCGCGCTGGGTTCGATTCCTTTGAGGAGGACGGTGCGGGCCGAAGGACGGCCCTCCGCGTCGGCGGTCGCGAGGGTCATCGCGTTGGGTTCCGCGATGGCGTCGCATGCCTGAGCCTCGCCGAACCAGAGTCGGAATTGCGCGAAAGGATCGGCGGTCAGTTCGGAGGCGTCGAGGGAGTCGGCGCGGTAGTCCTTGCGGAGATCGGAGACGTTCACGTGGGCAGAGTGGCGGGCGTGCGCGGGCGGCGCAATATTTTGCCGTGCGCGGGAATGCACCCGAACGAAGAAATCCGCTCCAGCGCCTTTGATTTTTCCCTTTGACACGCAAGAACCAGTTGGTAGTTTCACCCCTCAATTTCGCCGGAGCGCTGTTCAAGTCCTGGCCGTTTCCTTGGAATGAAGCGGGCGGGGCTTTTCACTCTCCGGACGTCCTTTGAACAGATACCTTATGCGAATCTAACAACCCGATGGCCGAAGTGCCCCGTTGCCCACGTAGCTCAGTTGGTAGAGCACGTCCTTGGTAAGGACGAGGTCACCGGTTCAAGCCCGGTCGTGGGCTCCACGATTTCCCAAAACGGTAACGACTAACAAAACAAACCCATGGCTAAAGACACATTCAAGAGAGAGAAACCCCACGTGAACATCGGCACGATCGGCCACGTGGATCACGGCAAGACCACCCTCACCGCGGCGATCACGACCGTTCTGGCGAAAGTCGGCGGCGCGAAAGCGGCGCGTTACGAGGACATCGACAACGCTCCGGAAGAAAAAGAGCGCGGGATCACGATTAACACGTCGCACCAGGAATACGAGACCGCCAATCGTCACTATGCCCACGTCGACTGCCCCGGGCACGCCGATTACGTGAAGAACATGATCACCGGTGCGGCGCAGATGGACGGAGCGATTCTCGTCGTGAGCGCGGCGGACGGCCCGATGCCCCAGACCCGCGAGCACATCCTGCTCTCGCGTCAGGTTGGCGTCCCGTCGATGGTCGTCTTCCTCAACAAGTGCGACATGGTCGACGACGCCGAGCTCCTCGAGCTCGTCGAAATGGAAGTCCGCGAGCTGCTCTCCAGCTACGATTTCCCCGGCGACGACATCCCGATCATCATGGGAAGCGCCCTGAAAGCCCTCAACGGCGACGCCGAATACGAGGAGAAGATCAACAAGCTGATGGCCGCCGTCGACGAATACATCCCGCTCCCCGAGCGCCCCGTCGATCAGCCGTTCCTCATGCCGATCGAAGACGTGTTCAACATTGAAGGTCGCGGCACCGTCGCCACCGGTCGGGTCGAGCGCGGTATCCTCAAAAAGATGGAGGAAGTCGAAATCGTCGGTATTCGTGACACGAAGAAGACGACCGTCACCGACATCGAAATGTTCCGCAAGCTGCTCGACGAAGCGCGCGCCGGAGACAACGTGGGCATCCTGCTCCGCGGTGTGAAGAAGGACGACATCGAGCGTGGCCAGGTCATCGCGAAGGTCGGATCGATCACGCCCCACACCGAGTTCAAGGCCGAGATCTACGTTCTCAGCAAAGACGAGGGGGGCCGTCACACGCCGTTCTTCTCGAACTACCGCCCACAGTTCTACTTCCGCACGACGGACGTGACCGGATCCATCCGCCTTCCCGAGGGAGTCGAAATGGTCATGCCCGGCGACAACGTTTCGATCGAAGTCGAGCTCATCACCCCGATCGCCATGGAGAAGACCATCCGTTTCGCAATTCGCGAAGGTGGTCGGACCGTCGGCGCCGGTCGCGTGGGCGACATCATCAAGTAAGCACTTAGACACCAAGGCGAGTAACTCAATTGGTAGAGTAGCGGTCTCCAAAACCGTTTGTTGGGGGTTCGAGTCCCTCCTCGCCTGCTCTATCGAGTCCCTCCTCACCAGGGGGCTTTGATATTTCACAAGATCCCCGCAATGTTTGGAAAAGTATCCCGCTTCACCGCAGAAGTCCGCACCGAGCTGGCGAAAGCTTCCTGGCCGTGGGACCCGAATCAGAAGGGTTTCAAGCGCTACCGGGAACTGTGGGATTCCACCGTCGTCGTTCTGATCGCCATGTTGATCATCGGCGGTTACATCGCGGCATTCGATTTTCTTTTCATCAACATCGTTGGGTTCCTGACGCATCCCTAAGGGAGTAATTTTTTAATGAGTTTGGCACCGCGCGATCAGTTCTTCGTCGTTCACGTCCTTTCCGGACAGGAACAGAAGATCCACGACAACATCCAGAAGCGCATCAAAACGGAGGAGATGGAGGACGTGATCTTCGACGTGCTCATCCCGACCGAGCGGGTTCAGGAGATCAAACGCGGCAAGAAAACGGAGACCACCCGGAAATTTTTCCCGGGCTACATCATCGTCAACATGCACCTGCTCACCGAGGACAACGCCCTCGTGGACCGCAGTTGGTATTTCATTCGTGAAAGCACGGGCGTGATCGGTTTCGCCGGCAGCTCGAATGACCGACCGATTCCGATGCGTCGGAAGGAAGTGGAAGGGATGCTCGCGCAGATGAAAGAGCGCGAAGAGAGCGTCAAACCGAAGATCGAGTTCGAAGTCGGCGACAAGGTCAAGGTGGCGGACGGTCCGTTCCAGAATCAGAACGGTGTGGTCGAGGAAATCGACCCCGAGCGCGGCAAACTGCGCGTATCGGTCAGCATCTTCGGGCGCGAGACGCCGGTGGAGCTGGAATACTGGCAGGTCGAGAAGGGTTAGGTTTTTAAGCCGCAAAAAGGCGCAAAAGGGCGCAGGGGGCCTTTGGAACGGGTGCCAACCTCCATCTTGGGATTTTACGTAGCAATTTCGCCGCAACCGTGTTGCCGATGAACTGTAGTCGCTCTGTGAGCGAGCCGCGCGGCGGCGAGACTTCTTCCAACCACCCCGCTCTCATGTTGAGGACCACGAACGCGCAAGCGAGTTAAGAAGTTAAAAATGATGGGGCGGCACCGGCCGCCCCCTTCTGGCATTCGGAGGGCGAGGCTTTGCCGAGCCGTGGCTCTCTCGCTGGATTGTGCGCCACAGGAGACGATGTCATTGGCAGCGAAGCGGAATGTCATTGGCTTTTCCTCATTCATAACGTTCGGGTCCCGAGGGGAAACGAGGTATTCAGTAGCTAGATTGGATCGAACGCAGCGCCCTCATGGCAGGCCCGAGATTAGTGATAATCTCGCTCGCGATGAGCGTTTCGGGTGAGCCCATTTTTGAGAAAACGTAAATCTCGGCGGCGCGTCCGCACAGCCAGGCTCCCAGACTACCAGCATCGCGGGCCTCGCAGCCCTGCGCCAGGAACGCGGCGAGAATCCCAGTCAGGACGTCGCCCATTCCGCCACTGCCCATGCCGGGGTTGCCCGTCGTGTTGTAGCGAAGCGGTTGCTCACGGTGGGCAACCACGGTGCGGGCTCCTTTGAGCAGGAGCGTGACCGGATGGCGATCAGCGAAACGATGTGCGGCTTCGGCCCGGGGAAGGTCGGCGAGGTCGGGGGCAAGGCGGGCGAACTCGCCGGGGTGAGGGGTGAGGAGGATTTCGGATTTCGGATTTCGGATCTCGGATTGATGGCGGGCCAGGGCGTTCAGCGCGTCGGCGTCGGCGACCATCGGCGCTTCGGTTCGGTGGAGGATTTCCAGAATTTCTTCGTCGTGCTGGTCGCCGAGGCCGGGGCCGATGGCGAGGGCGTCGAGCTTGTCGTCCAACGCTTCACGGTAGTCGTCGACGGATTTGACCATGACCTCGGGAATGCAGCTCGTAGCAAAAAGCTCGAAGGCATCGGGCTTCACGTAGAGAGTGACGAGTCCGCCGCCGGCGCGGACGGCGGCTTCGGAGCAGAGGCGGGCGGCTCCGAGCGTTCCGCGGGCTCCGGCGACGATGCCGACGCGGCCCCATTTGCCTTTGTGGCTGTCGAATTCGTGAACCGGGAGGAGGGGGCGGAGGAGGACCGGAGCGAGGAGCTCCGCGTGATTGGTGAGCACCGGAGCCTGGGAAGGCTCGGGGCAGCTCTCGGCTCTGCGAGACCCGAAGGGCGAGACGAGCGGGCGCGAGCGAGGCACCGGTGGCTGGTGACTGGTGGGGGGATGCGCGAGGGCTGGGAGTTCAGCCAGGGATAGGCGGCCGACTTGGTTGGTGGCGGTGTCCGCGACCAGGCCGACTTTGCATTGGCCGATTGTGATGGTGCAATCGGCGGTGACGCAAGAGGTGTGCGGCTTGCCGCTGTCGGCGTCGAGACCGCTGGGGACGTCGGCGGCGAAGACGAAGACGTTTTCGTCGCGGCGGAGGACGTTGAGGCGCTCGATGGCGGACGCAATCGGGTCGCGCGGGGCGTCTTTGATTCCGATGCCGAGGAGTCCGTCGAGGGCGACCGACGGAATTGCGGATTGCGGATCGCGGATTGCGGATTGGAGGGCTTGGCGGTGTTTGGCGGGGAGATCGGAGAGTTCCTTCGCTTCGTAGGATTCGTCGAGTTCGATCGTCCAACCGCGGTCGACGAGGTGGCGGGCCGCGACGAGGACGTCGCCGGTGTTGTTGCCTTTGCCGCAGAACGCGATGGCGTGGCCGGGACGGGGGAAAAACTGAGTGACGACGTCGGCGATTGCGAGACCCGCCTGGTCCATGAGGGCTTCGGCGCTGATGCCGCGGGCGAAGGCGGCTTCCTCGATGGCGCGCATTTGTTCGGTCGTGACGAGCATGGTCCTAGTTTATCGCGGCTGGGTGGGGATGCGAGCGGTTGGCGGTTTCGAGTTTGACCGGGATTGGAAACACCGGGAAAGTCGCCGGGTGAAGCACACTGGTCGCATTTTCGTTTTGGTAGCCGCGGTTCTGGTTGCGGTGCAGGGGGTGGGGCGGGCGCAGGAGGGGGCGTCGGAGTCTTCCGCAGCCGAGCCGGGGGCTCTGACGACGGTCGATGCCGAGGCGTTGACCGATCCGCAGCCGCCCGTGACCGACGTCGATCCGGACGAGCCGCCGAATCTCACCGAGAGCCCCACGAGCGATCCGTTGGTGATCACCGCGGGTCCGAACGAACCAACTCGAGCGGAAGCACTGGCGGCGCTATCGGAGACGATCGCGGATGTTCGGAAGGAGATCGCGCAGCAACAGACGAAGTTGAAGTCGGCGGTTACGGACAACGAAAAGCAGCAGACGGAAGCGGCGATTCGGGCTTTGCAGGTCCGGTTGAAGGACGCGCGATTCAACCTGCTGGATATCGCGACGAACGTCGATCTCACCGGATTTCAATCGGTGACGGAGGATCCGCTGACGTTGCAGGGGTCGATCGAGGAAATGATCCGACCGCTGATTGACGAATTCAAAAACATGACAAAGGGGTCGCGGGAGGCGCAGAAAGTGCGTGAAGAGTTCGATACGCTCAAGCAGCAGCGGGACATCGTCGGGACGGCGTTGGCATCCCTCAACGAATTGATTGTGAGTGAAAAACGTCCGGCGATCCGGGCCGACCTCGAGGAGGTGCGCGACGAGTGGGCGTTACGGTTCCGCGACATGCAGAACGAGCTGAGCGTCCTCGGCTACCGGGTGGACGAGCTGACGGTGGGGCAGAAATCATTCTTCGACCGGACGAGTGGCGCGGTGGGATCGTTTTTTCGGGTGCGGGGGCGGAACTTGCTCATCGCCCTGGCGGCGGCGGCTTTGGTTTTTGTTGGGCTACGTTGGCTGGAGGGTGTGATCGTGGCGAAGAGCCCGCTTCACAAGGGGCCTCGGACGTTTTCCACGCGTTTGTTCAACGTGCTGTTCGCGGTGCTGACGGTGTTGCTCGCAGTGGGGGCGGCGGTGTTGGTTTTCTTTGTGGCGGGCGATTGGGTGATGTTGAGTTTGGTGGTGCTAATTTTGGTCGGCGTGGTTTTTGCCGCGAAGGACGCGGTGCCGGGCTTCGTGGATGACGCGCGGATGCTGCTGAACCTCGGGCCGGTGCGGGAAGGGGAGCGGATCTATTACAATGGAATTCCGTGGCTAGTTGAAAATCTGACGTTCTTCACGATCCTCCGGAATCCGGTGCTCCGGGGTGGGATGGTGCGGATGCCGGTGGCGCAGCTGCGGGACTACCTTTCGAGGCCGGTGCACGGGGACGAGCCGTATTTCCCCTCGGAGGAGGGCGACTGGGTCCTACTCGACGACGAATCCTACGGGAAGGTGATCTTCCAGAGCGCGGAAATGGTGCGGCTTAAGCTGCTGGGCGGCGCGCTCAAGATGTATCAAACGGACGCCTACCTGGGGCAGAATCCGCGGAATCAGTCGCACGGTTTCCGTGTCAAGACGACGATTGGGATCGATTACGATGAGCAGCCGCGCTGCACGGCGGAGATTCTGGAGAAGTTCCGGGAGTTTTTCCGGACCGAAATCGAGAAAATCGTCGAGCCGGCGAACATAGTCGCTTTGAAGTTGGAGTTCGCGTTAGCGAACGCTTCGTCGCTCGACTACGAGGTGCTGCTCGATCTGACCGGCGAAATGGCCCCGAAGTATTATCCAGTCCAGCGCGCCTTGCAGCGGATCGGGGTGGATGCGTGCAACGAATACGGGCTGTCGATTCCGTTCCAGCAGATCACGCTTCATCAGGCGGAGTCGGGAGCCAACTAAACGGGATCATGCAGGATTTACTGGATTAACAGGAATAGGTGGGAGAATTCGTTTCAGAATTCTTGAATTCCCGCCTTCGCGGAAGAAGCGGGTCTTCGTCGATCAGATCAAGTTTGACGGCCCAGCGGGCAAGTTCCGCGATGGAACCCGCTCTGAGTTTCTGACCGAGGCTGGCTCGGACGCGCTCGATGGTTTGCTGACTGCAATCCAAATCGGCGGCGATGGCTTTGCTCGGTAATCCCTCGGCAATCTTTGTGAGCACCGTTTGTTCCCGTTGGCTCAGGCTCTCTCCCTCGTGGAAACCGACGGAAGCATACTGAAGCTGAACGGCCCCGTAGGCACTGATCGAAATCTGTCCCGCGATCACCGCCTCAAGGCATTTCGTCAGAACTGCCAGGGATTCGGACTTTTGAACGAAGCCGTGCAGAGGCCGCGCAAGGGCGGCTTGGAGGAGACGGACGTTCGTCGAAGCCGTGAGGACGACGAGCCGCACGTTCGGTAGTCGCCGACGGACTTCCGTCACGAAGGCAAGTCCCTCGAACCCCGGAAACTCTAGTTCCGTGATCACGATGGTCGGGGCCTTGGCCCGATAGGACTTTAACGCCGAACTTGCGCTGGTTGAACGCTCGATGTTTGCCCGTTCGGACAGGTTCTCCAATAGCCGCAACTCCAACAATTCGGCTGAGAGGGTTGGAGCATCGACAAGTGAGACTCGCTGACGTCCTCGGTTGCGTGGCATGAAGAAGCTGAGCTCCGCCCAAGGATGATAGGCAAGCAAATAGACGTTGACCGTTCATTACCGGTCATCCGGTCACTTTTCAAATTGTCGAGCAACGGGTTGGGGGAAAGTCCCCACCGAATGAGGGAGTCACCCTCTGGCCGGATCTCGATCGGTCCGGCATGGTCCGCCCGTGAATCAACGACGACTTGTGACCTGGACCGCATCGCTCCTGCTGGCGGCTCTATGGGCGACGTCGGTCCAGCGGGCGACCGCGACTCCGCAGAAATGGGACTTTACACCACCGCGGGCGGGGCGAGCGCTCCACGAAGGCGGATGGATGCAGCGATTCGAGTTGGGTCAGATTGGGGTCTCTCCAGAATTTACCTTTTCGCTGCAACTCATCTACCTGTCCAGTCGCCAAGGCGAAGGTTTCTTTGGCCCCGGTTGGTTCTGCCCACAATTGGAAAGCAAAGTGGTTCCTCGGGAACGCGGGGTGTTCGTTTGGCAGTCACCTGCGGGCACCATGATCCCCTTTTTCGAAAACCGCGAATTGCGCCGCCACACGGATCTTAGCGGCAATTGGCAAGCCGAACTCACCGGCAACCGAACCATCATTTTCAACAAGGATGGGTGGAGGTATTCTTACAAGGCCGGGGCGCTATTATCCGTCCTCTCCCCCACGGAACGCTCATTGAATTTCAAATACCGGGGCGACGTCCTGCAAACGGTTGAGATTCGCGACGCTCGCAGCGGAAAATCCGTGCGACTGGTTTCGCTGAAGTACGATCGTGAAAGGAAGCTGACGGCACTCGAAATCCAGGGTGTTGTTCACGACTTCGCCTACGTCGTTGGAAAAACGAAGCCGCTGATGCACTGGAAGCGCCCGACTGGCGAGATCGTTACGTTCCAGTATCGAGTGCCGGGAATCCTCGTAGGTTTGAAGGAAGGAGAACGCAACCCGATCTCCTTTCGCAGTGAGTTTGTGAAGTCCGAAACGAACAAATCCGACGCGATGGCCAAGCGGGATCCCGCCAGCTACTGGCTCTTTCAAGACGACCAGCATCAATACGCCTACGGCACGGCTCCGAATACGAAAATCACGAGCGCTACGGAGATCACGCTCACCGATGCGTCCGGCGTCGAGCGCGTCGCCAAGTTTTCGCCGGAGCGCGGTCTGCTCGAGGCCAGCCACTCCGCCGCGCCCGACGAGAAGATCACCTACTACCGCGCCCCCGGCCAACGCTACGACGGCAAGCTCCGTCGCCTCGAACGCGGCGGCCGCCTCGTCACCGAGCACCGCTACGACCGCAAGACCGGCCTCATCGCCCGCATCATCGACGCGAACGGCCAATCGACCTTCTTCGAGTATCCGGACGTCCCGGGGAGTCGGAAAGGCCGCACCAAAGACGGATGGGACATCAAATCGATCCGAGTTCGCAAAGGCACCGAGCGGGACAACCGGATCGTCGAAGAGGTCAAGTATGACAAGGCCGGTCGAGTGGTTGCCACCAAGAACGAAGCGGGTGTCGTTCGGGAGTTCGCCTATTCCAAGCGGGGCGACCTCACCGGCCTCCGGGAGGACGGCGGCATCGTGACGAGTTTCTGGCACGATGGGTTCGGTCGGGTGGTCGCCGTCGAACGTGATGAGGCTCGCGAGACGGTCGAATACGACGGTTTTGGTCGAGTTGTCGCCCAGACGGGAGCCGATGGGGTTGAAGTGGAGTTCGAGCGGGGCAAGGGCGGAGAAATCGAGAAGGTTCTGCGCGGCGGCGAGCTGGCCAGCGAGATCCTGCGCGACGAGCGGGAACGTCCCGTCGGAGAAATGGACGCTCTCGGCCGCGTTCGGAGCATTGAACGAGATGTGCGCGGCAACGTCATCGCCGAAACTGCGCCCGGCGGGGTGGTGACCCGTTACGAATACGACGATCGCGATCTACGCACCGCCCAGATCGACGGAAACGGGAATCGGATCGAATTAGACTACGACAGCGCTGGCCGCCTCACAAAACAGACGAATCCCATCAAAGGCGTCCTGACCTGGGAATACGACGCGGACGGCAAGCTGGTCGAGCGCACGAACGGCGAGCAAACCATCCGGTATCGATACGGCAAAAACGATCGACCCGAGTTGATAGACTACGGATCAGGCCAGACGATCCAATATGCCTACGACGACGAAGGCCGGATCACGACGGCGGCCACGCCGACGACCCAATTCCAATACGCCTACGACGCCCTCGGGCGCACCGAGATGACCCGCGCGATTCGCGGCGACGAAGAGCAGTTGGTGCGCTTTCAATACGACGCCACGGGAAGGCGCACCGGACTCCTTCTCGCCGAGTTAACCCCGGCGGTGGCCCCGCGTGGGAATTTGACCGGCCGGGCGCCGAGCTATGAAGTCCGCGCTCAGATTGATTACACCTACAACGCCGGAGGACGCCTGGAGTCCATCACCTGCAACGGTCGCCCGGTCGCCGCCTACCGCCACGATACCATGGGACGCCTCGCCGCGCGGACCTACGGGAACGGCATGACCGCCGCGATAACCTACGACCCGCGCGGACGCCTCGCTGGTGTCGGCTTCACGGGAGGCCCGCTCGGAGAAGATTCGACGTTCCTGGGCTACGAATGGGACGCCGCCAACCAAGTCACCCGCCGCGCGTGGAACGGCGAGATCCAGCGCTACGAATACGACCCCTCGGGCCAACTCTTGAGGGTGCTCGACGACACCGGAGGATCGACCCTGGAAGAATACGCCTACGACAAAGCCGGGAACATGTTGCGCAAGACCGTCGGCGGTAGGACGACGGCGATGACCTACAACGCCGCCAACCAACTCACGAGCGTGGCATCGGCATCTCTGCCGATGGACTCCTCGACATCTCAGTCTCCAAAACCCGGTGAAGCGGTAGCCTACCATTACGACAAAGCCGGTCGAATGCTCGGCGCGGAGGGCGGTGCCCGCAGTGCCTACGGCTGGCTGGACAAGGTCGTCGTGCTGACGACGGAGGACGGTCGCAAGATCGACTATGAATACTGGCCCGACGGGCAGCTGGCGGTGAAGTAAGGAAGAACCTCGGATCACGCGGATCACCCGGATGGAATTCAACGAATCAGCAACTTATCCGTGTCATCCGAGCCATCCGTGGTCGAAACCTTTTTCTGGGACGGCCTCGCTCTCCTTCGTCGAGGCGATACGATTTACATCAACGAACCCCACCCCAGCGGCGGGGCGGTCATCGCCAGCATTCCCGTTGGCCAACCGGGAAAGATGATGTTCTACCTCAACGACATGCTTGGCACGACACTGGCCAGCGTGGAAGGTCACGCGATCTGTTACGCCCGGCTGTCGGCCTTCGGCCAGCAACTTGAAAAGCCCGCAGCCCTGACGCCTGCCGACGTTTCCCCTCCGGTCGTTGTGCCTGATCTCTCTCAGCAACATAGAACCCAAACCAACCAAAAAACAACACGACCATGAGAACACCGCACCTTATCATCGCGCTAGCGCTCGCGATCAGTATTGACTCAATCGGCCAGTCTCGAGCTGCTTCGAGTGGTTTGCCCGCACCACCTCCAGACTTTCAGAGTCTCGAGCAACTACGGGAGAAGTTTCCCGTGCAGGAATCAGCAACTCCGAATGCAGTCGACGGCGCAGGGTCGAGTGGGAATGTATTCTTCACCGGCAAAGTATCCGACAAAGACGCATCAAACTACCTGTTTCTTTTCAGAAGTTACGATCCAGAACTCTGCCGTTGGGGCGTTAATGACCCTAGTGGGTTTCCAGATGGTTTGAACAATCGAATCTACGCGGCAAATCCGGTTTCAGAGTTGGACGCTACTGGTCTGAGAACTTCGCTAGGTCGCCCAAGCCTACCCTCTCCGACAGGATGGCAATACGGCGGATATGAATCTGTCGCTGGAAATCTTTTTCGTCAGACGCGAGGTCGATTTGAATATACGCAATGGAACAACCTAGGAATCGGAGGGGTTGGAAACGTCGGAGAGGCTGTTTCGTTCGCAGTCGGTGCGTCGATATCCGGAACAATAAATATCGGTTTGAGCGCTGGAGTATCGAAGGTAGTTACGGCAAACGCTACTTTCGGGGCCTCTGGGGGAATTGGTGCAAGTGGAACCCTAAGGGAAACAAAGCCTGCAACGGAAGATGTGAGTTGGGAGGCCAAGGGGTTGATTGGGTCAGGAAGGGTCGCGATATATTCCGCATTTTTCGAACTCAACGATGGCAACTATACTTTTGCACCAGGTTATACAGATTATGTGTCGCCGAAGTATTCATATAGCGGATATTACAATGGCGGCCTTGGAATTGAATGGTTCGAATGAAAAAATTCCTCTCCATGAAAACTAAAATGTCCGAATTTAACTTAACTTGGCCCGTGGTTGGATTAGTAATGGCGTTGTCATGTGCGGATGTCCGAGCGGGAAACGAGGAGTGGGCCAACGTGGCTCTGATAAACGGATCGGAAGAGATGGTTTCGATTGGCGTCGAAATGGATGGCGTCGAGATCTCATCCGTTTCGATAGACCCTGGCGCTGCCTACGTCATGTCGGATCCTAGTGCGACTCACAGGACACAATTTTCGCTGGTGTGGGAATCAGATGAAGGGACTTCAACCGCGCACGGAAACCTACTTTATTTTCTAATCGAAGGCCAGTCTGGCGCGAAAATCGGGATCGCAGAGTCGAGCAAGTCGTTCGAGCAATTGCTAAGAGGAAAGAGGGTCGTAAAGGTCTTGGCCGACCTCCCAATACAGGTGATAGTCTCAACTCGGCTGAAGTAGGTGCATCGAAAGGGTCAGTCCGTGCATTGGTTCAGAATGGGGCCATTGTTTCCGAGTTTCGGTGCGGCTGGCTTGGTGCAAGTTTCCACCGGGTGAAGGTCTCGGCGGAGTTTGGTGGTCGGTGAGGGCGAATGAATTGAGTCGAGGTCTGCACTGCTGAGGGGAGGATGATCCGTATGGCTGCTCGAGCGAAGAACGCCGGTCCGAGAATCGGCTTCGGTGGAAATTGGTGTCGTTGGAGTTTCCTGATATCACTTCTCGTCGCCGCGAGCGTCGCTGGGTCAGACTTTCCAGCGGCATTGCCGGGGGAAACCTCCATCGGGGAACCTGCGTTCACCGCGCGGGAGGGTTCGTTCACATTGCCGAGTGACTTGGAGGGGAACCGCGAGGTGAAGGTTGTCTATCATGTGCCGGAGGATGCTGAAGGGAACTTGGTAGATTCAGCTTCGGACGTCGTGTTCTATGCCCCGTATATCGGGCAGAAGGATCCTTTGCGGGAGGATTACATCAGGAAACTGACGATGGTTCACGGGATGACGGTGTTCTCGTTGGAGATCGGTTCGGATCATCGGAACGTGAACGATCGCGAAAAGATGTATTATTACGCTGAGTCCGGGTCGTTCGACTTGATGAAGCGGGCTTGGGCGAAAGTTCGGTCGCTGGAATCGCTGGATCAGCGCAAGTTGCTCGTAACCGGGAACTCAGGTGGTTCCACGATGGCGCACGGGTTGGCGGTTGCGATGCCAAAGGCGTTGGAGGGCGTGGCACTCGTTGGCGGGTCGCGATACGTGGAAGGGGATTTCTCGAAGGTGCCACTGTGCGTCGTTACCAAGCGAGGGGATCTTCGGTTGCCAGAGAACCTCCGGCTGCTCGCTCGGGCCGAGGAGACGCAAGCACCATTTCTGCTGGCGGTGACACCGGCTTGCGCGAACGAGGTCGGGGATTTCTCGGAACAGCGCACGAACAACTTTCATCACTCCGCCCAGGACGCCGGTCTCGACATAGCCGTTGCGTATCTGTGCGATCTTCGGGATCGGCGGCGGTCGCGGCTGACGGGGGGTGACGAGGATTTGAGAGTTCCGTTGCGATTCGGGGAGGTTCCGGCCGGGACGCTGGACGACGAGGAAGGGGCCGAGGCGAAGGAGGCGCGACTGGCTGGCTTCGCCGGACAGATGCTCCCGGCCCCCGGGCCGGTGACGCTCGCGGCGTGGGAGCGAAATCCGAATCGATTTGCTCAGATCTCCGTGGGGGAGGAATCTTTGCCGGTGCTCGCTCGATACCCGTCGGACCCGGAAACTCGGGGGGTCGTGATCTACGGGGGGCGGGTGTCCGGGTCGGCGGCGGAAACCGGGGACGGGCTGGACTTCATCGGTCTGCACGGGTGGATCGGGGTCGGGATCCCGGCGGAATTTGGTCAGGCCCTGGAGATCGAAGAGTGGAAGGCGTTGGTCGATTGGGTGCTGGCGCGGGAGGAGTGGCAGGATTATTCGGTTCATCTCGTTGGGTGGGATGACGCGGCGCGGGATTTTCTCGTGCTCGCAGCGAAGGAGAATTGGAAGCGGGTCCGGTCGGTGACGGCTTTGGAGGGGTTGCTGACGTATCCGGAAGTGGGTCGATCGCCGATCAAGTCGGTGGCGGGTTTGCGCGTGCCGGTGGTCATCGGCGGGACGCGGGTGGATTACAGTTCGAACAAACCGGCGACAAGTTACGCGGCGGCGGCTCGGGAGGGCGGGATCGACTTGTCGGTGATTCAGCCGGCGCGGGATGTTGAGGGTCTGGAAGAGAGTTGGGATTTGTTGCGGGGGGCTTTGGTGAATCTTGGTGGCGGGGGGCCGTAGGGTGTTTGCTGTGGGCTTTGTTTGTCGAGTGGGGGAGTGGCGGTTTCGCCGCGTGGGGTTGGGTCGGCGATTGAAAATCGCCGCTCCTTGAGGGGGACGGCTCTCTCGCTTTGCTCGATTTGCCGAACTTCGGCGACTGGAGCCGGAGCGAAGCGGAGACCGCCGAAGGCAACCCGCCGCTCCTTGAAACGCTTTTAGCGCGTGAGTTGGGGGATGAGGGTGGGCCAGGCCCAGTCGACCCTGAGGCCGACTCCGGGGATGGTCTCGATCAGCTCGGCGGGGGCGCGGTCACGCCACGCGACGCCTCGTCGATCTTCGTCGATCTCCGGCAGGTGGACTTTCACGATGCGGGGATCGAGGGCGTTGAGATCGGCGTCGAACGGGGGTGCTGGGGCGAGGAGCTGGATTGGGACGTTGGGAATCTTCGGCAGGACGGTGGTGGCGCTGCCGCAGAGGATGATCGTTCTCGGGTTGTCGGGGAATTCTCCGGTCTGGGAGACGACCAGTCGTTCGCCGCTGGTGCTGGCGAGTTCGCGGAGAAGGTGGCCGTAGGTGGGGCCGAGAATCGTGGGGTCGGGAACGAACCCGATGGCGGGTGACTTGGCGATGGCATCGTTCGGCTCGAGGGCCACGTTGCCGTTCGCGGTGAATCGAATGGAGATTCGCGCTTGGGAAGCGAGCCAATGGCCCGTGCCGTAGACGAAGGACAAGCCGAGAAGGGTTGCGAGGAGATTCTGAACGAGATGCCGTCTGAGTGGGGTTTGTTCGCGAGACCTTCGGAGCGCGAGGGCGGTGAGACCGGAACCCGCGAGGGTTGGAAGAATCCACAGAACGAGAGACTCGGTGGTGGTGCTGAAGAGGGCGGCGGTGCCGAACGCCACGATGATGGCGCGGAGACCGGTGACGGCGGATGATGGTTCATTCTTCGTTCGAGGGTCGGTCCACGTCCACCAAGCGACGACAAGGAGAGTCGCGAGGGCAAAGGCGGGCCAGCCGAATTCGACGAGGGGTGTGAGGTAGCCGCTGACGAGCGTGCGGTAGCGGGCGGTCGAATCGAGCGGTTGATACCATTGGACGTAGGCGGTCCCGGAATTGCCCGGTCCGAAGCCGAGCGGGCGTTCGGCGGCCATGGTGAGAGCGCCTTGCCAGACCTCGAGGCGATTGCCGACGGAAGCGTCGCCGGTGGTGATCGGATCCGCGGAGCGTGAGGCGAGGCCCGTGCCGAAAACGATTGCGACGGCGAAGACGGCGAGGAGGGCTTCACCAATCTAGCGACTTTGGGATTGGTGGCGAAGAATTCGCCAGCGGCGGAACGCGATGTAGACGAGAGCCGTCACCGCGGCGACGAGGCCGCCGCGGGAGAACGTGAGGCACAGGGGGCGAAGGTCAGGAGGGCGACAACGGCGGCAAGCGCTCTCGCTACCAGCCGCCGCTTTTGCCACGCCCAGTCCCAGAAGATCCAAACCACGGGGAGGGCGCAGGCGAACAGGACGGCGGCTTTGTTCGGGTTATCGAATCCAAAAGACCAACGGAGTGCGCCATTGAAAAGGTATTCGATGGGAGAGTCCATGGAGGGTAAAAGGAGCGAGATGGTCAGCGAGGCGTTTGGCTCGGATCTGTCTCGATCAATTTGCCATCAGACCATCAAGTTAATCCCGTAAATCCAGTCAATCCTGTTTAGTTGGCGAATGACGCTCGTTCTTTACAAGCCGTTCGGAGTTTTGAGTCAGTTCACCGAGGAGTGGGTCGGTCAGCGGACGCTCGCGGAGTGTGGGTTGCCGGGTGGGGTGTATCCGGTCGGGCGGTTGGATGCGGATTCGGAGGGGATGTTGCTGCTTTCGGACGAGGCGGGGTTTGCGGATCGATTGTTGAATCCGAAGCGGGGGCATTGGCGGCGGTATCTGGTGCAGGTCGAGGGGGTGGTGACGGATGAAGCGCTGGCGCGGCTGAGGGATGGGGTGATGGTGCAGAAGCGAATGACGCTGCCGGCTCAGGCCGATCGGGTGGCGAAGGAGCCGAGTTTGCCGGAGCGGGTGCCGGGGATTCGGGTGCGGCGGGAGATTCCAACGGCGTGGATCGCAGTGGAGTTGCGAGAGGGGCGGAATCGGCAGGTTCGGCGGATGACGGCGGCGGTCGGGTTGCCGACGTTGCGGTTGATTCGCGTGGCGATTGGCGGGTTTGCGTTGCCGGGGGATTTGGTGCCGGGGACTTGGCGGGAGGTGAGTGCGGGGGAGCGGGCGGCGATTTTTGGTGGGTGAATCCAATCCGAATACTTTGGAACAGAAGGTCGCGAAGAGCGCAAAGGTCACAAAGAATACCGATGAGAACGGTCATTCAGTCGGCTCCTGCTGGCGCAGGTTGCCGAGGTATTCCATTCCTTCCTGGATGCTTTGCGCTCTTCGCGGCCTTCGGTTCAAAACTGGATTTGGATTGATTTACAGTTCGTCTTCGCCGGGGAGGGGGAGGGCGGTTTCGACGATGGTTGGGCGGAACTCGGGGTGGCGGACTCGACCGCCGGCCTCGGCGATGTAGGCGCCGGCGGTGAGGCAGGTGCCGGCGGCGAGGAGGGTGATGAAGCCGAGGGGGCCGGCGGATCGGGGCCAGCGGATGGGGACGACGAGGGTGATGAGGGCGATGGCGGCGAGGCCGTAGTAGGCTCCGGAGTATCGGTCGGCGCGGTCCATGTGCTCGTCGAGCCAGTCGGCGCCCTGGGCGTCGGCGATGGTACGGATGGGGCGGTAGGCGGCTTCGCCGGCGAGGACGACCGGGTAGATCGAGGCGGCGGTGAGAAGGATGACGACGAGCGCGGGAATCTGCGCGGCTCGCTGGCGCATGAGGAGGGCGATGATCAGCGCGACGGTGCCGGCGAGGAGACCGATGACCGGGAGGTGATTGAGGAGGACGTGCTGGTAGGCGGGGTCCTGGAGTTGGGTGAGTAGGTCTTCCGGCACGGGGGTGGTTATCGCGGAATCCGGTGGGTTTTAACAGCAGGGAACTTCGGGTGAGGTCTCCTGACGTCGACCACGACGGTCTCTCCCTCTCAACTCTCAACCATAAACACTCAACCCTCAAGCCGCTGGCTGCTGCTGCGTGAGGCAGTGGAAGGCTCCGAGGCCCCAGATGAGTTCGCGGCAGTCGATGGGGACGATTCGGCGGGTTGGGAACGCTTCTTCGAGGACGGCTTTGGCCCAGGCGTCGTTGGTCTCGCCGAAGACGGGGAGGAGGACGGCGGTGTTGGCGATGTAGAAATTCGCGTAGCTGGCCGGGAGGCGCTGGCCGTCGCGGTGGATGGGCGAGGGCATGGGGAGGACGTGGACTTCGAGCGGGGGGTGGCCGCCGAGGTGGACGCCGTGGAGGCGGTCGAGGTTCGTTTGGAGGGCGGTGTAGTTCGCGTCGTCCTCGTTCTCCTCGACGACGGTGACGACGCGATTTTCCGCCACGAAGCGGGTGATGTCGTCGACGTGGCCGTCGGTGTCGTCGCCTTCGATGCCGTCGCCGAGCCAGATGATGTCGCGCACGCCGAGATTGGCGCGGAGGAGCTGCTCGATGTCGGTTTTCGAGAGGTGCGGATTCCGATTCGGGTTGAGGAGGCAACTTTCGGTGGTGAGGAGGGCACCGTGGCCGTTGACGTCGATGGAGCCGCCTTCGAGCACGAAGTCGCCGACGTCGAAGACGTCGAGGCCGAGGCGCTGGCCGACCTGCGTGGGGACGTCGTCGTCGTCGTCGAACGGCGGGTATTTGTAGCCCCAGGCGTTGTAGCCGAAGTCGATGATGGCGAGCCGGGGGGCGTCGGGTTTCTTGATGAAAATCGGACCGTGGTCGCGGCACCAGGGTTCGTTCGTGGGGATGGCGTGGAATTCGATGCGCTCGGGGGGCGCGCCGTTGAGGAGTCGGCGGACGGTGCGTTCCTGGTCGCCGTCCTTCACGTTGATGCGGACGATTTCGGATTCCGCGATGGCGTTCACCATTTTCGCGAAGGTCGGGATGACGCGGTCGTAACAGCCAGGGAAGCTGATGCCGTCGGGGTGGGGCCACGAGATCCAGGTGGCGTCGTGGGGTTCCCATTCGGCGGGCATCGCGTAGCCGAGGCTGGCGGGGGAGGCGTCGGGCATGAGTGAAATTTTCCCCCGGGGGGTAGGGGGCGACAAGGGGAAACTTTTTTGGAAGCAACCGACCGGCCGCCGCGACGAACCCGAACCCCGATGGATCGAATGCAAAACTTCGATGCGGCCGCATCGAAGTTTTGCAGGGTGGGCTTGGGAGGCCGATGCGGCGGGTCTGGGTGGGATCGTTGATTTTTCGTGCCGAGGTGGTTCGGCGGGAGCCTCGCCCTCCGAAAGGTGGCGTTGCGGAGGTTGGTGGTGTAGTTTTCGCGTCTTCGAAAATGCCCAGCGTCTACATCAAAACTTACGGCTGCCAGATGAACGAGCGGGACTCCGAGCAGGTCGCGCGGACGTTCGAGGGGCGGGGGTATCGGCTCTCCGCTGACGAGTCGGACGCGGACGTGATTCTGCTGAATACCTGCAGCGTGCGGGACATGGCGGAGCAGAAGGCCATCGGGAAGATGGGGTTTCTGCGGAAGCTGCGGCGGGATCGGCCGCACCTCGTGCTGGGCTATCTGGGGTGCATGGCGCAGAGCCGGGGGGCGGATCTTTTGGAGAGTTCGCCGCACGTCGATCTGGTGGTGGGGACGCAGAAATTTCACCGGGTGGCGGATCACGTCGACGAGCTGCTGCGGCGGAATTTCGAGGCGCGGATCGACAACGATCGCCTGCCCATCGTGGACGTCGAGGAGGAGGAGGGGTCGCAGAATACGATTCGGGATCACGCGCTGAAGGACCGGCAGGCGACGGCGTTCGTTTCGATCATGCAGGGGTGCAACATGCACTGCACGTTCTGCATCGTGCCGTCGACGCGGGGGAGTGAGCGGTCGCGGCCGATCGGCGAGATCGTCGAGGAGGTGCGCGGGTTGGTCGCGCAGGGGGTGCGGGAGGTGACGTTGCTGGGGCAGATCGTGAACCTTTACGGGCGGCACGAGTTCGCGAAGGTGGACGGGAAGTGTCCGTTCGTGCAGTTGCTGGAGGCGGTGCACGGGGTGGAGGGGTTGGAGCGGCTGCGGTTCACTTCGCCGCATCCGATTGGGTTTCGGGCGGATTTGGTGGACGCGTTTGCGCGGTTGCCGCGGTTGATGGAGCACGTGCATTTGCCGGTGCAGTCGGGGTCGAATCGGTTGCTCAAGGCGATGCACCGGGCCTACACGCGTGAGCGGTATCTGGATCTGGTGCGGCAATTGCGGGCGGCGCGGCCGGGGATCGCGGTGACGACGGACGTGATCGTGGGATTCCCGGGGGAGACGGAGGCGGATTTTGCGGAGACGTGCGCGCTGGCGCGGGAGGCGGATTTTGATAACGCGTTCATCTTTCGGTATTCGAAACGGAAGGACACGCCGGCGGCGGAGATGGACGGGCAGGTCGAGGAGGACGTGAAGGAGCGGCGGAATCAGGAGTTGCTCGCGCTGATCAACGCGAACGTGGAGCGGAAACTCGAGGCGTGCGTGGGGACTCGGATGGAGATTCTGTGCGAGGGGGTGAGTCGGCGGAATGACGACCGGCTGATGGGTCGGACGCGGACGAACAAGATCGTGGTGTTCGAGGGGGCGGATCGGCACGTCGGGCAGGTAATGGACGTGAACGTGGTGGGTCGGTCGTTGACGACGCTTTATGGAGATCCGGTGGTGAATGATTTTTGAACAGAAGGTCGCGAAGAGCGCAAAGGGGAGAAAGAAGGGTTCGGCTTCGCCGAATCAAATTCTCTTCCCCTTTGTATTCTTTGCGACCTTTGCGTTCTTCTGTTCAAAAGCTCCTTCTGTTAAAACGGCGGGCTGATGGCTGAGGATAAGATCACTCCGATGATGCGGCAGTATTTGGCCGTGCGGCGGGATTTGCCGGCTGGGACTTTGCTGATGTTTCGGCTGGGGGATTTTTACGAGATGTTCGGGGATGACGCGAAGGAGGCGGCGGCCATCCTCAACGTCGCGCTGACGAAACGGGGGACGACGCCGATGTGCGGGGTGCCGTATCATGCGGCGAAGGGTTATATCGAGAAGCTGATCGCGGCGGGGAAGCGGGTGGCGATTTGTGATCAGGTCGGGGAGGTGCAGGCGGGGAAATTGGTGCGGAGGGAGCTGGCGCAGATTCTGAGCGCGGGGACGTTGGATGACTTTGGGTTGGATGAGCGGAAGCAGAATTACCTGGCGGCGGTTTGCGAGCGGAAGGGTTGTTACGGGTTGGCTTTCGTGGATCTGAGCACGGGGGAGTTTCGGGTGACGGAGGTGGGTTCGATGGCGCAGCTGCTGGACGAGCTGGCGAGGATGAGTCCGGCGGAATTGCTGGTGCCGGAGGAACAGGTGGCGACGCTCGCGGCGGCGGGGAAGGCAAATTCGGTGGAGGGTTATACTTTCGAGACCGATCCGGCGGAGTCGGCTTTGCTGGAGCACTTCAAGGTTCAGTCGCTGGACGGATTTGGTTGTTCGGGGATGCGGGCTGCGGTGGGGGCGGCGGGGGCGGTGCTGCATTATCTCACGCGGCAGATGCGGCGGAACGTGTCGCACCTACGGGGGCTGCGGCCTTACCGGTCGGGTGAGTTTTTGGTTTTGGACGCGGCGACGCAGTCGCACTTGGAGCTGGTGAATTCGCGGGGCGGGCGGGGGATGACTTTGCTCGGGGCGTTGGACGCCACGGTGACGCCGATGGGGGCGCGGGCGTTGCGAGAGTGGATCCTGCATCCGCTGCGTGAGGTTGGGGCGATTCGGGAGCGGCAGGAGGTGATCGGGACGTGTCTGGAGGACGGGATTGCGTTGGCGGAATTGCGCGACGTGCTGGGGGGGATTCGGGATTTGGAACGGTCGGCGGCGCGGCTGAGCGGGACGGCGGGGAACGCGCGGGATTTGGCGGCGGTGGCGACATCGCTCGAGAAGGTGCCGCGGGTGCGGGAGCGGGTGGCGGCACTGGGGGGGGATTTGGTCGGGCGGTTGGTCGCGGAATTGCACGATTTGCCGGAGCTGACGGCGGAGTTGCGGGTCGGGGTGGCGGACGAGCCGCCGGCTTTGTTGCGCGATGGGGGGATGATTCGGGCGGGTTACGACGCGACGCTCGATGAGCTGCGGGACGCGGGGCGGGAGGGGAAGGCTTGGATTGCGCGGCTGCAGGAGCGGGAGATTGAACGGACGGGGATCAAGTCGCTGAAGGTGCGGTTCAATTCGGTCTTCGGATATTTTATCGAGATCACGAAGGCAAATCTGGCGAATGTGCCGGAGGATTATCATCGCAAGCAGACGACGACGAATTCCGAGCGGTTCGTTACGCCGGAGTTGAAGGAAATCGAGGGGAAAATTCTGGGGGCGGAGGAGCGGTCGAAGGCGCTGGAGATCGAGATTTTTCAGCGGCTGCGGCGGATGGTTACGGACGCGCTGGGGCAGATTCAGGAGACGGCGGCCTCGCTGGGCGCGGTGGACGCGCTGGCTTCGTTGGCGGAAACGGCTCGGGTTTTTGGCTACTGCCGACCCGAGGTGACGGACGATGGGGCGCTTGAGATCGAGGAGGGGCGGCACCCGGTATTGGATCAGCGGACGGGGGAGGAGCGGTTCGTGCCGAACGACACGTCACTCGACCTGGCGGAGGGGCGGTTTGCAATTTTGACCGGGCCGAACATGGCGGGGAAGTCGACGTATATTCGGCAGGTGGCGCTGCTCGTGCTCATGGCGCAGGTGGGGAGTTTTGTGCCGGCGGTGAGCGCGCGGGTCGGGGTGACGGACCGGATTTTTACGCGGGTCGGGGCGAACGACGATCTGTCGCGGGGGCAGTCGACGTTCATGGTCGAGATGAACGAGACGGCGAACATCATCAACAACGCGACGCGGGAGAGTCTGGTGATCCTCGATGAAATCGGGCGGGGGACGTCGACGTTCGATGGGTTGTCGATCGCGTGGAGCGTGGCCGAGCATTTGCACGACGAGATTGGGTGTCGGACGCTGTTCGCGACGCATTACCACGAGTTGACCGATCTGGAGCGGACGCGGGACGGGGTGAAAAATCTCACCGTGTCAGTGCGCGAATGGAACGACGAGGTGATCTTTCTGCGGAAGATCGTGCCGGGGCGGGCGGATCAGAGTTACGGGATTCAGGTCGGGCGGTTGGCGGGATTGCCGGCGTCGGTGATCGATCGGGCGAAGCAGATTTTGGCGAACCTGGAGGCGAGTGAGTTGAACGCGGAGGGGAAGCCGTCCATCGCGGTGGGTGGGGTGGCGGGAAAAGGCGGGCGGACGCGGCGGGACATGGCGGCTATCGCGAACTCGGATCAGATGGATTTGTTTGCGGGGTAGGTCGGCTCTCTCGCTTCGCTCGATTTGCCGGGTTGCCGCGGCGGGACGCCGCAGCTCGCACGCGGGGACGCGTGCGCTCCCCATTCAGCTCGATGCGGTGGCGAAGGAGACGTCTTCGTAGATGCGGGCGACGGGGAGGCGGTAGTCGATCTTCGCGAGGTCGAAGACGTCGTCGAGCGATTCGTGAAAGTCGGATTTCCAGCCATCGGGGGTGCGGCGGCTGACTTCGACGTGCACCCTGGCTTGCTCGACGAGGACGTAGGTCTCAGAGGTCGGGATGTGATCGTAGGCGAGGAATTTTTCGCGGCGATCGATCCGGTCGGTGCTGGGCGATAGCACTTCGACGATGATCGACGGGTGCTCCTTGTAATAGGGTGAGGTCTCGCCGTGCTGGCAGGCAACGAAGACGTCGGGATAGTAGAAGTAAACGTCATCGCGAATCTGGACGCGGACCTTCATGTCGTTGATGTAGGCGCGGCACGGGCTGCCGCGGAGGTGCTGGCGGAAGAGAGTGGCGATGTTCAAGGCGATGACGTTGTGCGCGTCGCTGGCGCCGCCCATTGCGTAGATGTCGCCGCCGAGGTATTCGTGGCGGACGTCGGTGAGGAGTTCGCCTTCGAGGTATTCCTCGGGCGTGACGGTGATCTCGCTGACGGCTGATCCCATGGTGAAGGGTTTATCAGCCGGAACGTGCGGTGTCACGCGCTCAGCCTCGGAGGCGGGTCTGGAGAGCCTCGCCGACTAGGGTGAGGAGGAAGGCGATGAGGAGGTAGGTCTGGAGGTCCTGGTAGGCTTCGCGGCGGGGGGCTTCCCAGACTTTGCTGAGGTCGACTCGTTCGGTTCCTCCGCTTCGCGCGGAGGCGGTGGTGAGTTCGGTTCTTCTTTCCGGATCGAAGCGCCATTCGGGGTCGATGCCGGCTGAGATGGGTCCGAAGGGGAGGGTGTGGTCGCCGGCACGGATGGCTCCCCGCGTCGATTGGCCGGGGGTGAGGGGGAGGTTGGCCTGGTAGTGGCCGGGTTCGAGGCGTTCCCAGGTGATGGTGCGCGGGGTGGAGTCGGGGCCGTCGGCGGCGAGGATTTCGGGAGCGTTTTGGGCGAAGCGTTCCTGCCAGGTGTCGTCGAAGCGGAGGTCGAGGCGGAGGATCGTGCCGTCGACTTCGGTGCGGAGGCCGAGACCGGGGGGGAGGGCGTCGCCGAGGAGCCAGCGGGCGAGGGTCTGGAGGAAGTCGCCGTATTGCGGCCAGGCGCGGACGCGGGCGGAATCGGGTCCGCCGAGGGGGAAGCTGATGGCGGCGGCGCGGCCGGCTCCGCGTTGCCAGAAGGCGACGAGGGGGGCGGTGTATTCGTCCTGGGTGAAGGCGGCGGAGGTGGCGTCGGGTCGGAGGTAACTGAGGTTGTAGCCGTCGACGGTGGCGGGCCAGTCGAGGGGGCGGGCGGCGAGTTCGAGCCAGCCGACGGTGGGGTTGACGCCGGTGGGTTCGTCGATGAAGGCGGAGCGGGCGACGGCGACGGTTTCCTGTTCGAACAGGGCCGGGAGGGTGGCGGGATCGGCGTTGAAGAAGATGCGGCCGCCGCCGCGCTTGGCGACGTCTTGCAGAAAGGTCGCATCGGTGTCGGTGTCGGCTCCGAGGCCGATGACACTGACGGTGGTGGCACCGGCTTTCATCTCGGTGATGAGGTTGACGTAGTCGCCGGGCTGCTCGGAGTCGGCGGCGTCGGCGAAGAGGATGACGTGGCGCTGACCGGCTTCGGCCTTCTCGAGTTGTTCCCAGGCGGCGGCGAGGCCGTTGAAGACGTAGATGCCGCCGCCGCCGGATTGGATGCGGCGGACGGTGTCGACGAGTTCGCGGCGGTTTTCGCCGAGGCCGGTGAGGGGGACGACGACGTGGGCTTCGCTGTCGACGGGGAGGACGGTGACGGCGTCGGCGGGGCCGAGGAGTTCGATGGCGCGGGCGGCTCCTTCGTTGGCGAGGTCCATTTTGCTGACTCCGGGGCTGACGCCCGCGCCCATGCTGCCGGAGCGGTCCATGACGATGGCGAGGGCGACGGCGAGCTTGCGGTGCTCGGTGCGGAGTTCCATCGAGACGGGGAGGAGCGAGTCGATGGGGGATTTGAAGTAGCCGCCGGAGCCGAAGCTGGCGCGGCCGCCGACCATGACGAGGCCGCCGGCCTGGGTGCGGACGTAGAAGTCGAGGGCGGCGAGGAAGTCGGGTGGGAGGTCGGAGGCGGGGACGTTGTTGAGGATGACGGCTCGGGCTCCGGCGAGTCGTCCGACGTCGAGGCGGCGAGGGTCGGTGACGATTTCGACGGGGAAGCCTTGGGCGGCGAGGACGGCGGCGGCGGGGTCGTTTTCGTAGTTGGTGACAAGGAGGAGGCGGGGGCCGACGGTGATTTCGGTCCAACTCTCGGCGACGTTGTTGCCGGTGATGGCGTCGTCGGGGGCGGCGAGGCGGACTTCGTAGCGGTGGGCTCCGGGGGTGGCGAGGCGGTCGGTGAAGCGGACGCGGGCCTGGCCTTCGGCGAGGGTGGCGGTGTCGGAGGTGATGATGTCGCCGTCGCGGAGGATCGTGAACGGGACGGGACCGACGGGGCGACCGGCAACGGCGAGGTCGATGAGGAAGGCTTCGCCGGGTTGGGCGCGGGTGGGGGTGGTGAAGCTTTCGACGCCGACGTCGCTGGCGTCGGGGGCGGTGAGCCAGCGGGTGTCGAGGGGGACTTGCTGGCGGGCGAGGATCTCGCCGATGTCGTCGAGGGGTTCGGTGCTGAAGCCGTCGGTGAGGGTGAGGATGCGGGCGGCGCGGTCGGGGGCTTGGCGGGAGAGGGCGTAGCGAATGGCGAGGGGAAGGGCGGTGGCGTCGAGGCTGCCGACGGCGGTGGCGGTGCCGACGTCGCGCTCGATGGGGGATTCGGCGAAGTCGACGATGCGGAGGCGGTCGTTGGGGCCGCGGGAGCGTTTGAGGAGGGTTTCCCACTCGGGGAGTTGGCGGGCGATGGTGTCGGCGGCGGAGGCGGAGCGGTCGACGAGGAGGAAGAGGTCGAGGCCGTCGGCGAGGCGGCGGATCTCGGGGCGGACGAGGAGGAGAACGAGAAGAACGAGGGCGGTGGCGCGGAGGGGGCGGGCGAGGTCGAGGCGGCGGAAGGCGAATCCAGCGACGACGAGGAGGGGGATGAGGATGAGCCACTCGGGGTGGGTAATGCGGAGCATCGTGATTGGTGACTAGTGAATGGTAATTGGTGGGTGGCTGGACGGGGTTCGGCTTGGGATCGTGGGTCTGAGGGCGGGACTCGGGAATACGAATACGGTTTGAACAGAAGATCGCGAAGGTCGCAAAGGGGTGAAAGAAGGTGACGGCTCGTGGGCGCTTTGCCGGGTGGCTTCAGGTCGGAAGCTCAATTGTTCTTTCCGTATTCTTTGCGCTCTTTGCGACCTTCTGTTCAAAAAACACACCTCTTATCGGGCTTTCGTGGTCGCCCAGCTGGCGAGGGTGGTGGTTGCTAGCAGGAGGAGCCAGAGGGGGGTTAGGTAGTCTTGTTCGGTGTTTTTTTCGGTTAGGGTGGCGGTGGTGGTTTTTAGGGTGTTGGTGGCTGTTGCCTTCGTGAAATCGGCTTCTCTTGGATCGGCGAAGTGGGTGGCTCCGGCCAGGACTGGGTTTGGGTTTTGGATTTCGAAGAACCTGGGGCGGGAGGGGGCTCGGGATTGTTTGTCGAGGGGCTGGTTGAGTTCGAAGTTTTGGCGGGTGAAGGTTTGCTTCTCGTCGCGGATGGAGTTGGCGAAGCGGGTAAGGAGCAAGATTAAGGCGGGGAGGCGGTCGGCGTTGGATTGGCGGAGGTCGAAGTTGAGGACGAGGGTGCGGTCGGGGCCGGTGCCGCGGAGGAAGATCAGGGGGCGGTCGCCTTGCCAGAGGAGGGGTTGGTCGTTTTCCTTGGGCGGGACCGTGAAGGTGTCTCGGACGAGGAGGCCTTGCCAGTTGAGGTCGGAGACGAGGGGGTCGGCGGCGGCGATTACGGTGCCTTGGACGTAGTTTTTTGCTTTCGACGGGTCGGTGAGGAAGGTGATGGCGCTGGGGGGGATTTCGGTGGGGGCGAGGGGTTCGTATTCGGTGAGACGGAGGTCGGGGTCGGTGGGGGTGAGGCGGGCGTTGGCGAGGGTGGCGGTGACGCGGGTGAAGAAGTCGGTGAGTTTGGCGTCGGTGGGGTAGGTGAGGGTGAGTTCCTTTGGCAGGGGGCGGACGATGGGGAGGGTGTCGTCGATGGTGAAGGGGTCGGCGGGGAGGGTGAGGGTGAGGCGGTCGACGTTGGGGGGGAATTCGGCGGTGAGGGCTCGGGTCTGGCCGGGTTCGAGGCGGAGGGGGGTGGGTTCGCGGTCGTCGATTTGCCAGGTGGTGTCGACGGGGGTTTGGCCGTGATTTTGGACGAGGGCGGTCCAGGTTTTTTCGTCGGTTCGGAGGCCGATCCAGCCGACGTTTGGGATCGGGCTGCCGATGCCGAGGCGCTGGACTCCGTCGGGGATGGGGGTGGGTTGGTCCGAGACGAAGAGGATGGTGCCCTGGTCGCGGGCGAGGGTGCGGGCGAGGCGGAGGGCGGGGGTGATGTCGTGGGTGCCGAGGTTGGGTTGCCAATTGGTGAGGCTGGCGCGCAGGTCGTCGAGGGACGGGCCGGCGTAGAGGCGGGGGGCGGCGGGATCGGATTCAATGGCAATCCAGTCGGTGCGGGTGGCGGTGCGGGCGAGGGGCGTGAGGGCGTTGGCGAGGGTGGCGTCGAGCTCGGGGAGGAAGGCGTCCATCGAGACGGAGCTGTCGAGGACGACGACGAGGGTCTGGCGGGAGTCGGGGCGGAGCCAGTGGGGTTGGACGAGGAGCCAGGTGACGAGGAGGACGGCGAGGAGCTGGAGCCAGAGGGTAGCGGAATTACGGAGACGCTCGAAGCGGCGTCCGGTGGTGCTGACGGGGGCAAGGTGATCGAGGAGGAAGCGGGTGGTGACGGTGACGAGACGGGAGCGGCGCTGGAGGAAGTGGATCGCGAGGATCGCGGGAATGCCGAGGAGTGCCCAGAGGCCGGGGAGGTTGGCTAGAGTGGGCATTTTGAGCTGGTGATTGGTGAGGGGTGAATGGTGATCGGTGGGTGAGGTGAGGGAGTGAGCGCTGCGCGCTTTTGGTTGGTTCGGCGATTGCAAATCGCCGCTGCTTGATTATGCGGGTTCTAGGTGGGGGGCTAGTGACTCCATCAGTGGTTGGTTTGCTTTGATTTGGGCTAGGTGGATGGCGTGGCGGTGGGCTTGGTCTCGCCAAAGATCGAAGTGGCGCGCGTAGGCTTCTCGGTAGCGGTGGAGGAGGTCGGGGGTGACGTTTTGGCTGCGGGTGTCGGTGGTTTCGCAGTCGCGGAGATCGACGTTGCCGGTCCAGTCGGGGTCGCTTTCGGCGGGGGTGAAGGGGGCGAGGAGGATGCCGCGTCCGCGGCCGGCGGCGAGGGCTCGGAGGCTCGGTTCGGGGCTGCCGGGGAAGAGGAGGTCGCTGAGGAGGACTCGCAGAGAGCTTTCTCGGAAGGGGATGGCGGCGAGGTTGAGGGCGGCGGTGGAGCCGATGCCGGGGGGTGGGTGGTAGCCGAGGATGGATTCGAGGGGCCAGGGGGTGCCGCCGTTGGCGGTGGTGGTGCAACGGATGGCGGAGCTGGAGCGGAGGGCGCTTTCGACGCAGAAGTAGAGGAGTTCGATGGTGCGGGAGGCCTTTTTTTCGTCGGCGAACATGGAGGCGCTAACGTCGAGGATGAAGTCGACTCTGGGGCTGACTTCTTCGCGGTAGAGCTTCATCGAGTAGTGGCCGGTGCGCGCGTAGGCCTGCCAGTCGATGTAGCGGGGGTCATCGCCGGGGAGGTATTGGCGGTGATCCTGGAAGTCGATGGAACTGCCGATGCCGGCTCCGGCGAAGCTGCCGGTGGCACCGCGCCAGGTGCGTCCGCGGAAGGGGAGGGACCAGGCTTCGGCGGCGGTGCGGGCGTTGGCGTGGAGCGTGCGGAGATTCTGGGCGTCGGGCCAGTTGGGGGCCGCGGTGGGCTGGGATGGCGTCATCGCGGCGGGCGGTTTCAAACGGGCTCGACGGCGCGGCGCTCGAGGGCGGCGATGTCGCGCCAGGGTTGGCGGGAGCGGGCGAGGAGGGTAACGAGGCTGGCGGCGAGGATGACGACGTAGACGGTGAAGAGGAGGGTGGGGTCGATGGCGTCGATTTGCTGGAACATCGCGACGAGGAGGCCAGAGGTTGGGATGAGAGCAATGTAAGCTCCGGTGGTGCTGTCGAAGATGTTGTCGAGGATCGAGGTGACGATGGCGGCGACGATGCAGAAGGTCTGGATGCCGATGAAGATGAGGAGCGCGGAGCGGTTGCGGGGGACGAAGGCGCGGATGAGGGCCGCGGGGAAGAAGAGGGCTCCGCAGCCGGCGAGGAACAGGTTGAAGCGTTCGGTGGTATCGAGGGCGTCGTTGAGGCTGAGGAGGATTCCGCAAATGATGAGGTAGACGACTGCGAAGAGGATGCCGGCGGGCCAGCCGGGGTAGAGGAAGCGTCCGGCGATGCGGCCGACCGCGCCACGACGGGCGAAGGGGCGGAAGAGGCCGGCGTTGAGGTGGACGGGTTCGCAGACGGCTCCGATGAGGCTGAAGAGACCGATGACGAAGGCGGCAAGCGTGATGGGAAGACTGGCGGCGACGTCGAGGAAGGTGAAGAGGGAGGCGATGAGGAGGAATAAGAAGCCAATGAGGCGTTTGCCGAAAGCGTGGTTCTCGGCCTCGGGGGCGATTTTCGACGCGCCGACTTCGAGCATGAGGACAAGGCCGAGGAGGCCGAAGGAGATGAAAGCGAAAGGCACGGACCAACCGGCGGCTGACGTTCCGGAGAGGACGCTGCCGGATCCCATACCGACCATGAACAAAACCGGGATGGCGGCTTGCGCGAGGAAGATGACTCCGAACCAGAAGAGGACGCGGGTGAGGCGGTTCTGATAGGGCGAGATGCCGACGGTGAGGGCGGTCAGGACGGCGGAAGCGAAGAGCATCGAGCCGAGGATGATGAGGTCGTCGACGAGGTTGACGCCGCCGATGAAGTAGCGGAGGACGGCGTAGGGGAGGACGGCGAAAACGAAGAGGGTGGTTTGCGCGACGATGGCGAGCCATTTGCCGATGATGATCCGGCGGGCGGAGAGGCGGGTGAGGAGAATGAGGTCGAGGGTGTTGGCTTTGATCTCGGTGCCGACCGAGCCGAAGCCGCGGAAGGGCATGATGAAGACGACGGGGAGGCCGATGAGGAACCAGAAGAAGCTGGAGCCGCCGGTGGCGTCGATGTCCTGAGAGGCGGCGGTGAGGCTGATCGCGACGCCGAGGGTCATGAGAACCTGGAGGGTGATGAAGAGGGAAACGAAGACTTTGGTGCGGAGGCCTTGGCGGAGCTCCTTGACGATGATGGGGCTGAGGCGGTCGGAGAAATCCGACGGTGGTAGCGGCAGGGCTGCGCCCGCGGGTAGGGGTGGTGGGACGGCGGCGGTCATGGCTGAATTTTTCCGAGGAGGTCGACGAAGGCGTCTTCGAGGCGGCGGTTCTCGCGGTGGAAGTCGGTGACGGCAATGCCGTTGGTGATCATTTTGCGGAGTTGGGTGGCGATGTCTTCGGGTTCGCTGCGTTCGAAGGCGACGCGGGCGCCTTCGCGGCGCATTTCGACGAGGGAGACGTGGGGGTTGAGGGTGACCCAGCGGGCGATGGCTTCGGGGTCGCCGTGGACGCGGATGTCGACGAGGGCGACGGCGGCGGTGTCCTGGAGGAGGCTGTCGGCGGACCCGTGGTGAACGATGCGACCGGCGTCGATGAAGAGGAGGGTGTCGCACATTTCGCCGAGTTCGGAGAGGATGTGGGAGCTGATGAAGATGGTCTTTTTCTGGGCGGCGAGGAGGCGGACGAGGTTCTTGAATTCGACCCGGGCCTTGGGGTCGAGGCCGGCGGCGGGTTCGTCGAGGATGAGGACGTCGGGGTCGTGGAGAAGGGTGCGGCCGAGGCAGAGGCGCTGGCCCATGCCCTTGCTGAGCTTGTTCATCATGCGGTCGGCGATGGGGTGGAGGTCGGCGAAGGACATGACGTCGGCGACGCGGGCGGCGCGGTCGTCGCCGGAGTAGCCGTAGGATCGGGCGAAGAAGTCGAGGTATTCGAAGACGGTGGTGTGGTCGTAGGTGCCGTAGGCGTCGGGCATCCAGCCGATGCGGCGGCGGGCGGCGCCGGGGTCGCTGACGACGTCGTGGCCGCAGACGGTGATGGTGCCGTCGGTGGGGAGGTCGAGGGTGGCCATCATGCGCATGGTGGTGGTCTTGCCGGCTCCGTTGGCTCCGATGAAGCCGACGACCTGCCCGGGGAGAATGTCGAAGCTGACGCCGCGGACGGCTTCGACGTTGGCGAAGGTGCGGCGGAGGTCTCGGACGGAGACGACGGGGTTGGTTGCGGGTGTGGTCACGGTGATGGAATGCAAATGCTTTTGAACAGAGCACCGGAGCCTGGGAAGGCTCGGGGCAGACTGCATTGGCTCTGCAATGCAGCCCGAAGGGCGAGACGAGCGGGAGCGAGCGAGTCAACACCGGAGCCTGGGAAGGCTCGGGGCAGACTGCATTGGCTCTGCAATGCAGCCCGAAGGGCGAGACGAGCGGGAGCGAGCGAGTCAACGGTTGGGGGCTCGGGTTTGTCGAAAGCGGGGCTGGGGGAGTTCGCTTTGAGACGTGGCTGGAAAGGCGGCAGGCTTGGGAGTGATGGAGCTAATTCAATTGCGACGCGGTTTGAGGCTTCGCCGTTTGGTTGGTTCGGCGATTGCAAATCGCCGCTCCTTGAGGGGGCGGTTCTCCCGCTGGGGCGGGATTTGCCGGGTGCGTCGGCGGGACGCCGTCGCTCGCACGCCGGGAGGCGTGCGTTCCCCATTCTCTCTCGATCGGTCATTGGACTTGTCCCATGAGGAGGGATTGGTGGTTGGTCCAGCGGATGGTGGGGAGGGTCTCCAGGTATGGACCGGCTTGGGCGGTGGCTTGGAAGGCGCCTTTGAGTTCTTTTGGTTGGTTCCAAGGTTTCGAGATCAGGGGGCCGGTGTCTTTGGATTGGCGGCGCATGGTCGCGACGTCTGGTTCGCTGGCGCGGGTGAGGGTGATGCGTTCGCCGGTTCTCAGGGGGCCGCCTTGCCAGATGGAGCCGTTGGGGGCGGTGTAGAGAATGTCGTCCAAGGCGTAGGGGACGCTGGAGAGGAGGGTGGGTGTGCCGTCGCTCGCGGTTTCGACGAGTTCGATGCGGGCCCGGGTGGGGACGATGGCTTCGAGGTATTGGCCTTGGACGGAGCGGCTGTTGAACCACTGGCCGGCGAAGGCTTTGCCGGATTGTTCGAAATTGCGGGCGCTTTGGCGGATGGGGTCGGTGCTGATCGTGATGGGAGCGACGAAGGCGGATTCGGTGAGGGTGAAGTTGCGGTCGATGAGGAGACCGGTGCGGGAGATTTGCTCCTGGCGGATGAGCATTTGGTTGGTGCCGGGGAGGAGGACGGCGAGGACGTTGCGCTGACCGCTGCCGCCGGAGCCGTCCTGGAACCAAATGATGGCTCCGAGGAGGATGCTGGCGACGATGGAGATGAGGGGGGTGGTCCAGAAGAGGCGCTGGCGGCGGCCGGGGCGGGCGAAGTAGAACAGGTTGACCGGGCCGACCGTGATGGCGAAGAGGAGGACGAAAATGACGAGCAGGGCGACGGGGAAACGGAGGCGGCCGACGAGCTCGTTGAGTTTCCAATTCGTCACGTAGCCGGTGGAGAGGAAGCGGTCGGGGGAATCGGATCGGGTGGCGATGGTGGCGAGGGTTTCTTCGGTGGGGAGCTCCGTGCCGTTCCAGCGGTGGAGGGTGATGGTGCCGAGGGCGGGGTCGGTGAACTCTTCGACGGTGCGGGTGGAGGATTCGGCGAGGACCCATTCGAGGTGTCCGCCCTGGTGGATCCAGTCGTCGAGGGCGGCGCGTTGGGCGGGGGCGAGGCGGTCGAGTTCGTTGTCGGTGATCCAGAGGCTGGTGAGGCCGGAGAGGCCGCGCCAGTCGGTGGGGAGATTGTCGGGATCGAATTGGGTGCCGAATAGGGATTTGCCATCCTTCTGCGCTTGGTCGCGGAGGGGGCCCCATGATCGGAGGGCGAGATCGGCGCTGAAAGCCGTGAAAGTCGTCTGGCTGGAATTGTTGGCTGAGCTCGAAGGGAATGAAACGGAGCCACCATCGCGGACGCCGGGGCCCAAAACGATGAGCTGGGTCTGGCGGTAGACGCTCACTGACGACCCGCTTGGAATCAGTGGAACGAGAAGATCGACGGTGCGGCTTTGGTTGGCTTCTACTTTGAGTTCGGTGGCCGTGGAGGTTACCGTTTGCTCGATACCGTAGCCGAGGGTGCTGGAGGCGGTGACGTTGTAGGAAAACGTCTTGGAAGTCTGGTTAGTGATAGCGACTTTGACTGGGAGGTAGCCGCCGGGGGGGATTTCTTCGAAGAATGATTCGACGCGCACCTGAATTCCGTCGTCGGTTGCAAGTTTGAAATTGCTTGCTGCTATGACGGACCGCTGGGCGTCGAAGACGAAGATTAAGACTGAGAGAAAGAGGGGGGTGGCGCGCCTCATTGGATCTTGGCGGCTTGGAGGGTGGAGGGGGTGGCTCGGTCCTGGGCGGGGATTTCTTCGAGCAGATTGCGGATGGTGTCGGCGGGTGTGCGGCCTTCGACGCGGGCGGAGTAGTCGAGGACGATGCGGTGCTGGAGGACGGGGATGGCGAGAGCGGCGACGTCTTCGAAGCTGGCGTTGAGGCGGCCGCCGAGGAGGGCGCGGGCGCGGGCGGCGGCAGCGAGGCCGAGGGCGGCGCGGGGGCTGGCTCCGAATTTGATGCCGGCGGCGGCGGTCGACTGGCCGGGGTGGGTGGCGTCGACGAGGCGGGCGACGAAATTTGCGACGACGTCGGGGAGGTAGACGCGGCGGGCGAGGTCGGCGAGGTCGATGAGGGCCTGGCGGTCGAGGACGGGTTCGATGGGGGCTTCTTCGCCGATTTCGCGTTCGAGGACGATGCGTTGGAGGACTTCGACGGAGTTGCGGGTGACTTCGAGTTTGAAGAGGAAGCGGTCGAGTTGGGCTTCGGGGAGGGGGTAGGTGCCCTCGAGTTCGATGGGGTTCTGGGTCGCGAGGACGAAGAAGGGATCGGGGAGCGGGTGGGAGTCGCCCATGACGGTGACGCGGCGCTCCTGCATGGCTTCGAGGAGGGCGGACTGGGTCTTGGGCGAGGCGCGGTTGATTTCGTCGGCGAGGACGAGATTGGCGAAGAGGGGGCCGGGGGCAAAAACGAAGGCTCGGCGTCCGTCTTCTTCCTGGAGGATGGGGTTGCCGGTGATGTCGCCGGGGAGGAGGTCGGGGGTGAATTGGACGCGGCTGCCGTCGATCTGGAGGGCGCGGGCGAGGCCCTTGACGAGGGCGGTCTTGCCGAGGCCCGGGAGGCCTTCGAGGAGGAGGTGGCCGCGGGCGAGGAGGCCGGTGATGACGAGATCGACGAGGGTTTCCTGGCCGAAGAGGACTTGATTGAGGGTGGTCTGGAGGCGGGAGAGGTCGGCGCGGGCGGCGGTGACTTCGGCTTCGGTGGCGGGGGTGGATCGTCGGTCGCGGGGTGTCATTTTGTTTGGGTTCGGGCGGTTGGCGAGTAGGCTACGGCTCGGCGGGAGCCTCGCCCTCCGGGTTTTTTGGGGAGGCCTGGCGGCCTATTTGAAGAAGCGTTGGAGGGTTTCGCGTTCGGCGGGGTCGAGGTTGTTGCTCCAGACGGCGTCTCCGCCGGTGCCGGTGGTGGCGAGGCTGCCGCCCGCCGTCGGGCCGGTGTCGGCGGTGGGGGTGTCGTCGTGTTCGGCGGTGCCGAGGCCGAGGACTTCGGCGGGGAGGGCGCGGGAGAGGTCGTCGTTGGAGATTTGTTGCGGGACGCCGCCGCCGAGGTCGGTGGGTTGCTGGGTGCGACCGATCGGGCCGGTGCCGGGGCCGCGGGAGAGGCCGCCGTCGCCGGGGGTGAGGAGGAGGCCGTTGACGAGGGCTTCGCCGCCTTCGCCGGGGGCGAGGCAGGCCTGGCAGACGCCGACTCCTTTTTCGAGGCGTTCCTGGAGTTTTTTCAGCTCGGCGGCGCTGAGCTGGCGGGCTTGGGAGAGATCGACGTTTTGGAGGCTTTTCAGGAGGTCGGCGTCGAGGGGGAGGTTGCCGAGTTCGAGGTTGGCGAGGGCGTCGCCGAAGCGGTCGGCGAGTTGCTGGAGATCGGCGTCGTTGAGGGCACCGGCTGGGTTGGTGGCGCTGGCGAGTTGGGAGGCGGCTTGGGAGAGGTTGCTCTCGAGGGCGCGGAGGGATTGGGCGGTCTGGTCGCGGAGGCTGTCGCCGGCTTCGAGGCTGGATTGGCTGAACCAATCCTCGGGCGGCTGGTCGCGGAGGGCGTCGAGTTTTTCTTCGAGCGATTGGACGGTTTCGGGCTCGACGACGTTGGCTTCGGCGAGGCGCTCGGCGAAGGTTTGGGTTTCGGTCCAGGCGGTGGGTTCCTGGGTTGGGGTGAAGGTCGAGCCGCTCCGGGAGACGGGGATCCACGCGGCGAGGAGGAGGACGGCGAGGCAGGCGGCGAGGGCTCCGGCGATGGGTTGCCAGCGCCAGGTGAAGCCGTCGGGGGCGGCGCGGGGTGGGGGAAAATCGCCAACGCCGCGGGCGGCGGCGGTGAGGCGGTTGTGGAGGTGGAGGGCGACGTCGAGGCGGAGGAGGGCGTCGGTCGGCGTGAAGAAGTCGCGGCGGGCGCGGAGAAAAGCGGAGATGGCGGCGGCGAGAAAGGCGGCGGCGACGATGGGCCAGAACGCGGTGAGGGCGGTGTCGCGCTGGCGGAGGATGAGGAGCGCGGCGGCTCCGAGGGCCGACGTGACGAGCGCGGCTGGGAGGAAGGCGGACAGCCAGGCGGCGAAGTTGCGGCGCAGGGCCGTGAGGCGGGCCCGTCGCTGCCAGAACCGCTCCCCGGAGTCGTCCATGGGCCGCAATGTGCGGCTTACGGACCATCGGGGCAAGGCGGAAGACCGGGCTTGGGGGTCTTCGGCTGAGTGATGCCGGTTTCCGCTAGTCGGAGGAAGGCGCTTCGGGAGACGGCGTGGCTTCGGTCGGGGGGTTCGTTTCTTCGGTGGGTGAGTCGCTCGGGGTTGCTTCGGGCGAAGCGGCGGCTTCGGCGGCGGGGTTGGGTGGGGGGACTTCCTCGCCGTTTTCGTAATGAACAATCACGATTTCGTCGGTGGTGTCTTCGGCGATGCGCCACTGGCCTTCGGCTTTGCCGGCGACGTAGGTGCCTTCGGTGGAAATGTTGCCGTTCGGGAAGTAGTCCTTCCAAATCCCTTCCATGGTGCCGCTTTTGTAAACGCCCTCGGATTCGATTTTTCCGTTTTCCCAGTAGTAGATCCACGGGCCGATTTCGTTGCCGGCTTCGTATTCGCCTTCGGAGCTTTTGGTGCCGTCTTCGTAGTATTCGACCCAGTAGCCTTCCTCGAGCCCGTCTTTGAGCTGGCCGGTGGTCTCGGGTTTGCCGTCGGGGTAGGTGACGATGATGGGGCCGGTGAAGGGCTCCTGGTTCGCGGGGTCGACGAAGGCGTTTTTTTCCTCGTTGAAGGTGAGTTGGTAGAGCTCGATGGGTTTGCCGTCTTCGGTTTTGAGCGGCTCGGATGTTTGGGTGCGGGCGGTGGCGGCGAGGAGGGTGAGGGCCGCGGTGAGGGTGAGTGCGAAAAAGAGGGTCGGGTGACGCTTCATGGGTGGGAGTTTAGGGTCGGAAGGTCGGAATGTCTAATGTCGGAAGGTTGAAAAGTGTCCGGCTGGGGCCGGATGGGTTGGTTCGGCGGCTGGAAGCTCGCCGTTCCTTGGGGGCTCCGCTTGGTTCGGGGGATTGTCGATTAAGGACGGTTTTTGAGTGTGAGCCAGAGATGTTTCGCTTCGCTCAACATGACAGGTTGGGGGGAATGACCTTCGGCCTTTTGGACCTTGGACCTTCCGACTCGCTACTGCTCGAGTTCGAAGGCGATGTTGACGGTGTAGGTGTCGTCTTGGGCCAGGCCGGCTGGGAGGGGGGCGATGCGGGTGACTCGTTTGGCGGCGGCGAGGACGGATTCGTCCATGACGGGGTTGCCGCTGCCTTTGATGACGGTGGCGTCGGCGATGGTGCCGTCCTTGCGGATTTTCAGTCGGACGGTGGTGACGAAGGATCGGTCGGAGCTGAAGATCGACGTCGGTTGGTCCCACTGACTGAAGAAGGAGTCGTGGATGAGGTCGTGATACCAACCGAAATCGGACTCTCCGCCGCCGCCGGACTCGGTGGCCGAGTCGGCGTTGGTCTTGGCTTCGGATTCGCCGGGCTGGGGTTTGTCGGGTTTGACGGCTTCGGCTTTTTTGACGGGGGTGGGCGTCGATTCGGGGGGGGGATCCGGGGTGGATTCCGGCGTGGGTTTGGGGGTCGCTTTTGGTGTGGGCTTGGGCGTTGGTTTCGGGGTGGCGGTCGGCTCCGGCGTGGGTTTGGGCGTCGCGGTGGGTTTCGGAGTTGGTTTCGGAGTTGGCTTGGGGGTCGGTTTTGGCGTTGGCGTCGCGGTGGGTTTGGGGGTCGGCTTCGGGGTGGGTTTCGGGGTGGGTTTGGGAGTTGGCGTCGGTTCCGGAGTGGGCGTGGGCGTCGGTGTTTCCAGTGGGATCTCGCTTGGTGGTGGGGGTGTCGGGGGTGGCGTTGGAAGGGGGGTGGGTTCGGGTGTCGGGGGCGGCGTGGGTTCGGGGGTTGGCTCGGGGGTGGGTTCCGGCGTGGCGGGGGTTGGGGTGGGCTCGGGAGCTGGGGGCGTGATGTCGGGGGGGGCGAACGACGCGGCGTCGAGCCAGGTGATCTCGCCGAGGGGCGGGTCGGTTTCCGGTCTCGTGACGAGCGTGACCGCGACGATGACGACGAGGTGGGCGAGCGCGACGAGGATGACGGTGGTGCGGAAGGGGGTCCGGGACCGTCGGTGGGGGCGGAGACGCGACTGGGGGCGGGGCCGACCGGGGCGTCGCTTTTTCATGCGGGGCGGGCGGTGGGTGCGGACGGTTTCGCGGCGGGGCGACGGCTCGCCGGGAGGCTCGCCCTCCGGGGGGTGGACCGCGCCCGGTGGGCTTGGGCGCTGGGCGTCACGGGGCGGCGTCTTCGGGTCGGGTCATGACACCGACCTTGCTGATTTGGAGGCGCTGGAGGATGTCCATGATGGAGATGAAGTTCTGGATCGCGAGGTCCTTGTCGGGACGGACGACGACGGCGATCTGGGGGTTCGCATCTTTGATCGCGGCGAGCTGGGATTCGAGTTGCTCGGGGGTGACGGGGGATTCGTTGAGCTCGAGGGTGGCGTCGCGGTTGATGGCGATCATCTGGACGTCGGAGGGGTCGACTTCGCTCTTGGCGGTGGAGCTGGTGGGCACGACGAGGTCGAGGCTGTTCTCGATGAGGGGGGTGGTGATCATGAAAATGATCAGGAGCACGAACGCGAGGTCGAGCAGGGGAGTGACGTTCAGGTCGGTGAGCGTCTGCAGGCTTTGGCGATCGGAGAAGCGGCGCACTTGATTTGAATTTGAAATGCGGAATGAGAAATTAAAAATGGCTAGTCGGTTGCGCGTCTCGCGCCGGGGTAGCCGTGGTCGACGTAGCGGTGCTCGATTTCGGACGAGAGCTCGGCGGCGAAGTTGTCGGATTGGACGAGGATCTTGCGGATCGAGGCGACGAGGAAGTTGTAGCCGAACATGGCGGGGATGGCGACGAGGAGGCCGACGACGGTTGTGATGAGAGCGCCGGAAACGCCCGGGGCCATGGCGGCGAGGTTGGCATTCCCGGCGGCGGCGATGCCGGAGAAGGCGTCCATGACGCCCCAGACGGTGCCGAGGAGACCGAGGAAGGGGGCTCCGGAGACGGCCATGGAGAGGACGTTCATCTGGGCTTCGAGGTCGAGGGCGGATTCACCGACGGCGCGCTCCATGGCGGCGGTGACGGTGCGCATCTGGGCGGGGGTGATTTTGTCGGAGGCTTCGAGGCGGGCGCGGAAGGTTTCGTCGACTTCGGTGGAGCCGAGCATTTGAAAACAGAGTTCGTCGCAGCCGGCTTCGTAGATGTGGAAGAGGGCGGTGCCGTCGAAGCGGACGCCGCTTTCGTAGACGCGGAGGGGCTGGCGGTCGCGGTGGAAGAGGTCGGAGAAGCGGGCGGACTGGCGGTTCGCGAAGGCGAGGACCCGGAATTTGGTCACCATGACGGACCAACTGAAAATGGACGCGATGAAGAGCGCGAAGAGGATCGCTTTGCCTTCCCACGTGGAATTCGTGAAGGCGTAGAAGAGGCCGGTGCCTTCTTGGGCGACGAGTAGGGACCAGGCCAGCATGGGTGCGGGAATGAAACGCGGGGGGAGGGGGCGGGGGCAATGTTAAAGAGTGGGGCGGAGGCTTTGAACAGAAGATCGCGAAGGACGCAAAGGGGGCGAAGAAGTGGATGCAATTTGCTCCCGCTGGCGCGGATTGCCGTTCGTTTTGAACAGAAGGAGACGAAGGTAGCGAAGGGGTGATGGTGACGGGTGCGGGCGATTGATTTTGCAGTTGGAGGGGGCGGGGCTTAATGGTGCGTATCTTATATGAGGTTTGCGGTTCTTTTTGTTTTCGTTGGTTTGGTGTCTGGTTTGCGGGCGGAGGCTCCGACGGAGAATCGGTATGACATTGTGGCGAAGGTGTTTCAGCCGTTTTGGTCGGTGTTGCTGGCGGGCGGCGAAGGGCAGGACCGGGCGATGGCGATGAAGATCGTGATGAGTGAGGTGACGGGGCGGCTGCCGAAGGAGTTCGAGGGCGCGACGCTGGACGCGGCGGCGCAGTTTCCCGACAAGGTCAAATTGACGGCTCCGGTGCTGGGCGAACGGATGACGGTGTGCCGGAATGGGGACGAGGTGTGGGCGGTGCCGGGGGCGAAGATCGAATATCTGCTCAAACAATTTGCCGGAAAGCTGCCGAAGCCGACGGAGAAGAAGTCGACGCCGTTGTTCCTGCCAATCACGGCGCAGCAGGCGATTTTTCTGCCGGCGCTGTTCGTGATGGAGGACGGGGTTGTGATCGAGGATTTGAATGGCGAGCCGACCCGCGTGCTGTCGGGGGGGCTGATGCCGGAATTGGCGAAAGCGGCGAAGGCGGAGGACTTCCGCGCGTCGATGTGGATCGCGGAAGGCTACGTGCCGCGTCAGATCGAGGTCGTCCAGAAGACGTTCACGGCGACGGTGCGGATCGAGGATTTGCAGTTTGCGCCGGGGTTTCAGTCGGTGGTGTGGAACCCGCCAGCGGGGGAGACGGACGTCTACCGAACGACGCCGGAGGTGCTGGAGCAATTGCTTTTCGTGCTGATGAACTCGCTCGACAGCAAGGACGGCGAGGAGCCGTGGTTGAAGCTTGAATGAGGTGAGTCGGAAGGTCTGAAGGTCGGAAAGTCGGGTTTGAATCGCTGGGGCGATTGTTTTTGGGACTTTCGACTTTCTGACCTTCCGACTTTCCGACCCATCGAAGATGCGCAATACTAATTTTTATGGAAACTCTCGAGCTTCTTGGGGTCGCGCTGGGGCTGGCTACTTTGGCTGGTCTGAACCTTTACCTGACTGTCTTCGTGACGGGGTTGGCGGTGCGGATGGATTGGATTCAGCTGGCTGACAAATATCAGCAGCTCGACATTCTCGCGGATCCGACGGTGCTGTGGGTCTCTGGAACTTTGCTTTTTCTCGAATTTTTTGCGGACAAGGTGCCGTGGGTGGATTCGCTTTGGGATTCGGTGCATACGATCATTCGTCCGGTCGGTGGGGCCATGGTGGCGATCACGGTATTGGGTGAGGTGAATCCGGCTTACGACGTGATCGTGGGGTTGCTGGGCGGCGGGATGGCGCTCACTTCGCACGCGGCGAAGGCGGGGACGCGGTTGCTGGTGAACGCTTCGCCGGAGCCGTTCACGAACATTGGATTGAGTCTGGGGGAGGACGCCTTGGTGCTGGGTGGATTGGGGTTGGTGGCGTTTCAGCCGGTGGTGGCTCTGGGGTTGGCGGTCGTGGCGTTTGGGTTGGCGATTTGGTTGATTCCGAAGGTGATTCGGCGGGCGCGGGTGACGCTTTGGTTCGCGTGGAAGTGGGTGGGACATTTGTTCGGGGCTTGTGACGTGAAGAGCGTGGACGCGCGGGCTCTGCCGATCGATCTGGCCGCGGAGATGCGGCGGGTCGCCGGGGAGGATTGGACGGTGGCTTTGGCTATGCCTTGCGTGGCGGGAAAGGGGACGGAGTTGCCGAAGCACGCTTTCGGGTGGGCTCTGTTGGGGGATGCGGGGACGGTTTATTTCGCGCGGTCGGGGCGTCCGCGGCCGGTGGTCGTGCCGGTGGAGTTGGCGGATTGTGATGTGGATCTGCGGCGCGGATGGGTTTCGGATCGGGTGAGGGTGAAGCGGGTCGGCGGGGGCGTGGCGCAGGAGTTGCGGTTCGATCGGTCGCGGCGGGGGGCGGCGGAGGAATTGGTGGAGCGGTTGCGGCGGTCGGGGGCTGGTGACGGTGAGGGTGGCTCGGCTGGTGGGGTTGCGGTGCCGGAGCTGGCTGGGGTGTGAGTGGGGGAGTGCGGCTTCGCCGTTGGGTTGGTTCGGCAGCCGTAGCGGAGCGGAGACCGGCGAAGCCAATTGCAAATCGCCGCTCCTTGGAGTTCGGCTCTCTCGCTTTGCTCGATTTGCCTTTTGCAGCGGCGGGACGCCGTTGCTCGCACGCGGGACGCGTGCGCTCCCCAGCTTCTTGAATTAGGTGGTTGTTGATTTTCCCTGGGCGTTTTTGGGGCTCTTTGGCGTTTTGGGGCTTTGGGCGCTAGGAGGGCGGCGGGTTGGGGTGGCGCTTTTGGTGCGGGGGGTGGTCTTTTCGCTTTTGGTGCTTTCGCTCGCTGGGATTGGGTTGGAGCGGGTGGAGTCGGAGGTGGGGGTGATGGTGGTGCGGGATGAGTCGCCGAGCGTTTCGGAGGCGGGCCGGGTGGCGGCGGAGGATTTGCTGGAAGAACTGCGGGTGACGTTCGGGGAGCGGGTGCGGGAGGTTGGGTTTTCCGATGGGTCGGTGGGGGATGCGTTGTTGCGGGCGGCGGCGGGGCGGTGGGATGACCGGCCGACCCGGCTTGTGTTGGTGACGGATGGGGTGGGGCTTTCGGCGGCGGATGAGGTGGTGGCTGGGCGGCTGGCGGCGGTGGGGGTGCCGACGGACGTGGTGGTGCTGGACCGGGAGCGGGGGGCGGAGGTGGCGGTCGCTGCGGTTGAGGGGCCTCGGACGGTGCGGCCGGGGGAGGCTTTCGACGTGGGGGTGGTGCTTCGGGCGAACCGGGCGGGGGAGGTGGGGTTGCGGTTGTATCAGGACGGGGTGTTGGCGGGGGAGCGGACGGAGGCGCTGGTGGTGGGCGAGAATCGGGTGACGTTCGCGAACGTGCCGGGGGTGGAGGGGGACTCGGAGTTGCGGGTGGAGGTGGTGGCGGCGGCGGATGGATTCGCGGAGAACAACGTGGCGGTGGCGCGGGTGGCGGCGGCGCGGAGTGCGCGGGTGTTGGTGTTGGATCCGCAGCCGGACCGGATGGAGTGGCTGGCGGGGACTTTGCGAGCGGCGAAGTTCGACGTGGAGGTGCGACCGACGGGGGCGGCGCCGGAGCGGGTGGCGGATTTGAATCGCTTCGATCTGGTGGTGCTGAGCGACAGCGGGGCGGGGGAACTGGGGGATGGGCGGATGCGGGCGCTCGAATCGTGGGTGTCGGATCTGGGGGGTGGTCTCATTCTTTCGGGGGGTGAAAATGGGTTTGCGGCGGGTGGGTATTACGACACGCCGCTGGCGGAGCTTTCGCCGGTCGAGATTGCGTTCGAGGATGGGGCGGAGCTGCCGGTGTCGGCTCTGATGATTGCGCTGGATCGATCGGGGTCGATGGCGGCAACGGTGAACGGGGGCGGCGGGGGTGGGCAGACGAAAATGGCGCTGGCGAACGAGGGGGTGGTGCGGGCGATGGACGCGCTGCAGGCGAAGGATCTTTTCGGCGTGGTGGCAGTGGATACGGAGGTGCGGCCGGTGGTGCCGCTGGGGCGGCTGGTGGACCGAAAATCGGCGGGCGACCGAATTTTGGCGATTCAAGCGGGGGGCGGGGGAATTTACGTGACGACGGCGTTGGTGGCGCTTTACCGGGCGCTGCTGGAGGCGGATGCGCGGATCAAACACGTGATCCTGTTTTCCGACGCGGCGGACGCCGAGGAGAAGGAGATCGGGGGGAATTCTGGGGGGATGTCGGCACTGGACGTGGCGAGGGCGATGCTGGCGCAGCGGATCACGGTGTCGGTGGTGGCGCTGGGTGGGGACGCGGACCGGGACACGGAATTTCTGCGGGCGTTGGCGGAGCGGGGCGGTGGGCGGTTTTACCTCACGTCCGACGCGCTGACGCTGCCCCGGATCTTTGCGGAGGAGACGCTGCGGGCGACGCGGACGAATTTGGTGGAGGATGCGTTGCGGCCGGTGGTGGTGGGGGCGGGGGACGAGATCGGGGGGATCGACTTTGCGGCGGCTCCGTTTTTGTTGGGCTACAACGCGACGAGTGCGAAGGAGGGGGCGAGGACGTTGTTGGCCACGGAGCGGGGGGAGCCGTTGCTGGCGACGGCGCGGTTGGGCCTGGGGACGGTCGCGGCGTTCACGAGTGACTTGAAGGGGCGGTGGACGGGGGATTGGCTGGGGTGGCCGGGATTTGGCAAATTGGTGGTGCAGCTGACGCGGGCGGTGGCGCGGGGGGCGGAGTCGGGCGGCGTGGCGGCGCGGGTCGAAATAGCGGATGGCGGTGCGAGGGTGGTGGTGGTGGACGCGAACGACGCGGGAGGACGGTTCGTGGACGGCGCGGTCGTGGAGGTCACGCGGCTGGTGGACGGGCGGACGATGCGGGCGGAGCAGGTGGAACCGGGGCGGTATGCGGCGGAGTTCGCGGGGGGCGGGGAGGCATTTTCCGTGCGGGTGGGCGACGGGACTCCGGTGGCGGTGATGCGGGATCCGGCTCTCACGCGAGGCCGCGAGGGCGCGAAGTTGGAAGGTGGTGGCGGGGAGTTTGCCGTGCTGGCGGACGTCGAGCCGGGGGTGGCGCGGTTGGCGATGGCGGGGGGTGGGATCGTCGATCCTGGGGTGAAGGCCGTGATGCGGCCAACGGGGGTGATCGTGGCAAAGACGACGGATCTTTCAATCTGGTTTTTGATGGCGGCGCTGGTGATGCTGCCCTTTGACGTGTGGGTGCGGCGGCGGGGGGTTGCCTGAGGAAGGGTGCCTGCTCTTTATTATTTTCGTTTTGCGCGGTCGGGCGCGGGTCGAACTGCTTCCTGAACGCTGTAGCTGGGTTCGGGAGTTGTGTCCGAGCGAAGCTCGGTCCAGAGTCGAAGGTGTAGTGAGCAAAGGAAAGAAAGCAGCTCAAACCGCGGCGGAACCTTCCACGCAGCGCGTGAATTTGAGCGACATCGCGCAGCGCGTCGGGGTATCCGTTGGGGCGGTCTCGAGCGTTCTCAATAACCGGCAAGTCGAGCGGCGAATCCCGGACGCAACGGCTGAGGCGATCCGGCAGGCGGCGGCAAGCATGGGATACTTGCCGAACATCAACGCGCGGCGCTTGCGCAGCGGGGAGACGGTGAAAAATACCGTCATCCTGGCGTTGATCTCGAGTTTCGAGGCTCCGATCCCGTTGGTAAATCACTTCGTGGCGGCCCTTCACGGCGAAGCCGAAAAAGTGGTGGCGACCTCGGGCCGGAATACCTACTCGCTGATGATCGAGATGTTCTCGGCCGGTCGTTTGAGTGAACTGCCTGGGCTGCTGACGGGGCACGGATTCAACGCGGCGATCATCATGAACACGATTGCCGAGGACGACGAATTCCTGGCGGGAGTCCGGCTGCCCTACCCGGTCGTGCTGATCAACCGGGTCGTCGCGTCGCTGCCCTGCGTGGTGGAGGACGATGGGTCGGGCGGACGGGTCGCCGATTTGTTCAAACGGAAAAACCGGGTGCGCCCGGCGGTTCTGCACGGGGAGCCGATGACGCAGACGACGCGGCAACGTGTGAAGCGGTTTGCCGAAAGGTCCCGACATCACAACGGCGAGGACCCGGCGGAGATCGTGGCGTCTTCGCTCTCGGAGGAGGGAGGCTACGCGGCAATGCGGACTTTCCTGAAGCGCGGCGGGCGGTGTGACTCGCTCTACTCCGTGTCCGATGCGCTCGCGTTGGGTGCCTATCGCTCAATCAAGGAAGCGGGTCTGCGCATCCCGCGGGACGTCGCGGTAATCGGGGTCGGCGATTACGATCTGGCTCCGTTCTTCGATCCGCCTCTGTCGTGCGTGGGGGTGTCGCATCCACGGTTGGCGACCGAGGCGAGCGCGCTTCTTTTTCAACAATTGCGGGGCTCTCCGACCGATGCCCGGGTGACTGTGCCGGTGGACGAAAGTCTGCGGGATTCGCTGGGTGACAAGGTGCCCAAAACGGCTGGCCGGTCTGTTTAGCAATTTTTCGTCAATCTGCTAAAACCTTTTTGCTTGCGATCGTCACTGCGTTGGGTTTGGGTGCTGGGAGATGAAATTGACGTTGTTCCCCCCGGTTCTTGGAGTGTTGGCATTGGTGCTCGGAGGTGCGGGCGGGGCGCTGGCCGACGGAATGCCGGAGCGGTTCGCGCCGATCACGCACGGCGTCGAGGGGTTGACCGCGGACGTGGGCGTCGGGTTGTGGGGTTGGCCGATGACCGTGGATCGCAACGGCGACGGACACTTGGATCTCACGCTAGTCGCGGGGGCCATGCCGAAGGGAACGTTCTACTACGAGAACACGGGGCGGGCGGACGAGAAGACGGGCGGGCCGCTTTTCGCGGCGCCGACGCGGATCGGTGACGGGGGGAACGATCTGACGCTTTCAGTAACGTCGACCGGGCCGCGGGTGCTCGGTCCGGGCGTCGAGTATCCGGATTTTTTGGAGGAGGGTTTGGGCGAGGGGAAGAATCTTTCGGTCGACGAGGAGTCCGTCCACTTGTCGAGTGGGCGGACCCGCGGCAAGCAATGGAGCTACGTGGACTACGATGGCGACGGCGTGCTCGATTTGATCGTGGGGGTTGGGGATTGGACGGATTACGGCTGGGACAACGCTTACGATGCGAATGGCCGCTGGGTGAACGGACCACTGCACGGCTTCGTTTACGTGCTGAAGAATCGCGGGACGGACGACGCGCCGGATTACGCGGAGCCGGTGCGACTTCAGGCGGACGGTCGGGACATCGACGTTTACGGGATGCCTTCGCCGGTGTTCGCGGATTTTCGGGGGACGGGGAAGTTGGATCTCATTTGCGGAGAGTTTGTGGATGGATTGACGTTCTTCGAGAACATCGGGACGCGCGAGGAGCCGAAGTATGCGCCGGGTCAGCGGCTGCGCTTCGACGGCAAGCCGATCACGATGCCGCTAGAGATGATCGTGGTGACGAGCGCGGATTGGAATGGCGACGGTCGACCCGACCTCGTGGTCTCGCAGGAGGACAGCCGGACGGCGTGGCTCGAGAATACGGGGGAGTTGGTCGACGTGACGGATAACAAAGGGGAAGTCGTGGCCCGGATCCCGGAGTTTCGGCGTCCGGAATTTTTCCGGCAGATCGCGGACGACGTGCGGTTCGGCGTGCTGACCTCGCCCGTGTCGGTCGACTGGAACGGCGATGGCCGGGACGACATTCTGACCGGTAACGCCGCGGGCGAGATCGCGTTCATCGAGAACCTTGGCGGGTCGCCGCCAACCTGGGCGGAACCGGAATTGCTCGAGGCCGACGGCGAGCCGATCCGGATCATGGCCGGACAGAACGGATCGATTCAGGGTCCGGCGGAGTCAAAGTGGGGCTACACGAACATTGGCGTCGGCGATTGGGATGGCGATGGGTTGGCCGACGTCGTGGCGGGGTCCATTCTGGGCACGGTCGTCTGGTATCGAAACGTGGGGACGGCGAGCGCCCCCGAGCTGGCGGGGGCCGAGCCACTGCGGGTAGCTTGGGAAGGCGCGCCGCCAAAGCCGGAGTGGAATTGGTGGGATCCGGAGGCGAACGAACTCGTGGTCGAGTGGCGCTGCACGCCGGTGGTGATCGATTTGGACGGGGATGGGATCAATGATTTAGTGAGCGTCGATCACGAGGGGTATCTCGCATGGTATCGGCAGGTGGAAAGGGACGGCGGGCGGGTGTTGTTGCCGGGCCAGCGGGTTTTTCAGATGCAGGGACCTTCGACCTTCGACGCAAAGCACAAAGCGACGGGTGACGAGGATGGGTTGCTGCGGCTGAGCGACGGCTACGCTGGGAGATCGGGACGCCGGACCTACGCGTTTGTCGACTGGGACGGCGACGGTCGGCTGGATCTGCTGGTGAATAGCCGCAACGTGAATTTTCTGCGCAACGTGTCGGACGTCGAGGGTGAGTGGATCTTCGAAGACCGGGGGCCAGTCGACGGGCGGCGCCTGGCGGGCCACAGCACGACGCCCGCGGTCGTGGATTGGGACGGTGATTCCATCCCGGACCTGCTCGCGGGTGCGGAGGACGGACGATTTTATTACCTGAAAAACCCGCGGTCGGTGCCCGCGAACGGCGACTCGAGCGAATGATGACAACGATTCAAACCCTCGAAGCCGATCAGCCCGCATCGGCGACGCTGCCGATCTCGCCGGAGGCTCCGCGCTCGGGCATCCTGGCGGCTCTCTGGATCCCGACTGACGAGGCGGGAGAGCCCCGAACGGATCTGCTCGCACGGCACGTGGCGTGGCTGGAACGCAAGGGCGTGCACGGCATCCTGGCCCTGGGAAGCACGGGGGAATTCGCCCGGATGGAACTCGGAGCGCGCGCCAACCTGCTGCGCGAGATCATGGCGTTGCGGAGCGAGTTGCCGGTGATCGTGAACGTGAGTTCGATCCGGCTGGACGACGTGATTTCGCTCGGGCGGACGGCGCGGGGGCTGGGAGCGGCGGGGGTCGCGCTGATGCCGCCGCCATTTTTTCCGCTCGATCAGGAGGACATCCTGGAATTTTTCCTGCGGGCGTCCGAGGCGTTCGACCTGCCCGTCTACCTCTACAATTACCCGGAAGTGACGGGTAATCGGATCGGTCCGGACGTCGTGCGGGACTTCGCCACGCGGGCGCGGATGGTGGGAATCAAGCAGAGCGGCGGCGAACTCGATTATCACGATGAATTGATCGCCTTGGGCCGCGAGCACGACTTCTCGGTCTTCACGGCCGCCGATCCACGGCTCGGAGAATTTCTCGAGAAAGGAGCCGCGGGGTGCCTCGGGGGACTGGCGAATTTCCTGCCGGAATACATGGTCACCGTCTTCGACGCCTGCCGCCGGGGCCGGGGCGACGAGGTCGCGGAGATCTCTCGGCGTCTGTTGAAGGTCGGTGAGATCCTGGCGCCGCTGAATCTGCCCTATAATGCGCGGGCTGGAATCGAGGCGCGAGGATTCGATCCGGGGGCGGTGAAAACGGTCGTTTCGGCGCGGACGATGGAGGCGTGCGGGCTGGCGCGGGATCGATTGGTGGAGAAATTCGTCGAATGGGGTCTCGAGATCGAAACCAAGTAAGTTCGAGTCAAACGCTCCGTTCCCCCGAATGAACTCCCATTTCACGGTTCTCGATTTCGCCATTCTCGTCGTCTATTTCGCGGGGACGATGGCGGTGGGCGTCTTCTTCTGGCGGCGGAGCCGGTCGGTCGACGCGTTCACGGCGGCGAGCGGCAGCCTGCCGGGGTGGCTGACGGGACTGTCGATCCTCGGCACCTACGTCAGCAGCATCAGTTTCCTGGCCCTGCCGGGAAAGGCGTTTGCGGCGAATTGGAATCCGTTCGTCTTCAGCCTTTCGATTCCGCTGGCGACGTGGGTGGCGGTGAAGTGGTTTCTACCGTTCTACCGGCGGGGCGGGCACATCTCGGCCTACGAGCATTTGGAGGAACGATTCGGGCCGTGGGCGCGGGTCTACACGAGCGCGTGTTATCTGCTGACCCAGCTCGCGCGCATGGGCACGGTGATGTATCTAATGGCGCTGCCGATCAGCATCCTGCTCGGATGGGACATTTGGTGGATCATTCTGGTGACGGGGGTATCGGTCACCATCTACACGTTCATCGGCGGGATCGAGGCGGTGATCTGGACGGACGCGATCCAGACGGTCGTGCTGATCTTCGGCGCGATTCTCTGCGCTTTGCTGATGCTCTTCGGCCTGCCGGAGGGGCCGGGTCAGGTTTTTCGGATCGCGGCGGAATACGATAAATTCAGTCTCGGCAGCTATTCGTTCGACCTCTCGCAGTCGACGTTCTGGGTGGTGCTCGTCTACGGGCTGGTGATCAATCTGCAGAACTTCGGAATCGATCAGAATTACATTCAGCGTTACCTGACGTCGAAATCCGACGCGGAGGCTCGGAAGAGTGTCTGGATGGGCGGGCTGCTTTACGTGCCGCTCTCGGCGGTCTTCTTCTTCATTGGGACGTTGCTCTTCGCGTTTTACCTGACGCACCCCGGCGAGTTGCCCGAGGCCTACCAGGCTGCGGACAAGAGCGATTACGTTTTTCCAAATTTCATCGTCACGGTTCTGCCGCCCGGAGTGACGGGTCTGCTCATTGCGGCGATCTTCGCCGCGGCGATGAGCACGGTATCGAGTAGCCTGAATTCGTCGGCGACGATCGTTCTCAATGACTATTACAAACGCTACCTCCGACCCGCTGCGACGGACCGCCAGTGCATGGCGGTGCTCTACGCGGTGACGGTCGTGTGGGGAGTGCTGGGCACGGGAATGGCGCTCGCGATGACGCGGGTCCCGAGCGCGCTCGACGCGTGGTGGATGCTGGCGGGCATCTTCGGCGGCGGGACGCTGGGACTGTTCTTGCTCGGATTCCTGAGCCGGAAACCGCGGGCGTTCTCCGCGGCGGTTGGAGTGATCGTGGGACTGCTCGTGATCGTGTGGATGACGCTTTCGCCGAAGATCCCGGGGCTGCCCGCGGGGTTGGTGAGTCCGTTTAACGGCTTCCTGATCGTGGTCTTCGGCACGAGCGCAATTCTCATCGTTGGCCTGTTGGTCACCGCGTGGCTGCGTCCGGCCGCTCCCGCCCATTCACCCCCACCGGATTCATGAAAAACCCGATCATCAACGCGGCAGCATCGCTGTTGCTGATTCTTCCCGTCGCCGCGGCCGCGGTCCGACCAGCGCCCGTCTTTCAGGACGGCGTTGTGCTCCAACGCGACCGTCCGGTCCCGGTTTGGGGAACCGCTGAGCCTCGCGAGGAGATCGTCGTCGAGTTTGCGGGACAACGGAAGGAAGCGGAGGCGGACGAAGGTGGCAAATGGCGCGTCGATCTCGATGCGCTGCCAGCCAGCGCGGAAGCGGGAACTTTGAAAATAACCGGTACCGACGTGGTGACGGTCGGCGACGTGTTGGTCGGTGAGGTCTGGATCTGCGGCGGCCAGTCGAACATGGAGTGGACGGTGGACCGCGCCGGCAATGCCGAGGCCGAAGTGGCGGGGGGAACTTTCCCGCTCATCCGGCATTTCAAGGTCGAGCGGGCGGCGTCCGAGCAGCCGCTGGATCAGCTCGAGGGCAAGTGGGTCGCGGCGTCTCCGGCGACCGTCGGAGATTTTTCAGCAGTGGGCTATTTCTTCGGGCGGGAGCTGTTTGGCAATCTCGACGTCCCGATCGGGTTGGTCAATTCGAGCTACGGCGGGACGGAGATCGAAGCGTGGATGAGCGCGAAAGGGCTGGCGGCCACGTCGGTGGCGGCGAGCGTGGAGGCCCGCTGGCAGGAACGAGTCGCGGCGTTTCCAGCGGACGTCGAGAAATACGAGGCGGCGGTGGCCAAGTGGGAGACGGCCCGCGACGAGGCGCGGGCTGATGGCCACAAATTTGCAAAAAAGCGCCCGCGCGAACCCGAAGGACGCGGCACCCGCAAGCAGCCTTCGACGCTCTACAACGCGATGATCAATCCGCTGATCCCCTTCGCGGCCCGGGGCGTGATCTGGTATCAAGGCGAGGCCAATCAGGGCCGGTCCGCGGAATACGCGGAGCTCTTCCCGGGGATGATTTCGCAGTGGCGGGGGGACTTCGAGCAACCGGGACTGCCGTTCTATTTCGTCCAACTCGCGAACAACGTTCGCAAGAACGATCCGAGCGGGGAAGCCTGGGGGTATCTGCGGGAGGCGCAGACGAAGGCTCTGGAACTCCCGGCGACCGGCATGGCCGTGGCGGTGGACATCGGCGAGTCGGACGACATCCATCCGAAGAACAAGCAGGAAGTGGGGCGGCGGTTGGCGTTGTTGGCGCTGGCGAACGTCTACGACCGTCCGATCGAATTCGCCGGACCGCGCTTCGCGGGAACGCGGATCGAGGACGACCGGATCGTCGTGGAGTTTGCGAATGCCGAAGGTCTGGAACTCCGGGCGGAGAACGGCGAAACCGGCTTTGCGATCGCGGGTGCCGATCTGAAGTTCCGGCTCGCGGCTGCTGAGGTAAAGGGCGGCGAGGTGTGGGTCGGCGCGGACGAAGTGCCGTCCCCGACCGCGGTGCGCTACGCGTGGGCCAATGACCCGATCGCGACCCTCTTCAACGGCAGCGACCTTCCGACGGAACCGTTCCGCACGGACGAGGTGCCGGAAGCCGTAGATTGAGCGCCAACATCGACTCTGTGAAACAGGATCGCTATTTCGTCGGGGTCGACGTGGGGACAGGCAGTGCGCGGGCGGGCGTCTTTACCAGCGCTGGTCGTCGGTTGGGGATGGCGAAGCGGGACATCCAAACGTGGAAACCCGCACCCAATTTCGTCGAGCAATCATCGGACGACATCTGGCGCGCGGTCTGCGATTCCGTCCGCTCGGCCGTGTCGGAGAGCGGAATCGACGCGGGGGAGGTCGCGGGCATCGGCTTCGACGCAACGTGCTCGCTCGTTGTGCTCGACGGTGCCGGCGAGCCGCTGCCGGTCACTCCAGACGGACAGGCGGCGCAGAATGTGATCGTGTGGATGGATCACCGAGCGGTGGCCGAAGCGGCTCAGATCAATGGCTTCGGTGAGGAAGAAGTGCTCCGCTACGTCGGCGGAAAAATCTCGCCCGAGATGCAGATTCCGAAACTGCTTTGGCTGAAATCGCACCACCCGACGACTTGGCGAGCGGCGGCGCACTTTCTCGATCTGCCCGACTTCCTGACCTTTCGGGCGACGGGTGATTTGACGCGGTCCCTGTGTTCGACGGTCTGCAAGTGGACGTATCTCGGGCACCGGACGGCGGAGCAGGGTGGGGGCTGGGACGAATCGTTTTTCGCTCGCGTCGGGCTGGAGGACTTGCCGGGAGTGGATGCGGCGCGTATCGGCTCGCGGATTCGTCCCGTGGGCGAGTCGATTGGGCATGGTCTCTCGGAGTCTGCCGCCCAATCCCTCGGACTCACCGCGGGGACGGCGGTCGGTGTCTCGCTGATCGACGCGCATGCGGGGGGCGTCGGGATGGTGGGAGCGTCGATCGAAACGGGCGACCAGGTCGATTTCAACCGGCGACTCGCGCTCATCGGCGGGACCTCGTCCTGCCACATGGCGGTTTCCACCGACGCACGATTCATTCCCGGGGTGTGGGGTCCGTATTGGTCGGCGATGATCCCTGGGCTCTGGCTGAACGAGGGAGGGCAGTCGGCTTCCGGCGCGCTGGTCGATCACGTGATCGGAACCCACGGGGCAACGGGCGAATTGAATGACTCAGCCGCGCGCGGCGTGGTCTCGGTCTACGAATTTCTCAATCGTCGACTGGACGCACTCGCGGCGGATGGGACCGTGGATTTCCTGACCGGGCACCTGCACGTGAATCCGGACTTCCACGGGAATCGGTCCCCGCGGGCGAACCCGGATTTGCGGGGAATGATCTGCGGGTTGCGGCTGTCGAGCACGCTCGACGACCTGGCGCTGCTCTATCTCGCCACGGTGCAGGCGATCGCCTGCGGGACGCGGCACATCGTCGAGGAGTTCAACCGCAACGGTTACGAGATCGACACGATCTTCGTCTGCGGCGGAGGGACGAAGAACCCGGTCTTCCTGCGGCAGCACGCGAACGTCACCGGCTGCCGTCTGATCCTGCCGGAGGAACCCGAAGCGGTCCTGGTGGGAGCGGCGATTCTGGGAGCGGTGGCCGCGGGTGATTTTCCATCCGTCGAGGCGGCCATGCGGGAAATGACGCGTTCGGGGTCCGTGGTCGATCCAGACTCCGCGACGAAGGATTTTCACGACCGGAAACTTGCCGTGTTTCACCGGCTGCACGCCGACCAGGTCGCCTACGAAGGCCTCATGCGATGAATTTCGTTCTCCACCGCAATTTATTGCTAAAAGGTTATTGCCGGGGTTCGAGTCTCGTGTGATTCTTGGAATTCGATCATCCTTCCAGCCCATGCTTCCTCCGATCCCCGCCCGTTTCGCCCGTCCAACACTATTCCTCCTCGGCGCGCTTGCGTTGACGACCGCTCGCGCCGAAACGGTGCTTGTCGCCGATGAGTTCGCCGACGGGAGTCGGCGGGGGAACAGTCCGCCGGAGTCGCTGGATTGGGTCAGCTCGGTCGACGGTCGTTACTTGGAAGGTGATCGGGGGAAAATGAGAATTTTGGGTGCCCGGGAGTCCGGTCGCCACGCCGTTGCCCACTTCGTGGCTCCCGAAGACGCCGTGACCCTCGAGACCGGAGAAACACTGGAGTTTACCTTCGACGTGACGCCGCTGGAGGAAGGTCCACCCCAAGGTAACAGTTTGCGCTTTGGTCTCTTCGACTCGGCGAACGAGGCGGTCAATTATTTTGGCTCCGACGGGACGAATCCGAAGGCTGCCAGCGCGGAGGGCTACGTCGGCGTCCTGAGTCTCAAATCCGAGACCGAAGTCGCGCTCGGTATTCTCCGCCGGAGCGGAGACGGTGGGCTGCTGACCAACTCCCACGCCTACAATACGGAGAGCATGAGCAATGCGCCGGAGGGCGTGGGGGTCGGAGAAACCTATCGCGTCACGCTGCGGGTGAAGCGGACTGGTGACCGGGAGGCGCAGGTCGAGGTTGCCGTGTCGGGCGGGACGTTTGCCCGGGAGATTCGCGACAAATGGACCGACGAGGAAAGTCCGTTGTTCACCTTCGATCTCATCGGCTTTTCCATCTTTCAAGCGTTCTCGGCGGCGGAAATTTCGAACGTTCGGCTGGTGAAGCTACCGTGACTCGCCGCGCCGGAGCTTGCCCCTCGCCCGTCGGCATTGTCGTCTCGCTGATTTCGATGATGATGAGCGTTCCGTCGGTTCGCGCGGCGGAACTCTCGACTTCCGCCGACACCGTGGCGCTTCAATCAGCGGAGCCAGCCGGCCTCGGCCCGTTGTCCCTCCCGAGTCTTTACTCCGAAATTCCCGGTGCAGCGTCGGTCTACGGGGGAGCGCGTCCCGACCTGTTCGTCGTGGCGGCGGAGAGGAAAAGCGGGACACTGCTTCTGTATCGTTGGCTGCGGGATTCGCCGGATGGCGTCCCGGTATTTGGCGAACCGCGCGAGATCTCCGCTCCGATCGTGCTCAATGGAACGATCTTCGAAATGCCGGATGGCGAAATTCATGGTCTTTGGTTGGACGGGAAGGCGATCGTGCGGGCGGATTTCGATCGGAGCACGTTTGCTTTTCGAGAAAACGGCCGCGTGATCCTGTCCATCACCCCGCGAAGCGTCGCGGCGTTTCCAAACGAAGACGGTAGCGTGGACATCGCGGTCGAGCTGACGGAACACCCGGACTCGGGCGAGGATTCCGACGTTGAAACCGACCGATCCAGTCCGGATTGGCGGCCTTACGATGCGGCGGGAATTTCGACCGAGCCTGCTCGGTTCAGCCACGTCGTCGGATTTCGACTCCCCGGATTCTTGCGAGGTCCAGCGGAAGGGGAACGTCAGATCTCGCCCGTCCGGAACGACGCCTACTACGATATGCGCAATCTGGCTCGCGTCGACGTGGGACCCGACCGACCAGCGGGTCTTGTCGCCGGGACGCGGATGGGGAGTTTTTATTATTACCCGGATCCGTTTGGGTCCGACGCGCCTCGGCGTTTGCTGATGGCCGACCCGGACGGGATTGCGATCCGCCACCCGAGCATCGCCCCCGTGGTTTGCGCATACCCTCGAGCGGACGGGCGGTCCGACTTGATCGCCGCGGGTGAGGGCGGAATTCATTACTACCGGTTTGAAAATCGCTTCACCGACGCTGGTGCGCCGATCTACGAAAAACCAAGGATGGTCCTCCAGGAAAATGCCGATCTTTTCCCCGGGAAGCTACCCGCGCTGAGCGTCGCGGACTGGACGGGGAATGGCGCATTCGACATCATCGCGGGCAACTCCGAGGGATTTGTCGTTTTGTTCAAGAACGTCGGGACGACGGATGAGCCTAAGTTTCTGTCCGGTGAACGGATTCAATCTGATGGTGCCGACATCCACATCCAGGCTGGCTACTCGGGCAGCGTCCAGGGTTTGAAAGAAGCCCGCTGGGGTTACGTTTCGCCCACGGTCGTGGACTGGAACGGGGACGGCCTGCCGGACATTGTGATGGGTGACATCACGGGCGACTACACCGTTTACCTGAATCGCGGGACGAAAGAAGCACCCGAGCTGGGTCCCGCGCTTCCGCTCTACTGCGACGGCGTGCCGCTGCACGGAATGTGGCGGTCGCGGGCGGCCGTGGCGGAACTCGATGGTCGCATGGCGATGGTGATCGTCGATGGGGAAGATCACTTCCATCTCTACTGGAAGGTGGACAACCAGAACGTCGACGATGGTGGTAAGCTGACGCTCGCGGACGGGTCGTTGATTGAAACAAGCTTCGATCCCGCGGGCGGCACGGGCCGGTGCAAACTCGATTTCTTCGACTACGATGGGGACGGGGTGCTCGACTTGATCATCGGAACGGGCCGCCGATCTGCGATTCCAGACAAGGAAACGGGATACCCGATGCCGATGCTTGGCAACCGAACGCTGGGAACGCCTCTTTTCATGAAGAACGTTGGGAGCAACGCCGAGCCGATGTTTGCTCGTCCTCAGGTCTTTTCCCACGCGAATTTCGGCCTCGTTCAGCCGGGTGGCTCTCATGAGACGGGCGCGATTGCAACACCGCTCGGTGGCGACGGACCCAATCTGCTGGTAGCAAGCGAAACGGGCGAACTTTTCCTTCTTCGCAAAAAGAACCTTTCGCTCCTGACTCCGGAGCAGGCAGCCACCTACCGGGATCGGCGCAACCCGCTGCCCCGATCAGAAAATTAAAGCGGCCCCTCGAAATATATCTTGCTTAACAGCTATAAGGATTTAGCGTTCACAAAACCTCAACTACCAAATCATGAAAACACCCCTCCATCTCACGAAAAACATTGCTGCGGCGCTGGCGATTCCGCTGTTCCTGTTGCCCATTGATCGCCTTGCGGCTCAAACCGACGGAACCTGGACGAAAACGAACGCCGGAACGGCGGATTGGAATGACTCGGCGAATTGGAGCGGGGGGAATATCGCGGACGGCGTCGGAGCGACGGCGAACTTCACGCCACTCCAAAACACAACTCGCATCGTCAACATCGATACGACCAGCCGAACGGTGGGGATTTTCAACCTACTCAATCAGCACAACAACGGATCGAGTTCGCAGAGCTACACCTTCGCGACGACGATGGCCAATAGCCTGACGTTCGACAACGGTGCCTCCACGGCGCAGCTCAACACCCTGGTCCCGTCCTACGAATCCGGGGGAACGAATACCTTCAGCGTGCCGATGTTCGTCGGCAGTTCGCTCGACATCAACAACGGGCGGCCGTTGAGCTCCAACACGCTCACGCTTTCCGGACCCGTCTCGGCGTCTTCCACCGGGACAAAAACGATCTCGAACGTCAGCACCGGTCCAGCAGCCGTCGTGATCAGTGGTGCGGTTTCGGATGGCTCCGGCGTCGTCGGTATTCGTCAGAACAGTGCGACCAGTCAGATGACTTTGAGCGGGACGAACACGCACACCGGTGGGACGGCGATTGATGCCGGCGTGCTGGCGATCTCGTCGAATGCCAATCTCGGCGCCGCAGCGGGCGGGGTGACGTTCAACGGCGGCACCCTGCGGGTGACGAGCTCGATCAACGATTCGGGCTACCAACCCCTGACGACCGTGAATGCCGGCGGCGGAACGATCCAGGCGGATGGATTCGTCAATTATTATGGCGTGATCGCCGGGTCCGGCACCTTGACCAAGACGGGCGGAAACGTTCTGTCGCTCAACAACGCCGGAAACACTCACACCGGAGGAATCGTGGTCAATGACGGTCAACTCCGGGTGCGTAACGACGGAGCCTTCGGCGCGGCCAGCAACGGAGTGACATTCGCGGACGGCACGACCTTCCGGCAGAGCGACACGTTCGACGCGGGAGCGGGGCGCACTCTGACGTTGGCTTCGGGCAACGTGATTGTCAGCACGACCAGCAACTTCGGCTGGCAGGGCACCGTGACCGGTGCCGGTGGAATGACGAAGGTCGAATCCGCCACGCTGACACTGAGTGGGACGAACGACTACGTCGGCAACACGGTTATCCAGGCGGGATCGGTGCGGATCGATGCCGACGAGAACCTTGGGGCCGCTTCGAGTGGCGTGATGCTGGATGGCGGAACCCTCCAAGTGGACAACGTGGTTTCGGGGACCGGTGTGGTCTCGGACCGAAGCCTCAACGTGACGGTCGGCGGCGGAACGGTTCAGACCGATAAGTTCGTGAACTGGGGCGGTGTGGTTTCTGGCTCGGGTGTCCTGACCAAGACGGGTGGCAGCACGCTCTCGCTCAACAACGATGCCAACAGCCACAGCGGAAACATCGACGTCCAGGCTGGTAAACTTCGCATTCGCGCCGGAGACGGTAGCCTTGGTGCGGCTGGCAACAACGTGACCCTCGCCGACGGGAGCACGTTCCAGGTTTCCAACTTCGGAAGCGTCACGGACCCCACGGTCTCCGCCTCCCGGACACTCACGCTGACCTCGGGCACCGTCACCTTCGAGATTGATAGCGAGACCCCGATGGCTGCAGCAATCACTGGAGCTGGTGGTCTCACGAAGATCGGAGCTTCCGACTTCACGATGATCGGTTTGGCAACCTATACGGGAGCAACGACCATCAACGAAGGTAATTTCATCCTCGGAGCGAGTGAGCGCCTGGCGGACACGAGCAATATTGTGTTGGGCGGCGGAACACTCGACGCGGCTGGATTCAGCGAGACGGCGGGGACATTGCTCCTCACGGGAAATTCGAGCCTGTTGCTCGGCGGCACCGGGACAAACAGCTTTAGCTTCGCCAACAGCAGCGCGCTGGACTGGAGCAGCTTCACGATGGACATCAACGGCACGTTTGTCGGCGGTCAATCCGTTCGCTTCGGCTTCGACAGCACAGGCTTGACGATGGGTCAGCTCTCCGCGATCTCGATCAACGGGATCGGTGCCGGGATCGATTCCGCCGGTTTCCTGACGGCGGTTCCCGAGCCATCGGCGGTCGCTCTGTTCGGTCTTGCTCTTGCGGTCCTCGTCTTCGTGCGGCGCCGGCGGCAGACCGCTTAGATCTCGAGGGAAACAAGGTCATAAGCGGAAAAGGGCGTTCTTCGGAACGCCCTTTTTTTGTGGAGAAATTTTTCGAAAGCGGGCGATGCTGCGATCCTATCGGGATCGCAACACGGGTGGTCGATGGATCGAAGACCCCGAGCGAACTGAACGGTGGTGAACTATGTGGAATCGGCATAGCAGCCGATTTTGCTGTGGTGATCGGCTGGAAGCCAATGTCACGAACGTCTGATGCGGCCGACGTTCGAGAACGGACGCGTCACTGGGCGGGGCGGCGAGCGCTCCGCGCACGCTGACGAATGACTCCGTTTGGAATGACGGCTCTGGTTCGCCGGGCATCGTCTCCCGGCAACTCGCGCGAAGCGCGGGAGAATTTTTCACCGATTGTAGCGGCGTGTCTGTGACCGCCGCTGATTTCCGCGACAATTGAATCTTACCCTGTTGCCAGGCCGCCGGCGGTCATAGACCGCCGCTACAGCCACGGTCTGGTTCATCGTGCGATTTGTTTTCAGACGTCCCCAGGGTCGGCGGAAACGGGGCGATGCCTGCCCGTGGTGTTCCCACACTGGATTGCAGGCTATCGTCAGCTCATTCCGCGGCTGAACTGGATTCGAGCTTGGCGCGAACGGTAACAAGCGCTGGAGGATGGGTCGCGTCACTTGTCTTTCATCAGACCGCGGGCGGTGGGACCGAGTTCGGGGTTGTCGAGGAACGGGATCAGGAGTTCGTTCAGCCCGTCCCGGTATTTGAATTTAATCTTCTCGCAGGCTCGCAGGATCGTGAGTCGCTGGCTGTCGCTTGCGGCGGCGAGGGCGTCGCCGACGAGTTTGACTCGGCGGGCCGCGCCATTGGGCATGCCTCTGGGCATGGCGGATGAGCCAATCAATCGGCTGAGCGCCTGAAGTGCTTGGGCGGCCCCGGTTGGGTCCGAATTCTCGGCTGCGAGGCGCTCGAGCCAGAATGATGCCGCGTCGTAGTTCGGCCAGGCGGCGAGCGCTTTCAGAGCGGGGGACCGGAGCTCTGGGGTATCGCTCCGGGCCTTTTCGGTGAGGTAGGCGAGAGCCTCCGGCGCGGGGACTGAATCCATCACGACGATCAAAGCGCCCCGGTCGTTGTCGGTGGCCGCCGCGGCGAGGGCGGGTTGGAAGGCGGTGGTCCAAAGGCTCGCGGGTTGGTCGAGTCGGACGGCGAGCCGCTTGAGCGCGAGCTGGGCGGGTCGGCGGGAAGCCGAGTCCTTCCCGGAGACGACCAGTCGCGCGAGGTCGGCGGCTGAATTGGTGCCGCCGATCTGAGCCAGGGATTCCAGGAGGGCCGTCTGAAACTCTCCCGGGGCGTTGGTGTCGAGTTGAGTGGTGAGGATGGCTTCGGCTCCGCGCGGATTGCGCAGGCCGAGGGCGCGGACGGCGGCGATTCGGGTCGTCTCGTCTTTGGCCGTGACCTGATCCCGAAGTTGGTCGTCGACGACGGGATCGAGTCGCGCGAGGGCTTCGGCGGCCGCGTCGACGACGTCGCGATCCTTGGAGTCGAGCCGGGCGGCGATGGCGGGCAGGCTGGCTTCGCGGCCAATCCTTCCGAGCGTCCGTAGGGCGGCGATCTGCACTCCGGCGTTGGGCGATTCGAGTAGGGCGATGAGCGCGGACTTCGCGGTCGTGTCGGGATGAATCGCGAGAGCGGCGACGATGACGATTTGGGCGGATGGGTCGAGGTCGGGGAGTTGGTCGAGGAGAATGGTCCGCGTCGCCTCGACGGACATGGCGCTGTGAATGATCGCGGTGCGTCCGGCGAACGTCCGATCACCGAGCGCGGTCGCGAATGCGGTGCTGGCGGCGGCGAGATCGCGTGAAAGTAGTTGAGCAAAGGCCCCGGCTCGGATGCCGGCGTTGGCCCCCTCTCCGACGAGCTGCGTCAGCTCGGCGAGGTCCGGCGACAGGGCGAGCAGGGCTGCTTGGAAGTCGGGATTCGCCGGTTCGCGAGCGATAGCGGAACGGACTGCTTCAATGGCATCCGCGCCGCCGAGGCGGGCGAGTGCTTGCGCGGCCGCGGCTTTAGCGGCGGGATCTTCGGTCGTCAGAAACGGGACGATGGCTGGGACGGCCGAGTCGTCGCCGCGCCACGCGAGCGCCTGAATCCAAGCAGAGGGATCGTCAGCCGCTTTGAGCGCGCGGGCGATCCGGGCGGTAGCGGTAGGGTCGGGATTCGCCGCAAGCGCTTCCAAAGCTTCGTTGGCGATGACCGGGTCGGTCGAGTCGAGCTGAGCAACCAGGGGGTCGAGGGCAGCGGGGCCGCCGACGAAACGCAGCATCCGCAGCGTCCAGGTGCGTTCCTGGGTCGGCTTGTCCGGGCCAATTCGATCGAGGAGCTGGCGCTCGAATTCGACGCGCTCGGTGGGAGCTGCTCCGGGCGCGGTGACGGCGTTGGCCCGCGTCTGAAGACTTTCCTGGGCGGCAAGCCGCCGGGTGAGGTCGTCGCTGGAGAGATCGCGGAACGGATCGGCGGAGAGGGAGGACAGCGCGGCCGTGGCCAGAACGATTCCGATGAGGAGAGAGCGGGGAGTTTTCATTTTCGAGGAGGGATCAAACGGGGAGGCCATAGCCTTCGCGGCGGGGACGGGTCATCCAGCGGGCGGCTTCGGAATCATCGGTGATGATCTGTTCATCGGGGTCCCAATGCACTGGGCGGCCGAGGCGTTCGGCGATGCTGGCGAGGGCGCTGATGGAACCGCTTCGGTTGCCCACGCGGGCGTTGCAGATGGGCGCGGTGCGCGCGCGGACGCAATTTAGCCAGTTTGCGCGGTGGTCGTCGGAGATTTCGAGTCGCTGGTCGGACGGGGAGAGGGGACGGGCGGCGAGTTCCGCGGGTTCCGTGGCGAGTTGCCCGTGGCGACCGACTTTGACCACGCCTTCGGTGCCGACGAATTGGATCATGAAGGGGTCCGAAATGGGGTGGTCGCGGATGACTCGCACGCCGCTCGCGTATTGGTGATATTGGTAAGGTTCGTCTTGATAGCCCTTGGGGACGAAAAGCGTGGGGCCGCTGTCGTCCTGATCGAGCGCCCACTGGATGATGTCGAAATGGTGGGAACCCCAGTCGCCGTTCCGACGGGATCCGTAGTCCCAGAACAAGCGCCAGCCGTCGACCTCGGGACCGGCGCAGCGGAGCGGGTAGTAGGGAACGAACGGCGCGGGACCGAGCCATTTGTCGTAGTCGAAGCCATCCGGGACGGGTTGTTCGGGCTCGAGGATGCCTGGGGGGAACTCGTCCAGCTTCGCGTAGACCTCTTTGATTTCACCGATCCACCCGTTGCGCACCATCTCGGCGGCGCGACGGAAGGCGGAGTCGGATCGCTGCTGGGAGCCAACTTGGAGGACGCGCTGGTAACGGTCGGTTGCTGCGACCATGGCTTTGCCTTCGTCGATGGTCAGCATCATGGGTTTCTCGACGTAGACGTCCTTGCCGGCCTTCATGGCGGCGATGGCGATGGCGGCGTGCCAATGGTCGGGGGTGGCGATCACGACGGCGTCGAGATCGGGTCGGGCGAGGAGTTCCTCGTAGTCCCCGTAGGTGTCACATTCGCTGCCCGCCTCGGAGGCGTAGGCTTTGGCTTTCGCCAAATCGGAAGCACGGACGTCGCAGAGCGCGGTCACCCGCGTCTCGGCGGAGCTGAGATAATAGCCGCGGTGGCTGAGCATGATGTTGCCGTTGCCGATGAGGCCGAGATTGATCCGGTCGTTGGCTGCCGGCGCGCCCTGACCGCGGGCGGTGGATCGGAGGATGAAGGGGACGGCGAGGAGTCCGGCGGCGGCTCCGGCACCCTGCTGGAGGAAGCGCCGTCGGCTGAAGGAGGTGGGGGACGAATTTTTCATGAAAAAAGAGGCGCTAACGTTGGCTGGGCGTCGTGTCGGCGGGTAAATCGCCGACCGCGAATTGGATGCCCGCGAGAAAATGACGGAGGAGCGTTGGGTTCTGAAAGATGTGGGGGTTGTGACCCAGCGAGGTGTAGAAGACGCGGCCCCGCCCGACGGACTGGACCCAGGCCACGGGGTAGCCGCCGTCGCCGCGGTTGATTCCTTCGACGGCGTCGCTTCGGTCGGGATCGAGGCGCAGGAGGATGCGGAGTTTTTCCCGCGAGTCGGGGTCGGCTTTGAACTGATAGATCTCCTCGGTGAGTTCGAACGAGTCTTCGTCGAAAACCGGAGCGTTGAGCGCGTGGCCGGGATCCGCGACGACGACGGTCACTCGGCTGGCTGATTTCCACGGGTGGCCATCGAAGACCGCTCCGATCAAAGCGCCGTAGGCGGGTTGTTGGTAGCAGGCGTCGGCGGCGGCGTGGATCCCGACGAGCCCTCCGCCCTTCCGAACGTAGTCGACGAGCGATTGCGTGAGCCGGGCGTGCCGCTCGCGGAGTGCGGCTCGCTGGGGCTCCGGCTTGGCGGCGAATTCGTCGGCGGGTGGGAGGAAAAAATCGAGGGTGGGATTGAGGAGGACGACGGCGTCGAAGGTCGCGACGGCCGCGGGCTCGAAATTCGCCGGGTCGTCGCTGACGATGGCCTCATACGAGCCGGTCATCTCGCCCATGAGCGATAGGGCAATTTTTCCGTAGGGGATGGATTTGTGCCGGAATCCGGCGGTCGCGCTGTAAACGAGAATTCGGCGGGGAGCCCGGGGATCGGCGATGGCCGAAGCGGGGATCGCGGCGGCGATCTTCGCCCGATCTGACGCGCTCACGGGACGATCGTCGAAGGTGGGCTGCCAACCGGCCGCATCCGCCGCGCCCGGACACAGGGCGACTGCGGCGAGGACCGCGACCGCCGCCAGGCACCAACGATTGGGTCCGAGGGAGGACTTTTTCACGGACGCTCGATCCCGACCCGGCCCGCGGGAGACATCACCTGATCGTCGGGAAGTCGCTCGATCCAGATGTTACGGAAGCTGATGGCCGCGGTGTGGTATTGGATTCGTAGGGGCAGGGAATCGGCGTGAGCTTGGTAGAGCTTACGGCGGGCATTGGACGAAGGTCCGGTGAACGGGGTGTTGTCCTGGACGGTCACGCCGTTCACTTGCACGGTGACGCAGGCAGGAGTGAGCATCTCACCATTGGCGCCGAAGACCGGGCGGCGGAACCACACATCGTAGGTCTGCCACTCCCCCGAGGGACGGAGGGCGTTGTGGGTCGGGGGTGCCACGCCGTAGAGCGAAGCGGCGATTCCGTCGGCGTAACTCTCGTTGTCGTAGGTGTCGAGAATTTGAATCTCGTAGTCTTTCATCAGAAAGAGGCCGCTGTTCGCCCGATCCTGCCCCGTCGCATTCGACCCGGTGGGAGCCTTCCACTCGACGTGCAAGTGGCACGATCCGAAGGTCTCCCGGCTGGTGAGATAGAGCGACCGCGAGACCTCGAGCACACCATCCCGCACCGACCATGCCTGCGGCACGTTCCAGGCGGAAAGGTCGCCACCGTCGAACAAAATAACGGCGCCGCGCGGAGCGGTCGCTGATTCCCGAAGTTCAGCTTCGGACTTCGGCTCCGCTCGCGGCGGCAGCGGGCGGGACGGGTCGTGCACCTTCCACTTTCCGTCGGCGCTGAGACTCAAATCGGGATGTTGATTGAAGACCGAATACGGTCCTTCGGTCGCATGGACGATCCCGCTGGCGAGGAAAATCAAGGCTGGGAGACCGAGGATTCGAAGCCACGGATTGGGAGTTCGACGGGGGAGTTTCATGATTTTACTGATTGGGTTCGATGGGGCGGGACAAATAACGGTTGGACAAACAATCCCAAACCAACGTTAATCTGCTAAAACGTCATACCATCGGCAATATGATTCTTTCTTCAACCAAAAATCAAGCCACCGACCTCGGGGCCACGCTCGCCGTTCTGCTTCTTCGCCTCTGGCTTGGGGTGCGGGCGTGGCAGACCGGATTGGAAAAATTTGCGGGCAAGCGCTCCGGCAGCGAAGCGGTCCTGATCGATGGACAGCGCAACGAATACGGGCTGACCGATGCCACGAGCGAAAAGTTTTACGCGCTCGGAAATTACCACGGCGTTCCCGCGGCGCTCGCGGACAAGTTCAAAGCCGAGCCGCTGCTGCCAGGCGTTTTGCTGACGGCGTTCGACTGGATGATCGGACCTCTTCTCCTGCTGACTGGACTCACACTGCTCCTCGGCGTCGCAACGCGGTGTTCGCTTTTCGTGATGGGACTTCTCTACGTCGGACTGACGTTTGGGCTGATCCTGATCAACGAAAACTCCGGCGTGGCGTGGTTGGCGATCCACGTGGTTTTGATCGCCCTGATGCTGTTGAACGCCCGAGCCAATCGATTCGAAATCACAGGACGTTGGGAAATCTAACGCGATCGCTTCGATGAATTTCACCCCAACCCCCCAATCGCGCCGCCACTTTCTTCGGCAAGCTGGCTTGGCCAGCGCGGGCCTCGTGCTCGGAGCGCCGTCGATCCTGCGCGCGGGCAGTGCGAAGAATTCCGCCAACGAATTGCGCGTCGGCTTCATCGGTTGCGGCAAGCAGCACGACGTTTTGTTCAACGCGATGAAGAACATTCCCGGTCTGCACTACGCGGCCGTGTGCGACATCATGAAGGACCGGGTCGGGGCCGCCTTCGGTCGAATCCGAGGAATGTTCGATTACAACCCGAACCGCTACATCGACGCCGCGGAAATGCTCGAGAAAGAGACCGACCTCGACGCGGTGATCGTGGCGACGCCGGACTTCTGGCACGCGCCCCACACCGTGATGGCGCTCGAAGCGGGGTGCAACGTCTACTGCGAAAAGATGATGTCGAACACCATCGAGGGAGCCCGCTCGATGGTCGCCGCGGCGGACGCGAGCGGGAAGCTCTGCCAGATCGGGCACCAGCGCCGGAGTAATCCGCGTTACATTTACGTGCTCGAAGAACTCATCCGCAAACAGCGGATCTGCGGTCAGATCGTGAACGCCAACGGCCAATGGAACCGGGCGATCGGATCGTCGCAGGATATCCAGGTCAAACCGTCGATCCTCCCCGACGAAAAAACTTTGCTCAAATACGGCTTCGGGCGCTTGGGAGAGCATCTCTCGCTCGATGAGCTTCGCCATCGTTTTCTGAACTGGCGATTCTACAAAGATCTCTCGGGCGGCCCGATCTCGGATCTCGGCGCGCACCAGATCGACATTTTCAATTGGTTCTTCGGCGCTCAACCGACCTCGGTCATGGCGTCCGGTGGTCGGAACTACTTCAAGGACCGCGAACACTTCGACAACGTCATGTGCGTGTTCGATTACGCGACGGACGACGGCGGGGCGCGGGCGTTTTACCAGGTGCTCACCACCACCAGTGCGGGGGGCGGCTATAAGGAATCCTTCATGGGCACCGAGGGCACGATCGACATCTCCGAGCGCGCCGCCTACACGAACATCTACCGCGAAGCCGGCACCGCGCCGAGTTGGGACGCGCTGGTCGATGGTGGCTACCTCAAACGTTCGACCGCCGCTCCGGCCGCGGACACGTCCGACGCCATTGCTTCCTACGAATCGGCCGCGCCGGAAAAATACGAGCTTCCCGGCGGCCTCGACAAACCGCCGCATCAGCCGCACCTCGAAAATTTCCTCGCCGCCATCCGCGGCGAGGCGAAGCTCACCTGCGACGCCCGGCACGCCCTCTATTCCGAGGCTCCGATCTATTGGGTCAACCCCGCCGCCGAGAGCGCCTCGACGATCATCTTCACCCCCGAACACCTCCACGTATGAAAAACCCCCTTCTCCTCACTTGTCTGGCGGCCACCGTTGTCATTGGACAATACTCGGCCCTCGGCCAGGTCGCTCTCACGACCGAAATCCCGCCCGAGCAAATCGAGGGGACCCCGATGCCGATCGAGGTCCCTGGCCTCGTCGCCGCGCCGACCGAGGCACCCACGATCTCCGTGCCCGAAGGGACGATTTTGCTATCGGCCGGTAAACCCGTGACCGGAAGCGACGATTTTCCCATCGTCGGCGAACTGTCCTACGTCACCGACGGGGACAAACTGGGCGGCGAAGGCTATTTTGTGGAGATCCTCGACGGGCTCCAGTGGGTTCAGATCGATCTCGAGCGGTCCGCGACGATTCAGGCGATCTGGGTGTGGCACTTTCACTCCCAGGCCCGCGCTTACCACGACGTGATCGTCCAGATCTCGAACGATCCGGAATTTGCCGAGGGCGTGACCACCGTCTTCAACGACGACTACGACAACTCCGCGAATCTCGGTCCCGGCGAAGACAAGCCCTACGTCGAATCCCGTTTTGGCCTGCTCGTGGACGCCAAGGAAACGAAGGGCCGCTACGTCCGGCTCTACAGCAATGGAAATACGTCCACCTCGATGAACCACTACATCGAGGTGGAGGTATTCGGCAGCGAAGGCTGATCTTCTCCGATTGGAGTCGCCTCCTGTCCGACCAAGGCACGCCCCCCACCCATTCATGTCCCCCGAACCCGCCGTCAGACCATCCCGTCTTTTTGTCGCCAGTTGCATCGCGCTGATCGTTACGGCGATGAGTTTCGCTCTGCGCGGCGAGGCGACTGGCGCGTGGGTGGCCGACTTCGGTCTCAGCAACGCGCAGGTCGGGTGGATCAACGGCACCGCCTTCTGGGGATTCACTCTCGCCATGCTCGTGGGCGGATCGCTCTGCGACGCGATCGGGTTGGCTCGGATCACGCGGATCGCGTTCTTCGGTCATCTGATCGGGATTCTGCTCACAATTTTTGTGTGGGATTATTGGAGCCTCTACGCTGGCACTCTGATTTTTGGAATCGCCAACGGATCGGTCGAAGCTGCCTGCAACCCGCTGATCGCCACGCTTTATCCCGCGGACAAAACGACGAAGTTGAACCGCTTTCACGTCTGGTTCCCGGGCGGCATCGTGATTGGTGGGCTGCTTGCCTTCTCGCTCGGTTGGGCTGGTTTCGGGTGGCGCGTGCAGTTTGCGATCATGCTCATCCCGCTGGCGATCTACGGGGTCATGTTCCGGGGGCAGATGTTTCCGGTGACCGAGCGCGTGCAGCGGGGGATATCGACCAAGGCCATGTTTGCCGCCTGCCTCAACCCGATCTTTCTGTTGATGGTCGGGTGCATGCTGCTGACCGCCGCGACGGAGCTGGCTCCTGGTCAATGGATTCCGAATATCCTGAGCTATTCCGGCGTCTCGGGGATTCTCGTGCTCGTTTGGATCACGGGTCTCATGGCGATCGGTCGGAGCTTTGCGGGCGTCTTCGTCCACCGCATCGCGGCGGAAGGAATGTTGATCGGGAGTGCCGTCGTGAGCGCGCTCGGGCTGTATCTCATGAGTCAGACCAGCGGCGGAATGCTGTTCGCGGCCGCGACGGTCTTCGCCATCGGTGTCTGTTTTTTCTGGCCGACGATGCTGGGTTACGTCAGCGAAAAATTCCCGAGCACCGGCGCGCTTGGACTCGCGATCATGGGCGGTGCCGGGATGTTGAGCGTGAGCATGGTGCTCCCGATCATGGGTGGCATCTACGACGCTGGGATCGTCGAGCGGGTCGCCGACGGCGGCGAAGTGACGGTGGCCATTCAGGCTGCGGCCGGTCTGGGGACGCTCGAGAGGATCGCCATCGTCCCGGCGGTGCTGGCCATCGCGTTTCCGGTCATCTTTCTCCTGCAAAGGCGTCGCTCTAATCGGTTCACCGACTCTTTTCGAAACGAGTAGAACAGAGAATGTCTGGTGGAATTAACGCTCCGTGCGGGTTGGCGGGCGGTGACGCTTGGAAGGTCGGCGTCGTGTTCGCGGACGGAGTCGCTCGCCAGGGTCCACGGAGTGCCCGCTCCACCCGCTCGCTATGGACGAGATCCGGGAATAGGCACGAGCAATCAGTAGAGCCGCCGGAGGGTGCCGTCGGGTGTTTCGGCGACGACGGATTCGACGTAGGGGCAATCGCGGGCGACCTCGGGGATTTCTTCCGGGGTCATGAGCATGGCGGCCGTGGTCCACGCGTCGGCGAGGGCCGCCGTCGCGGCCACGCACCAGATTCTTTTGAAGGCGTAGATCGGCGGGTCCGGCTCGATCTCCAGCGGTGAGGCGATGTGGCTGCCCAGGACGGCTGTGCCCGATACGCTCATGGCCGCGGTCGCGAGGCGGACTTCGCGTTGGTCGTTGTCTGTAAGGAGGAGCAGCGGCCAATCTGCCGCTCCCAGCGCGAGATGCGTGCTCGCTCCCGCTGCGAGGAGGGCGTCCGAAATGCCCCAGTCCGTGAGGATCCTCCCGAGATCGTCCAGTGCAAATCCTTTGCCGATCCCGCCCAGGTCGATCTCCCGCCCGGCTTCCTCGCAGGTGACCATTGGGCGTTTGGGGTCGAGGATCAATCGCCCACCCAACCGCGGCGGTGGGCCGGATTTACCGGCTTTGAAGTGTTCGATCCGCCGTCCGAGCGTCACGTCGAATAGGCCGCCCGTATCTCCGCCAACCCGGGCGGCGAGCCGAAGGCAGGCGTCGCACGCTTCGCCGATGATCAGGGTCTCGCCGGTCCGCATCGAGTTGATTTGATGCACGTCGCTTCCTCCCCGGAAGCGGCTGAGTTGGCTCTCCAACTCGTCGAGTCGATCGTGGCATGCCCGGGCGATCCCGGGGAGCGGTGAATCGGGGTTCGCCGCGAAGCGCAGCCAGAACGTCGTGTTCATCGCGCCGTGTTGGAAGAGCTTGGATTCTCTCATCGCGCCACCTCCTCCATCCAACGGTCCCAAAGATCCCGGCGCACGAAGCACGAAAGCAGCACCTCTTCGCGCAAGCCGCGGAAGATGACCGCGTGCGAGTCCGCCAGCTGCCCGCCGACTGCGACTGCCTCGCTCGGGAGCGCGATCACTACGGGGAAGTGCGCCATTTCGTCGGAAGGGTTCGGCCAATAGCCGACCGGATCCTGTCCGCGCAGGACCCACGGCAGCGGCCAGTATCCCGAGCCCACCACCGCGACTCGCCACGGACCGACCGCCAGTGGACGCAGCTCGCCCAGCATTTCCGCAACCGCTGCAGCGTCCGGGGAGGTCGCCGCGTAGGCGTAGGGATTACAGACCGCAACGCGCTGCGTTTGCAATCCGATGAGCGCGACGCACCCGGCGGCAACCGCGATCCGACTGGATGATCGGCACCGCATGATCAGACCCACTCCGCAGCCGGCCAACAGGCAGGCTTGAATCCAGGGAACTACCGCCAGCCAAGGCACCTTGTAAGCAAGAACGCTGTAGCAGAGAAACTGCGCTGCCGTCGCCCAACCCAGGAAGCGGGCCTGTCTTGAAAGCCGGGAGCCGCGGTCGATCCAACCGAGCGCGAATCCGGCGGCGGCGAGCAGGACGATGCCCGGCTCGGCCGAGATCATCAATTTCGCGTAGTAGCCAAACGGTTTGGTGTGGCCCGGCGTTGTCTCGTAGACGAAAAATGTCCGCACCGCATCTGCCAATCCGCCCGCGTAGCCTACGAATGCCGTGGCCGCGGCTACCGCGACGACCAAGGCCGCTGGCCGCCACCAACGACGAAACCGGATTCTCCGTCTCGCCTCCAGCCAGACCAGCGTCCCACCGAAGGTCCACCCCGCCACCGACACGACGAACGTTTCCTTCGTCGCAAACATCAATCCGAGCCCCAAGCCGACTCCAACGGCCGCCGCCCATGGATTTCGACGGTCCCAGGCGGACAGAAAAGTGAGGGTGAGAAGGGCGAAGAATCCGAGGATCGTCTCGTGGATGAACGTCCGGCTGAATGTCACCAGGAGCGGCGAGATTGCCAGCAGCGCCGCCGCCGTTAGCGCACCCGCATTGCCCAGCCGGTGCCGCCAAAAAACGAGCAGCGCCACGGTGAGGCACCCCGCCACCGCCGTGACGAGCCGCAGCGAGATGGCCGTGAGGCCCAGCCAATCGAATTCGCCGCGGAAGTGGGCGACGACGGCCCCGGCGAGACTGAGGGTGGGACCGTGAAAATGGACCGGGTCGAATTCGTAGCCCGCCCCCTCGAGACGATCGGCGACGATCCGGGCACCCGTGGCTTCGTCGGCGTGCATTGGGGACACCCCAAGATCCTGGAAACGCAGGAACACAGCCGCGATGATCACCGTGACACACAATCCGAGATCAATCACCCGGTGCGCGATCATCGTTGGAGCGAGACTAGCACGGTTCTGGTCTGGCCGTGCCGATCAATAGTTGACGACGACTTGACCTGAGAGGCCCGAGACGAGGATCGAGGCGGTCTTGTCCACGACTTCGGTCGTCCCGCGCATTTCGCGGAGCGGGATTTCGATCCAAGCCGACGTCGCGGCGGGATCGAGCAGGGCTTCGCCTTGCGGTGAGAACGCGATGATCGTTCCGGTAAACGAGACCGATTGGCCGTCGACCGGGGCTGCGAATACGAATGGGCTGCCTTCAAGCACCCTCGTGCCGACGGGAGTGCCGTCGGTGCGCGCGGGGAGGAGTTTGACGTTCTCGACGCGGACCGGACGGGTGAGGGGGAGGAGGTTTGCGCTGGTCGTGTCCCGCGTGCCGTCGCGTGAGATGACGGTGGTGATGGCGAGCTCGGGCGTGCTCGCGGCGTTGGCCTTCGTGGTGTCCGCCACGCCGACCCAGACCCATGTGCTTTGAGCCATGGCTTCCGTTCGCGCGAGTTCGAGAGAATCCGAGACCGACGTAATGGCCCGGCGCATTCCGCTTCCCTGGGTCAGGCTGACGAGCGCGGGGACCGCGAGGCCGACGAGCACCGCGATCACGGCGATGACGACGAGAAGCTCGACGAGGCTGAAGCCGGTGCCGCGGTGAGGGGGGAAGGATTGGATCATGGTCGGGCTCGAAATGGGTCAGGGTCAAGGCGGCGTCGGTGGACGGTATTTCTCCGCGAGTTCTTCCCGCCAGCGGTCCAGTTCGTCCCGGAACGATTGGGGCGGATCGAGCTGCGGCGCGTCGAACTTGTATTGGTAAGTCCGGACGTTCTCGCCGTCGTCGACGTAGACGGGCAGTCGGGAGGCGGCGTCGATCAGCGCGACCAGTGGACGGGCGTCGGCGGCCTGGGTGGCGGGACCTTCTTCGGCGTCGATCCTTCGCTGGGCGACCTCGCGGGGGGAGAGGCGTTTCCCGGCGGGCGTTACTGAATATTGAAGGAGAGTGCGGTCGCCGACTTCGTGCGTGGCGACGAAGTTCGCCGGGTCGATCCACTCGGCTGCTTCGAAGTCGCTCCGGGAGTAATCGGAAAAGTTGGACGGGTAGTTGACGAGATCGATTCTGGCGATGCGCTTCGACGTCGGGGTCTCGTAAACCTGGAGGCCCCCGGACACCCATTTTTCCGTTTTTCTTCCGCTCGCCCAGTGGGTGACTTCGCGGTAAAGCGTGCCCTGCTTGGAGACTACGATCTTCTCGACGACCGCGGCGGCGATGGATTCGGGAACCTCGTCTCCGGAGTCGGTGGGATCCGGTGCCTCCTCGGGCTTCAACGTTGCGGCGAGCGCCGCTTCCGGATTGCGTTCCACGGTGATCGTCCATTCGGATCGATCCGGAGCGCGCATGGCCGGGAGGTCGGTCGATGTCTCGGATTGGGCGAAGCCGGACACCGCGATGGCGAGGGTGAGCAAGCAGGGCAATCCGAATGACCTGGCAAGGTGACGTTTTGGGTTTTGTTGAAGCGGCGGGGTCATCTGATCAATCGTTGACCGCTTCGGCGAAGCGGGCGGTGACGCCGCCGGTGTAGCGGTCGATGGCGAGGTGAATCCAATAGCGTTGTTCCCCGGAGATCGAGAACTCGTCGAGCGTGGCCGCGCTGGCGGGGTAGCGACCGGATTGAACGATGAGGTCGATGAGAAAGGCCCACGTCCGGGTCGTGCCGCCGTCCACCAGGGCGCGTAGGACATTCTGCCGTCGGACCTGCAATGTCCGATCCTCGGAGCTGCCGAGCTGGGCGGCGAGTTCGGTGGAGAAACCGGCGAAGTTTTCCGTCGCGGCCCCGCCGAGGTCGGGGTCAAAACGGCCGACGATCTCGGCCCGGTTGCGAAGCGGACCTTCTCCGGGGTCGGTGCCGCTGGTCCATTCGACAAAAGCTTCGGCGATGGCGTTGGCCTCGCCGTCGGGGAGGACGGCACCGTCGGTCCGGGCGACGCCGCGAAGCAGCGCTTCGACGACCGGGGCCTGGCGGGTATTCAGATTGACTCGGCCGCTCACGATGGGTTCGGCAGTGGGCTCGTTCGGCTCGTGAATGCAGAAGACGTCGAGCAGCGCGACGTCGGCGCTCTTCGGCGTCCAGAAATCGAGTTGTTTCCAGGGCTGACCGCGAAAGGCGTAGCCCAGCTCCGCGACGGAGCGGAAGGGACGGTCGAGGATGACGGGGCGGCTGCCCAGGTTTCCGGTCGCGAACGGGAGGCCGAGGGTGCCCGCCCCGTCGAACTCGGCGGCCATCCCGGCGCGGATGACGCCGTCGGGGTCGCCGTAGTGGATGTCGTCGCTCGGGGAATTCCGGGCGATGGGCATCCAAAATCTCCAAGTCCCCGTGTCGTTGATCGTCCAGTTGACGGCATTTGGGTCGGTCGCGCCACCGTTGCTAAATTTGCCGAGCTGAAGCTGGGGTTCGGAGCCGTAGGGGGCGGGATACGGGTTGGCCGCCCAAGCCGACCAGCCCTGAAACCAATGCCGATACTCGTCGGTCGTGCCGGATTTGTGGACGTAGTTGTTCCCGTCGCGCGGGCCGTAGCGGTCGGTGCGCGGGTCGATCTTGAGCGAGAATCGCATCATGGGACGACCGCGATTGGTGACGCCGGCGGGGATGTCGTGCCACGCGGGATTGGACGCGCTGAAGGCTGGGAAGACGTCGTAGGTGGCCCAGCCCCCGGCGGGAGTGCGGTATTGAAGCTCGAAATCGATGCCATTTCCCAGCACGCGGCAGGAGCGAAACCACTGGTGGACCTCGCCGTCGGTCGTGGGGCCGCCCCAGATCGTTCCGACCTTGAAACCGATCACGCTGGTTGCCGGAGTCGTCGCCCCATCGGCCTCCTCGTTGGGCTCCTCCCCGGCCAACACCGGCTGAGTCCAGTAACCGGTGGCTTCGCTGCCCGGCGGATAGTTTGGCGAGGAGAGTGTGTAGGGGTCCCGGAAGGCGGCTTTACCAGTGGAAGTCGTGCTGAACGACATGACGTCCGTGGCCGGATTGAACGCGATGACCGCTCCGCCGGGTAAGCTGTTGTCCTGCGGATTGGAACTGGGAAAATAGTCGACGTATCCGCCGATCCGCGGTGCCCAGGTCGAGTTCGCTCCGGCGAAAACGTCGAATCCGCTGGACGCCGTGATCCGGAACTCCGTCGGTCCATCGCCGAGGTTCGTGGTGGGTGCGTGGGGATTCCAAAGCGTGGGCTGAAGCATGAGAGCGCATCGGTAAATGATCGGCGGCGTCTCCTCGGGCGATGGAGTGGCGGGCACGGGCACGGTGATGTCCGCCGGATCGACGATCTCGACCCGGTAGGGCGCGGTGCGGATGAGGTAGAGATACGGGAGATTCTCCGCGCCGAAAAAAGTGCGCCCCTCGAACTCGATGCGGGTTGGGTAGCTGTCGGCGTCGAACTGGTCGATGATGTTCGCGGCGATCTGGATGATCTGATAATTCACGCTGCCGTGCGAGCCGCCGATCAGCCGCGGTGATCCCGGCGGCTCGGGCGGTGAGGTGTTTTGAAATTGTCCGCCGAGCGAACCCACGCCGATGGCGGCCTTGAGCAACTCGACGAAATTGGGTTCGCGTCCGCTGATCTCTGACAAGCGCTTGATCTCGGTCGTGCTGCCGTCGACCTGGTAGCGCCACGCGTAGGAGCTGGCGTCCCACGTCAGGCCAAATTCGTCGGCAACTTCTCCAGGTTCGGGTGGGTCGGGGACTACGGCTTCGAGGCGGTCGAGCGGGAAACGGCGTTTGGCGACGGGATCTCCGTTCGAGTCGGTGACGGTGAGAAAATTCGGATTGATCCCGTCGTCGGATCCGTGGGCGTCGTTTCCACCAGAGGCCCGGTCACGCTGAATCTTCGGACGGCCCGGATCGGGGGCAAAGGACGGTTGGTCGAGGTCCGCGGAGAAGGTCGTGAGAAACGGAAGCGCGTCGGGGGTGATCGCACCGCTTCCGTGCGTCGCGACGTAGTCGAGTAGGTCTTGGCGACTGTAGAATCGATTTTCGCTGGCTCCGGAAGTGACGTAGGGGGCGCTGAATCCACGGGGTTCGCTCCACTCGTTCACCAATTTCTCGTAACCGTTGGCGGATCCGGCGGTGAGTTTGTTCCGCCAAAGAAAAAAGTCTTCGATCGCCGCGCGGTCGCTCAAGCCGGGGAGAGCGGTCAGGTCCGCCCAGGCGACGGAGCCCTTGTCTGCCGCTTCGCTGGCGGCGGCGGCGGGGAACCCGGCGGCGTTGATGTCGAGGAGGCCGCCGACGTCGTAGATGTTGTAGGCGAAACGGCCGATCACGTGGTCGCTATTGCCTTCCGTCGCATCGTTGAAGTCTCCGGGATTGCCTCCGTCGGCGAGCGGCCCATCGCGCGAGATGAGGATCCAGTCGGGGAGTTGATCGGTCGCGGTGAAGCCGCCGCCGCCGAGGAGGCGGGGTTGGTTCCAGCGCTCGGTGCTGACGAGTCGACCGGAGGTGCTGGGGTCGGCGGTGCTCACGCTGGACCCGCGCGTGCGACCCTCGGCGTTGGCCGCCGAGCCTTTGGCCGTGAAGGTTGCGGGGTTAGTGCCGGGGTAGAACGGGGCGGAGCGGCGACTTTGTTTGACGAGATTGGCAAACTCGGGGTCGGCTGGAGCGATGGTCGCCGCGAGCACGCGACCGGGGACCATGGCCCAGGGTTGGGAGACGAGGAACGGATCGCCGTCGGCGGGCGGAGCGGCGCCGTCCGATCCGGCGAGCATTTCCTGCCGAATGTCGGCGACGATGGCTGCCGTGGCGGTCTCGGCCAGGAGTTCGGTGTGGGTTATGGCGGCGCTGGACGTGCTGCGTTTGAGCGAGCTTCGCGTGGTGGCGAGATAGGTGAGGAGAATGACCGTGATCAATACGACGAAAGCCAGCACGATGAGTAACGCGCTGGCCGTTGTCGGGCGGGGATGAGGAAGTCGGTGGCTCACGGGAGGGGGAGGTAGCGTTGGTTGAAGCGGACGTTCCGGCCGACGAAGGGCGGGTAGGCGGAGAAATCGCCGACGGTCCACGCGGTCGACGGCGCCGACCCATTCGCCGCGTCGGGCAGGGCGGTCGCGAGGGAAGCGCGTTGGGCGGAGGTGAGTTTGGCCAGGGAATCGGCGTCGAGCGATGCGGTGGCGCAAACCACGGCGGAGATCTCGTCCGCTGGCGGTGGGGTGGCGACGAGTGTCCCGTCGGTTGTCAGGAAGGCGAGTTCCAGCCGGAAGACGCCGCGTCCGAGTGGCTGGAGGTCGGCGGCCGCCGAGGGATCGACCCGGGTGACGTCATCGGTCCAGAGAAACGGCTCCGCGCAACGCAGGAGGGCCGTCGAGGCGTATCCCGGCGAAGTCGACGTCGCCTCGCCCACTTCGTAACCGATCCGGGCGAAACGCGACGCGGCGCTGGTGGTCCGCGTGGCGGCGAGGAAGCGGATCGCGTCGTTGGGTGACGTGACCGAGCCGACGGCCTGGGAATTTTTGAGAAACTCGATCCCAATGCCGCCGCGGCGAACGCTGGCGTCGAGGTCGAACGCGAGTCGGTCGAAGATTGTCCGGGATTCGTTGCCGCTCTCGATCCGGTCGGTCGAGGAATCGGTGAGGCCGACGAAATTCGAGAAGAGGCCCGCCAGGATCGTCGTGAGCAGCGCGAGGACCGCGCACGTGACGAGAATCTCGAGGATGGTGAACGCGTCGGATCGGCGGGCGGGTCTGGGGGAAGACGGCATCGGGGGCACCGGGGTTACATTGCCGCCTTCATCGCGACGCTTTCGACGGGGCTTCCGAGGGTCTTGTCGCCGGCACCGGGGGCGGTGCGTTGGATGCGCAAGAAGAGGCGGTAGTTGGCGAAGCGCGACGCCGGGGCCTCGACCGCGTAATTGACTTTAAACCGTTGATCCATGGCGGCGATTTGAAAATTTTCGTCCAAGCCGATGGAACCTTCGGTCGCCGACGCGCCGATGGCGGGAAGCTGGATTCCGTAGGCTGTCGAGTGCGTCTGCCCGGTGGGGATGGATCGAAAGTCGGCGGCGACGGCCGAGAGCACTTCGAGCGCCAGTAATTGGTCGGTGGATTGGCGCTCCTGCTGAAGTCCGACGGACGCGAGCCCGAGCATGGCGACGAGGCAATACGACATCAACCCGATGGCCATCGTCACTTCGACCAGTGAGAAGCCGCCGGTCAGTCCGACACGACGGGATGGGCAATGGGGAGGAGAGACTTGCATGCGGGGGGGAATTGGAAAAGTGCCGGGAAACGAGGGTCGTTGCGATGCGGGAGTTTCAGGACGGCTCGCCGGAGAAAAACTTCTCGCATCGCCGGAAGCATCCGCTATATCCTTTTAGCTGTCAATGAAGTTGCCGCGAAATTTGCGAAGGAGTCGGTCGGCGGTGGCGGGATGTCTGATCCTGGCGGTGGCGGTGGCGGCGATCGCTCGGGGCGGTTCGGTTCCGCTTGTGGCCGGGCCGCCGGTCGAGGTGGCGCGGAGTGCCGACGCGCGGAACGCGCCCTTGGTCTCGCCGAGTCTGCTGCGGCTGGATGGGGGGCGATTGGTCGCGACTTACACGGAGGTGAGCAAGCGGGATGCGGAGGGACGAGATGAACAGGTGATGCTGACGTCCGGCGACGGGGGACAGCGGTGGGACGAGCGCGCGAGGTTGGCCGCGGTGCAGGGGCGGGTTTTTGCCAGTGGGGATGATCTGTATTATTTGGCGACGGGTCCGGGACTTCCGATCAGTAAGTCGGAGGATCGCGGGGAGACCTGGAGCGAGCCGGTCGACCTCACGGATCGGAGCCAAACGTGGCAGCAGACGGCGGCGAACGTTTGGTATGCCAATGGGAACGTCTACGTCGCGATGGATCTGCGGATGCGCGAGATCGACGCGTGGGGAGCGGGTGAAAAAGCTCCCGTGTTGCTGCGGGCGCGGGTAGGGGACGAGCTGACGGACCCCGCGAGTTGGACGTTCTCCGAGTCGATGGCGTTCGCCGACCTCATCCCCGGCTACCGGGAGAACGAGCCGGAGATCGATTTCTTCGGCATCCCCTTCTATCGGCAGGAATACCCGGAGCGGGCGCGAATCGTTCCGGGTAGATCCTTTTCGCCGATGGGGTGGGCCGAGGGAAACGTGGTGCAGATCCTCGATCCCGACGACTACTGGTTCGACGAGTCGGGGCGGACGTTTCACATCTTTCTGCGGGCGCTCACCGGGATGGCGAACTACGCCGCGGTGATCAAAGTGGTCGAGCGTGCCGACGGGTCGATGACGACGGAGGTCGAGCGGGCTCCGTCGGGCAAAAAACTGCTCTTTCTTCCATTCCCGGGTGGTCAGATGCGGTTTCACGTCCTCTACGACGAGGCGACGAAACTCTACTGGCTGCTGTCGAATCAGACCACGGATTCGATGAAGCGAGCGGATCGTCTGCCGGAGGACCGGCATGATCTGGCCTACGGGGAGCGTCACCGGCTGGTGCTCCATTTTTCGAAGAACATGGTGGACTGGTGTTTCGCCGGGGTAGTGGCGATCGGCGAGAGCGCGAAGGCATCCCGACACTACGCGGCGATGGATTTCGACGGGGACGACCTCGTGATCCTATCCCGCAGCGGAGACGAGGACGCGCACGATGCGCACGACGGCAACCTCATTACTTTTCACCGCATCAAGGATTTCCGCGAACTGGTTTACTGAAGCTGCTGACTCCCTCTATGAAAACACCTCATCCCTTCCCAAGATTTTCCCGTTTGGGAGCCATCCTTGCCCTGACCGCCGCGGCGCATCTGCCAGCCGAAGTGCTCGTTGGCTGGAACCCGCAGGGGTTCATCTACGTCGGACCCGACCGAGCCGCCGCTCCCGACCCGTGGTTCGAAGCGCGTCTCGATCGGGATGGGCATCCGGTAGGCGTGGTTCACGTGGCCGATCACGTGAAGCTCGTGGAGGGGCTCACACGAGGAAGTGCGTGGCGGGCCGGTGCCCTGAACCACGGCTGGGGTGGCCGGATGAACCCGGCGGCGACCTACGATCAGGAAGAAGCGGCGGATACCGGAACCTGGATTCAATTTAAAATCGCTCCGGATGACGGCTGCGAGTTGTCGCTCGAGTCCCTCTCGGCGAACGTGCGGCTACCTCCCGTGGGGGCTGAATATTTTTACCGTTGGCAATATGCGGTCGGCACCGGGAAATTCGAGGACATCGGGGACGTGGTGGAGGGAACTTACGGATCGGTCGCGCGGCCCGGTGACGACGGATTTGCGCTGCCGGTTGTCGAGCTGTCGGGGGTCGAGGCTCTACAGGGTCTCGCGGAACCGGTGACATTGCGCATTCTCGTGTGGATGGCCCCCGATTACCTGCCTGAGGCTGACTTCGCCTGGATTTTTGGCCGGACGTCGGGCGATGACCTAACGTTGCGGGGGAGCGTGACGCGGGTGTCCCGGTGACGTTCTTGACCGAGGCCGTCGGGCTTGGACGCCGCTTGGCTTTTGCGATAGTTCCCTTGAGAACGCAGGCCTGACGGGCGGGGGTGACGATCATCGAAGCGACGGCGCGGGCGGAGCGAGGGGGTGGATGGGCGGCGGTCCGGGATACCGGGTCGGCGGGGCTGAGCCGAGGGTGAACGCGTTGGCTCGGGTGGGGCCGAGCTAATCAACGGGACGGGCGATCCGTCTCGGGTAGGCTCATCTCATGATGTCTTTTCGAATCTGCACGGTTTTGGCCGCAACTATTTTCACGATGCCAGTCGTTTCGGCGGAATTTCCGGTTGGGTTGCATCGGTCGAACCTTCCTTGGCACGAGGATGGGGATCTGGGGGCGGCGGAGGAGTTGATCGACGAGATGGCGGCGGCGGGGGCGGCGTTCATTCGGTTGTCGGTGAACAATCGGAAGGAATTCGACCTGGTCGCGGCGCACATCAAAATGTGCGAGGCGAAGGGGATGCGGACGGTGCTGCTGCTTTCGATCACGGGGGAGCCGCTGATTTATCCGGATGGGGCGGAGCGGCGTGCGGGGCGCGAGCCGCTTTGGCCTTCGTATCTGCACTCGCAGATCGATCCGGAGAAGTTTCGCGAATGGACGACGGATCTTTGTGAATTTCTTAAGAAGGAGAACGCGATTCCGGGAGCGCTTCAGGTGGGCAACGAGGTGAATTGGGCGGGGTTCAACGGGGACTTCGAAATTCTTCTTTCGGGGGAGGGTCATGGATTCGACGGGAATTCGAAGTGGGACGATCTGCCGGAACCGGTGCGGATGGGGGCTCGGAAGTGCGGGCAGATCGCGGTGATCGCGAAGGAGGCGGTGGACGCGGTGTTCGCGGACGGGCGGAAGCCGGAGGTGATTTTTGGGGCGCTGAACAAACCGGAGGACGATGGTTGGCTGGCGCGGAGTGGCGGGACTTACCTCGTGCCGGAGGTTTATCTGGAGATCGCGGCGGGGACGCTTCCGGGGATGCCGGAGACGGAGAAGGAGAACTATCTGGAGAAGCTGGATGGGATCTCGGTTCACTTTTATCCGAAGATCAACCGGACGAATCTGCGGCAGGGCAAGCAGTTCAGTCGCGAGTATCTGCGGGATTTCATGGGGCCGGTGAGCAAGGTGACGAAGCTGCCGATCTACGTGTCGGAATTCGGCTTCCCGAAGGAGTATTTCGACAGTGAAGAGGATCGGGCGGAGGCGTTCGAGGACTTTTTGGGGGCGATGCGATCGAGCGACTATCCGTGGCGGGCGGTGGCGGTTTTCAGTTGGGACCAGATGGTGCACGCGATCCGCGATCCGGCGACGGGGACGGCGGATGATTTGTTCATTGAGGCGCTCGGGTGGAAGCGGGGGGAGTGACGGCTTCGCCGTTAGGGTTGGTGCGGTCCGGCGGCTGCCGGACCGCTCCTTGAAACTTCGGCTCTCTCGCTTTGCTCGACTTGCCTCGCGTGACGCGGCGGGACGCCGCATCTCGCACGCGGGGACGCGTGCGTTCCCCATCTATTCCAGGAGTTGGGCGCAGACTTTTTTGGCGTCGAGGTGGGTCTCGGCGAACTTTTTTGCGGCCTGGCAGTGGTGGTCGTAGTTCGTGGCGACTTCGGCGATGGCTTTGGCGGCTTTTTCCATTGTGGTGAAGGCGAGGATGCCTTCGCCGGCGGGGAGGTGTGCCGTCCAGCCGGTGTCTTGGACGACGACGGGCTTGCCTAAGGCCAGGTAACAGGCGCTGCGGCAGCTGAACCAGCCGCTGTGGCTTTTGACGTAGCCGTTCTTGGCGATGCTCCACTCGGCTTTGCTGTTGGCTAGGAAATCGTGGTAGGTGGCGTAGTCGGGGAGGTGGACGTCGGGTTCGATGATCTCCCAGCCGGCGGCGCGGATCTCGTCGGTGGGGCGGCTGCGCCCGACGCCCTGGCCCATGGCGAGGACGAAGCGTTCGGTGGTGTGGCGGGGGAGGTCGAGGAAGCGGCGAAATTCGAGGTCCTTGTTGCCGTAGGTCTCACCGTCGAATTCCTGGGGCGGGTAGCTGGCCCAGTTCATGACGGTGGTCCAGGCTTCGCGGGCGACGTGGGTCGCGGTGGGCGGGAGGAGGTTTTTCCGCCACCAGTCGATGGCGATGGGTTGGACGGTGGGTTTCCAATCGAAGCCGGCGGTGGGAACTTTGCAGCCGGGCTGGCCGACGTTGAGGCCGAAGGTGAGGTGGTCGGTGTGGGCTCGGAGGTGGTCGATGTAGCCTTGGCGTTCCAGGTTGGTGAGGCCGATGTGGGTGAACATGGGGTCGCCGTCGACGAAGAGTTTGCGCGGGATGGCGGCGGTGCAGTCGCGGAGCCAGCAGGCACCGGAGACGTTGACGAGGACGTCGGCTTCGCGAATGACGCGCTCCGAGTCGTCGCCGGCGGGGCCGTGGTAGCGGCCGTCGGCTTCGTTGCGGTAGATCCACCGGTCGCCGAGGTCGAACTCGTGCATGACGCGTTCGAGGTAGTTGACGTTGTGGTGGCAGTCGGCGGACGGCTCCTGAGCGACGGGGTCGTAGGCCCAGGTGGCGGTGTCTTCGAGATACCAGACGTCGTGGCCGAGGTCGCGGAAGCCGAGGACGTATTGGACGTAGTCCCAGGTGACGCCGCCGAAGGCGTAGTTGCCGATGAGGCCGGTGACGAGGATGCGCATTTTGAGCTGGTGATTGGTGACTGGTGAATGGTGATTGGTGGAGGGCGGGCGGCTCTCTCGCTTCGCTCGATTTGCCGGGCGCTTTCAAGCTGGGAGGTTGTGCTACGGTGTGGCGATGAAAATTGTCATCGGAGTGGGGATTGCGGCTCAGCCGATCTCGGCGATCGGGATCGCCTGGACGGCGTTGAATTGGCCGCTCGGATTTCGGGAGCTCGGGTGGGAGGTCTGGCTGGTCGAGGCGCTCGATTCGGCGAAATGTATCGATTCGGATTGGAATTCGGTGCCGTTTTCCGGGAGTGCGAACGAGGCGCATTGGGGGGCGATGATGGCGGCGTTTGGCTTCGAGGGTCGGTCGACTTTGTTGGTCGATGGGGAGGCGGGGAATTTGGAGGAGTTGCGGGCCTTCGCGGAGGAGGCGGACGTTTTTCTCAATTACTCGGGGCATTTCCGGTCGGAGGCGGTGGAGTTTCCGCGGGCGGTGAAGGTGTATCTGGATGGGGATCCGGCTTTCTCGCAGACTTGGGTGGAGAGCTACGACTGCGACATGAATTTTGCGGCTCACGACCGGTTCGTGACGGTGGGGACGACGTGGGGGGCGGCGGACCGGTTTGCGCCGGATTGCGGGATCGAATGGGTGCCGACGTTTCCGCCGGTGACTTTGCGATACTGGCCGTTCGAGCCGCTGGCGGAGTTCGGGCGGTTCACGACGATCGCGCACTGGGAGGGTTACAACAACGTGGAGTGGGGGGGGCGGTGGTTGACGGGGAAACGGGAGGAATTTCAGAGGTTCGTGGACGTTCCTCGGTTGGTCTCGGCTCCGATCGAGTTGGCGATGCACGTGGCGGATCACCGGCTGGAACTGGATCCGTTTCACGCGGCGGGGTGGCAATTTCGCGAGGCGCGTGAGGTTTGTTCTTCGCTGGACGCTTATGCGGACTACCTGCGGGGATCGTCGGCGGAGTTTTCGGTGGCTAAGGGGGGTTACGTAATTTCGCGGGCGGGGTGGTTCAGCGATCGGAGCGTGTGCTACGCGGCGCTGGGGCGGCCGCTGGTCTTGCAGGATACGGGGGCGAGCGCGGTGTTGCCGGAGGGGGAGGGGTATTTTGGATTCGTGACGCCGGATGGGGCAGTGGCGGCTTGTGAACGGGTGGTGGGGGATTTTGCGAATCAGCAGCGGGCGGCGCGGCGGTTGGCGGAGGATTTTTTTGCGAGTGACGTGGTGTTGCCGAAGTTGTTGGCGCGGTTGTAGAGAAGCCACGGCTCGGCGGGAGCCTCGCCCTCCCGGGGGGCTTTTATCGTGGCTCTGCGGCCAGGATCTCGCCTTCGGACTGAGCTTTGCCTCGGTAGGTTTCGCGGAGGAAGGCGCAGGAGATGATGCCGAGGAGCGAGAGGGCGGGGAGGAGGATCATGGCGTTGCGGAAGTCGGCGGCGGAGAAATCTCCGCTGCTGATGGCGGCCGGGGATTGGGCGAAGTGGTCGAGGAGGACGCCGACGAGGGGTTGGAGGAGGCCGCCGAGGAGCATGACGATCATGTTCACGCAGGCAATCGAGGTCGCGGCGGCGGGTAGGGGATTTGCCTCGAGGCCGGCGGCGAATCCGACGACCTGGACGCTGGAGGCGAGGCCGATCGCGAAGAGGAGGATGATCATGCCGGGGATCGTGGTGGGTGGGGCGAGGACGAGGAAGATGGTGGTGAGGAGGGTGAGGGCTGCGGATCCGGCGAGCATGGATTTGCGGCGGCCGAGGCGGTCGGAGAGCCAGCCGGCTGCGGGGCCACCGATGAGCCACCCGACGTAGAGGACGGAGATGACGCGGGAGGCGTCGACGACGCTGATGCCCGAGACGGCGGTGAGATAAGGGACGCCCCAGAGACCGCCGAAGACGGAGAGTGGGAGGTAGAGGCAGGACGCGACGAAGCCAATGATCCAGGTCTGGGGATTGAAGAGGACGGCTCGCAGGTGGCCGAACATGCGGGTGAAGGCGGCGGATTTTTCCCGCGGGACTCTGGGTTTCGGATGGGGGTCGGCGGGTGGCTTGGGGAGCAGGAAGAAGATGGCGGCGGCCACGACCAGGCCGAACAGCGCGGCGTCGCGCAGAGATGCCTGCCAGCCGACGGAGGCGACGAATTGCGCGACGGCGGCGTTGCCGATGATGGCGCCGACCATGCCGAGGGCGGTCGTCAGGCCCGAGATGAGGGCCATTCGCTGGGGTGGAAACCACTGGGCGGCGGCGTGCATGGCCCCGACGAACGCGAAGGCCGAGCCGCTACCCTGGAGGAGGCGGGCGGCGAGCAGGACGCCGCCGGAGCCGCCGAGGACTTCAAGAAAGCACCCGGCGACGCAGAGTAGAATGGCGGGAATGAGGACGCGGCGGGTGCCGAATTCGTCGAGGAATCCGCCGACGACGAGTTGGAGTGGCGCGTAGATGTAGTAGTAGGCCCCGAGGGCGGCTCCGAGTCCGGCGGCGCTGAGGTGAAAGGATTTCTGCAGCTCCGGCTCCATGACGGAGGGAGCGACGCGGATGAGAAATTCGTAGAGGTAAAAGAGCGAGACGACTCCCCACGCGATCCAGCCGACGAGCGGGGTGCGAGTTTTTTCCCGAGCTTTCATGATGACGTGAGGGGCTTGCAGGTTGCGGGCCAGAAATCGAGATCGGCGATTCTGCCGACGAAGACCATCACCGATAAAACGTAACGGCCGTTACGTTTTATCGGTGATGGCGCAAATGGTTTGTGGGTAATTGGTGTGGGTGATTGGAGCGACGATGGGCGGTTGCGTTGGGACGATTGAGGGCTGGCGCGTATGGTGGTGGGCTGAGTGTGAGGTTGGGCGTGAGGTTGGGCGCGAGGTTGGGTGTGAGGTTGGGTGTGAGGTTGGGTGTGAGGTTGGGTGTGAGGTTGGGATTGCGGAATTTGGGTGGGGGTTTAGAAATTCCGGATGGCGACGTTTGCTGCATTGAAGGAGATCTATGACCGACCGTTTTTCGATTTGATCGAGGCGGCGCGGGGGGTTCATCGGGCCAATTGGCCGGAACGGGAGATGCAGCTTTGCACTTTGTTGAGCGTGAAGACGGGGGGGTGCTCGGAGGATTGCAAATATTGCGCTCAGAGTGCGCGGTATCAGACTGGGGTGGAGCGGGAGCAGCTGATGACGGCGGCGGAGGTGATGCCGATCGCGGAGCAGGCTCGGGCGAATGGGTCGACGCGGTTCTGCATGGGGGCGGCGTGGAAAGGGGTGCGCGCGGGGGATCCGCGGTTCGAAACCGTCCTCGAGACGATTCGCGAGGTGAGCAAGCTGGGGATGGAGGTGTGCGTGACGCTGGGTCAGGTCGGGGACGCGGAGGCGGAGCAGCTGCGTGACGCGGGCGTGACGGCTTACAATCACAACATCGACACGTCGCCGGAGCATTACGGCAACATCGTGACGACGCACTCGTTTCAGGATCGCCTCGATACGATCGGATCGGTGCAGCGGGCGGGGATGGCGGTTTGTTGCGGCGGGATTCTGGGGATGGGGGAGTCGGAGAAGGACCGGCTGCGGATGCTGGAGGTGCTGTCGAATTTCGATCCGGTGCCGGAGAGCGTGCCGATCAATTGCCTGATGCCGATGCCGGGGACGCCGCTTGAGGACGCGGTGCCGATCGATCCGTTCGAGTTGGTGCGGCTGATCGCGACGGCGCGAATGACTTTGCCAAAGGCGAAAATTCGGCTTTCCGCGGGGCGGACCATTCTGTCGCGGGAGGCGCAAGCGTTGTGCTTCTTCGCGGGGGCGAACTCGGTTTTTTACGGCGAGAAACTGCTCACGGCGGGGAATCCGGAGGTGAACGAGGATCTGGATCTGATGCGGGAGTTGGGGCTCGAGGCGCAGCGGCCTTTCAGTGATGTGGCGCGACCGAGGCTGGCCGTGGGGGCCTAATTTACTTTGATGTCACGAGCGTTTGGTTGCAGTTTACGGACATGACGGTTGAGCGGGTGAAAGATGCGATCGAGTCGAATGACCCGTTCGAGATTCGGATGGCAGACGGGCAGTCCTACTTGGTGCCACACCGGGATTTTATCTCATTCACGCGAAAACAGACGACGGTGATCGTAAGCGGAGAGGATGATCGGTCGCACTTTCTGCCGTTGTTGACGATGACGGGGATTTCGCGTCCGACGCGCGATGAATCAATCGCAGCTTAGGGCGCAAGATGAAAATTTCCATTGGATCGGATCACGCGGGGTTTGCCTACAAGCGGCGGATCATCGAGCACTTGAGGGCGGCTGGGCACGAGGTGCTGGATTGTGGGACGGATTCGGCGGAGGCGACGGATTATCCGTTGTTCATCATTCCGGCGGCCGAGGCGGTGGTGCGCGGTGACGCGGATCGCGGGATCGTGCTGGGGGGCTCCGGGAACGGGGAGGCGATCGCGGCGAACAAGGTGAAGGGGGTGCGGTGCGCGCTTTGCTGGAACTCGCAGACGGCGGAATTTTCACGCATGCACAATGACGCGAATGTTTTGTCGATCGGGCAGCGGATGACGTCGATCGAGATCGCGTTGGACATCGTGGACATCTGGTTGCGGACGGAATTTCAGGGCGGTCGGCATCAGGGGCGGATCGACGAGTTTGCGCGGTATGAGGTGACGGGGGAGTTGCGGCGGTCGTCGTGAGGCGCCGGGAGCCGCTGGGCTTTTCTTTCGGAGGGCGGGGCTCCCGCCGAGCCGTGGCTTTGTGGGCGTGGCGGCCGTTTTGAGAATGATCGGGAGGTTTGGGTGATTGATCACGGCTCGGCAGGAGCCTCGCCCTCCGGTTTGGACGATGTCGGCCGCAGGCGGCCGGTGCACCTGGCGTCTATCGAGCGGTGCAATACGCCGATCATTGTGTTTTTGACGGTTTGCACGAAGGGGCGGCAGCGGGTGCTGACTACGCCGGAAATGCACGGGGTGCTTCGCAAGGCTTGGGTGGCTGCCGGGGAGTGGCGGGTGGGGAAATACGTGATTTTGCCGGAGCATCTTCACTTGTTTTGCGGGCCGGGGGTGGCGGGGTTGAACGATCCGACTCGGTGGGTGCGCTACTGGAAGTCGTTGGTGACGCGGGAGCTGGGTGAATCGATTTGGCAGAGTGGGCATTGGGATACGCAGTTGCGGCGGAGCGAAAGCTATTCGGCGAAGTGGGAATACGCGCGGTCGAATCCGGTGCGGCATGGGTTGGTGGAGCGGGCCGAGGATTGGACGTTTCAAGGGGAGGTCGCGGAGTTGCGGTGGTGATTCTTCCCGAAGGGAATCCATAACCCGGAGGGCGAAGCTCCCGCTGAGCCGTGGTTGAATGGATTCGGCGTCCTGGGAACGTTTGCAGCGTTGGGGTGAAGATCACGGCTCGGCGGGAGCCTCGCCCTCCGGGTTTTGGTTTGCCCTTCGGGCGTCCTGCGGACTTGGGAGTTGCGTAGTTTCTACGTGATTGAGGTGCGTTATTCTCGGGGGGTGGAATTGCCGGAGCTGGGGGCTTCGGGACTTTGGCTGGACCCTCGGGGGCCGACGGACTTTGCGTTTGTTTCGCACGCGCATTCCGACCACACGGGGCGGCACCGGGAGTCGATTCTGACGGACGGGACTTCGCGGTTGATGCGGGCTCGGCTGGGGGTGCCGGTGGGGACGGAGCACGTGCTGGGGTGGCACGAGCGGCGGGAGTTTTCGAACTTTGCGATGACGCTCGTTCCGGCGGGGCACGTGCTGGGTTCGGCGCAGTGTCTGATCGAGTCAGCGGCGGGTTCTTTGCTTTACACGGGGGATTTCAAACTACGGGCTGGGCTGTCGTCGGAGGTGGCGGAGGCGGTGCCGGCGGAGACGCTCATCATGGAGACGACGTTTGGGTTGCCGCACTACGTGTTTCCGCCGGCGGAGGAGGTGATCGCGGGGGTGGTGAAATTCGCGCGGGAGGCGCTGGAGGAGGGGGACGTGCCGGTGCTGCTGGGTTATTCGCTGGGGAAGGCTCAGGAGATCCTGTCGGCGCTGTCGACGGCGGGGGTTCCGATCATGCTGCACGGGGCGGTCTGGAAGATGACGCGGGTTTACGAGGGGCTGGGGATCTCGTTTCCGGAGTATCGCAAATACGAGGCCGGGGCGGTGTCGGGTCATGCTCTCATCTGTCCGCCGAACGTGAACGGGTCGGCGATGCTGCGGAAAATCCGGAACCGGCGGGTGGCGATGCTTTCGGGGTGGGCGATGAATCCGGGGGCGAAGTTTCGGTATCAGGCTGACGCGGCGTTTCCGCTGTCGGATCACGCGGGGTATGACGATCTGCTGCGGCACGTGGAGGCGGTGGGGCCGAAGCGGGTGCTGACGCTGCACGGATACGCGCGGGAATTCGCGGCGGATCTGCGCGAGCGGGGGGTGGAGGCTTGGGCGCTGACGGGGGATAATCAGTTGGAGTTGGCTCTGCCCAAAAAGCGGGAGGCGGCGGTGGCGGGGGCGCGGGTGAACGAGGCGCTTGGGGCTCCGGTCGAGCCGGTCGAGGTCGGCGGATTCGGAGCGTTTTGCGCGGTTTGTGAGGGGATTGGGCGGACGACGGGGAAGCTGGAGAAGGTGCGGATCTTGCGGGAGTTCTTTGCCGGGTTGGGGGACGCGGAGTTGCGGGTGGCGGCGGTGTGGCTGACGGGCAACGCGTTTTCGCAGGTGGCGGCGCGGCCCTTGCGGGTCGGGTGGGCGGTGATTCGGCGGGCGGTGCTGGCGGTGTCGGGGTTGTCGCCGGGGGATTTTTCGGCGATTTCGCGGCGGTGGAATGATTTGGGGTTGACGACCGCGGAGGCGCTGGGTGGAGGCTACGGCTCGGCGGGAGCCTCGCCCTCCGGGGGTGGACGTGGCTCGGCGGGAGCCTCGCCCTCCGGGGGTGGAGTTTCGCCCTCCATTTTGGAGGTGGATGGGTTTCTGCGGAAGTTGGAGGCGGCGCGGGGGCCGATGGGGAAGGGGGGGCTGCTCGAGGAGATGTTGCGGCGGATCTCGGCGGGGGAGGCGAAGGTGTTGGTGACGATTCTCACCGGGGAGCTGCGGATTGGTTTGAAGGAGGGGCTGGTCGAGGAGGCGATTGCGGAGGCTTTCGGGGTCGATGGGGCGGTGGTGCGGGAGGGGAATATGTTGCTCGGCGATCTGGGGGAGACGGCGGTGCGGGCGCGGGCGGGGTCGTTGGACTCGGTGGAGCTGCGGCCGTTTCGACCGATGAAGGCGATGCTGGCGAGTCCGGAGCCGGATGCGGCGGCGGTGTGGGGTCGGCTTGGTGGGGCGACGGGGACGGTCTGGCTCGAAGATAAATTGGATGGGATCCGGGCGCAGATGCACGTGGCGGGTGGGGAGTGCCGGATTTTTTCGCGGGAGCTGAAGGACGTGACGGCGACCTTTCCGGAGATGGCGGCGGCGGCGGTGGCGACGGGGCGGGAGTTCGTGCTGGATGGCGAGATGCTGGCTTGGCAGGACGGGAAGCCGCTGGGGTTTTTCGAGCTGCAGCGACGCTTGGGGCGGAAGGAACGGGATCTGTTCATGGCGAACGAGGTGCCGGTTTCGTTCCTGGCGTTCGACGTTTTGTGGGCGGAGGGGCGGTCGGTTTTTCGGGAGGAATTGGCGGAGCGGCGGCGGGTGCTGGATGCGCTAGGGTTGGAAGGATTGTTGAGCGCGGTGCCGCTGGTGGCGGCGGGGTCGGCGGAGGAGATCGACGCGGCGTTCGACGCGGCGCGGGCGCGGGGGAACGAGGGTCTCATTGCGAAGGATCCGACGAGCGCGTATTCGCCGGGGCGGCGGGGGCTCTCGTGGATCAAGTTGAAGAAGGCGTTCGCGACGTTGGATTGCGTGATCGTGGCGGCGGAATACGGGCACGGGAAGCGCGTCGGGGTGCTGAGCGATTACACGTTTGCGGTGCGGGACGCCAAGGGCGGGTTGGCGAACATCGGAAAGGCTTACAGCGGATTGACGGACGTGGAGATCGCGGAGCTGACCGAGGAACTGCTCGGGCTGGTGGTGCGTCAGCGGGGTCGGGTCTACGACGTCGAGCCGCGGATCGTGCTGGAGATCGCGTTCGATTCGTTGAACGAGAGCGACCGACATTCGAGTGGGTTGGCGATGCGGTTCCCGCGAATCAAGGGGGTCCGGCGGGACAAGGGGGTCGACGGGATCGACAGCGTGGCGTCGGCTCGGCGGTTGGTGGCGGGGCGGGGGTGAAGGGTCAGCGGCTTTCAGCCGGGTTGGGTTGGTGATTGGCTGGAAGCCAATTCCACGGTGGTTCGCCAGGTGTCGAGGAGGGTGGCGGGGTCGGGGCTTTCGTCGAAGTCGCGTTGGAGCTGAAGGAGGCCTTGTTGGTGGACGGCGGAGTGGAGGAACTTGCGGTCGTTGCGGGCGAAGAAGGCGTTGGCGGTGGTGGACATCGTGGTGGCGATGGGTGGGCCGGGTTCGGCGAGGTATCGGGTCCAGGCTTCGGGCGCGTCGAGGCTGGTGATGGGGTAGAAAATGTTGAGGAGAATGTCGGTGATGCGCTGGGTGCCGAGGAGGGCGACGGGTTTGGGGAGCGGGGCGGCGGCGAGGGTGTAGTGGGCGTCCCAGAAGGGGTGGGTGAGGGTGGCGAGGGCGGCTTGGAATTTTTTGGAATCGGCGGCCTCGAGCGCGGACCGAATGGGTTTCCAATGGGTCGCAATGGCGTGGAGGGCGGCGAGGCGGCGGTGGGGGTGATTCGCGGGTCGGATGCCGGCGAGGTTCCATTGGGTGGCGGGGAGGACGAGGCGTTCGAGGCGGGCGCGGTGGTCCCACCAGTCGTCCCAGAGCGCGCGGAGGGCGGTGCGGATCCCGGGGTCCTTCGGGTGGCGGCCGTCGGTGGCGAGGAAGCCGGCGAGGCCGAAGAGGAGGCCCTCGCCGCCGGGGGCGCGGGCGGCGGCGAGGCTGGCGCGTTGGGCGACGAGCTGGAAGGGGAGTTTGTTGCGCTTGTAGCCGAGGGCGACGGCGATGGCTTCGAACCAGGCGTTGTCGCGGCCGCGGAGCCGGGCGGCTTCGGCGAGGACGGCGGCTTTGTGGCGGAGGCGGTGGTGGGCGGCGGCGTGGAGGAGGGCGGAGGCGCGGGCGGGGTCGTCGGTGACGAGGCGGGTGGGTGGGGTCGGGCCGCGGACGGGAGTGTCGGCGTGGAGTTCGACCTGGGCGACGTCGCGGTGGGCGGTCGTGCGGGTGAAGCTGCGGGCGGCGGGGCGGCGGAGGAAGACGTGGAGGATGGTGTCGTCGAAGGCGGGGTTGATGGCGTGGCCGTGGTGGTCCCAGTCGCGGACATCGGTGTCGATCTCGATGGCTCCGCGGCGGGGTGGGTCGTCGCCGAAGCGGACGGTGGCGCCGACGAAGTCGGGGCCGGCCTCGTGGTTCCAGGTGCCGAATTCGAGGAGTTCGGCGGGGCGTCCGTCGGTGGTGGTCCAGCGGCTGCCGAAGGCTCCGGCGAACCAACGGGCCTGGATGTCGAGTTCGCCGCCGGTGAGGTCGAGGGGTGGGGTGGTGGCTTCGGCGACGCGGCTGTTTGGATCTAGGAGGGTGGCGGGGTAGTCGATCACTGGGGAGGCGGTGAGGTGAGGAGTGTGAGCCAGAGATGCTTCGCTTCGCTCAGCATGACAGGGTTGGATGGGCTTTGCCCGACTGCGTCGGGCTTAGTTTAGATCCAAGGCGATTTTGTCCAGGATCGCGGTCTGGGCCGGGGTTCGGAAGTCGCCCAGGGCCTCGGATAGGACCATTTTTGCGGCGGGTTTGTCGTTGGCTCTTTGGTGGATTTCGATTCGTTCGAGGGCGAGGCGGAAGCGGATGGCGGTGGAGCGCTCCATCCTGGCGGCGGCTTCGAGGGCCTTGATGGCCGGACCGTATTTTCGCTCGCCGGCGTAGGCTTGGCCGAGGGCTTCGAGGAACATGGAGTCGCCGGTTTCCTGGGCCAGGGCGCGGAGCTGGTCGGCGGCGTCGGTGGGATTGTCGCCGCCGGCGAGGACGGCGTTTCGGTATTTTTGCCAATTCGATCGGGCGGGGGCGCCGGGGTTGTCGATCCACTGGGCGTAAGGGCGGTAGAGCGGGTCGCCGAGGACGATGCCCATCCAGGAGAGCCCGCGCATGGAGGCGTAGGCGGATTCCGCGAGGGTGAGGCCGGTCATGAGGCGGTCCTGGAGGACGTCGAAATTCGCGGTGAGGCTCAGGTAGGGTTCGTAGACGTTGCCGACGGTGGCGGCGGCTCCGTGGACCAGAATGGGCGCGGACCAGGTTTTCTTTGGGTTGCGGAGCGTGCTGGCGCTGAAGGAATGGAGGTGGCAGGCGACGGCTCCGGGGAGAAACGAGAAGCCGCGGGCGGCGAGGGCTCCGGCGACGTTCTGCGTATACCAACCGTAGTAAACGGCGGCGTCGGTGATGGGGTAACCCGCGGGGAAGATCTCGGGCGAAAAGTCGGAGATCACGGGGATGCCGCGCTGCCGCATGGAGCGGGAGACTTCGATGAGCCAATCGTCGCCCTCCTTGTAGCCGCCCGACGTGATGTTGCGGGCGTCGACGTAGGCCCAGCCCCAGAGGCCGGTTTTCTCGGTGGCGATGGCGTCGTCGATCATCGCGCGCACGGTGTCGGCGGTCGGGGCGTCGAGGCGGCAGACGAGGAGCGGGCTGGCGCCGGGGGGTTGGGCGAGGATCGGGGTGAGGCGGCGGTAGTAGGGATTCGCGACGACCGAGGGGCGTTCGTCGGTGAGCGCGAAGAGGGCGGCGAGCTCGGAATCGACGGAGGCTTCGTTGTGTTTGAAGAGGGTGGCGATGGGCGAACCGGGCTTGATCTCGCCGGGTGCGGTGGTGCTTTCGCGGCTGTCGGGCGAAATTTTCAGCGGAACGCCGCGCATGATGGCGACGAAGCGTTTGCTGGCCGTGGCGACGAATTGGTTGCCGTCGGCACCGCGCTCCCGGGTCCACCAATTCCGGTCGGTGAACGCGCCGCGGACCGGGGCTTCGATGGTCACGAGGTAGCTGTCGCGCGTGATCTCCTCGTCGGTCGAAACGTTGAGGCCGAGGACCTGGCTGAACGGGATCTCGCGCCGCTCGGCGTAGTATTTCGCCAGGTCGCGGGATTCGGCGTCGTTGCGGTTGTAGAGGACGATCGTGGCGTCGGACTCGGGGCTCGCGACGGCGAGGCGTGCGGCTCCGAAGAGGATCAGGGCGACGCGGGCGGCGAGCGCTCTCACGGGATTTGAATCGTCAGCCCGTCGTGCGCGAGGCGGATGTCGGGCGGGAGATCGGCTTCGGTGGCGGCGTGGCCGAGATCGTGGCAGATGTGGGTGAAGTAGGTGCGGCCGGCGTTCATTTCGCGGGCGAAACTGGTGGCCTGCTCGACGGTGAGGTGGGTCGGGTGCGGCTGGTGGCGGAGGGCGTCGATGATGAGGACGGGGACGTCGCGGGCGGCGGCGATCGCGGGGGGCGGGACGGCGTGGCAATCGGTGAAGTAGGCGGCGAGCTTGCGGCCGCCGACGGCGAGGACGTAGCCGGTGACGTCGAACCGGCCGTGCGGGAGGGTGACGGGCGTGAGCTCGACGTCGCCGATGGTGAAAGGCGCGGTGACCTCGTGGGCGTCGGGGCGGACGTAGCCGGGCCAGGTGTGCTGGGCGGTGAACGCGAATTGAAAAACCCGCCGCAGGTCGGTGAGCGTCGCGGGGTCGGCGTGGATCGGGATCGTGCCGCCTTCGCTGAAGCGCCGCAGGTCGTCGAATCCCATGACGTGGTCGGTGTGCGAGTGCGTGTAAACGATGGCGTCCAGGCGCCGGATGCCCTCGCGGAGGACCTGGGTGCGGAAGTCGGGGGGGGTGTCGATGGCGAACGCGGTGGTGGCCGTGCGGACGAAGGCGGCGGTGCGGGTGCGTTGGTCGCGCGGGTCGTCGGACCGGCAGACGTCGCAGTCGCAATTGATCATGGGAACGCCGTGGGAGGTGCCGGTGCCGAGGAAGGTGATCGAGAGTGCCGCGGTGCCGTCCATGCCTGGGCGCAAGCTGTCACAGGAACGATGAGGTGTGCAATCGCGCGGATGGGTTTTTGGTCGGGGAAATGGGCGGTGCTGAAAATGACGACCCAATACATTCGCATTGACGAATATGCGCCAAAAGGCATATTTGCCCCGTGGAATTGATCCGAATCTACGAGTGCCTGTGCGAGCCGACGCGGCTGCGCATCGTGCATCTGCTGACTCACGAGCCGCTGTGCGTGTGTCATTTCCAGGACGTTCTCGAGCTGCCGCAGACGCAGGTTTCCCAGCACCTGGCCTACCTGCGCAAGCGCGGGATGGTGGTGACCGAGCGGCGGGGGACGTGGATCATCTACAGTCTGCCGGAGAAACCTTCGCCGGAGTTGGCGGCGAACCTGAGGTGCCTTCAGGATTGCGTGACGTCGGACCGGTTGTTTCGGGACGATCTGAAGCGGTTGGCGTCGCTGAAGAAATGCGGTGCCGACGAGCGGGTGGCGACGCGGGTCGTGGGGGCGGCGCGATGAAGCGATTCAAGATCCTGTTTCTTTGCACGGGGAATTCCGCGCGGAGCATTCTGGCCGAGGCGCTGATGACGAGGCTTGCGCCGGAGCGGTTCGAAGCGTTCAGCGCGGGGAGCGATCCCAGACCCGCTCCGCATCCGCTGGCGCTGCGGGTGCTCGAGGAAGAGTTTCAGCTGAACGTCGCGTCGGCGCGCAGCAAGTCTTGGGAGGAATTCGAGGACGTGAATTTCGATTTTGTCGTCACGTTGTGCGACAGCGCGCGGGAGGTTTGTCCGGTGTGGCCGGGGCGTCCGATCCTGGCGCATTGGGGATCGCCGGATCCGGCGGCGGTGCCGGGATCGGAGGCGGAACGGGTGGACGCATTCTGGCAGGTGGCGCGGCAGATCCAAAGGCGCCTCGAGCTTCTGACCGCACTCCCCTTCGCGAAGCTCGACGAGCTTCGTCTGGAACTCGAAACCCGGGCGATCGGCGATCGCGAGTGCTTGGATCCAATGCCCACCTCAAACCCAACCTGACACCATGAAATTATCCGAATTCCACCAAACCCTGACCGATCACCCCGACGCGAACCTGGCATTTATCCTTCCCGGCGGTGGCTCGGTCCCGTCGCACGCGCACGTGACCGAAGTCGGGCGGACTCTGAAGACTTTCGTGGATTGCGGTGGGAAAACGCGTCAGCAGGCCTTCGTCTCCCTGCAGGTCTGGGTGGCGCACGACACGGACCACCGGCTGCCGGCGGCCAAGCTTGGGGTCATCATCGAGCAAGCTGGATCGATCCTGGGGAGCGACGATCCGGAGGTGCAGGTCGAGTGTCAGGAGAATTCCATCTCGCTCTTCGCGGTCGATGGGGTGCGCGTCGTGGACGGGACGCTCGCCTTCAGCTTGGCAAACAAGCGGACGGCCTGTCTGGCGATGGACGTTTGTTTGCCGGACGGCGAGGGGGGAGCCGACTCGTCCGTCGAGAGCGGCTGCGGCGAAGGCACCGGTTGCTGCTAGGTCGCTTGAACTCGCCAACCGTCATGAAGCCGACCGTCCTCATTCTTTGCACCGGGAATTCCTGCCGTAGCCACATGGCGGAGGGGGTTCTACGGGCGGCGGCGGGCGATCTCGTCGAGGTGCGAAGCGCGGGGTCGAAGCCCGCGGGATTCGTTCACCCATTGGCGATCCGGGTGATGGCGGAGATCGGGATCGATTTGGCGGATCACCGGTCGAAGCATCTGGACGAATACCTCGAGGCGGGTGTTGCGACGGTCATCACGGTGTGCGGGAACGCCGACGCGGCGTGCCCGGTGTTTCCGGGTCAGATTCGGCGCTACCATTGGGGCTTCGACGATCCGGCGCACGCGACGGGGAGCGACGAGGAGGTGCTGGCGGAATTCGTGAGAGTGCGGGATCAGATCCGGCTGGTTTTTGGGGCTTATGCGGCTGGGTTGCGGGAGGCGGCCGGGTTGCGGGAGGCGGTGGGGTGAGGCGCCGTTATGGGTGACAGTCACGGCTCGGCGGGAGCGTTGTCGGAGAGTTTCCCGACTGTCTCCGCTTCGCTCCGGCTGCCCTCCGGGTTTTTGGGGGCCTCCGGCGGCGGAGTGCGGGTCAGCGGAAGCGTTCGTTCAAGAGGTTGGCGAGGCGGTAGCCGGCTAGAGTGACTCGTTTTTCGGCGATGGTGCGGGCGGGTTCGACGTAGTCGGACGTGAGGAGGACCGGGTTGGTATCGGGGCCGCCGGGGAGTTTGCCGTAGCCGGTGTCGAAGCCGATCTCGTGGCTCTCGGCGACCCATTCCTCCGGCGTGGCGGGTTGGCCGAGGGTGGCGGCGGGATATTTTTTCTCGAATTCCGTGGCTTTCTCGCGGACGAGGTCCATGGCTTTGAGGTGGCCTTCGACGGGCGCGTCGCGGGAGTAGAGCGGCGCGGCGAAGAGGCCGGTCACCCCGGTTCCATCCCCGGTCATGCCGGCGCGGTAGCCGATGTCCCAGAACCAATGGAGGTTGCCCTCGCTGTTGAAGATGGCGAGCTCGGGGTCGATGAGGTTGGGGATTTTTACCATGTTGCCGCCGCGATCGTCGTTGTTGCTGGTGGTGTGGAGCGGCTGGTGGACGTCGCCGACGAGGTGGGTGAGCATGACGAGAGCGCGGTCGCGGTCGACCTTCGAGTCGGTGGCCCGGCCGTCGATGATGGCGAGGCATTTTTTGATGGCCCAGAGGACGTTGACCTCGGATTCGGGCGGGAGCGGGAGGCCTTCGCGGGTGAACGGGAGGTTGATGTAGTGCCAGGCGTTGTAGTCCCGGGTCTCACCGCGAATGTCGTCCATGTAGCAGCCGGCGACGACGAAGGTGTATTCGGATTTCTCGCGCCGATTGAAGTCGGCGATGGACTTGTCGACCTTCGTTTTCGCGGCGGGGGTCAGGTTGTCGTAGGCGATCTGGTTGACGATCATGTGACCGAGGCCGTCCCAGGCGCGGGCGGGCGCGAGGGCGGTGAGGGCGAGGGTCAGGACGAGGAGGGGAAGGAAGGATCGGCGCATGGTTTTATAGGGTGAAGTAGGGGTCGGGTGAGCAATTTGGAAGCCACAACCGGCGAGGTTGGAGCTTGTCGGGGACCGGACTTTTGTTTTACGACTCCCTTTCATATGAAACTCGGTTGGATTTTGGCAGTGGGTGCGATGGTGACAATGGTGGGCTGTGCGTCGATGAATCCGACCCTCACTGACGAGGAGCGCGCGATTCTCGGGTTCGACCTCGAGGGGATTCAGCTCGGCGACCAACCCGGCAAATTGGCCGTCTTCTCGCAGGTCCAACGGGTGCCGATCCAGATCGACGGGATGGACGTTTACGAGATTTACAACCCGATCCCGCAGATCTCGAACATGGTGGCGTCGTTCTACGAGAACAAACTCCGCAAGCTCGAGATCCGCTATTTCAACGGACCGGGCGTGAATACGCTCACCCGCGCCGGCGGTTGGGTCGGCATCCGAAATTACCTGATGGAATCCTACGGTCCGCCTTCACGCTTCGGTGGCGACGTGCCGATCGTGGCCGCGCAGAAGGGCCTGCAGGTGCGCTACGCGAAATTCAACGGCGAGTGGATCTTCTCGCGGGTCAATCGCAAGCTGAATTACATCGCGATGTCCGACGACAAGAGCACCGATGGTGTCGGCGTCGTCGTGATCCAGGACATCTCGCCGCGGCCTCCGGTCGTGCAGCCGATCGACCGGGGCCGGACGACGACGACGGCGGCGGCTGCCCCGACGACGAGCGCGCCGGTGCAGCAGACTCGGACCGGCCCGGGATTTTGATTCCGCGGAGGAACCCAAATTCGTTGCCCGCCAAGAACGCGAATGACGCGGAAGGGGGGGTGAGGGTCGACGTCGTCAGCCTCCGGGTGCGGGAACCGGCACCTTCTCCCCACAACGCTGGCCCGTATCCCGGAGGGCGAGGCTCCCGCCGAGCCAACGCAGACCTGAGGATGACCATCATGAAAGATTGGGGGCCCGCAGTCTAATTCAGGCTCCGGATTCGCGTTCATTCGCGTCCATTCGCGGTTCCCAAGCGCATTGATCCGCTGATGAATCGGAATATCCCGCTCTTCGTGGCGTTCCGTGTGTTGTTCAACGCGCGGTTCTACTACCCGATTCTCGGCGTCCTCTTCCTCGATCTCGGACTCACCCTCGAGCAATACGCTCTGCTCAACGTCGTGTGGGCGGTCACCATCGTGACGCTCGAAATCCCGTCCGGCGCGCTCGCCGACGTGATCGGTCGCAAGCGGATGGTCGTGATGGCGGCGGGCCTCATGGTGGTGGAGCTGGCGATCTTCAGCTTTGCGCCAACCGGGACTGCGGATCTGCTTTTCTGGTTGCTGGTGATCAATCGCGTTCTCAGCGGCGCGGCGGAGGCTTCGGCGAGCGGGGCGGACGAGGCATTGGCCTACGATTCGCTGCCGCCGGAGGACCGGGAGGAAGGCTGGCCGACGGTGTTGGAATCGCTCACTCGCTGGCAATCGGGCGCTTTCTTCGTGGCAATGGTCGCGGGCGGGGCGCTCTACGACGCGGAATTCATCGGCGGAGTCGCGGAGTGGTTTGGCTCGGGCTGGCGACCCGCGGCGGCGGACGTGGCGCGGTGGCCGGTCTTCGTGACGTTCGCGATGTCGATCGGGTGCTTCCTCGTGGCGCTGGCGATGCGGGAGGTGGGCGTTTCGGACGGGGACGGCGCGCTGGGTGAAGATCACGGCTCGGCGGAGCCTCGCCCTCCGGGATCTGGGGGCCTCCGGCGGATGAGGTTGGCCGTCGCCAACGTTTGGGCCGGGGCGCGCTTTGTCGTGACCGACCGGCGGATTCTGCTCGTGCTGCTTGCGGCGGTCGTTTGCGACAGCCTTGTGCGGTTGTTCATGACGTTTGAAAGCAATTACCTGCGGCTGATTCTCCTACCCGAAGTGTTGTTCGGTGTCATCGGCGCGGGCATGGCGCTGCTCGGATTCGTGGCGGCACCCGTAGCGCGGAAAATGGTGCGGGGCGGCTCGGCGCCGCGCAATTTTGCCGTACTCGGTGGACTGATGCTCGCCGGCCTGATCGCCGTGGCGTTCGCGGTCCCGCGTTGGGGCGTGCTCGCCGTCCTCCCGCTCGGCGCCGCTTTCCCGATGCTGAGTTTCTTCGTCTCGCACTACCTCAACTCCTGGACCGCCTCGGAACTCCGCGCCACGGTCCTGAGCTTCCGCGGGGTGGCGTTCAACCTGGCTTACGGCGCGGCGGGGCTGCTCTTCGCCGCGCTCACCGGGCGATTGCGATCGGCTGCGCCGGATGCGAGCGAGAACGCCGTGTTCGCCGACGCGATCCTCTGGTTGCCCGGGACGTTTGTTGTCGTGGCGGCGGCGGTCGGCGGGTTTGCGCTCGCGTCGCGGGGGCGGATCGCGAAAAGTCGCCGGGAATGATCCGCGTCCTGCACGTCATCGACAGTTTGGACCTCGGTGGGGCGCAGACGGCGCTGCTCAATTTGGTGAAATTCACCGATCCGGAGCGCTTCCAGCACGAGGTGGCCGCCATGCACGGGGACGGCTTTTTTGCCGCGGCGTTTCGCGGAATCGGCGTGCCGGTTCATTCCCTTTCGCGGCGAAAATGGCCTCCAGAATACCTCTGGCGGCTTCCGGGATTGCTCCGGCGGGGGCGGTTCGACGTCGTCCAATGCCACCTCTTCGGCGCGAACTGGATCGCCAAACCCATCGCCGCCCTCGCGCGCGTGCGGGTCATTTACCACCACGACCAGTGCAACGACGCCTTCCGGACGGATTCGCGGATTGCCACCTTCGTCGACGCGGCGTTCAACCGTCTCTCGACGCGCGTCCTGGCCGTCTCGCGGTCGGTCGAGCGTTTCGCCGTGGACGTGGAAGGCGTCCCCGCCGAGCGCGTGACGTATCTGCCGAACAGCGTCGACCTCACGGTCTTCTCTCCGCCGTCGGAGGTCGAGCGCGCGGCGGCGCGGCGGCAATTCGGGCTCCCGGAGGCGGGGCTCGTGGTCGGCGCCGTGGGTCGCTTGGTTCATCAGAAAAACTTCGACCTCCTCATCGAGGCGATGCGCTCCGTGCTGGCGGATCGGGACGACGCGACACTCGCGATCTTCGGAGACGGGCCGGACGCGGCGAGCTTGCGCGGTCTCGCTGCGCCCATGGGGGGCCGAGTGCGGTTTCTCGGTCGCGTGATCGAGCGGCGGGCCGTGTATGCGGCTCTGGATTTGCTCGTGTTGCCGTCGCGGTTCGAAGGACTACCGATGACGGTGCTCGAAGCGATGGCGTCGGGTGTCCCGGTCATCGCCACGGCAGTCGACGGGATGATCGAACTCGTGGGGGGAGACCCACGCGCGGCCCGTCTCGTGCCGCCGGGTGACGTCGCGGGCCTTCGGGAAGCCGTGATCGAACTGCTGAGCGACCGGGACGCGAGGAGCGATCTCGCGGCGGCGGCGCTGCCGCTGGTGCGAACGACTTTCGATGCCCGGCGGCTGGCGGCACAGCTCGAGGCGCTTTACCAAAGCGATTTGGCGCGATGAGGCGGTCGCTTGGCGCGCTCTTGTCTTTGCTCGTCGCAGGCTGCGCCGGAGTGAATTTTCTTCCGGGCGAGGAACCGATTTCCCTCGTCGTCCGCGGCGGGGCTCCGTTTTGGACCTACGGCCCCCAGCAAGCCGGCGGCCCGAATGAGCGTTTGACGCTTGGCGACCAAATTGCGGTTTTGCGCTGGGAATATGGATTCAGTCGAGTCCAGTTGGAGTCCGGTGCGACCGGATACGTCGCCAACGAAGACATCGAACCCGCCCCACCCGGGACTCCCCGGCGAATCGCGGTCTCGAACGTCGCGGCACCCCGCCCGCGCGGGCGACCGGTCGACCCGATCCCGGCCGCGGTCGAGAATCCCGACCAACCTTCCCGCCCCCGCTACGAGGGCCCGATCGTCGACGACGCCCCGCTCCCGATGCCGGACCCCGACCTCGACACCGCCCCGCCGGATGCGCCAGGTGAGTTGTTTTAGCCAGGGGGGAAAAAATCGCCACCCGCAGCGCTGCATCGAGGCAAAACTGAACCAATGAACGGACTGACCCCTTCGACCGCCAGCGTTGATCGAAAAGACCCCGGTTGCCAATGATCTCGCGCGGGACGGCCTCCAAGCCGTCCTCACCTCCTTGCGCTCTTAACCGAAAACCCGCTCAAAACAGTGCCATTCCGGACCCCTTCGACAGTCGCGGCAAAATTGAACCAATGCACGGACTGACCCCTTCGACCGTGCCGAGAATGGGTTCCGTTTAGAAAATTGAACCAATGAACGGACTGACCCCTTTGGCGTTTAGAAAATTGAACCAATGAACGGACTGACCCCTTTGGCTGACCCCTTTGGCAATGAAACGAACTTGTCACAGTGGGAATGTTGCTGAGCAAAGTGGCGTCCAAGAGTGTTCGTGAGCGGTCAGCGATCCGGTAGGGTCCGAACGTGGCATGCCTTCTGCTGATCTCGGGACAAACACGAAACGCGAAAATTCAACCAAACAAACTAAATGACCAAAACACTACTCACAGCAGCCTCCACATTGATTCTTGCAGCCAGCGGATTACAAGCCCAACTCGTTGCTTTCTCAGGTTTTGAAGCTTCGGGCGATACTTGGGCGGGCGTCTCCGTCTCCGGGACAAACAGCTCCTTCTCCACTTCACCTGGTTCAAGTGATTCCCCAGCAAACCAGCGAATTCTCGAAGGTAGCCGCTCATGGCAGACTAATGACGGCACTGGAACCGTGAATTTCGATGCGCTCGATCTGTCGGCCTTTGCGGGGCGATCTTTCGTATTGACTCTACAACTCTCCTCGACGTCAGGCTCTTCTGGGAACGGAGCCGACGTTTCTGACTACGTCCGCGCCTTCGTAGCCTTGAATGGAGCGGGGTTTTTGGCTAACACGGAGTCAAATGCAGACATCAACTTGTTTGGAAATTCTAACGCCCGCTGGGGTTACGGATCAGATTTGACGGCGTCGACAGCCGCTGGGACCTCAGCCTCGTTTAGCGCTCCACAGGGTGGAACGAGACCGGAAAATTACTCGACTTTCTCGATCACAGCTCCAGCCGGGACGACTAGTTTCGACCTACGTCTCATTGCCCTCAACAACAGTAACAATGAATACTGGAACGTCGACAGCGTTTCGCTCACAGCCGTCCCTGAGCCGCACCAGTACGCTTTGGGCATTGGTGCTTTGGTCGTTCTCGTGGCGTTCGCTCGCCGCCGCCGACTTTCTGCCTGAACCGCAACCTTACCGACTTTGGAAAACCCGCGGGGCGTAAGCCTCGCGGGTTTTTTGCGTCCGTCGAAGGGGTCATCGAAGGTCAAAGTCAAATCAAAGGGGTCAGTCCGGAATGGCGCTGTTTTAAGCCGATTTTCGGGGGGAAAAGATGGAGACGAAGGGGTCAGTCCGGAATGGCACTGCATTAAGCGAAGGATCGGGATTTGCCGCGGTGAGGGATTTCTTGGTAGAGAGCGCGAGGAGCGGTGAGATAACTGAAGTTTTTAAAAAAGGGGTCAGTCCGTTCATTGGTTCAGAAACGGATTGACGGTTGGGACGCTGGTTCGGAGAAGGGCGGATGCCGAGAGCCGTTCGAGTTGAATATGTCGATGCCGTCTATCACGTGATTTGCCGAGGTGATCGGCGGGAGGCGATTTTCAAGGATGACCGGGATCGGCGAACTTTCTTGAAGACCCTCGCGGAGGTTTGTGAACGAACAGGATGGAGAGTTCGTAGTTACGTGCTGATGGACAACCATTACCATCTACTCCTCCACACGCCTGAGCCGAATTTGGTTCGGGGGATGCAGTGGTTTCAAGGGACGTATACGGCGAGATCGAATGCGCGGCACTGCGAGCGGGGACACCTATTTCAGGGCCGCTACAAAGCGATTCCGATCGAGAGCGAAGCTGGGAGCTACGGGCGAACGGTTAGCGATTACATTCATTTGAATCCGGCGAGAGCGCGGGTCGTCGACTTCTCCGTGGGCCGACTAGCCGACTACCAATGGAGTAGCTTTCCCCGACTGATCGAGGGAGAAGACTTGCCAGTTTGGCTCGATCCTGGGGCCGCTATGGCTTCGCACGGATGGTCGTTTCTGGCGGCGCCGGATCGGGCGGCCTACGCAGACTACTTGGAAAGTCGGAGTAGAGAGGTCGCAGAAAACGAAGGGAATGACGAGCAAAGGACCGAGGTGAAGCGTCGATGGTTTTTGGGAAGCGAAACGTTTCGCGAGAAATTGACGCAGCTCGCCGCCGAAACGGTGGCAGCGGGTAAGCCAGATTCTTTCGAGCCGCAATCGAGCCAATCTCACGACGAAGATGCGGCGACTCGTCTTTTATCCGAAGGAATGAAGCGACTTGATCTATCGCCGGAGGTGCTGGCCCGTCTACGCCCAAGCGATCCGCTCGTCCAAGGTTTGATCTGGTCGATCAAGACGCGGACGGTCATGGGCGACGAATGGGTGGCTGATCAGATCGGGTGCGGTCACCGAAGTAACATTGGGCGAGCTGTCCGTCGATTTCGGTCGAGCGAAGAAGACTTGGTTCGGAAGATACGTGAAAAACTGAACCAATGAACGGACTGACCCCTCTGGGTGATAAAAAACTGAACCAATGAACGGACTGACCCCTCTGGGTGATGAAAAACTGAACCAATGAACGGACTGACCCCTCTGGTGACCCCTCTGGGTGACTACGCCCGGCGGCAGAGCTCTTGAGCGGCTTCGGGCCAGGTGGGGTGTTGGAATGCGAAGCCGCTGGTGGTGAGGTGGCCGGGGGTGACGGTGCGGCTCTTGAGGATGAGCTCGGTTTCGGTGCGGAGGGCGCGGGCTCCGAGTTCGAGCATCCATTCCGTCGCAGGGAGGCCGATGGGGACGCCGGTGGCCCGGCGGAGGGCTCGCATGAAGGCGGCGTTGGGGAGGGGATTCGGCGCGGCGAGGTTGATGGGGCCGGCAAGATTTTCGTGGTCGATGATCCAGCGGGTGGCGGCGATGAAGTCATCTTCGTGGATCCAGGAGACCATTTGGTTGCCGTCTGCGGCGCGTCCGCCGAGGCCGAGGCGGACGAGATTGCGCAGCACGTCGAAGGCTCCGCCCCGATCGGGGCTCATGACGATGGCGGAGCGGAGGAGGACCTTCCGGGTGCGCGGGGTTTCGACCTCGTGGGTGGCGCGCTCCCACGCGTTGGCGACGTCGAGGCTGAAGCGCCAGGTGTCGGGGAGATTGGGCTCGTCGCCGCCGAGGATGCCGGTGGCTTCGTCGTTCGGGGCGTCGTAACGGTGGGCGTAAATCGTGGCGGTGCTGGATTGGAGCCAGATGCGGGGTGGGGTGCTGGCTTTGGCGATGGCCTCGCCGAGGATGCGGGTGGATTGGACTCGGCTGTCCAGGATGAGGCGGCGGTTGGTGGGGTGGTAGCGGCAGTTGACGCTGCGGCCGGCGAGGCCGATGACGACGTCGGCGGATTCGAGTTCGGTTGTCCACGGGCCAAGGGTCTGGGCGTCCCATTGGGTCATTCGCCAGGGGGCGGGGCGGGGTGAGCGGCTGAGGACGATGACTTCGTCGCCGAGGTCGTGGTAGGCGCGGGCGAGGAGGGTGCCGACTTGGCCGGTGCCGCCGGCTAGGATGATTTTCATGGGGTTGATTTTCTCACGCAGAGGCGCGGGGGCGCGAAGGAAATACGAATGCGAATACGGTTCTCACGCCGAAGGGCGAGACACTGGAACCGACGGGGGTCGAGCGAAAGCACCTGCCGATAGGCAGCCCGAAGGGCGGAGCCGTGGGAACAGCTACGGTAACCGGGAGTGAGCGAGTCATCCGCAGAGGCGAGTCGGGTGAGGGGACCGTTGGGTGTCGACACCGATCTGGGTGAGGAAGGACATCGTTCCCCGTGGCCAACCTCTGGGAGACGAAATGGGAACCCGGCGGCGCGGCTTCCCTACCCTTGCCCGATGCGGACGGCTCGCTTTTTGTCGAGTTTGAGGGTGCCGGGTTCGGTTGGGTCGAAGGTCGCTTTGGGATCGGTGATCTTTTCTTCCTGCCATTGGATGCTGCCGCCTTCGACGAGGCGGCGGGCTTCGCTGCGGGTGCGGGTCGTCTGGAAGCAGGTGGCGTAGGCGGCTACGACGATCGAGACGATGTCGCTGGCTTGCGGGTCGATGGTGAAGTCGGGGAGGTCGGCGCTGGCGAGATCGCGCTGGCTGAAGCGGGTGTTGAAATCGTCGAAAGCGGACTGAGCGGCGTCGGCGGAGTGGAAGCGGGTGACGAGCCGGCGGGCGAGGGATTTCTTCGCGTCCATGGGGTGGGCGCTGGCGTCGAGGGGTTCGGCGAGGAGGAGGTTGTAGTAATTGGGCATCACCGCGTCGGGGATGCTCATGATCTTGCCGAACATGTCGTTGGGGGCGTCGTTCACTCCGATGGAATTGCCGAGGCTCTTGCTCATCTTTTTGACGCCGTCGACGCCTTCGAGGATGGGGAGGAGCATGGCGACCTGCTGCGGTTGGTTCTCGTCCTTCTGGAGGTCGCGGCCGACGAGGATGTTGAAGAGCTGGTCGGTGCCGCCGAGCTCGACGTCGGCCTGGATCATGACGGAATCCCAGCCTTGCATGATGGGATACTGGATCTCGTGGGCGCGGACGGGCTGGCCGGCGTCGAGGCGGTCGCGGAAGTCTTCGCGCTGGAGCATTTGTTGGAGGGTGACGCGGCTGTTGAGGCGAATGACCTCCTCGAAGGCCATCATCTCGAACCATTCGCCGTTGAAGACGACCTTGCAGCGGTCGGTGTCGAGGATTTTGAAGGCCTGCTCCTGGTAGGTGCGGGCGTTGGCGAGAACGTCTTGGTGGGTGAGTTGGGGCCGGGTGACGGAGCGGCCGCTGGGGTCGCCGATCATGGCGGTGAAGTCGCCGATGATGAGGATGGCTTGGTGGCCGAGGTCTTGAAATTGCCGGAGCTTGGTGAGGCCGACGGTGTGTCCGAGGTGGATGTCGGGGGCGGTGGGATCGACGCCGAGCTTGATGCGGAGCGGGCGGTCCTCGGCGAGTTTCTTGCGGAGCTCGGCCTCGGTGGTGACCTGGGCGCAATTGGCGGCGAGGACGGAGAATGGGTCGGACATCCGGGCGGTGAGTTTTTTACTGCGTATCCTGGCCTTTGTTCAGGAGTGCGCGGACGTCTTCGATGGAAAGGTCCTGCGAGAGGTTGTTGACGAAGCCCTGCATCTCCTGAGTGGAGTCACTCTGGCGGGAGCGGGGGTCGAAGACGGCGAATTCGCGGGGTTCGAGCGCGGTCGGGACGCGGGTCTCGGCGAGCCTGCTCTCGTCTTCGCCGGTCTCGTAGGACTTCGCCAGGAAGTCGGCGGTGCTGAAGGTCTTGTCGGCACTGCCGTCGGACTTCTGGGAAAGTTTGTCGGTGGGGGCGTCGAAGATCTTGTTGCCGAACCACGGGTTTTTCACGCCGAAGAAGGAGCGCGTGGTGTAGTCCTTCGTCTCGGCGGGTTTGACTCCGTCGAAGGTGGCCGATTGGAATTCCTCGGAGGCGAAGCGGTTGGTCCCGCCGAATTGCTTGTTCTGCATCGGATCGGTCTCGTCGGTCTTGCTCTTGGAGAAGATGCGCTCGAGGAGGCCTTCCTCCTGCTCCTGGGCTGCGGCGGTCCCGACGACGAACGCGGCGGCGAGAATGGCGGCTAGGAAGGGTTTCATGGCGGGTCGCCAGTATGCGTCGCGGGCTGGGAGTTTCAAGTGCCGCGATCCTTTCTGCGATCCTTTCGGGATCAGCTATGCAGCGCGGCGTCGAGCAGCTTCCGGCGGCGGGTGTGTTCCGCGTCGTCGAGGGCGGGGGTGAAGTGGGATGCGGGCGGCTCGGGCATCTCGACCCAGGAGCGGCAGCCGCCGTAGCGTTTTTCGAGTGGGAGCGTGAACGATGGCTCGAGGCGGTGGGCGCGGACGAAGGCGACGTGGACGCCCTCGGCTTGGTCGTAGTGGAAACGCTCCTCGACGACGGAATCGCGGAGAACGTGCAGGTCGGCGAGGCGCCGGGCGGCGGCGAGGTCGGTGACGAGTCCGGTCCATTCGACGGTGCCGGCGAATTGAAGGGTGATCTCGTCGGTGGGCGCGGGCGGGACGATCGTGTCGGCGGGGAGGGTCGTGCTGGCGACCTGCTCGTGGAACCACGTCGGGAAAAGCAGGAATCGGTCGTGCTTGAACTCGAAGCCGGCCCGTCCCTCGGCGATGCCGCCCTTGCGGATGAGAACGCTTTGCCGACCCGCGCCGAGGGCGTCGCAGACGACGGCCCACTCTTTAAATGCCATGATCATAAGTGTTGCGAGGTTGATTCGGTCTTTGCCGCGCGGGAAGGGGAAACGGTAAAAGCGGCGATGCGATACCGCTTCGACCTGCACGTGCATTCGTTTTTTTCGTCCGACGCGGCGAGTTCGCCGGAGTCCTTGGTGGCGGCGGCGAAGAAGCGGGGCTTGGATGGGATCGCGATCACGGATCACAACTCGTGCCGGGCGGGCGCGTATTGTCTCGAGAAGGGACTCATGAACGCGGACGGCACGGCGGTGGATGGCTTTCTCATCGTGCCCGGCGTCGAGGTTTCGACGGCGGACGGGCATTTGCTGTGCATCGGAGTGACGCTGCCGGACATGATCGGCGTGCCGGCGGTCGAGGTGGAACGGGCCGTGCTCGCGCAGGGGGGCGTGGCGATTCCGGCGCATCCTTTCGACCGGTGGCGGGCGGGGATTCGGCCCGAGGTGCTGAGGACTCTGCGGACTCCGGTGATCGAGGTGTTCAACGCGGCGGTGACGGCGCGGGGGTTCAATCACCAGGCCTTGGCCCACGCGAGCGAGCGGGGTCTCGTCGGGACGGCGGCCAGTGACGCCCACCACGCGTCGGCGGTCGGGACGGCGGTGACGAGTTTTGAAATGGAGGATCTCAGCGTGGCGGAGCTGCTGCGCGCGATTCCGAAGGGCGGCGAGCGGGAGGAGCGGTATCTCACGCGGGTCGAGGGCTTCAAGAAGCACTTTGGAAATTGGTTCCGGGTCTTCAATCCCGCACCGCGTCCGGCGCGGTAGGCTCGCGCCGTAGCTCGGGTGTGCCGGAGTATTTTCGATTGAGGCAGGCCGCTGGGGAGGTCGGGCGTCACCGGAGAAGAAGGTGGGAAGCTCATCGAGCCGCCCCGACCCGAGGGGGTAGGGCAGCCGCGCCGCCGGGTGCCCACTTTGGTTAGGGTTTGCGATCGAAAACGAAGGGCGACCGATGGGCTCAGACCGGCGTGGCAGACGAAGCCGTCGAGAAGTTCGCGGGTCCATCGAGGAGGCGACGGCACCCGGGGCCCGGCTGCCCTACCGATTTTTACGAAGGCGCTGACGCGGTCAGCTCAAGCCGCATCAACTGGAGTAAGCGCTGGGGTCTTTCGAACGTCACCGGAGAAGAAGTGGGGCAGCTCGTCGAACTGCACCTACCCGAGGGGGTAGGGAAGCCGCGCCGCCGGGTGCCCACTTTGGTTAGGGGTTGTGATCGAAAACGAAGGGCGACCGATAGGCTCAGACCGGCGTGGCAGACGAAGCCGTCGAGAAATTCGTGGGTCCATCGAGGAGGCGACGGCACCCGGGGCCCGGCTGCCCTACCGATTTTTACGAAGGTGCTGACGCGGTCAGCTCGAGCACCATCAATTGGAGTAAGCGCTGGGGTCTTTCGAACCTCACCGGAGAAGAAGTGGGGCAGCTCGTCGAACTGCACCTACCCGAGGGGGTAGGGCAGCCGCGCCGCCGGGTGCCCACTTTGGTTAGGGTTTGCGATCGAAAACGAAGGGCGACCGATGGGCTCAGACCGGCGTGGCAGACGAAGCCGTCGAGAAATTCGTGGTTCCATCGAGGAGGCGACGGCACCCGGGGCCCGGCGGCCCTACCGATTTTTACGAAGGCGCTGACGCGGTCAGCTCGACCAATTTTGATGGAAGCAGGACGCTGAATAGTCCGAACGTCACCGGAGAAGAAGTGGGGCAGCTCGTCGAACTACACCTACCGACGTTGCTGGGGACCCCTCGCCGAAGGGTTCGTCGACTGCTCTCGTTACGGTCGCTTATTCGGAGAATGCTTCGGACTGCGTTAGCGATGTCGCATTTTCACGGCGAGTTCACGGGGGCTTCATCGGATTTTCACGGTCGCCCGGCACGGTGGCTTCCATGAAAGCTCTGCTGGCCGCGCTATTGGTTCTCTCCGTTGATCTCTCCGCCGCGGAATCGGGTGAGGTGACTTTACCGCTCGCGGAATATCTCGCGCAGCGGGCGGCGGACGCGCCGGTCGCGACGCCGGAGCGTCCGCCGGTCGAGTTCGCCGTCACGAACGCCGCGGTCACGCTTTCGCTCACCGAGGGCCGGCTCACGGGGATCGCGCGATTCGGCGTCGCGACGTTTGCCGAAGGTTGGCACCTCGTTCCGCTGATCGGTGGCGAGGTGAACGTCTTGAGCGTCGAGCCCGCCGACGCGGCTCTCGTGACTCGGGAGGGTTGGCTGGCGCTGCAGATCCGCGACGCGGGTCGGCGCGAGGTGGTGATCGAATTCTCGAGCGTCCGCGGCGACGGGGCGTCCGGGTGGGGCCTGGACCTTCCCGCGGTCGTGGCGGGATCGGTCGAAGTGATCGCCAAACCCGCCGATCGGGAAGTGCTGCTCGTCAGTTCGGGAACCCGCGTCGACGGCGCGACGGCCTACCTGACGAGCCGCGCGGCCTCGCTCGAGATCGCGTTGACCGATCAACGTCGCGGCCCGGCACCGAAGGAATTGCCGAAGATCGCCGTCGACGGCGCGACCGTGCCCAAGGCCGAATTCCGGACCCGTGTCGTCGCGGACGGCGCGCTCTTCTGCGAAGCGAAGATCGTCGTGCGGCATCTCGATCGGACGAGCTGGACGTTTCGATTACCCAAGGAGAGTCGGCTGCTTGCCTGCACGGTCGGCGGCGAACCCGCGAGTCCGGCTGTGCTGGAGAATGGCGACCTCGCGCTGCCGCTCGACGCCCCGGGGAAGGATCGGTCGACGGTCGTCGGGATCACCTACACGGGGGCGGTGTCGGAGTTCGATCCGGTGCGTGGGGACTTCCGCGTCGCACTGCCGTGGACGCCGCTCTTCGTCGAAGAGATCGATTGGCGGCTGACGCTGCCGGGTGGTTACGAGGCGAGCGCGTTCGACGGCAACGTCGAGGTCGCCCCGGCAGGCGAAGGCGGCGACTTGCACTTTCAAAAACGCCTGGCCCGCGGTGAGGCGGCGGCGGTTCAGATTTTTTACACGAAAAGCGTCACCGATTAACCGATCCAATTCATGAACACCCAACGTCTCACCATCCTCCGGCTTCTCGCCATCGGCTTCATCTTTGCCTGCACGGCGGGCGCGTGGTTCGTGCTCGGCGGCGCGCTCGTCGTCCGCACGGCGCAATCCGATCAGCAACTCGGCCCGGAGGTCGACGGGGCGTGGGGCACGCTGCTCCATCAACTTCATCCGCGGGCCTGGTATCGCTCGCCGACGGGAGAGCGTGGCCGCAAGGCGATCCTGCCCGAGGCGAGCGCCGTGGCGGTGAAATTGAGTTCCGATCCGAAACGGAAGGGCTTGCTCTGGTATCGGACGTTTGGCGTGGAATTCGCCGCGGACTACACGATCAAAAATCCGACACCGATCCCGCAGACGCTCTACGTCGCCTTCGCGTTGCCCGAGTCGAACGCGAGTTTTTCGGACGTGTCGTTTCGACTCGGCGATGGGCCGCCGACCGAGGCGGAGCCGGTGGACGGAGTGATCACGGAGGCGGTCGTCGTGCCCGCGGGCGGAGCGGTCCCGTTGCGGGTGACCTACCGGACGCGGGGTCGGGACGCGTGGAGTTACGGCTTCGGCGAGACGGAGCGAATTCGGAATTTTGCGCTTGCGATGACGACCGACTTCGCCGCGATCGATTTCCCGCCGGGGACTGGATCGCCGACGGAACGCACGGCGACGGACGCGGGTTGGGACCTCGGATGGAACTATCCCGACGTCGTGAGCCCGGCGGCCATCGGCATGGCGATGCCGAAAGTGCTCAACGCGGGGCCGGTCGCGGCGAGGATCAGTTTTTTCGCGCCGGTGTCGTTGCTGTTCTTCTTCGCCGTGCTGCTCATTTACGGGGCGGTGCGGGGGCTGACGCTGCACCCGATGAATTACTTTTTCCTGGCCGCCGGCTGCTTCGCGTTTCAGCTCCTGTTCGCTTATCTGGTCGACGTTCTGCCGGTGCACGCCGCGTTCGCGATCTCGGCGGCGGTGTCGCTTCTCCTGGTGACCGGCTACGTTCACGCGGCGGCGGGCTGGCGCTTGTCGCGGGTGTGCGGCGTCGCGCAATTCGCTTACATGGTGCTGTTCAGTTACAGCTTTTTCTTCGACGGAATGAGCGGCCTCACGATCGCGATCGGGGCGGTCGTCACCCTGGCAATCCTGATGATCGCGACGGCGAAGGTGGATTGGTCGGGCAAATTCGCGCGCACCCCGCGCGAGGTCGCGGCGTGAGGATGGGGCTCGATGCCGGGCGCGGGAATGGGTAGAAGCTGGGGAGTCATGACGTCCGCCCGTCCGCGCATTCTGATCGTCGAAGACGAGCCGTCCATTCGCGACACGATCCAGTATCCGTTGGATTCGGACGGGTGCGAGACGCGGTGCTGCGGGACGGGGGGCGAAGCGCTGACCGCATTGGGCGAGGCGGCTTTCGACCTCGTGATCCTGGACGTGGGCCTGCCGGATGTGAGCGGGTTCGACGTTTGTCGGCGGCTGCGCGAGCGCTCGAACGTGCCGGTGCTCTTCCTCACGGCGCGATCGGATGAGATCGACCGGGTGGTGGGGTTGGAAATCGGGGGCGACGATTACGTGACGAAACCGTTCAGTCCGCGCGAACTCGCCGCGCGGGTGCGGGCCGTGCTCCGGCGCACGCGGGGTGCGGTCGCGATCGAGCCTGATGCGGCTGGGAACGAAGTCTTCGCCGTCGACGCCGACCGGCTGGCCATTCGTTACCACGGCACGCCGCTCGATCTGTCGCGCACGGAATACCGGCTACTCGCCGCGTTCGTCGCGCGGCCCGGGCGGGTTTTTTCGCGGGCGCAATTGATGGACGCCGCGTGGGACGAGCCCGAAGCGTCGTTCGACCGGACGGTCGACGCGCACGTGAAAACGCTCCGCGCCAAACTGCGCGCCGTCCGTCCGGAGGAGGACCCGATCCGCACGCACCGCGGGTTTGGGTATTCCCTCGCCGAGGCCAGCGACGTCGCGTGAGCCTGACTTTTCGCGTCCTCGCCGGGTTCATCGTCTGCGCGGTGGCGGCGATTTATTTGCTGCTCAACCCGATCCTCGACCGCGTCGAGCGGCAGTATTTGGAGGCGACCGAAGAGCCGATGGTCGACACGGCGGAGATCCTCGCCGCCATCGTCGCGCGGGAATACGCGGACCGCGGGGAGCTGCCGAGTTCGTTTGGGGCTGGATTCGCCGCGGCGCGCGATCGCGAATTCGAGGCCGTCATTTACAACCTGCTCAAGACAAGGGTTTCCATGGGCGCCTACGTGACGAACGCGAGCGGGAAGGTGGTTTTCGATTCCGACGAACCGGCGAACGTCGGGCGCGATTTCTCCGATCGGCAGGACGTCTACCTCACCCTGCGGGGGCGCTACGGCGCGAGGTCGAGCCGCACCGACGAGAGCGACGATCTGTCGTCCGTCATGTTCGTGGGAGCGCCGTTGCTGATCGACGGGAAAATCGTCGGCGTCCTCTCCGTTTACAAACCGCAGCGGAGCCTGCGCGAGTTCGTGCTCGAGACCAAGCGGTGGATTTTGTTCTTCGGACTCTCCGGGACGGCGGCGTTTCTGCTGTTCGGGTTTCTGCTCTCCCGTTGGGTTACGCACCCGCTCGCCCGGCTGACGCGGCACGCGGAGGACGTAACGCGCGGTGCCCGGCCGGTGCCGCCGCGCATGCCCGGACGTCACCTGCGCGTCCTCGGCGAGTCCGTCGAACGCATGCGCGACGCGCTCGAGGACCGCGACTACGTCGGGAATTACGTCCAAACGCTGAGCCACGAGATGAAGGCGCCGGTCGCCGCGATCCGTGGTGCGGCCGAGTTGCTCGACGAAGATCTGCCGCCGGAGCAGAGGCGAAGATTCATGGCCAACATCCGGTCCGAGGCCGCGCGGCTCCAGAAATTGATCGAGCAACTCCTCGCCCTCGCCTCCCTCGAAAGCCGCAAACGCCTCGAACACCCCGCCACCGTCGACGTGGCGGAGATCGCCCGCCGGGTCGTCGAGGAAAGTGGCGAGCATTACCCGGATCGTGAAATCCGGCTGGATGCGGTCGGCGAGTCGATCGTGAGCGGCGACGAATTCCTGCTCGCCACGGCCATCCGCAACCTCGTCCAGAACGCGGCGGAATTTTCGCCGGACGGCGGCACGATCCGCGTTAGCGTCCGGCGCGAATCAACGAACGTCGTTGTCCGGATCCGCGACGACGGTCCCGGCCTGCCGCACTACGCCAAGGCGCGCGTCTTCGAGCGATTCTATTCGCTGCCCCGCCCGGGAACGGAGCGAAAGAGCTCGGGACTTGGGCTGTGTTTCGTCCGCGAGGCCGTCGCGCTCCACGGGGGAACGGTCGCTTTGAGTAACCGGGCTGGCGCGACCGGAGCCGAGGCGACACTGACCCTGCCCGCCTGACCGCGGAGCTGGGACAAATTCGGACTTGGCAGGAGTGGGAAGCCGTGGCAATTTCCCCGGCTGCCACGGCAGAAGCAGAGCATCCCTAGCTCAATGGTAGAGCAGTTGACTCTTAATCAATTGGTTCCCGGTTCGAGCCCGGGGGGGTGCAGTCTTTCTGAACGACAGCAAACGTCAGGCAATGAGGGGTTTAGGATGGGGTTACCGAGCTGTTTTCGCGAAAGACTGGAACAGACAGAAAACGACAGGAACGGCCTCGAAACTGTCCCCAAACTGCCCCGCGATTTTAAGATCTCTCAAGAAAAAGTCGTTTCTGCGAAGCCCCCAGCCTCAGTTTTCGCTTCCTACGTGTAAATCGTTCACTATCAATTGCTAGCGTTGCAATAATGGTCTCAGTTATTGCTCAGTAAACCGAGAATCGCTTTTGCTTCTGCGACCGTCCGGATTCCCCAGACGTTCGGTATAACCATGCTTGCGGTCACAATCTTCCCAAGCGCTTCTTGTTCGCTTTTGTAAGCCGCCACCTTCGCAACGAGACGGGCAAGGTCGGAAAGTTGGTTTTCGCCGATGAGATGGCGCGCTTCCTCGAGAGTCGTTCGGGTGAGGCGAATCGCATAACCGTAGGTCTCCACGCTGATTGATTCGCGCTCAGGCTCGCGTAGCAAGTGATACAGCAAAGCGTATTGGTGAGTCCTGAAGAGCAATCGTCTTGAGAAGGCGATCGGAACAGATTTGGGATCAGGGAAGATTGAGGCGAACGCTGCGCAGTAGGTGGCAATTGGGTCGGGACCCACTTTGTAGGTAGAGCGCATCTGCGATGAAATCCGATCCCAGTGGATCTGCCATCCAGAGGTATCGATCTCATACATTGGGAAATTTTCCGGCGGACGATCCGGGTCGGCGCGGGCAATCAGATAGCCGAACCGAGCAAGCAGACCATCAACCATCGACTCGGAGGAATTGTGCCGAGTCCAGAGCTCGGTCTGGCTGAGAAAGTAAAGGGAGATACAGTGATCAGAGATTCTCAGGCTTCCGTCTCCCCTTGTTCTCCAACTGATCTCATCGCCCGTTCCGAGGGCGAGCAAAATTGACTTGAGCTTGGCTTGATCTGCCTGGCTAGCCCAACGAAGAAACTGACCCGCCTCGTCCTGAATCCACAGACCTCGCGAGTCGTCGGAAATGGCGTCGAAAAGGGCGCGAGCGCTGGCCACCCCTGCGGCATCTACCCGAGGATCCTCGATGACGGACAACAGCTTCTTCACGGTCAGAGATTTTCCGGTTCCCGAGTCGGCCAGAACGACGGTCCAGATGTTGGGCTGAATTTCCGTTCCGCCGCAGCTTGCAGTAACTCCCCTCCGAGCAGCCAAACCAGCAATGAGATGCAGCGCCGTCATATAAGGAATTTCGAGCGGCAAGTCGCTTCCCGCGCGAAAACTTTCGCAGACCGCCTCGAGCAACGAAGCTGGCGGGAGGAGGTTGTCGCCACGCCACCTGCGAATAGGGCCTGCTTGCTGAACGGCTAGCCAGCCGCGCAGTTCGTCGCGAAATGTCGAGTCGCTGATTCGCGATACGAACGGCAATTCGGGCTGCCCGCTCCGGCGGCCTCCCTTCTTCCTGGGAGACCGCTTCCGAGCGGAATCGGTCGAACTACCCATTCTGGCGGGCTGGTTGATCAGCTAGGGCCGAGAAGGATGCAAGGATGTGGTCAACCGCAGAATTGATATCTGCTCGAGTCACCGAATCGAGGTTCAATCTCTCTGCTGTCGCAAGACGCAGAGCACCTTCGGCGGAATCGAGAAGGGTCTGAACTCGGTCCCGCTGTGACCTGGAAATTGGTGTTCGGGGCATCAAATTTTTTGTCCCTCCGCTTCTTCGCCAGAGTCCTCGCCGATCTCAACGACTTGGTTTGCAGTGAGCTGGATAACGTCATTCCAATCCTTGCCAGCAGTGGGGCAGTCCCGCTCGAATCGATCCGTGACGCCGCGCCTCTCTGCTTCCTGACGTAGCTGGGAGTGCATTCGCTCACCCGCCTCGTCGTTGTCGAATGCCGCGACGATCTTCGCCCCGACGCGGATCGCGAGCCGGACGATCAGCTCGACGATGCGGAGGCCGAATCCGCCACCGGTGCTGAGGTAAACTGCGTCACTTGGGAGCCCGTGCGCTTGGGCGTGGCTCATGCAGTCTATGGCGGATTCGCAAACGACGATCACGCTCTCATCCCGCCCGGGACGACTCATCCACAAGCCCCGCTTGCCGCCCTTGCTGAATCCTTTCGCGTCTGGACCGCGATATTCGTAGCCACTCCCACCGGCGATCGAGTGCGCGAAGCGGACCGTCTCGTTCGATCCGAATTCCACTGACTGTGCGAAGTGGGAGAGCGTCTCCTCGGTTAGTGCCCGCGAGCGGAGGTAGCAGCTCGCGTAAGTCGCACTTTCACGCGATTCCGCCCGAGTCGCTGAATCGCGATGGGCTGGAGCTGCCGCTCTCTTCGGCGGTCGGGAAAGAAAAATCTGCGCGGCTGGCTCGGGTAATTCCGTCGAAAGTATCTCCGCAAGTCTCCTGCGAACCTCCCCAAGGTTCCCCCAAGAAAGTTCGTTTTGGCAAAAATCGATGACGCTCCCGCTAGAGCTACCGTTACGGGAAAAATACGTCCAATGCCCATCGTCGGCCCTCATGATGACGATCTCGCGGCTTCTGTCGGGGTGACGCATCTGGCCAGACCCACCGGAAAGATCGACCACCCATCCGTGGACACCGGCTAGATTTCGTAGGGATATTTCCTTTTTCAATCTGTCGAGATCTGGGAGCGGTGTTGATTGATCCGATCTGCCGCTTCCTGCGGAGTCAGCCGACACGGAACTCCGTCGATGAGGGTCTCGCCATTTTCCGACCAGATTTTCCCCACCGTCGCCGGGACGAGCCAAATTCCTCCGACGTATTGGAGGCTGGAGGTCAGTTGTTCGAGCTCGTCGGCGGTTCGCTCGAGTTCTCTCGCGAGCCGTAGTGCATGCAATGCTGACGAGCGATTCGTCGTCGGCTGTGGCCTCTCTGTTTCGCCGCTTGGATCCATAATTGTATTCGGAGTTTCCTCGCATTGCTGCGTTCGCTTTTGCGCCAATATGGATTGTTGGAACCAACGGAATGCCGTTTTCTACGTGCGATAAGTGACTCACTCGTTGATCGCACCCCGCACGCTCCAGTGCTCGGTTGGTTCGGGATGCCCACTCTTCACGCATTCCGACGAGCGCAGCCCGCATCGCTCTGATGTCGGAACTCATGGCGCGGATTTTTTTGGGTCCAAAGCCGCTTCCATCACACGTTCGCGTGCTCCAAATCAGGTGGGCGTGGTGATTTCGTTCATCACCTTTTTCGTTTGGTTTATGGATTGACCAAGCCACCGCGCAGCCATGTTGATCGCGCAGCCATGTTGATCGCGCAGCCAGCAGGTATATCCTACCACGAGTCTCCGCCGCTCCGAATCAGATAGCTCATATGGGAGGGCAATAACCGCAGATCGGGCAACGCACGCGTCACGTCGAATTTCCGCATTTTCGAGGGCCAACGCGAACGACTGTAAGTCTCCATTCCATCCGACAATCCCGGTTGCCGTGATTTCATCCGCCCGCCGCGAGACCAACCATTTTGGGATCAGTGTCCCGCTTGATTCCTTTAACTGTTCTCCGAAAGCGTATCCCAATGACCGTGGAGCAGATTGGTTTTTCGAGCGGCAAACGGGCGTCACGGCTAGGTGGAAGATGGCCATCTGCTTATCTTTCCCGACCGCCGAATTGGCAAGCGGCAGCGCGCCCTCCGAGCACCCGCGAGGCGCATTTGTATCGGCGCTCTGGCCGATACCTAATTGCGCTTCCGTCAGCAGGCGGAACAGCTGGATTCAGCGATCTAGCGAACATTTAAGAATCCGTTTCGGGAAGACGATGGATCGGCCCGTCTTGGGCCGGTGGGAGGCACGACTCGATCAATCGGCGTTCACGGTCACGAAGTGACGGAAGCAGAGTTCGGACTTCTTGTGGCCGCTCCTTCATAAAATAGAGGCCAATAGCCTCAGCTGCTCGCATGACGTGCAGACGTTTGAGGATTTTCTGGCACTCTTCAGCCTCTTTCGCTCGCTTGATTAGGGCTTGTGCTTGTTCTCGAAGTTGTTGAGGTGATTTTGCCATTTAGTTGTATTTTTTGGTTTGATCTGAACTGGCCAGAGGGGGCGGAACTTTGCCTGCTCGTGGAGGATGCTGGCGCGGCTAATTTGTCCTCCATTTCGCAAGCTGCCCTACATGGCCATGGAGGGGGGATAGCGCCCGACTGTAGGCGCTTAAGGAGCTTCGCAACGTCGGACTCAAGATACTTCGGGTCCCGTGTCGACGGAACGACTGGTCTAATCCAACCAGCGCGAAGGGAGCGGCGAAAGCGATCGCGCCCGACGATTTTGTCAACTTGAGGGCCTGAAAGCGTCCGTATCGAAAAGCTCATAGCGCATCTATAGAAACTATAGATGCGTCGGCAAGCCTTTTCTTTTTTGGGTCAGCCCGCTACTTCTCGCGGCATGACGGATCGCCGAAAGAAGACCGCAATGATCTATGAGCGATTGGTGGATGATCTCGAAGAGATCTCTGCGGTTCTTCAGATGTCTGGAAATGCGCTCGTCAATGCTGGTCTTGAGTCGCTGTTCAAAGAGATGAAGTCGAAGAAGAAGCCGGAGGTTCCGGCGATAGTTCAGCTATACAGAAAAGCGACTCGAAGAGATTTAACGGCAGCGGACAAGTTGGTCTTCGGATGGCTAGAATCTCATTTTCCGGATTGGGCGGCGAAGACTGCCGAATTCCGACGTCTAACCGTGAAAATTGCGAGTGAGTCCGAGGATCTGGACGTCAAAAAAATACAGTCTGCAGCGGACGCTGCTTGGAAAATCGTCTGCGAAAAAGAAAGGGATGGTGTCCTCAAATAACTTTCGTGATTGCAGTAAAATCCAGAGCACTCGGCATCACAAAAAGGCATTTGCCGCCGCTGCGGCTGGCCCAGATTGCTCCGACGGCCGCTTTATCGGCTGACTCGGAGACGAGGTGGGAACCCTTGTATTCGACTACGAGAATTCTCCCGTCGGTGAGTTGGCAGACGAAGTCGGGGTAGAACCAGTCGGTGCTGGTTTGGAGGCGAAAGGATGAGCGTTTGCGTGAAAGGTTCCGCACCCAGAATTGCACCTCCTTCATGTCGTCGAGGTATTGGGCGCATTGGAATTCTTCGGTGAGGCTGTTGTCCGCTCGCTTCTCCTGGAGTTCACCCGGCTTGCTGCCGAAGTAATGTTTCTTGAACGCGAAGGCTCCCTCGTAGAGCCAGCCCGGTTCATAGATGGACTCGCGGAAGTTGATCGCGGCGTCCGGCGTCACCGATAGTGCGGATTCGGGTAGCAACCAACGATCAAATGCCTGGCTCTGTTCGGCGGCTCGGTGCGTTTGGATTCGAGTTTCGATCTGGTCGCGCAGTCGGAATCGGTCGAGGGCGAGGATGCTGACTTCCGTGATCCCATGCTTCGACATCACTCCGGTGATGGCTTTTCGGAGGAACCCCGCGGCTTCTCCGGCGGGAATGTCGGTGTGACTGATTCGCTGATCGATCCAGCGGATGAGGGCTTCCATCGTCCAGTCGGTGGTTGTCCCGAGACTCAACGCGCTCTGGTGCAACTTCCCGACGAAATCCTCGGAACCTTCGGCCTCGGAGACGCTGGCTTTCACGTCGCCCGATTGGGCAATGTCGATGGTTCCGGCTCGGCCCTTGGGACGCAGAAGCGGGTTGTAGGAATCTGGCAAGCTGGCATCTCGTTCCGATAGCCGCCACGGGTGTTCGAGGAGAATGGACCGCTCGAACTCGAAGAAATCACCATCCTCGTTGACCGCGAGAAGCGGGACGATGAAGTCCATTTGTCGCTCGAAGGGTGACGGGGAGAGCGTCGCCGAATTCGGGTCGAAGACGCGGGCGTTTTCGCGCATGACGTTGACCGCGCGAGTGATCCGCTCCCGCGCTTCGGTCGTCGTCGCGCATTGCTCGATCTTCGTCGCTTCCGCCTCGTCGAGTGGAACGAGAATGGTCACGGCTCCCGTTTCTACGTCAAGCTTGAGCTTGCCTCCCAACGAGCTGACGGCGGCCTTCGCGCTTTCGAGATCCAATTCCGATCCTGGTTCAAGTTGGACGATTCGTGGCTGCGATCCCAGCGGGGTTTGGGTCACGGGTATGACGATCCGGTCGGCTTCGGTCTGGGTGAATCCGTTGCTGACGAGCGCATCGCGGAGTTCGGCGAGGACTTCGCCAATCGCGGCAGACAGCGAGAAGGCGTAGGCGCAGTTCAGGTCGGGATGCGACTTGGGCCGGGCGTTGGGGAGCCGGAGGATCCGCCCGACGATTTGCTCGATGGCGGTGGCCGAACGGGTCTGTTTGAGTGAACAAAGGACGTAGGCAAACGGACAGTCCCAGCCCTCGCGGAGCTTCTCGACGGTGATGATGATCCGCACGGGCGACTTGGCGCTGGAAACATCCAGAGCGCCTTTGAGTTCATCCTTCGTGCCGGTCGAGATGAGGATCTGTTCCTTCGGGATTCCGTGGTTCGCGGTGAGTTGTTCGCGGAGGGGTTCGCAGGCGTCGATTCGCTCGGCTTGGACGAGAAGGATAGGGCGGAGGTATTCACCGGTGGCCTGAGCCTCCGAGACTGCGAGTTGTTCGAGGTCGTTCCGTAGCGTGATGGCGTCGGCGACGAGTTCGTCGCGCTGGCTGGGGTCGCGGACGATCACCCGCAAGGGCAGCTTCACCATGTCCGCCGCCTTCAACTCGGAGGCCGAGACGTAGTGCAGGAGATTCGACGGCGATTTTTTTCGGTCCGGGGTTGCCGTGAATTCGACGATGCAGGCCGGTAGGACGCTGGCCAGCGTGGCGAAGGAAAGAGCCGTGCGGGAGTTGTGGGCTTCGTCGACGATCACCACGGGGCGACGGAGCCGAAGCAGGTTCACGAGCGAGGGAATCGGACGGCCGTCGGGTCCGGGGAGCAATTCCGCCTCCCGCCCGGCTGGGAGGTTGAGGAGGTGCTCCAAGAATACGCCGTTCTGGGAGTAGACCTTGCGCCCGGTGGTGTCCTCGGCCCGGAAGGCTTGGATGGTCGAGACGATGACAACGGTCTGATCCCGGCTCGTCGAAAACGGGAGTTGGAGCGCCTCCTCGATGGTCACGACTTCGACTGGCCCGCCGCACGCGGTATTGAGCGCTAGGCGGTAAGGGTGGTTCGGGTCGCGAAGGGCGTCAGCGGTCTGGGCGAGAATCGTGGTCGTGGGGACGAGCCAGAGGACGATGCCGGTGTCGGCTTGGAGAAATTCCTCGATGGCGATTCCAGCCGCGTGGCAGCCGAGCAAGGTCTTCCCTCCTCCCGTCGGGACTCGGAGACAGACGAAGGGCATCTCGGTCGAGAAGCCATCCGCTTTGACCGTGAGATACTGTTCCGGGTCGCGCCCGTTGGCCGCAACGACGTTTCGGTAGGCTTCCGCGACCGGAGTTCCTTTGCCCGCCGCGCGGAGGAAGGAACGGAGCGAATCAAGGACGCGGCCCTGGTAATCTTTTAGAGCGATCATGAAGCACGAATCCCGTAGGGGGTCTGTCGGACCGTGATGCCGAGGTCGCCCAGCTTTTCGCTGCTGAGTAGATTTCCCGCGCAGAAGATCACTTTCGGGCCCTCGAACTTCGGTAGCGCGGCGAGCATCGCCCGAGTGAGGACGTTTCCGCCGTTCCGGGTCTTGTCACCCATGATGCCATTAAACAAAAGGTAGATGCCGACCCCGCGATGGGAGCCGAGGAATGGCGTATTCGGCACCCGGTCCTTGGGAAGCGGCGCGCCGGTCTCGGAGAAATAGACGTGCCGCGCGAGGTCAGCGAAGCGAACCGTTTCCCGGATTTGGCCGGTTTCGTCGAAGAGCGGCTCCCCGAGTTCGCAGTAGCGGAATCCTCCGCCAAGGCCTGGCACCTCGACGCCTTTCTGTGAAGTGTAGCCCTCCGCGACGCGCTGAACTCGTTTTGCCGTCACGTCCTTCGCAATTTTATCGTCCAACTCGACGATGATGAAACGTCGCGCGGGTTGATCGGGAATTGAGGCGTTCTTCTGGAGCACGGAGTGCGCCGTAGTTCCAGAGCCGCCAAATGAATCAAGGATGAGGTCGCCGGGATCTGAACCGATTTCAATCACTCGCTCCATCAGACTTTTGGGTTTTGGAGTGATGAAAAGGTCCTGGGATGCTCCTGCCGACATTGCCTGACTGAGTTCCTGTTTGGCGTGCCGTGTGCTCCCGACCTCCTTCCAGAGCCAAAGTGTCTGGGGAACTACTCCTGCCCTCACCTCTGAAATGAACCGCTTAACCCCGGGGCGGTTGTCTTGGTTTTTGCCCCACCAAATCCGGTTATCTCGATCAAGCTCGCGAAATTTTTCTTCGCTCACTCGCCAGTAACTTCCCGCTGGAGGACCTTCAATCACTCTGCCCTTTGGCGTTTTGATTGAATACCGCCCTTGAGAATAGAAATTGCGCGCTGCCAAGTCGCTCAAGAGCCATTCACCTCGCGGGTCGTTGTCGGGGTTCTTGTATCGCGCCACCATCGCCTCCGTTCTGGGAACGCGATTTGGCCTCCAGACTGCTGCGTCCCTCGCGTAGATGAGGATGTAATCGTGATCAACGCTCAGATGGACAGCAGTGTTCTTGGGACTGTCCATTTTCTGCCAGATCACGGAGGCGATGAAGTTTTGGCGTCCGAAAATCTCATCCATCAAAAAGCGAAGAGATTGGACCTCGTTGTCGTCGATGCAGACGAAAATGGCTCCATCACGCGTGAGGAAATCGCGGAGGAGCCGCAGCCGAGGATACATCATGCACAGCCACCGGTCATGGCGGTCGAGGGTTTCGCCTTCCTTGCCGACGACCTTCCCGAGCCATTCGCGGAGAACGGGGCTGTTGACGTTGTCGTTGTAGGCCCAACCCTCGTTGCCGGTGTTGTAGGGTGGATCGATGCAGACGCATTTCGCGCGTCCGGCGTAGTAGGGTAGCAGGGCTTTGAGGCCGACAAGGTTGTCCGCTCGAAGGATCAGATTCCCGGAATCGGGATCGCCGCACGCGAGGGATGGAACATCTTTGAGGAGGTGAAAGGGAACCTCCCGGTGGTGATTCACCACGGCGTCCTTCCCTATCCAATTCAGCGTCGGCATTGAGCCTTCGCAAGATAGGGAGAGGAGCCGAGCGGCAAATCAAAAAATGCGGATCAGTGGCCGAGCCGCTTCTTCGCCTTTTCGACGGCTTCGTCGGACCCCGTCAATTCGATCTCGGTTTTGCCACGGCGTTCGACCACGCGGGCTCGTGCGCCGGTCCCCCGGATCTTGCGGTTAACGTCCTCTCGAGCGGCCGCGAGGATGGACTTTTTGATTTCGCGGTCGAATTGGGATCGATTCGAGATCGAGTGGCCGTTGAGGGTGATGTCAAAAATCATGAGTTTTTAGAGGATGGGACCGACCGGCCAAGAGCCAATCGGTCCCGGTTCCCTTCTAGCCCTTGGATTTGCGAGGGTCGTTTCCGTAGCTGTATGCCTCGCGGAACTTGCCGTCTTCTCCGTGGATGCGGAGTTCGCCGTGGGTTTGCTTGGCAAGATCCCGACCCCGGTCGATGGCCTCGCGTTGAGTGCGAGTGACCGCTGAAGCGCGTTCACTGCCCTCCCGTTGGGTTTTCCATCCGCTGCCATCGGCGCGGCTGACGTGGTAATGTTTGCTAGGTGTAGCCATGATGATGTGTCTTTTTTGAGACCACCTCGGACCTTGACGAAACGTCGGGATTTCCCGACTGTCCCAAACAGCGATACCCATCGTGTCTGAGATTCGTCCTCCTTCGAGGTGGTTGTTTTTTTGGAGTAGAAGCCGTCCTCGTATCAGCGAAGACGGTTTCTTTTCGGTTGCTGGGTTGACTTGTAAGGTTGACAGTAGGGTTAGGCAAATCAAAAATATCAACATGATCCCCGGTGTGAGCGAAATTTTCCCCCAGCGACTTCACCAGGCCCGCGTCATGGCCAAGATGTCCCTGCGCGAGCTGTCCGCCGCGATGAACGGCTTGGTCTCCTACGCGGCGATCTCGAAGTATGAGAAAGGGGAGATGATGCCGGGTGGCGAGGTCATGGCCGGACTGTGCACCGCTTTGAAACAGCCCGCCGATTTCTTCTTCCGGGGCTATCGGGTCGAGCTGGACGAAATCAATTTCAGGAAGCGGGTTCGGCTATCGGCCGGAGAGGAAAATTCGATTCGAGAGCGGGCTCGTGATTTTTTCGAGCGCTACGGGGAGATCGAGCAATTGCTTGGGGCTGAACTCAAATTCGAGCCTTTGGTGGCCCCGGAGTTCGACGTTTGCGATTTGGAGGGAGCCGAGAGGGCGGCGGAAAGGCTGCGTAAGGAGTGGAATCTCGGCGACGGACCATTGCTGAACGTCCATGAGCTGCTGGAGCGTCAGGGGATCAAAGTTCATGAAGCCCAAACCGATGACGAGGCCTTCGACGGATTTTCTGGCCTGGCCGGTGGGAAGCCGGTTGTGGTGATCGCGCGTTGGTTGAACCAGAACCTGCCGCGTAAGCGCATGACCGAGGTTCACGAGCTGGCGCACATCGTTTTGAGGTTTCCCGCAGGGATGCCGAAGAAGGAGCAAGAGAAGCTCGTGAGTCGGTTCGCGGGTGCCTTCATGCTTCCCGAGAGCACCTTCCGAAAAGTATTCGGCGGCAACCGGGGGTCGGTCGCTCTGGGAGAATTGATCTCGATGAAGGCATTCTACGGGGCGTCGATCATGGCGATCATGAAACGCGCTGAGCAGCTAGGGATGATCTCGCCGTCGGTTTACGAGCGCTTCTGGATCATCGCGAGCAAGCAGCGCTGGCGGAGCGATGGAGAACCCGGGAATGGAAAATACCTTGGAAACGAGAGCAACGGTCGTTTCCGGCAGTTGGTGTTCCGCGCTGTCGCCGAAGGGGTGATTAGCTCATCGCGGGGAGCGGGGTTTCTCCAGATCGATCTGGAGTCGTTTCGGAACGATTTTCAGCAGCTGTTCGCGTGATCCACTGGAATGAGAGTTGTTGTCGAAGATGCCAACGTCCTCCTCGACCTCGTGCATGGCGAGGTCTTCGCGCTGTGGCTGGGAATGGACTACGAGCACGTGACGACGCACCTAGTCTGGCAAGAGGTCAGAACGCCCGCGCAACGTGCGAAAATCCAGCCTTTGATCGAGGCCGGTAGCCTCAAGCTCCAAGATTTCGCCGCACCGGTCTGGGTGGAGATCGTCGAGTTCTCGGAAACCCATCGGGTCAGCATCGCCGACGCGTCCGTCTGGATGGTCGCGCGGTCCGAGGGAGGAATTTTGCTGTCGGGTGATTTGAAGCTACGTCGCTCCTCCTCATCGACGGGCATTGACGTTCGTGGTGTCCTGTGGGTGTTGGATGAGTTGATCGAAGCAGGGAGGATCAACAAAAAGGAAGGGCTGGCTGCGATGGAACGGATGATCGAGCACGGGGCCTTTCTGCCGGTCGACGCGTGCGAAGAACGGCGAAAACGATGGGCCTCGTAGGGTTGTCGCAACCGTTGACGAGAGACCGTCGATCAACAGAACGGGCCTGATGAATCCGCAATAGCGGATATTTCCGCCATAGCGGACGGATGAGAGTCGACTCTCGGCGGATGGCTACTGCACCGCCATCCGAATTGGATCAACAGTTTGCCGCGTTTCTCCAAGGGCTTCTGAAAAAGAACGGCTGGAGCTACAACGATCTCGAACGAGCCAGCGGGATCAAGAAAAGCATGCTCCACAATGTCGTGAACCATCAGCGAGGGGCTTCTCTCAGCCTGGTGTCGCGGGTGTGCAAAAACATGAAGATCGGGCTTCATGAGATCTTCCCAGACGGCCGGGGCTGATGCGGAGACTCCTTGGGGAGGGTCTACTTCCGCAAGCCTTGTGGTTTGAACCGCGCTTTCCCGCATTTGGGGGTGCCGGGTTCGAATTGAGGCGAGTGGTGCCATTCGAGGGAGCCGACGGCGGTGTCAATGATCACGTGGTTTGGCGCGGCAGCGTTGAGAACATTCGTCGCTCCGGGATTGAGCAGGCAGGTCTGCCCGGTCGCGCTCGTTCGGAACCACCCGGCCTTTCCCTCATACGGCATCTCGTGGAGGTGGCCAGACAGGATGTAGTCAGGTGCACAGATTTCCATAAGCGCTCCCATTTCGTCCTCGTGTTCGTTCGGTGGCACGTGAGCGAGGGCGATCCACGGGACCAACGGACTGCTTTGTCTGAGGGTCAGCCCGTCGCTCATCGAATCAATTGGCGGGTCCGAATAGGGCACGCACGTGACCAGACATGAAGAGGCGGGGTCGGTGGGGTCGCCGAAGAAACGAGAGCGTCCGTCGGTGGCAAATTGCGTGTCCCGTGTCATTTTCAAGCCCGCCAGCCACGCGTCGGCGTCGTGATTGCCGGAACACACCGCAAGCGCGGAACCCGCTCGGTGTAGGAATGAAACGAGCCAGTCTTCGACCCAGGCGATTTGTTCCTCCGCAGTCGGCTGACCAGACCAGACCGCGAGGAAATCGCCGGACAGGCAGACGAGGTCATAGTTTTCGGCCTGGGTCTGAACCCAGTCGAACCAAGGTCGGTTGAAATGCAGGTCAGTCGTGTGGAGGATCTTCACGAGAAAATTGGGTCGGGAAAGTAGGAGCGGCGGGAGTCGAACCCGCATCAGCCGATTATCTATCGCACGGGGTATAAGCCCGCTGCTCTACCATTGAGCTACGCTCCCTTTGATCAGGAGCGGGGTATTCGAACGAATACGATGGGAGTGGGCTGCACGAGAGAACACGAACACGAAGGGTCGCAGGTTTCAACTTGGAATCGCACGTCCACTTCCCGCAGAAGTTTAATCAGCCCTTGCTTGCGGAGCGCCACGGTGTCCGCAGTCGCGCCTACTTGGCATGGTATCCGCGGCGAGATTTTTACTCCACCTTGTAGGCCGGGCCAGCCGGATAGAAGAGATACTCGCTGGGGAAGGACTGTCCGCCGAAGGTGGAGTCCGGACTCAGGTGAAAGAAGATGTAAGATTCGATCCGGTGAGCCGAAAGAAACGCTGGAACGATGGGAACGGTCTGAACCTCGGGATCGGACGAAACGTCAGTCAATTCTGCTGGCTCGCTCCACTCGGAGCCCTCCAATCGAGAAACCGTAAACGTCTCACCGGTCTGCTCGATTTTCAGCGTAACGGGACCATCGGGAGACTGGGAGTAGTTACCGGAAATGTCGTCGGCGTTTGCGATCACGGCGATCAGAACCGCCGACAGGACAGTGAAGGAGGTCCGAAGCCGCTTGAGGAAGAAGGTGTAATGCATTGGTGTTTTCATTTCGGTGTGGCGGGAGTTCTAGCGATTCGACCCGGCGACTGGAACGCCTGCCTGGCCTCTGTAGTCGCCGACGAAGGGCTTTCCGATCCGGTATTCGGAAGTGATCGTTCGGTCGAAATCCGGTTGCACGGAGCGAGACAACCCCTCCGCGAGTAGACGCTTGCCGCGAATTCGGATTCGACCAGAACCCGTGAAATCAAAAGGTCCCTTGGCGGTTGGATAGGCGTTGTCGACGGCGCTTCCCTTGAATTTGAAAGTCAGTGCCGTTTTGGTCAGTCTGTAACGCCCGGGAATGAAAGGTGACAGTTTGTTGGACAAATCGGACCTCACCAGGCAAGTCCCGTCGGCATAGAGAAATAAAAACGGCGAGGTGCCATACGGGCGGAATGCATACGCCTTGTTCTTCTTCGAGTATTGGATGGTCGGATACGCTGGGCCGTAGCCCTGAGATCCCTGTAGGAAGCTCGGATTGCTCTCGTAGTAACCGATTTCAGAGGAGACCAAACTTCTGTAACGGCCAACCAGATCCTCGAGCGTCGGGGGTTGGGCGTTCAGAGAGGAGAGGGTTGCGAAGAACACGATGTATTTGAGCATTGGGCGTTGGGTGGTTGTGGTTGGGTTTTTGCTGCGAGAAATATCCTTTTGAAATCGAAATCGGTTGGAATGGTCCTTCACTCCCGGTTCGTCAGATTCTGACGAGATGTGGAAGCAATTCGGTGGGCTGATTCAGTCCAAACTCCCGGGTCGCGATGAGGAGGTCGGTGCGTAGGCTCGTGAGGGCGGTCATGCCTCCCATTTTCGTCCAGTTAATCGACTCGGGCGCGAGCGGGAAGTCGATTCTCCGAGCGCAAGCAGAGAAACCGAAGGCGTCCAGGAGGTATGCGGTCTCGGCGAGGTCGGGGTAGTCGAGATACTGGATCTTGAGGTGGAACCGTCGCTTCAGTTCGGGCGAGAGTCCTTCGATTTTCGATCTGCGATCCAGCGCGTCATGCGTGGTTGGAGCCACATTGAAGCCGAGTGGCTGCCGGTCCTCATCGAACAGTTGCTGCCAAGTGCCGCTGCCAACGATCATCAAGCCGCGCTCTACCGCCCGCTCGAGCAAAATGGCAATTTCCGCAGCGTCACACGCAGCGCTATTGACCTTCCTGATGAATCGCCGGTGCGCCACGACAGGTTCCCAGTTGATCTTCTTATCGAGGATCTGAAAGAGGTCGTTTTGACAGGCCTTCGCCCACGACTCGGTTGCGCCCTGAAATTTATCCAACTCGTCGACGTGGAGAATGAGGCGGTCGCTTTGAAGAAGAAGCATCCCGATCCGACACATCGTTGGCATCGTGTCGCCTGCGCCGATGGGGATCCAAGATCCGTGCGTAACCTGAGCGTATTTTGCCACGGCGCGTTGGGCAGCCCGTTTGACGCTGAAAGACTTTCCGGTGCCGGTCGGACCCGCGATGAGGATGTTGGTTTGGGGGTCAATCGGGCCATTCCACGAAGTGGCCGAGAAGTGGGTCTCGGCGAACGCCGTAATCCGGTCGGAGACGCGCTTCTGGCTGGAGGTGAGGATGCAGGTGGCTGGGTATGTCGTTGAGTCCATACATTGGTGATACGACCCAACTCGGAGTTTGTTAAATTGGCGACGGGATTGCTCAGATTGGAAGCTATCCGCCGCAACAGGTGCTTGGACACGTGCTGTTCGGAACGCCGGTGCCGACGCTACAGAGCCTTCGAATGAGGTCGGCAAGGAGGGCTGACGCGAAAGTCGCCTTCGGCTCGGGCCACGGACGTTGAGAAGACTCATTTCCGAAAATCTGGGATGATCTCCGTGGGTCGTCGGTGGACGCTACGGTGTGATTTCGCCGCCAAATCGACTTTTCGGAACTCTGACGGGAAAAATATGCACGCGGTAAGTGAAGGATTGGACCACTCCGGTTCGATGATCGCCAACTCCTGTAATCGAGACTCGGACTCGCTTCTTTTTTCTTCCTGACGTGGCAACGTATTCGGCTTCGTCGATCTTCTCTGAATACGGGTTTGTGCGCAGCTTCCAGCGTGGCTCGAAAACAAGCGTCGGATCACCGAATCCGGACGGTCGGGCCACAACTCTTGCTCGGACAGTCTTTTTTCCATCGCGCATTCGGACGACCGCGCGGGAAAAATCCGACTCGGATTTCGAGAATGACCACCGTCGGTGGACAAGAGTATTCGGGACAAGCCCAGGCGGGGGCCAAGCGACGAACCCATCGCGAGTGGGGATCTCTGGCGGTAGCCCATATTCGTCCGTCTCGGGATCCGGGTCGTCTCTCTCAGGATGAACCCAAAGCGCGTTGGCCGCATTACCGTTGCGAAAGTCGTAAGCGTTGCCAGATCCCATCTCGGTCGACTCCGGGTATAAAATCCATGTTCGGTGGCCGACGTCGGTGTTGTTGTCGCCCGGATCTTCAATGTATCCCGCAATACTCCGAGCTCCGGTGTAGCCCAGGTGAAGGTTTGAATGACCTGCTGCCTCGAAACCATCGGCTGACCAAAACCGCCAGTTACTCGGCGGCTGGTGGTCGAGATCATTGGCGGCAGTCATGATCAACGCAGCTGCAGCGGCCTTCTGGCTCCAATCTTCACGAAAAACGACCGGGTTGATTCCAGCCATGGCCCTGTAAAAGTTGATGGCGTTCAAGGTGGCCGTCTGGAACGTCGCTGAAACCGGACCAGGTTGCCCTGTTCTGAAGGAGCCTTGCCATTGCGGCTTGGGCCGCGTCGTTTTAAGCAGATTTTTGTAGGCCCGAAGAACGGAACTCTTGCTGTTCACATTGATGGCCTCCTGAGCATCGATCTGCCCGGCAGCGCATAAAACGGAAAGGACTACCGCCAAGGAGGCTCGTGATGAGACTTTCGACAGGATGCGCATTAGTTGATTCCATCGCATCCGCGATAGCGGATGGCAACTTGAAACGAAATTGCGAGGCCCCCGGCGGAGATCACTGGCTTGGTTCCGCGAGGTCACCAACTCGCGGAAGGATAGCCCAGAATTTCTCGGCGTCTTCGGTCCGCACAACCTCGCGGTAGTGCTGGATGATCACTTGCGGGGAGTTCCCCATCTCAAGCGCGGTTTGGCCTTCCTCTCGAAAGTGGGCGAGGTGGTAGGACCCAAACGTGTGACGGAGAATATCGCGCTTCCAGGGCTTGAGTTTTGCGATCTCCTGGAGGCGTTCGTGACACTTGCGGGCGAGCGGGGGCACCACCGCCCCCTCTTCCCTGGCGAGCGGTTTGAGCCAATCGCGCAAGTTCGAAGAAATTTTTACCAGCCGGTTTTGCCGGGAACGCTGTTTTCGCGCCGACACCCTAAGGTGCGGGTTGGGTGTGTCGATCTCCACGTGTGACCAGTCCAGCCGGTCGAGTTCGGACGCGCGGATTCCGGCGAAGAGCTGGATCGCCAGCGCGGCGAGATAGGGGCGGCAAATTGGATCATCGACGCATACCGCCATGATGTTGCGGCTCTGATCCAACGAGAGGATGGATACCGGGGACTCGATCTCACGGGTGATCTCGATGTGCTCGGTCGGCGTGTCATTTCTCCACCCACGCTTGACCGAGTAGGCGAAAAACGACGAGAGATGCCTCAAGGCGATGTTCCGGCTGCTCGTTCGGGGCCACGTCGCCAAGACCGTTCGGAACTGCGCCTCGGTCACCTCGTGAACTGCGATCTTGTCGGGTAGAGTTTCTCGGAGCCGTTTGAGAAAGACCGTGTAGGAACTGATCGTGGCCTTGGCGCGGCCGCGTTCCTTCCGCGATTCGAGGAACGTCTTGATTCCGTCGGTGAGTGCAACGGTGTCCTCCTTCCGGCGAAAGCTCTTCACCGCCTGATCGACAACCCCCGTCAGCGTCAGCCCCGTTCCCTCGAGCCGATGGAATGCATTGAGGGCTTCGGCGGTCTGCGAAACGGTGAGCTGGAAGGCAGCGGTGCCGAGCGCGGCGCGTTTCGCTTGCTCTTCCTCGAAAACTTGGTCCGCCTTCCTCTTGGTATCGAACTTCTGGCGGGTGACGGGTCCACCAGTGTATCGCTTCCCCATGCGGAGGACCCAGTAGGCACCATCTTGGTAAACATTGACGCCGGAGGGATATTTTTTCTTCGCCACAGCCTGAAACTGTCCCGAAACTGCCCCAGAAAGTCAAATCACTCTGTGGATTTGTTGACTCTTAATCAATTGGTTCCCGGTTCGAGCCCGGGGGGGTGCAATGCTAAGGCTATCAAATGGAGGGCTTTAGAATCCAAAGTGTTTTTGGGTAGCTCAAAGTGCGCACTTTCTGCGCTTCTTCCGCGACTCCATCGTGTGAATGCAGCCTCATTTTAGGAGTTCAATCTTTACATGGCATGGCTTTTCTGTGGCTTTTTGGACGGCCCGAATTGCGGGTCATCGAGGGTGAATGCGATTCGTTTTAAGCGACACGCATGACGAAGGCATAGCGATCCAGATTGGAGGCCGGATGGCAAAGACTGTTGTGCTGGCTGGCGAGTCGGGTTCCGAGCAGCGCTTCCCTCGCTTCGGTGGAAGATCGCCGGGTCCGCCCCATCCATTACGATGTTGAATGCCAGATCATCCTCGAGGAGCTCGCTGAGGCATCGGTATGCACACGACTGGGAATGACGACGCAGTTTCCCGAATCATATTCGGACATCCCATGAAGTCTCCCACCCGACCCGATATCGACGCCCTCTACGCAATCACTGACGACCAGGTCGCGTTCTTCCGCGAGAACGGATTTATCAAGCTGAAGAACGTGCTGTCGGCGGAAGCGATCGAACACTATCGCCCCGAGATCTCCTGCAAGGTGAAGGAACTCAACCACGACAACCGCGCTCTGGACGAGAAGGACACCTACGGAAAGGCGTTTCTCCAGGTCATCAACATCTGGCGTCACAGTGACGTGATCAGGGAGTTCATCCACAGCAAGACGCTCGGTGGTATCGCGGCGCGGCTTTTGGAGATCGACGGCGTGCGCCTTCACCACGACCAAGCGCTCTACAAGGAAGCCAGCGGCGGCTACACACCCTGGCATGTCGATCAGGTCTATTGGCCGCTCTCGTCGGATCGCACGGTCACCGCGTGGATCCCACTTCAGGCGACCCCGCTGGAAATGGGCGCGCTCTGCTTCAGCCCCGGGAGCCAGCGGATGATGGCCGGCCGTGAACTCATCATCGGCGACGAGAGCCAGAAGGAGGTGGAGAAAAATTTGAAGCTGGGTGACTTCGGCGTCGAGGAGAGCCCGTACGATCTCGGCGAGGTGAGCTTCCACCTTGGATACAATTTTCACCGGGCGGGTCCGAACCAAACCGACAGCCCCCGCGAGGTCATGACCATCGCCTACATGGACAAGGAGATGCGCATGATCGAGCCGAAGAACGAGGCGCAACGGAAGAGTTTCAATCATCTTTATCCCAGCGCGAAAGTTGGCGAGGTCATGGAGACCGAGCACACCCCCGTCCTGTTTCCCTAGAGGACGACGGGGAGTCGGCCTTTTGCGGGCCGACGATCAAGGCGCCGGACGTCTCGCTCGGTGACGGCGCCGCCATCCAAGGCCTGAGCAAACGGGTTGGCGTGGCTTCCCGTTCACCCGTGGCCCGAACGGATTGCCGACGATCCGGAGTGGAATCGGCCGACGAAAGTCTTTGAGTCGATTGAAGGTCTGAGTCCTCGTCGATTTAGCTAATCAGATTCGCTCCGCTCGTTCAGGACACCAGTTCGAGTTTGCCCGCCGCTTCACCAGCCTTCGTCGAGTTCGGGTTGAACACGAGCCAGTCGCCCTCCGTCCGTCCTTCGAGCTTGCGGTCATCCAGCCGAACTTCGCTGACGCCTTCGCGGCGCACGCGAATCTCCCGCCATTTCAACTCGCCGGACAGAACGCGGATTTCCACCGTGTCCGCGGATTGCTCGAAGTGTCCGTATCCGTCGGGCGTGACCCAAAGGAGCCGCCCCTCGAACTTTGGATCGAAGGTCACCACGCCATCGCGAAGGCCGAAGCCCAGCGCCGCATTCACGATCGCCCAGGCCGACATCGGGCGGAAGTAGTGGCCTCCGAATTCCTGGTGATCCCAATACATCCCCCAATGCCGGTAGCGGTCATCCACCGAGCGGATGACGCGTAGGCCGTCCTCAATCTGGCCCTCGTAAATGAGCAGCGACGCGAAGGCCAACTCGACGCCGGTCCAGCAGGTGTTCGCTTGATCGACCCAGCAATCCTCGGCGACTTCGTGCAAAAATTCGTCGTCCGGCCACTGGCAATTTCGCAATCCCTGATCGGGATGGAAATTCATCGCCATGATGTTCTCCAGCGCGGTCGCGACGTGGGATGCATCCAAAAATGTCGGGAGGTCGGCCAGACGACACGCCCAGTGACCGATGATCTGGTCGGCGAGACAGCCTTCGTCGGCCCCGGTGTCGTTCGCGAAGAGTCGGTAGTAGCGCCCGTTCCAAGTCGTCTTTTCCAGAGCAGCGGCACCTTTCTCCAGGACGTTGGAATATCGTGAGAGCGCGTCGTCGTCGCCGAGAACCCGCGCGGTCTCGACGGCCGCCGAGATGGCCGCCAGCCACTGGGTGGCAACGTAGGGCGCAACCCCGAACATGGGAAAATTGTCGTAGGAACACATGATTCCTTCCATGTCGGGAAGGAGGTCGCCGTTGGCGTCGCGCTCGCGAAGAATGTAATCGAGCGCTCGTTTGACGGATGGCCAGAGGTCCTGGAGAAATTCGTGGTCGCCTGCCCACAGGCCGACTCGGAGCGTCTGGTAGGCGTATTGAGCCGGCATGTCGAGACGGTGGCCGGTGATCTCGCGGGGGTCGGTCGCACGAAAATTCTGCGTGATGGAATGCGCCACGAATCCACGCGCGTTCTGCAGCGCCCGATGGGCACGACTGCTGGCAAATTCGAGCGAGGGAAAGAGAGACGCCGTGGCGACTCCGCCATACATCGCGACATCGGTGGTCGCCAGTCCGGCGTAGCTCTGTTCCGGGCCGAGTCCCTCCAGGATACCAAAATTTCCGTCTTTCGTGAGCCAGCTACTGGTCCGGAAGGTATTGAGCTGGGAGTTCACTTGATCCAGCACGTAGTCCGGCAGCGCGGAACCGTAGTGCGCGCCGTGGAAACGCCGGGTCTCCCGCTCGAGCATCTCACCGTTTTCGACGGCGTAAGCCGCCACGTCGGCGGCATTCTCGAAGAAATTGCTGTAGTAATGACCTTCCACGTGAGGTTGCTCGGAGATATCGGCACTTGCCATGGCCTCTTCGAGGTAGCCGAGGTTCGAATCCGGATCGCCGACGACGCGAGCGTATCGATTGGGGAAATGCCAAGTGGTGATGAATCGATGATCCAACTTTTCCCCCGGTGCGAGCTTCACCGTCGGTCCGATCGCTGAAAATGACGGATAGCGCGCCCAACGGCCGCCATTTTCCGGATCGGGTGCGTTCCCCGCATCGATGTTGTTTTCGTCCGGCAACTCACGCGCTCGCAAGGCCCGCTCGTGAAACTGATGCACGTGCGACCAGCCAATGTGGTAGCGGGTATCCGGATGCATCGAGGCCACGCCCATCGTCCCGAAGGAGGCGTGGGACGGGTCCATTCCTTCGGCGGAAAGCTCGAAGGCGCGGTATCCGCGGCCTTCGTTCCCGTCCACCGTCCGCGCGGTCCAGACCTTCTGCCGCACGTCGTAGCCGACGCAATTCCGCATCACGGCAAGCAGGCTGACGTCCATCGGGCGGTCCGCCGTCGAGCGGAGTTTGAAGTCAAAAAATGCCGCAGGGAGTGACGAATTCTTCACGTCGCGCGGGATGAAGGGCGACCAGGCTTCGAGTTCGATCTCCAGCGGCATGCCCGCGTCCGCGTATCGCAGCTTCACGAACGGCACCGTCGCGTCGTAATCGATCCGGTCGACCCCATCGAGCCACGGGAAAATGTAGTGGAATTCGTGGGTCTCCATCGCCGCCGCCCCGTGGCTGTTTTCGATCTGGAGCAGGCGCATTCGCGGTTCTTCACCTTCGACTTGAAACCGGACGAGAAAGAACAACACGGACTGGGAATCGAGGGTGAAGTGCGTTCCTCGGGCGGAAGGCCGGTTGTTGAAGAGATTCCAATTGTAAAATTGCCCATCCTGCCGCAGCTCGAACCAACCGCATCCCAATCCCCCGAGCGCAACGCCACTCCGGGCCTTCTGTGATCGCTGACTGGTGGCGTGATACGACATCCTGACAGCTTAACGAACCTCTCCCGTCCCCGGAGAGATGAAATCTCCGCTATTGGTTGCACAGTTCCACGCACGGTTCTCCAGCGCGGCAATTGACCCGCTTTTGGGTGCGGGCGGCTCAGGTCGTTAGTCGAAGGTCAGATTTCGACCCCGCACGCGAAGCTCATGTCGGCTCGAGACTCGAATTTCCCGCTCAACGAACTCCGTCCGCCGGAATGAGCGTCACCGAGCGCCTGGAGCCGGGCGTAGCAGTCGAAAAGGAACGGCCCGCTCGTCGCGATCCCCAACGCGCTGATCGGGAGTTCGACCTTCGCGAGGTAATCGACCTTGGAGCGCTCGATTTCCAGCTTCGCCCCGGGGACACTCTGGAGCTGGACGTTGAGCACCCGAGCCTCGTCCCCCTCACCGGGAACGACGAACAGTTGAGTGACCGCTGGCCGCGCCTCGTCGGCGAAGAACAGCTCCAGGCAGGAGCCCTGCCACGGACTGTCGGGGCGGATGCGCGGATCGGAATCACCCACTCGGATCTCGAGCCGCAACGACTCCCCGTCTCGCCAGAGGAGACCTTCGGCACAGGGAAACCCGGAGAGCTGCAGCGCGAATTTTGCAGCCCCTTCATCGTTGGTCTTCAGTCGCTCGCGGGGCAGGAGGATCGCGGCGAGCGCCAAAACGCGCGAATCGGACGAGCGGAGGTCGACCCGGACGCCGCTCGACGTGGCGCGAACCACGTTGGCGATCACGACCTCGTTCGCCATCCCGCCCGCCGGGACCTCGAGGCTAACCCGCGGGTTAGCGAACGTCACGGCGTCGGATTCCGGGGCAAGCTCGAGATCGACGCTCGCCTCCGTCACGCCGGGATTCTCGACGCGCACGTCGAGCTCGAACTGACTCCCAGCCTCGTCGAGCTTCAAGCCGCGAGGCAAGGCCCGGGCGATCACGCGATCCCCGACCCCCGCGTAGGAACGCCCGGTATTGCGGATGACCGGAGCGAATTCGCCCAGGAAACCATCCGCCTGATGCGCCTCGATCAGCTCGTCGCACAGGGCCCAGATCCGGTCGACGGTGAGGGTCGCGCTGGTGTGCGGATCGAGCATGGCCGCGTGATAAATGTGCTCGCGCTTCCCGGTGAGGGCGGCGTCCACGGTGAGCCGCTGGACGTTGACACTCGTCATGCAAAGGGCCGCGAGTTGGGACGGGAGATTCCCGATCTTCACGGGGTGAAGCCCGCTGCCATCGACCAGGCACGGGACCTCGACGCAGCAGCCCCGCTCGAGGTTGTCGATGAGTCCGGCGTTCGGAACGTTGCCGTAGATGGTCCGCGGCGTGTTCGTCTCCCGCGAATGGATGATGTAGGAGCCGTATTCGTGGGACTGCGGGGCGACCTCGATCTCGCCGGTCTCGCCCGTCAGCTCCGCTTCGGTGTTGGCCCACGTCGAAGTGATCGCCTCGCAGCGGCGGAGGTATTCGTCGATGGGGATGTCGAATTTCGCGATGGTCTCCTCGCCGTGGTGGATGAAGTAGGGCGTGTATTCCGCCTGGTGCTCGCTCGATTCCGTCACGAAATAACCCGTGCGTCGCATCATCTCGTAGCGCACCCGTTCGTAGGTCCGGTCGGGGTCTTCGAGGACGCGGAAGAGCAGCGGGTAGATGTCCTGGCCCCGATACTGCAGTTTCAAAAAGAACGCCATGTGGTTCACTCCCGCGACGAGGTAGCTGATGTCTTCAAAGGGCAGCCCGGTGTGGGAAGCCAGCATCCGGGCGGTTCCGAAGACGGAATGGCAGAGCCCGACGTGCGGCACGCCGGTTGCCTCGTGGATCGCCCAACAGTTCATCGCCATCGGGTTCGTGTAGTTGAGAAAAAGGCAATCCGGGTGCCCGACATCGGCGATCTCCCGCGCAATGTCGACGAGCACCGGGATGGTGCGGAGCCCGCGAAAAACTCCACCGATCCCGAGCGTATCGCCGATGGTCTGCTGGAGACCGTATTTTTTTGGGATTTCAAAATCGCGCACCGTCGATGGCTTGAATCCGCCGACCTGAATCGTGCAGATCACGTATTTCGCCCCGCGAATCGCTTCGAGCCGGTCGAGCGTGGATTCGATCCGCGCGGGCATGCCGAGCTTCGCCGCCATTCGCTTCATCATCACATCCGCGACCTCGAGGCGGTCGGGATCGACGTCCATCAGGCAGATGGTCGCGTCGGCCAGGTCGGGAAATTGCAGAATGTCGCCGATGAGCGTCTTCGCGAAGACGACGGAACCAGCGCCGATGAGGGTGATTTTACAGGGCATGATTTTTCAAAACTAACACGAAGGCAAAAGAGTCCGCCGCGGTCGAGTCGCCGCCAATCCACGGTTTTTGCACATCGTTGCGCAGACCGGAAGGAAATCCCACGGGCGCCCCAGGCCCCCCGAAAAAAACGGCGATCGCGGCCTCGGTCAAACTCGGGGGATCGAACTCGGAGATGCTGACTGCACGCCGACGGCCCGATTGCGATACTGAAGCGGGGTTCTGCCATTGGCGGATCGGAATCGGCTGTGGAAATGGCTGAGACTCTGGAATCCGCATTCGAACGCGATTTCGAGCACGCTCATCCGCGTGGTTTCCAGCAGTCGACCGGCGAAGCGAATCCGTTCCCCGGTCAACCATCGCGTGGGGGTCATCCCGAGGTGCTTCTGAAAACTCCGGGTCACGTGCTCGTGCGAACGTCCGCAGAGTTCGATCAATCTGGGTGCGCCGTGCTGCAGGTTCGCCGGCTCGGATGCCTTGGGAAGCGCCTCCCGCATCCAATCCGGGAGATCCGCGTCGACCGTTCCCTCGACCACGGGTCGCAGGAGGCGGCCCAGCCCGAGGAGGAAGAGCATGGCGTCCATCGGCTCGCGCGGACTCGCCGCTCCCGCCTCGACGAGTGAGACGAAGCGCTGACGTTGCGATGCGTTGAGCTGGATGGAGACCGGGCGGGAGTCCGCCTTCCAGGCTTCTCCCAATCCCGGACACCATTCCACGGCGCGTTGCGCGGCACCGGCCTCGAACGCCGCGTTGATGAAGAGCAGCGGTTCGGTCGTGCTGCCCTTGAGACCGTGCGCCTGCTCGGGCCGGACAAAATGGAGATCTCTGGGAAACAGCGTATCCTCGTGGTCGGGAAAGAGGTGCTTCCCCCGCCCGCTCTCGACCAGGAAACACTCGAAGAAGTCGTGGACGTGCAACCCCGCGCCGACACCGGGCGCGGCTTTGACGCTGGCGAGATGAATCGCCTCGCCGGACGGGCAAATCGTGGACCACTGTAGTTTTTTCAAGGAAAGATCAATTGAGCGCACGTTTTTGTCAGTTCAACCGACGAAAGCTCAATGGAATTCACCGCCCGTGGTGGCGCAATGGAGACCACCTTCCATCCCCGCGGGACTCCCGATCGGAACGATCACGACCGCCGCGAAGGCCGCGAAGGCCGCGTCCCGCCGAAAGTCAAAGGGTTCGAGGGCGGATGAGCTCGATCGTGACGGTATGGCCAACGGAGCCTCCGGGTGCCTCGGGGCGGAGCCGGGGTGAAAGCTGCTCGATCTCGATCAGCGGCCAGGCGTCGGACCCAAGATAAACCTGGGTGGGGTAGCCTTCGGTTGGATCGTCAATGACTTCGCCGCGACCCGGTCCCGGGTGGAGGATCAATTCCAAACGATCGGGCCACCGTGCGCGCAACGGCTGTTCAGCGAATCCGAATTTTTCTTCGGTCGCAGCTCGCTCGAGGATCACCCGACGCCCGGCGCGGCGGACTTGCGGCGGGGCGCGAAACTTCCGAAGCAGGCCGGGTCGATCCAGCAGGGGAAGGAGCACGTAGCCGCGGGGCGCGGGCGATTCCGGACGAGCCTCGGCTTCGACGACGGCACCGGGGGCGATCTGAAAGATCTGGATTGCCTGGCGCCCGGCGGGGCGGGATTCGAACCACTCGACGACGCATTCGAGACGTCCATCGGCGATCCATCGATAGGTCCGGTGGAGTGCCGGGGCATTCGATCCGGCGGAGGGTGAAACGACGGAGAGGCTCCCGTCGGATGAGACCGTGATGCGGTCGGCAGCGGAGAACTCCCAGTTATCCGGTGGCGGCCAGAACACCTCCCATTCGGTCTGCGGTCCCAGCCAGACGCGGTGCCCGCCGAAGCCCCCGCCTTCATCGCGGGCGGGTTCGGAGAGCAGGTTCCGCCCGCCGATCGGCCCGAGTGAGGTGAGCCGGCCGCCGGCAGGATCGACTTCGGCCCGCCAATCGGCGCGGTCGGATCGCCAGATCGGCCCGCTCGATCCCTCGGCGCGGGTCCATTGGCCGGGAGAAGCGCAGCCCACCAGAAGCAGGGCGAGGCAGACGCCCGCGTGACGTATTGCTTTCCAGCAAGCGGTCCCGGGGGGTTCATTCGAGTGACGATTCACGCTCATTTTCGGACGGCGGAGAGTTTGGTGGTGGTCCGGGGGAGAGGATGGATTCCCCCATGGCCACTGTCCAATCCGAGATCGTGCAGACCGTTGCGTCAATTGAACGGTGAGGTCGGCTCGGCGCGGGCCGGGGCGCGGGAGGAATGGGAATCCCAATCGCCGCGCGAAGCGAGTTTTCGGGTGCAACGATTTGCACCTTCCGAACTTTGATCCAACTCCTGAACCATCGACGTTCGTCAGACAATGAACGATCGAATTTTGGTCAACGGGGCGGGGCTGGCGGGGATCGCGGCCGGGCTGGCCGCCGCGCGATCCGGTCAGCGTGTCCTGCTGCTGGATTCGGGGATCAGTCCGATCTGGGATTGGACCGAGACGCTCCGGTTCTCGCAGCCGATGCCGGGGGTGGCGGACCTGGCGGGACGCCTCCGGGTGGATCCTGGGGCTTTTGTTGAAAACAACGCCGGGGGTGCCGCGTTGCTCCATCCTTGCCAGTTGAAACGGTGCGCGGAGGATGCCCTGATCGAGGCGGGAGTCGAGTTGCTCTACGCTGCCGCCCCCTACGCGTGGGAATGTCGGGACGGGGCGCTGACGGTCTGGATCTCCAGTAAAAGCGAGAGTTTCCCGGTTTCGTGTCAGCGGATCATCGACGCCTCGCACGAGGCTCGGTTCGCGCCTGCTTTCTCGCCACCGGTCCTTCGGATCGCAGACGGCCCGACGACCCGGTGGATCGAATTGACCGGGGTGCGATCCGACGAAATGCCGGGAAATCTCGCTGATCCGAAGCTTGGCCCCCTGCGAACGGCCAAGGCTTCGTCGCACGACGGGCACTTCGTGGTGGGATTCACGCCTTCGAAATCCTGGACCGGAGCGCCCGGCACTCTCCACGAAGTGAACGGCACCACGCGCGCGGAAGCGCACGAGCTGGCCACACGATTGATCGAAGCATCGCCCGCTTTCCGAGCCGCCAAGGTCGTGCGCATCGCCGAGATCGACGAGGCGGGGTCGCCGCGATTTTTTGCGCCCGAACATTCGTTCTTCCAAGTTGCGGGACCGGCCGCCCGCGAGTCCGGGGCCGAAGCCGGACGACTGGCCAACGATCCAGTTGCCCTGATGGAACACGCCGCCGGGGTCGCGTGCGCCGATGGCCCCGTTTCATCCGGAGTCCAGGCGTCCGGCAGCCTCCCTCTGGCCAGCATCACCACGGAGGTGCTGGTGGTGGGAGCGGGCACCTGCGGAGCCAGCGCCGCGATCGCCGCCGCCGAAGCGGGTGCCTCGGTGGTCGCCGCCGAGATGAATTCCGGGATGGGCGGCGTCGGGACCGCCGGAGGGATCAACAGCTATTGGTTCGGCCGCCGGGTGGCGCAGAACAAGCGGCTCACCCTGGCCGTGCGTGATCTCGAGGACGCCGATGGCTACGCCGCAATGCCGCATTGGAAGATGAAAATGTGGCCCATCGAGAAGAAGAAGAACGTGCTGCACTCGATGGCGGGCGGAGCCGGAGTGGTCCCGCTCCTCCAGCACCGTCTCGTCACGCCCATCGTGGACGGAGAGCGGGTCGCGGGTGCCGTGCTCCTCGGCCCGGACAACCTCGTCGAAGTCCGCGCTCGTCTCACCATCGATGCGACCGGCGATGGGGACGTTGCCGCCGCGGCGGGTGCCGATTACCTCTACGGTGCGCGGCGAACGCAATCCACCATGTGGTTCACCCTGTCGTGGGGCGCCAAGCCGGGGATTTTCAGCAGTAATTTCACGAGTCAGGTCGATATCCGCGACGCCCACGATTACACCCGCGCCATCCTGGCCGGGCGACGTCGCGGTCAGGACCCCTGGGATCACGCGCCCTACCTCGGTCTTCGCGAATCGCGGCACATCCGCGGCGAGGTGTGGCCGACTCTGACCGATCAGCTTCGAAGGCGGCAGTGGCCGGACGCCATCGAGATCGCCTTCAGTAACCACGACGTCAAAGGCTACACCGAAAGCGACTGGCTGCGGCTCGGACTGATCCCACCAAATCTCGAAATCGAGATCCCGTATCGCGCGTTGGTTCCTCGGCGTCTGGATGGCCTGCTCCTCGCGGGGAAGGCGATTTCGGGAACGTCGGAGGCGCTTCCAGCCATCCGAATGCAGGCCGACCTCGAGAACCTCGGCTACGCGATCGGGCTGGCCGCCGCCCGGTGTGTTCAGTCCGGCGTGGAGCCGCGCAACCTCGATGTCCGCCAGCTTCAGACCGAACTCGTGGGGAGGGGCCAGCTTCCCGATTCCCTCCTCGCGCGCAAGATTTCAGCCGCACCCGAGACCCCCGAGCGCATCGCTTCGCTGATCGCGCAACTCGACGACGCCGTCCCGCTCACGCGTTATCAGGACATGGAAATGGGCGACGCGTGGCGGGAAGAGATTCCGTTCGTCGAGCTTTGCGTGCTGGGGGAAAAGGCCGTTCCGCAAGTCGTCGCGGAGTTCGACCGCGAGGAGTCGCCTCGCCGTCTGACGTGCGCTCTCGTCCTCGCGTGGAACGGGGAAGCCCGGGTTCGCAAATACCTCGAGACCACGATCCGCTCCCGCCTCGCCCCGCACTCGGGCCTGCCCCCGGTCGAGCGCCCCGTGCGCTACGCCCATCCGTCCCCGGACCAGGGAAACATGCCGGAGGTGGCTTACCTGCTCAACGCGTTGGCCTTCGTCGCCACGCCCGGGACGGCACCATTGACCGACGAGATCGTCGACCGCCTCGTCGTGACGGAAGACGGTTTTCTCGACGCTCGGTCCGGCACTTTCGACTACGTCGACGCCATTTGCGCGATCGCGTGCAAGATCGCCGATCCAGCGCTGATCCCACTCCTCGAGAAACTCCACGCCAAACCCCTGCTTCACGGAAATGTCCACCTCGGCGGATGCGAGAGCGACTACTTTCCCGAGCGCCGGGCCTTCCTCGAGGTCCAAATCGCCGAAGCCCTCGCGAGGTGCGGTGCTGCGGCGGGCGTCCGATTACTGAATTCGTTCCTCGGTGATTCCCGTGCTCCCATCAGGAACGCGGCGAATCGGGTTTCGCGGATCCTCGGAGGATCGCCGGACCCAACCCCGCGACGTCGGCACCGGGACGGCGAGGATGAGATCGAGTGGGAGCGCGACTCCGCGCCCGGCGGAAACGGCGGTCCTACCGGGTGGAAGCTTCCTGCTGCTGGCGGCGAACCTCCTCCTTGATCTCCTGATCTTTCGCCCGGAACTGGGCGGGGAGCTGAAGGGGCGCGCTTGGCGGTTCCATGAATTTGTAAACGAACGTCCCGGCGGGTCCCGAGACGGCGACCGGCAGTCGCGTAGTCGCATCGATCCAGGCGGCCTGCTTGACCGGCACAGCCTCGACGTCCGAACCCTGAGACTCCGCCCGCGCGCGGTCGATCTCGCGGACTCCCTCGAACTCGAAGTAGTCACAGAGGACCTCCCCGAGTTTGACCGGATCTTTGCGATTCTCGATGCCCACCCAGTCCGTGCCGAAGAAGTGCCGCGACACGGTCACTCCGACGATCCCCGGACCGACCTCTCCGCTCGAAACGAGGCCGTTGGTTTCAACGTAGATCTGGCCGCCATCGATCCACTCTGTCATCGAAGTTCCGCCGCGAAATTTTGTCTCAATCTTCTGGGTTGCGCCCGTTTTCATCACTTCGACGCTTTGCAGCGTTGGACTCCGCTTCGGTTGAGCGGTTCCCGCCGATTCCGTCGCTGACCGCTCAGCGGTGCCTCCGGTGTCATCGCGGAGGGACAGTGCCCAGTGACCGCGATCCGGGACGGGTGCGACGAGAGGATCGGCCGAACTTTGTGCCCAAGCCGAGGCCGGGCCTATGGTGGCCAGCAGTGGAGCCAGCAGAATTGCGTATTTATTCATAGACGGTTTCCAGCGAAGAATCGACGACCTCCCCGGTGAAGCGGTCAATGGCCACGTGCAGCCAGAATCGCCGGGAACCCTCGACGTTGAAAGCCGCCAGATCGGCGGCTCCAGGCGCAAAGCGGCCCACTTCGGCGACGACGTCGATCAACAGATTCCACGTCCGCGTCTGGGTGTTGGGGGCGAGCGCGCGGACGGCGGCTTCGCGTTGGGTCTTGATGGCGGGTAGAGCCGCGCTCACCACCCCGGGCGAGAGCGCGCCCAAGACGTCCGATCGATTCAGAAGCTTGGTCGATTGGGTCGCGGCCACGATCTGCTCGGCGAGCGTCTCGGCGTCTGCGGGGCTGATGGCGTCGCCTCCACTGACCTCGTTGCGAATGGCGCCGCTCAGCAACGCCTGGAGGACCTCTGGATTCCGGGTATTGATCGATACGCGACCGGCCACCACGTCGGATTCCTCCAGCGAGAAGATGTCCAGCAGACCCGCGTCGGCCGATTGATTGGAGAAAAGGTCGAGTGTCTTCCAAGGGACATCGCGGAAGACGTAGCCGATCTCACCGATGGATCGAAAGGGGCGATTGAGGATGATCGGACGGGCGGATTGATTGAAGAGGGGATCAGCGGCTGCACCCAAATACGCATCGCCCGGGCGCTTGACGCCATCCAAATCGGGAACGGCGTTGGTTCCCTGATTGGCCGCGAGAACACTGGGATACTCCGGCGCTCTCGGGCTGTGATCCTGCCAAAGTCGCTGGTTCGTCGGCCCGGTTGTCTGGTTGGCGGTTCCTTGAAAATCAAAGCCCGATCGGAATCGAAAAGTCCGCGGGTCGGTCTTCGGTAGAGAGCGGTTTGCGTTTGCCGCGTTATTGTTATCGCTTGGTCCATAACCATTTTCATTCCCCATGAAGGGCTGAGCACCCCCCTGGATTCCGGTCGTTCCTTCGTCCGTGGCGTGCCCGGCGAAAGTCGTGTAGGGATGCCAACCGCCATCAGCTCCTTGGAATTCGAGTATCGGCACGAACGATCTCAAGTGAAGTGCCGTGAAGACCGAGCCCGAATTTAACTCCGCTGGTTTAGCGAGATCCACCTCTAATAAGTTCCAACCGCTCACTTCTGGACTGAGTTCCGTGAGGCGAGTCTCCGGCTCGATGGAGTTGTCAGCCAACCGGGGGTTCCCCTGGTAGCTGGCCAAGTTCGGCAAAGTGATGCTCGTGGTGGGGAACGGCAGAGACGGCGCCTTTGGATCCTGCCCGGAGACGGTCGTTTTGTACCCGATGTCAGGGCTGGACTGCACGTAACTCATCATCACGCGCGCGCCCGAATTCGAACGAATGCTGACTTGGCTCGGGCCGTCCGACGGGATCGGACCTTGGTGGGGATTCCAAAGTTCGAAGTAGCAATAGAGCGTGCCGTTGGCGCTGTCGAAGGGCTGCTCTCCGTTCGGTCGGCGGAAACGGGCCTTGAAGAAAATTTCGCTGAAATACGGGAGACTCTCGATCCCGTAGACCTCGTTCGAGCCGATGCGGATCGTCGTTGGGAAATTGTCGGCGTCGAATTGATCGGCGAGGTTGGCGACCATCCGCGCGATCTGGTGGTGGGGGTTGACTTCGGGCGAATAACTGGTGGCTCCCCCGCTTTCCTTGATGACACCGTCGTTGCCGACGAAGACTCCAAGCGATTGGTTCTTGATTGCGGCCTTCATCAGCTCGAACAAATCAGGTGCACGCCCCGCGTCGAGCGCCTGCTGCAGCGTGCCAATGGTTGGCGCTCGGTAAACCCAAGCCCGAAAATCCCCGTCGGCGTCGGTCGCGGGGGTCAATCCGAAGAGCTCTTCGATTTCTGCCTCGTCATCGACGTTTAGCGCCGATGGGTCCTGTTCCAGCAACTCGAACTTTCCGATTGGAAAACGCGGAATCGATTTGCCGTCGAAAGTGAGCCGACTGAACTCGGGATTGAGAGCCGGGTTGGCGCCTGCCTTGATCGACGCGCTGTTCTGTTCCCGGCTGAAGGTGCCGAGGTAGGGGAGCGCGTCGTTGAAGCCCTCTCGTCCCGCGTAGTCGATCAGGTCCTGCCGACCGAGGAACGTGTTGTCGCTCCCGGACGCGTCGCCCATGACCTCGAGGAACCCCGCTTCGGCCCCCTTCGAGACGAAGAGATTCGGGTAGTCGGACCGCGACCAAGCGTTGCGCCAGTTGACGAGTCCTTCCGCTTGGCTGCCATCGAGTCCCGGGATGCGGGTCAGGTCGGCGAAGCCGACGAATGCCTTGCCGCCCTTTTCCGCGGCGGACGGCGCTCCAGCTCCGGTCGGCGCTCCGGCGAGGTTGATGTCGAGGAGGCCGCCCTCGTCGTAGATCGTGTAGGCGAAACGGCCGAGCACGTATTGGGGGCTGTCGCGGTCCGCCAATGGTGCCGAGAAGCCGGAGAGCGCGTCAGCTCCCGAGCGGGTGACGTAGATCCAATCCGGTGCCGTGAATGAATTCGGGAACCGCAGAAGGCCTGGCTTGTTCCAGCGGGCGGCGCTGACCGATCGACGATTTGCGGAGGGCGTCGAGGTCGGCACGGCCGAGGCGCGAACGGGCGGCAGGTCGGCGGATTCGTAATCCGTTCCGGGGTAGGCGGCGTTGACCGCCCCGGCATCCGCCAGACTCCGGCGGATGAGATTAGGTTCGACGTTCGCCCCCGAGCCGTTGCCGTAGCGGGCGGGGACGATGGAGGCGGCGGTCTTCGGAACGTAGATTTTCCCGGCGGCACCCGCCGGGACGCGGTCGACGGCATTGGATCCCGCCACGATCTCGCGTTGCAGGTCCCCGACGATCAGATCGAGGGCGCCGCGACCCAGTTCTTCGGCCTTCGCGGACTGCGCGTAGTTGCGGCTGGCCGCCCGATCCGTCTGGTTGACCGTGATGAGCGTCACGAGGAGGATGGTGACGACGACGAGAATCGACAGGACGATGACCAGTGCGACGCCGCGTTCGGGGTGGGGACGGGGGAAGGAGTTCATCGAGTTGGGAGGGGGATGGTGCGCTCGGAAATCCGCAGCCCGGCGCGAACCGGCTCCGGAAAATCGGCGGGTGGGAGGTTGTCGATCACGTCTCCCCAGTGGCGGAGGTAATTGGACGTTGGATTGCTCGATTGCAACGAGAAGCGCGACTGCAACGCGCCGAGTTTCCCGGTGTCTTCGAGCACCTGGAGCGCGCGATCGTCAGCCATGGCCAGGGCGATTCCGAGCGCGCGGGTCTGGCTGTCGTATTGCGACTGATACTGTCCCGACGCGTCGATAAAATAGATGGCGAACCTCACGACGCCGTGAACGATTTCCTGATAGTCCGCCGGCGTGAGGCTGGCGAAGCCCGCGACGGAACCCGGGCTGCCGAAGCCAATCCCAGCGGTGTCCGACCAGAGAACCGACTGGCTGGCGCGGAGCAGGTTCGCGCCGGTCGAGTCGAAGTCGTAGGCGATCAAGGACAAGGCTCGATCTCCGCCGACGCCGGGCCTGCGCGTGTAAAATGTGGGCGTGGACCCCGTGCCGTCCGGCGGAAAAGCCCCGAGGTCGGGGCGGAAGACACCTCCCGAAATGTCCTGTCCGACCAGATCGAGCGCCGCCCGCGCCCGCGTCGACGTGTCGGCGCGGCGCAGTCCCTGGCTCACGGAACTCGACGTGAGTCCGCTGAGCTGACCGAGCGCGACGACGAGGAGAGCGAGCACCGCCATCGCGACGAGCAACTCGATGAGGGTGAATCCCCGGGCGCGGTTCCGCGCCGACGGGGGGGCGGATTGTCGACGCCTCATGGCTGCAGAAGGACGAAGGAGCGGGTTTCGAATCGCGTCTGGACGACACCGCCACCCGGCGCGCCGGGCAGCTCTCCCGGCTCCGCCTGCCAAGGCGTCACGAGTGAAAGGTAGATCTCCGCGAGGCGCTCCGTCGGGTTCCGGCTCAGCGCGTAGTCGAGGCGGTAAAATTTCTCAGCCGCGCTGGTGGTGGGTTCACCGTCCTCGGTCAGGTAAACGGTGTCGCGGTAAGGCTGGCCGCCCGCGGTGATGACCGGCGACTTCGTGGCGTCGTCGAGGGGCGGGAGGATGGGATCCGGAATCGTTGCCGTGGGCGCCGCCCGGCGTTCGCCGATGATCGCCGTCGCCAGATTGGCCATGTCGACCTCGGCCCGCGCTTCGCTGCCATTTTGCAGCCCCCCCGCCAGCAGACCCACGATGGCGACCAGCGCGAACGCCACGATCCCGAGGGCGAGCGTCACTTCCACGAGCGAAAATCCTGCGGTCTTCACCGCAGGGCGGGCGGCCAGCGGACGAACTTTCATCACCGATAAACCCGTTGCGCTCCGGTCGGCCCGTTCAACTGAATGAGCGCGATCTTCGAATCGGCGCCGGCATTCTCGATGGCGGGACGAACCGCGATGTCGGCAAAAGCGACCGGACTCGGCGCCACGGCGGCTTCCCCGCGCGGCGTGAAGACGGCGACCCGGTCGAACGCCGTCGCGCCGCCGCCGCTCCGCAGATTGAACTTCGTTCCCTGGGCGAGATTTTCGCCGGTCTCCGACGGGCGATTGTCAGCCGGCAGGTCGGAGGCGGAAGCACTCGTGTCCAACTTGGCCCCATCGAGCCAGATCACTTTGTTGATCGGAGCGACTTGGGCGGACGGCGAGGAAACGTTCACCGTCTCGTTCCAGCCGACCGATTTCGTGCCGTCGAGCGAGGCCACGACGGCGATCCCGACGCGCCCGGTCGGCTGATCCGCCGATGGCGCTTCGTTGGCGAAAGCGACCCACACGTAGGTGTTGTTGGCGATGGCGTATTGACGAGCCTGGTCGAGCACGCCCGAGAGTTTCGCGACGTTTCCGCTGAAGGTATTCGAACGAAAAACACCGCTCCCGACCTGGGCTCCGAGCGCGAGCATCACCGAGATGACTCCCATGACGACCAGCAACTCGATGAGACTGAAACCGGCGGCGCGACGCGCGATTTTTGGACTCGTTACCTCGGCGGGATGGGGGTGTCGGATGCTGGTCATTGGGGGATGGAATTGCCGGAAAAAACGATACACCTCGCTCTGTCCTTCAATCACGTTCGGCAATGATACGCTCCGCCGCAAATGGTGGTCTGCGCACAACGTTGCATTGACCGGAATCCGAGTGGCCGCGTGGCGGTCTCAGACCGATTGGGAATGGATGGACAAGTGACGCTCGACGCCGTCCAGGGGAAGGCGGATCCGGAGGGTGTTGGCGTCCCAGGTGAAGGGGACGGGGGCCGACGGGCCGGTATCCGTCACTTCCCGGGGAGCTTCCGCGCTCCAGCCGACGATGGATCCTCCCGCGGTGCTGGTCACTCGGAGGTGATCCGGACTTGTCCCCGGACGGACGTCCACGGTCGCGGCTCCCGCCAGCAGGTCCTCCGGACCGAAGATCGCCATTCCGTTTTCCACGGGTGCGACGAGGATGATTTCCCACTCCCCCGCGGCCAAAAGCAAATCGACGTGGAAATCGTCGTCCGGATCGTTCGTGATACCGGCGCGATGGAGTCGGGTCGCGCAGCGCGCGGTGGGGAGCCGCGGGACGTCGGCCCGCCCGACGCGAATCTTCTTTGGTTCTCCTGATCCGGGTTCCCGGAGATCGAAAACGCCGACCGCCGTCACGCTGGGTCCTTCGTTCCAGATGATCAACGGACTCTCGCCCGGCGAGCCGAAGAGAGAGTTCCCCGACGGGGTGGGTGGGCCCGGGAACCCCGGAGCCTTCCCGTTCGGAAGGACCAGTGTCCGGAGGACTTCGAAATCATGACAACCGGGTTTGTCGGAGACGTAGATTGGTCCGCCGCTGAGCGCGCGCCCAGCCGCGTGAAAAGAAGCCCGGGGATGGCGGGACTGGAACATGTCCCAGTCCGGCCGGAAGAATTTACCCAGCCAGAGTGAGACGAGGGCGTTGGCCCAAAGGTGTTTGCCGTGACTGGAAGGGATGTTGGGCCAGAAATCCGTCGAGGTTCGAATCAGGGCGCTTTGCGCTTCCGGTTGGAGAATCTCGTTGCCGTGGCACATGCAGTTCATGACCGTCCCGGCGAAATGCCGCTGGGCCGCCGCCTCGAAAGCCCGGCGGTAGCTTTTGCAAAGACCGACCCGCCCGCCCAGGCCGTCCGCCAGCGACTCCAGCACGCTTTGATTGTCGATTTTGACGCCGTCCACGCCACAGGCGGACACGTGCCGGTAGAAGGCATCGTAGAAGTCGCTCGCTTCCCGGGGATGCACCAAGCCGCAGACGGCGCCCCATTTTTCCGCCTTGCCCTCGGGCCAGGCGGCGAGAAGGTCCGCAGGGTAGGCTCGTTGGGTTTCGACGATTTCCCACGGACCCGTGGCGCCCGGAGCCGCCCCGCCCCAGTAGCCGGTCACGGAATGCCACGTCAGAAAAAACCGGACGCCATGCCGGGATTTCACTTCATCCACCAGCGGCTTCAGGCCACCGGGAAACTTCCGGTCCTGCGCCGAGAACGATTCGAGTCGGTCCTCCCCGGCGGGAAACTGACGGACCTCCTGCCAACCATCGTCCAGGATCATGAATCCGGGTCGAATCCCTCCCGCCGCCAGGGTGGAGAGCCCGTGTTTGACCTTCTCCGCGGAAACGTCGTGGTAGAAGGCATCCCACGTGCACCAACCGAAGTAGCCGACCAATTCCGGGACTTGCTTCCGCGGCAGCAAGCGGACGCCGAATCGCTCGTGGAGGGCGCGGGCGGCCCGATCGATCAACGCGAACGGGTCCGCTCCGGCAGCGATCAGGGCCGCCGGGCCGCTCGTCGCCGTGGTGAGGGGGTCTCCTGTCTCCGCGACGAGTTCCACCGCGCTCCCGCCTCCACGCAGCGCGCAGCGGAAGGTATCGACGGCCAGAGGCACGATCACGACGTGACATCCATCGGTCCGCCGGAGGAGGAGGAATTGGGTTTCCTTCGGAAGCAGATCGAGGTGGTCGCCCACTTCGGGTTCCATCCAGAAAGCCTCCTTTCGCGTGAAGGCCAGATAGCGATCCACCCGTGGGAATGTCCCCAGCGTCAGCACCGCGCGTGAGCTGAGTTCATCGAGTTGCAGCTCGATCAGAGTGCACTCGCCGCAAGGCGTCGACCGCAGGCGGGAGTCCATCCCGTCGCAAACCAGAATCCCGCCGAGTTCGAGGGACTCCGACGACGCCATCTCGTCCGGTCTGGTGAGGAGGCCGTTCATTCAGCGAGGTCCCAGCGTTGCCGTGCCCACCGGCAGCCAGCCGTCCGCGTCGGACGACTTCGAGGCGAACCGGACGGGAACGCCGAGTTTCCGGTCCACGAGGCGAACAAGGACGGATGTGGGTCCGACGGGTAAGTCCGCCGGGACATGGAAATTGCGGGTCACGTCGGTCGCGCGGTCGGGAGCGAACGGGCTGGGCTCGGAAGGTCCCAAGGGAAAAATCGCTTCCTTTCCTGAGGCCGGAATCAAGCGAATCTCCCAGTCGGCAGCGTGGTAGAGCGGCGCGACTCCCCGGTTGCGGACCCGGAAAACGAGCGGGCAGGACTCGCCCAGTGTCCACTCCCCAAGTCCGGTGATGGATTCCAAGAACAGCCAGTAGCCGAGGCGGTTGGCCATCTCCCGGGCGAAGGCGGCGTTTTCCTCCAACCAGGGCCGGGGGTAGTGGTGAAAGCCACCGTAGCTCGCCCGAACTTCCGTGATGGCGTCTCGAAACAACGAACCCTCCTTCCAGGCGTCCGCTTTGACGACGGCTTGGTAGTGATCGAGTTCCAGCACGACGGGGCGGCGTTCCGAAGCTTGCCGCAGCCATTGCGGATCGCGCAGTGAGTTGCCGCCATACTCGTCGACGAAGCACGGGACGCAGACGCTGTGATCGGTGAGGGCGAACCCCGCTTCGTCGATTCGCCGACGCAGTTCTTCCGCCCCCGGTCGGTCCAGACGGGAGCCGACCACGTCGTCATTGGCCTGCAAGGGCGAGTGGCGGTAGCAATCCTGATAAATTTCGAAGTGCTTCAGGATTGCCTCGACCGGCCAGTCCCGTTTGCTCGAAGCGGCGGTGTGCCCTTCGCCCCAGTCTCCGTAGCTTGCGATATCCACCCACTCCACCCAGGGTTTGTCGTCGTAGCGGGAGGCAAAGGCTTCGTGAAAGGCGCGCAGTTTGGCGAGAAAGATGGGGTCTCCGTAGTCCGGCTCCCACGAGTGGTGGGTCCCGGACGGGATGAACTGTCCCCTGGCTCCGGCGGCTTCCACCCAGGCGGGAGTCGCGTAGGGGTAGTTGGGTTCGGTCTCCTTGCAGGAGATATTGAAGGCGATGGTGCGCCCGAGCGGCACGTGGGCCGCGATCACCTCATCCAGGAGTTCCCAGCGGAATTGTCCTTCCGTGGGTTCCAACTCGCACCACGGGAGACGCAGGAAGATGGTGGACAGTCCGGGGAAATCCTCCACGCGTTCTCCGCCCGGATCGCCGTAGCGATGCGTCCCATTGTCGTAGAAGTGCCAATACCAACCCTTGTGAGGATTGGCGGGCACCGAGTCGAAATCGGCATCGGATTGCAAGTCCGTGACCGTGGAAATGACGTTTGGTCCGGTCATGGCGCGGGAGCATCCCGGGTGGGCGCGGCGGAGGGGATCCACTTCCAGACGCCGTAGCAACCGGTGGCAAACCACGCTTCACCCGAGACGGGATGGACCCGGACCCACTGCGCTTCCCGGCCCCCGTCTTGAATCGAGCCGTCCAGCGGCGTGGTGCGGGTGAGGTTCGTCCACGTCGTGCCGCCGTCATCGGAGAGCATCGCGGAAGCGCTCGAGTTGATCACGTCGCGATTGGCGGCGACGTAGACCCGCCCGGGAACGTTGGGATCCGTGGCGACCGAGCGCACGCGAGGACCTCCCTGCTGATCGTGGGGCAGCACCGGATCGGCCAGGTAGTCGCCGTCGGTCCACATCCGCAGTCGGTTGTTCACCACCACGAAGACCACTCCAGCCGCGTCGTCCCAGGCGACATCCTGAATCGTCCCGTCGGAAGCGAAGAGTCTTTCCCAAGAGGCCCCGTCGTCAGCGGACACGACGACCGCGTCGTTCACGCCCTGCAACTTCGACTGGTCGATGCCCAGCAATTTTCCGTCGGGGCCATTCCAGTTTAGCACGCGCGTGGCACCCTCCATTTCCGCCCAGGATGCTCCGCGGTCGGCGCTGCGATACGGGCCAAAGAATAGCACGTCCGGGTCGCCGGGTGAACCCGTCGCGGCGAGCGGTTCGTCCTTCATTTCGAAGGGCAGCCGCGACCACGACTCGCCGGCGTCTTTGGACAGGGTCAATCGCTTGGGCGTGCCCCAAAATTCCGCGTCGCCCACGATGATTACCGTGCCATCCGGCGAATAGGCTGCGTAATTAAACCCGCCCCAGACGTGGCCGCCCGGCGAGGAATACGCCCAGGTCTTCCCTCCGTCGGTCGAGTGCAGCAACCCGTAGTCCTGAAGGCCGAGGCTGATGACGTCGGGGTTCGACGCGGAAAAGGAAAATGCCCCGCCGACCAGGACGTTGCTGACCCCGTTTCCCGCTCGCGCGTAAGACTGGCCGCCGTCGCGGGACAGGGTCGGGTAGTCACCGCCGGAGGAGAGGATGATGTCCGCATCGGACGGGTGCCAGACGAAGCAGCCCGTGCGGGCATTGCTCGGGATCAGGTTGTCGTCGCGGGCCACCGACGCGCGCTGCCAGGTCGCGCCGCCGTCGTGGGAAAAGAAGCGAGCGTAGTCGTAATCCGGCGCTTTGCGTCCGACCACCAGCCTGGTTGGATCCACGGGACTCACCGCGATGTTGTGAAGCTCGCCGTCGGCACCCGCCAGGGAATCGGCTCCGGTGACCCGCTCCCAGTTCAATCCCGCATCCCGGGACACCCAGATGCTGTCCTGCAGGCTGACCCAGACCTCGTCCGGTGCTCCGGCGGGGCTGCTGATGCCGGTGGCCTGGCCGGCGAGCACGGTTTTCCAGGAGGCGCCCTCGTCCGAAGAGCGATGCACTCCGCCCAGGTTGGCTGCGACGATGACCCCGCTCGTCGGATGCACGCTCAGGTGCGCGCCCTCGGCGACCTCCGATCCGTCGACGTGCGCCCAGCTTGTTCCGCCATCTTCGGACCGCCACAAACCGCCCGGCACGGTGGTGGTCGCCCCGAACATGGGAACGTCCGTGGCCGGCTGTGACCAATACACCACCCGGCTGCCGCCCAGAGACTCATCCCGCGTCGACGCGTCGAAAGCCAGACTCGCGCGGCCGACCTCCCGGTTGGCCGATTGATCGACTTCCATGGCCCGCTCCCACGAAGCGGCCCGATCACTCGAGACGTAGATGCCGTTGAAGGGGTGGGCCGCGGAGTTTCCACCCACGGCGACGACCCGGTCCGAATTGTTCGGATCGATCGCGAGCGCGGAGGTCCCCCGGGAATCATACCCCACGTTGGCGGGCTCCCAGTTGGCTCCGCCATCCAACGTTCGGAAGAGGCCACCCACGTCGGTCCCCCACAGCATGAAATCCCCGTCTCCCGGAGCGATGGCCATCGAGCGGAACCACTGGGCACCGGCCACGCTAAGGTATCCGCGCTCCTTCAAACGCTCGTCGGTGATCGTGAGTTCCTCCCATTGGCCGGGCAAGGCCGCGTCCTGGGAGGTCGGCTCGGCCGAAGCGTCACTTTGGGTCGCGGGCGCGGCGGGCTCCACGGGGTCGGCGTCCGGTTGGACGGGTTGACCGGCAGCCGTCTGGATCAGGAGAGCGGCAAAAAGGAAATGCTTCGGGAGGGTCATCGAAAGCAGATTCGCCGAAGGAGACTTGGATGCACGGCCCGATCCTTGCAAGACGTTGCATCCCGCGGGCGGGTTGACCACGGGGTCGAGATCCAGCGGGGGACTGGCGGAGGTGATTCATCGCCAAGTTTCCCCACCCGACTGCGGGGCTTGTGCGCAACGACCTGCATTCCGAGTGCCTTTCCAGACCGCGAAGTTTCTCGGCATAAAACAATCGTCCCCTCCGTTTTGGAGGTCACCGGGTTCCCAAAGAGCCATTCAGTCCAAAACCACAACCCCCATCCCCCCATGAGACTCCGCAAACTCACCCTCTGGCTGGCCAGCGCCTGCCTCTTCACCACCGCCCTGCTCGCCCGCGATCCCTGGCTCGAACCCTTCCACGAAAACAGCATCTGGAACCATCCGATCGGGGCCAACGCCCAACTCGTTCCCGCCGGCCTGGGTGCCGAGCCAAACCTCGACGTCGACCGCGAGATCTTCGTTCGAACGAACTGGTCCGATCCCGCCGAATCGATCCGCGTCCCCAGCTCGTGGGGGCAGCGCTGGCCCGGCAGCCCGGCCTCCTGGCTGGGCCAGATGCACGTCCCCTTCAGTTTTTTTCGGGCTGATGCCAATCCGCCCACCACGCCCAACAATCCCTCCGCCTTCCTCATGCCCGACAAGGCCACGCTCGTGCAACTGGCCCCCACCACCCGAGTGACGGCGGGCGAGCACATCGTCGGTTACCGCAGCCGGAACGTTTACCTCTACGGCATGGGCGAGAAGGGCGGTCACGGCGGCTCGAACCTATCGAGCATCGGCGGCAGCATCCGAACTCACGAGTGGGGTTCCAACAAAGAAATTCGCCACGCCATCAAGGTCAACGTCCACGCGAACGAATACCTATACTACGACAGCGGCACCAAGGGGTTCCGCTGGCCCGCGGACACCGCCGACAGCTACGCCGCCGGCACCTACGGCGGCACCCGTCCCGCCACCCGCATGGGCGCGCTCCTGACCTTTCAACCGGGCACCACCCACAATTCCATCGGCGGACTCTCAACCTCGCAGGCCAGGAAAATCTTCGACGCAATCTACAAATACGGTGCCTACATCGTCGACGACACCGCTTGGAACGCCCACGCGATCTGCGCGGAGGACGGCGTCGACATCCCCATCGGCAACTCCGCCTTCCGCGCCGACGTGAACCGAATCTTCCAAAATCTTCACGTGGTCAATAACAACAGCTCCTCCAACATCGGCGGCGGTGGCGCCCTCCGCACGGGTAAGCTCTCGTCCCTCGGCGCTCCCATCGGGGCCCAGATTTCGCTCCAAGCCAAAGCGAACGGCGGTTATGTCACCGCCGACTCCGGCGGGTGGGACGCCCTCGAAGCCTTCCGCTCACTGGTCGGCCTGTTGGAAAGCTTCGAGGTGGTCGACGCCGGCAACGGTTACATCGCGCTCAAGTCGCTGGCCAACAACCGCTACGTCACCGTCGACGGCCCCAGCGATATCCTGTTTGCCAACCGGACCGTGATCGGCAACTGGGAACAATTCACCTGGGAATACCACGACGGTGGAAAATCCATCGCGCTCAAAGCGAAGAAGAACGGCAAATACGTCGTCGCCGAATCGGGCGGCGCCGACAGCCTCCGCGCCAATCGCTCCAGCGTGGGCGGCTGGGAAAAGTTCACGCCCGGCGGCAGCGCTGGCGTCTGGACCGAGTCCGGCAGCTCCCAATACTACGGCGTGCCCGGGAAGTAATCGCCGATTCGCCCCGGATAAGGAAAACGGTGCGGCCGGGGATGGCTTCCACGTCGGAAGGACCTCCCTGGTCGCGGGGAGGGCAACGGTTTGCATTTTGTCGTGTTCGCAGCTTGCGGGGAAACGACGTATCGTAGGATTGTGAAAAAACTCCTCCTGACATCCCTCTGTGCCCTCTCCGTCGCCTCCGCGGCTCGAGCCGAAATCCTGCTCTACTCGGGAGAAGATTCCTTCCCCGCCGGATGGGCGAAGCAGGAGTGGGGTGGTGCCGTGCCGACCATCGAGCCGATGGTCAGTCAGGATGATCAACCGGGATCGCTCGCCATTCTCGCCGTCACGGGGGCCGAGGCTTGGAGCGGAGCGGGCATTCACACTTTCTCGGACGATCAGCCGCCCTTGGAGATCCCGGCTAGCTATCTGGAAAGCGGATCACTCGTCTTTCTCGTGAACGGCGGCGTCCGGCCCGACGGGGATCGGGAGGGCGGGCAATCCGTTCAGGTTGCTCTGGGCTGGGCCGAGCCGGGTGCGGAGGCGAGTGCAAAGCAGGGCTCCGATTTTATCAAGGTCAGCGACCATCTCGACGGGGAGGTGATCGATGAAGATCCCGAGAGTTGGCAGGAGGTGCGCATACCGCTTTCCGCGTTTGGCTTTCCCGACACGGCTGACGCGCTGGTCTGGAAATCCTTTGCGGTTCAATTTATGGGTGCCGCGCCGACCTCGGGAGTCTACGTGACCGACATCCGGCTCATCGAGGACGCGAACGATTGATCCTCGCTCTCGGGTGTGATTTCGGACGTGGGCAGAGAGAGCAAGGGAACGCGCGGCGCGACGTTCCCTACCCTACTGGGTAGGGCTGGTCGCGCCGCGCCAGCCGACTTCAATCTCTGCGGTGCCAATTTCTTCGTCTCGCCCCTTTGATCTTTTTCGCAATCACACCCCTGGCTCTCTGAAATCCAATCCTGTCCATCCCGTGAATCCTGTCCATTTCAGGATTTAGGATCAACGGTCAGCGGATTGGTCGAATCAGGTCGCGAGGTGGCTCGGGCGGCGGATGATGGCGACGGCTTTGGGTTCGAGGCGGAGGGTGGCGGTGACGTCGCTGCCGGTGAGGAGGTCGTGGCCGACGAGCGCGGGATCGTTGAGTTCGACCGGGTCTTCGTTGTGGTTGAGGACGAAGAGGTAGCTGGCACCGTCGCCGTGCCGGACGGTGAGTTCGACTCCGGCCGGGGCCGTGAGCGGGCCGGTGATCGCTTGGTCGCGCAGGATCCCGGCGAGCAGGTCGCGGTAGAAGGCGGGTTCGGAGGCCGTGCCGACGTAGTAGGCGGTCCCCGTTCCGTGCGCGTTCCGCGTGACGGCGGGGCGTCCGGCGAGAAAGTCCTCCTGGAAGGTCGCGAGGACCTCGGCTCCCTCCGACCGCAGGACGTCGGCCCAGAGCGTGGCTTCGTATTGCGGGGCGAGGCCCTCGTGGGTCGTCGCAAGGCGGTTGGGCCGGTCGGCGTAGAGGCATTCGAATTCCTCGACTTCGACGCCGAGGAGTCGGCGGAGCGGGCCGGGGTAGCCGCCGAGGTGGACGCGGTCGGAGGGATCGACGATGCCGCTGAAAAACGAGACGACGAGGGTGCCGCCGGCCGAGACGAACTCCTCGAGCTTGGTCGCGAGCGTGGTGTCGAGGAGGTAGAGGGCGGGGGCGACGATCACGCGGTAGGCGGCGAAGTCGGTGGCGGCGAAGACGAAGTCGGTCGCGACGTTGGCGGCGAAGAGGGCTTCGGTAAAATGGCCGATTTGTTCGAGGTAGCGGACGTCGGCGTTGGGCTTGGAGGGGAGTTCCAGCGCCCACCAATTTTCGTAGTCGAAGAGGATGCCGACGTCGGCGCGGACGCGGGTGTCGACGAGTTCGGCGAGCTGGGAGAGCTCCTGGCCGAGTTCGGCGGATTCGCGGAAGCAGCGTTGGGTGTCGTCGCCGCGGTGACCGACCATGGAGCCGTGATATTTCTCGGCTCCGGCGCGGCTTTGCCGCCATTGGAAGAAGAGGATGCCGTCGGCGCCGTGGGCGACGGCCTGGTAGCTGAGCAGGCGCATGTGGCCGGGGGGCTTGAGGCGGTTGCGGTCGCGCCAGTTGACCTGGGTGGTGACCTGCTCCATGAGAACGAACGGCTTCCCGCCGCCGAGGGAGCGCATGAGGTCGTGCTGACCCGCGGCGTGGGCGGGGTCTTCGCGGGGCTCGGGGTAGGAATCCCAACTGACGAAATCGAGTTCCCGCGCCCAGGTGACGTAGTCGAGGGGCTTGAAGGCACCCATGAAGTTCGTGGTGATGGGGAGGTCGGGGGTGATCTCGCGGAGAATGTTTTTCTCGAGGCGGAAGCAGTCGAGGACCTGGTCGCTGCTGAATCGCTGGAAGTCGAGCATCTGCCCGGG
>CAVRCI010000012.1:0-124097 GCA_963719495.1 uncultured Verrucomicrobiae bacterium
CGACCTCTACAAAATCTACGCCGGAGATCCGGATTTCAAAAAAGCCTTCGACGAAAGCATTGTTCGGATCCTGGCCCTGCAAGAACAGCAGAAGGCCGCGTGAGCGAGCGAGCGGCTCGTGGTTTACGCGGCTTTCTGTAAAGTTTCTTGGAGCTTGGTGAATCGCCTGAAGGCACCCGTGGGTCGAAGCCAATAGCGACGGCGGCTCGACACGATTTTCAGTTGAAGCTGGGCGTTCGGACGTCGCGGGAGAAGAAGTGGGTCAGCTCATCGAGCCGCCCCTCCCCAGGGTGGAAGCCGTAAGCACCAGCCAAACCAAGGTAGGGCAGCCGCGCCGCCGGGTGCCCACTTTGGTTACGGGTTGCGGTCGAAAACGAACAGCGACCGATAGGCTCAGACCACCGTGCCCGACGAGTCCGCTGCGAAGACCGCAAGCCCAGCGAGAAAGCGACGGCACCCGGGGCCTGGCTGCCCTACCACCCGGCGCGAAACACAAATTCTCGCGGCTCCCGCCGGAGCTCGAGATCTGGACGCGAGAAAGGCGCGACTGGTTCTCACCAATCGCGCCTTTCGCTAAGACGTTTTGTCTCTCGAATACCGATTACGGCATGAGGACGGTGTCGATCGCGTGGATGACGCCGTTACTGGCGACCATGTCCGTCTCGATCACCTTGGCATCGTCGACCATGACTCCATCGTCGGAAACGACGACTTCGGCTTCCGTGCCCTCAACGGTAGGGGCGGCCATCGTCTTGACGTCGGCGGCCATCACCTTGGCGGGGACGACGTGGTAGGTGAGGATCGCGGTGAGCTTGTCCTTACCTTCGGGGGTCATGAGCATCGCGAGGGTTTCCTCGGGGACCTTCGCAAACGCTTCGTTGGTCGGTGCGAAGACCGTGAACGGGCCCTCACCCGAGAGAGTCTCGACGAGTCCGGCGGCTTTCACCGCGGAAACGAGGGTCGAGAAATCGGGGTTGCCGACGAGAACGTCGACGACGGTGCCGGTCTCGGCTGCGTCTTGGGCCATTTCGGTTGCTTCCGGGGTCGCGGTGTCCGCTTCGGCGAGGGCCTGACCGGAAAACGCGAGGGCCGCGGCCACCGTGGCGGTCGAGGCGAGCTTGAGGGAGTTGGTGAGTGTTAGTTTCTTCATACACCCATTACTACGGAGCGATCGTGGATCCGGATTGGTTTTTCGGGCTGGATCTCCGGGAAACCAAATTCTCGATGATGCTGATTCCGAGTTTCGCCTCCTCGGGCGGGCAGGGATTCGGCCCCTCGCCCCGGAAGAACCGGTTGACCCGTTCGATCAAGCCGCGCTGGACGGCCCGGGGGTGCTCGAACGAACGCGTCTCCGGCGACTTGCCGCGCTCGATCCGGAGCGTCGGTGATCCGAAGAACGGGAATTCGAGCCGCCCCTGATCTCCGACGATCTCGCATCGGTCCTGGGCGCCGCTTGCCGCGAAGTCCCATCGCCCGCGGACGCGCACGCCGGATCCCGTTTGGAATTCCCCGGCGACTCGTTCGCCGGGAGCGTCCGGCAATTCGAGCGGTCGGATGTCTCTCGGCGCTCCGAACCAGTGGATGACCAGGTCGAGCTGATGCGGGGCGAGATCGTGAAACAGCCCCCCACCGGAGATCGCGGGGTCGACCCGCCAATTCCGGCCCGGGTCCGCGGCTTGTCCAGTCGGTGCCGGGTGCGCGAGTTGGATGTCGGCGGATGTCGGCTCCCCGATCGCACCGTCAATCAACAGCTCACCGACCGCCTCGAACAGCGGCAAGGCCCGGCGGTAATGGGCCACGACCAATCGCCCGCCACCGGTCGCTTCATCCGCCAAGATCATCGCGTCGCATCCGGCGACGTCCGTCGACATCGGCTTCTCGACGTAAACGAACTTGCCCGCCGCCAACGCCGCGATCACGTAGTCCGCGTGCGAGGACGGCGGCGTCGCCACGTAGACGGCGTCGACCTCGGGATCGGCGATGAGCTCGGCCCCGTCGGAATACCAACGGGCCGCGCCGTGCCGCCGGGCGAAGTCCGCCGCCTTCGTCGCATCGCGCCGCATGACCGCAACCAGCTCCGAACCCGGCAACTCGCGGAAGGCCGGCCCGCTCTTCACCTCGGCCACGTCACCCGCACCCAGAATCCCCCATCGAATCGTCTTCATCGCGATCAGTCTGCCGCAACGACGTCGTCGGGGGTGTAAAATTCGCGATCCTCGCCGGCGGAACGCACCTGGATTTCCTGGCTCGAGATCTGGTGGAAAAAATACGGCGTCCCGTAGCCGTCGAGCAACTCGCCTTCGCCATTGAGCCGAGGATTCTCACGCGGAAAAATCTCCCGTTTCCCGGGATTACCTCCACGGAGCGCGATCATGAATTGGGCGTTATCCTCGCCCGTTGGATAACTTCCGAACGCCTCGCGGTAAGCCTGAAAAATCGCCAGCACCACCTTCGGCTCATCGCCTTCAGGTAAGGTCGAATCTCCCAAGGCCTCCGCATCGGGGTGAGGTGGCAGCGACGACATCGCCGCCACCGCCGGGAGCTCAGAGGCTACCCGCTCACTCGAAAACTGCTGCGTAGATTGCGCGCCCGGAGCGGAGGGCATTGATCGGGTCATCGCAGGAGTCGGTGCCCTGGGGCCATTGACCTCGCCCGTCACGCTCTCAGATCCTTCGTTGTAACCGGACAGAAACAGCCCAATCCACAAAAGCAAAACAGCAACCAAAAGCAGCCAGACCCATCGCCTCACATCCACCCCTTCACAAGAAGCTATCCGCGTCCATCCGCGTCCATTTGCTTCGCTGCACTCTTCCCTTCGGGACTGTCTTCGACAGGCTGTCTCGCTTCGCTCGGCTGTGGTTCCTCACCCTCACACCCGCATAAAATCCAAATCCGTCCGCGAAAACCGCCCGATGTTCGGCAGCACCAACGGCAGGTCGCTTTCACTCACTCCAAACCACCGAGCCAATCCCGCCGCCATCTCGTCGGTCGACACCGCCGGGATCCAGCTGCCGCGCGACCCGGTGTCGTCCGGGCCGCTGATCTGCAACTCCGGCATCCGACCGTAGAGCCGCCCGCCGTTCACGGCGCCACCCATGACCATGTGGTGACTGCCCCACGCGTGGTCCGAGCCCTTGCCGTTGCTGTTGAACGTGCGGTTGAAATCCGACGCCGTGAAGAGCGTGACGTCGTCGCGGATCCCCAGCGTCCCGGTCGCGTCGTGGAAGTCCGCCAGCGCGTCGCTCAATTGCCCGAGCAGCGCGTTGTGGTCCTCGATCTGCGCATCGTGCGTGTCGAATCCACCGAGCGACGCGAAGAAGATCTGCCGCTTCATCCCCAGCGTCCCCCGCGCCTCGATCATGCGCAGGATCATCTGCAACTGGTCGGCCACGCGGTTGAGCCGGCCGTTTTCGTCGGTGCTGCGGACGAATTTGTCCTTGTGATCGGGCACGCCCGCGAAGGTCGCTTTGAGCAGCGTGTCGTTGGCGATCGCGCGGTTGAAAACGTTCGCGTATTCCTGCTCGAAAATCTGGCCGTATCCCCGCGTCCGCACGTCGTCCAAAGCATCGTGGCGTTGGAGCAACGGCGGGTTGTTGCGAGTGTGGTCGCGAAGGCCGATGCTGCCATCGGGGGTCATGTGATACTGAACGACTTCGTCGCCGACCTGGAAAAAATTGTTCCCGGCCAGAGACACGTTCATCGAGATGTTCGAGCTGCCGTTAAGCGATTGCATCAGATCCGCGAGCCGCCCGCCCCAGCCGATCTTGCGGGTCGATTCCGGCACCGACGTCTGCCACTGGACCTGCTGATCGTTGTGGGAAAAGAGGTGCGGTGGGATGGCCGCGCCGCCGCTCTGGTATTCCGCCTTCGTGATCGGCGCGACGAGCGTGCCGACGTTCGCGATCATCGCGAGGTCGCCGGAATTGAAGATGGATTGCAGCGGCCCCATCGCCGGATGAAAGGCAAATTCCCGCCCGTCGTCGCCCGGCGCGTTGAGCGGCAGAAGGCCCTCGCGCGGCAACGCCAGAATCCCCCGATTCGCGGCGTAGGCCGCGTAGGCCGCCGGGTCGTAGGGGACGAGCATGTTGTTCGCGTCGTTACCTCCGAAGAGAAAGAGGCAAATGAGCGCCTTCCCGTCGTCCGGCCCGCCCGTCACGCCCTGCGCGGCGACCGTCGCGTTGAAGAGGCGCAACGTGCCAAGCGTCGATAAAATGCCCGCCATTCCAAGACCCGCACACGCGCTTTGGCCGAGAAATTTCCGCCTTGAAATGAGATTACAAGGGTCGTTCATGATTTCAAATGGGTGACGGAGTTCATCGCTGCACGAATCCCTCCGGTGAAGTCAACACCAGGAACACGGCCATCTCGGCCCGCCTCTTCTGACGATCGGGCTCGTAGCCATACCAGCTCGGGAGCGCGGCGAACGCCGCCTGGATCGAGGCCCGCAGCTCCGGACTCATCGCGCCGAAGAGCAGGCGCGCGTCGAGGTGATCGATCAAGTCGCTTTCGGCTTCGAGCCGCGTCCGGTCGGGATCGTCGAGGATCGCCACCAGCCGCGTGTAGTCCGCCCGGAGGTAGGCATTGGAAGTCGTTCCCGGGATCAGTTGTGGCGTCCAAAGCCCGTAATCGAGGTAAATGCTCATCAGGTTCGCCTGATTGATGATCGTCGTGTCGGTCAGGATCTGATACTCCGGCGAGACCAGGCCCGACTCCGACACGACACCGGGCGCGCTGTAGCTCGGGAGAAAAAAGTTGAAAACCGACGGGGCTGCCAACACCGACTGCTCGGACATGCGGTAGCGGATCTCGATGAAATACCGGTCATCGCCATTGATCTCCAGGAGCGGTGGTTTGACGTCGGTCGCACGGAACATGCGGGCCATTCGCAGCAGCGGCTCGGAGCCTTTTCCAAAACTGATCGACGTCCGCGGCCCGACGTTGCGCGCTTCCGGATCGAGCAGCACGGCGCGGATCGTGGCTCCCAGATCCCCGCGCGCCGCGCCCGCCTCCCCGTTAAACGCGCGGGCGACCCGGTAGGTGTAACCCGGGCTCGGATTGCTCGTGACGAAGCGCTGGATGAGATGACGCGCGATGAATGGCCCGACGTTCGGATGATCGAAGAGCGCGTCGAGCGCCGCCGCCATCCGCGCCTCGCCGCCGACGTCGCCGGGGATCACCGTCCCGCCGAGAATCGTGCGCGGTCGCTCGTCGCCGAAGTCGGCGTAATGCGTCATCGGGCGCGTGTCGTCGTAACCGTAGAGAAACCACCCGCGTCGGTCGGCGACGTCACCGTCGTTCCAACGCGGCGGATCCGCCTCGTCGTAATGCGGCCCCCAACCCGTGAAGACGTGCGCGAGTTCCACGATGTCGTCCTGCGAATACGTCGGGATCGGCAGACCTTCCGACGACAGCCGGATCGACCCGTCGGTGTGCAGTTTTGTCAACCCGATCGTGAAGAGCTGCATGATCTCGCGGGCGTAGTTTTCGTCCGGCTCGCTGCCCGTCTCCGGGTCGGGCTTCCGATTCCGCATCATGCTCAGGTATTGCCCCATCATCGGGCTCTTCGTCACGGTCTCGAGCAGGTCGCGGTAGTTTCCAAAGGCCCCGTCGACGAGCGCGTCGTAGTATTCGGTGACCGCGACGTGATCGCCCTCCAGACTCCCCACCTGCGAGATGACGAGCATCTCGCTCAACGCCAGCGCCATCCGCTGCCGCAGCTGATCCGGAGCCGCGAGCGCCGCCTGCCAGAAGGCCTCCTCGCGCGGCCGGTGATACCCATCGTTGCCGTTGAGCGCCTCCAACTCCGCCCGCCGCGCCGTCACGTAATCGACGTGGTGCGTGGCCGGGAGCGCAATTTGCGAGTCGATCCACCGGGCAAAATCTCCCGCCCGCACCTCGGTCACAGAACCGTCCGTGGCCCCGAAAGTCGCCTGCGCCAGGAACCGCGCCGCCTCGGCGTCCGTCGTCGCACCCGCCAACGCGACGGGTGGCGTCTCCGTCGGCGGCATCGTCTCGAAGGCTGGCGTCGTCCGCAGCTGCCCGACGATCTCGCCCTCCGGAGCGCCCTCCGTCCGGACCCGCACCCAGAGTTGCCCCGCGTCGAGCGCCGACACGATCTGCGCCGACGAGAACCCCGCCGCCGGGGCAAAATCCCAATTCTCCCCGACGACTTGATTCCCCGGCAGAGTCAGCACCGTCGGACCCGCCGTCCCGGTTGTGGAATGAAAAATCTCCGCCGCCGTCTCCGCGGTCGCGAGCCCGGTGAAGCTCAACGCCACCCGGCTCCCGAGCGCGTTACCCGCCCGGCGAACCGAGGCGATCCCCGACCCACCCGATCCCACCACACCCCGGAGTTGCGCCACGTAAAGCACGTCGCGCGAGTCGTCGATCGTGACGGACGTCGAGGTCGGCGAACCCAGCGCGTATCCCGGCCCCGGCAGCAGCGTCATCGTCACACCCTCCGGCACCTCGATTTCGCCGTCGGCCAGCGGCGCGATCGACACCGCCGCCGAACCCTCCGCCACACCCACCGTCACGCTCGATCCCGGATCGACGTAATCCACGCCCTTCGCCGCCGTGCCCGACAGCGTGTATCCGACCGAGATTGGGCAGATCCCACCCGAGCGGAAGATTTTGAACCTCGCCGCTGTCCCGTCCGCCTCGTAGGCGCGGTCCACCGCCACACCCAGCGTCACGACGCTCGGACTCGCCACGCGCGCCCGCGCCGCCGGTTTGTCCGGCACGTTCGGCTTCGTCGTCGAGTCCCCCGCATCCAGCCCCAGCACGACCTCCTCCCAATCCGTCAACCCATCCCCGTCCGCGTCCGCATCCGCGACCTCGAGCCGAAAAAAGATCCGCCCGTCCGCCAGCAGGTTCGCAATCGAGTCCCCCGTCGACGAAAGCGCCGCTCCGCCGATGATTTCGCGCGAGTCCGCCGCGTCGCCCGGCTTCGTCCAGGCAACGGCCACGTGGTCGCCGCCGTCGTATTCCCGCTGGAGGACCTCGAAATAATACGCGCTCCCTGCGACCAGCGGGATCGGCGCAGATTTTTGCGCGGCATTTTTCGTGAACTCCAGTTCGTCACTCCAATTCGGGATCCGCGCGATCCGTCCGGCATTCGCCGCCGTCCCGTCCGTCGACAGCCGGAACTCGCTCGCGTCGTCCCCCGCGATCCAGAAGGTGTAGTCGCCCGTCGTCGGAGGAACGATGAATCCCGTGATGGCCTGTCCGTATTCATCCTCGTCCGGACTGGTCTGGCGCGTCCGCAGCGAAGTCAAACGATCGTCCACGTCCGGTGCGACGGTCCCCGTCCGCGCCATGATTCGCAGATCCGAGACGCCTTCATCCGTCAATCCACTCCACTTCCGGCGACGCACCCCGCCCGAAGAAAAAGCCGACCCGACGTCCAACGCGACGTCGATCATTCCCCCGGTCCCCACGACCTGGTCGCCAATCGGCACCCACGACACCAGATCAGCCGAAGCGAGCGGTTGATAACGCACCCCGCCGATCGACGGCCAACGTTGCCCAATTGTGCTGCCATTCATTTGCTCCACCCCCGCCAGCACCGGGCAGCTTGCCAGGTCCATCGGGTCCGTCCCAGCGATCGATTCCTCGCGATTCGTGTAGCCGTCCCCATCCTCGTCCGCACCCGGGACCCGCCCCTCGCCGTAAGCTGCTTCCCAAACGTCACTCATCCCATTCTCGTTGTCGTCCAGCATCGCCTGGGCCGGAAACGCCACGACGCCAGCAACGAGGGCGAAAATCGGGAAAATCAAAGCAGGGGGACCTTTCATGAAATCAACTCAGGTTGACTGGCGATAAACACTACGCCCCGCGAGAATCGCACGAACCCCCGAAAGTGCATTCTTTATTGCGCGAAAAATGCGCATCGGCTACCCGTCTCCCCGCCGCATGAAATTCCACCGCCTTCCGCTCGCGCTCCTGCTCATCGCCACGGCGGCCCCCGGCTGCACGACGATGGGCCGGGTCGGAAATTCCGTCGAATCCGGAGCCCGCAACGTCGGCCGCACCACCGGTAATTTCTTCGGCAACCTCTTCGGCAAAAAGAAGGCCGAGCCCACGCCCCGACGCCGCACCCGCACTCGCGACACCGACAACACCCCCGCACCACCGACCCTGGAGAGCACCCCCCAGGAATACGTCGGCCAGTAAGCCCGCCACCGGCGGGCACGAAGGGGAAAACAGGCTTCCAGCCTGTCCTTCCGGGCATCCTGCCCGGAAGCTCGTAACCAACCCGCGCAGCGGCACTCCCCCCACCAATCACCAGTCACCAGCCACCAATCACCAGCCAAACACCCCCACCCCGCAGTTGCCATCCCCCCGTGACCAGCTTAAATGCCGGTTCGCCAGATGCCCGAGCCACTCCGATTCCAGCACTACGAAGTCGCCCGTCGCCCCGACGGCAGCCCCGTCGAGCTCGGCCGAGGAGCCATGGGCATCACCTACCGGGCCTTCGACACCAACCTCCGCGCCGACGTCGCGCTCAAGGTCATCAGCGGCGCCTACCTCAACAGCGACGTCGCCCGCGAACGTTTCCTCCGCGAAGCCCGCGCCGCCGCCGCCATCCGCCACCCCAACGTCGCCACCGTCTTCCACCTCGGCGACGCCGAGGAATCCTACTTCTACGCGATGGAATTCGTCGACGGCGAGACCGTCGAGCGCCTCATGCGCCGCGACGGAGCGTTCCCCACCCTCCGCGCCCTCGACATCGCCTCCCAGGTCGCCCGCGCCCTCGGCGCCGCGCAAAAGCAGAATCTCGTCCACCGCGACATCAAGCCGTCGAACATCATGCTCACCCGCGACGAGGACGACGACGAAGACCTCGTCAAAGTCATCGACTTCGGCCTCGCGAAAACCGCCGCGACCACCACCGACGGCGGCGACGCCCCGACCCTCACCATGGGCGGCTTCCTCGGCACCCCCCACTTCGCCAGCCCCGAGCAGCTCGACGAGCGCGAACTCGACGTCCGCTCCGACATCTACAGCCTCGGCGTCACCCTCTTCTACATGCTCGCCGGCGAAGTCCCCTTCGGCGGTTCCCTCGCGCAGACCATCAGCCGCCACCTCCAACACCAGCCGCCCTGGGAAAAAATCGCCACCCAGCCGACCGCCGTCCGCGACCTGCTCGAGCGCATGATGGCGAAAAACCCCGCCGACCGCTTCGCCAACCCGCTCGAACTCCGCCGCGCCATCGATCAGGTCATCACCACCGTCGACCGCGACGACCTCGAAGTCCCCGGCGGCACCCAGGCCGAGCCCCTCGCCGACGCCTCCACCGCCTCGCTACCGCCCGCCCACGCCGAGACCGCCGTCGCCATCCGCGCCGGCCAGCGCCTCGCCGACCGCTACGAACTCCTCGAAGAAATCCCCGCCAACCCCCTCGGCCGCCGTTTTCGAGCCCGCAACGTCGACACCAACGACGCCGTCGGCCTCATCCTCCTCGACCCCGGCCGCCTCCCCACGTCCGACGCCCGCAACCGTTTCGAAGCCGAGATCTCCGCCCTCCAGGCCGTCCGCCATCCCGTCATCCTCCGCATCGACGGAGTCGAGGACGACCCACCCCACACCTGGGTCACCCACGAATGGGTCGAAGGTCCCACCCTCCTCGACGAGATCCGGGGCCGCGGACCCTTCGCGCCCGCCAGCGCCGCCGACCTCGCCACCGGGATTGCCGCCGGACTTGCCGCCCTCGCCAACGCCCGCGTCACCTGCCCCGTCCTCACCCCCGCCTCGATCCGCCTGCCCCGCACCGAGCCCGGCGTGAAAATCGACGCCCTCAACGCCGATTCCATCCCCTCCATCTCCTCGATGGCCGTCCTCGCCGACTCCGCCATCCGCCGACTCCGGGCCCGCGGCTTCTTCACCGACCACCCCGCAGCCGAGTTCACCTACGCCCTCGCCAGCATCGCCTACGAAATGCTCAGCGGCGTCCGCCCCGGAGGCCCCGACCAGCCCTACGTCCCCGTCCCCCGCCTCTCCGACTCCGCCAACGAACTCCTCCGAGCCGGCCTCGACCCCCGCACGGAACGCCGCGCGGTCGTCCCCTACGCCGAAGCCCTCGCCACCGCCCTCCGCGGTTCGAATTCACCCGCACCCTCCCGCGACGCCCGCCCGGCCTTCGAACCCTCAAATCACCGCAAGCTCCTCATCGCCGGTTGCGCCGCCGTCGTTCTCCTCGGCCTCCTGCTGCTCGTCCTGCCCGGTTCCGGTGACGAATCCCCAGCCCCAACCGCGGAACCCACACCCACTCTGGCCGACACGACCCCGCAGCCGACCCCGCAGCCAACCCCCACCCCACCACCCGCCGACCCCGTCGCCGACGCCCTCGTGGAATCCGGCGACCGCTCCGCCATCGGCGACCTCGCCGGAGCCTTCGCCGCCCTCGACACCCTCGCTCCCCCGCTCGCCACCGACCCCCGGGTCAGCCTGGCCTACGAAAATCTCGCCGCCCGCCTCCGCGAAGACCCCACCGACCTCGCACCCTTCCAAACCGCGCTCGAATCCGCCGCCGGAGCCAATTCCCTCTCCGCCACCTTCCTCCTCGCCAGTTTCTACGACCAGCAGGGCCGCGCCGACGAAGCCTTCCCGCTCTACCGCGCCGCCGCCCTCGCCGGAGACGCCGAGGCGATGACCAAAACCGGTGCCGCCTACGCCGCCGGTTGGGGCACCGAACAAAGCTGGCCTCGGTCCATCGAGTGGTTCGAGCGCGCCGCAGCCGCCGGCGACCCCGCCGCCAGTTATGCCCTCGGCGAATGCTACGCCCTCGGAAAAGGCGTCGAAAAAAACCCCGGCAAAGCCTACGGTTACCTCGAGCTCGCCGCCCGGGGCTACGACCACATCCTCGCCAAAACCCTTCTCGGCGACCTCTACCTCAACGGAGCCTTCGGCGAGCCCAACAACACCGAAGCCGCCCGCCTCTTCACCGAAGCCGCCGACCAGGGCTCCCTCGTCGCCCGCGCCAAACTCGGCGTCATGATCTACAGCGGCAAAGTCGTCGACGGCCAGCCCATCGAAGGCAAACCCAAGCCATCGAAGGAAGGTTATCGGGAAGCGTTCCGGATCTTCGAGGCCGGCGCCGCCCAGGACCACCCATTGTCGCTCTATTACCACGCCCTCCTTTTGGAGACCGGCACCGGCACCACCGAAAAAGATCCGGCAACCGCCAAAGCCGAATTCATCCGAGCCGCGAGAGCCGGCGAAAAAAACGCCATAGCCTGGTGCCGCCGCAACAACGTCACCTACGAAATCTCCGACCTCACCCTCCCGCCGGAACCATCCGAGCAACCCCTCCCAGAAACGCCACAAGCCGACCAGACCGAGACCCCGGCGGGGTAGAAAGAGGAGGCGCCCCAGGGATGGGCAACAGACTCCCGCCCGGAACCCGGTCCCATCGGGACCCCCTCGTCCAAAAATCGCTGTCATCCTGAGCGAAGCGAAGGATCTCTGGCTTACACTTGCATTCACGCCCGCAATCCTGAGGAGCCAGAGATTGCCTTTTTTGAGAGGTGATTGAAGTGAAAGGCGGTCGATGGTTCTTCGCTTCACTCAGGATGACAGGTCTTGAAGCCACTCCGCGCACCCGCCACCCGCCACCCGCCACCACCCCTCACCTCACCCGCCAGGGCCGACGCATCAAAAAAGATCGCGATGGAGGAAGTTTGGGCTGGTACTATATTTTCCCGTGCGTAGATGGAGGAGATGCCCGAAACGCATCCCATCCAAAAAAGCCTGATCGAAGAGTTCAAACGCATAGAAGATCCGCGAGTATCGCGCACTCGCTACCATGAGTTGAGCGACATTCTAGTGATCGCGATCTCGACGCTTTTGTGCGCGGGCACGTCTTTCTACGACATGGAAGAGTTCGGTCGGGCCAAGGAAAAATGGTTCCGAACGTTTCTGAAGTTGCCCAACGGCATCCCCAGCCACGACACGTTCAATCGCGTGTTTTCGCTGATCAATCCGGCGAGTTTTCACGAGTGCTTCATGAGGTGGACGCAGAGCGTGCGCGAACACATCGACCGGGAAATCGTCGCCGTCGACGGCAAAGCCCTCCGCGCAGCCTGCCAGGACGGCGGGAATGTGCGCTTCATCGTCAATGCTTGGGCAACCAGCAATCGACTTGTCCTGGGGCAGCTCGAAGTGCCCGACAAAACCAACGAAATCACGGCGGTTCCCACGCTGCTGCGAGCGTTGGAACTGCGTGGCTGCATCGTGAGCACCGACGCGATGGGGTGCCAGAAAGAGATCGCCCGAGAAATCATCGAGGCCGACGCCGATTACGTTCTCGCTCTCAAAGGCAATCACCAAACCGTCCATGAGGAAGTCAAAAGCTTCCTCGATGCCGAATTTGATCGCGAGCTCCAGAGCCCTCCAGTGCCCAAACCATCCACGAAGAAACCACCAAGCGCTCCCACTTTCGCATTCCTGGAAACCGTCGACAAAGGCCACGGGCGCTTGGAAATCCGGCGCTATTTCCAAAGCGTCGCCATCGACTGGTTCGCAGACATCAGCCAATGGGAAGGGCTGCAGAGCGTCGGAATGGTCGAATCCAGCCGCGAAATCAAAGGTCAAATCAGCGTGGAAAGACGCTACTTCCTGAGCAGCCTGCCCCTCGACGTCGGACTTTTCGCTCAAGCCGTCCGTGGACATTGGGGCGTGGAAAACTCCTGCCACTGGGTCTTGGACGTCATCCTGCGCGAAGATGGTTCCCGCGCTCGAACCGCTCACGCCGCCGAGAATCTCGCCACCCTGCGCCGCCTCGCCCTAAACCTGCTCTCTCGCGAAAAGTCCAAAAAACGCAGCATCAAGACCAAACAACTCGTCGCAGCCTGGGATCACGACTTCCTCCTGCACCTCCTCAATTTTTAGATGCGTCGGCCCTGCCTCACCCGCATCCAACCTTGCCCCCCACGTCCACCCGCGCCAACCTGAGCCAAAATGGCGCGCGAAAAGACCATCCTCATCGTCGACGACGAAAAAAACACCCGTGACGGCCTCCGCGACGCCCTCGAAGACGGCTTCGAAGTCTACACCGCCCCCGACGCCGCCGGAGCCCTCGTCGCCATGGAGTCCGAGCCACCCGACGTCCTCCTCACCGATCTCCGACTCGGCGGCGAGGACGGCATGTCCCTCATCGAAAAAGCGCTCAAACGTCCCAAGCCGCCAATCTGCATCATGATGACCGCCTACGGATCGGTCGACACCGCCGTCGAGGCCATGAAGCGCGGCGCCTACGATTTCGTCACGAAGCCGGTCAACATCGACCGCCTCGAGATCCTCGTCCGCCGAGCCCTCCGCGACCGCGAGACCCAGCGCGAAAACGTCGAGCTCAAGGAAAAGGTCAGCCAATCCGGCTCCCTCCACACCATGCTCGGCCGCTCCCCGGCCATGGTCCACGTCTTCGACACCATCCGCCAGGTCGCCCCCTCCCGCGCCACCGTCCTCATCCAGGGCGAAAGCGGCACCGGCAAGGAACTTGCCGCCCACGCCATCCACAATCTCAGCAACCGCGCCGCCCGCCGCTTCGTCGCCATCCACTGCATGGCCCTCTCCCCTCAGCTCCTCGAAAGCGAACTCTTCGGCCACGAACGCGGGGCCTTCACCGGCGCGACCGAGCGCCGCGCCGGTCGGTTCGAGCAAGCCGCCGGCGGCACCATCTTCCTCGACGAAATCGGCGAAATCGACGCTTCAACCCAGGTAAAAATCCTCCGCATCCTCGGCGAACGCACCTTCGAGCGAGTCGGCGGCAACCAAACCATCCAGGCCGACGTCCGCCTCGTCGCCGCCACCAACAAGGACCTCGCCACCCTCGTCGCCGAAGGTAAATTTCGCGACGACCTCTTCTTCCGCCTCAACGTCGTCCAGCTCACGATGCCCCCGCTCCGCACCCGCCGCGAGGACATCCCGCTCCTCGTCCAGACCTTCCTCAAACAAGCCGCCGAGGAAAACGAAAAGCCCCCGCGCGAACTCACCCCCGAGGCCATGGCCTGCATCCTCGACTACGACTGGCCCGGCAATGTCCGCGAACTCCGCACCGCCGTCGAACACGGCGTCGTCATGGCCAGCACCGCCCGCATCGGCCTGCGCGACCTCCCGACCTTCGTCCGCGAGTCCGTCCCCGCCATCCGAATCGCCACCGCGCACCCCGCCGACCCCGACCTCCCGCCCCCCGCGTCGGATGCTTTGAATTTGCACCATTCCGAGCGAGCGCTTATCTATCGTGCCCTCGAAGAAACCGGCGGCAACCGAACCAAAGCCGCCCAACGACTGGGCCTCAGCCGACGCACCCTCCACCGCCGCCTCAAAGAACTCGAAATCACCAAAAAATAAAAGAACCGTGGCATCGGCTTCCAGCCGATCACCAATCCAAAGCGCGAAGCGCCACTCCAAAACCGCACCGCACCGCACCACGGGAAAAGAACCCTCACCCTCACGACCTTCGACCTTCGAGACCTTCGACCTTCGAGACCTTCGACCTTCCAGACCTTCCGACCCACCCATCCCCATGCCCGTCTCCGCCTCCGGCTTCCAGCAAGCCGTCCACTCCCTTGAACAAGGCAAACTCGCCCCGATCATCCGCGGCGTCGTCGCGGTCATCGCGCTGATTGCCGTCACCCTCCTCTACCTCTTCGTCCAGTTCGCCGGATTCAACAGCGAAACCGCGATGGACCAGGCTCAGATCGCCCGGTCGATCTCGTCCGGCGAAGGGTTCACCACCCGCTACGTCCGGCCGATGGCGCTGTGGCAGCTCCAGGAGAATGGGATCGACATCCCCGCCGACGGTCTCGCCGACACTTCGAATCCTCCCCTCCCGTCCCTGGTCAACGCGATCCCGCTCTCCCTCATCAAAGGCGCGCTCGAGATGGAGCCCACCGACCTGATCTACGCCGGTGACCGCGCCATCGCCTTCACGTCGATCCTCATCTTCATCGCGGCCGTCGTCGCGGCCTACTTCGTCGCCCGGCGCCTCTTCGACGCCCAACTCGCCTTCTACGCCTGCGCGATCCTGATCGTCACCGACATCCTCTGGCAATTTTCGCTGTCGGGGCTCTCCCAACCCCTGCTTTTGCTGCTGTTTCTGGGCACCGCGTATCTGCTCCTGCTCGGGCTCGACCGCCAGGAGGACGCCGAAAATTCCGGCGGCCTCGCCCCTTGGCTCCTGCAACTCGGCATCGGCCTCGGCTTCGGCCTCATGACGCTCACGCACTACCTCGCGTGCTGGTTCTTCCTCGGTTATCTCGTTTTCGCGTTCATCTACTTTCGGCCGCGCATTCTTCCACTCGCCGCGATTCTCGCGTTTGCCCTCACCCTCACCCCGTGGATCATCCGGAACTACGCGGTCTCCGGCAGCCCCTTCGGCTTGGCGATCTACCCGATCAGCGACGCCTCGTTCCTCCGCACCCTGCAGCCGAATTTCGACGACCTCTTCTTCGGCTTCAAACAGAAGATGCGCCTCGGCATCGTCGACCAGATCGGCAACCTCTTCGCCTACCTCGGCCTCAGCCTCGCCGCCGGGATGTTTTTCCCATCCCTCTTCCACCGTTTCAAGAGTCCCGCCGCCTCCGCCTTCCGCTGGTGCGTGCTCGCGATGTGGGTCGGTGCCGTGCTCGGCATGGCCGCCTACGGCCCCATCGATCAAGCAACCGGCAACGTGCAGCTCCACTCGGTCTTCATCCCGTTCATGGTCTTCTTCGGGCTCGCCTTCCTGCTGGTCCTCTGGAATCGCCTCCACTTCGATCTCTCGATCCTGCGCACCATTTTCATCGGCGTCATCATCGTCGTCTGCGCCATCCCGATGCTCCTCACGCTCTTCGCCGGGAAGACGCGCGCCATCAACTGGCCGCCCTACATCCCGCCCTACATCGCGATTCTCGGCACCTGGTATCAGCCCGACGAGGCCCTCTGCTCCGACATGCCCTGGGCCGTCGCTTGGTATGCCAATCGCAAAACGCTCCTCCTCCCCGATTCGCCCAAGACCATGGTCGAGCTCAGCGACTACGAGGTCATCGGCCAGCGCATCGCCGGCCTTTACCTCACCCCCATCACCGGCAATGCGGCGTTGCTGAGCGAGATCATCTCGGGCACCTATCAAAAATGGGCGCCCTTCATTATTCGGCAACCCAATCTCAGCGGCTTCCCGCTCACGACCGCCGTCCCGCTCCCGGTCGACGGCCAGACCATCCTCTACGCCGACTACGACCGCTGGACCCGCGCCGCCGAACGCGCCGCTCAAGCCGCCAAAACCCTCGAAAAAGCCGAGGTCACCGAAGAAGCGGAGCCCGAAGCAACGCCGCAAACCGAAACTCAGGAGTGACATCGGCATCCCTGCCGATCACCAACCCAAGCGCGAAGCGCCACTCCATTTCTCATTCCGCATTCCAAATTTCCAATTCAGTAACTTGAGCAAACCGACCACCAGCCAGCCGCCCGCCGAGACCACCCTCGAAGCCGCCCTCACCCGCCTCGACGCCGTCGTGAAGGAAATGGAAACCGGCGACCTGCCGCTCGAGACCCTCATCGCGCACTTCGAGGAAGGCGTCGCGCTCACCAAAACCTGTCAGGACCGACTCGACCACGCGGAATCCCGCATTCAGACCATCATTCGGGAGGCCGACGGCGGCGTCCGGCTCGAACCCTTCGACGACGACACCGATGCCTGATCAACCGCACCAAAAATTCCTCGACGGCATCGACTCCCCCGCCGACGTCAAACGCCTCGCCGAGGACGACCTCCCCGTCCTCGCTCAGGAAATTCGCGACGAACTCATCTCCGTCCTCTCGCAGACCGGCGGCCACCTCGGCCCCAACCTCGGCGTCGTCGAGCTCACCCTCGCCCTCCACCGCGTCTTCGACACCCCCGCCGACCGCTTCGTCTTCGACGTCAGCCACCAGGGCTACGTCCACAAGCTCCTGACCGGTCGCCGCGACCGCTTCGCCACCATCCGCCAACACGGCGGCCTCAATGGCTTCCTCCTGCGCACGGAATCCGAGCACGACTGCTACGGAGCCGGTCACGCCGGCACCTCCCTCTCCGCCGCCCTCGGCATGGCCGTCGGCCGCGACCTCCGCGGCGGCAACGAACACGTCGTCTGCGTCGCCGGCGACGCCGCCTTCACCTGCGGTGTCACCTTCGAAGCCCTCAACAACGCCAGCTCCGCCACGAAGCGCCTCATCGTCGTCCTCAACGACAACGAATGGTCCATCGCGAAAAACGTTGGCGCCGTCTCCGAATACCTCAACCGCCTCGTCACCAACCCCGCCTACGCCCAGCTCCACGACCAGGCGGCCAAGTTCGTCGAATGGATCGGCGGCCGCACCGCCCGCAAGCTCGCCCACAAAGCCGAAGCCAGCCTGAAAAACCTCATCGCCCCCAGCGTCATCTTCGAAGACCTCGGCTTCCGCTACTACGGCCCGATCGACGGCCACGACGTCGGCCTGCTCACCCGCACGTTCGAATTTCTCAAGACGCAGACCGAACCCGTCATCCTCCACATCCTCACGAAGAAGGGTAAAGGCTACGCGCCCGCCCTCGCCAAGCCCGACAAGTTCCACGGCCTCGGCAAGTTCGCCCTCGATACCGGCGAAACCGTCGCGTCCCCGACCCCGACCTATTCCCAAATCTTCGGCGAAAAGCTCGCCGACTTCGCCGATCACAACACCCGCATCGTCGCCATCACCGCCGCCATGCCCAGCGGCACCGGCCTCACCCACTTCGCCAAGCGCCACCCCGGCCGCACCTACGACGTCGGCATTGCCGAGGAGCACGCCGCCCTCTTCGCCTGCGGCCTCGCCACCCAAGGCATGAAGCCCTTCCTCGCCATTTATTCAACGTTCATGCAGCGCGCCTACGACATGGTCATCCACGACATGGCGTTGCAGGGGCTCAACGTCGCCATCTGCCTGGACCGCGCCGGCCTCGCCGGCGACGACGGCCCCACCCACCACGGCCTCTTCGACATCGGCTACCTCCGTCACATTCCGAATCTCGTCCACATGCAGCCCAGGGACGAAGACGAATTCGTCGACATGCTCTGGACGATGGCCCACTACCACGACGGCCCCATCGCCATCCGCTACCCCCGCGGAGCCGGCAACGGCACCGTCCCCAAAGACCAACCCAAACTCCTCGACATCGGCAAATCCGAAGTCCTCCGCCACGGCAAACGCGTCGCCCTCGTCGCCCTCGGCAACATGGTCGACGTCGCCCTCGAAACCGCCGACCAACTCCGTGACGACCACGGCATCGAGGCCGCCGTCATCAACGCCCGCTGGATCAAGCCGCTCGACACCGCCACCATCGAATTCTTCGCCCGCGGCTGCGACGTCCTCTGCACCTTCGAAGACCACGTCCTCCACAACGGCTTTGGCTGCGCCGTCATCGAACACCTCAGCACCCAACGCATCACCACCCCCGTCGTGAGAATCGGCTGGCCCGACGAATTCATCGACCACGGCACCATACCGCTCCTGAGGGAACGCCACGGCCTAACGGCAAAAAACGCCATCGCCCAAATCACCGCCGAACTCCCCCCGGAGAAGAAAGCCGCGGCGGCTTAGTGACCCTCGGGGTCACCGTGATTGGTGAATCGTGAATGGTGAATGGTGGGGTGAAATGCCCGCTCAAGGAGCGGCGATTTGCAATCGCCGAACCAACCCAAAGGCGAAGCCTCAAGAATCCCACCATTCACCATTCACCCCTCACCATTCACGCCGTAACCGGCTCACACCACCTCAGTCCGCCGCGCACAGACCCGCACCAAATGCGCGTGCATCAGCACCACCGGATCCCGCAACCGCGCCTCCGACGTGCACGCCGAGAACCGCACGGTTCCGAAGCTCCCCGGCTCGAAACAAAAAGCCACCTCGCAGTGCAGCCACCGAAACGCCGCCACCTCCGAGTCCCGGTGCCGCCGCGACCGCATCACAAACCCGCTCGCCAACCGCACGATCGGCCCCGCCACTTCGTCGTCCCCCGCGTCCAGATCGAGCAACACATCCGCCGCATCCGTCATCGAAGCATCCCCCATCAGCGGCGTCACTTCGACCGACAATCGCCCCGCCTCCTCGCAGTCGAACTGCTCGACCATCGTCTCCTCGTCTCCCCGATCCACGTGTTCCCAGCAAGCTGGAAGGTAAAATCCAAACTCCCCCTTCACGTATTGCGCCACCTCGATCCCAGCTTCGTCCATCCGCCGAACCTACCCAAATCGCCTCCCCTGCAAAGCGCCGAAGCGAGTCACATCGCCAAGGAACCAAACCCGCCTCACCGCCCCGCCGCGGACGCCAGGATCTCCCGCGCCGCCCGGCTATCCGCCTCGATCTGCGTTCTCAGCGCCTCGATGCCATCAAATTTCCGCTCCCCCCGCAGAAATTCCACGAACGTCACCTCGACGTCCTGACCATAAAGATTCTCCGCAAAATCGAAGAGATGCACCTCGAGCGTCCGCTCCGCCCCACCCGCCGCCACGGTCGGCCGCACCCCGATGTTGGCAACTCCCTCGCGGACGACGCCACCGACTACACACCGCACCACGTAAACCCCATCCGGCGGAAACTGCTCGTTGTGCACCCGCAGATTTGCCGTTGGGAATCCGATCGTCCGCCCCAGCTGCCGCCCGGCCTCGACCGTTCCCAGAATCGTGTAATCCCGTCCCAGGCACCGCCGCGCCGTCTCGAAATCCCCCGCCTCCACCGCCCGCCGGATCCGCGTGCTGCTCACGGTCTCCCCGTCGACCTCCACTGGCTCCATGCCCGTCACCCGAAAATCCAGCTGCTCCCCCAACTCCCGCAACAACGCCACGTTCCCACTCCGCCCCCGCCCAAACGTCCACCGCTCCCCCACCGAAATCTGCCGCAGAGGTCGCGCGGCTCCCACCAATGCCCGCACGAACTCCGTCGGCTCCTGCGCCGCAAACTCCGCGTCGAAACTCAGCACCAGCAGCGCGTCCAACCCCAACCCCGCCAGCAACCGAGCCTTGTGCGCCGTCGAAGTCAGCAGCCGAGGCGCCATCTCCGGCCGCAGCACCCGCGCCGGATGCGGATCGAAAGTCAGCACCACCGCGCTCCCCCCCAGCTCCGCCGCGTCCGACCGAGCCTGCCGGATCACCGACCGATGCCCCAGATGAACCCCATCGAACACTCCAATGCAGAGCACAACGGGCCCCGCAACCGAACCCAGCTCATCAATGGCACCAAAGGTCCGCATCGGACTTTACGACGTCCCGTGCCCGCGGCGTCCAGCCGCCCCCCACCCCCGGAGGGCGAGGCTCCCGCCGAGCCGTGGCAAATCACCGACAGCGTCCGACCCCAAAAAAACCCTCCGCAAACCAAAACCCATCGTCACACCAACCTCTACGCCCCCCGCAACCGCGACACGTCCGGCAAAGTCAGCACCCGCCGCACGATCTCCTCGCGCGGCAAATTCTTCAGCTCGTCGATCGTGATCGCCCCGTCCGCGCTGAACCGCCCGCTCTTCGTCCGCCGAAGCGTCCGCAAATGAGCCCCGCAACCCAGCTCCTCCCCGATGTCGAACGCGTAGGTCCGCACGTAAAACCCTTTGCTGCACACCACCCGAAAATCGATCTCCGGCAACCGCAACTTCAAAATCTCGTGCGCGTAGACGTGCACGAAGCGCGGCTCACGCTCCACCGTCTTCCCCTGCCGAGCCAGCTTGTAAAGCGGCACACCGTCTTTCTTGATCGCGCTCACCATCGGCGGCGTCTGGTAGAAATCGCCGTGAAATTTCGCGAACACCTCGTTGATTCGCTCCGCCGGCAGCTCCGGCACCTCCCGCGTGATCTCGATCTCGCCGTCCGCGTCCTGCGAGTTCGTCGTCTCCCCGAGCTTGAGCGTTCCGGCGTATTCCTTGTCCTCGCTCATCAGCAGATCCTGGATCTTCGTGCCCCGCCCCAGCGTGATGAGCAACAGCCCGGTCGCCAGCGGATCCAACGTCCCGCAGTGGCCCACTTTCTTCATTCCCAACGCGCGCCGGGTGATCCCAACGACGTCGTGCGAGGTCATCCCGGGCGCCTTGTCGACGCACAAAACTCCATCAATCAACGTTTCCGACTTCATTACAAATTGCTTCGAGAAAACGTCCCGCCACGTCCCGCAGATCGCCTTCGACCCGCGCCCCGGATGCCAGCGCGTGCCCGCCACCCCCAAACAACGCGCACACCGTGCAGACGTTCACCCGCACGTCCTTCGACCGCGCGCTGATCCGCACCATCCCGTCGCCCAAGTCCTCCAGAAACACCGCCGCGAGCACGCCCTCGACCGCCCGAAATTCGTCGATGATCCCCTCGCTGTCGTCCGGCTCCAACCCCAGCCGCACCGAATCCGCGTGCCGCAGCGCAAAACTCGCGACCCGGTCGCCGCACGTAAACTCCGCCTCGTTCAACGCCAACCTCAACAACTCGAGCCGCCGCCGAGGCTGCTCGTCGTAGATCGCCTGCGACAGCTTCCCGACGTTCACGCCCGCCCGGATCAACGTCGCGCCGACCTCGAACGTCCGCGCGTTCGTGTTCATGTATTGAAACGAACCCGTGTCGGTCGAAATCGCGACGAACAAATTCGCCGCCATCTCCGCCGTGATCGCGATCCCCTGCGATTCGAAAAAATTGACCACGATCTGCCCCGTCGCCGGCGAATCGGCGTCGACGTGGTTCAGCGTCCCGAACCCCTCGTTGCTGACGTGATGGTCCAGATTGATGAACTCCGACGGCTCATCGAGCGCCGCCAGCACGGACGGCCCCAACCGCTCCTTCACCGAGGTATCCAACGCCACAAAAACGTCGCACCGCACCTTCGACCCATCCGTCGGCGGCGTCGTCACGATCTGATGCTCCGGCAGAAACTCGTACTTCCTCGGCACCCCGTTCGCGTTCCACGCGATCACGTTCTTCCCGATCGACCGCAGCCAAAGCGCAAACGCAATCGTCGAACCCAGCGCATCCCCATCCGGCCGCAAATGACTCGCCACGATCACGGTTTCGGCGCGATCAATCGCCGCCCGAATCTCATCGAACGAAGCGCTCAAAAGCCCCCCCCCTGGAGCGGCACCGAGCCGCAGGCGATCCAACCCCGGAGGGCGAGGCTCCCGCAGAGCCGTGGCCACCACGCCAATCCCACGCAACCCAAAACCCCGCGCCGTCCCGCCCCCATCGCCCCCGAACAAATCACCGATCTTCCTCCTCGTCGGAATCCTCGTCGTCGAATTCCTCATCCAACCGCACGGGCCCCTGAGCCTTCAACCCCAACTCCTCCATCACCTCGAGCACCCGCGTCCCCCGCTCGATCGAATCATCCAATTTGAAATTCAGGTGCGGCGTGTGCTTGAGCGTCACCCGCTTCGTCAGCTCATGCTGAAGCGGCGTCCGGTTCCGCTCGAGTTCCTCCATGGCCTTCCGCCGATCCGCCGGACTCCCCAACACGCTCACGAAAACGTGCGCCTGCTTGAGATCGGGCGTGATGTCCACGCCACTCACCGTCACGAGCGCGGTCCCAAACTGCAGGTCGCGCACGAGAATTGTCCCCAATTCCCGCTTGAGCAATTCGCAGACGCGTTGGAGTCGGAGGTTCATGATCGGCGGATGCGCCCCGCGGGAGGCGATGCTCAGGAATTAAAGGGTCTGCGCGAACTTTTCGAGCGTGTAAGCCTCGATGACGTCACCGACTTCGTAATCGGTGTAATTGCCCAGCTTGATACCGCACTCGAGACCGGCGCGCACTTCCTTGACCTCGTCCTGGAAGCGTCGCAGCGTCGCGAGTCCCCCGTCGTAGACCGACTGCTTGCCACGCAGCACGCGAGCCCGGGCATTCCGGGGAATCCGGCCATCGGTGACCATGCAACCAGCGACCTTGCCGCGGGACAATCCGAAGACCTGCTTGATGTCGGCGTGGCCGACAACGGACTCGCGCAGCTCGGGATCGAGCAATCCAGCCATCGCCTCCTTCACCTGATCGAGCAACTCGTAGATGACGCTGTAAAGTTTCACCTGCACGTTCTCCCGGCGTCCCGACGACACCGCACCGGAGTCCATCTTCACGCCAAATCCGATCACCACCGCGTCGGAAGCGCTCGCGAGCATGATGTCCGACTCGGTCACGGGACCCGCCGCCGAGTGGATGATCCGCAGCGAAATCTTGTCGCTCTCGATTTCGTTCAACGATCCGATGATGGCTTCGAGCGTACCCTGCACGTCGGCTTTGAGGATGACCGGGAACGTTTTCTTGGCGTCCGCGGCGATGTTGTCGAAGAGGCTCTCGAGCGTCGCCCGCTGCGGCGCGGCCAATTTTTCGGCCCGGTCCGCGTGAATCCGCTCCTCACTCAGAGCGCGCGCGATCTTCTCGGATTCCATCACGAGCAATTCGTCGCCCGACCGCGGCAATCCGGTCAGTCCCAGCACCTTCACTGGCGTCGCGGGGCCGGCCGACTTCATCGGCTTGCCCTTGTCGTCGATCAGCTGCTTCACCTTGCCCCAGTAATTTCCGCAGATGAACGCCTGCCCGCTCTTCAGCGTGCCGGAGTTCACGATCACCGTCGCCGTCGGCCCACGGCCCGGCTCGGTTTGCGCCTCGATCACGGTGCAACGCGGGTCCGCCGTCGGGCTGGCTTTGAGCTCCAGCACCTCGGCCTGCAACAGCAGGTTCTCGAGCAGATTGTCGATGCCCGTTCCCTTGATGGCGGAGACCTCGCAACACATGATGTCGCCGCCCCAATCCTCGGGGTTGAGCTCGTGCTCCTGGAGCTGCCCCTTGACTCGGTCGACGTTCGCGCCGGGCAGGTCGACTTTGTTGATCGCCACCACGAGGGTGACGCCCGCCGCTTTGGCGTGGTTGATCGCCTCGATCGTCTGCGGCATCAGGCCGTCGTCGGCCGCCACCACGATCACGACGATATCGGTGACCGTCGCCCCGCGAGCCCGCATCGCCGTGAAGGCGGCGTGGCCGGGAGTGTCCAAAAATGTGATCGTCGAATCCTTGTGCGGCACGCTGTAGGCACCGATGTGCTGCGTGATGCCGCCAGCTTCTCCGACCGTGACCCGCGACTTGCGGATCGCGTCCAGGAGCGAAGTTTTACCGTGGTCGACGTGACCCATGAACGTGATCACGGGTGCGCGCGTCTTCAGTTCCCCCACGTCGATCTCCACGGGCTCGGTGGGCGCTTCGATGACGACCGGCTCGGGCTTGTGAACGCCCTTGGTCGGATCGCGCTTCTCGCGCTCGAAAATCGCTCCGTGTTTGTCGCAAATCTTGAACGCGATGTCGGCTTCGACCGGCTGGTTGATCGAAGCGAAGATGTTCAGCTCCATCAGGTCCGCGATCAGCTGGAAGGGCTTGAGCCCCAGCGCTTCGGCGAGGTCCTTGACGATGATCGGCGGCTTGAGGTGGACGATCTTCTTCCCGTCTTCGCTGACTTCTTCCTCTTCGGCTTCGGCGGCGACCTCTTCGGTCGGCTCGGGCTCGGCGGCGGGCTGGACCTTGCTCGATTTCGGAGAAAGCAGGTCGAGGGCGGCAGCCGGCTTCGGTTTGGCGGTCGGTTTCTCTTCCTCCTTCGCGACGACGACGGGTTTCGGTTTCGGCGCGGCGGGAGCGGCAATTTTGCTGATCGGAGGCAGGGTCGTCGAGCCCTTGGCTTCGGCGTCGGGATCGACCTTGCGAACTTTTTTGACCTTCGGGTCGATCAGCGAAACGGTCTCGGCCTTGGGAGCCTTCTCCGCGGCGGGCTCGGCTGTGGGATCGGCGGCTGGCGCTTTGCCAGCGGCGGCTGCTGCGGTGGATTTACGGGCGGCGGCGCGCTTCGCCGTGGACGAGCGGGCTGCGGTCTTGGTGGTGCTGACTTTGGATGCCATTGAAATTTTCTTGGGTCGAACGTGTCTTCATGACGACACGTCAGGCGACGGCGGGATCGCCAGCCGGGGTATTGAGTTTGATTGCTTCGTCCAGGATGCGTTGCCCGGCTTCTTCGTCGCAGCCGAGCACGCCGGCGATGTCGTCGGGTCCAGCCGAGGCGATCACCTCCGCGGAGATCATTCCGGCCGCGGCGAGGGTGTCGGCCTGTTCCTGCGACACGCCAAGTTGGTCGGCCAGCGAGGAGGCCGCCTCCGCCTTCTGGTTTTCCATGGCCTGTTCGGCCGTGCGGTCTTCCTGAATGTCGATGTCCCAGCCGGTGATCTTCGCGGTCAGGCGGGCGTTTTGCCCCTTGCGACCGATGGCTTGGGAAAGCTCTTCCTTGCCCACGATCACGGTGATGCGTTTCTCTTCGTGGTTGAGCGTGATCGACCGGAGCTGCGCGGGCTTGAGCGCCTCTTTCACGAGCTCTTCCGGATCGTCGTACCAACGAATGATGTCGACCTTCTCGTTGTTCAGCTCGCGGACGATGTTCTTCACCCGGGCGCCGCGCATGCCGACGCAGGCGCCGACGGGATCGACTTTGCCGTCGGAACTGTGGACTGCAACTTTCGTGCGGGCGCCAGCCTCGCGGGCGATGACCTTCAGCTCGACCGTGCGGTCGGCGATCTCGCTCACCTCGACCTCGAAGAGACGGCGGACGAAATTCGGATGACTGCGCGAGAGGATGATCTCGGGGCCGCGAAGGCCATTTTCGACGGCCACGACGTAGGCGCGGATCCGGTCGCCGATGGAATACTCTTCGGTCGGCACCCGCTCGCGGGAGTGCATGATGCCCTCGAATTTCCCGAGATCCACGATCACGTCGGATCGCTCGAAGCGCCGCACCGTGCCGCTGACGATCTCGCCCGCCCGGTCCTTGAACTCCTCGTACATCATGTCCTTCTCGACCTGACGAATGCGCTGCATGATCGCCTGGCGCGCGGTCTGCGCGGCGATGCGACCGAAATCACGGGGCGTGACCTCGATTTCGATTTCTTCGCCGACAGCGGCATCCGCTTTGATCTGGCGCGCCTTCGAGAGCGAAATCTGCTCCTGCGGGACGGTCACCTTCTCGGCAACGATGGGCTTCGCGAAAGCCTTGATCTGGCCGGTCTTCGGATTGATGTCGATCCGCAGCTCGCGGGCGATGGAAAAGGACTTCTTCGACGCCGTGAGGAGCGCCTCGGCGATCGCTTCGATGAGCACGTCACGGCCAATGCCTTTCTCGCGCTCGAGGTAGTCGAGCATGGTGAGCAACTCAGATGCGTTCATACAAAAATTATGGGATAGGTCGGTGGTGGGACCGCGTTGGGCGGAACGTTCAACTATGCAGAGCCCTCCCATACCGGTCAAGTCACCAGACGGACCCGCCACCGATCGCCCGGACCGGCAAAGACCTGCCTCCCGAGTTTGGAATTGAGGAACGCGTAAAACCCTCTAATTATAGAGTTTTCCCGACATGTTCCCACGCACCCTCCCCATCTTCGCCGCCACCTTCGGCCTCGCCCTCCTCACCCTGCTCCCCGGAGTTCTCGCGCAGAGCGGCCCCGAAGCCGCCAACCAGGCAGCCTACGCGCTCTATCTCGCGGGCGACTACGAGAATGCCGCCGCCGCCTACGAGACGGTCCTCGAAAACTACCCGACCTCCTCGATCGTCCCGAATGCCCAACTCCAGCTGGCCTACTCCTACTTCGCCATCACCGAATACGCGAAGGCCGAGGCGATCCTGAAAAAACTCCTCGATGGTCCGCCCTCGCCACCCGCCCTCGACCAGGCCGCCCGGTCGCTCCTTCCCCAGGTCCTCTCCGCCCAAGCCTCGACTCTCGACCCGGGCGCTCCCGCCCGCAAATCCGGCTACGAAGCCGCCATCAAGGGCTTCACCGATTTCCTCAAAGCCTTCCCGCAATCCGCCGAGACCGAGCCCGTCGTCTACGGACGCGCCCTCGCGAATTTCCAGCTCGGCAACTACGACGATGCCATCAAGGACCTCGAGGCCAACATCAAGGCGTTCGGCTCCAGCTCCACTATCACCCAGAGCCGCAATCTCCTCGCCCTCGCCTACGCCACCCAGGGCAGCCGCGAGTTGAACCAAGGTGACTCCGCCGACCGCGACGCCGCCTTCGCCGCCTACAACCAGGCCATCGAAATCCTGAACGGCATCATCGAAAGCCGCGCCGACCTCACGCTCATCAACGACGCGGAATTCCAACTCGGCGAGATCCTCTTCAACCTCGCGGCCTTCAGCGACGAAGACAAACGTCCCCCCCTCTACGACCAGGCCCTCGAAGCCTACCGCAACGTCCTGCCCAAGGACGAAATCATCACCCTCCAGACCAAGCGCCTCGCGTCCTTCCCCGAACTCCGCAAGGAAGCCCTCAAAGCGGGCGACCAGCAACTCCTCGAGCGCCTGAACATCGACAACGAGCGTGAAGTCAAACGACTCGCCTCCCTCCAGGCCCGACCCGACCAGACGACGCCCGCGATGCTGAAAATGGCGCAGATTTTCTTCAACCAGGGCCGACTGAATGCCTCCCGCGTCCTCCTTACCCACCTCGATCCCTTTCTGGAGGCCGAAAACGAGAAGAAGACCGCCCTCTACTACTCGGCGATGACCTACGCCATGCAGAACGTCGCCGACCGCGCCGTTCCCGCCTACGACGAGTTTCAATCCAAATACAAGGGCGACCCCATCGCGCAGAATCTCCCCCTCGTCGTCGGCAATCTCTTCCTCGGCGCCAACGATCCCCAGAAGGCCGCCGACTACTTCAACCAATCGCTCGAGATCTACCCCGACGGTCGTTTCGCCGGTCTCAGCGCCGTCAGCCGCGCCACCGCCCTCAGTCGCCTCGGCAAAGCCGACGAAGCCTTCAAAACCTTCCAGGATTTCCTCGCGAAGAACCCCAACCCCAACGAAGGCGTCGTCGCCCAGATGGGACTCGCCGGCATCCTCAAGGACACCCAGAAGTGGGACGACGCCATCGCCGCCTACCGCACCGCGATCGAGAAATACCCGAAGATGCCCCAGATCGTCGAAGCCGAGTTCTGGATCGCCTTTGCCACCCAGCAAAAAGGCGAGAACGCCGCCGCCATCCCCCTTTTCAAGACCTTCATCGCCGAGCACCCCGACAGCTCCCTCATGGCGACCGCCCTCTACTCGCTCGCCACCGCGCAGCTCGCCACCGGCGACCAGGCCAGCGGCGTCGCGACCCTCACCGAGATCGCCGAAAACTTCCCGGACAGCCGCCCCGCCCCCTTCACTTACTTCCAGCGCGCCCAGATCGCCTCCGCCGAAGGGAAGAAGGACGAAATGCTCACCCTCATGCGCGACTTCATCGCCGCCTACCCCGAGGACGACAAACTCTTCTTCGCCTACGACTCCATCGCAAACACCGCCCTCACCGACGGCGAACCCGCCAAAGCCGTCGAGGCCTACCAGGAATTCGCGACGAAGAATGCCGACAACCCCCGCGCCCCCGAAGCCCTCTTGAAGATCGCCGGCCTCCAGCGAGCCGCCGCCGAGCGCCTCGGACGTTTCGCCGCCATGCCCGCCGCCGACCAGGCCACCTACCGCGCGCAGATCGAGGCCTCCATCGCCACCGGCGAGAACCTCGTCCAGAAATTCCCCGACAGTCCGCAGGTCGCCACCGCCCTCGCCAACCTCCTCGCCGCCCAGCGCCTCCTCGTCGCCGCCGAGATCAAGCAACCCGCCGACATCGAATCCTACTTCCGCCAACTCGCTGAAAATTCCCCACCCGCCGTCGGCAGCAAAGCCCTCTTCACCCTCGCATCCTACCTCGCCGAGAACGACCCCGCCCTCGCGCTCGAGACCATGGACAACGCCTACGACCCCGCCCTCACCTACTCCGCCACCGACCTCGACGTCTACGGCCTCGCCCTCATCGAAAGCGGCGAAATCGAAGCAGCCGCCGCGATCTACGACAAAATCGCCGCCGACTACCCGCTCGTCCCCAACACCCAGCCCACCCCCGAGGTCTACTACGCCCAAGCCATCGCCCTCTTCGGCAAAGGCCGCGTCGCTCAGGCCAACGGCAAGGACGCCGAAGCCGGCCAACTCTTCGCGCAGCTGACATCGACCTACCCCGCCTCACCCAAGGTCCTGGAGGCGAAATACGGCAACGCCGAAGGCCTCGTCGCCGAGCAGAAATACGACGAAGCCCTCGCGATCCTCACCCAGATCGTCCGCGAGCCCAACGCCACCGCCGACCTCCGAGCCGATAGCATGCTCCTCATCGGCGACGTCTACGCGGCTCAGGACCAGATCGAATCCGCCATCGACTCCTACATCAAGATCGCCCAATTCTATCAAGGCGTCCCCAAACAAGCCGGCCAGGGCCTCTGGCGCGGCGGCCAACTCCTCGAGAAGCAAGCCGCCGGCCTCACCGACGCCAACGCCAAAAAGAACGCGATCACCAACGCCCGCCGAGCCTACCAGGACCTGGTGAGCCAGTTCCCCAACTCCGAACACGCCGCCGAAGCCAAAGCCCGCCTAGCCGCCCTCCCACAATAAATTGGGGGAGCGCACCCGTCCCGCGCGCGAGCTGCGGCGTCCCGCCGCGGCACCCGGCAAATCGAGCAAAGCGAGAGAGCCGAAGCAACCAAGGAGCGGCGGCTTCCCGCCGCCCACCAACCCAATCCGGCGCCAGCCGGACACTTCTTTCACCATCAACCCGCCACCACCCCCCCGCGCGGCGAAAGCCACCCGCGCAAACCGCGCCGCCGCCCTCCTCCACCGCCTACCCGCCCTCTACCCCGACGCCCACTGCGAGCTCCGTTTCGAGAGTCCGCTCCAGCTCCTCGTCGCCACGATCCTCTCCGCCCAGTGCACCGACGTCCGCGTCAACCTCGTCACCCCCACCCTCTTCGCCCGCTGCCCGACGGTCGCTGATTTCGCCGCCATCCCGCCGGCCGAAATCGAAGCCCTCGTTCGCACCACCGGCTTCTTCCGCAACAAAGCGAAGAACATCCGCGCCGCCGCTCGACAAATCCTCGACCTCCACGGCGGCGAAGTCCCCCGCACCCTGGAGGAATTGTCCGCCCTCCCCGGCGTCGGCCGAAAAACCGCCAACGTCGTCCTCGGCAACGCCTTCGCCCTCGACGCCGGCATCGTCGTCGACACCCACGTCGGCCGCCTCGCCAACCGCCTGGGCCTCACCACCCAAACCAACCCGGTAAAAATCGAGCAAGACTTGATCAAGCTCTTCCCCAAAGACCATTGGACCATCCTAAGCCATTGGCTCATCGCCCACGGAAGAGCCCGCTGCAAAGCCAGAAACCCAGACTGCAAAAACTGCGAACTAAACAACCACTGCCCCTCCAAAAAAAGGTTCCTAAAAAGCTGACGCCCGCTCGAAGAGCGGCGATTTGCAATCGCCGAACCAACCCCACCCGGCAAAGCCGGTCACTCTCCGCATTGCGCTTCAAGGAGCGGCGGCTTCCAGCCGCCGAAGTCCGCCTCCACCCCGACCCTCGCCCTCCCCCCACCAACCTGCTACCACACCCCAACCATGAACGAGCTCACCGTCCCCCTCGTCATCGGAGGCATCGTCGTCCTCATCATCGGCATCGCCGTAGCCGCCTGGCGCATCGAACAAAAGCGAATCGAAGCCCTTCGCCAAGTCGCCACCAAGCTCGGCCTCGAATTCACCCGCGCCAAAGACCACGCCCTCGCCCGGCAATTCCGTTTCCTCAATCAGCTCCGATCCGGCGAAAACCGCTACGCCTTCCACGTTCTCACGGGCACCCTCGAAGGCGAGACCGTCCTGACCTTCGACTACCACTACGAGACCACCTCCACCGACTCCAAGGGCCACCGCTCCACCAGCCACCACCACCTCCACGTCCACACCGTTCAGCTCCGCCGCGAAGTCCCCGAGACCCTCATCGCCCCCGAAGGCCTCTTCTCCAAGCTCGCCCAGGCCTTCGGCTACGACGACATCGACTTCGAATCCGCCGAATTCTCCCGCAAGTTCTGCGTCCGCTCGAAGGACAAACGCTTCGCCTACGACCTCTGCGACGCCCGCATGATCGAGTTCCTCCTCGCCCACCCCCGCCTCCAAATCGAAGCCGAAGGCACCACGCTCGCCGCCATCCACAGCGGAAAGATGAAACCCACCGACCTCGAATCCAAACTCCGCGACCTGCTCGAAATCCGCCGTCGCATCCCCACCCACCTCGCAGTCTAAGCCCCTCATGGAAGCCCTCGTCTACCTCGCCATCCTCTTCCTCGCGATCATCCCGGTCCTCTACGCCCTCGTCCAATACAACGGCCTCGTCGCGCTCAAAAACCACATCCGCGAATCCTGGAGCGACGTCGACACCGAGCTCAAACGCCGCTACGAGCTCATCCCCAACCTCGTCGCCACCGTCCAAGGCTACGCCGCTCACGAACGCGCCACCCTGGAAGAAGTCACCGCCCTCCGCACCCGCTGCGCCGCCAACGACGGATCCGTCACCTCCCAATCCGCCGACGAAACCCAACTCGACGCCAGTCTCACCCGCCTCCTCGTCGTCGCCGAAAACTACCCCGACCTCCGAGCCAACGAAAACTTCCTCCAGCTTCAGACCGAGCTGGCGAACACCGAAGACCGAATCCAGGCCGCCAGAAGGTTCTACAACGCCAACATCCGCGACTACCGCAACAAGTGCCAATCCTTCCCCAGCTCCATCGTGGCAAGCCTCTTCAGCTTCCACCCCGAACCCTTCTTCGAACTGGACCCATCCAACCGAAAGACCCCAAAAATCGCGCTCTGAGCGAGCAAGCTCAACGAGCGGCGATTTGCAATCGCCGAACCAACCCAAGCGGCGAAGCCGCCAATTTCTTCATCGATCCTTCAAGGAGCGGCGGCTTCCAGCCGCCGAAGCTCAAACCCCAAAAACCCGCAGGAACACCGGAGTATAAATCGCCCACCCCCAGACGTTGAACCAGGCCGCGTAAAAATAGATCGCCGTCACCAAAACGAGGATCACCCGCGCAAACCGCCGAAACGTCACCGCCATCAGCAAAACCGCCAGCACCTGCCCGAGTTTCCCGATCAGCGGCCCAACGACCGGCCCGAAAACCTCCGAGACAACCCGAATCACCGGATGCAATTCGTCCGAAGCCGAACCGGCGGACATGAACCGAACCGTCGACCAGAAATCCAGCCCAGCCGCCACCCCCAAAACCACCAAATCAGGCCAGAACTCCGCAACAAACCCCACCCAATTCACCCGAATCCGCAGACCGTAGAACTCAACCACTCCCCGAACCAGATCCCTGAAGCGCGAATCGCCTCTAAAAAAGGTAGGGTAGCCGCGCCGCGGGTTCCGTGACCACCTCCCAGCGCTCTGATTCCTAGCCCGACGCCGTCCCAACCCCATCGCCTAGCCCCAGAGCAAACTTCGCGATCTCGTCCGCCGCCATCGGCTTCTGCACCGCCGCCAGATTCCGCTTCCACCGCCGCCATCCCGCCGCATCATCCGCGACCGCCTCGGCGACGCGCTTCGCCAATTCATCCGGCCGCCCCATCGCCGGCTTCCCTACGTTCAGCCGCTCGATGAGCGCAATGTTGCCTTCCTCCTGACCCGGCACCACGTGACTCACCAAGAACGGACACCGCGCCGCGATCGCCTCCTGCACGATCGCCCCCCCCGCCTTTCCAATGAAAACGTGGTGCGACGAAAGCAGCCGCGGCATCTGATCGGTCCACCCTAGAATCCGCACCCTCCGATCCGCCTCCAACCCGGAGTGCCGCAGCGCCCGGTGCAACCGATCGTGCCGACCCGCCAGCACCGTCAACTCGACGTCCGGCAACCGAAGCAAGGCCGTAATCTGCCGCATCGTCCGCACAAGTTGCGTCGATGGCATGAAGAGAAGTTTCCAAGGTTTTCCCGCCGATTCCGGCAGCGGCTCGACCGCCGCGAACTTCCGCGACACCGGGAACCCCAGCGAATGCACGATCGCCGGGTCGACCCCGTTGCCCACCACCACCTTCGCCGTCTCGTCATCCGCCACCACGAACGCGTCCGACCGGCACCGATACCAGGCGGAATTCACCTCCACCGAATCCGTGATGACCGTCACAAACGGCGTTCGAAGCCCCGGCTGCCGCTTCTGAATCTTCCGAAACAGATACGCGTAAAGCGGATACGTCGAAATCACGACCGCCGGTTCGTGTTCCCGCAATTCCTCCTCCATCGCCCGCTCCAGCGCCCCGGTCGTCCACATCATCCGCTCCATCAGACCCGGATGATCGAGCGCCTTGAAAATGAGATCCCAGATCCAGGGAAAACGATTGATCGCCAGCGAGTACCCGACCTGCACCGACCGGTCGATCAGCGGCACCGCGCGAGCATAGAGGTCGACCACCGTCCCCCGCGCGTCATCGCGAGCCGCCACGGCCTCCGCGATCCCCTTGGCCGCCGCGTTGTGTCCGTCGCCAAAGCTGGCGGTCAGAACCAGGACATTCTTCATGCCGACGATTTTACAATCCGCTCAGCGCTTTGCGAGCCCGCTCCTGCGAGTCCCGCTCCTCCTGATCCACCGGCTTCAAATCCAACGCGGCCGCCAATTCCTTCTCCGCCTTCGCATCGTCGCCCACCGCCAGATAAGCTCGACCCAATTCCGCCCGATACATCGCCCGATCCCCGTCCAGCGCCACCGCCCGCTCCAGGCATTCGACCGCCCGTTCGTTCGACGCGTCCGGCATTTTTCCGAAGAACGTCTCGGCAAAAAACTTCGTCCCGCCCCCGAGATTCGCCAACTCGTAATTCCACCGCCCCAGCACAAACCAAGCCAGCGAGTTCCCCGCATCCAGCTCGATCGCCCGCTCCGCCTCGTCCCGGATCTCCCCGGCGTCCTTGATCCGCTCCCTCGCCGACTTCAAAAACGACAATTTCCCCACGGTGATGGCCACCGACAAATGAGCCTCCGAGTTCGAGTCATCCGCCGCCACCGACTCCCTCGCCAGCTTCAGCGCCTCCAATCCCAACTCCCGCTTTGCCCCGCTGGAACCAACCTCCCCCATCCGCTCCACCAAAGCCTTCGACTCCATCCGCAAAGCCTCCGACTTCGCCAAATCCCCCGCCGAAACAAACGTCAAGCCAACCGCCCCGAAGAGGGCGATCCAAACCCGGAGGGCGAGGCTCCCGCCGAGCCGTGGCCCCCACCGACAGCCGCCCAAACCACCCGACGCCCCGCCCCTCATTTCACGAACAAATAATGCGAAACGATCCACTCGTTCCCGCCCCGAAACCCCCAAAGCTCCGCGCACGACATGTAAAACACCCGCCAATAAGCCCGCCATTTTCCGACGTTCGCCTCGCCATAAACCTCCGCCAAAATTGGACGCACCTTCGCATCGTTCGCATCCATCTCCGCCAGCCACGCCTCCGAGGTCCGCTGATAATGCGTCCCGCTCACCTGCCAATGCCGCGCGATTTTGAGATCCTCCTGGAAATAAAGCAGCAAGTCGTCCGAAGGCATCGTCCCTCCCTCGAAAAAATACCGCGTGATCCAGTCCGAAGGATCCGTCCCCTCGAAGTGGTAGGCAAACCGCACGTGCGTGAAAATGTGCACGAACAACTTCCCACCCGGCACCATCCACGAAGCCACCCGCCGCATCAGCTCCCGGTAATTCTTCATGTGCTCGAACATCTCGACGCTCACCACCCGGTCAAACTGACCCTCCTCCAGCGCGAGCTCGTTCATGTCGCAAGTGATCACCGTCACGTTCCCGAATCCCCGCTCCGCGCACACCGCCTCGATGTGCTCCCGCTGCGTGGCCGAATTCGACACCGCGGTAATGAGCAAAGTCGGATACTTCTCCGCCATCCACAAAGTCAGACTCCCCCACCCGCACCCAAGCTCCAAAATACGCTGACCCTCCACCAAGGCCCCAAGCTCCGCCCGCTCGCACGACAGCGCCAGCATCGCCTCCTCCGACTCCGCAAACGTCGTGTCCGGCTTCGGCCAATACCCCGAGCTGTATTTCATCCGAGGCCCCAGACACAATTTGAAGAACTCCGTCGGCACCTCGTAATGCTGCTCGTTGGCCGCCTCGGTCTTGATCGCAATCGGGCTCGTCTTCAGTTCATCGACAAAAGCCTGCAAAGCCCCCTGCTGAGCCTCGACCCCACCCCGGTCCTCCTCCTTCAGTTTCCTGGCAAGCAGGTTCCGAATCCCAATCCGCACCACCGCATCCGGCACCAGCCCCTTAGCCAAAAGTTCATCAATCGAAATCATAATTCACATTCGCGTCCATTCGCGTCCATTAGCGGTTGACTGCACGAATCCCATCAATCGCGCTTGGGGAACCAAGGCACGAACACGCTCGTCGTCCGCTGATACTCCCGATACTTGTCCCCGCGCGATTTGAGCGATTGCTCCTCCGCCGTCGGCACGCCCGTCACCTTCAACAGGAAATACAACATGATCGCCGGACAAAACGCCGAGATCCACCCGTCCTCCGTCCCCAAGGCAAACACAAAATACCCGACCCACACCAGCCACTCGCAGAAATAATTCGGGTGCCGCGAATACCGCCACAACCCCGTCTGGCAAACCTCCCCCTTGTTCTCATCCTTCGAACGAAACTGATCCAACTGCCAATCCGCCACACTCTCCCCAACCATCGCGATCAACCAGATCGCCACCCCCGCCCACTCGAACGGCCCGATCACCGCACCCTGATTTTGAGCCACGAACGCAAACGGCACCGTCAGCAAAGCCAGCAGCACCGCCTGCAGCTGAAAAAAACCAAAGAACATTAGCCACGGCCGCTCGGAGAATTGCTCCCGCAATGTCGCGTAGCGCCCATCCTCCTCCGGATGATGCTTGGCGACCCGCCGCCACAAATGCGTCCCCAGCCGCAAGCTCCACAACGACACCATCACCGCAATGAGGGTTTTCCGATCCTGCGCTCCGGTGCCCAACACCCAATACGCCCCGACCAACAACGTGAAACCCAACGACCACGCGACATCCACGACGCTCGCGTTGTCGATCCGCTTCGCGAAAAGCCACGTCGCCACCATGAGAACCATCGCCAGCGCAAACCCGACGGTCATCAAAAACCAAAAATCCTCACTCATGCCCTGACATCGTTTCCGCCCCCGCCGCCAATTTCATAAACCTCCGACGTAATCCCAAGATTATTCGGCCGCGTGTAGATCGCCTGCACCACCGAGATGTGCCGCGCCCCGAAAGCCGCCTCGCAATACCGCAAATAATACCGCCACTTCCGCAGGAACCGCTCGTCGAATCCCAGCGCCAACACCTCGTCCCGCGCCGCCTCGAACGCCTCCGCCCACAGCTTGAGCGTCTTCGCGTAGCAAAGCCCCATGTCCTCCCAATCGTAGAGATTCAGCCAGCCCGTCTTGTTGAACGCCTCCGTCATCCGAGCCTGCGACACCAGCAGCGACCCCGGGAAAATGTGCTTCTGAATGAAATCCACCCCGTCCCTCAGAATTTTGAACTGCCGGTCCGGGCAAGTGATCATCTGCAATCCCATCATCCCCCGCGGCCGCAGCAGCCGACCGCAAGCCGCGACGAAGGTATCCAAATACGCGTCGCCCACGGCCTCGATCATCTCGATCGACACGATCTTATCGAACTGACCCGTGATGTTCCGATAGTCCTCGAGCTTCACCGTCACCCGGTCCGCCAACCCCGCCGCCTCGATCCGCGCCGTCGCCTCGGCGAATTGCTCGTCCGAGATCGTCACCGTCGTCACCCGGCACCCGTACGTCCCCGCCGCGTGCAGGCTGAACCCCCCCCACCCGGTCCCGATCTCGAGCACCTCGTCGTCCGACCCAATTTGGAGTTTGCGGCAGAGCTGATCGTATTTCTTCGTCTGCGCGTCCTCCAACGATAGGTCCGCCGGATCGAAATAAGCGCTGGAATACGTCATCGTCGGATCCAGCCACAGCTTGAAAAACGCGTTGCTCAGATCGTAGTGCTCGCGAATGTTCCGCCGACTCGTTTTAAGGCTGTTCGGCCGACGTTTGTGCAACAGCCGGTTGTAGGCGTTCAGCAAACCGATCCCGACCCCCGCCCGGCCACCCTCCGTCCGCATCCCCGCGGTCGAATCCGCGTTCAGAATGAAGAACGCGATCACCAGCGCCAGATCCGGCGTGTCCCAATCGCCATCCACGTAAGCCTCCCCCAGCCCGATCGGCCCCGACACCACGCACCTGCGAAAAAACGTCTCCCGCCGCACCTCGATCCGCGCGTCCAGGCCCGGATACAGCCCGCCGAACCGCAGCTCCTCGCCGTCCGGCAGCTCGAAAACCAACGTCCCACGAGTCAGCGACCCAAGGCTTTTGAGGACGAATTTCCGAAACAACGAATTCATGACGACAGCCTTACGTCCGAACCCGAATTGGCGATGAATAAATTGTGGACCCTCACTCGCGGACAAACTGACTCTCGTCTCGCGGCACCTTTCCCGGGCGAATCGCCATGAGAAAGCGGACGATCCGCTCGGCCCCGTGAGGCGACCCGGCCCCGCGGCCGTTCTCCGACAGCGTCACCAATCCCGCGCAATCGTCCGCGATCAACTCCTCGACCTTGGGCCGGACCCCCGTCCGCTTTCGCACGAAAAATCCCGCACCCAGCCGTTTCAACAACTTCGCGTTCCCCGGCTCCTGGCCCGGCACCGCCTTCGTCACGATCATCGGCAGATTCGCCGCCAACGCCTCCTGCGTCGTCGCCCCCCCCGCCTTCGCCACCAGCAGATGACTCCGCGCAAAAAGCTCCGCGTGCCGCTTCGTCCAGCCCAGCACATTCACCCGACCGCCGCGCCGCCGCATCTCCCGGCGCAGCGCCTTCAACAACTTCACGTCGAACGCCACCGTGATCGTGAGCTCGATCCCAGGAATGTCCGCCAGTTCCTTCGCGATCCAATCCGAATCCAGCCGACCCGAATTGATCATGTAAAGCACCCGCACGGCCTCACCCGCCCGCGGCGGAATGGACCGCCCAGCTTTCGCACATTCCACCGCAATGTCGGGATTGACCGCGAATCCCAGCGGCAGGATTTTCTCGTCCGGAATCCCCCGCGACCGGACCACGTCCGCCGTCATCCGGTTCGGCACCACGATCGCGTCACAAGCCGCGCCCGTCCAAACGGTGTTCACGGTGATCGAATCCGTCACCACGATGACGTTCGCGCAGTCCGGATAGGGCTCGAGCAGCCGGTAATATTCCAAAAAATGCGGAAAGATCGGGTAGGTCGACACCACCACGTCCGGCCGCTCCTCCGCCAACAACTCACGCAGCCGCTTTTTGAGATCCTGCATCACCCACAGACTGATCCGCGTGTGCCACGGTTGATCGATGATCAAAAAGTAAATCCCCCACACCCACGGCACGCAGCGAATGAGCCACAGATAAAAACGCCGCGACCACGGATAAAGCTCATCCCCCGTCCGCTTGAGCGGATCGACCACCAACAGCTCGACCTCCTCGCCCTCGGCCCGCAACCGCTCGGTCACCCGCTTCAGCGCCGCCGAAGCACTGTGGTGCCCCTGCCCAAACCCAGCCGATAAAACGAGAATCTTCCTCACAGAAGTCCCACTAAACCCACTCCCCCGCCACCTGACCAGCCCCCGCTCGCCATAATCGTGGCATCGGCTTCCAGCCGATCACCAAACCCACGCGAAGCGCAAACTTCATTCCTCACCCCTACCGTCGCAAAGACTCGTGCGGATTATAAACCTCCCGCTGCAACTCCGGCTCCGCCTCCTTCCTCCGAAACGGCAAACCCTTCCACCACAGCTTCAGCGCCTCCCAGTGAATCCCCCCGATCACCTGTAGCGTCACGAACGGATACTTCACCGTCATCCAAATCAAATTCGAGGTCGTCAATTCCAACCGCTCTCCGGTCAGCGAAGTCACCAACTCCCGCTCATCCCCCCGCCAATCGTCGATCCAAACCCCCAACCGCTCACCCGGCACCGCGAACCGGAAATCAAACTCCAAATCCAAATCGGCAAACGGCGACACGTAAAAATGCTTCGTCACCCGCCGCTCCATCCGCCCCCCGCCAGCCGCCGGCACCAGATACAATTTCAGTTCCCGAAACGTATTCCCGACCTGAATCACCGACGCAAAAGCCAACCCACCCGCGTCGTAGCAGTAAAAAATCGTGACCGGATTGAAGATGTAGCCCACCACCCGAGGCAGCGTCAGCATCCGGATCCGATCCGGCCGCCGCGCCTCACCATTCTCCCGCAAAAACTCCTCCACCGTCCCCCGCAGACCCGCCCCGCCCAGCGAGTAATAATCCGACTCCCGCAACGAATACAGATTCGGCTCGTTGAACCCAAACAGCGGCACCCGGTCCGTCACCTCCGCCAGCTCATCCAGATCGAGCCAGAACATGAAGATCCGATAACCAAACTCATGCCGCTTCGGCGCAAGCCGCCGGTGCATCACCGAACATTCGTAGAGGCACGATTCCATCGCGCCGCTCAACCCACGTCGCCGACGCCCAGATGCTCCTTCACCGCACCGCACACCCGCACCGCCGACCAATAAGCATCCTCGTGGAACCCATACCGAAAGTAGCTCCCACAAAAATAAACCCGCTGGTCCGGCGACCGCCGATTCAGTCCACCCAATTCCTTCTGCGCCGCCACCGCATCGAGCGTGAACGTCGGATGATCGTAGTCCGTTTCGTAAAGCACGCGCTTCTCCGGGACCAGCCCCTCCGCGTTGATCGAAACGAAGTAATTCACCTCCGGCGAAACGTTCTGCAACGCGTTCATCCAGTAATGAGTCGTCGCACGGGTCCCGCCATCCGCCGCCGCTTCGATCTTATAATTCCACGAAGCCCAGGCGATCCGCCGCTTAGGCATCACGCGCTCGTCCGTGTGCAAAATCGCGTGATTATGCTGATACCCAAACTCCCGCAAAAGCCGCAATTCGTCGGGCTCGGGATCACTCAGCAAAGCCAAAGCCTCGTCCGCGTGCGTGGCCACAATCACCCGGTCGAACGCCTCCGCCGCCCCCCCCTCGACCCGCACCGTCACGCCATCCGCCGTCCGCTTGACCGCCACCACCTTCGAGTTCAATCGCGGCTCCGCCGTCCCGGCGATGATCCGTCGCACGTAGCTCAGCGAGCCTTTGCTAACGGTGAACCACGGATGATGCGTGTGAACCCCCAGAAAACCATGATTGTAAAAGAACCGGATCAGCATCCCGGCGGGAAATTCCAAAACATCCTCCGGCCGCGTCGACCAGACCGCCGAACTCATCGGAATGAGGTAGTGATTCAGCAAATCGCGACTGAACCCATACTCCGCCGCAAATTCCCGCACGCTCCCCCGCGGCTCGTTTTCGAGCGTGGCATTGGCGATCTCGAAGAATCGGGTGATCTCGCCCAACAACCGGTGAAACCGCGGCCGCGCGAGGTTCCGCCACTGCGCGAAAACCTTTCGCACGCTCATCCCATTGTATTCGAGATGATCCGGCCCGTGCTGGACGCTGAACGACATCTGACTCGGCTCCGTCGGCACCCCCAACTCCTCGAAGAGTGCGCAGAGGTGTGGATAAGTCACGTGATTGAAGACAATGAACCCCGTGTCGATCGGCACATCCCGCCCGTCCTCGCGAACGACCACCGTATTCGAATGCCCCCCCGGCCGCCCCGCCTGCTCGAACAGCGTCACATCCGCAACGTCCCGCAAATTCCAAGCACACCCCAGCCCAGCCACGCCGGACCCGATCACCGCAATCCGTTCCCTAGTCATGCGAAGCTATCCCCATTCCAAACCCTGTCATGCTGAGCGAAGCGAAGCATCTCTGGCTTACACTAAATCCTAAACCGAAGACCGCCGCCGAGCACTAGCTTCATCATAAGCCGAAACCGGCACTCCACGCAGATCCCAAACCAACCCACAAGCCGCCAACCCCTTCAGCAAGTAATAAGAAATGTCGATCTCCCACCAATAAAACCCCTGCCGGGCCGAAGCTTGAAAGTGGTGGTGATTATTGTGCCAACCCTCGCCAAGCGTTATGAGCGCGAGAATCAACGAATTCCGACTCTCGTCGTCCGTCTCATACCGCTTGCTCCCCAGCGTGTGCGCAAACGAGTTCACCGCGCAAGTCCCGTGGAAGAGCACCGTCGTGCTGATGAAAAACCCCCACACCACCATCTGCCAGGCACCCGTCCCGAGACCAGGAGCCACCGCCGCCAGCAACAGACCCAGACCGGCCATGGCGGCAATCATCAACAGCGGTCCGATCAGATCGAAACGATTGAGAAAAACCAACTCCGGATACTTCGCGAGATCGCGCACGACTTTGTAATTCGTCGGAAAATTCCGGCTACTCGTCAGCCACCCGATGTGCGACCAGGTGAATCCCTTCTTCACGGGCGAATGCGCATCGTGCTCCTCGTCCGAATGCTTGTGGTGATGGCGATGCACCGCCGCCCACCAGAGCGGCCCGCGCTGCACGGCCGTCAGACCGATCAGAGCAAAGATAAACTGCCCAACCCGCGACGTCCGGTAAGCCCGGTGGCAAAAATACCGATGGTAAAATCCGGTAATCGCAAACATTCGCACCAAATAAAGCGCCGCGGCGACGCCGACCGCCGTCCAACTCCAACCCACCCAGATCACTCCAAGACACCCCACGTGCAGAATCACAAACGGAATGGCCCGCGACCATTCGAAGCGCTCGGGTTTTTCGGCGACCGCCTCGGCCCCCTCCGGAAAGTAATCGGAGTCGATCTGCTGAATGAAAGCGCGTCCCACGCGCCGCCACCACGCCGGGCGCAAGCCGGAATTCTCAGTCCTCGGACTCGATACCGATGGAGCTGAGGATGCGTTGGAGGTCGTCGTTGCCATAATATTCGATGGTGATGCTGCCTTGTTTTTCACCATGATGGACTACGACGCGGGTCGCCAGCCGGTGTTGCAATAAATTCTGAACCCGCTGGACCGCCGGTGACAAACCCGGGGCCTCTTTCGCACGTTTCCGCTCGCCGCCGTTCGACCCCTGACCCGTCTTCGCCAGATGCGCGGCCGCGAGTTTCTCCGTCGCCCGCACCGATGCCGACTGCCGGATCACCATGTCCGCCAACAACTTCTGTTCGTCGTGCGTTTTCAGCGAAAGCAGCACCTTCGCGTGGCCGACCGAGACCTGCCCCTGCCGCACCATCACCTGCACGTCGGGATGCAGATCGAGCAACCTCATCGCGTTGGCCACCGACGCGCGGCTCTTCCCCACGCGCTTGGAGATCTCCTCCTGGGTCAGGCCGAACTCCCGGGACAACCGCGAATACGCCGAGGCTTCTTCGATCGGATTGAGATCCTCGCGCTGGAGATTCTCGATGAGCGCCAGCTCCAGAACTTCCTGGTCCGAGGCCTGCCGGACGATCGCCGGAGCCTCCAGCACACCGACCTCCTGCGCCGCCCGCCACCGCCGCTCGCCCGCGATCAGTTCGTAAACGTCGCCCGCCTTCCGCACGATGAGCGGCTGAATGATCCCGCGTTCGCGGATCGACTCGACCAACTCCGTAAGCTGGTGCGGTCGGAATTCGTGCCGGGGCTGCAGCGGGCTCGGAATGATCTTCGTCAACGCGATCACCTGGATGCGCTCGCCATTGCTCGCGGACGGCTGGGGATCCGCAACCCGAGTATTGATGAGCGCGCCGAGTCCTTTTCCGAGCGCCTGCTTTGCCATGAAGGCCGGATGGTAGGGACGGTAACCCGACAAATCAAACTTGATCCTCGCCCCCGTCCAAAGAAACCTCCCACTCGTGCTCGCCCGCCTCGCCGTCTGGAACGACCCCGCCATCCACTCCGGCCCGGTTCACATGGCCACCGACGAGCTGCTTCCGCGGGAAAATGGCCCGCCCGTCCTGCGACTCTACCGCTGGGCCCGACCGGAGATCACCTTCGGCTACCCCCAACGCTGGTCCGACGTCGAACCGCTCGCCGGCGACCGACCCGCCACCCGCCGCTGGACCGGCGGCGGCCTCGTCGAGCACGGTGCGGACCTCACGATCACCCTGGCCGTCCCCGCGAACGAATCCCTCGCCGGCCTCCCCCCCACCGAATCCTACCGCACCATCCACACGGCCATTCGGAATGCCCTCGCTTCAGCGGAACCGACCATCCGCCTCGCCACCGCCGCCGAAGCCCACCCCGGCCTCGCCTGCTTCACCAGCCCCGCCTGCCTCGACGTCCTCTTCAATGGGCAAAAAATCGTCGGCGGAGCCCAACGCCGCACCCGCGCGGGACTCCTCTATCAAGGAAGTCTCCAGAAACTCGACCCACCGGCCGACTTTGCCGAAAAATTAGCGCTCGCGCTCGCGCTCGAATTCACCCCGCTCGATCCGACCCTGGCGCCCGACCCCGCCGACGTCGCCCACCTCGCCGCCAGCCGCTACGCCAACCCGATCTGGAACTCAACCCGCCGCGTCCCCGTCGTCCGCTGATCCCGTCAGCGCCGAACGCGTCCGGATATTCGTCCCGCAAAGGCCCCGCCGCGACCTTTCCCCGACGAAATCCAGAAACCGCCGCGCCGTCGGTCCCCATTCCACCGTCTTCGCCTCCTCGAGAGCCTGCGTGATGTTCAACCCGCTTCGGTAGATCAGCAGATACGCCCTTTTGACGTCCGCCCGCTCCGCCGCGCCGATCCCCTTTCGCCGCATCCCCACCGCGTTCAACCCGCGCAAAGTATTGATGATCAGCCCCGTCGTGAATGGCGGGATGTCCTTCGTCCAAGCCGTGCCGCCGCGAATCATCGTCAGGTCGCCCACGCGAATGTGCTGATGGAATACCGAGCCACCACCCACCACGATGTCGTCGCCCATGATCACGTGACCCGCGAATAGACAATTGTTCGCGATCACGTTCCGATTCCCGATCTCGACGTTGTGGCCGAGATGCACTCCGACCATGAGAAAATTCCCGTTCCCGATCCGCGTCGACGTCCCTTCCTCCGTCCCCCGGTGGATCGTCACGTGCTCACGAAAACGATTATCGTCCCCGATCACCACCTCGCTCGAGATCGAGTCATCGTGCCCGTAATCCTGCGGAGCCTCCCCGATCACCGCGCCGTAGCCGACGTAATTCCGATCGCCCATCGTCACCCGATTCGTGATCACCGCATGCGGGCGAACCACACAATCGTCCCCCAACACGACGCCATCATCGACGATGGCGTAGGCCCCAATCTCCACGTTCGCCCCCAACCGAACCCCCGACCCCACAATCGCCGTCGAATGAATCATCAAGCCCAGATGCTCCCCACGGATCGGCGCGCTGTCAATACGGTGAGGAACCACGGATGGGTGAACAAATTCTCAGAACCAATCATGGCAGAGAGATCGATCGTTCGCGGGAACAACGTCTGATCGAGAAGCTTCGGGCTCACCCCGAGTTGACCGGGCGGATTGAAACGATTTTGGAGCTGACCGAAAGCGGAGACGGGAAGTTCAAGCCTGCGGACGAAGTCGAAGGGATGCTCGTCGAGGAAGTGCGGCGCATCGGCGACGTGGCGAAGTTTTCTGGCTCCTTCCCCTAGCCGCCTGACCTCGGACTCATTTTCAATCACACCCGCGATCACCACCACACCTCCCCAAGCCTTGATTCCCCCCCGACCATCCGAAATACTCCGTCCTCACCAATGAGCACATTCACCCCCGTCACAAACCGGAAGATCCGCCTCGGCATGGTCGGAGGAGGCCGCGGAGCCTTCATCGGAGCCGTCCACCGCACCGCCGCCGCCATCGACGGTCAGATCGAACTCGTCTGCGGCGCCTTCTCGTCCGACGCCGACCGATCCCGCGAATCCGGTGCCGACTTCTTCCTCCCCGCCGACCGCTGCTACCCCTCCTACGAGGCCATGATCGCCGCCGAGGCCGCCCGGCCCGCCGACGACCGCATGGACGCCGTCGCCATCGTCACGCCGAATCACGTCCACTACGAACCCGCCCGCCTCGCCCTCGAAAGCGGCTTTCACGTCATCTGCGAAAAGCCCGTCACCTTCGACCTCGAACAGGCGGAAAAACTTGCCACCCTCGTCGCGAGCACCGGCCTCCGCTTCTGCCTCACGCACAACTACACCGGCTACCCGATGGTCCGCGAAGCCCGCGAACTCGTCCGCCGCGGCGACCTCGGCCCGATCCGCAAGATCGTCGTCGAATACCCGCAAGGCTGGCTCGCCACCGACCTCGAATCCTCCGACCAGAAGCAGGCCACCTGGCGCACCGACCCGACGAAATCCGGAGCCGCCGGCTGCGTCGGCGACATCGGCACCCACGCCGAAAACCTCGCCGAATTCATCTCCGGCTTGAAGATCGCCGAGCTCGCCGCCGACCTCACGACCTTCGTCCCCGGCCGCCGACTCGACGACGACGCCAACGTCCTCCTCCGCTTCGACAACGGAGCCAAAGGCGTCCTCCACGCCTCCCAAATTTCCGTCGGCGAGGAAAACGCCCTCAACATCCGGATCTACGGCGAGAAAGCCGGCCTCGAATGGCACCAGATGGAGCCCAACACCCTCCTCGTCAAATACCCCGACCGCCCCACCGAAATCCGCCGCACCGGCGGCCCCACCGCCACCCCGGCAGCCACCGGAGCCACCCGCATCCCGGCCGGCCACCCCGAAGGCTACCTCGAAGGCTTCGCGAACCTCTACCGAGACTTCGCCGCCTCCCTCCGCGACCCAACCGCCGAACCCACCTACCCCACCATCGCCGACGGAGTCCGCGGCATGGCCTTCATCGAAGCCGTCGTCGCCTCCTCGCGTGCCAACGCCGCCTGGACCAAACTCCATTTCTAATTCCCCATTTCTAATTTCTAATTTTCCCATGAGATCAATCACCCTCTTCACCGGCCAATGGGCCGACCTCCCGCTCGCCGAACTCCTCCCGAAGATCAAATCCTTCGGTTACGACGGCGTCGAACTCGCCTGCTGGGGCGACCACTTCGAAGTCGATCAGGCCGACGCCGCCTACTGCGAAGCCAAGCACGCCCTCCTCGCCGAGCACGGCCTCGTCTGCCACGCCATCTCGACCCACCTCGTCGGCCAGGCCGTCTGCGACCTCATCGACGAACGCCACCAAGCCATCCTCCCCCCAGCCGTCTGGGGCGACGGCGAGCCCGAAGGCGTCCGCCAGCGCGCCGCCGAAGAGGTCATCCGCACCGCCCAAGCCGCCGCCCGCTTCGGCGTGAAGGTCGTCAACGGCTTCACCGGCTCGTCCATCTGGCACCTCCTCTACGGATTTCCGCCCACCGCCCCCGGCCAGATCGAGGCCGGCTTCGCCGATTTCGGCAGACGTTGGACCCCCATCCTCGACGCCTTCTCCGAAGCCGGCGTCCGCTTCGCCCTCGAAGTCCACCCCAGCGAAATCGCCTTCGACATCGCCTCCGCCAGACAAGCCCTCGCCGCCGTCGACCACCACCCCGCCTTCGGCTTCAACTACGACCCCTCGCACCTCGGCTACCAGGGCGTCGACTACGTCCGCTTCATCGAAGAATTCTCCGACCGCATCTTCCACGTCCACATGAAGGACGCCGCCTGGGGCCCCAACCTCGCCGACGCCGGCGTCTTCGGCGGCCACGTCCCGTTCCATTCCCCGGGCCGCTACTGGGATTTCCGCTCCGTCGGCCGCGGCAACGTCGACTTCGAACGCGTCATCCGAGCCATCAACCACATCGGCTACACCGGCCCGCTCTCCGTCGAGTGGGAGGACGGCGGAATGGACCGCGAACACGGAGCCAAGGAAAGCTGCGAATACGTCCGCAAAATCGACTTCCCCCCATCGGACCTGGTCTTCGACGCCCAATTCGCCGACAAGTAGGGGAGCGCACGCGTCCCCGCGTGCGAGATGCGGCGTCCCGCCGCATCAAGCCCGGCAAATCGAGCGAAGCGAGAGAGCCGAATCCGCTCAGAAGCGGCGATTTGCGATTCGCTTCGCCCGGCTCCGCATCGCTCCGGCTGCCGAACCGACCCAAACGGCGAAGCCGTCACTCCCCTCACAAAAGCACCCCCACCACGGTAGCCGAAAGGTAACAAGCCAGCACCCCACCCACCATCGCGCGAAGCCCGAGCCGCGCCAAATCCCCCCGCCGCTCCGGCACCAGCGACCCGATCCCGCCGATCTGAATCGCAATGCTCGACAAATTCGCGAACCCGCACAGCGCGTAAGCCGTTAGAATAAAGCTTCGTTCGTCCATCGTGTCCTTCAGCTGCGCGAGACTCAGATACCCAATGAACTCATTGAGAACGATCCGCTCGCCCAGCACCTGACCCGCCACCGCGCAATCCTCCGCCCGGATCCCGATCACCCAGGCAAACGGCCAGTTCAACCACCCCAAAAACTGCTGCAACGTCACCGGCTCCGCCACCCCCAGCGCCGCCTGCGGAGCCGTCACCAACGCGTTGAGCAGCGCCACGATCGCCACGAACGCGATCAGCATCGCGATTACGTTGATCGCCAGCATCATCCCATCGCCCGCCCCCCGGCACAGCGCATCCAGCCCGTTCGAAGTCGTCCGCTCCACCTCCGCCGAAGCCTCCGCCCCCGTCTCACTCTCCTCCGTCTCCGGCAGCATGATCTTCGCGATGATCAATCCAGCCGGCGCACTCAGCACCGACGCCGTCAGCAGATGCCCCGCGTCCACCCCCAGCTGCGCGTAAATCGCAAACACGCTGCTCGCCACCGTCGCGAACCCGCACGTCATGAGCGCCATCAGTTCACTCTGCGTCATCCCCTTCAAATAAGGCCGAATGAGCAACGGAGCCTCCGTCTGCCCGACAAAAATGTTACTCGCCGCCGCCAACGTCTCGCTCCCACTCGTCCGCAGAAGTTTCCGCATCACCCAGGCCAACCCGTGGACCACTTTCTGCAAAATCCCGTAGTGGTAAAGCGCCGCCGAAATCGACGAAACCACCACGATCACCGCCGTCACCGTGACCGCGAAGACGTAGGCATTCGGGCCAAAAGCCGCCCCCAACTTCGCCCCATCCGCCAACGGCCCGAAGACCATTTGCGCCCCCACGTTCGCAAACTCCGCGATCTTCGCCACCCCCAACCGCGCCCCGCCGAAGACCGTTTTCCCCAAATCCGTTTTCAGAATCAGCACCGCCAAAACGAACTGCAACCCGAGCCCCCAGACCACCGTCCGCCACGGAAACAACCGCTTGTGCCGCGACAACGCCCAAGCCAACCCCAGCATCACCACCAATCCCAGAAGACTCGTTAACTGCAACATCCCCACCCCTTTAAGCAATTCCCATTCCCCAAACCGCCACCCCTTGCAAAACTCCGATGCGGCCGCATCGGAGTTTTGCAAGGGGTGGCGGCTGATTCGACGTCGGGCTGGCCAAATTTCGCCCACCCCGCCTAGTCTCCCGCCGCGCCATGCAAGAAGCCTTCACGAATTGGATGACCGAGAGCATGACGTGGATCGAGGCCAGCGGCTGGGTGGGCTGGTTCGGGTTCATCGTCCTTTACGCCATCACGTGCGTCTTCCTGCTCCCCGGCTCCCTCCTCACCGTCGGCGCCGGAGCCGCCTACGGCTTCTGGTCCGGCACCCTCCTCGTCACCATCGCCTCCGTCGCCGGAGCCGCCCTCAACTTCGCCACCAGCCGCTACCTCGTCCACAATTGGTTCCAGCGAAAATTCGCCCACAGCCCGAAATTCCGCGCCCTCGACCGAGCCATCGCCCACGGCGGCTGGCGCATCGTCCTCCTCAGCCGCCTCTCCCCGGTCCTCCCCCACAGCCTCGTCAGCTACGCCTGCGGACTCACGACCATCTCCATGACCCGATTCACCCTCGCATCGTGGATCGGTTTCATCCCCATCAGCGCCGCCTACGCCTACACCGGAGCCCTATTGGGAAAAATCGCGAGAGCCAAAGCCGGCCTCCCCCACGGAATCGAATCCTGGATCCTCTACGGCCTGGGCCTGGCAGCCACAATCGCCGTAACCGTCTATTCAGCAAAAATCGCCAACGAAGCCCTCCGAACAAAGGTCGACATCGAGTAGAGCGGGGAGCGCACGCGTCCCCGCGTGCGAGATGCGGCGTCCCGCCGCATCAAGCCCGGCAACCCGCGCCAGCGGGAGCCGCCCGCCCTCCACCAGTCACCAATCACCAATCACCAATCACGCCGTAACCGGCCCCTCCACCAATCACGCGACAAACTGCCGGTGCAAAATCTGCAAACACAACAAGTGGTTAAGCAAAGCATCCTTCCGCACCAGCGAAGCCGAGTCGCCATCCGCCCGATACCCGTCCAAAAACGCCCCAACCCGCCCCGCGTCGAACAACCCAGCCTCCCGCACGCTCCCCTCGTCCAGATACTTGTCGGTCAAAGCCCGCACCGCTTGCTGCTTTTTCACGTCGGTATGCGCCGGCGGAGCCATGAACGAAAACTTCTCCCGCTTATACAACACCTCCGGCAACACCCCCCGCACCGCCTCCCGCAGCACGTGCTTTTCGATGTTCCCCTTGATTCGCAAATTCGGTGGCACGTGAACCGCCGCCTCCGCCACGTGGTGATCGAGAAACGCCGGTCGCGACTCCATCGAGTTCGCCATATCCACCCGGTCGCCGCCCCAGTTGAGAATCTGACTCTCCAGCATCGTCTTGCTCCACGTGTATTGCGACTTATCCAGCGGATGCCGCCCGCGCACCATCGACGGGTCGATTTCGCCCGCGATCGCCGCCACCGGATCGTAAGCCCCGATCTCCTCGGCCGCGTCATCACTCAGCAAAGGCCGCGCGATCCCCAGCGTCGCGATCCAACTCTGAATCCATGCCGGCGTGAACCCGCACAAATCCTCCCAGGCTGGATGCGTCTCCGCCTGCTCGGAAAGCAAAGCCCCCTTGAAGATCGCGTTGAATTTCTCGAGCGCCGCCTCGTATTCCCGCCGCACGCTTGCCGGCTCGTCCGCCAGTCCGTGTTGAAACATGTCGCGCTTGAAAAACGCGTAGCCGCCGAAAAGCTCGTCCGCCCCCTCGCCCGTGATCACCGTCTTGTAGCCCGCGTCCCGCACGTGCTGGCTCATGCAATACTTCGCCACGCCCAGCGTGTTGTAGAACGACCGTTCCGTGTGCCACACCGTCCGCTCGTAATTCTCGCCGTAAAGCTCCGCCGCCTGCAGCTTGATCACGTCGTGATCCGCCCCGACGCTCGCCGCCATCTCGCGCGCGATCACCGATTCATCGTAGTCGTCGCTGTCGAAGCTAATGGTAAACGCCTTCACCGGACTTTGCATCGCACCCGAAGCCATCCCGAGGATGCAACAGCTGTCGATGCCGCCCGAAAGATAACACCCCACCGGCACGTCCGCCTCGAGCCGATGCCCGACGGCCTCGACCAATTCCTTGCGAATCGTCGCCACGTGGTCCGCTTCCGAGCGCCCTGGGTCCCGCGCGTCCGCCTCCGGAAATTCCAGGTCCCAATACCGCCGCTCCTCCACGTCCAGCCGGTCGCCCCGCCGCTTCACGATCACCATGTGCCCCGGCTTCACGGCCTTGATGCCCTCGAACGCACTGGTCCCGAGCACCATCGTTTGCATCATCTGATTCAGCGCCGCCCGCCGATCCATCCGGCACGGAACGTCCGGATGCGCGAGCAGCACCTTGACCTCTGACCCAAAGTAAATCCCCTTCTCGGAAACGTGGTAAAACAAAGGCCGCACCCCGAAGCGATCCCGCACCAAGGCTAAACGATCCTCCTTCCGATCATACAGTGCGAAGGCAAATTCCCCCCGAATCTGCGGCATGAGATCCAGCCCATACTTGCGATACAACGGCATCACCAACTCGCTGTCCGACTTCGTCACGAATCGCTCGCCCTCCGTCATCAGCGTCGACCGGATCCGCTTGTAATCGTAGAGCTCCCCGTTCATCACCATCGACAAATCGTCGTCGCCGCTGGACAGCGGCTGACAACCCGTGTGCAGATCGACGATCGTCAACCGCGCGTGCCCCAGAGCCAAGCCCAGCTTGGGATCTACCTTCGTCCCGCGCCCATCCGGCCCACGGTGACGCTGCACGTCGATCATCCGGTTGAGGGCGCGTTCGTCGTCGGGCGCGAGGCCCGTCGGTTTGAAAAATCCGGCAATTCCGCACATAAGAAGATTAGCTAAGTGGAAGATTCTCGGGCAGCCGATTGCACCTGCCCATCACCGCCGTCAGCAGCGCCTGACGAATGAAGACCGCCCCGTGCGCCTGCGACCAGTAGAGATTGTGCGGCGTCCGATCCAGACTCGTGTCCAGCTCCTCGAGCCTCGCAAGCGGATGCAGAATGACCGCGCCATCCTTGAGTTCGCTGTCCGCGTCGAGGCGGAACCTGGAGTCCAGATTTTTGTAACCATCGCCGACCTGCACGATGGAGTTCATGTAGATCACGTCCAATTCCGGAAGGCAGTTTTCGATGTCGTTCGTGATCTCGGACTCGAAACTCGCCGCCGCGATGTCGTTCGCCAGCTCCTCGCCGAACGGATCGGCCATCTCCGAAACGAACGTGATCTTTTCGATGTGTTCCTGAAAGAGCAACGCCATGTGAACGAAACTCTTCACCGCCCGCATGCTCCCCGGCGTCCCGAGCACCCCAATCCGGAGCCGCTCCGAGACCGGCTCGCGCTTGGCTAATTCAGGACGCCACTTCAGCAGCGCATACCAATCCGCCATGGCCTGAGTCGGGTGGTCGCCCGTGCCGTTTCCGGCGTTGATCAACGGCAGGCGCAGATTTTTCATGATCCGCTCCGGCGCGTCCGCTTCGGTGTGCCGCATGATCACGCAATCGCCGTAGGCGTTGAACATTTCGCCGATGTCCTCGAGCGATTCCCCCTTCTTCACTCCCGTCGTCTTCCCGTCCGGGATGCTAATGATTCGCCCGTCGAGCCGCAGCACCGCGCTCTCGAACGACAACCGCGTCCGCGTGCTCGCCTCGAAGAACGCCGTGATCACGATGTATTTGTCCAACGGCCGGTGTGGCCCAATTTCAATCGCCTCCAACACCGAGGCCAGCTTGCAAAGCTCGACGATCTCCGTCCGCGAGAATTGCTTCACCGACAGCACGCTGCGAAACGCCATCCCCTGCAGCACCTCGAGGTCGATGTTCGTCCGCCGAAAGAGCGAATTTGCCTCCGGGTGCAAAGACAGCGACTCCGGCGGCGGCGCGAGCACCTCGAGCAACCGATTCGGTTTGAACGTCGGCGCGTCCATCACCAAACGCGTCCTTTCCGGTGATCCCGCCAGATCATCGCGATCAGCGTCACCGCGCCAGCCGACGTCCAGATCAGCGCGGTCCAAATGAGAATTTCGACGAAGGTGAGTGCAAACATGGCGTTAGTGTTCGTTGAGGGTCTTCCAATCGAATGGGTCGGGTCGCAAAGCCGTCGTCACGAGCACCGTCACCATCGACACCGCCGCGCTGATCAGCGACGCCGAGAACCAACCAATCTGATAATACGCGATCAACCCGATCACCGACCCCAGCAACATCGCCGCCGTCGCACCCGCTCGCGACGTCCGCGGAAAATACAACCCGGACACGATTGGCCAGATCGTGCTCGCGACCAGCGGCCCCGAAAGAAAGAGCACCGTAATGAGATCGCCCACGTTCGGCAGACAGATCCCCCAAGTCAGCACCCCCAACCCCACGATCACCCAGGTCGAAGCTCGGCGCACCGTCGCCTCGCTGGCCGCCGGATTGAACGCCTTCCGGTAAATGTCCTCCGTCACCAGATCCGCCGTCGCCGCCAGCAGGCTGTCGATGCTCGAAGCCAGCGAACAGAACAGCACGATGAACACCAGGATCGAACCCACTCCCCCCAGCACCTGACTCGCCACCAGCGGCCCGACCATGTCCGGGTCCGCCGCGTTGATCCCCAACGGCCCCGCGCAAAGCCCGATGAACCCCGCCGCAATCGGAATCGGGAACCACAGCACCCCCGAAATAAGAAACGCCTTCAGCGGCACCCCCTTCCGCATGGCAAAGGCCCGACTCCACCACACGTTGTTGTGAAAGACCTCGCCGAACCCGAAGAACAGATTGTTGAACAGCGCCAGCAGCGCCACCGGCATGAATACATGCAGCAAAGTCGGCTGATCCGCCGAGATCGACGTGTAAACCGCCTCGACGTCGATCCGCATGAGCACGACCACACCGACCACCACGATCCCGACGAGAATGATGACGCTCTGAATAAAATCCGTCCCGATCACCGCGTAAAGCCCGCCGAAGAGCGTGTAGGTAATGCAAACGAACAAAATCGCCGACATCCCGTATTCGTAAGGAATCCCCGACAGCGCCTGCAGAAATTTCCCGCCTGCCATTGCCATGCTCACCAGCCACGCCATCGAATAAACCAGCGAAATCACCAAAAACAGCCCCCAGGCCACCCGCCCGAACCGCAGCCGCACGAAGTCACCGCTCGTGTAGCCATTCGGCATCAAGTCGCGAATCCTGTGCGCCATCGGCGCAAACAGAAACAACCCGAAACTCGCCGTCGAATAAGCCAGCATCCCCCAGATCCCCATCTTCATCGCGAAGACCGGCGCGAGCATCACCGTGCTCGACGTCACCCACGTCGCCATCGCCGTCGCCGCCGAGAGAGCCAACCCGACGTTCCGCCCCGCGAGCATGAACCCATCCAGATTGACCGCCTTCTTCCCCCAATAAACCCCCAACCCGATCCAGATCACGCCAAAGACCGCGAGCAGCAGATAGCCCATTCCAGGATCGAGCACGGAGCTTTGCAAATTCATCAGACGAGTTCCTCCCCGGCCTGCTGCCGCCGAAATCCCCTCACCACGGTCGACACCGTCAGCCCAAACACCGTCAATCCGACGCCCAGGAGCGTCCAAACCTTCCAAGCCGCTGGGTATTCCACGAGCACGTCCAGCGTCTCCGACCAAGGACCCCCAACCGCCCGCACCCGGAACGAATGCGTCCCATCCGGCAGCCCCGAAGCAAAGAACGCCAAATCCGGCCCCACGTAGCGAACCTTCTCACCTTCAACGACTTCGTAATCCACCGCCCCCGCGACCGCCAACCAATTGAGCAGAACGTGGCCCTCCCCCGCGACCACCGGCTCCGTCATTTCCCAGCGCGGAGCCTCCAGAGCCAACGCCGAACCAATCAGCAAAAACGCAACAAAAACTCGAATGGGGATCGAAAAAGCGATGCTCCCACCGTGAAAAACGAACTCCCGAACATCAAGCAAAAGCCGGGAGACAGGGAGCACACCCGTCCCGGGTGTGAGCTTCGGCGTCCCCGCCGAAGCCTCGTTCCAAAACGCGAAGCGTCACTTCCCCCTTCACCCGCATCCATTCGCGTCCATTCGCGTGTTTAGCGGGTCCCTCACCCGATTTGCCAACCTCCCCGCCCACCTGTTAACCATTGGCGGTGCCACCCGAAAACACCCGCGCCACCCCGCTCGCCGACCTCCGCGTCGACCCGAAGCGCCTCCGCGAAGACCTCCGCACCCTCTCCGCCTTCGGTTACAACGACACCGACCACGGCATCTACCGCATGGCGTTCACCGAGGCCGACCTCGCCGCCCGCCATTGGCTGCAGGACGAAATGCGCGCCCTCGGCATGGCCGTCCGCATCGACGGAGCCGCCAACGTCATCGGCCACTGGCCGCCCCACGACACCCGGCCCGCCGTTATCCTCGGTTCCCACACCGACACCGTCCCCTGCGGCGGCCACCTCGACGGCAACCTCGGCGTCCTCTGCGGCCTCGAAGCCGCCCGCGTCCTCATCGAAGCCGACGTCCAGCTCGACCGCCCCATCGAAGTCATCTCCTTCTCCGACGAAGAGGGTCGTTTCGGCGGCATGCTCGGATCCGAAGCCTTCACCGGTCGCCTCACCCCCGAGCGCCTCCTCGGAGCCATCGATTTAACCGGCACCCGCCTCGCCGACGCGATGATCGCTCGCGGCCTCGAACCCACCGCCGCCCTCGACGCCCGCCGCGAACCCTCCAGTATCCACGCCTTCCTCGAACTCCACATCGAGCAAGGCCCCGTCCTCGACGCCGCCCGCAAGCAGCTCGGCATCGTCGACCAGATCACCGGCCTCTTCCGCTGGTCCGCCCGCCTCTTCGGCAAACCCAACCACGCCGGCACCACCCCCATGAACCTCCGCCAGGACGCCTTTCTGGGCCTGGCCGAATTCGCCAACGAAATCCCTCGCGTCCTCGAGGAAAACGGCAGCGACCGCAGCCGCGCCACCATCGGCAACGTCGAACTCACCCCCGGCGCCGCGAACACCATCCCGGGCTGCGCGGAATTCTCGCTCGACGTCCGCGACACCGACCCCGACACCCTCGAAGAGCTCTCCCGCGCCTTCCGCAAGGCCCTCTCCGCCATCGCCCGCCGTCACGACCTCCGCTTCGAATTCGACGAAGTCTCCCGCATCGCCCCCCGGCCCTGCGCCCCCGCCGTCGTCGACGCCCTCCGCCGCCAAGCCGAGCGGCTCGAGACCACCTTCGAAGTCATGCCCAGCGGCGCCGCCCACGATTCCCAGCTTCTCGCCGAGATTTGTCCCGTCGGCATGATCTTCGTCCCCAGCCGCGACGGCCAGAGCCACTCGCCCGCCGAATGGACCGCCTGGCAGGACGTCGAAGCCGGTGCCAACGTCCTCCTCCAAACCGCACTCGAACTCACCCGCACTGAAATCGAACGATGAAAATTACCGACGCCACCGACCGCGATCCGCTCCTCGACCTCTACAAAAGCTCCCTCGGCGAGGAAAACCCAGCCCACCACTGGATGCTGGCCCGCCAGCAGACCGCGCTCCTTTGCATCGACATGCAATACCTCGACGCCGCCCGCGGCCACGGCATCTTCCGCGACGCCACCTCCTCCGGCGTCCCGCTCGAGGACCAGGAATACTACTTCTCCACCCTCGAAGGCCGCGTCATCCCCCGCCTCCGCCGCCTCCAGGACACCTTCCGCCGCGCCGAACTCGAAGTCATCCACGTCCGCATCCAGGCCCTCACCGCCGACGGACGCGACCGTTCCAAGGGCCACAAACGCCTCGGCGTCCTCGCCGGCCCCGGCACCCGCGAAGCCGATTTCCTCGAAGCCGTCGCCCCCCAAGGCGACGAAATCGTCATCAACAAGACCGCCAGCGGCGTCTTCTCCGCCACGAACATCAATTTCGTCCTGAAAAATCTCGGCATTACCGCCGTCTACGTCGCCGGCGTCTACACCAACGAATGCGTGGAAACGACGATCCGCGACGCCTGCGACCTCGGCTACCTCGTCACCATGGTCGACGACTGCTGCACGACCGTGACCCCCGAACTCCAACGCGCCTCCATCGCCGTCCTCCGCGACCGCTACGCCCGCATCCTCTCCAGCGACGACGCCATCGCCGAGATCCAGTCCATCGAGGCGGAACGGCAACCCGCCGCGTAATCAGACCGAGCGAAGCAAAGCCATCCTCCAAAAAAACTGTCATGTTGAGCGAAGCGAAGCATCTCTGGCTTCTCAGGCGTGACGGCCCGCAACCAGAAACGAGCCAGAGATATTTCGCTCCGCTCAATATAACAGGTTTTGGAAAAAGGCCGTCTTCCCAACCAGGGTCAATCCTCTCCTCCACGCCTCACTTTCCAATCGACGCCGCCCTTCCTCCACCCAGCATCACCCCACCCCCCCGGAAAAGAGATTCACGCCCACGCCGCCTCGTGCGTATCCTTCGACAGATACCAGCAACCGCAAATTTTTACTTAAAAGCCATCCCATGCCCACCATCGCCAAAGGACTCGAAGGAATCATCGCAAACTCGACCTCGCTCAGCGAAGTCATGGGAGCCGAGGGCATCCTCATCTACTCCGGCTACAACATCAACGACCTCGCCGGAAACGTCACTTTCGAGGAAATCGTCCACCTCCTCTGGCGCGGACACCTCCCCAACCGCGCCGAACTCGACGCCCTCACCGCGGAACTCCGCGCCCAGCGTGAACTCCCCGCCGGTGTTATCGAATTTCTCGAAACCGCCCCCAAAGACGCGGGCCCGATGGACGTCATCCGCACCGCCGTCTCCATGCTCGGCCTCTACGACCACGTCACCGGCGACGACGCCGAGGCCAACCAACACCGCGCTGTCAGCATCACGTCGAAGATGGGCGTGATCGCCGCCTACTACCACCGCGCCCGCCAGGGTCTGGAGCTCCCCGCCGTCCGCGACGACCTCGGCGAAGCCGCCCACTTCCTCTACCTCCTCAACGGCGAGGAACCCACCGCCGAGATGGAACGAACCCTCGACGTCGCCTACGTCCTCCACGCCGACCACGGCATGAACGCCTCGACCTTCTCCGCCCGCGTCACCATCGCCACCCTCAGCGACATTTTCTCCGCCATCACCTCCGCCATCGGCACCCTCAAGGGTCCCCTCCACGGCGGGGCCAACGAAGGCGTCATCCACATGCTCCAGGAGATCGGCAGCGTCGACGCCGTCGACGCCTGGGTCGACGACGCCCTCGAAAACAAAAAGAAGATCATGGGCATCGGCCACCGCGTTTACAAAACGCTCGACCCCCGCGCCCCCCACCTCCGCACCATGGCCATCAAGCTCTGCGAACAACTCGGCGAGCAGAAGTGGATCAAGATGAGCGAGCGGATCGCCGAGATCATGCGCGAGAAGAAGGAACTCAACGCCAACGTCGATTTCTACTCCGCCACGGTCTACTACTCGCTCGGCGTCCCGACCGACATGTTCACGCCGATCTTCGCGATTTCCCGCGCCGCGGGTTGGACCGCCCACGTCCTCGAGCAGCTCTCCGACAACCGCCTCTACCGCCCCCTCAGCGAATACGTCGGCCCCGAAGTCGGCAAGAAAGTCGTCCCCATCGACGAACGGTAGGTTGCGGGTGGGTCGAGAGACGAGGGTCGAGGGTCGAGCGCTAATGAGTTCACCCTCAGGCCCTCGACTCTCGACGCTCGACCCTCGACTCATCAAAAGGCCCGATTCTCGTTCGGTCTCACGGAAAACCCTGCTAGCGTCCGCCCATGAATCCATCCCTGCTCTCCGACGCGGACTATTATCCGTTGGTCGAAGCCCGGCACGACGACCCCTTCCGCATCCTCGGCATCCGCGGCACCGATAAGGCCAAAATCGCCCGCGTCTTCCGCCCCGACGCCAAGTCCGTCACCCTCGTCGAATCCGGCGGATCCGAGCGCAAGATCGAGTTGAATCGCGCCGGCGACGGCGGCGTCTTCGAAGCCGAGCTCGGCAAGGACGCCCCCATCGGCTATCACCTCGATTACACCGGATTCAACGGCGAGACTTGGTCCCAGCTCGACCCCTACGCCTTCGGCCCCGTCCTCGGCGAGATGGACATCTACCTCTTCGGCGAGGGCACCCATTACGACGTTTACAAGAAGCTCGGCGCCCACCCGATCGAGCACGACGGTGTTCGCGGCGTCCACTTCGCCGTCTGGGCCCCAAATGCCCAGCGCGTCAGCGTCGTCGGCGACCTCAACCACTGGGACGGTCGCGTCCACCCCATGCGGAAGATTCTCTCCGCTGGCATCTGGGAAATTTTCATCCCTGAGCTCGGCGAAGGTGACCACTACAAATTCGAAATCCGCGGCCCGCAGGGCGACGTCAACCTCAAGACCGATCCCTTCGCGACCTACGCCCAGCACGGCACCTCCACCGGCTGCATGGTCTTCGACCTCGACCGCTACAAGTGGGACGACGGCGACTGGATGAAGGCCCGCGAAACCCGCGACCATCTCAATTCCCCCATGAGCGTCTACGAGGTGCACCTCGGCTCCTGGCAGCGCGTGAGCGAGGATGGCAATCGCGAGCTCAGCTACCGCGAACTCGCCGACCGCCTCATCCCCTACACCAAGGAAATGGGCTTCACCCACCTCGAGCTCATGCCCGTGATGGAGCATCCGTTCGACGGCTCCTGGGGCTACCAGGTCACGAATTACTACGCGCCCACCAGCCGCTTCGGTAATCCCGACGAATTCCGCAACTTCGTGGACCGCTGCCACCAGGAAGGCATCGGCGTCATCCTCGACTGGGTCCCCGGCCATTTCCCCAAGGACGCCCACGGCCTCGCGAAATACGACGGCACCTGCCTCTACGAGCACGAGGACCCGCGCCTCGGCGAGCACATGGATTGGGGCACCCTCATTTTCAACTACGGGCGCAACGAGGTGAAAAACTTCCTCATCGGCAACGCCCTCTACTGGATGGACGAATACCACGTCGACGGCCTCCGCGTGGACGCGGTCGCGTCGATGCTCTACCTCGACTACTCCCGCAAAGCCGGCGAATGGGTGCCCAACCGCTTCGGCGGACGCGAGAACCTCGAAGCCGTCGATTTCCTCAAGCGCTGCAACGAAGTCTGCTACGAGCGCTTCCCCGGCATCGTGACCATCGCCGAGGAATCCACCTCCTACCCCGGCGTCTCCAAGCCGACCTACCTCGGCGGCCTCGGCTTCGGCTTCAAGTGGAACATGGGCTGGATGAACGACTCCCTGCGCTACATCGCGCTCGACCCCATCCACCGCCGCTACCACCAGAGCGAGATCACCTTCTCGATGGTCTACGCCTTCTCCGAGCACTTCATGCTCGTCCTCAGCCACGACGAAGTCGTCCACGGCAAGGGCTCGATGATCGGGAAAATGCCCGGCGACGATTGGCAGAAGTTCGCCAATCTCCGCATGTTCATCGCCTGGATGTGGGGCCACCCCGGCAAAAAGCTCATCTTCCAGGGCATGGAATTCGGCCAATTCGCCGAGTGGAACCACGCCCGCAGCATCGACTGGCACCTCAAGGACTCCCACCTCAACGCCGGCATGAGCCGCCTCGTGCAGCACCTCAACTGGCTCTACCGCAGCGAACCCGCCCTCTTCGACCAAGACGATTCCTACGACGGATTCGAGTGGATCGACTTCAGCGACGCCGACAACACCGTCTGGTCCTTCATGCGCAAGTCGAAGGACGGCGATAAGCTCGTCTTTATCGTCAACGCCACCCCGGTGGTCCGGCCAAATTACCGCGTCGGCGTGCCACTCGGCGGATTCTACGCGGAAATTCTCAACACCGACGCCGGCAACTACGGCGGCAGCAACGTCGGGAACTACGGCGGCAAATACGCCGATCAGCAACGCTGGCAGGACCGCGACCACTCGATCCTCGTCGACCTCCCACCCCTCGCCGTTGTCGCCTTCAAATACCGGGACAATGCCCCCTCCACCCCGGCACTCGAAGCGACCCCAAAACCGAAGGCCCTCGAGACCTGAAATTACGGCTCAATCTTCTGCCGAAACCATTGACGAAATCGCAAATGCACGTATCTTCACACAAAACTCATGAAAATTAAAAAGTCCCCCTCCGCATTCACCCTCATCGAGCTCCTCGTCGTGATCTCGATCATCGCAATTCTCGCCTCGCTGGCGATTCCCGCCGTCACCGGCGCGCTCACCCGCGGCCAGATGGTCCAAACGCTCAACAACGCCCGCCAGCTCCAGCTCGCGACGCAAACGATGAGTCTGGATACCTTCACCTCCGGCAACGGCATGGCTTGGACCTTCGATGACACGGGCGCTCCGGCCGATCTTTCAACGTTCTTCCTTAATCTGACCCGGGATAACTATCTCACCGAAAATGATCTCAACAAACTCCTCACGGCTCCCGGCATCGGTCCGGGTGCCAGTGGAACGCCCACTGCTTCGAACATTGCATTCAAGATCTTCCAGGTTGCGGAGAATAACCCCGGCGATCAGCCGTTTGTCGTCACCAATAATTGGGCTGGAGGCGAGCTGACTCCCGATGCCAGCCCTTACGGCAGCAAGGGATTCGTTCTCTTCCGCAAAGGCGGTGAAGGCAACTTCTTCACGCGTCCTTCTGAGGCCGCGAACGTGATTCCAGATACCACCGGCAGCGCAAATCCTGTGACTTACGTCGAAACTTTCATGCAGTAGTCGACATACCCGTTACTTATCCAAGACGCCGGACCCGCGGGTCCGGCGTTTTCGTATGCACATGAGACTATTTTCAACACTTCTCCTCGTTGCCGCGTTCTGCGTCGCTTGGACCGCTTGCGGCCCGGTGGCATCCACCTCGACCCTCACCGTCGGCATGGATCTCTCCTACCCGCCATTCGAGACCATCGACGAGTCGGGGGAGCCTTCCGGAATCAGCGTCGAAATCGCCGAAGCGCTCGGCGACTACCTCGCCCGACCCGTCCGGATCGAAAACATTCCGTTCGTCGGCCTCATCCCCGCTCTCCAGACCAACAAGGTTGATCTCGTGATTTCATCCATGACCGAAACCAGCGAACGCGCCGAATCGATCGATTTCTCCGACCCCTACCTCTCCACCGGCCTCGCGCTCCTCGTCGGAACCGAATCACCGATCACGTCGGCCGATGACCTCGACCAGCCGGAGCGCACCATCGCGGTGCGCCAGGGAACGACCGGCGAGACCTACGCCCGCTCGGCGTTCACCCAGGCCAAAGTCCTCGCCCTCGAGAAGGAATCATCCGCCGTCCTCGAAGTCATTCAAGGCAAGGCCGACGCCTTCATCTACGACCAGATGTCCGTCTGGCAGAACGCCCGCCAGCATCCCGGCGAAACCAAAGCTCTGCTCCAACCCATCAAGGAAGAGTCCTGGGTAATCGGGATCAAGAAGGGCAACGACAGCCTTCGCGATCAGGTGAACGCCTTCCTCCGAATCTTCCGCTCCGCCGAAGGCTTCGAGCAGCTCGGCGACAAATACCTCGGCGACCAAAAAGAAGCCTTCGAGCGCGAAAACATCCCGTTCTACTTCTAGAGCACTTTCAAACTGGTTGGACGACTTGATCCGGCAAGCGGGGGGAGGGCGTCCCGCCCTCCTGATCCAAAAATTAGGACGAGACGTCCCCACCCCGTTTTCGTCGGCTCTTGCCGAGGTCGCCAGTGACTTTGAAATTGCGCTAAGCCGAAATCCGACGAAAGACAATCGCCGTTGGCAAAAATCCAACCCGGAGGGCGAGGCTCCGACCGAGCCGTATTCGCATCGCATCGCCGTCGACGAGCGGGAGATCAGTCGCTTCAGGCGCTGACGCAACGGCTCGGCGGGAGCCTTGGCTTCCACTCACGAGGGTCTCCGGGTGCAAAGGATCGTCGTTTGATGCCAGTCTCCCTTGGATATCGGACGCACTCCGAAGTTCGTGCCATCGGCTTCCAGCCGATCACCGCCCGAAAATCAGCTTGAAGCCGATTCGACTCGATACCCGAAAGGGCGCAGTCGCCCGGAACTTTGGTGTGAGGCCCGAGATTCGGCCTCATTCCTCCGGCGCCAGGGCCGGGATCGCATACTCCCGCACGACCGCCATGTGCTGCATCTGGAAGCGCTCGCTGTCGCCCCGCCGCACCGGTTCCCCCAACGGCGCGAAGACCCGCGAGTCAAAGACCAACCCATGTGGAAATTCCTCCCCACCAACCGTCACCGGCACCTCGAAGCCGGCCAGCTCCTTCTCCGGCAGCACCCAGTCGTAGAGCTTTTCGCGCCTCGCATTCGTGTCGCCATCACCCGCCTGATCGACCGGCAGGTCACCATCCGTGGCGAAGACCTCCCCCAGGACCTCGATCGCCGGCGAATTCCTCGACGCCGTGTTGAAATCCCCGCCCAGCACGACCAGATCCTCCGGCGGAATGTCCGCCAGAAACCGACGCACCAGCTCCTCCGATTCCTCCACCCGCACGACTGATTTCTGCGAATACAAATGCACGCTGATCGCCCACAACATCCGCCCGTTTGGGAGAGCGATCTTCGCCCAGGCGAAATCGCGGTTCGTCTGCGTCGGATCGTCCCACTCGCCGGATTCGACGATGGGATACCGGCTCACAATGCCGTTCGGAATCCCCTCACCCTCCTCGCGAGAGAATTCAAACTCCTCGCCGAACGTGTCCCGAACCCATTCCGCCGTCGGCACCTCGCTGTTGAACTCCTGCATCAACGCAATGTCCGGCTCGAGAAACCGAAGAATCCGCGCACCCGCACCCTCCGGATCCGCCGCCAGCGCGTAGGTCTGATACCGCCCGCTCGTCAGGTTCGAAGCGACGACCCGGACCTCGACCACCTCCGCTCCGACTGGCGGGGAAATCGCTAGCAACAGACAAGTCAGACGAATGAGCATTTTCATAAATTTGAAGATTTAGGATCGTTTAACACCGAACCTAAAAAATACTGGATCAATTCCAAAGGTTCGATATGAGTCGAACTATGATGGACGGGCGGATTCGATTGGAGAGAAAAAAACTCGTCGGTCTCGCGGCCCTGCTTCTGACCGTGATCGGCTGTGAGAAGAGACCCGAAGCGCCCGCCCGCCCCGCCCCGTCGGTGACGGTGGCCCAGCCGGTGTCGGAGCGCCTGATCGAATGGAACGAATACACGGCCCGGCTCGCGGCCGTCGAAGCGGTCGAGATTCGGCCACGCGTCAGCGGATACATCGACTCCGTCCACTTCACCGAAGGCGAGCGTGTCGCCGAGGGTGATCTCCTTTTCAGCATCGACCCCAGACCCTTCGTCGCCGAGGTCAACCGCGCGAAAGCCGGTCTCGCTCAAGCCAACGCCGCCGCCAGCCTCGGCCGGGCGAACCTCAAGCGCGCCATCGAGCTGGCCCGGACGCAGGTGATCTCCAAGGAGGAGGCCGACATCCGGCAATCCGAATCGCTTCAGGCCGACGCCGACGTCGAGGAGGCGCGGGCCAACCTCGACGCCGCGACTCTTCAGCTGGACTACACCAAAATCTCCGCCCCGATCTCCGGCATTGCCGGCCGTTACCTCGTGACCCGGGGTAATCTGATCCAAGGTGGATCGGGCCAGGGGACGCTGCTCACGACCGTCGTTCCGCACGATCCGATCTACGCTTATTTCGAAACCGACGAGGCGGCCGTCCTCAGTAGTATTCGCCGATTTTTCGAGGGGAAAATCGCGGGCCGCGGCGAGGAGGGCAGCCGTCCCATTGAAATGGAGCTGGCCGACGAAACCGATTTTCCGCGGAGGGGTGAGGTCGATTTCATCGATAACCAGCTCGACACCGATACGGCGACCCTGCTGATTCGCGGGAAGTTCGAGAACGACAATTTCCTGCTCACACCCGGCATGTTTGCCCGCGTTCGCGTCCCCGCCAGCGACGAATACGACGCGATCCTCATTCCCGACGAGGCCATCGGAGCCGACCTGTCCCAGCGCTTCGTCTGGGTGCTCGGCGAGGACAACAAGGTCGAGCGTCGCACCGTCGAACTCGGGCCCCATCACCAGAAACTGCGCATCGTCCGCTCGGGCCTCTCGACCGACGACCAGCTCGTAATCCGCGGCACCCAGACGCTCCGTCCCGGCACCGAGGTCAAGCCGGAGGAAGGCAGGATCGATACCGGCGACGCGGAGCCGACGCCGACGCCAGCCGCCACGCCGGTCGAGGAGGACGCTCGGTGAAGCTCTCCTCACTTCGACCACTACGAACCGCCGGAAACCTCGTGGAAGCGGAAGCCACGACGCTTCCAACCATGGCCGCCCGATGAACCTGAGCCATTTCTTCATCGACCGGCCGCGGTTCGCCGCCGTGCTCTCCATCGTCATCATGATCGTGGGCGGGATCTCCTACTTCACGCTGCCGATCGCGCAATTCCCGGAGGTCGCGCCACCGACCGTCGTCGTCCGCGCCAACTACCCGGGAGCGACGCCGAACGTGATCGCCGAGACCGTCGCCGCGCCGCTCGAGCAGGAGATCAACGGTGTCGAAAACATGATCTACCTCAGCTCGCAGGCCACGTCCGACGGCGGGCTCGCGATCACGGTGACCTTCGCGCTCGGCACCGATCTCGACGAAGCCCAGGTCCTCGTGCAGAACCGCGTCGCCATCGCGGAGCCGCGTCTGCCGGAGGAAGTCCGCCGCATCGGTGTGACCGTCATCAAGAGCACACCCGACCTCCTGATGGTCGTCCAGATGTTCTCGCCCGACGAGACCTTCGACGAGCTCTACGTCAGCAACTACGCCATCCTACAGGTCCGCGAGAAGCTCCGCCGCATTGATGGTGTCGGCGAAGTCCGCCTCTTCGGCGCGCGTGAATACAGCATGCGAATCTGGCTCGACCCGGATCGCCTTTCTTCGCTCAGCATGACGCCCGGCGAAGTCGTCGACGCCCTTCGCGAACAGAACGTTCAGGTCGCCGCCGGCGCCTTCGGTCAGCAGCCAGCGCCGCCCGGCACGGCGACGCAGATCAACATCAGCGCGCTCGGGCGCCTGAGCGAAGAAACGGAATTCGAGAACATCGTCGTCAAGACCGGCTCGGACGGCAAAGTCGTTCGCCTCCGCGACGTCGCCCGCGTCGAGCTCGGCGCGCTCGACTACGGCGTCAACAACTACGCCACCGACATCCCCGCCCTCGCGATGCCGATCTCCCAACGTCCGGGATCGAATGCCCTCGAGACCTCGCGACTCATCCGCGAGGCGATGACCGAAATGAGCCGCGATTTTCCGGAGGGCCTCGAATACGCGATCATCTACGACCCGACCGTCTTCATCGCGGAATCCGTCGAATCCGTGAAGCACACGATCTACGAGGCCATCATCCTCGTGGTGCTCGTGATCATGGTCTTCCTCCAATCGTGGCGCGCCTCGGTCATCCCGCTCGTTGCCATCCCGGTCTCGCTCATCGGGACGTTCGCCTGCATGGAGGCGCTCGGATTTTCGCTGAACAATCTGTCGCTCTTCGGCCTCGTGCTGGCGATCGGTATCGTGGTCGACGACGCCATCGTCGTGGTCGAAAATATCCAGCGCAACCTCGAGGAAGGCCTCGAGCCACGCGAAGCCGCCCGCAAGGCGATGACCGAAGTGAGCGGCGCGGTGATCGCAACGACGCTCGTGATGGTCGCCATCTTTGTGCCGACGGCGTTTCTGCCCGGGATCTCGGGAGAATTCTATCGGCAGTTCGCCCTCACGATCGCGTGTTCCGTCACCATCTCGAGTTTCGTTTCGCTCACGCTCAGCCCGGCGCTTTGCGCAATTCTGCTCAAGCCCGAGGATGCGAAGCCGGATTGGTTTACCCGGATGTGGAACTTCCTCTTTGGCTGGTTCTTCAGGGGCTTCAACTGGGTCTTCGACAAAGTCATCGGCGGATACACCGGTGCCGTGCGTCGACTCGTCCGGCTGAGCCTCATCGCGATGCTTTTCTACGTTGGAATGCTCGCGCTCACGTGGTTTGGGTTCCGCGTCGTCCCGGCTGGCTTCATCCCGCAGCAGGACCAGGGTTACGCCATCATCGCGGCCCAACTGCCCGACGGAGCCTCGTTGCAACGCACCGACGCGGTTGTGAAGGATCTCGTGAAAATCGCCACGGGAGTCGAGGGGATCGAAAGCGTCGTCGCGTTCGCTGGCTTCAACGGCGCGACCTTCACCAACGCGCCGAACTCTGCCGCGATGTTTCCGGTTTTCCTCCCGTTCGAGGAGCGCTCCAAAAAAGGAATCACCGGCGAATCCATCATCGCCGAACTTCGCCAACGCACGGCAGCCATTCAGGACGCCATCGTGTTCGTGATCCCGCCGCCATCCGTGCGCGGCATCGGCAATGGCGGCGGCTTCAAGATGATGCTCGAGGACCGCGCCGACCTCGGCTCGCAGGCCCTGCAGGACGCGGCGATGCGACTGATCGCCGCCGCGAACTCCGAGCCCGTCATCGCGCAGGCTTTCACAGCCTTCCGCGCCAGCGTCCCGCGCTACTTCGCCGACGTCGACCGCGTGAAGGCGAAGATGCTCGACGTCCCGCTCGGCAACGTCTTTTCGGCGATGCAGATTTACCTCGGCTCGCTCTTCGTGAACGACCTCAACCTCTTCGGTCGCACCTACCGCGTTACCGCGCAGGCCGACATCCCGTTCCGCGACGAAGCCAGGGACCTCGACCGATTAAAAACCCGCAACAACACCGGCGGCATGGTCCCGCTCGGATCGCTCGTGGAACTGAAACTCACGACCGGCCCCGACCGTTTCGTTCGCTACAACCTGTATCCCGCCCTGGCAATTCAGGGGTCCGCCGCGCCCGGATTCTCGACCGGTGAAGTCATTCAAACGATGGAGCGGCTCGCCGCCGACATTCTCCCACCGGGCGTCACCTACGAGTGGACCGAACTCGCCTACCAGGAGACGCAGGCCGGCTCGACGGGACTGCTCGTGTTTCCGCTCGCGGTGCTCTTCGTCTTCCTCGTGCTCGTCGCGCAATACGAGAACTGGTCGCTGCCGCTGGCCGTCATCATGATCGTGCCGATGTGCCTGATCGGCGCGATCTGGTTCGTCTGGCTCCGCGGCATGGACAACAACATCCTCACGCAAATTGGCCTCGTCGTGCTGATCGGCCTGGCGGCAAAAAATGCCATCCTCATCGTGGAATTTGCCAAGCAGAAAGAAGACGATGGCCTCGGTCTCTTCGACGCCGCCGTCGAAGCGTCGAAGCTGCGCCTGCGCCCGATCCTCATGACGTCGTTCGCGTTCATCCTCGGCGTCGTGCCTCTCGTCATCGCGAGCGGAGCGGGATCGGAGATGCGTCAGTCGCTGGGCACCGCCGTTTTCGGCGGCATGCTCGGCGTCACGATCTTTGGTGTCTTCCTGACGCCCGTCTTCTACGTCCTGATCCGAAGACTCGGCGGCGGCGGAAAGGGACATCGTGGCTGACGCGACTTCGCTCGTCGACGGACGCTGCGGGTGGGGCGCCGAGCCGGAGATCTACCGCCGATACCACGACGAAGAGTGGGGCCGCCCGGTCGCCGACGACCGGCGGCTCTTCGAAAAAATCTGTCTCGAAGGATTCCAGAGCGGCCTGAGCTGGCTGACCATTCTCAAGAAGCGGGAAAATTTCCGCGCCGCCTTCGCGGGCTTTGATTTTCGTAAAATCGCCGAGTTCGACCAGACCGACGAGACCCGCCTGATGAACGACGCCGGCATCGTCCGCCACCGCGGCAAAATCCAGGCGACCGTCAACAACGCCCGCCGCGCCGTCGAGCTCGTCGAGGAATGCGGCTCACTCGCCGCGTATTTCTGGCGCTGGGAACCGCCCACCGCCGCGACCGGCGCATTCGTCAGCCAATCGCCGGAGTCCCGGGCGCTCAGCAAAGATCTGCGGCGGCGCGGCTGGAAATTTGTCGGTCCCACCACCGCCTACGCGTTCATGCAAGCCATGGGCCTCGTGAACGACCACCTCCCCGGCTGCCGGGCGCTCGCCGAATGCGCCCGCACTCGCGACATTTTCGTCAAGCCAGGCGTGCGGTGCAAATAGGGCCCGGTCGACCCGGCCCGTACAAAAGGTTTTCCATCACCGGGTCGTTCCAATATTTTCCGCGTCTCCCCTCGTGGGAGTCATCATGCGTTACAAAACTCTGATTTTTCACGGTGGCTGGGATGGCCACTCACCAACCGAAATGGCGAACAAAACCGCCGAATCCCTGGGTCGCGAGGGCCACGATGTCGTCCTGAGCGACTCCCTCGATTGCCTCACCGATGCCGACGCGCTTCTGAACTACGACCTGATCGTGCCGTGCTGGACGATGGGAACTCTGCCGGAAGGCGCGATCGCCAACCTCACCGCCGCCGTGCGCGCCGGCACGGGACTCGCCGGTTTCCACGGCGGGATGGGCGATGCCTTCCGCGGCGAAATCGATTTCGAATGGATGGCCGGTGGACACTTCCTCGGTCACCCGACCGTCGGCACCTACGAAGTCCAGGTCACCCAACCCGACAATCCGATCATGGCCGGCGTCCCGGCGACCTTCGAATACGACTCCGAGCAATACTACATGGCCATGGATCCGGCCGTCACCGTGCTCGCCGAGACGCCCTACACCTACGAAGCGCAGACCGTGGCGATGCCCGCCGTCTGGACGCGGACGTGGGGCCAGGGGCGCGTCTTTTATTCGGCCTTCGGTCACAAGATCGAGGAGTTCGACACCTACCCGTTTGTCTGGGACATGACCGTGCGCGGACTTGTCTGGGCCACCCGCCCGGGGGTCGAATGAGCCAGCGCACCCGCATCGGCATCGTTGGCTGCGGCGACATCGCCCGGAAGGCGTACCTCCCCTTCATCCGCGAGCGCGAGGAATGTGAGATCGTGGCCTGCGCGGACGTCCGCGCCGACGTCGCGGCGACCCTCGCAACCGACTTCGGTATCCCGACCGTCCACACTCTCGACGAAATGCTCGCCGACCCGGGCGTCGACGTCATCCTCAACCTCACGCACCCCGCCGCCCACGCGCCGGTGAACCTCGCCGCGCTCGAAAACGGCAAACACGTCGTCTGCGAAAAACCCTTCGCTCTCGACCGCGAAGAAGGCCAGGCCGTGCTCGCGAAGTCCAGGGAGACCGGCCTGCTCGTCGCCTGCGCACCCGACACCGTGCTCGGCCCCGGCACCCAGACCGCCCGCCAGGCCATCGACTCGGGATTGATCGGCCAGCCCGTCGGCGGCCGCGTGATGTGGACCTGTGGCGGCCACGAAGCCTGGCACCCGAATCCGGCTTTCTACTACCAGCACGGCGGCGGCCCCATGCTCGACATGGGACCCTATTACCTCTCCGCGCTGGTCCATTTGCTCGGCCCCATCAAGAGCATCATCGGTCGCACGAGCCGCGCCCACGACTCCCGCACGATTGCCAGCCAGCCGCTCGCGGGTTCGGCCATCGACGTCGAGGTCGCCACGCATTACTCGGGGGTCGTCGAGATGGTCAGCGGAGTTCACGTCGTCGCGCTCATGAGTTTCGACGTCCCGGGATCGCCCGATTTTGGTTCTCTTCCCGAGATCATGGGCAGCAAGGGCACCCTGGTTTCGAGCGATCCGAACAGCTTCGCGGGAGAAGTCCGCTATCGGGCCGACAGCAAGGATTGGCTGACGGTCGATTCGAAGTTCGACTATCCCGCCGGTCGCGGCCTCGGCCTCGTGGACCTCGTGCATTCGATCCACTCCGGGCAGGCCCCGCGGGCCAGCGGCGAGCTGGCCTACCACGTCCTCGACGCGATGCTGGCCTTCGAGGATTCCGAGCGCACCGGACGACGGATCGACCTCGAGTCGACCTGCGAACGCCCCACCGCCATCGGCGAACGCGGCTTGTAACCAAGTGGCGCGCAGCGCCAATCCTTCAAAGGTAGGGATGGTCGCGCCGCGCCAGCCGTCACTTCCCCGCGGGACTCTCGACGCCAACCGAGCACGGGATCGCGATCCGCTACCGGCCCAGCAGCCGCCCGATCGCCAGCGCATTCAGCACCGTCTTGGGGACGAACGAATCGGCGGCGACCCATTCCTGCTCCTTCGTCCCATCGGCCGATTGCTCGGAACAATGGGAATTCTCCCCGCCGGGCCCCAGCCCGTCCAGCGTCGGAAAGGTGCCCCACAGGACGTTGCCGTCGCTGAGCCCCCCGCGGGACGGCGAGCACCGAATGGCCCACTTGGCGGCCCGCCTCCTTCCAGATCGCGATGAGCGAGTCCGTCCCCTCGTTCCGCGGCCACGGCGGAGTCTCGTCCTCGACCTCGACCACCACCTCGCAGGCCCGGTGGGATCCGTCCTGCGACCGCACCCGGCCCGGCCCGGCCAGCGCGAGCAGCTTCGTTTTCGCCGCCGCGTAGACGTCCGGGTCAAACGCCCGCAGCTCGAGCCGGGCGTACGCCTCGTGGGGCACCCGGTTGGTCACGGTGCCGCCCTCGATTCGACCGACGTTGACCGTGAGATCGGCGTCGTAATCCGTGAGCGCACTCGCTTCCGCGACGACGCGGGCCAGCTCGACGATGGCGTTCGCCCCGGCGGCGTGGCCACCGCCCGCGTGGGCGGCGTGGCCGGCGACTCCGATCCTCACGGAAGCCCGTCCCTTGCGGGCGGCGACGAGTTCGGACGTCTTCGGGGCGCTCGAGTCGGCCTCGAAAATGAGGCAGGCGCGGGTGTCGGACGGGAGCACGCGGTGACAAACCCGGCCAAAGTCGTGCGAATCGACCTCCTCGCAGGCGTTGATCAGCAGGATCCAATCCGTCTCGTGGAAGAGCCCTTCGTCCGCGTCCCGGATGGCGTTTAGCAGGAGAAAAATCCCGACGGTTCCGCCCTTGATGTCGTTCGTTCCCGGGCCGTAGATCCGATCGCCTTCGCGGCGCCACGCAAAGGCGTTGCGCCGTTCTTCGTCCGCCGGAAAGACGGTGTCGTGGTGGGAGATGAGCGCAATGGTCGGCGCGCCCGGGATCTGCCGAGGTCGGCGAAGGATCAAGTGCGGGCCGTGCGCGGCGTTGGCGGCTGGCACCATTTCCGCCTCGAAACCCAGCGGGGCGAAGGCGGCGGCGGTCAGCTCGGCCACCCGGCGCACCCCATCCGGGTTCGTCGTGAAGCTGTTCACCGCGACCAGTCGCTCGAGCAACTCGAGGGCTGGCGTGAGGTGACGTTCGCAGATGGCGGTGAGATTCGTGGGATTCATTCGGTGGGAGACTGCCGGTGGCACGTCCATTGGACATGGCGCGCCCGATGCTAGGATAATCCGCAAACTCACGCATGGAAATTTCCGCCGATCTCCCCGTCGTCGACCTCGATCTCACCGTTCGGGTCGGCTACGAAATTTCCTACGAGACCACCTCGCCGACTCCGGCCTTGGTCACGCTGAAACCACGGCAGGACCCCTTCCAATCGATCCGTCAGGAGAGCATCGGATTCGAACCCGAGCCGCACGCGACGGAATTCGAGGACGACCACGAGAACATCGTCTACCGGATGAAGCTCGCGGCGGGGCGCAACGTCATGCGCTACGACGCGTTGGTGAACGTCCCAGCGCGTAGCGAGGACTTCCTCTGGCTCGACGAGCCCCACGCCCCGCACCTCCTGCCCGCCGCGATCCTGCGTTACACGGTCCCGACGCGCTACTGCGACTCCGACAAGCTCCTCGACTTCGCGTGGCAGAAATTCGGCCACCTGCCGCAGGGCCTCGGACGAATCCGCGCGATCTGCGCCTGGTTGCACGAAAACATCGAGTATCGCACCGGGACCTACAGCGCGAACACGTCGGCCTGGGAGACCATCCAGCGCGGCTACGGCGTGTGCCGCGATCTCGCGCACGCCGGGGTGGCGCTGTGCCGCACCTTCAATCTGCCCGCCCGATACGTCAGTGGCTACGTGCCCGACATCGGGTGCGAGGATCCCGGGACGCCGATGGATTTCCACGCCTACTTCGAGGTCTTCATGGGCGGGCGCTGGCAGGTCTTCGACGCCCGGTTCGCCGGGCCGCGGACGGGGCGCATCCGGATTTGTGCCGGCTACGACGCGGTCAACTGCGCGTTCGGCACGTTTTTTGGTTCGGCGATTCTGACGAATTTCACGGTCTGGTCCTATCAGGTCGATCCGGTCGACGTGCGGGTCGGGGACCCCGTCGACCTGTCGAAACGCTGGTGCGGAACGCCCGAAATCCGCCGGCCCGCCGCGGCGATGGTTTGATTCCCGCCCAGCCATTTCCGAATTAGGGCTTTCGTGAGCAGCGACCCGGGGTAACTTCCACGAAACCTCCATCTCTCATGAAAATCGTCGAACAACTCGCCCTCTTCCTCGACAACCAGCCCGGAACTCTCGCGGCCGTCTGCGACGCCCTCGCGGACGAACGAATCAGCATTTACGCGCTGAGCGTGGCGGACTCCTCGGACTACGCGGTGATCCGCCTGGTCGTGAGCGACCCTCGCCGGGCGCTGCATTTGTTCGAGGAGCGTGGGACTCTCGTGATCGAGAGCGACGTCCTCATGCTCGAGGGTTCGAACAAACCGGGCGGGCTCTCCGCCATCGTGAAGGTCCTCGCGAAGAAGAAGATCAACATCGACTACGCCTACCTCGCGACCCTGCCAACCGCGAAAAAGGGCCTCCTCATTCTCAGCGTGAGCGACGTGAAGCGCGGGCAGAAGGCGCTCCAGGACGCCGGCCTGGACCGCTGATCCGGCCTCGGGATCGTCGATCAGGCGCGCTCGCTGATCTTGCGGAGAGTCCGCTCGAGGGCGTCGCGGCGGATCGGTTTGGTGAGGTAAAAATCCATTCCGGCGGCGAAACACGCTTCGCGATCATCGCTCATCGCTCCGGCGGTGAGCGCGACGATCGGCAGGGGCGAGCGGCGTCCCACCCCGCCGAGTTCACGCTCGCGGATGGCTCGCGTCGCGTCGAGCCCGTCGATCTCGGGCATCTGGACATCCATCAGGATGACGTCGAAGGACCCGGCCTCCAGCGCCGCGTAACATTCCTTCGCCGAGCCGACGGCCTCGCTGCGATCCCCGAGCAGGGCGAGCAGCTGCGTGGTGAGCCGACGGTTGATGGGATTATCGTCGACGACGAGCACTCGCAACGCCCGGCGCGAGGTCTCGTTGATCGGCGGCGGCTCCCGCCTCTGGTCGCCGGACAGGGAGGCGGCCTCCATTTCCGTCGGCAGCACGAGCGGGATCTCGAGGTAGAAGGTCGTCCCGTCCTCCGACGACTTGACGATGCCAATCTCGCCGTCGAGCAGGCCGGCGAGCCGCCTGCTGATGGCCAGGCCCAGGCCGGTGCCGCCGAAGCGCCGCGTCGTCGACGTGTCGGCCTGGGAGAAGGGCTGGAAGAGGTTCTGAATTTTCTCGGCGGAAATGCCGATGCCCGTATCGACGACCTCGAAGCGAACGACCGGAGCCTCCGACGTGTTCGCCCTCCGCACGTCGACCGTGACACTGCCACGGTCGGTGAATTTGACGGCGTTCCCGACGAGGTTGATGAGAATCTGGCGCAGTCGGGCGGAATCCGTTCGGACGTGGCGGGGGATGCCGGGGTCGATGCGAATTTCGAGGGCCACGTCGCGCGAGCGGCTGGCGGGGAGGTAGAGATCCACGACGTCCTCGACGCAGCGGTGGAGATCCGTCGCGACAATCTCGACGGCCATGCGCCCGGACTCGATCTTCGAGAAATCGAGGATGTCGTTGAGCAGGACGAGCAGGGCGTCGCCGCTGCGCTGGATCGTGTCGAGGTATTCGCGCTGCAGGTCGTCGAGCGGGGTCTGGAGGATGAGGTCGGCGAATCCCAGGACGCTGTTGAGCGGCGTCCGGATCTCGTGGCTCATCATCGCGAGGAAGGCGCTCTTCGTGAGAGCGGCGGCCTCGGCGGCTTCCTTCTGGAAGCGCAGTTCCTGCTCGTGACGCTGCCTCTCGGTGATGTCGAGCGAGGCCCCGCGGTAGCCGATGCATTGGCCACTGTCGTCGAATCGCGGCACGCCGCTCGCGGAGATCCAGAGAATCTCGCCGTCGGACCGCCGGATGCGGTGAACGAAATTCCGGAACGGTCCGGCCTCGGCGACGATCTCGTCGGATTCCTGCACCACCTGATCCCGGTCCTCGGCTGGCAGCCAGTCGAATGGGTGGTGGCCGAGAACGTCCTTCGGCGCGCGGCCCAACACCTCCTGCACGCGGGGCGAAACGAACACGTAACGCCCCTCGACGTCGACTTCCCAGATGAACTCGCCCACGGCGTCGCTCACGTCTCGAAAACGCTGCTCGCTGACGATGAGCTGCGCCTGCGCGGAGTGGATTTCGGACAAATCGTAGCACGCCAGCAGCAGGACCTCGCGCTGCTCGTCGGTCGCCCGGCTGAGGAAGACGTCCATCTCGAGACTCGAGCCATCGGTCCGGCGAAAGGTCCATTCGAAGTGGGCGAAGGATTCCTCCATCGCCCGCAGGACGTGCTCGGACCAGGCCTCGGCCGAGAGCGCGCCGTCCGGCTGGCGCTTCGGCCACAGACTCCAGAGCGGCATGGCGAGCAGCGCGTCCGGCGAATCGGCACCAAACGCGCGCGCCGCGGCGTGGTTGGCACGCAGGAATTCGTCGCCGTCGAACTCGAGGTGAGGCGTGGGATTTTGGCTAATGAATCCGGCGACGCTCTCGGCGGCCTTCCGTTCGGTGGCCTGGGCCGCGGTCAGATCGGCCTCCTGGCGGAGGGCCTGAAGCCGGGAGCGGTAGACGTAAAGCCCGAGACCGACCGCCGCCAGGAGAACGGCGACCGTAGCTCCCAATCCGCCGACGACGATCCACGCGACCCACGTGCGGATGTTGGTGAGGTCGACGTCCACGGCGACGATGCGGTCGACCGCGCCACCGCTCCCGTGGACGGGGGCGTAACCGGTGAGCGATCGCGGCGTCCGAAAAATGTCGGGCAGCCTCGCCTCGACCTCGTCGAGTCCCTGCCGGATCCGGGCGACGATCGAGGCCGTCAACGGCCCGCCAGCCTCCCGCGTGCCGCGGATCTGCCCGCCTTCGAGTGAATACACGCGCAACCCGACGACGGTCGGATCATCCGACAGCACCCCGGCGAGATCCGCGTCGAGTCGACCGCTCGGGGCGGACTGCGAAGGGAGCGCCGCCACGGACTGCGCCGCCCGCGCGGCCAGATCCTCGACCCGCTCGTGCTCGTCGACGAGCAGCGACCCCCGCAACAGCAGCATCGCGAAGAGGGTGACGTGGGCGAGAACGAATCCGGCGGCGATCGCGGTGAAGATCGCGTCGCGGACGGGACGGATTCCCGGTCCGGCGGCGGCGGACTGGGATGCGGGCGGGCGGCTTTTCAAAACTCGGGATGGGGCTTGCGCCCGATCAGGTTTGCCACGCTGGATTGAGGATTGCAAACGCGGGGGGCATTTGCGACGACGGACAAGGCTTTTCAACCCGCCTTGATCGATCGAATGAACGTCCTCCGACCCGCCACCCACTCAATCGCCATTGTGCTCTGCCTCGCCGCCACGTCGGCCTTCGCGCAGGACACCCCCACCATCACGGTGCGAAAAACCGACGCGGTCAGTCTGGCCGTCGAGGGCATCGGCGGCGGTGAGGGCCCGGCCGTGCAATCCGTCCTCACGAACGATCTTTCCCTCGCGGGCTGGTTCTCCCTGTCGGCCCCCGGCAGCGCGTCCTACGTCGTGTCGGGTTCGGCGTCCGGCGGATCGCTCAGCGGGACGGTCAAGGACCGCGGCGGGGCCACCGTTCTGAGTGGAAAATACTCCGGCACGCCGCGCGAGCGGGCGCACCAATTCGCCGACGAGATCGTCGAGACGATCACCGGGAATCCCGGCATCGCGACGTCGACGATCGCGTTCGTCTCCACGAAGACCGGGAAAAAGGAGATTTACACGGCCGACTACGATGGCGCGAACGTCAAGCAGCTCACCCGCGACGGCGTCATCAGCGTGGCTCCGGCGATCAGCCCCAACGCCCGCAAACTCGCCTACACCGGCTACCAGAGCGGCTACGCCGACATCTATCTGGTGGAACTCGCCAGCGGCTCCCGTAATCGGATCATCAAATTCCCCGGCACGAACAGCGGCGCGGCATTCTCGCCCGACGGTGGCCGCATCGCGTGCTCGATCAGCAAGGACGGCAACCCGGAACTCTACGTCCTGAGCGCCAACGGCGGAGGTGCCCGCCGCCTCACCCGCACCCGCGGCGTCGAGTCGTCGCCGAGCTGGTCGCCGGATGGCGGCGAGATCGCCTATTCGTCGGACGAAGGCGGTAGCCCGCAGATTTACCGCATCGGCTCCGGCGGCGGATCGGCCCGCAAGATCAACACCGGCTACGGCTACTGCACCGAGCCGAGCTGGTCGCCGGACGGCAAAAAACTCGCCTTCACGGCGCGGACGGGCGGTTTTTCCATCGCGATGGTCGATCTGGCTTCGGGCGGCGCACGCATCCTCGCGTCGGGCGAGAACCCCGAGTGGGGCGCGAATTCCCGCCACGTCATCTACAGTTCGGGATCGTCGATCATCCTGCTCGACACGCAAACCGGCCGACCCACCACGGTCGTATCGGGTCTCGGCAAGGTCTCCGAACCCTCGTGGTCGCGTTGATCGGCGGATAAGCATTGAGTTTTCGTTCGAAACGGCGTTTTCAATAGCGGCATGAAGCGATTTTTCTCAGTTGTTCTCGTCACCGCGCTCGCGGTCGGCCTCACGTCCTGCGCCAACAAGAAGGGGACCGATGGCGACTACGTCGGCGTCGATGGCGATTACGTGACCGGCACGCCGCTTCCGGATCGGATCGAAGGCTCGAATTTCTTCGGCTCGACGGTGAACCGCAGCCAATTCCCACCCGTTTACTTCGGCTACGACAGCGTCGAGGTCGCCGACTCCGAATTCACGACCCTGGACACCGTCGCCTCCTCGATGCAGGGGCTCGACAACGACATCATCATCGCCGGCTTCACCGACGAGCGGGGCACCGAGGAATACAATCGCGGTCTCGGCGAGCGCCGGGCGCAGGCCGTCCGCGAAGCGCTCATCGGAATGGGAATCAGCGGCCAGCGCATCCAGACCGTCAGCTTCGGCGAGGAAATGCCCGCCGACGCCGGCAGCGGCGACTCCGCCTGGGCGGCCAACCGCCGCGCGGAGTTCGGCGTCATTCGCTAGATCGGCTGGCGTGGCCGTTCCCCTACTCGACCTCGCGCGGCAATACGCGCGCATCAAGGACGCCGTCTCGGCCGAGATCGAGGCCGTCGTGGCGTCGCAGGCGTTCATCCTCGGCCCCAAAGTCGAGGCGCTGGAATCGGAGTTCGTCACCGCGACCGGCTGCGGCCACGCGGTCGGCATGTCGTCCGGCACCGACGCGTGGCTGGCCATCCTCATGGCGGAGGGCTGGGGCCCGCGTGACGCGATCGTCACGACGCCCTACACGTTTTTTGCGACGGTCGGTTGCGTCCACCGCCTCGGGATCGAGACCGTCTTCGTCGACATCGACCCGGTCACCTACAACCTCGATCCCGCAAAATTGGAGGATTGCCTCGCCGGGATGAGCCGCGGGCCGGACGGGGAATTCATCACGCCGAACGGCAACACGCTCCGCGCCATCGTCCCCGTCCACCTCTTCGGCCTCGTCTGCGAGATGGACGCGATCCGGCGGATCGCGACGAATTGTCGGCTCAAGATCGTCGAAGACGCCGCGCAGGCCATCGGGGCCGAGTATCCCGGCGAGGCGGGCACGTTGCGGGCGGGCGCCATCGGGGAATACGGCTACTTCAGCTTCTTCCCGGCGAAAAATCTCGGAGCCTACGGCGACGCGGGGCTCTCGACGTGCGCGGCAGCCGGGGACGCCGACCGCCTCCGCCTGATGCGTAATCACGGGATGGAGCAGCGGTATTTTCACCGCGAAGTCGGTGGGAATTTCCGCCTCGATTCGCTCCAGGCCGCGATCCTCAGCGTCAAATTCCCCCACGTGGCCCAATGGAACGCCGAGCGCCGCCGCAACGCCGACCTCTACGCCGAAGCCTTCGACGCCGCCGGACTCACCGACCGGCTCACGCTACCCGCCCGCCCCTTCCGCGGCCGCGTCGAGAGCGACCACATTTTCCATCAGTTCGTCCTCCGCGCTCCGCACCGCGACGCACTCTCGCGGCACCTCGCCGATCGGAAGATTGGCCACGGGATCTACTACCCCGTGCCGCTCCACCGGCAGGAGTGCTTCGCGTATCTCGAGTACGAGGAAGGCAGCCTCCCGGAATCCGAACGCGCGGCGCTCGAGACCCTCGCGCTCCCGATCTTCTCCGAGCTCCGCGAGGACGAGATCGGCGAAATCGTCGACGCCGTCGCGGCGTTCTACGAGAGCCACGCCTGATACTCCTTCGCGGGAGTGCCGCCGCCCACTAACCGGACTGGTCCGCCGAATCTTCGGCCGCCGAATCGTCGTCGCCGTCAGCGCCGGCGCCATTGAACGCCTGCTCGAGTGCCTTACCGATCAGCGGAGCCGCGTGCGATCCGCCGTGAATGCTGTCGTCGCCGGGCTTGCCTTCGTAGACAGCCGCGAAGGCATATCGGGCGTTGTCCGCCGGTGCGAATCCGCAGAACCACGCCGCCGTCTTCTGGTTATCCTTCGGACCCCACTGCGCGGTCCCCGTCTTGCCCGCGACGTGGATGCCGTCGACCTGCGCGCGGTGCGCCGTGCCATTGCCCGCCTCCGTCACGTCGACCAACGCCTTGCGGAGCTGATCCATGATCTCGTCCGAAATCGGCAGCTCGGCTCGCAGGCGATCCGGGTAGGCGGCGACCACGCCATTGTCGAGCGACTGGATCTGCTTCACGAGCCGGGTCTGGTGAAATTTCCCGCCTTCCGCGATCACCCCCATCGCCTGCGCCATCTGGAGCGGCGTGATGAGAATGTCGCCCTGCCCGATGCTCATGTTCGCGACGTCGCCGTTGAGAATCTTCCGCTTGTGGACGCGCAGCATGTATTCGTCGGTCGGGATGTTTCCCGAGGCCTCGGCCTGCAGCGGGATGCCGGTCCTCTGACCCAATCCGAGCCGAGTCGCCCAGTCGATGATCGGCTCCGACCCGATCTTGATCCCGACCTGGTAGAACCACGTGTTGCAGGACTGCGTGAGCGCCTCGACAAAGTTCAGCGAACCCGCGCCGGTCTTCTTCCAATTCCGGAAAACAAAATTCCCAACGCTCAGCGCCGCCGGACACCCGAACTCCGACGACGGCTTGATCTTGCCGGTCTCGAGCGCGGCCAATCCGACGATCGTCTTGAAGATCGACCCGGGCGGATACGCCGACCGAAACGCCCGCGGATACAGCGGCACGGCGGGATCGTTGTTCAGCACGTCGAAGTCGGCCTGCGTCACGTAAGGCACGAAGACGTTCGGGTCGAAGCTCGGCCACGACGCCATCGCCAGAATCTCCCCCGTTTTCGGATCGATCATCACGATCGCCCCGCGCTCGCAATTCTTCTCCAGCACTTCTTCGCAGATCGCCTGCAGCCGGGCGTCGATGGTCGAAATCACGTTGTACCCCGGCACCGGCGGCTGCGCGATTCGCTCCGACGTCTTCCGTCCCTCGGCGTCGAACGTGAGGCTCAGGACTCCCGGGCGGCCTTCGAGCTCGGTGTTGAAAATCTGCTCCAGCCCTTCGCGACCCTCGCTTTCGGAGAAAATCAGATCGCCGTTTTCGATCGGTTTGAGCGAAAGCGGTGCCTGCTGCCCGACGTAACCGATGATGTGAGCCGCCAGCCGCCCCTGCGGGTAAAAACGCGCGTAGCTCTGCCGCAAAACGAGCGTCGGCGTCACCCCAGCCGCCACGACGGATAACTCGCTCGCCTGCAGATCCTCGGCGATGTCATACGGCAGCGCGCCCCGATTTTTGTAATGATCGAGGACCTTCTTCTCGTTGATCCGGATCTCCCGTCCCAGCAAACCCCGCGCCAGGGTCGCCTGCTGCCGCGCGAAAGCGACCACCCGCTCGTCGGTGAAATCCAGCGGAGAAGGAAACGCGATCGCCAGATTGTAGCTCACCTCGGACTGCGCAAAGGGCTTGCCGTTGCGGTCCGTGATCAGGCCGCGCGGAGCCGGGATGCCGAGCTGCCAGGTGCGCGCCTGCTTCTGCGTCTCCCACGTCGGCTTGGGATTTTCGACCGTCCCCGTGTTGTCCACCACAGCCTCCTGACCGACCGCGGCCGCCACCAGCCCTATCCCCACCAAACTCCGAAGCAAACGCGTCATTTTCACAAGGCCGCGAACATAACCCCGGCCCCGTCAAAGGCAAATCCGCGCTTGATCGGATCGGAACTCCAGGTGTGATTGAGAGCGCGTCCGAGGCCGGACCGGAAAGTGGCTGTGGAATTCGCGATAGCAAACCAGCACCCGTCGAGTCGCCAGCGAGGCCCACGCCCGGACGGCCAAGAGCCCGCGCGAGCGAATCAAACCTTCGGCTACCCTCGGAGTTCGCGGCAGAACCCCAATCCCCCACCTTCCCTGTAAAATGTGACGACCGTCACATTTTACAGGGAAGGGGATGGGCGGCGAGATGCTCGGGCGGAGCCCGGCTGGGTGCTTCTGGCGAGCCGTGGCGATCCGGAGTTTGCTTGTCGGAAGGCCGCCAATTCAGCCCCCCCGGCCTGGCAGCGGCGACCGCACCAATGAATCCGCTCCCGATAAAACGTAACGGCCGTTACGTTTTATCGGTCGACGCTGCGGGGACTTGGGAGGAGGTGGGATATTGGGCTGAGGCGCGCTCGGATGAAGCGGGTGATCCGATGCCGACAGGTCGGATCGCGGCGATCTCCCGCGGATTCGTCGCCGGCATCCTGGTGCACCCTCGGTCACGCGTTGTTGGGTTTCGTGCGACTCTCCGACCGAACAGGACGCGCTCTCGATCTCATCCCGGCGCTCCGTCGCTGGCTTCGGTGCGCACCCCGCCTTCGCAATCCTCGGTTTGCAGCAAACTTCCGGACTATTCGATGCTTTTCGGTGAATTTCCCAGCGATCGAATCACCGTTGATCCGGACGAATCCGTCCTCGAGGACTTGGCCCGGATCACCGGCGAGAAGAAAAAAAGCCCCGCCGTCGCCCGGGCCGTCACCGAATTCATCGGTCGCAAGAAAGCCCGCGAGTTCGGGGCGCTCCTCCGCGAAGGTGCCTTCGATTACCCCGATACGAACGACGAGATCGGGAACTTCGGGCACTGGATCGCATGGTGCTCATGGATTCGTCCGGCTGGATCGAGGCGTCCCGCCGCCGGGGAGACCTGAAGACCAAGGTCGCGCTCGAAGCGCTCCTCGACGAATACGTCGCTCTCTGGTGCGGCCCGGTCAAACTGGAGGTTCTCGGCGGAGCCCGCCCGGAGGAGCGGCGCAAACTCTCGTTCTTCTTCCAGACCATCCCCTACCGCGAGACCACCGACCGCCATTGGCATCTCGCGATTCAATCCGCCTGGCGGCTCCGCGACCAGGGCATCACCGCCCCGTGGAGCGACGTCCTCATTGCCACCCTCGCCGTTGATTGGCAGGTCCGCGTCTTCGCCCGCGATCAGCACTTCGAAGCCATGGCCCCGATCCTCGGCTTCACCCTCTACGCCCCCGGCTACGGCGGCACCTACACGCCCGACAACGCGGCCTGACCGAATCCGCGAAAGGTCGGCACGACATCGACATCCAAAGCGTCGCCGTCCGGATTCGCCGAAAATTGGTGCGACGCCACGAACGCAATCATCGCCGCGTTATCCGTCCGCAACGCCGGCTCCGCGACCCGCAGTTCGACCCCGAGCCGCTCCGCCATCCCGCCCGCCCGCTCGCGCAATCGCCGGTTCGAACTCACCCCACCACTCAGCGCCAGGCAGCGCCGATCCGTTCCCGCCAGCGCCCGCTCGGCCTTTCCAACCAGCACCTCGACAACGGCCTCCTGAAACGACGCGCACGCGTCGGCCAGCCGCGGCTTTTCCTTCTCGAAGCAATACCGCACCGCCGTCTTCAGTCCGCTGAAACTGAACTGGTAATCCCCCGAATGCAGCATGCTTCGCGGAAACGCGTAGGCCGCCGCGTCCCCCTCCGCCGCCAGCCGGTCGATCTCGATTCCGCCCGGATAACCCAGCCCGAGCAGCTTCGCGACTTTGTCGAATGCCTCGCCCGCCGCGTCGTCGACCGTCGCTCCCAGCACCTCGTAAGCCCCGTAACCCGCCACGTCGACAAGCATCGTGTGGCCACCGCTCACCACCAATCCCACGTGCGGCGCAATCTCCGGTTCGCCAAAAAACGGCGACAACAAATGCCCCTCCATGTGATTCACCGCGACAAAGGGCCGACCCGCCCCGATCGCCAGCGCCTTCCCCATCGCCACGCCCACCACCAGAGCCGCCGGCAATCCCGGACCCGTCGTCGCCGAGAAATAATCCACCGCCGCGAGCTCGATCCCAGCCGACACCAGCGCCCGCTCCACCAGTCCCGGCAGAATCTCCGAATGACTCCGCGACGCCACTTCGGGCACGACCCCGCCGTAGGCGGAATGAATCTCCGCCTGCGACCAGACCTCGCTCGCCAGCAACTCACCGTGCCCGCGCAACACGGCCACCGCCGTCTCGTCGCACGACGTCTCGATCGCCAATCCAACCATCGTCACCCGCCCCGACCGAACGCCTCAGCCGCCGCTATCCGCGGCTCGGCTTCCCCGATTTCTCCTTGTCCGAATACAGCAGCACACCTGTGATCGCGTCCACGGCACGATCGAGCTGCGGATCGGTCACGCTGGATTCCATCGTCGCATCCGCCAGCCCGGGGACGGACCGCCGCCGCCGCTCGCGGTAAAGCTCCGCCTCCTCGGCCAGCGTCATCGTGCAGCGAATGTCGGGATCGACGCCGTGCTCGTGGATCGGGCGGCGACTCGGCGTGTAGTATTTCTGCGTCGTGAACCGCATCGCCGATCCGTCCGGCAGCGATACGACACTTTGAACCGATCCTTTCCCGAACGTTGTTTCGCCCACGAGAATCGCTCGATTCAGGTCCTTGAGCGCACCGGCCACAATCTCCGAGCCGCTCGCGCTGGAATTATTGATCAGGATCGCCACGGGATAAGTGCGGGTCCCGCCGGGCATCCGCCGCGTCGTGTATTCCCGCGACGGCGACCGGCCTTCCGTCGAGACGACCCGCGTATTCGGCGGGAGAAATTGCGCGCAAACGTCGACCGCGCTCCCGAGCAAACCACCCGGATTGAAACGCAGATCCAACACCAACGCTTCCATTCCCTCCTCCTCCAGCCCGTCGAGTGCCTGGCCCAGCTCGGCCGCGGTGGGCTCGTTGAATTGCTCGACCCGCACGTAGCCCACCTTGTGCCCCGCCGTCCGGCCTTCCGGTATGATCTGAGCATCGACCACACTCGGGACCTTGATCACCGCACGCGCGAGCGTCACGTCCTTGAGCGTCCGGGTCGCTGGTTGCCCGATGGTGAGAGTCACCTTCTCGCCGGCTTCCCCGCGCAGCATTTCGACCGCGTCGCCCATCGTGAGCCGGTCCGTCGAGATGTTGTTGATCTTGCGAATCTGATCCCCCGGCAGCAGCCCCGCGTTGAAGCCCGGCGTCCCGTCGGCGACGCCGATGATCGTGAGCAGACCACCCTTCGTCGTGACCGTCACGCCGAGTCCGCCGAATTCACTCTTCGTATCCTCCTGCATCCCCTTGAAGTCCCGCGGATCCATGAACGAACTGTGCGGATCGAGTTCCGAAAGCATTCCCCGCATCGCGCTGTAAGTCAGGTCCTTGAACGACGTTTTCTCTCCGTCGACGTAATCCTGCCGGATCAACTGCATGGCTCGCGCCAGCACCTGCATGCTCTCGTAGGGCGAATCATCCTCCGCCTTCTCGTCCGCGCCCCGGGCCAGGCCCAAACCCACCACCAAAACGACTCCGCAGCCCGCCAGCCAATTTTTCATGCCGAAAAACTACCACAATCCGGCCGCCGCGAAAGGGCCGCGTAGGCCTCGGCGAGTTCCTCCCCCGGCACCACCACCGAATCATACCACCGGTTCAGATGCCGCAGGATCGCGACGAGCACCGCCTCCCGCTCCACCACCCGGCCCGCCGCCAGCGCCAGCGAAGTCGCCGAAGCCCGCAGCTCGATCGGAAAATCCGCCACCGCGTGCCCCACGTTCACCCCGATCCCCAGCACCGCGAAGGATTCCCGCCCCGTGCGCGCCTCGGTCAGAATCCCCGCCACCTTCCGCCCACTGAGAAACACGTCGTTCGGCGGCTTGATCCGCGGCGTCAGCCCCGTCGCCTCCGCGACCCCACCCGCCACCGCCACCGCCGCCAGGGGCGTCACCCGTTCCAAAAACTCCGCGCCCCACGCCGGCCGCAGCAGCACCGAAAACCAAAGCCCCACCCCACCCAACGAATCCCACCGCCGGCCATACTGACCCCGCCCCCGCGTCTGCCGATCCGCGACCACCACCGCCCCCTCGACCGCACCCCCGATCGCCATCTCCCGCACCAAATCATTCGTCGAAGCCGTTTCCCGAAAAACCAAAACCCGTCGCCCGATGGCGCCGACACCCAGCGCCTCCCGCACCCGATCCGGATCCAGATCCACCGCCGAGAACGCACTTTTGACCGCAGACATCACAGATTTCGCGGATAATTACCCAACGAGCCAGTCACCTCATTCATCCCCTCACCATCCGCGTAATCCGCGTAATCTGCGGTTGAAATTCTCACCCTCACAGATCTCGGATCAACTCCAGCGACAAGTCCACCGCCACGGCCGAATGCGTCAGCGCCCCGATCGAAACGAAGTCCACCCCGGTCTTCGCCACGCTCCGCACCGTCCGCAGGTCGATCCCCCCACTCGCCTCCAACTCGATCCCCGCCGGGCGTCGGGCCACCGCCTCGCGCATCACGTCCAACGGCATGTTGTCCAGCAGCACGATGTCGACCCCCGGAATCTCGAAGAACGCCAACGCCTGCTCCAGCGTGTCCGCCTCCACCTCCACCCGCACCTCCGGCCGCTCCCCCTTCACCCGGGCGATCCGGTCCGCCAAAGTCGCAACCTCGATCCCGCCGACCAAGTGATTGTCCTTCACCATCACCCGGTCGTAGAGCCCCATTCGGTGGTTCGTCCCGCCGCCCGCCAAGACCGCCGCTTTCTCCAGCGCCCGCCAACCAGGCGTCGTCTTCCGAGTATCCAGCACCCGGCACCCCGTCCCCGCCAACGCGTCGACGAACCGCCGAGTCAAAGTCGCCACCCCGCTCAGTCGCTGTAAAAAATTCAGAGCCACCCGCTCGCCCGTCAGCATTCCCCGGGTCGACCCGGAAATCTCCAGCACCGTATCCCCCGCCACCAGAGCCTCCCCATCCTCCACCACCGCCCTCACAACCAACTCCGCATTCACCCGCCGAAAGACCTCCACCGCCAAATCGACCCCCGCCACCACGCAATCCCCCTTGGAAAAAATCCGCCCCGCACTCCGCCGCCCCGCATCGGTAAAAAACAGCGAAGTGACGTCCCCCGACCCAACATCCTCCGCCAGAGCCAACCCAATCAAATCATCCCCGTATTCTTTCACCCCTTTGCGTCCTTCGCGTTCTTCTGTTAAAAAAACCCCGGCAACCCGCGCCAGCGGGAGCCGCTCACACCGGCAACCCGATCAACTCCCGCTGCCACCGCATGAGACTATCCGCGGTCTCGTCGTTCGCCACCGCCTCCAATGCCCCGCGCGAAGCCACGATCGAAGGATCCAACCCCAACTCACTCGCCGCCCGATCCCGCACGACCTTCAGTTCGTCAAACCGATCCACCTGCGCCTGCGTCCGCCGCAATCCCCGTTTCCGGATCGGCTGAGGCCACTCGGCCTCCGGCACCTGAAGTGCCAGCGCCAACGCCACGTCAAAACTCCGCCGACGCCGATTCGTCAGCCGAGGCGTCGAAAACGCCTGACCCCGACTCGCCCGCTCCGACAGCTCCAGCAAATCCCGGTTCCCCATCACGTGAAACGGCGGCCGATCCCAGTCCCGCGACTCCGTATCGCGCCAGTGCCACAGCACCCGGAGCACCGACTGCGCCCGCGTCGACAACTTCGCCGAACCCGAGATCCGCCACACCGTCTCCTCGTCCCGCTCCCGCGTCTCCCGCGACGCCGCGATGATCCGCACGATGGATTCCTGAAACCAATCCCAACGCCCCAGCCGCCGCAGCTCGGCCTCGATTTCCTCGCAAATCTTCAGCAGATACCGCGTGTCGTTCACCGCGTATTCCAGCATCTGCTCCGGCAGCGGCCGCAGCGCCCAGTTCGCCTTCTGCGACGACTTCGAGAGCGTCACGCCAAAGTATTTCTCCACTAAAGCCGAGTAACCCAGCGCATCGAACCCACACAGCCGCGCCCCGATCATCGTGTCGAAAATCTCGCCCGGCTCGAACGTCCCCGACTTCCGCAGCATCCGCAGATCGTAGTCCGCCCCGTGAAAAATCACCCGCCGCCCCGCGAACACGTCGAGAAAAGGTTGCAGCGGCATGTCCGCCAGCGGGTCCACCAGATCGTCGCCATCCGGCGTCGACACCTGAATCAAACAAAGCTTTTCGAAGTAGCAATGCAGACTGTCCGCCTCGGTATCGAGCGCGATGGTCGAGTGACCCTCCAGCCGCCCGATGAACTGCTCGAGCGCTTCCGACGTCGAAATCAAGACAGTCGTGAGTTGTCCTCGTCCGGCACGAGTTCACCCGGACGACGCGCCCGCGGCTCGCGAGCCTGCGTATTCCCCTCGACCGGCACCGTCACGAACGGACCACCAGCCAGCGGCGCCACCTCCGTAAACGCCACGTCCGGCACGTCGCTCGGCTTCCCCTCGAGCGGGAAATCCTTGCGCAGCGGGTAATACGGATAGCCGTCCCACATCAGGATGCGGCGCAGATCGGGATGATTCGCGAATCGGATCCCCATCATGTCGAAGATCTCGCGCTCGTGCCAATCCGCCGTCGGCCACAGATCCGACACCGTCGGCGCCTCCGCCTCGTCCTCCGGCAGCTGAATCTTCACGCGCAAGTGCCCGTGAGTCGCCATCGAGTAAAGTTCGTAGACGATCTCCCACCGCGGCTCGGTCTCGAAATGATCCACGCTCGTGATGTCGATCAGGTAGTCGTAACCCAGCTCCGATTTGCAAAAACCCAGCACGTCCCGCAACGCCGTCGGCAGAATCGAAACCGACGTCTCGCCCCGGAATTCCTTCGTCTCCAGCACCGCGTCCGGGAATTTTTCCTTAATTTTGTCCGCCTTCTCCATCTGAAAAATCGATCAAGCCGGTTCGAGCATCGCCCGCTTCTGGTCCTCGACCGCGTGCTCGCCCATGATCTTGTGCTGCAGCTTCATCAGCCCATCGAGCAACGCCTCCGGCCGCGGCGGGCAACCCGAGATGTAAACGTCCACCGGTAGCAAGTGATCGATCCCCTGCAGCACCGCGTAGCTGCGATACATCCCGCCGCTCGAGGCGCACGCGCCCATCGCGATCACCCACTTCGGCTCCGGCATCTGATCGTAGATCCGTTTGACCGCCAACGCCATTTTGTAGGTCACCGTCCCGGCCACGATCATCACGTCGGACTGACGCGGCGAAAACCGCATCACCTCCGCGCCAAATCGCGAAATATCGAACCTCGAAGACGAGGCCGCCATCAGCTCGATCGCGCAACAGGCCAGCCCCATCGGCATCGGCCAAAGGGAATTCGACCGCATCCAATTGATTGCGGCATCCACGCGGGTAAAAATTACATTCCCCTCCACCTTCGAATCATACGCCACCGGGCTCTCCACACTCATGCCCCGGACACTATTGAGGGACCGGAACGAATCAAGGCGGAATGTCGCCACGCCGCCACGCCGGGTGTGATTGAAAGTGCGTCCGAGGCAAAGCCCAAAGGTGCGAGTGAGATTGGGATCAACGAGCCAGCCCGCGTCGAGCCGCGGGTAAAGCCACCCTCGAGTGGCCATGATACCACCCGCGCGGAAAAGCAAATCTCCGGGCACCCTCGGAGTCGGCGGCAGAGCGCCCCAACCAATCCATTACCTGTAAAATCTGACGGCCGTCACCTTTTACAGGTAATGGATTGGTGGCGAGGTCCTCGGAAGAGCCCGGGCCTTACTGCTGGCGGGCCGGAGCTTGCCCGTCGGAAGGCCGCGGATCCGGGGGTCCCCGGACGGGGAGTGGCGAGCGAACGAATAAACGAACGAACGAACGAATGAATCCGCTCCCGATAAAACGTAACGGCCGTTACGTTTTATCGGTCGACTCCGTGGGAATTGGGGGGGCGTCTGGATGAGGCTGGAGACCCGATGCTGCGAGGCCTTGGACCGTGGCGATCTCCCACGGACTCGTCGCCAGCCTCCTGGCGTCCCCTCGGTTAGACGTTGTTGGCGTTCACGAGATTCTTCTTCTGATCAGGACGCGCTTTCGATCACACCCCTCCGCGCCAGCGGCCTATTCCCCAGGCCCTGTCATGCTGAGCAAAGCGAAGCATCTCTGGCTGACACTGCATTCGCCCCCACGCTCAGGCTGAACGAGCCAAAGACCCTCCACCAGTCACCAGTCACCAATCAAGCCACCCATCACGCCCGCGGATGAAACTGCTTGTGCACCGCCTTCAGCCGCTTCCCATCGACGTGGGTATAAATCTGCGTCGTCGCGATGTCCGCGTGCCCCAGCAGTTCCTGAATGATCCGCAGATCCGCCCCGTTGCTCAGCAAATGTGTCGCGAAACTGTGCCGCAACAAGTGCGGATACACGTTCGCCTCCAGCCCCGCGAGCGCCGCGTATTGCTTCACCAATTGCCACACGCGCTGGGGCGTCAGCCGCTTCCCGCGCACCGACAGAAAAATTTCCGCCCCCGTCTTCGGCGCGACCAGCGTCGGGCGTTCCTTCGTCAGATACCGCCCGATCGCCTCCCGCGCCTGCGACCCCACCGGCACCATCCGCGTCTTGTTCCCCTTGCCCGTCACCCGGATCCACCCCGCCTCGGCGTCGAAATTCTCCAGCCGCGCGTTGCACAATTCCGAGATCCGCAACCCCGACGCGTAGAGCAGCTCGATGATCGCCCGATTCCGCAGCCCCAGTGGATCCGTCTCGTCCACCGCCTCGATCAGCCGCTCCACGTCCGGCAGATTCAGCGTGTCCGGCAGATACCGCTCGATCCGCGGGATCCCGATGAACTCCGCCGGATCAATCCGCAAATGCCCGCGCGTCACCAGAAACCGAAAGAAAATCCGGATCGCCACCGCCTCGACCTTGATCGAAGCCGCCGCCAACCCCGCCCGTTTCCGGTGCGCGAGGTAATCGCTGATCTGACCCGCCTCGACCGCCCCCGGCTCGGTCACCCGCGCCGTCGACGCCAGCCATTGCGCAAACGTCTCCAGCGACCGCCGGGTGGAAAGTTGGTAATTCGTCGACAACCCGCGTTCGACCGCGAGGAAGATGATGAATTCCTCAACGAACGACTCCATGGCCCGCCGGGTCGAATTTCAAGCCCGTCAGCCGCGTGTAAGCCTCGATGTATTTCTCCGACGTCCGCCGCGCCACATCGGTCGGCAACTCCGGAGCCGGCGGTGCCTTGTCCCAATCCAGCGTCTCCAGGTAATCGCGCACGAACTGCTTGTCGAAGCTCAGCGGACTCGTCCCGACCACGTATTCGTCCGCCTGCCAGAACCGCGACGAATCCGGCGTCAGGCACTCGTCGATCAGCACCAACTCGCCGCCCACCATCCCGAATTCAAACTTCGTGTCCGCGATGATGATCCCCCGCTGAGCCGCCACCGCCCGTCCGTGCTCGTAAAGATCGATCGAAAAATCCCGCACCCGAATCGCGATCTCGTCGCCCAGCAGCCCGCGGCATTTGTTCCAGGAAATGTTCTCGTCGTGCCCCGATGTCGCCTTCGTCGAAGGCGTGAAAATCGGCTCCGGCAGTTTCTCCGCCTGCCGCAAACCCGCCGGCAGCTTGTGCCCGCAGACCGATCCCGTCCGCCGATAATCCGCCCAACCCGACCCCGCCAGGTAACCCCGCACCACGCACTCCACCGGCAGCGGCATCGCCTTCTCCACGATCATCGACCGCCCCGCCAGCAGCTCCTCGTGCGGCTTGAGCACCTCCGGCAGCGCCCCCACCGGCAACCCGGCCAGTTGATTCGGAACAAAATCCAGCCGCTCGAACCAAAACTCCGACAGCTGCGTGAGCAAACTCCCCTTCGAAGGAATCGCCGTCGGCAAAATGCAATCGAAAGCCGAGATCCGATCCGTAGCCACGATGAGCAACCGATCGCCGAGATCGAACACCTCCCGCACCTTCCCGCTGCGCAATTTCGGAATACCCGGCAGATCAACCGTAAGAACGTCCATGTCCGCGCGACGATATTTTCACCACCCAAAAACGCAAATTCCGATTTCCAACCGCGAATGGACGCCAATGAACGCGAATATTCTGAAAGGACAGCGCATTCGCCCCGCCCCCCTCCTGTCACCCGCATCCATTCGCATCCATTCGCGTCCATTAGCGGTTCCCCATGCATTCCTTTATCTAATCGCCAAAGCACGCCAATGGACGCGAATGTCCTGAAAGCACCAGACGTTCCCACTCCAGTTTTGCACGCCTGAAGTTCAAGATCACACCGACCGAATGCCCAGTGATTCGGAGGTAATTCAGCATCTGCCCCCGCTCGTGGTCGGTGATTCGATCAATCACCTTGGTGTCCACGACCAAGCATCCAAAGACGATCAAGTCAGGAACGTATTCCGAGACCTTCACCCGTTTATAAACCACGTCAAAACGCGGCTGTTGTTGGAGAGGGATCTCGAGCAATTCAAACTCCACCACCAAAGCATTCTCGTAAGGCTTCTCATGAAGCCCCGGACCCACCCCGTTCAGCACCTCCATCGCCGCCCCGACGACCCGAAAAACCTCCTCCTTCAGCAGCAACCCATTAGCGTTCATTCGCGTCCATTAGCGGTTCAAATCTCACTCACCACAACGAATGATCCTCCTCACCACCCTCAACGCCCGCTACATCCACGCCGCCTTCGGCCTGCGGTATTTGCGCGCGAACCTCGGTGAGCTGAAGGACCGATGCGAGATCGTCGAATTCGACATCAAGCAGCGCCCCATCGAGATCGTCGAGCGCCTCCTCGCCGACCAGCCCCGCATCATCGGAATCGGAGTCTACATCTGGAACGTCCGCGAATCGCTCGAAATCGTCTCCCTCCTCAAACGCATCGCCCCCGGGGTTTGCGTCGTCCTCGGCGGTCCCGAGGTCAGCCACGAGACCGCCGGCCAACCCATCGTCGAGCTCGCCGATCACACCATCACCGGCGAAGCCGATCTCGCCTTCGCCCAATTCTGCCGCCAATACCTCGCCGGCACCCCGCCCACCGCCAAGGTCATCCACGCCACCCTGCCCACCATCGACGACATCGTCCTCCCCTACGACGAATACGACGCCGACGACATCGCCCACCGCGTCCTCTACGTCGAGGCCTCCCGCGGCTGCCCGTTCACCTGCGAATTCTGCCTCTCCTCACTCGACGCCCCCGTCCGCCAATTCGCGCTCGAGCCCTTCCTCCGATCCCTCGACGACCTGATGCGGCGCGGCGTCCGCCAATTCAAATTCGTCGACCGCACCTTCAACCTCAACCTCAAGATCAGCGCCGCCATCCTGCAATTCTTCCTCGACCGCATCGAACCCGGCCTCTTCGTCCACTTCGAAATGGTCCCCGACCGCCTACCCGAAGCCCTGCGCGATCTCATCGTCCAATTCCCACCCGGCGCCCTGCAATTCGAGGTCGGCATCCAGACCTTCAACCCCGAAGTCGCCGCCCTCATCAGCCGTCGGCAAAATTACGACCGCCTCGCCGCGAACCTCACGTTCTTGAAGGAGGAAACCGGCGTCCACGTCCACGCCGACCTCATCTTCGGACTCCCCGGCGAATCGCTCGAAAGCTTCGGCGAAGGTTTCGACCGCCTCGTCCGCATTGGCCCGCAGGAGATCCAGGTCGGCATGCTCAAACGCCTCCGCGGCACGCCCATCATCCGCCACGACGCCGAGTGGGGCATGGTCTACGCCGACCACCCGCCCTACGAGATCCTCCGCACCAAGCTCGTCGACTTTGACGCCATGCAGCGCCTGCGCCGATTCGCCCGCTTCTGGGATCTCATCGGCAACAGCGGCAACTTCCCGAGCACCCTCGCCGCCCTCTGGGAAACGACTTCCTCCCCGTTCCAGGCCTTCCTCGCCCTCAGCGATTGGCTCCACGCCACCCTCGGTCGCACCAGCGCCATCCCGCTCCACACCCTTGCCGAGCTTCTCCACCGCCACCTCACCGAAGTCCAGGCCGTCCCCCCGGCCACCATCGACGCCCACCTCCGCGCCGACTACGCCGCCGCCGGCCGCACCGACCTCCCGAAGTGGCTCCGCCGCGCAGGCGACCACGTCCGCTCCACGAGAAGAGCGACCCCCACCGACCTCCCCAAACGCCAGGCCCGCCGCACCCCCACCGCGGCCTGAACCTCGTCCCCCCGGAGGGCGAGGCTCCCCCCGGAGGGCGAGGCTCCCGCCGAGCCCACTTTAAAAACCCGACTGACGTCAAATCCAAGGGACCACCGGACGCTCGTCGCCCCGGTCTCCAGCTGCCGCCGATCTCGAGTTACGGGAGTCGAAGGTCGGGAGGCCATCTTTCGGGGCGGATCCCTGGATGGCTCATCCTCCACGCCCGCGCCACGAACCGCCCGGTCCCAGCCGCCGCACTTGTCGCCCGCTTCGAAAGCAATTGCCTCGACCCCGCGACCTACCTCCTCGTCCCCGCCGTCCTCGTCGCCCGAGCGATTCGATGGACCACGCGGAGATTGATGCGGTGAGCTTTTCCCACGCAGAGACGGGGAGGCGCAGTGCTGAGGAAATCCTCACCGCACCCTTCCACAAAACCCGTCACGTTGAGCGAAGCGAAACGTCTCTGGCTTCTCACCCGCCCGACGTTCGCGTGCGGTGTAAGCCAGAACTACCGGGTCACCAACTGCTCGAGCAGCGAATTGATCCGCCGCAGCATCGCGTTCGGATCCTCCATCAGCCCCGCCGAGATCAACGCGTTGTCGTAGATCTGCTCAGTCACCTGCTTCGCCAGATCGGCGTTCGATTCACGCGTCACGTTCAGACCCGCGATCATCGGGTGCGCCGGATTGATCTCGAGGTTCTGCTTGAACGGATTCGCCTCGCCACGGTTCAGATTTTTCAGCATTCGCCGCATGCTCGACGTCATTCCCTTGTCGCTCTCCACGACCACCGCCGGACTGTCCACCAGCCGCGACGACACGCGCACCTCGTCGACCTTGTCGCCCAGCGTCTCTTTGAGAAAATTGCACAGCATCCGCGACGCGTCGTCGTCGAGCTTGCTCTCGCCCTTCTCGAGCTCGATCTCGGCCTTCTCCGCCGAGACGATCAGCTTGCCGTCGAACTCGTTGAGGTGGTCCATCACGAATTCATCCCAAGGATCGAAGAGAAAAAGAACTTCCAGATTCTTCGCCTTAAGCCCCTCGTAGTAAGGGCTCGCCAGGCAGGCCTCCCGCGACGACGCCGAGATGAAGTAAATTTCCTTCTGCTCGTCGCCCATTCGCGACACGTAATCCGCGAGCGACCCCGGCGTCTCCGAAGTCGACGTCTCGTAACGCAGCAGCTTCGCCAGCGCGTCCCGGTGCGTGTAATCGCTCACGATCCCCTCCTTGAGGAAGTGGCCGAATTCCTTGAAGAACCCCGCGAACTTGTCCGGATCACCCTTCGCCTCGTCGTCGAGAAATTTGAGGAAGCGCGTCGTGAGCACCTTGTTGATCTTCTGCAGCAGCGCGCTGTCCTGCATCGTCTCCCGCGAGATGTTCAACGGCAAATCCTCGCTGTCGACGACACCTTTGAGGAAGCGCAACCACTCGGGGAAGAGCCCCTTCGACTTCGATTGAATGAGAATCTTGCGGCAATAGAGGTGCACTTCGCTCTCGGTCTTCGGCATCCCGAGCTTCTCCATGCTGTGCGTCGGAACGAAGAGGAGCGCGCGAATCGCGAGCGGCGCGTCGGCGTTGAAGTGCAGCCGATAGAGCGGAGCCGCGCTGTCGTGGCCGATGAATTTGTAAAACTCCTCGTAGTCCGTGTCGGTGATCTCGCTTTTGTTCCGCGTCCAGATGGCGCTGATCGTGTTGACCGTTTTGCCGTTCAGCTCGATCGGCGATCCGACGAAGTTCGAATACCGCTTGATGATGGATTCGACCCGGTGCTCGTTCGCGTATTCCGAGTCATCCTCCTTGAGGTGAATGACGATCTTCGTTCCCCGCTGCAGATCGCTGGCTTCCTCCAACTCGTAACTGCTCACGCCGTCCGACGTCCAGATCCACCCCTTCGCGTCCGGCTGATAGCTCCGCGTGTAAACCGTCACCTTCTCCGCGACCATGAACGCCGAATAGAACCCAACGCCGAACTGCCCAATGATCTCCGCCGTCTCGCCGGAAGCCCCCGCCGCCGCCTTCTCCTTGATCTGTTGAAGAAACGCCTTCGATCCCGAGTGCGCGATCGTGCCAAGATTTTCGACGAGTTCCTCCTTCGTCATTCCGATCCCCGCGTCGGCAAAAGTGATCGTCTTCGCCGTGTCGTCCGTGTTCACCGCGATCTCCAGAGCCCGGTCGCCTTCGAAGACCTCCGTGCCGGAAGTCTGATGAAAACGCAGCTTCTCGGTCGCGTCGGCGGCGTTGGAAATCAGCTCACGGATAAAGATCTCCTTATCCGTGTAGAGCGAATGGATGACGATGTTGAGAAGCTGGGCGATCTCCGCCTGGAACTCGTGTTTTTCGGGAGTGGTGGTCGTGCTCATAAGGAAAATTTGGGACCGGAACCATGCCACAACCCCCAAATTAGAAAACCCAAAAGCGCGCCGCTCAAGGAGCGGCGATTTGCAATCGCCGAACCAACCCTATCCGGCAAAGCCGGACACTCTCTCCCTAGACCCTACCGCCCCATCAACTCATCCATCGCCGCGTTCGCCAGCACGTCGCACCGCTCGTTCTCCCGGTGCCCGGCGTGCCCCTTCAGCCAGCGCCACTCGATCGTGTGCTTTGCCGCCGCCGCGTCGAGTTCCTTCCAGAGATCCACGTTCTTCACCGGCTGCCGCGCCTTGGTCATCCACCCGTTCTTCTTCCAGCCCGCGATCCACGACGCGATCCCGTTCTGCACGTATTTCGAATCCGTAAAAAATTCCACCTCGCACGGCTGCACCAGCGCTTCCAGCGCCGCGATGGCCGCCTGCAGCTCCATCCGGTTATTCGTCGTCGTCGACGCTGACCCGCTCAATTCCTTGCGCTGCGTCCCGTAGACGAGCACGACCCCCCAACCGCCCGGCCCGGGATTCCCCCGGCACCCGCCGTCGGTGTGAACCACAACCCGCTTCAAGCCCCGGGCGTCTCGTCGGTCGGATTCGCTTCGGTCGGGGCCTCTTCGGCCGGGGTCTCGTCGCTCGGAGCCGCAACTTCGGGCGCGGGCTGCACCGCGGCAACCGGCTCCGGCTCCGGCTCCGGCTCCGGCTCCGGCTCCGGCTCCGGCTTGGGCTCGGGGACCGGCTCGGGGACCGGTTCGGACGCCGCCTCCGGCTCGAATGTCGGCTCGGGTGTGGTCGCAGCGGGCGTTTCCGTCGCAGCCGCCGGCCCGGTTTTCGCCGTTCCCTTCCCCGATTTTTTCTCGGCCGGCTGCGAGACGATGCTCAATCCCTTCTTCGCAAAATCCACGACGTATCCTTCGTGGATCAACCAGGACAAATCACGAGCCACCGCCGACTCGCGATCCGCGACGTCGTCCGGACGTAACGCGGTCAAGCCCACCCACTGATCCGCCCGGGACTGGCCCGGATGCCCGGCGAGGTAATTGTAGATCCCACTCAGTCCATCCGACATTGGCGTCGTCGACAGATCCAGCGGGCGCGGGCGCGCGACGCCAGCGTAAGTCACCTTGTCTTTCAATTTAAAAACCTGGAGCCCCTTCGAGGCCAACTGCTGACCCAAACCGTGCGCCATCGGCAGCGGGAATCGATCGAGTTCCCCCCACAATCCACGAGTCAGCGCCAGAACCAGCGGTGCGGAGTCGTTGAGCGCCGCGGATCCGCTGACCACCACCCGATCCCGAATCGCGATCACCGAATGCTTCAAATGGTTTGCCCGAAAATGCGTTTCCACGTCCGCCATCGTTGCGAATCGCCGCCCCTTCGAAGCCTCGGGAACCACGTCCTCGACGGGAGCCGCCGGCTCATCGGAGACCGGAGCCTCATCCGCAACCGGAGCCTCATCCGCAACCGGAACCTCATCCGCAACCGGAACCTCGCCCGCCGCCGGAGCCTCGGCCTCGGCCGGCGCTTCACTCGAAACCTCCGGACTCGCTTCCCCATCTGGATTCGAGACTTCGGCGGCAACTTCACCTTCCGGAGCCGCCACCGCCTCCGAAACCTCGGACTCGGCAACAGCTTCCTCCGAGGCACCAGCCGGGATTGCGTCATCCGCACCATCCGCACCATCCGCGGTCAAGACCTCACCCTCAGCAGCGACCGGCTCCACCGCCACGATCTCGAAGAACACGTCGGTGGTGCTTTGTTCCGTGCGCCACTTTTCGATCAGTTCCTCATCGCGCTCCATCTTGATTCGCGACTTGTAGACTTCGAACGGCAGATTCGAAAACCGCTCCTGGTAGAGCGCCATCACCTTCGCCAGATAGTCGTGATAATTCGGCGGCCCGAGCAGCGTCCCGCTCATCCCACACACCGCCACGAACGGAAACGATCCCTTCGGCGGATCCACCGTGATCTGCTCGCGAAGGTAGTATTTCTCGAGGTCGGCACCCAGCGCCCGCGCCACCGCCTCGCCCTCGCTCGTCCACAGCGTCCCGTCCGACTTCACCTGCCAGATCGGCTGGGCGTTCTCCCCCGCCTTCCGGAATTCCACAACGTAACGCTCCGACTTCTCGAGCACCAACCGGGCGAGATCGAACAACGGAAACGCTTTAGCCGAGCTGCGAATCTGCTTGGCCAGACCCTCGACTCCCCGCCGATCAGGGAGAAATTTGATGTTCCACCCCTGAAGCTTCGGCTCCTCCTTCGGCTCCGGCGGCCGACGATCGCTCCGCCCACGATCGTCCCGGCGGCCCCCACCACCACCACGCTTGTCGCCACGAGCCGCACCGCCCGAATCCTGACGCTTGAAATTCGGCCTCGCCCGCGGGCCGCCAAAATCATCGCGCCGCCCCCCCTTACGCGGACGCTCCTCGCCGCCCCCGTGCCGCTTCGCCAAGGCCTCTCGCCGTTCCTGCGTGTCCTCCTCACGAGCCCAGGAAGGCCCGAAACTCAGGGTCAAATCCATGCCCAGATCATTTGATTCGGGCGGCGTCGCAGATTCCTCACTCATGGTCCGCGCACGCTATCACGCGTCCGCGCCGAAAGGTAAAGAAAGAACCCGACGCGAAGCCCGCCACTTCGGCGGCCCTTTCACTTTACCAACGCCCGGACCCGCTTCTTACTGTCCCGATGATTCGTTCGCCCCTCGCCGCGGTCCTACTCCTCATCCCCTCGCTCCTCCCAGCCGCCGAGTTGGTCGAATCGCTCCAGGCCTTCCAGGAAAAACTGACCGCCGCCACCGCGAGCGAGCCCAACCAAAATCGCCAGCCGCGCAATCTCGTCCAACTCGAGACCCTCGAAATGCTCGTCAAACGCGGCGACTTCGATAAAGCCGAGCGCGCGTTGGAAGGTCTCGGCTACTTCGAAGTCCCACCCGAGCTCCAATCCGAATGGCTCGACCTCGTCGAAGAGCTCACCGCCGCCCTCGCCACCGCGCAACAGGAAGCCATGGAAAGCTGGCGCCTGGACGTCGGCGCGCTCGGCCAGACCGCCGCCACCGCCTGCGTCGAAGCCACCGAACCCGCCGATCTCGACGAGACCCTCATCGCCTGCGCCGCCCTGCAGATGAACGGGCGCGGCCAGGATAACGTCCTCGGCCGGGTCGTTTCCCAACGCCTCAACGGCATCGCCCAAACCCTGGAAATCTGGTCGCGCTATCTGGAATTTCGAGCCGCCGGCAACCCCAAGTCCGCCAACGACGCGCTCCGCCAACTCACCAGCGGCCGCTCCGATTACCCGCTCCTCACCACCAGCCAGATCGAAGCCGCCTTCCTCCCCGAGCCCATTACCGACCGCAGCGACGCCGAAGGAATGATCCTCGAAGCTCTCGGCACTCTCGACTCGCCCGCGGAAATCCCCGCCGCCATCGAGCGCGTCGAAGCCCTCGGTCGCAATCCCAATTTTTCGGGACGCGGCCAGACCACCAACATCGTCGAGTCGCTCAACCAGCTCCAAACCGCGGGAACCGCCCTCGAAGCCGATCAACCCGCCGCTGCGATCCGATCCGTGGATCGAATCAACGGCGGATACAGCGGCGTGATCAGTCTTCTCGAAGGCCTGCGACTCCAGATCGTGTCCACCGCTCTCGAGCAAGAAATCCTCCGCGTCGTCGATCTCGCCCGCGAGCCGGGCGAGGACAACCCGGCCCTCCTCGAACGCGCCCTCGGCCAGCTGGCCACCAAATCCGACTATCCCGCGATGATCGAATTGATCGCGCTCTCCGGTGACCTTCCCGGCACCCGTGGCTCGGCGCTCGGAGAGCTTCGGAGCGACCAGAACACGATCGAACAATTCCTCGCCGCCCAGCGGTTCGAGTCCGCCGGCGACACCCGCTCCGCCATCCGAGCCTACCGCACCGTCGTCAGCCGAGGCGGGAAGCTGGTCCCCACCGACGCCGCCACCACCGCGCTCGCCCGACTCACCGAAGCCAACCCCGACGTCGCCAACGATTCGAGTGCCGAGCTCATCGAGGAGATCCGCGGCCTCCGCCTCCTCCTCGAGTCCCAACGCCGCCGCCCGCCCGGCTTTCCGTGAATCCCCGATTCCTCCTCTTCGCCTTCTTCGCGCTGGCAGTCCCCGCTCACGCCTCCCCCGCCGAATGGCCCGAGGGCTGGCGAAAAGCCTACGAGCGATTCGAAAATTTCACGGCGAATCAGCGCCGCCTCTGGCCCGCCTCGGACCTGACCATTCTCCCCGACGGCTCCGTCCAGCACGGCATCCGCCTCACCGAAACGCGCACGGAACACATCTCGATCGAAATTTTTCGCGACGGCGCGAGCATTCTCACCACTTCCGATGAGACTCGCATTTTCCCCGCCAGCGCGGGGTCGAAATTTCCCAACGGCACCCACACCGCCGCCATCAAGACGACCGGCACCCTTGGTTACCAATACGCCTTCCCGATCCACCGCTTCGAGATTCGCGGCGACTCCCTCGCTCCGCCACCCGCGCCCCCGACCCGCCCCGACGCCGTTTGGCCGAACGAGCGCGCCCTCGCCTTCTTCAATTTCCACGTCGCGCCCCACCGCAACCCCAACGACGTCCGCGAAGCCAACGAGAAGGTCAGCCCCGCCCTCGTCCTGCGCGTCGACCAGAGCGGGACCGTCCACCGCGACCTGCTCGCCGACGATGCCGCCGAGAACGCCCTCCACTGGCGCGTCTACCATCAGGGCCAGCTCGTCGCCGACGAATCTGCCGCCGGCGTGCCGACCAAACGAATGACCCACGGCTTCGGCACCTACCAGGTTCTGCTCGGAATCGAGGGACCGACCGGATTCATGCCCGTCGGCAACTTCCTGGAATTCCCGCTCTTCCCGGAAGCCGACGGGAGCCTCGCCGTCCGCCCCACCATGTCACCCACCGACCGCCTGCCGGAATTTCTCGACGGAATCGCCCGCATCGGCGACGACGGGCGGGCCGACGCCGACAGCGACGACGACGGCCTCACGAACGCCGAAGAAGGCTACATCCCCCTCGTCGTCGACCCGCGCACGGCCTCCGATTTGGAAAAATCCGCCCTCCTCCGTCTCTGGCGAAGCTGGCAATACGACGTCGTCCACCGTTTCGCCGCCGACCCCGACCACCCCGGCTTCATCAAGCTGCGCTGACCCCAAAAATCCCTCGCGATTCCCGCGCCCGTCGCGTCATTCTGAAAACGCAGCCCATGCCGACGTTCACCAACATCGCCGCCTACCAGTTCGCGACGCTCACCGAGTTGCCCGCCCTCCGCGCCGACCTGCTCGACCAATGCCGCACCGACGCCATGCGCGGCACGATCCTCCTCAGCCCCGAAGGCATCAACCTCTTCGTCGCCGCCGAGCGCCCCGCCATCGACCGCCTTCTCGCCCGACTCCGCGCCATCGAAGGCCTCGCCGAGCTCACGCCCAAGTTCAGCGAGAGCGACCACCAGCCCTTCACGCGCATGCTCGTCCGCCTCAAGCGCGAAATCATCGCCTTCGGCGTCGCCGGCATCGATCCCGCCACCCACACATCCCCCCGCATCGCGCCGACCGAGCTCAAACGCTGGCTCGACGAAGGCCGTCCCGTCACCCTCCTCGACACCCGCAACACCTTCGAAGGGGACCTCGGCACGTTCGAAGGCGCCCACCGCCTCGACCTCGACAACTTCCGCGATTTCCCCCAAGTCGCCGCCACCCTGCCGGACGAGCTCAAGGACCAACCGGTCGTCACCTTCTGCACCGGCGGCATCCGCTGCGAAAAAGCCGCTCCCTACCTCGAGAAGCTCGGCTTCCAAAACGTCCTCCAGCTCGCCGGCGGCATCCTCAAATATTTCGAGGAGTGCGGCCACGCCCACTACGAAGGCGAGTGCTTCGTCTTCGACAAACGCGTCGCCGTCGACTCGAGCTTGCGGGAAACCGGAGCCGCCCTCTGCTTCGCCTGCCAGATGCCCGTTACCGTCGCCCAACAGCTCGACCCCCGCTACATCCCAACCATCTCCTGCCCCCACTGCGCCAAGCCAGGGTAGGGCAGCCGCGCCGCCGGGTGCCCATTTTTGGTCAGAAGTGACCATCGCCGACGAAAGATTCCCAATACTCGGCGCCGGACTCCGCGGTAAAATTCACCCCACCCGTGACCAGCACCCCCAGCGAGAAAGCCACGGCACCCGGGGCCCGGCTGCCCTACCTGTGTGGACGACGCGAGGCCTTCGGCCTCTTGGTCCCTCTCACCCTTTGCGACCTTTGCGACCTTCTGTTCAAAGCGCACTCACCCCGCCTCAAACGACCGATCCCTCGCAGCTCGACCCCGCCCCGGCCGTGCAGCCGAAACAATGCTCGCCCGTCGCGATCTCCCGCCCTTCCAGTTGCTCCGGCGTCACGTCCCACAGGCTCAATTTCTCGCCGCCCTCGCGCAGTTGCAGCTTGAGCATCTGATTGAAATCGCAGTCGTAAATCCCGCCCTCCCAATCGACGTTGATCGTGTCCCGGCACATCAACCCCTCGACCGTCGCCGGATTGAACGCGTCCACCAGCACCTCGAGATAACTCTCGTATTTCCCGTTGTTTCGCAGCCACGACGCGAAGCGCGAAACCGGCAGATTCGTGATCGTGTAGAGCGAGTTGAAAACGATCCCGAAGTGCGCGAGCAACTCCCGCTTGTAATCCGCTTCCATCTCCGCTTGCGGCCCCGGCAGCGCGTCGCCGTTCGGATTGTAGACGAGGTTCAGCGGCAACTTCGGGTCGGTCCCGTAACCGAGCGAGTTCAACTTCTGCAACGCCGTGATGCTCGCGTCGAAGACCCCGTCGCCCCGCTGCGCGTTCACGTTATCCGGCGTGTAGCACGGCATCGACGCCACGATCTCGACGCCCTGATCGGCCAAAAATTCCGCCATCCCGTCGTAACCCGGCTCCAGCAAAATCGTCAGATTGCACCGGTCGATCACCCGCCGCCCCAACCCGCGAATCCGCTCCACGAAATACTGAAAGTCCGGAATCATCTCGGGCGCGCCCCCCGTGAGATCGACCGTCGCGATGTCCGTCCCCGCCAGCCAATCCACGATTCGGTCGACCGTCTCCCGCGTCATGATCTCCTTCCGCTTCGGCCCCGCGTTCACGTGGCAATGCGTGCACGTCAGATTGCACAGCTTCCCGACGTTGATCTGCAGGATCGCCGCTTTCTCCCGCCTCAGCGGTAGGTCGTGCGTGTCGAGAATTTCGGAAAATCGGTTCATTCGGGTTGCAGTCGGTAAGCCGGACGCAGGGCGTATTTGTAGAAAGCTCCGCCCAGCAGCCCGCCCAACAGTGGCGCGAGAATGTAAACCGTCAACCAGCCCAGCCCATTCACCGTCCACGGAACGGACCCCCACCCCACGAGGCTCGAAAAAACCCGCGGCCCAAAATCCCGCGCCGGATTCATGCACGCCATCGTCAACGGTCCGATCAGCGAAATGAGCAGCGTCACCGTCAGCCCGATCGCCAGCGGCGTGAGCAACTGCGGCCGCGTGGCGTTGCGCTCGTCGGTCACTCCGAAGATCACCACCAGCAAGATCGCCGTCGCCAGCACCTCGGCGAAAAACGCCGCGCCGTGCGACATCTTCAGCCGCGCCACTTCATCCAACGCCTGCCCACCCGGGTTGGGAAAAAACTCGCCAAAGATCATCGCCGTCGCCTCGCTACCCGCCGCGCCGCGCGTGATTCCGTTGGCCGTTTCGTAGACGCTCAGACTCCCTGCAAAGATCACGTAAAGCGCCGCGCTCGCGATCAGCGCACCCGCGAGCTGCAGCCCAATGTAGGGCAGCACGCGCGACTTCGGAAATTTCCCAAACGCCGCCATCGCCACCGTCACCGCCGGGTTCAGATGCGCACCGGACAGCGAGCCGGTGAGGTAAATCGCCGTCGCGATCCCGATCCCCCAGACGATCCCCACCTGAAAAATTCCGACCTGCGCACCCAGCAGGACCGCCGCCGCCACCGACCCGCAACCAAAGAACACGAGAATGAACGTCCCGACCGTTTCGCCGACGACCCAGTCGAGCAGCGGCGTCCGTTTGCCGTCGACCGCGCTCGAGGTCGCGGCGACGTCGCCAACCAACCGCTCCAATTCTTCCTCTTTCGCCATGATCTAGAAACCGCGAATGGACGCGAATGAACGCGAATGATGTTTCAGGGATACCGAACCGCGGCCACGTCGCACGGTGATCAGGCCAGTCGAAATCACAGAATTAGCGTCCATTCGCGTCCATTCGCGGTTCTCCATAGACCTAACAGCAATCCCCGCCCACGCACTCGGCCGCCGCCGTCGTGACGTTGTATTCGAGTCCCTTGCTCTCGCGCGGATGCCGCAACGCCGTCCGCGAACAGTCGAACGGCTTCGCGTCGGCCAACGCGACTTCCTCGATCGGATCGAGAAAGTCGAAGTAGCTCCCGTAGGGCGCTTTTTTGTAGAGGTTGTAGGTCTTGTCGCACACCGCGTAGCGCACGCCGCGCTCCATCCGATGCCCATCGTCGTCCAGCACTTCCTTGAACGGCCCACGGTAGATCACCGCCTGATTCCGCTCGAAACACGGACCCTGTTTGCCCTTGAGAGCCTGAATCGTCATCGACCGGAACTCGATGCCCTCCACCGTCTGCCAGGGCTTGGAATCCAATTTGAGAATCTCCACACCATAAAACCCAGCCTCCGTGAAAGCCGCCAGAAACCCTTCCTCCGTGAGCGCGCCCGAGATGCAGCCGCTCCACAGCTCGGGATCATCCTGCATCGCCTGCGGCACCGGCTCGTCCGCGACGATGTCGCTGATGACCGCCCGCCCGCCGCGCCGCAGCACGCGGAAGATCTCCTCGAACATCTGCCGCTTCGCCCGCGGCTCCACGAGGTTCAGCACACAATTACTCACCACCACGTCCACGCTGTCACTCGCGATCAACGGGTGCGTCACGCGGAGATCCTCGGCCAGAGCGTCCATCGCCAGATACGTGTCGGCGCACGAGATCGGGTTGGCCTTCAATTCGGCGTCGAGCTTCTCGATGTCGAGCGCGAGATCCTGAATCCGGCCCTTGCGGAACTCGACGTTCGCATACCCGATTCGCTCACCGACCACCGGCGCGTTCCGCCGCGCGACCTCCAGCATGTCGTCCGTCATGTCCACGCCGATCACGCGCCCCTCGGGCCCGACGACCTGCGACGCGATGAAGCAGATCTTCCCCGTGCCGCTGCCGAGATCCAGGACGGTCTCGCCCGCCTCGAGGTATTTGCTCGGATCGCCGCAGCCGTAGTCCTTTTCGACCACCTCGGCGGGGATGACCTCCAGAAATTTGGGATCGTAATCGACCGGGCAGCACAGCGCCGCCTCGGCGGCTTTGGCTCCAGCGGCGTAGCGGTCTTTCGTGGCACGTTCGGCGTTCAGCGTCGGCATGGGTTTATTGGGTTGATTCGTTGGTTGCGGAGACTGCGAGATCGGAGGCGGGACGGTCGAGTTGTATTCCCGGAATCTGCTTTTCAGCGCGCAACGCCGGGTCGGCCAGCCGCTCTTCGTAAACCTCGCCCCACGCCCGCTCGTTCATCGAACACATCGGCACCGCCTCCCACTCGCCGTCGCGCTTGACCGCGCCCTTGAAAACGCACGAGTCGAGCCGGCACCGCGTCGTCGCGTCGTTCGGCGCGTCGGCCACCTGCGCCGCGTCCATGAAATTATGCATCCCCACGCCGACCGTGTGCACCCGCCCACGCAACGCCGCCCGCGCCAGATCACCCAGCACCCCGGCCCGCCGGAAGTGCCGCGCGAGCTGCCAGCCGATTTTTGGAAACAACCCCGGGTTCCGCGCGATCACCCCCGCCAGCCGGTAGGGAGCCGTGCCCGCGTCGTCGGTCACCAGCGACAAACCGCCCACCGTCTCCAATGCGCTCGCGAAATTCGCGTCCCAATCCGGCGTCTCCGGCATCGTCGTCGTGTAGCGACCACTCTCCTGCGACACGAGCAGCGACGCCCAGCTGTTGCAATCCGGATGGCCAAAAATCGAGGCCTCCCGCCGCAGCGGAATCCCGACGCCCTCCGAGATCTTCTCCCACACGAGGGCCGGCGTGACCGGTCGCTCCGAATAAATCGTCCGCCCCGTGTCGGCCTCGGGCTGAAAACTCAGCATCCGCCAGATTTTCGTCCGCTCGGGGTCCGCCAGGAACCAGCGAATGATCTCCGGGATGTCGTCGATGTTCTTCCGCGTCACCGTGCAATTGTGAGCGAACTCCAGCGGCGCCCCCGTCTTCGCCCGGATCGAGCGCGCCAGATCGGTGAACAATTCCCGCACCGGATGCAGGTCCGCCTCCCCCTCGACCCTCTGAATCGGATACCCCTTCCGTCCCGCCTGCGTGACGTCGATGTGGACCGCGACCTGCCGCAACCCACCCTCGACCACCAGCCGCTCGAGGAACTCCGGCTGCTCCGTGAGCGTCTGCCCGTGCGTGAACAACATCGGCACCACCCCCACCGAATACGCGTAACGCACGATCTCGATCAGCTCATCCGCCCGGCCCGCCCGCCAATACGCGTCCGCCACGTCCCCACCCGTGATCTGCAAACCGCCACCCGGCCCCTGCAAACGCCGGTTCGCGTCGATCTGCTCCTTCATGTCCGCCAGCGACGGCAGCGGCACGCGGTTCGCGTTCTCCGGCAGGTAACAATGCGTGCAGCGGAACGAACAATAACTCGCCCCCAGCGTGAACGCACAGTGCGTCAAATGCCGACCCGAGATCTGGTGCGGCGTCCGCAATTCCTCCGGCAACGACTCCCACCGCTCGCGCAGCACCCGCTCTTTCTCGGGATCGATCGGATTCCGAAACGCATTCCAGCGTTGCTTCCACACACTCACGAGCCGACCGCCTGGTTGAGCGACCAATCGTAATCCATGAACTCGATCTCCCCGCCCTCCGGCAGCGGGTCGTCGCGGTATCGATCGATGAACGCCCGCGTCCCCCCCGCCTTCGCAAAGTCCGCCTCATACCATTTGAACACTTCGAAAACTTGCACCGTCCCGTCCTCGACTTTCACCGTCAGCGGATTCTCCGACACCCCCGCCGTCACGACCTCGTCCAACTGCGCGTCGAGTTTCGCCCCAGCGTAAGGCACGTCCAGCAGCGGCGGGCACGACCGACTCGCACAATTGATCGCGAAGTGAACCCGCGCGTCGCCGAACTCCTCGAGAATAATGTCCTTCTCCAGATGGTTCAGACTCATCCGCTCACCCGCGACCACGATCCGCTTGTTCGTAAAGACCCCCCAGAGCGGCGCGATCCCCGTCACGCTGTCGACCGGATACGCCTGCAGCACCTGATCCAGCATCCACGCGTTGTAGGCGTTGATGTAAAACGCCAGCCGGTCGTCCCCCGAAAGAGCCGCCACGTCCTCGCTCGCGATCCCCGAGACCACGCCCTCGAGCGCCCGCACGTCCGCCGCCGACGCGTGCCATTTTTTGTATTCCACGCCCGACGGCGTCACGTATCGGCCGAGCAAAGTGGCGTAAGAGTCCCGCCAACCCGCATCCGCGGGAGCGGTGATCGAAGGCCCCGCGCAGGCGGAGAAGAGGAGGGCGAGGATAGCGAGTCGTTTCATGAGGGTTTGGAGTGGGCGTAATACCACCCGTGCAATCGCGCCGGCGACACGCCCAGGTGGTAGAGAAAGAGAAAAAGCCCGTTGCGCAGAGAAGTCCGAAACGCCCCACCCGCCCGGTGCGCCCGGTCCGAACTCGTCATCGGCGGGTCCAGCAGCACGATCCGCCCCGCCCGCCGCAGCCGCCGCGAGAAATCCACGTCCTCCATCAGCGGCAAATCCCGCATCCCCCCCATCGCCGCATACTCCGAACGCCGAACGAACAACGATTGATCCCCAAACAGAGTCCCGAACCTCCGCGCGCGCCACCGCTCGACCGGCTCGACCCAACGAAACGATGGATGCCTCGCGTCGAATTTCCGATGAAACGCACCACCGACCACCCGCTCATCCGCCATCGCGCCGGCCACCGCCGCCACCTGCTCGTCCGCGATCTCCGAGTCCGCGTGGTGAAAAACCAACACATCCCCCGAAGCCACCTCCGCCCCCAGCGCCATCTGCCGCCCCCGATTCGCCACCCCCGCGACCACCACCGTCGCGCGCAAGATCGTCAGATCCCGTTCCAGCTCGTCGTCACCAAATGCCAGCACCACCACCAGCTCATGCACCTTCAGAGCCTTCCACGCCAACAGCCGACACAGCCCCCCATCGTTCCAGCAAGGAACGATCAAGCTGACCGAGGGAAGAGAGGAATCGGGCATCGCGAAAATTCGAAGCAGGCCGAGAAAAGATCTAGGCCCACCAAAGCGATTCGTCGACCCCCGAAACCCGGATCAAACCATCTTCAAAAAGCCGAACTCACGGCCAAGCCAGCGGCAAAGCCGCCATCAAGGAGCGGCGATTTGCAATCGCCGAACCAACCCAACGGCGAAGCCGCACTTCCCCCCGCCAAGCTCATCCGAGTCCATCCGCTTCCATCCAAACCCCGAAGCCATCCGTGGTCCGTATTTCCCATCACCGAAACAACGGCGACAGAACATCCAACACGTCCCGCACCGCATCCCGCGCCTCCTCCGGCGCCCCTTCCAGCATCCGCGTCCCCGTCTCGATCACCTCGTCCACGGTCGCCCCCGCCAACCGCTTCGACAGATCCTCCGTCGGTCGCTCCACCGTCCCGCCCACCCGCACCGGCGTCCACAGATACCCGCCCCGCGATTCCGTGAAGACCCGCTCCTGCGACCCCGGCAGCCACTGCAAAGTCTGCGGCGTCACCCCGACCTGAAAATCCCCGTCCAGCGCCCCGCCCTCCCCGATCCGCACCGTCCCCTCCAGCTTCAGCAACCCCTGCGATTCCAGCACGAAATTCCGCACGTCCGTCACCGCCCCATCGACAACGAAATCCCCCGACACCTCCTGCAGCGGCATCCGCTCGAACTGCGGCGACCGCGCGAACTTCGCAATCACCGCCTGAATCGGCAGACCCCGCAACGCCCCGTCACTCAGAAAAAACCTCCCCGTCGCCAGCGCCGACTCCCCGTCCCGCCCGACCAGATCCACCTCACCCGACACCTTCCCCGTCACCCGGTCGCTCCATTCCGGCGAAAACAAAGCCGCCGAATCCATCCGGTCCCACTCCAGCCGGATCGCAAACGGCCCCTTCGCCCCCCCGACCTCACCCGACACGTCCACCCGTCCCGCCTCTCCCGACCGCAGCGTCGCCTCGGTCACGTAAAGCACGTCCTGCTGCAGCCGCAGCCGGAACCTCTCGATCTCCAGCGCCTCCCGCCCCGGCAACGCCAGCCTCCCCCGCTCCCCGTCGAACAGCCACCCACTCCCCTCCGGTCGAATCGTCAGCACCGCGTTCGTCACCCGCCCCGCACCCGGCAACGAAAAATTCGCGTCCGCCACCGCGACCTCACCAATCTCGAACCGCCGCAGCAACCAACCCGGACCCGCCGCCGTCAACCCCGCCCCGGCAGCTTCCGCCCGCTCCACGCGCACCCCCGCCGGCCTCGCACCCGGAGCCCGCACTTCCGCATCCAGCCAGGCCACGTCCATCCGGTCCACCCGCCACGCCCCATCGAAGATCGCCCGCCAATCCACCGCCGCCCGCAGTTGCCTCACTTCCGCCGTCACGATCGCCGACCCCGCACCACCCGTGACCCCCATCCGCTCCGAAAACACCGTCGATCCCGTCCACCGAAACGGATCGTAAACCGCCTCCGCCCTCAGCGCCGCCGAAGTCCGCGCCTCCACCAACCCGCGAAACGCGTTGCTCCGCAAATAATCCCGGACCCAGAAGTTCAACCCAATCAGCCCCAACACCACGACGAGAAGCAGCCCCCCCAGAATCCAAAAAAAACGCGCGCGCATCGGCTGGAAGCTAGTCCAGCTCGGTGCGCGCGCGGAAGTTGATTCCGACTGTTCGGAAAATCCTTAGAACGCGACGCGAAGACCAGCGCGAGTGACGGTCGCCAGATCAGGCGCACCGAAGAGGAAGCGCGTGTCCGTGAAGATACCGATGTTGTCGGAGAAACGATATTCGATGCCCGGGCCGACGTGACCGAATCCAATCGTGACGTGGTCGAAGCCCACACCGCCACCAGCCATCACGTAAGGCGCCACGTTCCAATCGCAGATCGGGTAACGGAAGAACGCGTTGCCGATGAACATGTGCTCCGCCGCGCCGCCGTTGCCATACCAGAGGCCTTCGATGCCGACACCGAAGTATTTCGCGAAGAAAAAGTTGAAGCCACCACCACCACCGACGCCGGTGTTGAGCGTATTACCGCTCGTCTCGTAGCCACCATCGAGTGGTGCCCCGACGAAAGCGCCGAAGATGTCGACCTGCACTTCCGTATCACGGAAGAAGCAACTCTCCTCGGGAGTGTAAACGACCTTCTCTTTGAAGGACTTGGACTCGACACCGCCGAAAGACGGCTGCAACGCCACGACGAACGCCGCGAGACTGAGCAATAGGGTTTTTTTCATAATTTATTGGTTATCAGAGGACTAAGGCCGGGGAAACATCCCCGGGGGAGCGGTAGTTAAGAGCGGCTTGCAGGAAACGCAATGACAATTTCAATAATTCTTCGCCCCCTGGCGATTCCTTGGAATCCGGGACGCGGTCGGCTTACAATTCCCACCATTCCTCCCCTATGAAATACATCCTCGCTTTCGACCAAGGCACCACCAGCTCCCGCGCCATCCTCTTCGACCACGACGGCAACATCGTTCACACCGCGCGGAAGGAATTCCGCCAGATCTACCCCAAGCCGGGTTGGATCGAACACGACCCCAACGAAATCTGGTCCTCGCAGAGCAGCGTCGCCGTCGAGGCCCTCTCCAGCGGCCGCCTCTCCGCCCGCAACGTCGCCGCCATCGGTATCACGAATCAGCGCGAGACCACCGTCATCTGGGACCGCAAGACCGGCGAGCCCGTTTACAACGCCATCGTCTGGCAGGACCGCCGCACCGCCAACACCTGCGACGAACTCAACGCCGACGGCCTCGCGGAGAAATTCGCCGCCAGGACGGGCCTCCTCATCGACCCCTACTTCGCCGGCACCAAGATCAAGTGGATCCTCGACCACGTCGACGGCGTCCGCGCCCGCGCCGAGGCCGGGGAACTCGCCTTCGGCACCGTCGACAGCTGGCTCGTCTGGAATCTCACCGAGGGAGCCGCCCACGTCACCGACGAATCCAACGCCGCCCGCACCCTCGTCTACAACATCCACGAACACCGCTGGGACACCGAACTCCTCGAGATTCTCGGCATCCCCGCCAGCCTCCTCCCCGAGGTCAAGAGCTGCAGCGAAATCTACGGCGAAGCCACCGCCTCGGGCATCCCCATCGCCGGCATGGCCGGAGACCAGAACGCCGCCCTCTTCGGCCAAACGTGCTTCTCGCCCGGCATGGCCAAGAACACCTACGGCACCGGTTGCTTCCTCCTCATGAACACCGGCCGGGAACCCACCGCTTCCAAGAACAAACTCCTCACCACCTGCGCCTGGCAGGCCGGCGGCCACACCGAATACGCCCTCGAAGGCAGCATCTTCGTCGGCGGAGCCGTCGTCCAATGGCTCCGCGACGGCCTCGGCATCATCCGCGAATCCGCCGACGTCGAATACCTCGCCGGCAAAGTCAAAACGACCGACGGCGTCTACCTCGTCCCCGCCTTCGCCGGTCTCGGTGCCCCCCACTGGGACGCCTACGCCCGCGGCACCCTCGCCGGCCTCACCCGCGGCACCAACGCCAACCACATCGCCCGCGCCGCCCTCGAATCCATCGCCTATCAATCCTACGACGTCCTCAAAGCCATGGAGCGCGACTCCGACATCGAGTTGAAAGAGCTGCGCGTCGACGGCGGAGCCTGCGCCAACGACCTCCTCATGCAATTCCAGGCCGACCTCCTCCAGGTCCCCGTCGTCCGGCCGAAAGTCACCGAGACCACCGCCCTCGGAGCCGCCTACTTGGCAGGCCTGGCCGTCGGCTTCTGGAAAGATCGCGACGAAATCAAGAGCCAGTGGGCCATCGACAAAACCTTCGAACCAACCCGCCCCGCCGAAGAAATGGCCGACCTCCGAGCCGGCTGGAACAAAGCCGTAGAACGAGCCAAAGACTGGGAACCCCACGCTTAAAGCCAATCCCCCCTAAATCACTCACCCCATCCAAACCCTGTCATGCTGAGCGAAGCGAAGCATCTCTGGCTTACACTAAAAAAACCTCCCGCCACGCCGGTAAAGCCAGAGATGAACGCGTTGCTCAAAATGAAAAAGCGACAAAACCCATTTCAAATTCCGCATTCCAAATTCCGAATCCCCCCCAACCCATGAATCGCGACACCACACTCACCGAACTCCATTCCGCCGCCGCCGACCCCACCGCCACCCCCTACGACTTCCTCGTCATCGGCGGTGGAGCCACCGGTCTCGGCGTCGCCCTCGACGCCGCCAGCCGCGGCTACCGCACCGTCCTCGTCGAGCAATCCGACTTCGCCAAAGGCACGTCCTCCCGCAGCACCAAGCTCGTGCACGGCGGCGTCCGTTACCTCAAGCAGGGCAACATTTCGCTCGTTCTCGAAGCCCTGCACGAGCGCGGCCTCCTCTGCGACAACGCCCCCCACCTCGTCCACCACCTCTCCTTCATCGTCCCGATCTACACCTGGTGGGAAGGCCCCTTCTACGGCATCGGGATGAAAATCTACGACCGCCTCGCCGGCAAACTCGGCCTCAAACCCTCCCAAATTCTCTCCCGCGAAGAAACCCTCGAGCGCATCCCCACCCTCGAGCCCAATGGCCTCCAGCGCGGCGTCCTCTACTACGACGGCCAGTTCGACGACTCCCGCCTCGCCGTCAATCTCGCCCAATCCATCTTCGACCGCGGCGGCATCGCGGCGAACTACCTCCAAGTCACCCGCCTTCTCAAGACCGACGACCTCGTCACCGGAGCCGTCGTCCAAGACGCCGAAAGCGGCGAGGAATTCGAAATTCACGCCCGCGCCGTGATCAACGCCACCGGCGTCTTCTCCGACGGCGTCCGCAAGCTCGACGAACCCGACGCCCGCGACATCATCGCCGCCAGCCAGGGAGCGCACGTCGTCCTTCCCAAGGAATTCCTCCCCGGCGACACCGCGATCATGGTCCCGCAAACCCCCGACGGCCGCGTCATGTTCGCCGTCCCGTGGCACGACCACGTCGTCGTCGGCACCACCGACGGCGAAGTCGACACCATCGAACTCGAACCCAAACCGCTCGAGGAAGAAATCGAGTTCATCCTCGCCGGAGCCGCCCGCTACCTCGCTAGAGATCCCAAACGCTCCGACGTCCTCAGCGCCTACGCCGGCCTCCGCCCCCTCGTTCGCACCGGGGACGCCAAGAGCACCGCCGCCATCTCCCGCGACCACACCATCCTCATTTCGAACTCCGGTCTCCTCACCATCACCGGCGGCAAGTGGACGACCTACCGCCGCATGGCCCAGGACGCCGTCGACCAGGCCGAGCTCATGGCCGGCTTCGACCGCCGCCCCTGCGAGACCGAACACCTCCAAATCCACGGCTGGACGAACCAAAAGAACGTCCGCCCCAACCTCGCCGTCTACGGCTCCGACGCCAAATCCGTCGAAGCCATCGCCGACGCCGACCCCGCGCTGGCGGAGCCCCTCCACCCCAGCCTCCCCTACATCAAAGCGGAGGTCATCTGGGCCGTCCGCGAAGAAATGGCCCGCACCGTCGAGGACGTCCTCGCCCGCCGCACCCGAGCGCTCCTCCTCGGCGCAAAGGCCACCCTCGAAATCGCCGCCGAAGTTGCCGCCCTCATGGCCAAGGAACTCAGTCGCGACACAGCATGGCAGGACAACCAAGTCGCCCAATACCAGACCCTCGCAAAACGCTACATCCTGGAATGACAGGCCCAATCGCGCCAGCGATCCCTCCAAGCGGGTAGGGCAGCCGCGCCGCCGGGTGCCCACTACCGGTCACCCGCGACGACCACCCACCCGAGAACCCCCGATACCCCGCCAGCCACTCCGCAGGACAGCGCCAAGCGAAAACCGGGCACCCAACCCCAAAAGCCACGGAACGCGCGGCGCGCCTTCCCTACCCTTCGGGACGAAGTGGCGGCTGGCGCCTTTCACCCGCGCCGGCGCCCTCACCCTCGGCATCCGCAGCGTCGTCAGCTTCCAGCCGCAAAAAGGCGCAGAATTCGCAAAAAGTTCAGAAAGTGTCGAACCCGCATAGCGACCAGCCTCTTTGAGCCTTCTGCGCCTCTTCGCGGCAAAACACCCAACTGCTAGTCGTCTCGGCGAAACAGCTGCTTCGACCGAATCGTGCTCGTGAAGAGCGAGATCTTGTCGCGCACGACGAACTTCGTTCGCCGCAGCCGGAAGATCCCGCGCACCTCGCCGCTCTGCCCGTTGTTGAACCGCATCGTTCCCGTGTAAACCAGGCGCGACGTCTTCGTCGAATACGACCCCTTCATCGTCCCCGTTGCACCATTGGGCAGCGTCACCCGCAGGTTGAGCACGCCCTTCCGGCGAAATATGTAGTCCCACGCGATCTCGCGATCAGCAAATCCAGCCCGTTGCAGTGTCGAAGTGATCGAAACCTCCGCATTCCTCGGAGGATCGTCCAAAGCGATCTCCGCTTCGCCCCCGAGCTCGCCGGAAATGCTCGTGAAGAAATTTGCCTCCGTCTGTTTCCCACCCCCGTCGAAATCACCGTCCAGCGAGCGAAACGGCTTCGGACTGTTTCCAGCCCAAGCCGCTCCCGCCGAGAGGACGAAAGCAGCGGTGACCGCGAACCCTAAGAATCCCAACGTGCGGGGCACGTTAGGGATTGTAGATGTAGATGCCCGAGGAGCGGTTTCCGAACGATGCCGTGAAGACGACCTGCCCCCTCGTGTTGATCCCACTGGCCGAACCGAAACGAAGGTTGATGACTTCGCGCTCGACGCCATCGATCGGCAGCACCTGTCCAACCGCGGCGATGACCGTCGGGGTTCCATTCGCCGGATAGTAGAGCAAAGTGTCGGCGGCATCTTCCACTCCGACCGTCTTTGCCTGCACAAGAAAAGCGATGTCTCCGCTATTGTTGATCGCGGGAGGCCGGAAATCTTGGAGCTGCGAGACCACGGCTCCGTTCGGAGCGAAGAGACTTCCGTTGTCGTTCGTTACGAAGCTGACGGCGCCGGAACTCACGTCCGCCCGGTAGATGCCCTGCGTTCCCGACACCGTTGCGGCGAAAGCCACGTTATCGCCGTCGGGGGAGACTCCAGGCTTCCCGTCGAAAGCATCAAACTTGTTCGACCCGGCGGCACCTAAAGGGTTGGGGGCCACGTCGAAAATCGTCACGAGCGGGGTCGGATCTCCCGTGCGTCCATACCAGATCCCGTCGAAGATATCGGCGTCCTCCGAGATGTCCGCCGTAAAGAAGAGCTGGTCATTGTTATCAATGACTGGGTCTCCGAAGCCGGTGAATGTTGTGGTGATAGGGAGCCCGATTGGGATTTCGTCCACTGCTACGAGCGGGTCCAAGTTTCGGCCTGCAACTCGGAATACCGACTGGGGTGAATCATCAACCGCTGTGTCATTTGCCAGAATCGAGATTCGTTTTTTTCGGTTGAAGCCAAATTCGACGGTAGATGGGTCAAAACCAGTAAGTCCGACAAATCCGACGGACTTCGCTTTCGGATTCGCTACAGCCAGAAATCCATCGTCGGCTTCTAGCTCGACAAAATACGCTACTCGCCTTGACTGGTTGATCTGTGGTGTCCGGCCCAAGTCTGAAGGCGTGACGGTCCCGACTCGGCGAACGGTTCCCTCGGTCCCTTCCCGCGAGAGAAGCTTCACCTTCCCCTTCGATTTCATCGCAATGATCGTGTTGTTTCGCGTGTTCGTCTGCCGACCGAAAACCGATCCGAAAAACGCCACGTCACCCCGGTCGTTGAAGGACGGCTCGCCGAACGAGCCGAATTGCAGCACCCGCGAGCGCGGCGGACGGAACTTCTCCCGTGACTCGATTACGGTGGTGTAGGACTGGGCCAACGCGCCGGGGAGCGTGATCCCGCAGCCAGCGAGGGCGCAAACGAAGCCGATCGTCCGAAGACGGATTCCGGGGCAATGGTTCAACGAATTCATAAAGTATTGTGGTTAAGGGGTGCTCGACCTGATCCTCCACCTCATCGGGGTCGGGTAGCACGGGAGTTAAGCTCGGAAGGGGCCGAAAACAAGACGAAACTTCTCTAAACTCTACAAACTTGCAACAATAAGCTCCGAGCGCTGCTGGGTGTTTCAATCCTCCCCACCAAGCTCGCCGCCACCATCAAATGCGAGGTTGTCCCGAACGAGCTGCCAGAGCGAAACGAACTCCGGATCCACCAACCATTCCCCCCGTAGCTTTTCGAGCGCAACGGCGCGCTCGTCCTTGACTTCCCTCGGCTCTCCCGGCCCGGTGAAAATCCCATCCGCGATCACGAACGCCGGCTGCGAGAGCCGTTGAAGCATCCTCGCCTTCTCCGCATCCTCCACGTCGGACCGCCGCAGATAACTCGCGAGCGCGTCCGCCGCCGCGGGCTTCAACGGATCCAGGCAGGCAATCAAATCCGCGCGAATCTCCGGCAAGTCCGCCAGTAAGTCCGGTCGGTCCGCGAGCGTTCGGGCCACCCCGATGGGATTGGCGGTCGCGAGACGGTGCAGGGTGATTCTCGCCGGCCCCGCCAAGGACTCGACCCGTGCGAGCTGAACGAGATCCGGAACGAACGTCGCGTCCTCCAGAAACACCACCCCGTCGAGCGCCTGTAAAAACGCGAAGGGGGCTTTCGCGAAAGCGTCGGGGTCCTCGAAAACTCCCCGCAGCCGCTCGGCCAGCGCCGCCATCCCCGCGCCCGAGTGCCGGGCGGCATTTCGCCACGCGACGACGCGCTCGTTGGGGGTCCCGTCGGGACTGCTGGCGAGTTTCTCCGACACCTCGGCCACGACCTCCCCACCCAACCGGGCACTCTGGTCGTCCAGGTAATCGAGCAGCCCCACCCGGCGCGAACTCGTGACCAGGCGCCCTTCCTCGCCGAATCCGAAGCGCTCCGGCCCCGTCGACGCCGCGTTGCGATAGCTCTCGCCGATCTCCTCCGCCAGACGATCGGCCGGAATCGCCTCGAATTCGCGGGCGAGTTCCTCCCGACGGGCCGTCAATTCGGCGATTGGATCGTCGACGCTCCCCCGAGCGAAATCACGGTCCCCCGGGTCGTCCCGAAGTTCTTCCGCGCGAACGTCCCATGGGAACCCAAGGGCCAGCGCCGTCGCCGCGGCGATCCACCACTTCACCGAGCCGCTCGCAGCTGGCGCAGGAGTCGGCGATCGATCGCCCGGATCCCCGACTGCGTGTAGTCGTCGAATCCCGAAACCACGACCCCGATCTGCACGAGTTTCCCCCGATACGTCCCGAAGAGCGGTCCGCCGCTCATGCCGCCTTCCGTGCCGTAGGTCGCGTTCTCGAAGTAGGCTCCCCGCTTGCGGAAAAATCCCGCCGTCGGCTCGACCACCAGTGGCTCCCGGCCATTGTGAAAGTCCAATCCGTATCCCACCGCGACGGTGGGGCGCCCGCTGGTAAGATACGCGTATCGGCTCGTGTAGCGCGCGGACTGGGCACCCGCCAGGCGACCACGGAACGTGATCCAGCCCGTATCGAACGAAAACGCTCGGTTCGTGTTGGGATCCCGATCCGCCTCGTTCACGTAGGTTTCTGCGGTGAGGTAGATTGCCTTAGCCGTGGCCCGGCGCTGGGCGCTGCCCGCATACAACCCCCGGGCAAACCGCACGTTGGAACTAAATCCACTCTCGCCGTCGTAGAGATTGTGCCCGGCCGTCAGCGCCACGGTCGGCTTGACGAGCGTCGCGCTCCCGTTGAAACGACCGCGCCCGCTCCGGAAATCGAGCGAACCCACCATCGTGTAGGGAAACTCGCTCGCCTCGGACCTCGTCAACGGCGCGGGCAGGTTCGTTCCGCGAACGGCTTTGGAATTATGACTCCGGAGAGCGACTCCCGGGAGGAGTTCGGGTGCTGGAAGAATCGGGGTGCGGTAGGCGGGTTTTTCCCCGGCCAATCCGCTCACGGCCACCGCGATCAGCCAGCCAAACGCTTGAAGGCCCAGGGAAAGTTTCATCAAGTGACGGTAAAGGAGACTCCCACGCGCCGCAAACCGAATTTGCCGAAGCCATGGCGACGATCAGATCCAACCCCGGAGGGCGAGGCTCCCGCCGAGCTACGTTTGAAACAAATCGTCTGAAAACAAAGAACCGCCCGCTTGCGAGTGCGACGTGACGACCGCCGGGAGGCTCGTCTTCCGGATTCGAGCTATTCCCGCAGAGACTCCACGAATCGCGTCATTTCTCAGTTCGAAAGCTCATAACAAATCGCACGATGAACCTGACCGTGGCTGTAGCGGCGGTCTATGACCGCCGGTGGCCTGGCAGGGGGGGAAGATTCCATTGTCGCGGAAATCAGCGGCGGTCACAGACACGCCGCTACAATCAGGAGTCCTCTGATCCTCGAGACTCGGTATCAGGCCCAAGCTCCCCCCGCATCGGCTCGGAAAATAGAACAGCCCCGGCTGGTGCCGGGGCTGTCTGCGATCTCGAAGCGCCGAGGCGCTTTGGATCAAAGTGTCGGATCGGAACGGATTAATACATTCCGCCCATGCCACCCATGCCGCCCATATCGGGGGCAGGTGCAGCTGGCTTGTCAGTCTCGGGGATCTCGGTGATGAGAGCCTCCGTGGTGAGGAGCAAGGCGCTGATCGACGAGGCGTTCTGCAGAGCACTGCGGGTCACCTTCGTTGGATCGACGACGCCGGCCTTCACGAGATCGACGTATTCGCCGGTCGCAATGTTGAGGCCTTCGTTGCCCTTGCGCTTCTTGACTTCCTGCACGATGAGCGCGCCTTCGAGTCCGGCGTTGTTGGCGAGCTGGCGAAGCGGGGCTTCGATCGCTCGGCTCACGATCGCGAGACCGATGGCTTCGTCGCCCTCGAGGACGACTTTCTCGAGCGCCTTTTGGGCGCGGACGAGAGCGACGCCGCCTCCGGGGACGATGCCTTCTTCGACGGCCGCACGGGTCGCGTGGAGGGCGTCTTCGACGCGGGCTTTCTTCTCTTTCATCTCGGTCTCGGTGGCGGCACCGACGTTGATGACGGCCACACCGCCGGCCAACTTGGCGAGGCGCTCCTGGAGCTTCTCACGGTCGTAGTCGCTGGTGGTCTCTTCGATCTGACGACGGATCTGGGACACGCGGCCCTGGATGTCGGCCGACTGACCGCTGCCTTCAACGATGGTGGTGTTTTCCTTGTCGATGGAGACGTGCTTGGCCTCGCCGAGGTCGTCGAGCGTGATGTTCTCAAGCTTGATGCCGAGATCTTCCGTGATGCAACGACCACCCGTGAGGACCGCGATGTCTTCCATCATGGCCTTGCGGCGATCACCAAATCCTGGAGCCTTGACGGCGCAGATCTGGAGCGTGCCGCGGAGTTTGTTGACCACGAGGGTCGCGAGGGCTTCGCCTTCGACGTCTTCCGCGATGATGAGGAAGGGACGACCGCTCTTGGCGACCTTCTCGAGCAGGGGAAGGAGGTCCTTCAAGCTGCTGATCTTCTTCTCGTGGATGAGGATGTAGGCGTTGTCGAGAACGACTTCCATGCTCTCGGCGTTGGTCACGAAGTAGGGCGAGAGGTAGCCCTTGTCGAACTGCATGCCTTCGACGACGTCGAGGGTGGTTTCGATGGACTTGGCCTCTTCGACCGTGATCGTGCCGTCCTTGCCGACCTTCTCCATCGCATCGGCGATGATCTGGCCGATGGTGACGTCCCAGTTGGCCGAAACGGTCGCAACCTGAGCGATCTCGGAGCTGTCCTTGACCTTCTTGCTGATGCGAGCGAGCTCGGCGACGATGGCTTCAACGGCTTTGTTGATGCCGCGCTGGAGCGACGTCGGGTTCGCGCCGGCGGTCACGTTCTTCAGGCCTTCGCGATAGATCGCTTCGGCGAGAACGGTCGCGGTCGTGGTGCCGTCACCGGCGATGTCGCTGGTCTTGGAGGCCACTTCGCGAACGAGCTGGGCGCCCATGTTCTCGTAGGGATCGTCGAGTTCGATCTCCTTGGCGACCGTGACACCGTCTTTGGTGATCGTCGGACTGCCGAATTTCTTGTCGAGGATGACGTTGCGTCCGGCCGGCCCGAGGGTCGCCTTGACGGCTTTCGCCAGCTTCTCGACACCGCGAAGGAGCGCCTGCCGGGCTGCTTCGTCGAATTGGATTTGCTTTGCTGCCATGATTTTTTTGAGTCTTAGGTTTTAAGAATTAGGTTTTAAGTGGATTGGCTAGGAATTAGCCGAGGATGCCGAGGATGTCGTCCTCGCGCATGATGAGATAGCTGTCGCCGTCGAATTTGACTTCGGTGCCGCCGTATTTGGAGATGAGGACTTTGTCGCCCTTCTTCACCGTGAATTCGACTTTCTTGCCGTTGTCGTCGAGCTTGCCGGTGCCGAGAGCAACGACTTCGCCTTCCTGGGGTTTCTCTTTCGCGGTGTCGGGAATGATGATCCCGCCTTTTTTGACTTCACCCTCTTCGAGCGGCTTCACGAGCACGCGGTCGCCGATGGGTTTGATGTTTGCTGCCATGGTGTGGTTTTTCTTTTGGTTGTGGTTTTTCAGGAACTCCGGATCCTCCAACCATTCCCCTCGCAGCTTTCCGAGCGCGGCGGCGCGCTCGTCCGTCACTTCTTCCGGCTCTCCCGCCCCGGTGAAAATCCCATCCGCGATCACGAAAGCCGGTTGCGAAAGCCGCTGGAGCATCCGCGCCTTCTCCGCATCCTCGACGTCGGACCGCCGCAGATAGGTCCCGAGCGCGTCCGCCGCCGCAGGCTCCACCGGATCCAGGCAGGCAATCAGATCCGCGCGAATCTCCGGCAAGTCGGCCAGTAAGTCCGGTCGGTCCGCGAGCGTTCGGGCCACCCCGATGGGATTAGCGGTCGCGAGACGGTGCAGGGTGATTCTCGCCGGCCCCGCCAAGGACTCGTCCCGTGCGAGCTGAACGAGATCCGGAACGAACGTCGCGTCCTCCAGAAACACCACCCCGTCGAGCGCCTGTAAAAACGCGAAGGGGGCTTTCGCGAAAGCGTCGGGGTCCTCGAAAACTCCCCGAAGCCGCTCGGCCAGCGCCGCCATCCCCTCGCCCGAGTGTCGGGCGGCATTTCGCCACGCGACGACGCGCTCGTTGGGGGTCCCGTCGGGACTGCTGGCGAGTTTCTCCGACACCTCGGCCACGACCTCCCCACCCAACCGGGCACTCTGGTCGTCCAGGTAATCGAGCAGCCCCACCCGGCGCGAACTCGTGACCAAGCGCCCTTCCTCGCCGAATCCGAAGCGCTCCGGCCCCGTCGACGCCGCGTCGCGATAGCTCTCGCCGATCTCCTCCGCAAGACGATCGGACGGAACCGCCTCGAATTCGCGGGCGAGTTCCTCCCGACGGGCCGTTAATTCGGCGATTGGATCGTCGACGCTCCCCCGAGCGAAATCGCGGTCCCCCGGGTCCTCCCGAAGTTCTTCCGCGCGAACGTCCCATGGGAACCCAAGGGCCAGCGACGTCGCTGCGGCGATCCACCACTTCACCGAGCCGCTCGCAGCTGGCGCAGGAGTCGGCGGTCGATCCCCGGATCCCCGACTGCGTGTAGTCGTCGAATCCCGAAACCACGACCCCGATCTGCACGAGTTGCCCCCGATACGTCCCGAAGAGCGGTCCGCCGCTCATGCCGCCTTCCGTGCCGTAGGTCGCGTTCTCGAAGTAGGCTCCCCGCTTGCGGAAAAATCCCGCCGTCGGCTCGACCACCAGTGGCTCCCGGCCATTGTGAAAGTCCAATCCGTATCCCACCGCCACGGTGGGGCGCCCGCTGGTAAGATACGCGTATCGGCTCGTGTAGCGCGCGGACTGGGCACCCGCCAGGCGACCACGGAACGTGATCCAGCCCGTATCGAACGAAAACGCTCGGTTCGTGTTGGGATCCCGATCCGCCTCGTTCACGTAGGTTTCTGCGGTGAGGTAGATTGCCTTAGCCGTGGCCCGGCGCTGGGCGCTGCCCGCATACAACCCCCGGGCAAACCGCACGTTGGAACTGAATCCACTCTCGCCGTCGTAGAGATTGTGCCCGGCCGTCAGCGCCACGGTCGGCTTGACGAGCGTCGCGCTCCCGTTGAAAACGACCGCGCCCGCTCCGGAAATCGAGCGAACCCACCATCGAGTAGGGAAACTCGCTCGCCTCGGACCTCGTCAAGGGCGCGGGCAGGTTCGTTCCGCGAACGGCTCCGGAATTATGACTCCGGAGAGCGACTCCCGGCAGGAGTTCGGGTGCTGGAAGAATCGGGGTGCGGTAGGCGGTTTTTCCCCGGCCAATCCGCTCACGGCCACCGCGATCAGCCAGCCAAACGCTTGAAGGCCCAGGGAAAGTTTCATCAAGGGACGGTAAAGGAGACTCCCACGCGCCGCAAACCGAATTCGCCGAAGCCACGGCGACGATCAGATCCAACCCCGGAGGGCGAGGCTCCCGCCGAGCCGTGTTTGAAACAAATTGTCTGAAAACAAAGAACCGCCCGCTTGCGAGTGCGACGTGACGACCGCCGGGAGGCTCGTCTTCCGGATTCTGGCTATTCCCGCAGAGACTCCACGAATCGCGTCATTTCTCAGTTCGAAAGCTCATAACAAATCGCACAATGAACCTCACCGTGGCTGTAGCGGCGGTCTATGACCGCCAGTGGTCTGGCTAGGGGGGAAGATTCCATTGTCGCGGAAATCAGCGGCGGTCCCAGACACGCTGCTACAATCAGGAGTCCACTGATCCTCGAGACTCGGTATCTGGCCCAAGCTCCCCCCGCAACGGCTCGGAAAATAGAACAGCCCCGGCTGGTGCCGGGGCTGTCTGCGATCTCGAAGCGCCGAGGCGCTTTGGATCAAAGTGTCGGATCGGAATGGATTAATACATTCCGCCCATGCCACCCATGCCGCCCATGTCGGGGGCAGGTGCAGCTGGCTTGTCAGTCTCGGGGATCTCGGTGATGAGAGCCTCCGTGGTGAGGAGCAAGGCGCTGATCGACGAGGCGTTCTGCAGAGCACTGCGGGTCACCTTCGTTGGATCGACGACGCCGGCCTTCACGAGATCGACGTATTCGCCGGTCGCAATGTTGAGGCCTTCGTTGCCCTTGCGCTTCTTGACTTCCTGCACGATGAGCGCGCCTTCGAGTCCGGCGTTGTTGGCGAGCTGGCGAAGCGGGGCTTCGATGGCTCGGCTCACGATCGCGAGACCGATGGCTTCGTCACCTTCGAGGACGACTTTCTCGAGCGCCTTTTGGGCGCGGACGAGAGCGACGCCGCCTCCGGGGACGATGCCTTCTTCGACGGCCGCACGGGTCGCGTGGAGGGCGTCTTCGACGCGGGCTTTCTTCTCCTTCATCTCGGTCTCGGTGGCGGCACCGACGTTGATGACGGCCACACCGCCGGCCAACTTGGCGAGGCGCTCCTGGAGCTTCTCACGGTCGTAGTCGCTGGTGGTCTCTTCGATCTGACGACGGATCTGGGACACGCGGCCCTGGATGTCGGCCGACTGACCGCTGCCTTCGACGATGGTGGTGTTTTCCTTGTCGATGGAGACGTGCTTGGCCTCGCCGAGGTCGTCGAGCGTGATGTTCTCGAGCTTGATGCCGAGATCTTCCGTGATGCAACGACCACCCGTGAGGACCGCGATGTCTTCCATCATGGCCTTGCGGCGATCACCGAATCCTGGAGCCTTGACGGCGCAGATCTGGAGCGTGCCGCGGAGCTTGTTGACCACGAGGGTCGCGAGGGCTTCGCCTTCGACGTCTTCCGCGATGATGAGGAAGGGACGACCGCTCTTGGCGACTTTCTCGAGCAACGGAAGGAGGTCCTTCAAGCTGCTGATCTTCTTCTCGTGGATGAGGATGTAGGCGTTATCGAGCACGACTTCCATGCTCTCCGCGTTGGTCACGAAGTAGGGCGAGAGGTAGCCCTTGTCGAACTGCATGCCTTCGACGACGTCGAGGGTGGTTTCGATGGACTTGGCCTCTTCGACCGTGATGGTGCCGTCTTTGCCGACCTTCTCCATCGCGTCGGCGATGATCTGACCGATGGTCACGTCCCAGTTGGCCGAGACGGTCGCGACCTGCGCGATCTCGCTGCTGTCCTTGACCTTCTTGCTGATGCGACCGAGCTCGGCGACGATGGCTTCGACGGCTTTGTTGATGCCGCGCTGGAGCGACGTCGGGTTCGCACCGGCGGTCACGTTCTTGAGACCTTCGCGATAGATCGCTTCGGCGAGAACGGTCGCGGTCGTCGTTCCGTCACCGGCGATGTCGCTGGTCTTGGAGGCCACTTCGCGAACGAGCTGAGCGCCCATGTTCTCGTAGGGATCGTCGAGTTCGATTTCCTTGGCGACCGTGACACCGTCTTTGGTGATCGTCGGACTGCCGAATTTCTTGTCGAGAATGACGTTGCGTCCGGCCGGCCCGAGGGTCGCCTTGACGGCTTTCGCCAGCTTCTCGACACCGCGAAGGAGCGCCTGTCGGGCTGCTTCGTCGAATTGGATTTGCTTTGCTGCCATGATTTTTTTGAGTCTTAGGTTTTAAGAATTAGGTTTTAAGTGGATTGGCTAGGAATTAGCCGAGGATGCCGAGGATGTCGTCCTCGCGCATGATGAGATAGCTGTCGCCGTCGAATTTGACTTCGGTGCCGCCGTATTTGGAGATGAGGACCTTGTCGCCCTTCTTCACCGTGAATTCGACTTTCTTGCCGTTGTCGTCGAGCTTGCCGGTGCCGAGAGCAACGACTTCGCCTTCCTGGGGTTTCTCTTTCGCGGTGTCGGGAATGATGATCCCGCCTTTTTTGACTTCACCCTCTTCGAGCGGCTTCACGAGCACGCGGTCGCCGATGGGTTTGATGTTTGCTGCCATGGTGTGGTTTTTCTTTTGGTTGTGGTTTT